>CAXXHG010000042.1:0-43943 GCA_963666315.2 Binatia bacterium
ACGGCCCATCCGCAGTGGCAGTCTCTGCCCGCTGTTCAAAACAACCCATGTCTATGTTGCGGATGGGAATGCGTATTACAATCGGCCAGGTCCACGGGATTGTGGAAAGTACCGAAATCTTGGCCGAAATGCTCCACCCGGAAGAATGCGCCGGAATGGCTGTATCGGGGTCGTATATACAGATTCGTCCGTAACGGCGGAGCAGCGGGCAGCGATACGCCGCGACGTCCGCCTACCCCCACTCACCCGGATCAACGACCTGAAGCTTCCCCTCGCGAAACTCTTGTCCACGTTCTTTCACTATTTGAGGATAGCCGTGGTAGAACTGCCCGCTCAGGCGCAGAAAGGATTCCACCTCAGTTGTTCTTCAAGGTCGAGATCTTCAATTGCTCGGATAGCTTCCTCCTTACTGGTTGCCTGGAGAAGGACATCAAAAATTAGCTGGTTTTCCTCTATTTGAAAGTCTTCACGGCGGGGCAGGTCCCCGCGGTTTCGGACACTGTCCGGATGAGATTCCAGCAGATAGCGTAGGGCTTTGAGTTCGTGTCGTTGTTGATCCAGCTTTTTTATTTTTTTGGCCATGGTGCTGCCTCCGTATGATCAGCAAATCAGCAAATCGGGAATAGTCCAGAAGTCCGTTCCCTCTTTTCATGAACTGGTATATACACAAAAACTATGGCTGTCACAGAACATAAAGGCAAGGCACACTGGGCCGTTCGTTGCGCGATTATTACGGTGAGCGATACGCGCACAGAAGAGACGGATACAAGCGGCAGACGTATTAAAGAGCTTCTGGCCGCGCACGACCATCCCGTAGTCGCCTATCAGATTCTCAAGGACGAGCCGGAACAGATCACGGCGGCCGTTCAGGCGCTGCTTGAACAGTCTGATGTGGACGCGATTATTACCAGCGGAGGGACGGGTATCGCCCCGCGCGATACGACCTTTGAGGCAATCCAGGAGCTGCTGGAAAAGGAGATTACGGGATTTGGGGAGATGTTCCGGATGTTGAGCTATGAGGATATTGGTACTTCTGCCATGCTGACCCGTGCCACGGCAGGGGTTGCCAACGGCAAAGTCATTGTATCTTTGCCCGGCTCAACGGGGGCGGTGGAACTCGGCATGAGCAAATTGGTGCTGCCCGAGCTGGGACATATGATGTTTCTGCTCCGAGGCGAACGGCATGCACGTTAGACTCCGCTTCTTTGCCTCGCTGCGGGAGCGTCTCGGGCGCGCTGAGGAAACGCGCGAGGTGCCCGCAGGAGCAACCGTTAATACGGTCTGGGAAGCGCTTAAACACGAACACCCGGAGTTGGAGGCAATCGACAACGCGCTCGCCTTTGCCGTAGCACAGGAATACGTCGACAGGGATCACCTCCTCCAAAATAATGACGAACTTGCCTTTATCCCGCCCGTGAGTGGAGGATCCATGGCTGACATCCACGACCGCATCTCCTGTAAGATCACTCAGGATTCCATTAACCTGGACGAGCTCACGACCTTTGTGTCTGATCCAGGTGCAGGAGCGACCACCACCTTCGTCGGTACGACGCGAGATACCAACGAGGGACGACGGGTCCTTCGTCTGGAATATGAGTGCTATCCCGACATGGCAGAAAAAGAGATGCGCAAGATCGGAACGGCGATCCTGAATCGCTGGCCAGTGCAGAAAATTGCCATGCTGCATCGGCTCGGTCAGGTCGATATTGGAGAAGCCAGCGTCGCGATTGCCGTCTCTGCCGGCCATCGGCGCGCCGCTTTTGAAGCCTGTCACTACGCCATAAATCAGCTCAAGGAAACGGTTCCGATCTGGAAGAAGGAACTCTATGAAGGCGGCGAGCTGTGGATCGGCTCGCAAACGGGAACACACGGTAGCTTACAAAAGGCTCAAGAAGACGGGCACACCGTTGATCAAGAGGAATGAAGAAGGATTGCTCATTGCCTCATTTCGCATTGTTCATCAATTGAGAAAAACAAGACAACAAAACTGGATAACAGACATATGACGACAGAAATTCGAACGGTGGGCATTGTAGGTACTGGGCAAATGGGGAGCGGCATCGGCCAGGTTGCGGCCCAAGCCGGATTTTCAGTCCTGCTGTATGATGTCACAAAGGAAATCGTTGAACGTGCCCTAGAGAATATTCAAAAGAATCTGGCCCGCTTGACAGATCGCGGGAAGCTCTCGATTGACGAGCAACGCGCGATCCTAGGACGTTTGAGCGGCACTCCCGAGCTTGAAGACCTCGCTGTCGCGGATGTGATTATTGAGGCGGCCCCAGAAGAGTATACTATCAAAGAAAATATTTTTCGGAAACTGGACCGGATCACACGGCCTGAAGTCATTCTGGCGAGTAATACGTCTTCTATTTCACTCACCGAATTGGGTTCGGTGACCAAAAGACCGGAACAGGTCATCGGCATGCATTTTATGAACCCGCCTGTGGTCATGCAGTTAGTCGAGATTGTTCGCGGGCTCGCTACTGCCGATGAGACGTATACGACAATAGATGCACTGGCCAAAAAGATGGGCAAGATCACGATTCAAGCCCAGGACTATGCCGGCTTTGTGGTCAACCGTATCCTGCTGCCTATGATTAATGAGGCTATCTATGCCGTGTATGAGGGTGTTGGAACGGTTGAGGATATTGACCAGGGTATGAAACTCGGCACGAATCAGCCTATGGGGCCCTTAGCTCTGGCGGATTTGATCGGGCTGGACACCTGCCTGGCGGTGTTAGAGCGCCTGCAGCATGGCTTAGGCGATGACAAATACCGCCCCTGCCCACTGCTGCGCAACTATGTCGCAGCGCGGTATTTGGGCCGGAAAACAGGCAAAGGGTTTTACGACTATAGTAAGGCGTAACTCGTCTCAAGAAGCAGAAGCCGCGGCTTGGCAGGCGGCAATATACGCGTCTTCGGCTTGTGCACACGACTGCGCTCGTTTTTTCCGGTCCGGATATAAAGACAGCAAAACCTCTCCGGTGGCGGCATAGCAGGCCTCTTTCGAGCCTTCGTCCAGCCGACGGCACAGAGCCAATCCGCGCTGGGGGTCAGCCTGGGTCAGAATAAAATCCTTTACCGCACCCACAAAACATTGTGTCGCGTTGTCTGAGCTGCCTTTCCGGCACAAGGCAATAGTTTTTGTCGGATCACGCAGGGTGTATCCACTGACATCACGACCGAGACTCTGATAGCAAACCGGTACAAATTCTGCCGGCGCTTTTTCACACTCCTGAAACGCTTGGGCGAAATCGTACTGCGTAAAGGCCACAATGGCTGAGGATTGCATCCGATAACAGGCGCGTTGATAGCGGTGGTCAATGGCGTTGCATGGATAGAGCGGATCTTCAGGCCGGAGCAAACTTTTCGGGCTTTCGTGCTGGGCCTGATGCCTATCCTGAGGTGCGTGATGTGTGTGATGTGGATGAAGATAAGCGACAATATTCTCCATAAATATCCCGCTGTAACACGACTCGCGCTCCCACGGGGAGGCCAACGCATCACACGCAGCAAGCGCTTTGTGAATATTATGATTAAAGTACAAGGCCAGCCCATGACCGAGGCCGTGCAAACATTGATACCGCAAAAAAGTTGACTGCCACGTATCTATGATCGTGCTGCACACATTCGCGATATTTTCAGACTCCACTTCACGCAGGCTGCGCAAATAGCCTTCCAGCACCCCGTGATAACAGCCGGACCAAAAGGTCTCCCGGCAGTGAGCGAACGCCTCGGCTACGTCCTGATAATACGTAAACGAGGCCCGGCCAAGATGATGCGTATACGGGTGGGCATTACGTAGCACATCGAGATCTTGGCTGGTCAGCTCTTCGAGGGCTGTGAGTGCCTGTTCAGTCCCATGCTTACGAAGAATTTCCCCCAGTCCCTTCTGATAACACGCACGCTTTTTCGCAGGAGTCTGTTTCCCGCCGCACTGACTCCAGAGTGCATCTGCTTCATTGCTCTGAGCAAAGCTATTCGTTACGAAAAGACCTGCACCGATTATCCAAGCCAGAAGCCCAAAGAGATACCACTTCCGCATTTTCGTCTCCTGATCTCTGTTTTTCACGACAGTCTGTTTCTTAGCAGAAAGGGAAATACGAAGAGCAGCCTCTAGAGTCAAGCACGATACCGAACCCTATCGAGCAGGGTCGCAAGTTTCCGGATCGCACTCCACTGCTGTGTTTGCTCTCCCCATAGGGAGCGGACACCTTCAACTCCGCCTAAAATGGCCAAGCCGCGTTGACCAACCTCGTGCAGTATTTCTCCAACGGCCCAGGCCATAGCCTGATCTGCACGCTTATTTTCCAGCTTATGCGTTGACTGTAGATGCTGGTAATGCGCAGTCATGGCGTCGTCGAGTGTATCAATATTCAGGTTTGTCGCCGCACTGACAGCGAGCACGGGGTTCTGCCATGATCCTTCAAGTGACCCCTGATCAAACGATCCCCTCTCAAGCGCGAGCGCGGTCTGTACGTCGGACACTGCTTGCTGTGCCAAGGCTTGGTCATCTGCCTTGTTTACGGCAAGGATATCAGGAATTTCCATCACCCCAGCCTTTAGGAACTGAAGGACATCACCGGAAAACGGCTGCACCACCAAAACTGTGGTATCGGCGAGGGAGGCGATATCGGTCTCACTCTGACCAACACCAACGGTTTCCACCAGGACCACATCACAGCAGTGGCGTAATAAAAAAACAGCGCTAAACGCCTCGCGACTCAGCCCACCAAGACGATCGCGAGCGGCAAAGCTTCGGGCGTAGACTTCCGCCTGGAGTGAAATCTGCATCCGACCTCGGTCACCTAACAGCGCCCCACCAGACACTTTGCTTGACGGATCAACGGCAACCACAGCTACGCGCCGGCTGATCTGAGCCTGTCGCGCAATCAATCGCGCAATCAGCGAGCTTTTCCCAACTCCAGGCGGGCCGGTGATGCCGACAACGTGCGCTGGTGCGGGCAGGGTTGAGAGTTCGTCGAGTAGCGTCAGCGCTTGCGCCTGAAGACGGGGACGGCGATCTTCAAGGAGATTAAGTGCAAGGGCGATGGCCTGGCGATTGAAATTCACCAGCGCAGAAACGTCGATCTGCAGAGCTTTTTCCTTCACTATTAATTGTAGACAATACAGACAGGGACAGGGCGTCGGCCCTCTCCCAAAAGATTGTTAACCGAGAATTCAAAAAATACTGGCTGCCCTCAAGCCGCTTCTTCAGCGATGTCGACCATATCAGACAGAATACGCAGCATCTTAAAATCCTTCGGTGTGTACACGCGCGCGACCCCAGCCTGGCGGAGATTCTCAGCATCATCTTCCGGAATAATGCCACCCACCACGACCGGAACGTTGTCGAGTCCTTCCTGGCGTAAACCAGTCAGGATCTCAGGAACCAGTCGCAGATGCGATCCGGACAAGATGCTCAGGCCAACTAGATGCACCCCTTCATCTCGTGCGCTAGTCACGATTTGTTCTGGAGAAAGACGGATGCCCTCGTACACAACTTCCATCCCGGCATCACGGCACCACACCGCAATTTGCTCGGCACCATTTGAGTGTCCATCCAGACCAGGCTTACCAATCAAAACTTTGAGAGGCCGGCCCAAGATGTCCGCAGTCTTGCGGACTCGCATCCGGAGCGCCTCCAGTTCATCTCCGACCTTCCCACTCACGTTGGGTACTGCCGCTGCACCGGCGATGCCGGTCGGCGCTCGGAACTCTCCAAAAATGTCCCGCAACGTTTGCGTCCACTCTCCGGTCGTCACCCCGGCGTGTGCGCATTGAATAGACGCGGGCATGATGTTCTCAGCATTCTTCACAGCATCACGCAGACTTAAGAGCGCCGCCTCAACATCGGCCTGGGTCCGTTCCGTTCGGAATGCCTCAAGCCGTGCAACCTGGTCGCGCTCGGCTTCCTCATCAACTTTCAAGATAGCTGAGGAATTTCCCGTATAGAGTGGAGATTCAGCCGTCTCGGTAAACTTGTTGACCCCAACGACAACGTGATCGCCCGCGTTAATATTCCGCACCCGCGCAGTATGACTCGCAACAAGTTGCTCTTTGACATAGCCCAAGGCAGATATCACCCCGCCCATTTCAGTCACCCGTTCAACCTCAGCCCAGCCGGCCTGTCTAATGTCGTTCGTCTTGCCCTCGACGACCTTACTGCCCTCAAAAATATCCCCATACTCCAGCACGTCGGTCTCAAAAGCCAGAATCTGTTGAATACGCAGACTCCACTGCTGATCCCATGGTCGAGGCAAGCCTAAGGCTTCGTTCCAGGCGGGCAGTTGCATGGCACGACAGCGGGCGTCCTTGCTGAGTGTCACGCCTAAGGCTTCCAATACGATCCGGGGGATATTGTTCTCAGGCTGGGCTTCGGTCAAGCCAAGCGAGTTCACTTGTACCCCATACCGAAAGCGGCGGAATTTCGGATTCTCGACGCCGTAGCGCTCACGCGTCACGTTATCCCACAGTTGGCCAAAGGCTCGGAGCTTACAAATTTCCTCGATGAAACGCACCCCGGAGTTCACAAAGAAACTCATACGTCCGACCGCTGCGGTAAATTCAGCAGCTTCAAGTCGGCCGGAATCGCGCACGGTGTCAAGGATCGCAATTGCGGTACACAGCGCATACGCAACTTCTTGAACCGGTGTGGCTCCGGCTTCCTGGAGGTGGTAGGAGCACACATTGACCGGATTCCACTTCGGCACGTTCTTGACGGTATACGTAATGACATCGCTGATGAGCCGCAGGCTGGGCTCAGGCGGGAAAATATACGTTCCGCGCGACAAGTATTCTTTAACAATATCGTTCTGCGTTGTTCCTTGGAGCGCCTCGGGTCCGACCCCCTGTCGCTCGGCCGCAGCAATATACAAGGCCAGAAGCCAGGCCGCCGGACCATTAATCGTCATTGACGTATTCATCTGGTCGAGCGGGATGTCAGCAAACAGCGTGTCCATGTCGGCGACATGGCAAATGGGCACCCCAACTTTTCCAACCTCGCCCCGGGCGAGTGCGTGGTCACTGTCGTAGCCGGTCTGCGTCGGCAGGTCGAAGGCAACCGAGAGGCCCGTTTGCCCTTTACTCAGATTCAGACGGTAGAGTTCGTTGCTGGCCTGCGCGGTTGAGTGACCAGAATAGGTCCGCATTACCCAAGGTCTGTCTTTTGTCATGTCTGATCCTTGCGTCGCCGATTCAGCAGAATGTTCGAAAGAATAGCATATTCTGAGAGCATTCCTAAGAACCTCTCCGCATAACGGTTTCCAGGTGCCCTGTTGAGTGTCGCGAAACATCGCTACGCCTAGGGGAGAGATTCTTCGCCTCACTCAGAATGACAGAACCGGGTGCCCATGGTTATTCGGATAGGCGCTAAAGAGAAAGGGCGATTTTCCCGATCTCATCTTTGAATCGGTGCCCCTCGGTATTGTAGAATCAAAGGAAGGAGGGATCCCATATGGGCCTGGCAGTCAGTGGCTATACTGTTTTCATGTTGGGATTGTTTGTCCTGAGCGTTTTTGCGCTCGGTCTCAAAGCCGCTCTGTGGGGGTTCGGGATTTTACACGTCGGCTGTGCTCTGGTCGTCCTCGGGCTCTGGCGGCACGAGGAACGAACCCAATCGTATATGCAAGACCCCGACATGCCGCTCGATCTGACCCCAGGGACTTCGGTTTTCTCGCCAACTGGGGAACTCATCGTGCCTTCTTTGAAAAACATGTCGCCCTTACCAAATACCTTGGCAGAATCCGCATCGGACGAGCCTGAGCCCAACCTATTTGAGGAGCAGGTCAAGGGTATCACCGAACGTGTCAGTGCAGTCTATCCACTGATCAACCGGGAAGATATTCACAAAATTGTCTGGATGTCATTGCTCGAAATGACCCACAAGCAGGGCCAAGAGAGCGCCCAAGACGATGGCTCTATCCCGGAAAAAATTCGGAAAGTCGCTTAGAATGCATAACAAAACTGCCTGAAGCACGCTGTCAGCGCCCCAACCCCGCCCCTGGATTCCCGTTTCCACGGGAATGACAGTTCTTTTTGTGTCATACCTGCGCAAGCAGGTATCCAGGCCTACGGGACAAGAGTTTTGTGAGTGGCTCTTAGAACTGGCAGGATCTGCAAGGGGGACCAGGTAAGGTCACCTCGTCCCTACTTTTGTCAGAAGGTTTTACCCCACCCGCTTCATCTGCTCCAAGATATCGTAGCCGGTAATCGCTTTGCTCTTGGCCGCTTGCTCAGCTAGGTAGGCCGGCTCAGCCGTTTCCGCCTGAACGGCTTTTGCCAGGTCCATAAGGGCAATCTTAACCGTCGCCTCGTCAATCATTTCGCCGGTTTCCGGATCTGGCATCGAACCGCCACCCTTCTCGTGGTAGAGATCCAGCACGCGCGTGGCGTATTTCACCTGATCATCATTCGGGGTGTAGCATTCGTTGGCAATCTCAGCCTGCTGGGGATGAATCACCCAGGTACCATCCATGCCGAGGTTCGCAGCTCCGATATTCTTCTCACGTAGACCAGTTTCTATTTCTTTGACCTTTTCTTCCGGGTCATTCTTTCGCCACAACGGCAGGTAAACGTTATCAATGGCGTGCAGACCGGCCGCCTTGGCTGCCACGACCACGGCCTGTTTCGAGTAGTGAAAATTAATGTTTTGGTCTTTGACAATATCACGAATACCGAGCGTAGCAGCGAAGTCGGCAATGCCGAAAATGAGACCTGCCATGCGGTCTGAAGCCGTCGCAATCGCGTAGGCATTCACAATGGCCTGGGGGATTTCGATCAGGGATTCGATCTGAATGCGCGATTTCCAACCCGCTTCTTTTTCCAGATTGTCGAGCAGGCTGGACACATACTTAATATCGTCCGGACCCTGCGTCTTGGGCAGAATAATCCCGTGGAATTTATCGGGCGCGCCTTTCACAATCGCTTCCATATCGCCAAGGAAAAACTCTGAGCGCATATTATTGGGGCGCACGGTAATGACTTTCTTACCGAAATCCAGCGTGTTGAGCGCCTCAACCACGCACTCCCGGCTTTGCGGACCCTTGAACTCATACGGGCAGGCGTCCTCAAAATCCATCATGACATGGTCAACGGGTGCTTTGACCTGGTTAGCCGCGTTTTGGTGCAGTTTCATGTTATGGCCGGGATAGGTCATTTCTGTGCGGGGAATCACGAAACGTTTTCCCTCATCAAGTACGAACATACGAGCCCCCTAAGTGCGATAGCTGTCAGCTATGAGAAATCTGAATTTTCTCTGTATCAGATTCTCCTTTGCCACCCAACCGCCCTAGTCGGATAAAGAGGCGAGTGGTATCTTTTTTAGACTTTTTTCACCTTAAGGAGAGCTTTATGCCCGATGTCCTACAACAAATCAGCCTTATCGTTGACACCCTGCAGAAAGTTCGGGATAAGGCGCTCCAGCATGGCCGTATACTGACTAATAAGGGCAAAGGCATTGATGATCATCAGGTCCATGCAGAACGTCTCGCCTACCTGGCAACCGAAGTCGAGGCAGCCCGGTGTTTGCTCAACTATGCCCAAGCGGCCAAACAAAATGGCGGAGACGATAACGGCAACATCAGTAATATGGCACTCGGGTTTACTGCTGAAGTCAGCCAAAAGCTGGTCGGACAGGCAAGTATACATCTCCATGATTTTGGGTTTGACGAGTCCTTTCTCAACGATACGCTAGGCCAGGCTGAAGTCAAAGCGGCAATCCGGGATGGTGCCCACGAAAGCCGCTTTCGCACCATCGGTCAGGCTGTTCTAGCCACAAAAGGTGTTAATAACTCGTGGCTAGAGGATGACATCGCAGAAATGACCCGCGACTCGGTTCGCCAGTTTGCCAAAAGCGAAGTTGCTCCGATTGCCGAACGCGTACACCGTAACGACGAGCTTATCCCGGAATCCATAATTAAAAACATGTCGGAGTTGGGCTATTTCGGCATGTCGGTGCCTGAGGAGTATGGCGGCGGCGGCATGGGCAATCTGGCCATGATTATTACTACCGAGGAGCTGTCTGCGGCCTCACTAGGAGTAGCCGGGAGTCTGATCACCCGGCCGGAAATCTTGACCAAAGCTCTCCTTCGCGGCGGCACAGAGGATCAGAAGAAAAAATGGCTGCCGCCGATGGCTGCGGGTGAACTCATGGTCGCGATTTCCGTAACCGAGCCGGATACGGGCTCAGATGTAGCCGCGGTGAAATGTCGGGCTGAAACAGCCGCGGTGGATGGGCAAAACGGCTATATCCTTGATGGCGCAAAGGCGTGGTGCACGTTTGCCGGACGGGCTGATATCATTACCCTGCTCGCTCGCACCAATCCGGACACGGGTTCCGGCGCACGCGGATTGTCGTTGTTCATAGTTGAGAAAGATTCTTTTCCAGGCCACTCGTTTGAGATACAGCAACCGTCCGGTGGCGTGCTCCAAGGCGACGCCATTCCAACCCTGGGTTATCGAGGCATGCACTCGTATGTGCTGAATCTTGAGAAATATTTCGTCCCAGCTGAAAACCTTGTGGGTGGAGAAGCCGGCCTGCACAAAGGCTTTTACTTACAAATGGCAGGCTTTGCCGCCGGGCGTCTGCAAACCGGCGGACGGGCTACCGGACTGGCCCAAGCTGCGCTTGAGGTGAGTGCGACCTACGCGGCCGAACGTAAGCAGTTTAAGAAATCACTCGGCGATTTTCAGCTCACACAGTACAAGCTTGGCCGTATGGCGGCCCATATTGCCGGCGTACGGCAGCTGACCCATACCGCCGCGCCAGCCATGGATAAGGACGAAGCTGCCACTCTGACTGCGGCTATGGCAAAACTACTCGCCTGCGATGTGGCCGTATGGGTCACCCAGGAAGGCCAGCTCATCCACGGCGGTTGGGGATACGGCGAAGAATATGCTATTTCGCGCTATGTCGTGGATGCGCTCGTTCTGCCCATTTTTGAAGGCGTGAAGCCGATTCTAGAACTCAAAGTGATTGCGCGGACGTTGTTGGCTTGAGGGAGGTGGATCCTTCAAGCCACTCCTTACTGTGCGAGTTTTTCTTGCATAGACTCAATTTTTTCGGGGTAGAAGTCACCCGCAGGCACCAGCTGGAGACCTCTTTGATAGGCGGCAAGCGCTAAGCCGTACTCGCCTTGGATCTCGTGCATTAGCCCTAGGTTGGCGTAGACGGCCGGATCTCGGCCGGCAGAGAGCCGCTTGGCCTTTTGCAACGCTTCGTTGGCTTGCACGAATTCGCCTGTCTCAATGTATAAAAAGCCCATATTATTCCAGACAGAAGCGTTCCGAGGCTGGAGTCGAAGCGCTTCTTCATAGGCCTGTTTCGCCGGGCCTAACATTTTTATTTTTTGGTATGAAGCGCCAACGTTGGCATGCAGACGTGGATCACCGGGACACAACTGGATCCCGCGCCGATAATGAGTGATAGCCATGCGCGACAGTCCACTGCGATCCGCGACATAGCCCAATCCAAGCCGGGCCCGGCATGAGACTGGGTTATCCTCGACCATCTTGGTATAGAATGCCAGATCATCGCGCCAGTCCCGATTCCGTATGACAGTGCGAACGCTATAAAATGCGAGCAGTACGGCCAGCACGCTTGCAGCGAGCGCACCGAACACAATTGGCCTGCGTTCCTCTCCTGTCCTGTTTGTCAGCCAAACGCCTCCGAGAATGACCACAAGATAAAAACCAAGCGCATACCCCGAGAGAGCAAGCTCCCGCTTGAGTGTCGCCATCGTCTCGCCATACGACATCACAGCGATGTACACGCAAGCCAATACAAGCACGCTGAAGGTTCCGTACCCCAGCGTGGAAATCCAACGATTTTCGGTTCGGTTTTGTGTGACGTGGGCAAACCCGAGTCCAACAAGAAGACAAAACCCCACAGACGGCAGATACAAATAGTGCTCAGCCATCATTTCCGGATGGGGAATGATATGTGACACCGGCAGGAGAGTAATAGCGATCCAGGCGAGCGCAAAGGCAACTAACCAGGAAGACCGCAACGCGGCGAGCACCAGCAGCCCAAGGGACAACAGAAAGCCGACAGCCAGCCAAGACAACGGGTCAAACGGTGACAGGGTTACTGGGAAAGCCCCCGTATAGTCCGCCAGCAGATGAATCGGAGCACACAACAAGAAGAGGTAATACACCCAAATACGAGCGACAGTCAGGAAGTTCGTAACAACACCGCCACCGTACCACGGAATAGCCCAGGTCGGCAGAAGCCTGAACACCCCATACCACGCGAAATACGCACCGATAAGGAGCAGCGGTGCATAGAGGAACTTATGTTTCCATACTGCGCGTCCTAGGCCTCGTACCACTTCTCCCATATAGCGTGGACCGAGAGACATGCCCTGCACCTGGCTGGCGCGAAACGCATCATAGCTCAGCATCACCAGCGGCAGGGTAAGCGCCATTTCTTTACTTGCCACCGCGAGAACATAGCTCAGCGCAAGGGCAAGAAAACACGCTATCCGCTTCCCGACTGTCCGTTGCCCGTGCCAGCCAAGAAACGCCCAGAAACCACACAAAAAGAACAGCGTGGTCAAGATATCCCGCCGACCGGATATATAGGTCACCGCTTCGACTTGGACAGGATGCAGCGCCCACAGCAACGCGCTAAAGACAGCCGGCTGCCAGCGCATATCCCCCTCGCCCTCAGACTGTACTCCGCCCACATGTGTCCGGATATTGGTCAAGCTCAAGGCAATCAAAAAAACAAGACAAGCCGTGAGCCAATGATAGACGATATTGTTCAAATGGAAGATCCAGGCGTCGAGCTGACCAGCTTGCAGCCCACCGAGGCGATAATCCACAGCGTAGGACAGGGTCCGCACGGGTCGATATCCAAGCGTCTTCGGTTTCAACACCAGGCTCGGATTGGCAGCAATGCGAGGCAGAGCGGAATTGTTCACCACCAGAGAGAAATCGTCAAAAACAAAACCACTCTCCAACGCATTCGCGTATGCGCCGGCAATCACGATTGCCAATAGACAAAAGACTCCAAATCTTCGCATCCCTTTCCCCCTGTCCAGAACCGTCCCGCCTCATACCGTTTTCATGTGATTTTGCCAAGGCTCTTCACCCTCACCCACAGCCGCTCCTGTTTCCCTCCTGTCTCAGGACAGGCTTGTCCGAGGGGCAAGGGGGGCTCCGGGTCTGGACCCTATACAAACGCAGCTGCAAATTGCTCTAGCGGTTTTCTTCTTGCGCTGACGCGGACGGCGGCGTACCCCGACTCGGCTGGCGTGCACTGTCGATCATCTTTTTAAGTTTGCGGATCCGGTCCGTAAACTCTTGCGTCACTAACTGTGCTTCGTCCCGATCACGAATCACGTATGGCGTAATCAGGATAATCAGTTCAGTGCGCTCACGTCTGTCTTGTTCGACCCGAAACAGACGACCAAGCACCGGAATGTCCATCAGAAAGGGGACTCCGCTACGGGTGCGCTCGACCCGCTCGTCAATAATGCCCCCAATGAGGATGGACTCGCGGTCGCGCACCACTACCGTCGTTTCCGCTTGACGATTTGTAAAACTCGGCGAGTTAGTATCACCGAACGACGTCACTCCAACGCTACTGACTTCCTGGCTGATTTCCATATTGACCAGGCCAGCCGAATTGACCTGGGGCAGGATGGTTAGTATGATCCCGGTGTCCCGGTACTGAATGCTTGAGACAATATTGGCAGTTGCTAGGGTACTCTGCTGGGTTGATGTCAAGATGGGGATTTCTTCACCAATTATAATAGTGGCCTCGCGATTATCCACGGCGAGGACATGCGGAGTGGCCAGGATATTCACATGAGACTTCGTACTCGCGGCAGTCAGTAGGGCAAAAAATTTGTCTCGGTCGGTAATAAACGAAAACAAGCCACTGCTCCCGACACTCGCCGCACGTTTCGCCCCGGTCAGGATACCTGAATCGAAGATATTCCCACTGCTCGTGCCGCCCTCTTCAGTAGTGCCGCCCGCGCTGCTTAGTCCGCCATTGGCGAGGGCCCATTCAATACCAAATTGGAGGTCGTCATTAAGCGTCACCTCGGCAATGATGGCTTCGATCAAGACCTGTCTGGGAACCACATCGAGCTTGACCAAAACCTCTCGGATTTTCTCGTAATCGCGTGGCGTGGCCAAAATAATCAACGAGTTCGAACTTTCATCAGCCACAATCCGGACTTCTTCTTTAAAAATCGATGGCTCGCCTTCTTTGGGCTCAATCAAAATACTCTGGGTTCCGCCTCCGCGTGAGCTTCGGCTACTGCGCCCGCCGCTTCGACCCCGCCCACCCCCAAGCCCGCCTGATCCCAAACCACCACCGCTCGAAGAGCGCGCGCTACCGCGTTCCCCGTTTCCGCCTCGGGTGCTGCCTCCTCTTGCCCCCCGCTCTTCATTCCCTCGACTGCTTCGACTGCTTCGACTGCTTCGACCGCCCCCACCACCGTATAAATCGCCCAGCACGTCGGCCAGATCCGCTGCCTTTGAATTCTCCACCGTATAGACGTGCACAGTGCGTCCAGCGCCTTTTTCAGGCGGCACATCAAGGAGTGTAATCCATGTTTCTACTTGGCTAAAAATTTCGTTATTGAACCCAATCACCACAAGCGAGTTCAGCCGAAGAAGCGGAATGATGTACACGCCACGTTCTTCTGCGCTCTGCGGTGTGACACCGTACGGCTGCAAGACACTCGCCAACTCCTTGCCAATATCCTCAACACCGGCATGTTCAATCCGGTAGACCTGGGCATGGAGTTCCCGAAACGTATCCGTATCAAAAGCGGCAATCAGCTCTTTCAGACGCTCGACGTTTGAAGCCAAATCCGTCAGGATAACCAGGTTTCCGCGCGGATAGGCCACCACATCGCCGCCTGGCGAGACAAAGGGCTGAATAATCTCAGCCATTTGTCCAGCCGCCAGATATTCGACCTTGACCAGCTCAATGACGAATTCATCCTGAGCCGCCGCTACTCGTCGCTCGTCCCTTTGTGTTAACAGCGGAACACGGGTTTTTGCCTCTCCGACCGGGGCAATATGGTAGACTTCACCCACCTTCACCGCGGCTATGCCATTCGTCCGCAGGATCTGATGAAAGAGAGGAAACAGGTCCTGGCCACTCAGTTTACTCGCCGTACGAATGGTCACCGTGCCTTGCACACGTGGATCAATCGAATAGTGGATACACAGCCCAGCGGCCAGCCCCTGGATCACTTCCCGGATATCCGCGCCTTCAAAATTAAACTCAATGAGTTCGGCATCACCAACAGGAACACAGCCCTCCGTATCGCCGCTCTCCGTTGGCGGAGAACTTGGGGCGTCTTGGGCCAAGCCCTTGTCTAACGCGACCAGTAAGAGCGTGCATAAAAGAACGATGCTCCAACACCAGACCCGTACCATCCCCACCTCGCTTGTCCTCACTTCTTACCCACTCTCTCTATGTCTTTAGCGTCCGTCTGGCCCAATACGATTCTCACGAGCAGTTTGACGGCGGATCTTGCGCAGGCGCCGCTGCATTCGTTGGATTTGCTGCCGAATCAGGACCGTATCATCAGGCCCTGATTTTTTTGGTTTACGACTTGCCTGCTTCCGGTTTGTATGTCCCGCTCGTGACTTCTCAGGGAGGACTCTAGGTGCTTTCTTTGCACCCTGGCTGTCAAGCAGTCGTAAGGACAGCTTCACCTCGCCAGCGTCCGGTCCAAGCGACAGTGTTACTTCGGTTGACGTGACCTTAGCCAGGAGATACTGGCCAATCTGCTTGCCTTTTTGCACCCGAGTCACTTTGTTCGCCTGTGAGGAGTCGGCGAGAAAGGCTTCCTCTCGTCCTGGCGCAAGAAACACCCCGACAAGTGTAAGATGAGATGGGGGAGGAATAGGTTCGGCCGGAGGGCTCTCGGCTATCACCTCTGGTCGTTGTCGCTCCGTAGAAAAGAGGTCTTTGTCGGTAATCTGTTTCGCCAAGCCTGCGCCGACCTGGGCGGGTCGAGCCGGAAGGGACATCAGCGCTCCGTCTTCTTCGCTACCACGACCCGGAGCGGAATGGGCAATAGGCGGAGTACGGTTCCAGGTCGTCACAATCTGCCACACCAGGCATAAGGCCGCCACTCCCAGGATAAGGTGTAAAAAGCGTCGAATCCGCATGCCTACGCCTCACTTCTCATTCGACCCTGGAATCCCTTGCAAGATTCCTTCAACTTCAAGGGTGATTGTGAGTGGTGGACGTTTCCCCTGAGATCGGACCCGTCGCGCGCTCACACCGTGACGGCCCAGACTACGAACCTCTAACCGCGACACAGTAAGGAGCCATTCACCATACTCAACGCCTGAAAGAAAATTCGCAAGAGCAGGCGTATCACCGCGAAAGGTCATCTGCACCGTCGTTTTCCGAAACGATCCAAGCGTGTCCTCTCGCATCACCTGTGTGGTGACGATTTGGAGCCCGCTTTGGTCCGCGAGTGTCTGGATATGCGCCTGGAGATTACCTGCTGCGAGCGTCGGTGTTTCGCCGGGAACGAGCTGTTGTTGGGCTACGCTGAAACGTTGCTCCAGTGTCTGAACGCGTTCTTGGACCTGATCAGTGCGGGCCTGGTAACGCTGCATTTTTGCAACACGTCGCAGATCGCGCTCCATCGTCGCTTCAAGTCTTGCCGTGTAGGACAGATACGGCGCAATAATGCCATACCGAATACCGACCAATACGAGCGCGCCCACGGCAGCAGTCGCTAATCTGCGCTCACGGGATGAGAGCCGCTGCCATACGGCCCACACTGCCCCTAACCGCATGGGTTCACCTGTGCCCCCAGGGTAAAGGTTTCGCCCTTTCCCGTTTTTGTAAACGGTGCTTTAGGGGCCACGTTCTGCAGACATTCAGACGCCTCAAGGATCGCCACTAAATCAGAGGCCGAGCCCGTTTTCGCGACGCCACTCAACTCCACCTCTCCATTCTTCTTGAAACGAAACGTCGTCAGATAGACCTCTTTAGGGATCAGAATGGACAAGTCGTTCAGCAAGGGGGTCAAGCGGATGAGCGTGGCCGTCCGGAGCGTTTGGAGCTGCTCGTGGTAGCGCTGGGCTTCTTCTTCTTGGTCCTGGACGCGGCGGACCTGAGGATCAAGCTGATCAATCTGTGCGGTTAACGCCTGCAAGGTCCGACGGTCTTGGATAACGATTTCTGTTGCCCACACGATCCCAAGCATAAGAATACAGCCAACCAAAACAAGGGTCAGCGCAGAGAGACGTTTTTCTCGATGCGCACGCCTGTCCGCAGGCAGAACATTAATCTGCCCTCCCTCGCCAACGGCTTGTAACGCCGCTCCCAACGCGGAACAGGTGACCGTAGAGCAGGGTTCTTCTTCTCCCAGCACAAACTGTTCCTGGGCCAAGCCTTTCAGATCACGTTCCGCGTCTACCCTGAGCGGGAGAGAACCCGTGTCATCCCAGCTAAAGATCGGCGTGGTATCAGGAGCACTGCCCGGAAAGTTCCGCGCAATGCTTTGCGTGAGGATATCAGTAAACGCAGCCGGCTCCGGCACACGACTGACCGGCACGGTCTGGCTTGCCACCAGTTGGTGTTTGTCGAGGAAATTCAGTTCGAAGGAGCCATTATCTCGAGCAACGAGAACCTGCTGCGCTTCGGAGACAGGCGAACACGCGAGTAGCGTTGTCGCCTGGGCGGCACTGCTCAAGGTCACGATCTGCGGCTGCACCTTGGCTGCGGTTAATGCATCAACGACAGGATCCACGTCTTCGCGGGGAAAACAAAAAATCACAACGCCCAGCCGTTGTTCTTCTCCCCCAACTTCAGTGGTCACATAATCGTAATAGATCTCATCCTCGCGAAAGGGTAAGAGCCGCTCTACCTCGTATCGGATCACCTGTTCCAATGAACTCCGTGCGGTCTCAGGCACGAGCAGCCGGCTCACACTGGCATTTTTGCGAGGCAGGCACAGAACAATTTGGTCCGGTATCGTTTCGATGGCGGCGAGAAAATCCGCCAAAGCCTGACGCAAGGCCAGGAGGTGGTCTGCGCGATCTTCCGGCAATGGTACAGTCCGGACTTTGCGGAGAGCAATCCGAAAGAAGCGCTTGGTACTATGAACGAAACTCACCTCGCACGCCCCAACAGCAATGCCGAGGCCGTCAAGATAGTCAATCTGAAAGAGACGCTGCGCAGTCGCGGTCAAATCCACTCAAGCACCCCTTATTCAGAGCTTCGAATGTCGGAGTCCAGGCCGGAACCGCCTTCGACCCCATCGGCCCCATACGAGATGATCTCGAACTCCCGGCCGGCAGTGCGATAGACATAGGCCTTGTCCCAGGGATCTTTTGGGATACTTTTCTTCATATACGGGCCATCCCACCTCGCCACGCCGGCAGGATCTTTGCGGAGAGCTACAAGTCCTTCGCCTTCTTTTGGGTAGCGGCCAACGTCCAATTTGAACATCTCAACTGCGGTGGCAAAGTTCTCGATTTGTGTACGCGCAGTCTTAGGTTTGGCCTTATCAACTTGACCAAGCAGATTTGGACCAACGAGCGCCACCAGCAAGCCCATAATCACCATGACGACTAAGAGTTCGATTAATGTAAAGCCCGCTTGGCGGCCGCCAGACTTTTTCTTGTGTGTCATGCGCCTCTCCTTATCTCTATCCTAAAATGCCATCTCGTTCATACTAAAGATGCCGACGAGCATAGAAATTACCACAAAGCCGATCACCAATCCCATAGTCAGCAACAGAACCGGTTCGACAAGCGATGTCATACGGCGAATCTGCTGCCGTGTCTCTTTCTCAAAGTAATCGGCAACTTGCCCGAGCATTTCATCCAGCCGGCCCGTTTCCTCACCTACTGCGATCATCTGAAGAGCCAAGGTCGGAAATGCACCCGTCCGCCCAAGGGGACCGGCCATACCCTGCCCCTCCCGGATACCGGCACGCCCATCTTTGACGGCATGACGGATAACCTGGTTGCCAACAACCGCTTCGACGACCTCCAACCCCTGCAGAAGGGGTACCCCACTCTTGAGTAGCGTGCTCAACGTTCGGGCAAAACGTCCCACCTCCCGTTTCTGCAACAACGGGCCCAGCAGAATAATACGTAGGCACCAGCCATCCCAGGCTAGGCGTCCGTGTGGAGTCGCCACGTATTGGCGCCAGCCTAACCAACTCCCCGCGCTGAGAAGAAGCAAAAGCCACCAATAGGACCGCAGGACCCCACTCACCGCCAGCATAAACTGCGTTGAGGCTGGGAGTGCTTGACCACTATCGGCAAACAGCCCGGCAAAACGGGGCAAGATACCCACGAACATAAAAATAATGGCCCCGGCCCCGACGAGTACTAAGATAGCCGGGTAGGCCATGGCCGACTTAATTTCTTCTTGCACCTCTTGCGCCTGTTCAAGATATTCTGCCAAGCGCTGCAGGACGGTCTCAAGAAAGCCGCCCAGTTCACCGGCTTTCACCATATTAATATACAGCGGTGGAAATATTTCGGGATACTCGGCTAATGCTTCCGCAAGCGATTTCCCCTGCTGTACGGCCTTGAGGATTTCGTCTATCACCTTGCTGAGCTCGGCTTTTGAAGCAAGCCCGGTGAGCACAGACAGGGCACGATCAAGTGGCAGCCCAGCCGAAATCAACGTTGCCAATTCATGCGTCATTAAGAGCAAGTCACGTTGCGCGACCCGCCCACTCCACGGCAGAGTAGGGAAAGACAGCTGCGTCCGTGTGGTTTTGGACTGTGGTGGTCCAGGCAGAGTAATTTGGAGGGGTAAATAGCCCTGCTCATGCAGCCAGGCGACAACCGCACGCTCCTCCCCCACCTCCATGACCCCTTCAATGGTCTTGCCTTGCGGCGTTGTCGCTTGGTATTGGAATTGTGGCATGCCGGCTCTCGTTCGCTTTGCTCGCGTGGTCTTCTTCATCAGACTCAGCTTGATAGAGAGACCAGAGATCTCATCTGAAACACACATCCCCAGCTACTAGAGGGAATCAGAAAAGTCGATTCTGGGCGTCGCCCGGCTGCAAACCGCGTGTCCAGGGTTGCCCTCCATCGCCATAGCACAGCGGCTGTGGCTGCTTCGAGCGCCTCGCTCACGCCGCTTTCGCGCGGGCTTGGGCCACAGAGACACTTATCAGACTTCCTACTTAACGGTAACGGGGCAGGACGTATTTCCCAAAGATTTCAAGTTGTTTCCTAAATTCTGCCTGAGGTAACAGCCCTTGGTCAAATAACCAAGCAAACCATTCAGGATTGGCTGCATCGACTAATGCGTTTATTCCTTTCACCACATCATCAACCGAACCTGCTTAGAGGTAGTTTGCGCGCATCATACGTTCAACTGTCCATTCATCAGGAGGAAGACGTTTTTCCCCGCTCGGATATTCGAATTCATCTTCTGGGAATCGGAACGTCCGTGCGTTAGTTGATCCAACCACGCCGTTGTGACAGCCAAGCGGAGCGGGTCCCAGCCAGGCAAAACGTAACCGATAGGGCCGACTTGAATGCGTTTGGTATGGAGGCCACATACAGGAGAAACTCCGGCGGAGCGCCCAGCTCGAACCCTTCGCTATGCAGATGGTGTTCAGGGAAGGCAACGGCATCAAACCCAAGCTCCTCGGCAAATTGCACAAGCTCAACGACTTCCTAAAACATCGCCTACCATCGATCCGAATGATAGGCGGTAGGCCGTAATTTTTTACGATCCGCCAGCGTAGCCGGGATCGTAGGCAGCACAAACAGCAGGGACTTCATGGCAGAAACTTCATAGCAGGATAACCTACAAGGTCGGACTATAGCGCGTAACGATTGTACACAACTTCTGCCCACCCTGCAGCTCTCCATACTCTTGCTCTTGGACAAGGCACTGAACGTGGCGCTCTTTCAAGTTCTTCCAATCTCTTCCGGCTCTTCCAGTTCTTCCAGGACAGCCGCACACAAGAGCGGGAAGAGAATTTCGTGATGGCCGGTCAACTGAAAGCCACGCCCGCCTTGTTGGGTAGGACGATGCACGACGTTGACTGTCGGCCGGTAGTGCCGAATGAAATCCAAGTCGACTGTGGTAAATGCCTTGACGGTAGCGCCCAGATTCCTCGCCAGAGACAGGGCTTTGAGGAAAACTTCGGGAATAATGACGGCCGAGCCAAGGTTGATAAAAACCCCTCCCTCCAGTTGGGTGACAACGGACGTCAGAAGGTGAAAATCGCGTAGACTGCCTTGACCGATCGCAGCTCCATCTGCCTGCGGATGCATATGAATAATATCCGTTCCAATCGCAACATGGACACACGCCGGCACCTCAAGACGGGCGCAGGCGGCAAGCACACTCAGCGAGGCATAGGGAAGTTGCTCTGCCTGGATACATTCTCCAACTGCGCGACCAATACCGAGTCCTTTTTCTTTGACTCCTGTTCGGATCGCAGCATTCAAGATTTCTCCAGTTTCCCGGGCCATACCAAACTGGCCGGTATCGAGGCTGGCCGCAACGTCCTCCGAGGTCGCACCTTGATAGGCAAGCTCAAAATCATGAATAATTCCGGCTCCATTCATGGCAACAGCGGAGATTATTTTGCGCTCCAGTAGATCAGTGATAAGCGGAGAAAGCCCGACTTTGAGCGGATGTGCACCCATACCCAGCACTACCGGCCGCCCGGCTTGGACGGCCGTCGCAATCCGCCGGACAATCTCACTCATGTCAGCCGCAGCCAGAATGTCGGGCAAAGAACGCAGAAAGTCGCGCAAACTCCCCCCAGTCCTCCACCGACTCCCAAAGCCTTGAGCGGCGACTTTACTGCTACGTTGGTTGAGGGGATAGGTCACAGCTCGACGCGGATCAATCGGGGGGAATTTCATCTCGCTCCCCAGATACTGCACCCATATTTACGAACGATCATGGCTACGCAAGCCCTTCTCCGTACAGTATATGGTCGACCAGCTCACAGATTACATGACCGATCAGAATATGAGTCTCCTGAATCCGGGGGGTCACGTTTGTTGCGGCTACACACAAGCAGTGGTCAACGTAGGCAGGCATTTCTCCGCCGCTCCCACCGGTTAGGCCTATCGTAGACATCCCCAATTCTCGACATACTTCAAGGGCCCGAAGAATGTTCGGCGAGTTGCCGCTGGTGGATATCGCAATAGCAATATCGTCGGGTTTCCCAAGTGCTTGTATTTGCTTAGCAAAGACATCGAGAGGGCCGTAATCGTTGATAATAGAAGTCAAGGCGGACGTATCGGTCGTCAGTGCAATGGCAGGCAGCGGCGGCCGCTCGATCAGATAGCGATTCACAAACTCTGCGGCAATATGTTGAGCGTCAGCCGCGCTGCCACCATTGCCGAACAGCAAAATCTTCCCGCCCGTTCGGATACTTTTGAGAACCGCTTCAGTCGCTTGTATCAGGGCATCGGAATGTGTTTGCAAAAATTGTTGTTTTGCAGCGATGCTGGCTTCAAAAATAGCAGCTATGTGTTCCTTCATGGCGTTTCTCATAGCGAGGCGCACGATCTTAAGAGTCTGTCCAAATCGAGTCAAGGTATAGGCTTGACAGCATGCAACAGGCTCGCTATTAAAGTTCTCAGAAAATTCCCCCGGTCTCAATGGCGGAGGGGCCACACCCGTTCCCATCCCGAACACGGTCGTTAAGCCCTCCAGCGCCGATGGTACTGCAGTGAAATGCTGTGGGAGAGTAGGACGAGGCCGGGGTTTTTTCCTTGACAATACTCCCTCCTTTCCCTAATAATTTTTGAACGAGAACAGGGCAGAATCCAGAGCGGGCGTAATTCAGTGGTAGAATGCCAGCTTCCCAAGCTGGACGTCGCCGGTTCAAATCCGGTCGCCCGCTTTCCCTTTCTCTCGACTCCGGACTTCTATGCGCATCACAAAGTGTCCAACTTGCCGGAAAGAAACCCCGTGGCAGGATAACCCCTACCGTCCTTTTTGTTCAGCTCGCTGTCGCACGCTTGACGTTGGCGCCTGGGCCAGTGATACCTACTGCATCCCTGGCGAAAAGGCAAAGCAAACGGGTTGTTCTGACGACGACTCGATCGAGCCTGCATAGAATTGTTTTTCGGGATCGCTGCTCGCGCATGCCTATCCATTCCACAGCCATCATTGATCCTCAGGCTGAGGTTGATCCTAGCGTCGATATCGGCCCCTATGTGGTCATCGATGGGGCCGTCCGCATTGGGCAGGGAACGCGTATTCTCGCCCATGCTGTCCTGACCGGGTGGACTGACATTGGAGAAGACAATGAAATTCACATGGGGGCAGTGATCGGCCATACTCCCCAGGATTTCACCTATAAGGGCGAGCAGAGCTTTCTCAAGATCGGCCACCGCAATATCATCCGGGAACAGAGCCAAATCCATCGTGGTGCCAAAGCCGGCAGCGCCACGATTATCGGGGATAATAACTATCTGATGCAGCATGCTCATATCGCCCACAACTGTACAATCGGGAACCACACTATCATTGCCGGCGGGGCACTGCTTGCCGGGTATGTACACGTAGAAGACCGCGCCTTTATCTCAGGCAACTGTGTGGTTCACCAGTTTGTGCGCATCGGTACGTTGGCACTCCTGCGCGGATTGTCCCGGACGAGCCGTGACGTTCCGCCGTTTTGCATTATGGACGGGACTCACACCGTGCGCGGTCTCAACGCGATCGGTCTCCGTCGAGCGGGATTTAGCCGGGAGCGGATTTCGACCCTCAAGCAGGCGTTTTCTGCGTTATTCCGCACGCGAGGGAATATCCGCCACAAGGTCGAACAACTGCAGGCGGCATCTCCATCTGAAGACGTCGGCTATTTACTCGATTTCATCCACAATTCAGAACGAGGCGTGTGCTTTGGACCAAAGACAGCAGGTAATGGCAAGGAGGAAGGTTGAAAGGCGGCGACCGGACTCGAACCGGTGAATGAAGGTTTTGCAGACCTCTCCCTTAGCCACTTGGGTACGCCGCCCCGTTTTCCTGTCCCAGTGCGATCTGGGTAGGGAGATACTGACTTACCCGTCCTTTCGTGTGATTGCAACACCCTTTTTCTTCTTCTTTAGGATTCTTGAGGATATAGAAATACTAAACGGTTGCTGTCTTTCTTCAGGTTCAGTCGAGCACGCAGCCCCCTCTTTGGTGGCAGTCGAAGTTCTGATAGCACTGCGCTCATGATCGAACGCTACACTCGCCCGGGACTCGACCGCGTCTGGTCAGAGAACAACAAGCTTGCCAAGTGGCTTGAAGTCGAACTGCTGGCTTGTGAAGCGTTAGCAGAGCGTGGCGAAATCCCAGCAGAGGTGGTTCCTCAGCTGAGACAGCGGGCCCGGATTAATATTCCTCGCATGCAAGCAATCGAAGCCGAGGTCAAGCATGATGTGGTTGCCTTTGTCACCTCAGTGGCGGAAAGCGTTGGAGAAGAAGGACGCTTTCTCCATCTTGGGCTTACGTCGTCTGATGTCATTGATACCGGATTTGCACTGCAACTGTGTGAAGCAACAGACGTGATTCTAACAGATCTGGACGCTTTGCTTGACGTTCTTAAACGCCGCGCACAAGAGCATCGGGACACGGTCATGATCGGGCGTAGCCACGGCGTGCATGCCGAGCCCATTACCTTTGGCCTCAAAGTCGCTCACTGGTTTGCGGAAATTGAGCGCGGTCGGGCTCGTCTCAGCCAAGCGCGAAAAGAGATTGCCGTGGGGAAAATCTCCGGCGCAGTCGGCACCTTTGCGAATATTGATCCAGCAGTCGAAACATTTATTTGTAAGCGGTTAGGACTGGTGCCAGAAACGATTTCTACACAGGTTATTCCCCGCGATCGTCACGCGACATTTTTTACGACCCTAGCAGTCATTGGCAGCTCTCTGGATCGAATTGCCACAGAGGTCCGCCATCTCCAACGGACAGAAGTGTTTGAAGTCCAGGAACCCTTTACGCCAGGCCAAAAGGGTTCTTCCGCTATGCCCCACAAGCGCAATCCCTGGCAACTAGAGAATGTGAGCGGACTTGCCCGGCTCCTGCGCGGGTATGCACTCTCGGCTCTGGAAAATGTTGCGCTGTGGCACGAGCGAGACATCAGCCATTCTTCAGTCGAGCGCGTCATTGGACCGGACGCGACCACGCTGCTGGACTTTATGCTGACTCGATTAACGACGATCCTAGATCGGCTTGTGGTGCATCCCGAACGGATGCAAACGAATATGGCTATTTTAGGCGAAGCTATCTATTCTGAGCATCTGTTATTAGCCTTGGTCCGCAAAGGGATTTCTCGGGAAGAAGCGTATCGCTGGGTTCAACGCAATGCCATGCAGGTGTGGGAGAAGAATGCCTCTTTTGCCGCTGAGGTCCGCCGTGACCCGGATATCAGCAGGCTCTTAAATACGTCAGAGATCGATCAACTTTTTGATGCGCGCCATGCCCTCCGGCATACTACCGCGATTTTTCAGCGTGTGTTTGGGAGCCCGGAGGAAAGCTGATGCTGGCAAAAGTCTACGTCACGCCGAAAAAAGCCATTCTCGACCCACAGGGCAAAGCCATTGCTCTGTCCCTGCATGCGCTCGCGTATGCAGAGGTCGGCGAGGTTCGTATGGGGAAATATTTAGAGGTCCAACTCACTGGACTGTCGCACCAACAAGCCGAGCAACGCGTCGAAGAGATGTGCCAACGGCTGTTGGCAAATTCAGTGACGGAAGACTTTCGCTTTGAGATTGTCGAGGAGTAGAGCCGCGTGAAGTGGGGCATTGTGACATTCCCAGGCTCAAATGATGATCGAGACGCATGGTATTGTCTTGAGGCCGTTCTGGGGCAAGAGGCCGTCCTCTTGTGGCATAAAGATCAAGACCTGCAGGGTGTCGAAGCCATAGTGCTGCCCGGCGGGTTTTCCTATGGCGATTATCTACGCGCTGGGGCACTCGCCCGGTTCTCTCCGATTATGCACAGCGTGGTCGATTTCGCCAATGCGGGTGGGCCTGTTCTAGGGGTGTGTAATGGCTTTCAGATCCTGTGCGAGAGTGGCCTCCTGCCTGGCGCGTTAGTCCGCAACCGTTCCCTGTCGTTTATCTGCGAGTGGGTATCGATCCGGGTAGAAACCACGCGGACACGTTTTACCTCCGCGTGTTCGGCGGGCGAGTGTCTCTCCATTCCTATTAAGCACGGCGAAGGCTGTTATGTCGCGGATACTGACACCGTGCAATCCCTCACCGACAACGACCAGATTGTTTTCCGCTATGTGAACGAAACGGGCGCAGCAGAGCGCGCGGCCAACCCGAACGGCGCGTTGCACAATATCGCCGGCGTGACGAATCCAAACGGGAACGTCGTCGGCCTTATGCCGCATCCCGAACATGCCGTCGAAGCCCTGCTGGGGGGCGAAGACGGACGTAAACTATTCACCTCAGTCTTTATCTGACGTTATGGCACCCTCACCCCCGGTTGATCTCCAACTTGCTCACGATCACGGTCTGTCAACCGACGAGTACAACCAGATCGTCCAGACCCTGGGCCGCAGCCCAACCTTCGAAGAACTCGGCGTGTTCTCGGTCATGTGGTCGGAGCATTGTAGCTATAAAAGCTCGCGGCATTTCCTACGCCGTTTACCGACCACTGGTCCGGCCATCCTGCAAGGTCCGGGGGAGAATGCAGGCATCGTCGACCTCGGCGAGGGGCTGGCGGCGGTATTTAAAATCGAAAGCCATAACCACCCGTCTTTCATTGAGCCGTATCACGGGGCAGCAACGGGGGTAGGCGGAATTTTACGCGATATCTTTACGATGGGGGCACGGCCCGTCGCCTCGCTCAACTCTCTGCGTTTTGGTGCTATCGATCACCCACGCACATCACAGCTTGTCAAAGGCGTTGTGGCGGGCATTGGCGGCTATGGCAATAGCGTCGGCGTACCTACGGTGGGCGGCGAAGTCTACTTCGACTCCGGCTACAACGGCAACATTCTCGTTAATGCCTTTACGCTCGGTATTGCACGGGCGGATCGGATTTTTCGCGCCCGGGCAGCCGGTGTCGGTAATCCGGTTATCTATGTCGGCTCACGGACCGGCCGGGACGGCATACATGGTGCCAGCCTGCTCGCCTCACGAGAGTTTGACGAGCGCTCCGAGGAACTCCGCCCCGCCGTTCAGGTTGGCGACCCATTCACCGAGAACGTCCTGATCGAAGCCTGCTTAGAGCTCATGCAGCACGATCTTATTGTCGGGATTCAGGATATGGGCGCGGCAGGGCTCACCAGCTCTTCGGTCGAAATGGCTGACCGAGGTGAAGCCGGTATTGTGCTGACTCTCGATGATGTCCCTACGCGAGAAGAAGAGATAACCCCCTACGAACTCCTGCTCTCCGAGTCGCAGGAACGCATGCTCATTGTGGCCAAAGACGGCTGCGAAGAGGCAGTCAAAGCCGTCTTTGACAAATGGGGCCTCCAGGCGGTAGTGATCGGCGAGGTCACCGATGACGGGCTGTTCCGAACGATATGGCACGGAGAAGAGGTCGTTCGCATTCCCGTGCCGGCTCTTACCTCAGAGGCCCCCGTCTATGAACGTCGTGCGGAACAGCCTTCCGATTTAGTTCAGCGGCAGCAACTTGACCTGACAGCCTTCCCCTTACCTACGGACTACGCTGAGGTCCTGAGCACACTTGTAACGACACCCAATATTGCCAGCAAAGAATGGGTCTATCGCCAATATGATTCCCTTGTTGGAGGCAACACGGTTGTTCAGCCGGGATCTGATGCCGCCATTATACGGCTCAAAGAATCGAACAAGGGCATAGGCATAAGTGTGGATTGCAATAGTCGTTACTGCGCGCTCGACCCGTACCGCGGAGCGGCCATTGCCGTAGTGGAGAGTGCCCGGAATCTTGCCGTAAGTGGCGCAAAACCAGTCGCCCTATCCGATTGCCTCAACTTCGGCAACCCTGAGAAACCGGAGGTCATGTGGCAGTTTACTCAGGCAATTGACGGCATCCGAGATGCGTGTGAGGCTCTTGAGCTGGCGGTGGTCAGTGGCAACGTCAGCTTCTATAATGAGACAGATGGGCGAGCTATTCCGCCAACGCCGACGATTGCTATGGTCGGTATTCTTGAAGATGTCACCCAGCATGTCACCCAGTGGTTTAAACATACGGGCGATATTATAGTGTTATTAGGAGAAACACACGAAGAACTCGGCGCCAGTGAGTATCTGGCCGTTATACACGAGCAAGAGTGTGGCGTTCCTCCTATGCTAGATCTGGAACGTGAGAAGCAGTTGCAACAGATATGCTTGCAGGCTTGTCGCGAACGTCTCTTCTCTTCTGCCCATGATGTCGCAGAAGGCGGACTAGCCGTCGCGCTGGCGGAATCCTGCATAACCAATCCTCACTCCGCTCTTGGCGCTCGGGTGTCGTTGCAGGGTGACCTACGCCCTGACGCTTTGCTTTTTGGGGAGAGTCAGTCACGCGTCGTTGTTTCTGTCCAGCCGGATCGCTGGCCCCAGCTCCAGGAACTGCTACAATCAGACGGCCTGCCCCATACCGTCTTGGGCGAAGTCGGCGGAACAGAACTCGAAATTTTGGGCCATCTCAAAATCTCAGCAGCGTCCTTACGCAACCAGTGGCGAGCGGCTCTCGGCCGTCAGCTCACCTAAGCGGGGAGGGATAGCATGATGCACGACCAAGCCGATGAGGTGTTCGACCGCTTCCATGAGGAGTGCGGGGTGGTGGGAATCTATGGTCACCCCGAAGCTGCCAATCTTGCTTACTTGTCTTTGTACGCACTCCAACATCGGGGACAAGAATCCGCAGGTATTACCTCATCAAACGGCCAGACCCTGCTGACACATAAAGGGATGGGGCTGGTGGCTGATGTTTTCGATGAAAAATTGATTCGGCGCTTAGAGGGGCCGAGTGCAATTGGGCAGAATCGCTATTCCACGGCAGGCTCGACCACCATCAAAAATTGCCAGCCCCTGCTGGCGAAGTACACGCATGGCTCGTTGGCAATTGCGCATAACGGTAACCTCGTCAATGCCGAAGAACTGCGTGCTCGGCTCGAAGAGGGCGGGTCTATTTTCCAGTCTACGGTTGATACGGAAGTCATTCTGCACCTCATTGCCGCCTCACCGGCACCGACGCCGATCGACCGTATTATCGATGCGTTAGCCCAAGTGCGAGGAGCCTATTCCCTGGTGTTTCTCGGCGAAGACCATATGGTCGCCGCACGTGATCCCCACGGATTCCGGCCCCTGGTGCTGGGTCGGCTGAAGCACGCGGGGCACACGGGTTATGTGGTGGCCTCTGAGACCTGCGCCCTGGATCTGATTGGTGCGGTATATGAACGTGATGTCCAGGCCGGAGAAATTTTGCTCTTCGACGCGCACGGCATGACTTCGCATTCTCCGTTCCCGAAAAAGTCCTCCGCCCAGTGTATTTTTGAACATGTCTATTTTGCACGGCCGGATAGCACCATATTCGGACAAAACGTCTACCAAGCCCGGAAAGCCTTTGGCCATCAGCTTGCCAAGGAATCCGCCGTACCAGCGGACGTCGTGATTTCCGTTCCAGACTCTGGAACCCCCGCCGCTCTCGGCTATGCCGAAGAATCCAAGCTGCCCTTTGAAATGGGTCTGATCCGTAATCATTATATCGGCCGGACCTTTATTGAGCCCCAATCGTCCATCCGTCACTTTGGGGTCAAAGTCAAGCTGAACGCGCTGGCCGAAGTCTTGCATGGCAAGCGCGTCGTTGTGGTGGACGACTCGATTGTACGCGGGACGACAAGTCAGAAAATCGTCAAAATGATTCGATCTGCCGGGGCGAGCGAAGTGCATTTACGCATTAGTTCTCCCCCGACCACTGGCCCCTGTTTTTATGGAGTCGACACGCCGACCCGCCGGGAGCTGATTGCCGCGACTCATTCCGTAGAAGAGATCTGCCGCTATGTGACGGCCGATAGCCTGGCCTATCTGAGTGAAGCCGGCATGTATGCCGGCTTCAACGCCCAGGGCAACGGCTATTGTGACGCCTGCTTTACCGGCCGCTACCCGCTGGCCCTAGGGAGCCGGCCAAAAGGGAGCCAGCTGCCTCTGTTTGGCGAACAGGACCAGTAGCGCCCAGCACGGTATCCCGTCGCCACTCTTTGTCGTCTGTGTCAGGATAGTCAGCAGTTGCATGCAATCCGCGACTTTCCTTGCGCTGGCTTGCACACCGAATAATCAGTTCGGCGACCGTCGCTAGGTTCCGCAATTCCAGCAGATCAGTCGTGACCAAGAACTTCCAGTAATAGTCCCGAATTTCTTTCTGAATGAGGGCGATCCGACTCCGTGCGCTTGCCAAACGCCGGTCACTGCGCAGCACGCCGACATAGTCCCACATCAGCCGCCGAATCTCTTCCCACGTGTGCGTCACAACGACACGCTCATTACTACCCACGGCATGGCCTGGATTCCAGGTTGGAAAGGGCGGGCAGCCCGAGGCATCGCTCTTGAGCAGTGCTTGTGCGTGCAGAAAAACACGCTGGGCAAGCACCACGGCTTCAAGCAACGAGTTTGAGGCGAGCCGATTGGCCCCATGCAAGCCGGTCATCGCCACCTCTCCTGCTGCGTAGAGACGTGGGATGGACGTTGCCCCATGGAGATCAACCACTACACCGCCACACAAATAGTGTGCGGCAGGCACGACGGGGATAGGATCCGTCGTCAGATCAATCCCAAATTCCAAACAGCGCTGAGAGATAGCCGGAAAGCGACGACGCAAGTAATCGGCCTCACGATGACGAATATCGAGCAGCACGTGCGAGAAGCCGTGCGTCTTCATTTCCGTATCAATCGCCCGGGCGACCACATCTCGAGGCGCGAGTTCAGCCCGGGGATCATACCGGGACATAAAGGGCTGCCCATCCGGCCGCTTGAGGATGGCCCCTTCTCCGCGTAGGGCTTCGGAAATAAGGAAAGATTTTGCCTGGGGGTGGAATACACAGGTCGGATGAAACTGGAAAAATTCCATGTTCGCGATAGGCGCTCCTGCTCGGTATGCCATGGCGATGCCGTCACCGGTCGCCACATCCGGATTACTCGTATACAGATATACCTTCCCGGCTCCACCCGTACACAGCACGGTGACGCGGGCCGCTAAGGTTTTCACCGTATTCGTTTCTTGATCAAGGACATACGCGCCCCAGCATTCCCGTCCGGCAGCATGTGCGGTGACGAGCAGATCGATGCCGACGTGTTTTTCGAGAATCGTCACATTCGGCCGCTGCCGCACGGCAGCGATCAGGGCCCGGATAATCTCCTGACCGGTCGCATCGGCAGCGTGCAAGATACGTCGGTACGAATGTCCACCTTCAAGTCCAAGATCGTACTCGGTCTCTGCTCCTTCGGGGCGACGTGAAAAATTCGTCCCAAGGGCAATCAATTCACGAATGCGATCCGGCCCCTCCCGGACCATTGTCTCAACAACGTCAGGATGGCACAGGCCCGCTCCAGCGACCAAGGTGTCTTGAATATGGGAAGTAAATGAATCGTCAGGACTCCACACAGACGCAATCCCGCCTTGTGCATAGGCGCTATTACTCTCCGGCAGGCGGTCTTTGGTCACAATCGTTACAGCGTAATTGTCTGAGATCTTGAGCGCGAGGCTTAAGCCAGCAATGCCGCTGCCGATAATGAGGTAGTCTAAAGCCGTCATCAAGTGGCCCATTGCTCTCACGCGATCTCGCCCAAGTCAATATGGGACAAGCAAATTTGCTCCTCTCATGACAAATCTTTTATCCTGAAAAAACACGATGCAGCACAGCTGGAACACCCTGATCCGCCGGATGAGCCTTCCCTTGGCGTTCCTGGCGTCCCTGACCGGAATAGGGGCAATGTTGAGTACGCCGGCGAGGGCTGATATCTACGTCTACCGGGACCGCGCCGGAGTCGTCCACTTCACAGATACGCCTACCCGTCCACGCTACGAGGTCCACCCGCTTTTCAAGTCCCGCCGCCGAAGCACCGCTAAAGACAAATATTTCAAAGACAGCGCAGCATTTGATAGTCTTATTGTGAGGGCCTGCCGCCGCTACAACGTTGAATACGCCTTGGTCAAAGCCGTTATTAAAGCCGAGTCAGCTTTCAATCCCAGGGCCTGCTCTTCGGCTGGAGCCCGAGGTCTCATGCAGCTCATGCCTGCGACGGCCGCGCACCATGGTGTCACTGATATATATTCTCCCCATGATAATATTGGGGCGGCGTACGCCATCTGCGCTATCTCCTGGACCATTTTCATGGCAATATCTCCCTGGTACTCGCCGCTTATAATGCCGGAGTGGGGGCAGTAACAGAGTATCAAGGGATTTCGCCCTACGTAGAAACACAACAGTATGTACAACGTGTACTTCGCTATCGCACGGCCTATCGGCGGCGCCGTGCTGCCATCCTGAAACAGACGTTCATTCGCTAACGGTAGGGACAACTGCATATGCTAGGCTTACCCAATCTGCTGAGCCTGTTACGCATCGCGCTCATTCCCTTCCTGGTGTATTGCCTCGCTGATACTGGACCAGTGTCGAGTCTCCTGGCCGCAGGTATTTTCTTCATTGCCAGTCTCACTGACTATTTCGACGGCTATCTTGCTCGCCGGCAAGGACACCTGACCATTTTAGGAGCATTTCTCGACCCCCTTGCTGATAAACTTATCGTCATGGCAGCTCTCGTTATGCTGGCTGCGGGAGATCGCTTTCCCCGTGTACCAGCTTGGATGGTCATCATTATCATTGGGCGGGAAATTGCGGTCACCGGGCTACGCAGCATGGCCGCAGGAGAGGGGCTAGTGTTGCCGGCTGAGTCGCTCGGCAAATATAAGACCCTCTTCCAAATGTTCGCCCTGAACGGCCTCTTGATCCATTACCAATATGGCTGGATCGATTTTCACCTGGCAGGGATGTATTTTTTATGGATTGCGCTTGCCCTTGGAGTCTGGTCTGGCATTGACTATCACACAAAAGTAGCGCGTTACCTGATCGCAAAACAGCAGCCTGATACCAACTCATTTTCTGGACAGAGTCATCATATCAACGCGTAAGAGGCCTACGTTCGGATAGCATAAGGGAGTCAAGGATGAAGGTGCTCGTGACTGGCGTTGGCGGCTTCATTGGATTTCACGTCAGTAATTATTTACTGAAACGGGGCAATACCGTCGTCGGACTCGATAACCTCAACGAGCACTACGACGTTCGTCTCAAAGAGGACCGCCTCACTCAACTCCAGAGATTCCATGAGAGCCGATGCTTTGAATTTATCCGCCTCGATCTTGCCGATCAGTCGGGCATGGAAGAGCTGTTTATCCAGCATCAACCAGAACGAGTCGTCCATCTCGCGGCGCAGGCTGGAGTGCGGTATTCCCTGACCAACCCGCATGCGTATGTCGAGAGTAATCTCGTCGGGTTTACAAATATTTTGGAGGGCTGCCGCCATACTAACGTCCAGCATTTAGTCTATGCTTCAAGCAGCTCGGTGTATGGCGCAAATACGAATATGCCCTTCTCCATTCATGATAACGTCGATCACCCGGTCTCTCTGTATGCAGCTTCGAAAAAAGCAAATGAACTTATGGCCCACACGTACAGCCAGCTGTATAACTTGCCGACGACGGGCCTACGCTTTTTCACCGTCTACGGCCCTTGGGGTCGGCCGGACATGGCGCTCTTCCTTTTCACCAAAGCCATTCTGGCTGGCGAGCCAATTGACGTGTTTAATCACGGCAAGATGCAGCGCGCCTTTACCTATATCGATGACATTGTTGAAGGCGTCGTGCGCGTTCTCGATCATATCCCGCAACCCAACCCCAATTGGTCAGGCATGACCCCTGATCCCGGAACAAGCAAAGCCCCGTATCGGCTGTACAACATCGGCAATCACAGTCCGGTTGAGCTGCTACATTTTATCCAGGTACTAGAAAAGACCTTAGGTCGCACCGCAGAAAAAAGACTTCTGCCCATGCAGCCTGGTGATGTGCCTGCAACATGCGCTGATGTTGAAGATCTCATGAACGATGTTGGTTTCCACCCGGAAACAACAATTGAGGAGGGCATTCCGCAGTTTGTGGAATGGTATCGGGAGTATTATAAGGTCTGAGCCAGATCTCGCCCTCTACACCAAAACCCTCGCTCTCTAGAGCTGTAAAGCTGGTCAGTTCGCCTCCGGCTTGATAGTCAAACAGCAGGGCTTTACCTCTTTACCTCCTGTTGACTGGGCGTGAGGGTTGTTAGCGCCAGGGCGTGGATAGCCTGCTGCATTTCTTCCGCCAGCGCATCGTAGACCAAACGGTGGCGCTGGACGAGGTTCTTTCCTTCAAACAACGGCGACACCACCGTCACCCGGTAATGCCCGCCGCCTGACGCGGCTCCGGCGTGGCCCGCGTGGAGAGCACTCTCGTCTTCGACCTGCACCTCAGTTGCAGACAGCGCTTGCCGGAGCGTGTGTTCAATGCGGTCCGGAGTCGTCATTTGTTCTCCTGGGTTGAAGGGAAAATAGGATCTCGACGCTCTTTGATCGCTGCCAACCCTTCGCCCACGTCTTCCCCGAAGAAGCCTAACATCTCCAAGGCCAGCGAATAGTCAAACGCCGTATGGGCTGCCGCGCGGAGCCATTGGTTGAGCGCATGTTTCGTCCAACGAATGGCTTGTTGCGCCCCATTCGCAAGCTTCGTTGCCACTTCCATGGCCTTCGGCATGACGTCATCATGCGGGACGACCATACTAATCAGACCAATCCGCTCGGCCTCTTTGGCATCCAACATAGCACACGTCAGTAGGTAATATTTGGCCTTTGCCATGCCAACCAGCAGAGGCCAGATAACGGCAGCATGATCCCCAGCAGCAACGCCCAATCGGGTATGGCCATCAGTAAAACGTGCCTTCTCTGAGGCAATACTAATGTCAGCCAATAAGGCAACTGCCAAGCCGGCGCCAACGGCAACACCATTAATGGCTGAGATAATGGGTTTATCGCAGTTGATCATATTATGCACAATGTCGCGGGCTTCTTTCATGGTTTTCGATACCACCTCCAGGTTGCCGATCGATTTCTCGACAACGTCGAAATCCCCGCCAGCAGAAAATGCCCGTCCGGCTCCCGTGATTACCGCCACCCGCACTTCCGGGTCATCCGCAATATCGAGCCAGATTTTACTCAGTTCATAGTGCAACCGAAAATTCGCCGAGTTCAGTGACTCGGGTCGATTAATTGTTAATACGGCAATTCCGTCTTTCTTCTCAATCAGGAGATGTTGGTAATCTTCTCTGTAGGCCATTTACTCCTCCTTCTTTCTTTCGATGCTAGGCGCGCTTTTTCAAAGCCCGGCGGATGTGTACAGGCGACGTGGGACGTCCAGAGCAGGTCCCTCTCACACGCACGCCTAATGCGCCTCTGCCCAATTGCTCCCCACACCAAGATCCACGAGGAGGGGCACGCTGAGTGACATCACCCCCTGCATGCTGTCGCGCACCAACACTTTGACCCGCTCAATCTCATCTTGCGGCACTTCGAATACGAGTTCATCGTGCACTTGGAGTAGCATTCTGGTATGCAGTTGCTCTTGCGTGAACTGGCGCGCAATCCTGACCATGGCCATTTTAATCAAATCAGCCGCCGTCCCCTGGATGGGTGTATTAATGGCCACCCGCTCGGCTGCACTTGCAAGCTGTGGACTTTTGCTGGCCAGGTCCGGGACATATCTTCGGCGACCGAAGAGCGTAGTGACATAGCCCAGTTCTTTGGCACTCACCAAAGTCCCGTCCATATAGGTTTTAATACCGCTATAGCGACTAAAATATTGCTCAATATAGGCCTGTGCCGTTTTGAAAGTAATATGCAGTGAACGGGCCAGCCGCCTCGCTCCCATGCCGTAAATAAGACCGAAATTAATCGTTTTGGCCTCACGCCGTTGGTCGCTCGTAACGTCTTGGATGGATGTCTCAAAGATTTCCGCTGCCGTTCGAGCATGGACGTCCTGCCCCTGCTGGAAGGATTCGACCAAGACCGGGTCTTGACTGAGGTGAGCCAAGAGGCGGAGCTCAATCTGGGAATAGTCCGCAGACAGTAGTGCCCAGCCTGGTTCCGGAACAAAGGCGGTTCGGATACGCCGTCCCGCCTCGCTCCGGATGGGAATATTTTGCAAATTTGGATTGCTCGACGACAAGCGTCCGGTTGCCGTCACGGTCTGATTAAACGAGGTGTGAACCCGTCCCGTGTCTTCACGGATGAGCTTAGGCAGAGCATCCACATACGTGCTCTGGAGCTTGGCAAAACTCCGATACGCCAAAATCTTCTCCGGTAAAGGAAAATCTTCAGCCAGTCGCTCTAGCACGGAGGAATCGGTTGACGATCCCGTCTTGGTCTTCTTACCGCGCGGAAGTCCGAGCTTGTCAAAGAGAATATGCTGCAGCTGTTTGGGAGAGGCGATGTTAAACGGCTCTCCAGCCATATCGTGAATTTCCGCTTCAAGCCGGCTGCGTTGCTGCCCAAATTCGTCGGAGAGTCCGGCAAGCACCTCGGTATCGATGCGCATGCCCGTCCGTTCCATTTGTGCCAGAACCTGAACGAGCGGCGTTTCGATATCGGAGAACAGGCTTTGCATGCCCTCTTCTTCTACTCGTGGAAACAGCCGATGTGCCAGGCGGAGGGTGATATCGGCATCTTCGCCTGCATAGCGCGTTGCTTCTTCGACCCGGACCTCAGAAAAGTTCTTTTTTGCACCATCGGTTACTGACTCGTACGTCACCATTGCGTAGTGGAGATGTTCCTGAGCAAGGTCGTTCAGATTATGGCGCCGAGTCGGATTTAATAGATATGAGGCCAGCATCGTATCGGCCAGGCGATTGTGGGAGAGTAATCCATAATTAGCTAAGACCGCGAGGTCGTATTTAAGATTCTGGCCAATGAGGGTAAGCGTTGTATCCTCAAAAAGGGTACGAATGGCCGCAACAACCTCTTCCCGAGGGACGTGGGGAGCTGCATCCTCTGAACAGTGGGCGATTGGAATATACCAGGCTTTCTGCTCCTCAACAGCAAGCGAGACGCCAACGAGTTCGGCATCAAGCGGATTCAGTGCGGTTGTTTCCGTATCCAGACAAAAGGTTTTCGCGATACGGATTTTCTTGATGATGTCGTTGAGCTGCTGTACGGTTCGGACGGTTTCGTACTCACCTGTAGGCTCTGCAAGCCCTTGTCGCTCATCATCCAGAGAAAACTCCCAGGTTGTGTCCAGATCAGCCAGGAACCGGCGGAATTCAAACTCGGTAAAGAGTTCTCGGAGACGATCATGATCCGGCTCCGTGACTGCGAAGTCTTCAAGAGCAGGCTCCAGCGGCACATCGGTCCGTAGCGTGGCGAGCGTTTTCGATAGGCGGGCCAACTCCGCGTTCTCGCGTATTCGCTCCCCCAGTTTGCCCTTGATGCTTGTAGCATTTTTCAGAACCCCATCTAGATTCTGCCATTGCGTAATCAGCTTAATAGCCGTCTTCTCGCCAACACCGGGGATACCGGGGATATTGTCAGTCGGATCGCCCATCAAGGCTTGCACTTCGATCACGCGTCCGGGATCGACGCCAAACTTTTCCCGGACCTCGGCAAGACCAATATGCTTGTCCTTCATGGTGTCGAGCATGGTCACCCGCTCGGAGACTACCTGCATTAAGTCTTTATCTCCAGTGACAATCACCACCTCGACTCCGTGCTGCTCCCAGCGTTTTGCCAAGGTCGCCAGGATGTCATCAGCCTCGTAGCCCGGCAGCTCAAGGACAGGAATATTATAGGCTTGGACAATGTCTTTAATCCGAGGAATTTGGACACGCAGCTCATCCGGCATTCTGCTGCGATTGGCTTTATACTCCGGGTAGAAGTCGTGTCGAAAAGTCTTACCCGGTGAGTCAAAGACCATTCCTAGATGGCTTGGCGCGTGTTCGTCATGAATACGCTGCAGCATGTTGACAAAGCCGAAGATCGCATTTGTCGGAAAGCCATGGGAATTTGTCAGGTCCCGGACCGCATAGAAGCCGCGGTAGATATACGACTGCCCGTCAATGAGAAAAACTGGTGTTTTGAGTTGTGTCACCACGCAACTGTGGCAGGAGAGAGCGAGAGCGTCAAGGGAAACCCGTTCGCAACCCGGTAGAGCAGTTCTTACAGAAAGAAAAAGCCCCGAATGGGACTTAAAGGAAGCGGGTGACCGGAGTCGAACCGGCGACCTTGTGCTTGGCAAGCACACGCTCTAGCCAGCTGAGCTACACCCGCGTTGTGCTAACTGAAGGCTGAATGTACCACACGCCAACAAGGAGTCAACTCCGATTACCTGAATCCGGTTCGGCGCCGGAGTCTGTCCCCGTATGGCCGAATCCTCCCCGTCGGTGCGTCGTGTCCAAGGCATCGACTTCAGCCCAGCGGGCATGAGTAACCGGGGCAATAATCAGTTGGGCGATCCTATCGCCCCGTTTAATCTCGACCGCTTGCTCTCCCAGGTTGATGAGTAAGACGTGCACCTCATCTCGATAATCGGCGTCTATGGTTCCCGGAGTGTTCAACATGGTGAGCCCGTGACGAAGCGCTAGTCCGCTCCGTGGGCGGATCTGGGCTTCATAGCCTGCAGGAATGGCCAGGGCAAAGCCAGTCGGAATCAAGGTTCTTTGGAGAGGCTGGAGAAGGATCTCGTGAGGGATATCCGCGGCGAGGTCCATACCGGCGGAGCCTGGTGTCATATAACGCGGCAGGGGAAGCACGGGAGTGCGGTCGTGAATACGTGTAATCGGAACAACAATCTCTGCGGCCATGCTCCGGCGCGCCTTCCTACTACTCCAAGTCGGTGCTGGTGCAGCCCAGCTTCAGCACCGACTTGTTCTTTATCTCGGTGAGAAAATGAGGAATTACGCGTTGTCTCGCGCAGCGCCTTGGTCTTCCATTGCTTCTCGAAGGCTGAGCCGAATTTTCCCCTGCCGGTCGATTTCAAGGACTTTGACTCTAATCTCGTCGCCCTCATTAACAACATCAGTGACTCGGTTTACGCGTTCGGGCGCAAGCTGAGAAATGTGGACCAGGCCATCTTTCCCGGGCAAGATCTCGACAAAGGCGCCAAAGTCTACGACTTTCTTGACCGTTCCCGTGTAGATCTTGCCTATTTCCGCGTCAGCTGTCACCGCGTCGATCTTACTGATCGCCCGATTCATTGCGTCTCCGTCAGCAGAGGCAATATAGACGGTACCATCATCTTCAACGTCAATCTTCACCCCTGTCTCTTCGACAATAGAGCGGATCATCTTCCCGCCCGGGCCAATCAAATCACGAATCTTGTCGGGTTTGATCTTCAAAGTCAGAATACGCGGGGCATACTCTGCCACTTCCTCTCGTGGCGTCTGGAGAGCCTCGGCCATCTTGTCCAGAATGTGCAGACGCCCGTCTCGTGCTTGGTAGAGAGCCTGCTGCATAATCTCACGCGTGACACCGGCGATTTTGATATCCATCTGGAGCGCGGTGATGCCTTCAGCCGTTCCTGCAATCTTAAAGTCCATATCACCAATATGGTCCTCGTCGCCGAGGATATCGCTGAGAATCCGCACCTCCCCCTCTTCTTTGATCAGGCCCATCGCAATGCCCGCAACAGGAGCGCTGATCGGTACTCCGGCATCCATCAGCGCAAGCGCCCCACTACAGACTGTGGCCATGGAGGAAGAACCGTTTGATTCAAGGATCTCTGAAACTATCCGGATGGTATACGGGAAGTCCTTGTCTGAGGGCAGGACAGCAAGCAGGGCTCGTTCGGCAAGCGCGCCGTGGCCAATCTCGCGTCGGCCAGGGTTACGCATCGGGCGTGCCTCGCCCACACTAAAAGGAGGGAAGTTGTAGTGCAGCATAAATTTCTTATACTGCTCACCGATGAGCGCATCCACCCGTTGCTCGTCGCCCGATGTTCCTAAGGTCGCAACCGCCAGCGCTTGGGTCTCACCACGGGTGAAAACCGAAGACCCGTGCGTTCGTGGCAATACACCCACCTCACAGGAAATAGGCCGGATATCGGTGAGCCCTCGCCCGTCTAAACGCCGACGCTCGTCAATGATCATATTTCGGATGGTTCCGTCGGCCAGTTTTCCCAGCGCCTCTGCAACTTCCCCTGCCCGGTCCGCGAATTCTTCCCCTAACGCCTCAGTCGCCTCTCGCTTGGCAGCCTTGATAGCAGCCGCACGCTCTTGCTTAACAGCCACGGTTAAGGCGGAACTGAGCTTTTCTACAGCGACGGTCCGGACACGATCAGCCAGCGCTGTGTCAATCGAGGGCGCCTGAAAAACTCGTTTTGGCTTTCCTGCAACCCGGACCAATTCATCTTGCACATCAAGTAGGGGGGCTGCCGCTTCGTGAGCAAGAAAAAGCGCCTCAAGTATGTCTTCCTCGGACACGATACGCGCCCCGCCTTCGACCATAACCACGGCCTCCCGCCCAGCCGCAACAAATATATTAATATCGCTATCCTGGTATTGGCTTTGCAGCGGATTGACCACCAGATCCCCATTCAGACGCCCAACCCGAATCCCGGCAATCGGTCCCTGGAATGGGATGTCAGAAACTTGCAGTGCAGCCGACGCACCAATAAGGGCAAGCGTATCGGCATCATTCTCGCGATCAACCGACAGAACGGAAGCAACGATCTGGGTTTCACACGCAAAACCCGGCGGAAACAGCGGCCGAATCGCTCGGTCTACAATGCGTGAAATGAGAATTTCACGCTCCGCCGGACGCCCTTCGCGCTTAAAGAATCCTCCAGGGATTTTCCCAGCGGCATACGTACGCTCCTGGTAATCAACGGTGAGCGGGAAGAAATCTATCGCTTCGCGCGGGGAATTTGAGGCAACGGCGGTTACGAGGACAACGGTCTCTCCGTATTGAACGAAGGCGGCGCCACTCGTCTGCTTAGCAAGACGCCCAGTCTCGATAGACAGCGGGCGTCCGTAGAATTCCATTTCAATCTTTTTATGCATGTTTTCCTTCAGTTTCTCTGTACCGGACTTCCTCTACGTAGGCGCTTTTCCGCCTTCGGAATATACACCGGGGGTTCCCTAGCGCCGGAGTCCGAGGCGTTGAATAATGCTCTGATAACGCTGCACATCCTTGCGGCGCAGGTAGTCAAGCAGACGGCGGCGGCGGCCGACCATTTTGAGCAGTCCACGCCGTGAAAGGTGATCTTTTTTGTGTATCTTGAAATGCTCAGTGAGGTGCACAATCCGCTTGGTTAGAATGGCAATTTGTACTTCGGGCGATCCGGTATCGTTGTCATGCACCCGAAACTGGCTGATGGTCTCGCTTTTCTGTTCAACCTCCTGAATATCCATTCCTGCTCCTTATATTTCCCTTTTTGCGTTTTTAACACGCTGTTTTCTTTGTGTAAAGTTAAAAGACTCGAACGAGTCGCCAGGATCCTTCGTGTTGCCCAACGAATGCAATCAGTTCTTTATTCGGACCAAGGATCCGAACCGTCTCCGTAGGATCAGACGCCGTCGGCAACTCCTGCAAAACCGATTGTTGACCCTGTTGGAGAAGAGCTACAGCCTGAGCGGGCAATGAGAAGGTACGATAGCCCTGCGTCGCTTGGACTAATGACAGCAGCGGCAAAGACGACTCCCCCTCTGGATCTTTAAGCAGGGAGAGGGGAACGGCCTGATCGATGCCATACGAACCAAAGGCCGTTCGTCGCAGTCGCGTCACATGGGCGACGCAATTCAGAGTCGCAGCCAGATCCGCAGCCAGCACACGAATATACGTCCCTTTTGAGCAGGAAACAGAAAAATGGATGGTATCAGCATCGCCTTGTGTCAAAGTAAGATGGGAGAGGTGCACCTTACGCGGCTCACGTTCTACCTCTAGGCCTCGCCGAGCTAATTTATACAGGGGAACGCCGTTGCGCTTAAGCGCGGAATACATCGGGGGCGTTTGCCAATATTCCCCGCTAAACCGCCGCTCCATTTCCGAAAGTGTCGTCGTCCAATTCGGAGGGACCGGAACCGTACGAGTGACCGTTCCAGTACAGTCCAAGGTATCTGTTTCAACCCCGAGTTGCAGTGTTCCTTCATAGGATTTACACGCTGCCATTAGAAATGGTGACAGCTTGGTGCCGGCTCCAATGCAGATCGGCAAGAGGCCGCTCGCAAATGGATCAAGCGTACCCAGATGACCAATTTTCCTGACGTGCCGAGCCTTTTTGAGGACGCGGACGACTTCGGCAGACGAATATCCTTCGGGCTTGTCGACAAGCAAGATTCCATCGAGTGTGGGCACTAGTAGTCTTCCTGTTTGATTTTGTGAAAAAGATTTTCCAGGTGGTTCACCTCGTCGAACGTATTGTCATAGAAAAATTCAATCGTCGGCGTATAACGGAGTCGCAAACGCGTAGCGATCTGGCGCCGTATATACCCAGTCGCACTCTGGAGACCGGCAAGCGCATTCGCACCGTCTTCGTCCTGCAGGGTCCGAAAAAAAATACGGGCAAGCCGGAGATCCGCACTCATGGTTGCCGCAGTCACTGTGACCCCGTTAACTCGAGGGTCTTTGACTTCCCGCAACAAGATAGCTGCAACGGATTGAAGCAATAGACCACTAACGCGTTCGGAACGGCGCGAAGGCATACTATCACCGCTCTTGGCTGTCACTTTCGTTCAATAACGTGCGGCTTTACGTCTGGAAGGAAGCTGGCGCTGGACTTCCACTCATACGCCTTTTCAACACCCGGGTCAGCACTCCTCGACATTGAAGACAAACGTACTGACTCCCTTTAGTAGTGCAGCAGCTCGACTTCTTCCTCACCCATGTCTGCAACATGGAGACGTTCAATAAAGTCCGTCACTGCATGTAAAGCTCCCTCAACATACGCATGCTCAGAACCGACCTGGCAGATGCCGAGGACCGTTTTCTGCCACAGATCTTGCTCCGCACATTCCGCAATGGAGACGTTGAATTCGTTCCGAACTCGGCTTTTAATCTTTCGGACGACCCCACGCTTCTCTTTGAGGGAGTGACTGTCTGGAATGTACAGAGCCAGCCGGAGCACACCCACAACCATCGTCTACCTCTCGATTCGGGAAGAAGAGCGGAGAAATGTGAGGGGACAGATCTGCCGCTGGCCTCGTTTCCCTGCTTCTTCTACTAACAACTACGGTGCCCGTTGTTCGACTTCTTTGGGGCGTTGGTCATCAAGACGCCGCGCGACTTCTTCCAGCTCATAGACCTCTAAAATATCGCCGGCTTTGACATCTTGGAAATTTTCGACACTCGCACCACATTCAGTCCCGGCAGCCACCTCTCGGACATCATTCTTAAAGCGGCGCAGGGTCGAGAGGCGCCCATCATGCACAACAACGTGATCCCGGACAACGCGGACTAATGCGCCACGATTGATTTCGCCCTCCACAACCATACAGCCAGCCACCATGCCGATTTCTGAAACGGAAAAGACCTCTCGCACCTCTGCGCGGCCCAGCGGGTTCTCTTTATAGGTTGGGGCAAGCAGCCCTTCCATGGCGGCACGGACCTCGGCGATCGCCTCATAAATGATACCGTATAGCCGTAGGTCGATCCCTTCTCGATCAGCGAGTCGAGCAGCCTTGGTCTCAGGACGGACATTAAATCCAATAATAATACCCCTTGAAGCGGAGGCCAAGAGCACGTCAGATTCAGAAATACCCCCAACAGACGCGTGTAAAACTATTAACTTCACCTCATCTGTAGACAAGCGAGTGAGAGCGTCCCGCACGGCTTCGGCTGAGCCGTGGACATCAGCTTTGATAATAACGCGCAACTCCTTCACTTCCCCAGCCTGCGTCTGTTTGTAGAAATCCTCGAGTGACGTGCGACTACTCTTCGTCAACTCCGTCTCGCGCCGCTTCACGCGCCGATGTTCCGCAATCTGTCGACCCTTGGCCTCATCGACCAGGGAAACAAACGTATCCCCGGCC
>CAXXHG010000043.1:0-759374 GCA_963666315.2 Binatia bacterium
TGGCTCAGCTTCACCGGGATAGTGCTGACTGCCCCTCTGCTCTTGTCTGTTATGGGGACGTAACGAGTCCGCATTTAGCGGCATGTTCGCCCTCGATGCGTATGCCCTCTTCTTCAACCTCATCTTCTGCATGGCTGCCGGCCTTACCGTCCTCATGTCCTTGACCTATCTGGAAACTGCCGAGATCCGGCATGGCGAGTACTACGCCCTTATTCTCTTTGCCACGCTTGGCATGGTCATCATGGCTGCAGCCACCAACCTCATCCTGATCTTTCTCGGCCTGGAAACCATGTCGATTGCGGTCTACGTCCTGGCCGGTATCTGGCGCCAACACCTCACCTCGCACGAGGCTGCTCTCAAATATTTTCTGCTTGGTGCGTTTGCGAGCGGATTCCTGCTATACGGCATTGCCCTCGTGTACGGGGCGACCGGCAGTGTCCAGCTCGGGGCTATCACCGAACATGTCAGTGCCAATGGCTCGTCGCCGTTGCTCTTAATCGGCATTGCGCTCTTGATCGTGGGTTTTGGTTTTAAAGTGGCCGCCGTTCCATTTCATGTCTGGGCTCCGGACGTGTACCAAGGTTCGCCAACGACGGTCACCGCCTTTATGGCCGTGGGGGTGAAAGCTGCCGCGTTCGCCGCGTTCGCGCGTGTGTTTCTGCATACTCTGGGTCCGGTCCATGCCGACTGGCAGGGTATTCTGTGGGTGATTGCCGCACTCACAATGACTGTGGGCAACATCACTGCGCTGGTCCAGCACAATATCAAACGCATGCTCGCCTATTCGAGCATTGCCCACGCCGGCTATCTTCTTGTTGCCATGGTTGCAGGGAAAGATTTCGGCGGCGCTGCCCTCATGTACTACCTGGTGGCCTACGGACTCATGAATATGGGCGCGTTTTGGGGTCATGATAGCCGTTGGACGAAAAGGCGAACCAAACGAGGATTTTGATGATTATGCCGGTCTTGGTTTTCGCCATCCCGCACTCGGGATGGCGATGACGGTGTTTATGCTGTCTCTAGCCGGAGTGCCTCCACTGGTTGGCTTTACCGGCAAATTCTACATCTTCAGTGCTGCGGTACAGGCCGGTTGTGTCTGGCTGGCTGTCATTGGGGTACTGAACAGCGTCGTCTCTGCCTATTATTACATCCGCGTGGTAGTGAATATGTATATGCGTGAAGGCGACACCATTATCGAACTGCCCTCGCTGCGCCCGGCCTTAGTGGCCGTCATTCTAGTTACGGCTATCGGTACGGTCTTAATGGGCGTATTTCCGGGCGCGTCAATGTCGCTGGCCAGAGAGTCGTTTTTGTCGTTGGGGTAGATCCCAGGGGCAAACATCTTAGCGATACACATTTCGACGGTGAGCGATCGTTAGAATTTCCATAATCTTCCAACCCTCCGTCTATCATCAATCAGACAGCAGTGAGGTAAGTAGTATACGAGCCAGCATGCTGACCGAATTTCTCATTGCCCTCCAGTTCCTGACCATCGTTCGCATCAAAAAAGAACTCCCGTTTGACGAAACATCTTTTGGGCGATCCGGGACGTTTTTTCCGCTGATCGGTCTGCTCATCGGAGCGCTTGTCTGGAGCGCGGATTGGTTACTCCAGCCACTGCTGCCAACAACCTTACTCAGCCTTTTCCTCGTAGGCTTGTTGGCAGTCTTGAGTCGAGGGTTTCATCTCGATGGCGTTGCCGACAGTGCCGACGGGCTCTTTGGCAGTACCGAGCCGCAACGAAGCTTGGCCATTATGAAAGACAGTAGACTCGGAACGTTCGGAGCCTTGGCTCTTTTTTTCATGCTTGCTCTGAAAATCTGCGCCTTGGACATCCTACAAGGCGGCTACCGGGACATTGCCCTTCTGTTTGGGCCTATGCTCGGTCGTTGGGCCTGCGTAGTCATGGCCTATAGCTCTCGTCCGGCGCGCAATGAGGGATTAGGGAGCGTCTTTGTGAATGGAGTCCAGTTTCGCGAGTTTGGCCTGGCTAGCCTCATCACTCTCGGCATTCTCTTCACATTAATCGAGATTGTCGGAATCGTGCTCGTCATTCCCCTTGGCGGGCTGATTATCTGCTTCACCCTGTATTGCAATAAGCGTCTCGGAGGGACTACGGGAGATACATTAGGCGCCATTGGGGAATTGATAGAGATAGCAACATTCTGCCTCTTGGTTGTCTTGGCAGAAGTGGCCGTCACCACAGCCCCATAATGCGGAGGGGAGCGAATTTCAGGGAAAACGCTACGAGAACGTTTCCCATCGGCTCGAAAATGACTGGAGAGAGAGGGGGGGTTAGATATCTGCGCGGACGGGAATTTCTACGTTCAGGGCTACATCGACAAGCGTCTCGCCTCGTAGGGAATAGAGCAGCGTCTGCTCCTCTCTCCATTTTTTCAGCGCGTCGCGCATACGACTGGGATTGATCCCAAGCACATCGCAGATATTTTCGAAGGAGAAGAACCACAGTCCGTCGCTTGATTTAATCCACTCCTCTGATTCCTGAAAAAGCCGTCTTTCATGGGGCTTCTTCGCAAGCAAATAGGTCTGGAAACAATGGACTGCATCCTCTAGCATAGCCAGCAAGAGCCGCTTCTCACTCTGTAAGGGCCTCCGCCCGAGCAAGGTGAAATATTGCTCCGGCAAGAGGGTGTCTGGTTCAAACATAGAGCCTCTCCTCTAGAGATAATAGGGGTTTTTGTTCCGTGTGAAGGTGGTAAAGTAGCGGAATTTTATCTATAAGTAAAATAAAAAAAACTTCTTTCTACTATTAGCAACCATGCATATTGAAACACTCAAGGTTTTTTGCGATCTCGCCGAGACAGGCAGCTTTTCCCTGGCGGCCTCGAAGAACTTCATCACCCAATCCGCAGTCAGCCAGCAGATACGCGGATTGGAAGAACGCTATGGACGCGAGCTGGTCGAGCGTTCAAAAGGAAACGTCCGGCTCACCCAAGCTGGTACGGTCTTATATCAAGCCGGCAAAGAAATCGTACAGAAATACCGCGAGATTGAAGATAGTCTACAGAGCCTTTCGCGCTCTGTCGCCGGCACTGTCCGGATCGCAACGGTCTACAGTGTAGGGCTGTATGAACTATCTTCTCCGCTGAAGAGCTATCTCCAGACGTTTCCGGATGTCAATATCCATCTGGAATATACCCGGGTTAACAAAATCTACGAAGACGCGAGTCGTGGGGACATTGATTTGGGCATTGTTGCCTATCCCAGTAAACGTCCACAGATTCAGCTTACTCCGTTTCGAGAAGACCGCCTCGTCCTCATTTGCGCACCGCAACACCCGTTCGCCTCGCTCCAACGCATAAGCATTAAAAAGCTTGATAGAGAGAAATTCGTCGGATTTGAGCGGGATATTCCGACCCGGCGTGCCCTGGATCGTATTTTTCGTCAGCATGGCGTGAAAGTGCAGTATATGATGGAAATGGACAATGTTGAAACAATGAAACGTGCGGTTGAAATCGGGGCAGGGATCGCCATTGTCCCCGAACCTTCCGTTTTCCTTGAGGTAGAAAATGAAACGCTCAAGGTTGTCCAATTTTCCGGTGAGGCCCTTATGCGCCCGTTGGGCATTATTTCAAAACGAGGCCGACGTTTTACGCCAGCGACACAGAAATTTGTTGATTTCCTCAGGAAGAAGCCGTCCCAGAATACCTTTGAAACATCAGACCGTACACGCCAAGTAACGGTGTCGTAGTCCAGACTGTTCACGAACTCCGAAGTACTTTTTATCCCTTTGACCCATGTCCCTCGCCTAGGAGCCTGCAATGTCTGAAGGGCCGACTGACCTAGAGACAGCATTCAAACATATCCGAGAACAGCGTCAACTTTCTCGTATGGCCGCAAGCACAGCCGCCCAGATACCAGCACATTATATCGCCGCCCTTGAGGGAGAAGGGGAGAGGCATCGGCTCGCGGATCCCTTATATCTCGTCTCGTTTATTCGCACGTATGCGAGGTTTCTTGACATCGACGCTGAAGCCGCGGTTGCTCAATTCCTTAGCACCCTGCGTCAAAAAGAAGTCGAAGGAATAGAACCAACACTCATAATTCATGCCCGCCAGACGCGGTTTCCATTTGGCCCGGCCATGCTTGTTTCAGGTTTGGTAGCAGCTATTGCACTCCTCTTCTTCATTTGGCACCAACAAGCTCAAGACACGGCATCGCCACAGATTTCCGGCCTGCCGCCTGAATCTGCGCTGAAAGAGGTCTCTTCACAATCCGTTCACACGCCGCCATCCACCTCTGCCTCTTCTTCCGCTCTAGCGGCGTCTTCCCCTGTGGTCCCGTCACCTTCACCAGCCACCTCTCTTCCCGTATCGCAGCAGGAAGAGCCTGCCGTTCAAGGAAAGCATTCACTTCAGGTTCGAGCCACACAAAAAGTCTGGCTACGCGTCGTGGTCGATGATCAGCAGGCAACGCAAGCACTGCTGCAACCCGGAGAGGGAAGAACCTGGTACGCTCAGGAAGGCTTCACGGTTACCGTCGGTAATGCGGGCGGAGCTGAATTCACACTCGACAACCAGCCGCTTCCGCCCTTAGGCGTCTCAGGCCAGGTTGTTCGCGATGTGAGACTCCCAGCTTCAGCGGACTAGCCTGATCGTAAGCCGTTTAGTCTTTTGGATGTTGCCCTACCCCTCGTTCAGTGCGGGCAGAAACGTCTTTCAGATACTCAGAGAATTCATAGATCCCGTACGCTTTGCGTCCCTGCCATATCGTTTGTGCCAGCCCAAACGTCACCGCCAGCGCGTTGCCCTGCTGTGCATGGCGCACGATAGGGATGGCGGTGAGCGTCTCGCCTTGGCACTCGAACGCCAGTGGTGAAGAGGAGGAAAAAGAGACACAAAAGCGGGTCGGGCGGCCATGTTCAAAGACGTATTCAAGCCGCCAATCCTCAGGCTGGAGAGGGTAGTGCGTACCGTTCAGATACACAATACCGGAAGAATGCGGACCATCCGGCGTCTCAGATCGAACGAGAAAAATCCCAAGGTCCGATCCAAACGGCACAGACAATAGTCGCCGCGGCAGGAGGCGATCGGTTTCTTCCGGTCTGAGGATATCAACAAATCCCCACGCGTTGACGACATACCGGCGATCGGGGAAAGCCACTGAGCCTTGCAGCTGGCAGAAGAAAACCGGAGAGAGATTATCTTCCACCGGCGACGGAAAGAGCAGTTGCAAGTCAACTTCAGCAGGTTCAATCCACGAGGCCGCGAGACCGTCCTCCAGACGCATAAATGCCTGCGGGTGGGAAAAGCGCATAATCGTGCCCTGATAGCTAAGCGAGAGTCCGGTTAGCTGACGCTGCCACACAAACCTGCCTATGCGCACCTGTCCACGATCCGGTCCGCTGTCATCCTCGCCAGTGAACAGGACCATCTCCGTCCCACCCAGAGACAAGAGCAGACGTCCGGAGTGGACGGGAGAAGTTGGATCAAAATCAATCCCACCCATCACTCCTAAACCACTGTGAGGATCGTGAAAATGTAAGGCCAACCTCGTGGGTCCGCATTCCGACTTCCAAGGAAGCAAAGACTCATACGCTGGTGATCTGTCAGCCGAAGACAGGCGCGGGAAAGAGAATGCGGAAAAATCTTGGCTACTCTGCTGAGCAAGACCGTTCCCCGTGTGCAAGGAGTTGCCCAAGGTCTGACAAAAGACCTCGACAAAACGATCGCGCTCCGGCCCAGGCCAGCGCAGACCTACCCCCAATTCTAATTGCGCGGCATTGACCTTGCCCTGGACAGTCAGATCGGCCAGCGTTCGTATCTGCGGAGACTCGTCCTGTAGGAAACGCGGACTAAAGACCTGCATAAAATTATTTTTTGCGGCCGCGGCGTAACGTCGTCCAATCGCGACATCAATGTCGTGTTCTTGCGCCACTTCGCAGAAAGGAAGTATAACGTCGGAAAAGAAAGAGACACCAAGCGTGGGCTCTCCTTTGCCCGCTTTGACCAGTTCCCTCCCCCGCCGTCGGAGTCCGATCCCAACATCGCACACGGGCTGTACCACATTCCAGCCGTGAATAAAGAAGATGCGTACAGAGTCGTGCGGTGCAGTGAGTTCAGACAAGAGTTCGACTAGCGCACCGAGAAACCACGGAGCATCTTCTCTGACTTGGCTTACACGATTTAAGTCTAGCTCATTGCGATCATGCGAATGGTTGATCAGCGCATAGCTGCCTGTTCGCGCAGCCAGATCTTGGGTGAGATCAGCAGTATACAGATCATTGACCTTGATGCTGTCCTTAATCGGAGCATCAGCTGGACGACGGCCTCCGTGCGGCGCTACTAAGACAATGGGAACCTCACCGGCGGTAAACGTCATCCACGGCGGGAGGCTCGCCTCAAACGAAAACGGCATGGCCGTACTATAGCCGATATCTCAGCCAGACAGAACGTCTCGTCAAAGAGAAACTCAAACAGTCTAGCCGTCCGCCTCACCAAGCTGGTGTTCGAGCTCCTCAATGGAGACGCTTCCTGGATTCTGGCCGGTACGCGCCATATGATTGGCAACTTGTTGAAGCAGCTGATTGCAAGGGGTCGGAATATTGTGCAGCCGGCCCAGCAGTACAATTTCCCCATTGAGAAAATCAGTCTCAATCGTGGGCAGGCCGCGCACCAAACTTTGCCATGACGAGCCGCCCGTGCGCGGATGACCTTCGATATCCACCAGCTTGATCTGAGACCGCACCCGTTCTTGCCATTCTTCCTCAGGAATAAAATCAATGCCTGCAGCCTGGTAGCAGGCCAACGCCTCATCTCGCAAGGCATGCACAAGCTTTCGGGAGCGTACGTCAAATCCGCACACGGCCTGGAAAGCGTTGCGCACATTGCTCAGCAGCTTGGTATATTTCCAGCGCATGATGTTTGGATCGGGCTTAGCGCTGAAACGACATTGAGTCAGGTCATGCGTCACTTGCGTAATGAGCGGGTCTATCCCATGAGGATAACAGCCCGCATCCAGAATCCCACCGATAGGTTCCGCGTGATTGAGCACCAGCCCAGGTTCAAGATACGTCGCCGGCATCCACACCACCATGCCGTACACGCGCGAAAAGCGACGCGCAGCCATGCGCTCATTGTCCACACCATTCTGGCTACAAATCACTGCTAGATCACTGCCGCCGGCGCACTCAAGATCGCGCAAGGCCATTTCTGTATCCTGGGACTTCATTGTCAGCAGAACAACATCATCAGTTGAGAAAGCGATCTCACCGGGATGACCGACTGCCGGGATAGCGAGCTGAAAAGTCTCCTGCGGGATCTTGAGGGTCAGACCCTTGTCTTGGACAACTTTCAGGTGATCGCCACGACAAATGAGCACCACCTCGTGTCCCTGATGGAAAAGACGGGCGCCAATTGCTCCGCCAATTCCGCCTGCACCATAGATAATGTATCGCATCCGGCCTTTTCAGTTTCTTGTTGTATAGATGTTCATCGCAAAAAAGGGACGGTTCACAAACCGCAGCTTACATAAAAACCTGCCCATATTTTCTCAAGTTGTGACTAACGCTCTAGGGCTGCCCTGTTCGCTCTTTAGGCGTCTGCTCGCTCTTGGGCTAGAGGTCTTCGCCCTTTAATGCCATACAGATCGGCCACATTTTGTCCCAATAGCTTGGCCTTGGTCTCGGGTTTCAGCAATGCCACCATTTCACGTAGGTCGTCCATCACCCCCGGCTTCGCTTCAGAGTGGGGATAATCACTGGCCCAAAAGAAGCGATCGTCGCCAACCAGATCAATAACTGCCGGGACTGTTTTTTCGTCTGGATCGCACGAAATCCAGCAGTTGGATTTAAATAACTCACTCGGATAACGCGTCATTTTTTTTGAGAAGCGCCCGATGGACTCAAACTTCCCATCCATGCGCTCCAGCCAAGCACTAATCCAGCCAGCGCTGGATTCCAATACGATAAACTTCAGCTCTGGAAATTTCTCAAACGTGCCGTACTGGAACATCGTCGTAAACGCCGCCTGAACAGCAACCGCTGACATCACCGTGAAATACCAGCCCTGGCCCCGCATGCCATCGAAATGGGCGGCAGCCATGGGCGGATTCGGCTCGATGGTGGGGTGTATGCCTATTGAGACACCGAGTTCCTCAGCCTTGGCCCAGAACGCATCGTGGTCCGCGTGACCGTGCGGTTTGCGCGTCATAGTATGGGGCGCAACAAAGGCTCCGCGCGCGCCGTCTTTGACTGTTCGTTCAAGCTCTTTCAGCGCCAGATCAACATCACCCAGCGAGATATGGGCTATGGGGATCAAGCGGTCGTTTGAGTCCGCGCAGAAGTCAACGATCCAGCGATTATAGGCCCGACAGTAGGCGTCACACAAAACGGCATCAGACACTTCCGGCTCCCACAGCAAGGCTAAGGACGGATACAAGACTGATGCATCAACGCCCTCCTGATCCATAAATTGCACCCGCTCTTTGGGGTCCATGGCCCCGAGGGGCGCACAGCCGGCATAGGTGCGGTCCGGCCGAGGCATGAGCTCTTCCAGGCTCTTGCCATACCCGCCGACCATAAACAGCGTCCCGCCGGAATTGCGTTTGGACATTCTTCCGTTGACTTCGAGATATTCCAAGCCACGATCATCCGTTTTGATCCGGATGGCCCGATCACGAAATGTGGGGTCGAGATAGTGCTCCCACAAATCAAGGGGCTCAAGAATATGGGCATCCGCGTCAATAACCAAAGAACCTAGCGACATTGTCATGGGATCGTCCTTTCCGATTCAAGTCAGCACAACCAGCACCACATATAGAGTTACAGTAGAGTTACAGGAACTGCACCCATTGTGCCAAGACCGGGAGGGAGGGCCAGGCCGCATCTTTTTCTGCATTTCTGCAAATTTTCGATTGACATTCCCAGGCCACTCGCAGGATAATCACAGTCGCGAAAGGAGGAGCAGCGCATGGCCAATGATCGAATTTTTTCCGCAGACTCTCATACCATGGAGCCGGCAGATCTGTGGGTACAGCGTGTTGACAGCGGCTTCCGTGACCGGGCCCCGCGGGTCATTAAAGATTACCAAGACAACAAGGGCAGCTTCTTTATTGCCGAAGGGCTGATGCCGTTCCCCATCGGTGGTGGGTTTGCGGCAGGCAAAGACCCCAAAGAGCTCGCCACCAATCAAAACGTCGGATACGAAGCAGCCCGGCCCAGCGGTTGGGACCCAGCGGAACGGCTCAAAGATCAGGATATCGACGGGGTCGAAGGCGAAGTCCTGTATACCACGCTCGGTATGTTTCTCTTTCATCTCAAAGACGCCGACCTGCAGTGGGGGTGCTTTCACGCCTATAACGATTGGATTGCCGAGTTTAGCAGCTACGCGCCGCAGCGGCTCATTGGTCTCGGCCTGATCGCCATGCAGAACGTCGAGGAAGCCGTTCGCGAGCTGCAGCGTATTGCGAAGAAGGGGCTGCGTGGGGCAATGATCAATGCCGCCTCACCAGGGGATTTGCCCTATAGCGATACCTATTATGATTCGTTCTGAGCTGCAGCCCAAGATCTGAACCTGCCGATGAGTCTGCATATTCTGACGGGCAAGCAAAACATTCAGCTCAAAAAAGGCCGGGTAGCCTCCAATATGTCGATTATTCACGAAGTCCAAAACTCACTGACCGACCTTATTTATAATGGCGTGTGCGAACGCTTTCCACGGCTCAAGCTCGTCTCGGCTGAAAATGATATTGGCTGGATCGCGCATTACCTGAATCGCCTGGATATCTCGTATGAAACTCTGAAGTATGTCGATCCCACGCCCAATACGCTGCTCCCCAGCGAGTATTTCAAACGCCAGGTGTATGCCACGTTCCAAGACGACCGGCCTGGGGTCCTGACCTATGAGTTCGCCGGTGAGAATAATCTGATGTGGGCATCAGACTTCCCGCACCGTGCCTCCACCTGGCCGCGTTCGCGCCAGGTTGTGGAGCAAAATTTTGCGGGCATTCCCGCACAGGTGAAACGGAAGATCACCTATGACAATGCGCGGCGTTTATACGGATTCTAATACGCGCAGGACGGGGTCAAAGATGGGGCCAAAGATAAGATGAGGGCGGGAATAATAAAATCCGAGCACTCTGCCTTCAGAATCTGGGAGAGCTGAGGGAGCTGTGAGTAGGGGGAGGAAAGGCGTTAGGAGAGGCTCAATTCTCGTCCGCCTTCTTCTCTCCCCACCACATGGCATACTCCGTAGACGGAATATGAGACCCAGCAACCTAACGCACTCGGTATAAGGCTCACAATCCTCCAAACGGCATATATTTTTTGATGCTTAAGGAGGGGGCGTGTTTTCACAAGCAACGGAAAGCCGTTTTAAGCCAAAATATCTTTCTCTCGTAACGCTGCTACTTCCTCCTGACTCAAGCCCACAATCTCAGTCAGGATGGCGTCCGTATCCCGGCCAAGACACGGTGCTGGCCGCTGGATTTTGCATGGCGTACGGGACATTGTCCACGGCACACCCATGTGGCGGCGCTTACCGACTTCCGGGTGTTCAAGTTCAACAAAATAATCCCGCGATGCAACATGCGGACTGTTGATCATGTCAATCGCATCCAGTGCGGGATAGGCAGGGATACTCGCCTGCTGCAGGCTTTCCGTCACCTCATCTGCCGTGCGTTCCTGTGTCCAAGCAGTCACAATCTCTTCAAGCACAACCTCGTTTTCTTTACGCACCGATAGCGAGGCAAAGCGTGCATCCGAAGCCAGCTCAGGCTGGTCCATCACTGCGCACAAGCGCTGCCATTCGGCGTCGTCTCGTACAGACAGGCTGACCCAGCGATCTTCGCCTTTACACCGAAACACCCCGTGTGGAGCCATGTATGGATCACGGTTGCCCCGACGCTCAGGCTGGGTCTTATTCATGCTGTAGTCCATAACCGCTTCGGGCAACAGCATAATGGCGGCCTCCCATTGCGAAAGGTCAATATACTGCCCCTGCCCGGTCTTCTCTCGGTGGAGTAAGGCAGCCATAACCGCAAAAGAGGCATGCACCCCGCCATTGGGGTCGCCGTAAGAGAAACCGGCCATCATCGGCTCTCCGCCGACATAGCCTGTCAGCGAAGACAGGCCGCTTTGAGCGACCTGGGGCGGGCCGTAGGACACAAAGTCCTTTTCCGGTCCGCTGGTCCCATAACCCGGCAAGGAGACCATGATGATATCGGATTTGACCTGTCGCAACTCGTCATACCCGAGGCCGAGCTTTTCCATCACGCCCGAAGCAAAGTTATTCATCACAATATCGCTCTTCTCGATAAGCGTCTTGGCGATAGCAATTGCTTCCGGTGCTTTGAGATCAAGCGTGATCGAACGTTTGCCCTGATTGTATTGGTTAAAATAGCCAGCCCGGTTCACTCCCGGTTCATTATCTGGCCAGGGTGGAATGAGACGCGAGGGACACAACCGCTTTGCGCTCTCAATGCGAATCACATCTGCCCCCAGGTGGGCCAGCTGCAGGGCACCATACGGCCCAGCCCAAGCCCAGCAAAAATCAGCCACACGAATTCCCTCTAATGGTGGTCGGCTCATTATGATCTCCTCTTGCTATATGGCTCCGGCTTGCTGGAGTGTGGATAGCTCTTGCTTTGTCATGCCGAGTTCGGCGTACACCTCAGCATTATGTTGGCCAAGGCATGGAGCAGGACGACGGAGTTCCCACGGCGTTTCCGAGCAGATATACGGTGCGCCGGGATAGGTCAGAGCGCCGGCTTCAGGATGACCCAAGCGAGCGAAGAAGCCTCGGGAGTTCAAGTGTTCTGAGTTGAGCAGAGAGCCCATAGTTGAAACCGGGGCGAACGGAATGCGCCGTGCCTGAGCCTTGAGATATAGATCTTGCACGGTGTAGTCCTTGACCCAGTCTTGGATGAGCAGTTTGAGCGCGTCCCAGCTCTCAGCCCGCTTGAGGCGATCCTTGAATATCGGTTCTAGGCCCCACTCCGGATTTCCCATCAGATCAACAAACGACTCCCAGTGGTGTTCTTCTACGCAGCAGATAAAAATCCAGCCGTCTTTACACTCCATTAAATCAAGCGGTTGGATCGGTTTATTCCCGAGCCGTGAGGCCGCCACACCAGCATAAGAGGCCATTATGGTGCCAAACTCGGAAATGCCCATCAGGCATTCCTGGACCGAGAATTCAATATGTTGGCCCGCCCCATCTCGCAGTGTGGCAAACAGCGCCCCAAGCGAAGCCACCGCCGCATGCACCCCAGCGGTAAAACCGGCCTGCTGTCCAAAAGGTTTCAGCGGCGGCAGATGATCGGTCCCCGGCCCAGCGCCGTTTAGAAAGCATAGGCCACCGGCATTCCACAGGGTCAGGTCTGAGGCCTGATAGTTCGTATGCGGCCCGTTCAAGCCAAAGGGCGCGATTGAGGTCATAACTAAACCCGGATTGATCTGCGCAAGCTGGTCATAGACCAAGCCGGCAGCGGATATCTGTGTCGGATGGACATTGTGGATGAGCAGGTCTACGTTTTTCACTAAGCGCTGGAAGACGTCCTGACCTTTGGTGTTTTCAAGGTCGAGCGTGATACCGCGTTTATTGGTGTTGAGGAAAAGAAACAGCCCACTCTTTTCGGGGTGCGGTCTTCCGCCAGGAAACGGGCCACGTTGGCGGGCCGGGTCCCCACCGTCCGGCGGTTCAATCTTAATGACCTCAGCTCCCATGTCGGCCATCAGCTTCGTGGCATACGAAGCCGCGACCATATCTCCACACTCAAGAATCCGAAAGCCTGATAAGGCGCTAGGCATAGCCCCTCCCTTTTCGTACTGCTGGACATATCCGGCGTAGTGAAACCGAACTCTAGTGGGCCGTTTGTGTCACGTCAAGCTTGACTCCTGTCGCAGCACTCAGTACTCGTAGCTCGGCTATGGACCTCATTGAGATTTACCTCCGTGTCGAGCGCGAAGATATTGCGCTCATCAAGTTCATTATTGAATCCTACGAAGAGTTCGGCATCGTGCGAACGATAGACCGCAAAAAGGCCATTATCGTGATTCTGGTCGTCCCGGATTATATTGATCACGCCTGGGCAGCGCTCGAATCTCTGCGCGAACACATAGACTGGCACGAAGTTCCCCGCCCAACCGAGCATGACGATTGGCTAATGGAAAAGATGCATCCTGAGGACAAAAACGAGTTCTAGGACCAGTGTCAGACTCCACCAACTCCACCAACTCAATCATCCCATACCGTCTACATTATGGCCAAACGCACCGACTGGGTGACCGCGACCGAGATTGCGACCTATGTCTATTGTCAGAAGTCGTGGCGGCTGACCCATGGGCTGAAAATACCTCCAGGCAATATGCGCGCACTCAAGCACGGCACGGCCAAACATGCGGCGTGGCAAAAGGTTGAACTATTTACCTCGTGGCTTACAAGAGCCGCGTGGGTGTTGGCTAGTGTCACGATAGCATTGCTCCTCCTGCGCTTCTTCTTATTGGGATGGTTGTGATGGATATCCTTAGTCTGTCCGTCTTGGTCTTGGTCTTTGCTCTCATATGGCGACGCAAGGCGGGCTTTGGGTACGGAAAGACCATCAGTCACGATAACGTCCGCCTGTCCTCAGAACGGTATATGCTTCGCGGCAAACCGGATCGCATCGTGCAACGTGGCAGATATTTTATCCCGGAAGAGAAAAAGTCAGGCCTGAGACCGACTGAGAGTTATCAAGCCCAACTCGGCCTATATCTCATTTTGATCGAAGAGGAGTATGGGGTGCGCCCGCCGTATGGATTCCTCGTCCTCGGGGACGGCAGACACGTAAAGGTGAAAAACACGCGCAGGCTGCGGTCCCTGGTCATCGTTAGTGCGGAGCGCATACGAGAACATCGCTACTGGCTCGACGAACCCCTCCCTCCTCCCTCTACTCCAGCGAAATGCCGAAACTGCGAGCAGCGCTCGGTATGACCTTGTCACGTATTGAGCGGGATAGGCCCAACAAGAGGACGACCACACAGGGCTATCCCTCCTCCACACTTACACTGCCTCTTTCTCCCGAAACCGGGCAATATCCTCCCACGAGTAACCCGCTTCCAGCAAAACCTCTTCACTATGCTGGCCCAATTCAGGCGGCGGGTTTGAGGTATCGAGCGGAGTATCACTAAGAGTGATAGGAGTGCCGACTACCCGAACTTTTCCAATCTGAGGATGGTCCATTTCCGTGATATAGCCGTTCGCTAGGGCTTGCTCGCTGTTGAGAATATCTTGATAATCCTGAACCGGCGTAGCCAGAACGTCGACACCAGTCAAAATTTCCATCCACTCAGCCGTGGTCTTGGTCGGAAAGACTTCATCCAGGAGTTGCTCGATTTTGACGCCACGGAAGTTACGGATCACATTGTCACTATACTCGGGCTCAGACACAACATGTTCAATGCCCAGCACCCAACAGAAGTCCGGCCAACGTTTGTCATCAACACCGGCCAAACAGATCCAGCCATCTTGGGTTTGAAAAGACCCCCAGACGCCCTGCAGAAATTGATGTCCACGTCCGGCCTTGCGCGTCTCGACCCCACTCACTGAGGTAAAGTTGATTTCCATCGGCTGCATTGCGATAACCGTACCGTAGATACACGCATCAACCTTTTGGCCCTTGCCGGTCTTCTCGCGGGCATACAGCGCGGCCAGAATTCCGCTCATGAGCATAAAGGCTCCAGAATGATCGGCAACCAGACTGCCACACGGTAGCGGCCGATCATCCGGCATACCATTTTTGGCCATAATGCCGCCTGCCGCTTGGGCTAACGTGTCACGACTCGGCCGTGTCACCCACGGTCCCAGCGGCCCCCACGATGATCCTGCCGCATAAATAAGACGTGGGTTCTGTTTCGATAGTTTTTCATAGCTAAAGCCGCGCCGATCCAGCACGCCAGGTCGGTAATTACTCAGCAACACATCGGCTGAATCGAGCAGGCGAGATAAAATTTCTTTCGCCTCAGGTCTCTTCAAATCAAGCGTCAGGCTACGTTTGCCGCGGTTCATAGCCAGGAAGTAGTGGCTGAAATCCGCGTTTTTCGCGTCCTCCCCCGCGATGAGCTTGACTACCAGAAAGCGGCTCAAATCTCCAACATCACGCATTTCAACTTTGATGACATCCGCGCCCATATCAGCCAGGAACAGTCCAGCGTATGGCCCTTGGATCTCCTGAGCAATTTCGATAACTTTTACTCCGTCGAGTGGTCCCGGCATGCATACCCTCCTGATGATGACTTGAGCCCGCTTGTACGACAGACAGTAAGAGGGATCAAGCTGCCTCTACAAGCGCCTATCAGGCTCGGCTATAACGGCGACACGAAATACACAGCGGGAGGGTCGATCATGCCCGGACGCGAAGCTATACCCAAAGTAACAAACTGGGGTCGCTGGGGTGATTGTCACGGCTGCCAAGCTGGTTAGAAGAGGCGCAGTCTTTTGCTGTTGCATTCCTATTGATAAAGACGGACCGGTCTTTCCCACCCGGACACCGCCGCAACGTTTTATGTCGATCTTGAACGTTCCAGTCAAAGAAGTCGGGCTGGCGGGTTCGGCCATTGCCAATGACGACTACATCAGCATGTATTTACAAGGCTCGACCCAGTGGGACAGCCTGGCACACGTGGGGTACGACGGGAAGCATCACAACGACGTACCGACCAGCGCTATCACTGCCCACGGCGGAGCGTCAAAGAACGATATCGGCAAATTATACCAGTCGTTTGTGACCAGAGGGGTATTGCTCGATATGGTCCGTTATAAAGGCTGTGAAAGCGATGGGCATTTGCCGTCGGATTATCCCATCACAGTGGAAGACCTCGAAGGCTGCTGTCAGGCCCAGAACGTTGAGGTCAGAAACGGTGATGCGCTCTGCATCCCCACCGGCTGGGTGCCACATTGGTATACACTCGAGACAGCGGACCAAAAGGACGAATATTTTCACGCGCAACCTGGGGTCTCGGTGCCCACGGCAGAACGGATTTGGAAGAAGGAAATTTCCTGTATTGCTGTTGATAATATTGCGGTGGAACGCTTGCCCTCCGAGATTGATGACGAGTTTATTCCCTTTCATCAAGCCGCCATCCGCGACATCGGGCTTTCACTTGGTGAGATCTTCACCTTTGAGGCCTTGGCCAAGGATTGCGCTGACGATGGCGTGTATGAATTCTTGTGGGTCGCCCCACCGCTGAATATCCCGAATGCAGTCGGGAGTCCGCTGAATCCGCTGGCAGTGAAGTAACGCAGGCTGTAGGGGCGATCCTGTGATCGCCCAAAAAAAAGGGCAGCCACATGCGGCTGCCCCTATAAAATATTCGGATTCGGCGCAGGCGATTGCGCCATGTACCCAGCCATGGACCGCAGTCGAGAGACGCGTTCTTCCAGCGGCGGATAGGTCGTAAACAGCCCAGCCATTGAGCGCCCGGATAGCGGATTGACGATAAAAAAGTGCGCCGTCTATGGTGACGCGCCCATGGGAATTTGTTCCGAAGCCAAGCCCAGCTTTTCCAAAGCTGACGCCAGGCCGGCAGGATCGCCGCTCATCTGAGCTCCGGCTTTGTCTGCTGCATATTCGCGAGTTCGAGAAATGGCCATCTGGATAATGGTTGCCGCCCACTGGGCCATATTCGCCACCATCATGATTACCCCAGCCAAGGTCGCAGCAATCGAGCTGATGAGGATGTCGCGATTTTTGGCATGGGCCAGTTCGTGGGCCAATACACCGGTTAGCTCGCGTTCGTTCATGAGTCGCAGAATACCTTCGGTCACTGCGACTGCCGCATTCTCGGGATTACGGCCTGTGGCAAATGCGTTTGCCCCTTGGGACGGAATAATATAGAGCTTCGGCTTAGGCAGCCCGGCCCGGACGGTGAGCGCATGGACAATACGATATAATTGCGAAGCGTCAGCCTCACTGACTTGCTGGCCACCGTACATCTTGAGGACTATCTTGTCCGAGAACCAGTAACTGCCAAAATTCATGACAACGGCAAAGATAAAGGCGATGGTGAGCCCTTGAGAGCCGCCAAAATACTGCGCGATCCCCATGATCGGGCCAGTCATTGCACCGACCAAAAGCGTGGTTCGTAACATAGCCGTTGTACCTCCTACAAGCTCAGTTCAAGATGAGGCGAGTACTCGCATTCCGTCTCATCGGCTATGTAGTAACGGTACGTCCGGCCCTGAGTGATGTCGATCCAGAGGGGCGAGAAACGTCCCAGAGGCTGAAGAAGGTCAACGATTACCCAAGAAATCGACTAATCAGCATCCCAATAATAAGCAAAACGCCATACTCAAGATGAAGCTTGGCGCTTTGTTCCACGATGTCTTGTAGCTCGTCTGTTTGGAATACAATCCACACTAGTGGAATGGCAAGCCGGATGGAGAGCAGGGTCAACAGGACCGGCCATGGCGCATAGCCTAGCAGGACGAGAAGACCGGTCAGGACAAACGCTCCGTAGATTAAGACGCCGAGTTCCCAATTGGCCGCGCGTCGGCTGATAACCGTCGCCAGCGTATTTTTGCCATGCTCCTTATCCGCCTCAATGTCCCGAATATTATTTGCCTGGAGAATAGCGGCAACCATGCAGCCAACAGGGAGTGAGATCAGTAGCGGGGCAAGGCTAAAGACTTCGCGCTGGACATAATAGGCGCCAATGATGATCACCGGTCCCATGAATACAAAGACCGTCGCCTCGCCAAGGGAGATATAGGCCAGAGACAGCGGATTGGCCGTGTAGAAGTAGCCTGCCAACACGCTGGCGATGCCCAGGGCGAGAATAGGCCAGCCACACAGACCGACCAGGACCAGACCGAACACACTGCCAATGCCAAAGGTGACAATCCCACCCCAGTATACTTCGTCAGCAGTCAGCAGCCCGCGTTGGATGACTTGACTCCCACTCTTAGACTCAATCGTATCCACCCCACTTTTGTGGTCGTAATAATCGTTGACCAGATTGGTCCCAATATGGATAAAGAGCGAACCAAAGAGTGCCAGAGAAAAACGCCCCCAGGAAAAGAGACCATCCATTGCCCCTAGGACCGATCCGATCAACACCGGCGTGACCGAGGCGGTGAATGAATAAGGCCGGGTAGCTTCGATCCAAATTTTGAGACGGCTTGGCTCCGGGCCCGCGGTCAATGTATTTTCCACGGCCATAATGGTGCTCCTCTCGTGCCAATTATGGACCGGCTGGGGGGAAACCGTAAAGGGGGTAAAAAGCTCTGTTTTCATAGTCTCTCTTGGCCTCTCTTGCCTTGTGCCGGCCGAACACGCTAAACCCTCCCCGAGCGGGAAGGCGTGGGGAGGGAGGCAAATGAATGCCACAGGCAACTAAACCAATCGGCCGTCTGGATCATGTCGGCATCGCTGTGCGCAGCATTGCTCTGGCCCGGACATTCTTCGAGGGCATACTGGGTGCGACGTTCCAGTTTGAGAGAGTCGAGCGCGGCGGCACCTTCCGCTTGGCGGTTTTTGACTTGCAGGGTTTTACCATCGAACTCTTAGAACCCATCGCTACGGATGGATTTTTGGCCAAGTTCTTGGACAAGCGGGGCGAAGGCGTGCATCATATCACCCTGCAAACTCCAGATCTCAAAGAAAAAGTGGCCTTCCTTGAAGACAAAGGCATCCGCGTTGTTGACAAACATCTCGACGATTCGGATTTCCGGGATGCATTCATCTCTCCCAAAAGCGCCTGTGGCGTCCTCTTTCAGCTGGGCGAAACAAGACCGCCGCTCGACACTGACCCGTATTGGGAACAGGGCGAAGAATAACACATGAGAGATTTCTCATCTTGCTCTCACTGTCTTCTCATATTTGCACGATAGATTGATGAAGAACACGAGTGAAGCCCGAACAGATCTCCACGCACACAACAATGAATCTCAAACGCGCCCTTATTCTCACCCCGCTCGTACTGATTGCGTTTTTGCTGCAGTCGTACTTCTGGGTTCCTAGCTATGAGAAGCAATCTGTGGGCAATCCTGCCCGGCTCCAAACGTATATCGAGGGCTCTATTGCGGATGCCAAGATTCTCAATCCCATCCTGAACGCGGATGGAGCAAGCAGCCATATCGTCGATTTTGTTTTTGATGGGCTGCTCGACATGGACGAGAACCTCAATTTACGCGGGCGGCTGGCCACAGATTGGACCATCACAGAAAAAGCCTATCTGCTCGCCCGTCCGCAGTTCGCATTACCGGATAGCAGCCTTGCTACTGGGACACGGCTGATTGAGCTCGTCTCTCTTGCCCGGGCCGATGGCCGCTTGTCCGCACTTGACAGCATGCTCCTTTCGACTCGACTGCTCCCCGCCGGGGAAAAAACCGAGACCATCACGTTGCTTGAACCAGATGAGCAGGGACGACCAAAACCAACAGCGATTGAAGTCACGATTCGTATTCCTCAGCGCATTGAGTTCACGTTAAACACGGTCGATCAAGATCTATTTAAGCGTCTTACCCCACTCCTTGGCAGAGCCTATTTCCAGGACTTCCCATACACCGATCACTTCGTAGTGGCAGGCCCTGATTCGCTTGAAAAAGTCCAGCCACAATTCCCGGCGCTGTTACCTGTGGCAGAGCATAACCCGATTATTCTCTTTCATCTGCGGCCGGACGTGCGCTTCCATGACGGTCATCCGTTTGACGCAGGCGATGTCAAATTCACCTATGAGGCCATCATGAACCCGCGCAATATTTCGCCACGCACCTCCGACTATGAGCCCATTAAGAGCGTTGAGATCCTCGATCCTTACACCGTCCAGGTTACGTATAAGCGCCTGTATTCACCTGCCATTAACGCCTGGACCATGGGCATCTTGCCCGAGCATTTGCTGAATGCCCAAGTCCTTGAAGAAGAAATGAATGCACGCGGGCTTTCAGACGCCACGCGCGCGAACTTTGGCATGCGGGACAGCGATTTTAATCGTCATCCGATCGGTGCCGGCCCGTTCCGTTTTGTCGAATGGCAAGGGGACGAATTTATCCATCTCAACCGGAATGAAGACTATTGGGAACGTATCCCTGAATATGAGAACTATTATTTTCGTGTCATCCCCGAGCTCCTAACCCAGGAGATTGAGTTTAAGAGTGGAGCCATCGACTCGTATGGAGTCCAGCCGCACCAAGTCGCCCGCTACAAGCAGGATACCTCGTACCAGTCTTTTTCTAGCTCGGGCTTTGGCTATTCGTATATTGGTTACAACAATCGCAATCCCTTATTTTCAGATAAACGCGTCCGTCGCGCTCTTGGCATGGCCATTAATGTAGACGAAATCATCACCTATCTCTTATACGGAGAAGGCGAACAAATTACGGGCCCATATCCCCGCCAAACCGAGTGGTATGACTCCGCTATCAAGCCTCTTTCATATGACCCGGATGGGGCACAACGGCTGCTCAAAGAAGTTGGCTGGCAGCGCAATAACGACGGCTGGTTGGAGAAAGATGGACAGCTTTTTGAGTTCAACCTGACCACGAACAACGGCAATCTCATCCGTTCCAATATTATGACTATTGCCCAGGACGCGTGGAAAAAGATTGGGGTAAGATGTAATACCCAGGTCTTTGAGTGGGCCGTCTTTCTCAAGGATTTTATCAATACGGGCTCGTTTGATGCCGTTGTTTTAGGCTGGAGTATGGGTATTGATCCGGACCTGTATCAAATCTTCCATTCCAGTCAGGCAGGACCACAGCAGCTGAATTTTGTAGGCTATACCAGCCCGGAAGCGGATGACCTGATCGTGCGTATTCGCGAAGAATATGATCACGACCGGCAGCGTGCCTTAGCCCACCGCCTGCATCGCGTCATTGCCGAAGACCAGCCCTACACTTTTCTGTATGTTGGGCTGGCAACACGGGTATTGGACAAGAAGATCGTACTTGTAGAAAAGGAGCCAGATGGCGACGAACGATACGAAAAAATTTATCCGACCAAGAGCGGCAGTATTTCCTTCTACTTCAACAAATGGCGCAAACTCGACAGATTGGAACTGACACCAGACTTCTAATACGCCTGACTGCAACCGGCCTATAAGACTCATGTGGACTTTTCTTTTTCGTGCAATCCTTCAGCGCCTTGTCTTATTAGTGCTAATTTCAATGATCGCCTTCTCCATTGTCCACCTCGCCCCCGGAGAACCGAGTGAAGTTGACCCCAACAACCCGCGTATGAAGCCTGAGGATATCGCCCGTATCCGTGCGGCCTTTCACTTAGACGAACCGCTCTATTTGCAGTACACCTATTGGCTGCGCGACCTCGCGACGGGGGAGCTCAAATCCTTCAAGGATAGCCAACCCGTTCTCCCTAAGATCTGGCAACGTTTTCTCAATTCTCTGCCACTCTTTATCTGTGCCACATTAATCGTCTGGAGCTTATCCTTTCCGACGGGTATTCAAGCCGCGATCCAACGTGGATCTCCTTTTGACCGCACAACCACGTTTGTTGCCTACGCCCTGATCTCCATTCCTGGGTTTTTCCTTTCCTATCTTGCCATTCAATGGGTCGTAGATGTATTCAACGTGCCCGTTATTGGTATGCGCACCTTTGGCATGGAAAACGCACAGCCAGTCTTTCGCTGGATGGACCGACTGTGGCATCTTGTCGTTCCCTCCTTGATGTCGGCGATTGCCGGTATTGCCATCCTGTCGCGCTATGTCCGCTCCCAAATGCTCGAAGTCGTGCGCCAAGACTATGTCCGCACTGCCCGCGCAAAGGGCTTACCGGAAGATGCCGTGATCTACCGGCATGCTCTCCGCAATGCATTATTGCCGTTCGTTACGATGTTCGGATTTTTACTGCCTGGATTGATTGGCGGGTCAGTGATCTTTGAACAGATCTTCGCCTGGCCAGGATTAGGACGGCTCGGCTACGAAGCGATTCTGGCCCGCGATTTCCCCGTCATTCTGACAATCAACTTTGTGGCCGCAACGCTGACACTGGTCGGCACTTTGTTTTCAGACATTCTGTATGCGGTTGTCGATCCTCGGATTCGGTTGCAATAAGCATGGCTGAACTCATTCATACGGCTACTTTCACAGCAGAGACCGAACAGCCAAAACCGGAAACACCGCTCCGGGAGGCATGGCGGATCTTTCAGAAAGATCGGCTGGCCCTCAGCGGTTTGGTCGTCCTGGGACTCCTTGTGGCCATGGCCGTTGCAGGAAAAGTATTGACTGAATGGATTATTATTTTCGATCCGGCAACGGTACGCCTCCCGGATAAATTTCTGCCACCTTTTTCTGCGGTGTCTGCAGATCTCATTCCTGCCCTGAACCACCCCCTCTTCGGCATCTATCTGCTCGGCACGGACGAATTGGGCCGGGACGTGTTTGCGCGGATGCTGCAGGGATCGTTTGTGTCGTTATCGATTGGATTTATTGCCGTTGGTATTTCAGTCACGATTGGGATTATCCTGGGTGGCTTGTCCGGCTTCTATGGCAGTGTCAAGCTCGGCTTTATCTCGGTCGATACGCTCATCATGCGGTTTACCGACATTATGCTGTGCTTTCCGACGTTCTTTCTTATTCTGACTGTCGTCGCGTTGCTTCCCCCCAGCATCTACAACATCATGATTGTGATCGGTCTGACCAGCTGGATGGCGACTGCACGTTTTGTACGCGCCGAGTTCTTAGCACTGCGCGAGCAGGACTTTGTGGTTGCCGCGCTAGCCCTAGGCTTGCCCGAGAGCCGCATCATCTTTCGGCATATGGTCCCCAACGCCATTGCTCCGGTGTTAGTCTCGGCCACCATCGGGGTGGCCGGTGCCATCCTGACCGAGTCCGGCCTCAGCTTCTTAGGCTTTGGTGTTCAGCCGCCTGATGCCACCTGGGGTAATATCCTCGCCAACGGGAGGGGCTTCATATTCGATGCTCCCTGGTTATTTTTCATCCCAGGAGTTGCAATTTTTGTTGTCGTGCTGGCGTTTAACCTTGTCGGCGAGGGCCTGCGCGAGGCCCTGAATCCTCGACTTCGGAATCGGTAAATGGCGAATCCGCTCCTCAGCATCAACAACCTGCATGTCTCGTTTTTCACCGACAAAGGCGAAGTCAAAGCCGTCCGTGGCATCGATCTAGAGATTCAAGCGGGCCGGACGCTGGCTTTGGTTGGCGAGTCGGGCTGTGGCAAATCCGTTAGCGCACTTTCGATCATGCGCCTTATTGAGTCCCCAGGTCGCATTGTACAGGGGAGTATTGCGTATCAAGGTCGAGACCTCGCCGCGTCGTCTGAAGCAGAGTTACAATCTGTTCGTGGAAAATCCATTAGTATGATTTTCCAAGAGCCCATGACTTCGCTAAATCCAGTCTTTACGATAGGCAATCAGATCGGTGAAGTGCTCCAGCTGCATCAGGGTCTTGCTGAGCGTGAGGCGCATCAGGAAGTGCTACGCCTGCTTGAAACCGTAGGTATCGCGTCGCCTACTCAACGGCTCGAACAATATCCGCACGAACTTTCAGGCGGGATGAAACAGCGCGTGATGATCGCCATGGCGTTGGCCTGTCGTCCAGATTTATTAATCGCGGATGAGCCGACCACCGCCCTTGATGTGACCATACAAGCCCAGATCCTCGACCTCCTGAAACGACTTCAGGACGAGATGGGCATGGCCATTCTGCTCATTACTCATAACCTCGGCGTTGTGGCCCAGTTCGCCCAGGATGTCGCAGTCATGTATGCGGGAAAAATCGTTGAACACACCGATGTGCAGACGCTCTTCCGGAATCCTCTGCACCCCTACACCAACGCCTTGCTCCGGGCCTTGCCGCGTCGGGGCCATCGGACTGAGCGGCTGGCCGCGATCAAGGGCAGCGTCCCCTCGCCGCTGCAGTATCCCCCCGGCTGTGCCTTTTCTGCACGCTGCCCGGATACGCTCGATTTCTGCGCTGAGAAACAACCGAGCTTGATTACAGTTGGGCCTCAACACGAAGCAGCATGCTGGTTGCACGAGAAAACAGGGGCTGGGGTTTAGAGACTAGGAATTGGCCCGTAGAAATTCTGAGGAATATGAGAGATGGCAGCGCATTCAGACACCCGACCTCCATTACTAGAGATCCGCAATCTCAAAAAATATTACCCCGTCCGCAACGGCGTCTTCTCCCGCATCTCGGCCTGGGTCAAAGCGGTCGATGACGTGTCGTTTGTCATTCAGCCCCAAGAGACGTTTGGTCTGGTAGGAGAGTCAGGCTGCGGTAAGACAACGGTGGGCAGAACGCTGCTGCGTTTGATCGAACCAACTGCGGGAGAGGTATTTTTTAACGGTCAGGATTTTTGTCAGCTCAACGCAGCCCAAGTCCGCGCCCTCCGCCGGCGGATGCAGATGATTTTCCAAGATCCCTATAGCTCGCTGAATCCGCGTATGACAGTCGGTGCGATTATTGGGGAAGCGCTCAAAGTACACGATCTCGCTCAGGGAGACGAGCTCGTTCAACAGGTCAACACCCTCTTAGAGCGCGTAGGGCTGTCGCCGACATACTACTCACGCTACCCACACGAATTCTCAGGCGGACAGCGCCAGCGTATTGGTATTGCGCGGGCGTTGGCCCTGAGTCCGCAGTTTATTGTATGTGACGAGCCGGTTTCTGCCCTTGATGTTTCTATCCAGGCTCAGATCCTCAACCTGCTCCAGGATCTGCAACAAGACCTGGGACTGTCCTATTTATTTATCTCGCACGATCTGAATGTGGTGGAGCATATCGCCGACCGGGTGGCCGTCATGTATCTCGGCAAGTTGGTTGAAGTGGCTCCGGTTGACGAGCTGTTTCGCAACCCTCAGCATCCCTACACGCTGGCGCTGATGTCCGCCAATCCCATCCCCGATCCCACCATACGGACCGAGCGCACGGTGCTGACCGGCGATGTACCCTCAGCCCTGAATCCCCCAGCCGGCTGTCCGTTCCATACGCGCTGTCCGCGTGCGATGGAGCATTGCAAAACCACGCCCCCACCCCGTGTCCGAAACGGGCAAGGCAAAGACGAACATCTGGTGTGGTGTCACTTATACGGAGAGGCCGCAGCCGAGTAGTGTATTGCCGGCTGACACTCCGTTCACCTGATCTCTGGTCTGCGCATGATGCGCGTCATGTGCATGATGCGCATCAGGGGAATTACTTCCCTTTCTTTTCTTCTGTCGTCGACTCCGGATTGCGACGGGTGACGACTTCGTCGATGACACCGTAATCCAGCGCCTGCTTTGCAGACAGAAACATATCGCGATCCGTGTCTTTTTCGAGTCTTTTGATCGTCTGCCCAGTATGTTGGGCAAGGATGCCGTTCAATTCTTCCCGGATACGCAGTACTTCCCTGGCATGGATATCGATGTCGGTCGCTTGCCCCTGCACGCCGCCGAGCGGTTGATGCAGCAAGATACGGGAGTGCGGCAGCGCAAATCGCTTGTCTTTCGCTCCTGCGGCCAGAAGAATCGCGCCCATGCTCGCGGCTTGGCCCATGCATAATGTGGACACATCAGGCTTGACGTATTGCATCGTGTCATAAATCGCCAGCCCAGCGGTGACGGACCCACCTGGGGAGTTGATGTAGAGGTGGACATCTTTGTCCGGGTCTTCGGATTCAAGGAAAAGGAGTTGGGCTGCAATCACGTCCGCAACGATATCGTCGACCTCTGAGCCAAGAAAGACAATGCGGTCTTTGAGCAGCCGGGAGTAAATATCGTAGGATCGTTCACCTCGACCCGTTTGTTCAATAACGTAAGGAACAAAATTCATAATACACTCATCCTAATCGTTTGTTTTTATCAGAGCGTCTTCACTGAGCCGGTCCATTCCTTGGTGCGTATATACCGAATCGCTGCAAGGGCGGCAGTGGCGCCATCGCCCGCCGCAGACACCAGTTGCCGCGAGGAATCCCCACGAACATCCCCGGCTGCCAGAATGCCCAGCAGCGACGTACGCATCCACAGATCAGTAACAATCTGCCCCATCTCATTGAGAGACACAAGGTCACCCAGGAACTGGGTCTTGGCAGTCAGACCGATATAGAGAAATACTCCAGCCACATCCATCGACAAGGATCGTCCGGTGTTCACGTCTTCAATCTGTATCCGCTTGACCCCGTCGTCTCCCTCAATTGCCCGGACAGCCGTATTCCAACAAAAGACGATCTTTTCGTTTGCGTGGGCACGTTCTTGCAGCAGCCGACACGCACGCAGGGCATCGCGGCGATGGATAATCGTAACCTGCGACGCATACTGGGTCAGGTGCATGCCTTCGTCTAGAGCCGCATCACCGCCCCCAACAACGGCAACCGGTTGATCCATAAAAAACGCGCCGTCGCATGCCGCGCAGTGAGATACGCCTTTTCCAACAAACTCTTCTTCGCCAGGAATGCCAAGAGTAGCGAAACTCGATCCAGTAGCAATGATGAGCGCTTTGGTTTGAAATTTACCGCTGTCGGTGTGAATAGTGATACGCTCGCCGTCCGGTTGTACGGCACTGACCTCGGTGAGTTGCATCTCCAGCCCAAGGCTGGTTGCCTGCTGTTGCAACAGCGGCCCAAGCGTGTATCCAGCTACTCCATCCGGAAAACCCGGATAATTCTCTATATGCTCACAATTGAGCACCTGACCCCCAGCAGCAAAGCGTTCGAGCAGCAGTGCGCGGCAGCGGTCGCGGGCCGCGTATAATCCGGCCGTGAATCCGGCAGCACCACCGCCAATGATGATGATGTCGTACGGTTCTGGCATAAAATTCTCCTCTGCTCAGAAAAAACAGGAGGTATCATAGCTGAGCGTGCGGGATTGCTCGACCACGACAAATTTGCCATATGGAAAGGCATGCCGCTATGGGACCGTTTTCGACGCGCAGTCGCGCATGCCTTTGCCCTTGGTCCCACGTCATCCGAACTCTCTGGGAAGGATAGACATCTTCTTGAAAAAATAGCGGGTACGATTATTACGCGCAGACTTGATACGCCAGCAGTCTTGTTGCTTGAATCTAGCGAACCACTTCATTTTCTCAGTGGCCAAGTCATTCAGGGCTTACGGCCTTTTCTTGACCTGGTGTGTGCTCCACAAGAGATTGAGCGCTTCGTTCATCTTCTGGAGCGAAGAGACGGTATTCAGCAGCTCGTTTGGATCATTCAGGAGAAGCGAGCGTCACTCATTCTGCAGGCTGACTCCTCTACAGTATGAATCCCCAAATGGATCCACAAGATCTGCGCGTCATTCTCGCCACGGATTGCGGCAGCACTACGACCAAAGCCATCCTCATCCAGTTCCGAAACGGCGAGTATCGGCAGACGCACCGGGGTGAGGCCCCGACCACGGTTGAAGCCCCGTTTGAAGACGTGACGCGTGGCGTGCTGAATGCCATTCAAGAGGTAGAAGAGTTGTCCGGACGGACCATTTTAGATGGGGAGCACATTCTCACGCCGGCAAATGACTCGACTGGAGTCGATATCTATATTTCGACCAGCAGCGCCGGAGGCGGATTACAGATAGTCGTGACAGGTGTCGTGCAGTCCATGTCAGCGGAAAGTGCCCAGCGCTGCGCGTTGGGGGCCGGAGCCATAGTCATGAACGTTCTGGCAAGCAATGATGGCCGTCCGAGTCATGAAAAAATCGAACGCATCCGCCACCTCCGTCCGGATATGATCCTATTCGCAGGCGGCACAGACGGCGGGACGGTCTCCCATGTGCTTGAGATCGCCGAGTATATCGCGGCCGCCGATCCCAGGCCTCGCCTCGGCGTTGGTTACAAACTCCCGGTCATTTATGCCGGCAATGTCGAGGCACGTTCCCAGGTCGAGGAGATTTTGGGAGAGCAAGTCGAACTTTCGATGACCGAGAATATCCGTCCTGTGCTTGAGCAGGAGAACCTCTTGCCGGCACGACATAAAAGCCATGACCTATTCCTGGAACACGTCATGGCCCAAGCGCCTGGCTATAAAAAGCTCATGGCATGGACCGGCGCTCCCATTATTCCGACTCCGGCTGCGGTTGGCAGGCTGATCGAAACCATGGCTCGGCGTGAAGGTTTACATGTGATCGGCGTTGATATTGGCGGAGCAACCACAGACGTATTTTCCGTTTTCGACGGCGTTTTTAATCGTACGGTGAGTGCGAACCTCGGCATGAGTTATAGTATAGCCAATGTGGTTGTTGAAGCGGGCTTAGAGAGCATCCAACGCTGGCTGCCTTTCACCTGTGGGGAATCCCAGCTCCGCAATCAGATCAAAAACAAGATGATTCGACCGACGACTATCCCTCAGACGGTTGAAGATCTTCATATTGAGCAGGCTATTGCCCGCGAAGCCTTGCGCCTCGCACTGGATCAGCACAAACAGTTGGCCGTGGGATTAAAAGGGGTGCAGCAAGAGCGCTCGGTGTCTGACGCGTTTGAGCAGGTTGCTTCAGGACAGAGTCTGATCGACATGTTTGCCCTCAATCTCATTATCGGGAGTGGCGGCATCCTGTCCCACGCGCCACGCCGGGTCCAGGCTATGCAGATGCTTATCGACGCCTATGCGCCGCTCGGCCTGACCCAGATCGCCGTAGACAGCATCTTTATGATGCCGCATCTGGGGGTGCTGTCGACTATTCATGAACAGGCGGCCAGCGAGGTCTTCAACAAAGACTGTTTGATTCCACTCGGTACTTGTATCGCTCCTCATGGTGTTGGGAATCACGGCGAGGCGTGTTTTTCGTATACCCTCCAACTCCCTGATGGAGCAACTCAAGAAGAAGAACTCTCGTATGGAAGTCTGCGTCTTATTCCTCTGGCAGCGGACCGGCGGGCTTATATTGAGTTAATCCCAAGCCGAAAGTTTGACTTTGGTGCAGGCCGAGGGAAGACTCTTGCGGGAACGGTTAGCGGCGGCGAGGTCGGCCTTTTGCTCGATGCTCGTGGTCGTCCGCTTTCTCTCTCCACAGATAAAGCTGTGCGCATGCAACAGATCCGGGAGTGGAACAACGCTGTGGATATGTATCCAAAAGAAATAGCTGAGGGCTAAAAGCCCACAACTGAGATCATTACTGAGATTATGGCCCACGCATACACTCCAGGCCTGTGTGTCACACCTGACACAACCATACGGAAACAGCGCCTCCTGCCGCTTCCAGGAGAGGTCATGGTGGCTGTAGGCGACATCGTCTCCGCACCCTCGGTTGTGGCGCGGGCCGAGCTACCCGGACGCGTATACCCCATCAACATCGCGAATCGGCTGAGCATCTCACCCAGCGACGTGTCTTCCTACCTCCTTGCTCACGAGGGAGACAGTGTCATACAGGGACAGCCGATTGCTGAGAATCAGCCTTGGCTCAAGTGGTTCCAAACCCAAGTCAACGCTCCAGTCACGGGTATTATCGAGACCGTCTCACACCGCACCGGCCAGGTATTCGTGCGTGAGCCGCCCCAGAATCTTGAGCTTGAGGCGTATGTTGAAGGCCGGGTCACTGCCGTCATGCCAGAACAAGGTGTGGTTATTGAGTCACGCGGTGCACTGATTCAAGGTATTTGTGGCGTTGGTGGGGAAACACACGGACCGATTGCCCTTGCTGTCCAAGACCCTGAGGAGACACTCACGCCTGAACATTTAATCCCAGCTCAGCGCGGCGGCATTGTCATTGGGGGTGCCTTCGCCGAGCAAGCAACCTTTATACGCGCACGAGAGCTTGGCATACGTGCACTCGTCGTTGGCGGAGTCGATGATGCTGATCTCAAAGCACTGCTTGGTTACGACCTGGGAGTGGCAATAACCGGGACTGAGCAAATCGGCTTTACCCTGATTCTTACCGAAGGCTTTGGTCGTATTCCCATGGCGAAACGCACGTTTGAGCTTCTTGCTGCACGCGTCGGGCAGCAAGCTTCGTGCAGTGGTGCGACGCAGATTCGAGCTGGGGTGATTCGTCCCGAAATCGTGATTCCGAGACGCGGATCTGAAGAGACATCCGACACAGCACGCACGTCTAATGGAACCGTAGCAACAGCAGACGGTATTCAGATTGGCGATCTCGTCCGGATCATTCGTGAGCCCTACTTCGGCATCTTCGTGCGGGTGCAAGCGCTTCCTCCTGAGCTGCACCGTATTGCGACGGAGAGTGTTGTCCGCGTTCTGGTCGCGACCTTACCAAATGGCCGGGAAATCACCATTCCTCGGGCGAATATAGAGATGATTGAGGGCTAGCAAAATGGGACTAGGGATGAAGGGGTGGGGATTAGCGTCTAGAGCAGAGAATACTCCAGAGAAAACACGCCGATTCCCCAGCTGGTGGGTTCAAATCATCATTACGCTTCATGTTATTTCCTTTCCCTGCCGCAGTTTCGCACTAGACGGTATGGTCGTTCTCACAGTTGAAGCTGTAGCCTTCGACATGCCAGGCGACGGCGGAGGCAGTATTGGACTACGTTGGGACGGACTCTTGGAAGAGACGGCGGAGGCGCGCTACCAAATTTTTCTCAGCGACCGGGCAGAGGGCGAGTTTCACCTGGTCGTAACGTTTCCAGCTAAAACCCATTATGAAAAAGATCGCCCGGCTCCCTGGTGGCTCATGCGAGCACAACGGCCACACACCCATTTTTTTCAGGTCAGCGCGTATGCGGAGGCAGCATTGGTGGATGGAACTGAATATTTCCTTAAAGTCGTCGCCCTCGCTGGGAAAACACGCATTGAGAGTCCTGTCCTGTCCGCAACTCCACAAGCAAACTGGTTTCATTGGGCCAAGCTCAACAACTTTCTTTTCATGCTCGCGTTCAGCGCAGGCGTGCTGTTCTCTATACGTTATGCGCGAACCAACCCCAACATCTTTCTGCGCCGCATTCCCGGCATCGATGCAGTAGAAGAAGCGGTCGGGCGGGCAACCGAAATGGGCCGTCCCATTCTGTATCTCACTGGAAGTGGAGAGTTGACCGGAAGCGGTGATGCCTCCAATCTCTCGACCATTGCCGCCACGGTCATCCTGGGCGAAGTCGCCAAGCGCGCGGCTGTGTATGGCACGGAGATAAAGGTCCCGCATCGATCCGCCATTGTGATGGCTATTTCTCAGGAAATAGTCCGGGAAGCCTATCTCACGGCAGGACGGCCGGACGCCTATTCCGAAGACATCAATTTCTTTATTGCCGCAGACCAATTCGCCTACACCGCGGCAGTTGACGGCATCATGCTGCGCGAGCGACCGGCAGCCAATTTTTTTATTGGCTATTACTTTGCCGAGTCGCTCCTCCTGGCTGAGACCGGTGTGTCCACCGGTGCGATTCAGATTGCGGGCACGGATGCCGAGCATCAGCTACCGTTTTTTATCACCAGCTGCGATTACACCCTCATAGGCGAAGAGCTCTACGCCGCCAGCGCGTATCTCTCGCGCGACCCGGCCCTGGTCGGCACGCTACGTGGGCAAGACTTGGGCAAAGGCTTCTTACTCGTCGGCCTGGTCTTGGGAGTACTGCTCATCACGGTCGGCGTGCTCTTTGGGCTGCCGATTTTTGAGACGGCCTTTCAGGTGTTTCACGATTTTCGCTAGGAGGAAGTTGTGCTGTTCTGGCAACGGACCCTGCCTGTTCTCATTACCTTTGTCTTTGGGATCGCCCTGGTCCTCCAGTATTATGTGCCTCATCCGGCCTCCGAAAATTTTCTCCAAGAAATATCGGTCTGGAATCAGATTATCGCGGGATTTGCCATTGTACTTGGTGTGGGGAGTCTGCTTTCCACCCATTACCTCAAAATCAAACACCAAGAATCGGGCTGGGGCTATAGTGGGGTGCTGTTCGTGTCTATGTTCGTCATGTTCGGCGCGGGATTGTGGGCAGAGGGCAAAGCCGAAGGCACTGTCTTTGGCTGGTTATACGACTATGTTCTCGTGGCGCTTCAGGGCACGATGTTTTCACTCCTGGCTTTTTTTGTTGCGTCAGCGGCCTATCGTGCTTTTCGTGCCCGGACGCTTGAGGCCACTATCCTGCTCAGTGCGGCAGTTATCGTTATGGCCGGCCGGGTGCCTCTAGGTGAGTACCTGCTGCCCGGCATAGGCCAGATTTCGGATTGGATCATGAACGTGCCGAACACGGCGGCGCAGCGCGGCCTGCTCATTGGCGTGAGCTTGGGTGGCATCGCGATATCTGTCAAAATTATTTTCGGCATTGAGCGCGCGTATCTCGGCGGGAGGCAAGATGACAGCGCGTGAGTTTGCCTCCCGCATGCTGAAACTAGATCGACGCATCATCTTTATGCTGATGGGCGTGGTCACATTGATCCCTTTGCTCTACCCACTCGGCCTTCCGGTGCGCGTCTCGCCCGAGGCGTATCAGGTCTACGAGACGCTTGAAAAACTACCCGAGCGCTCTGTGCTGCTCCTGTCCCTGGATTTTGATCCTGCCTCAAAGCCGGAACTCTACCCCATGACCGTTTCCCTGCTACGACATGCTTTTCAACGGAATCTTCGCGTTGTCACGATGACCCTGTGGCCGGCAGGCACCAGCATGGCGGAATCCGTAGTCAGCCGACTCGCCCAAGAAGCCGGGAAAGAAGACGGCACAGACTACGTCTTCCTCGGCTATGGTCCGGGCGAGGCCAATGCCATTATCGGTATGGGGCAGAGCCTGTCGGCAGCGTTTCCCACGGATTATGCGGGAAGAGCGACCGCGGAGCTGCCGGTCCTCGAAGGCGTCAGGAGTTTACGCGATATCGATTATGCGATCAGTCTGAGCGCCGGCTTCCCCGGTCTCGAAACCTGGTATGTGTACGGCAAGGAAAAATACGGGTTTGAACTGGGCGGCGGATGTACCGCAGTCAGCGCTCCCAAATTCTACCCTTTACTTCAGACCGGGCAAATTAACGGCCTCCTGGCCGGCTTGCGAGGAGCTGCAGAATACGAGACCTTGCTCCATCAGGCGGGGAAAGCCACCGCCGGCATGGACGCTCAGTCGGCCATGCATTTTCTCATTATTGGCCTGATCGTGGTCTGCAATGTCTTTTATGTACTGAGCGGGCAGCACCGAGGGCGGCCACAAATAAATCCATGAATCTGGAAACTGTACTCGGTGCGTGGGTTGCCACAGGCCTGAGCCTGTTCATCTATTCGTTTCTGTATAAAGATAATCCGTTCTTCAAGCTGGGTGAGCATATTTTTGTCGGAGCCTCGGTCGGCTATCTGCTGGTCATCACCTACCACGAGGTCATGCTCAAAAAACTCTATCTGCCCCTGATCGAGCAGCACGAGTGGCGGCTGGCGATTCCGCTTGTTCTCGGTCTTCTCCTGCTGGCCCGGCTCCTGCCGCGGCTGGCCTGGACTAGTCGCATTACGTTTGCCTTTATTTTGGGTGTGAGTTCCGGCGTCGCAATTCCACGCCAGCTATCATCGTTCATTCTGCAGCAGATCCAAGGCACCCTAAAGCCGCTGGTGACAATTAGTCCCGCAGGAACAATCAATTTCGGCCTAGCGGAACTCAACACCGTCCTCATTCTTATCGGTGTGGTGAGTGTCCTGGTCTATTTCTTCTTCTCGATTGAGCACACCGGCAACGTACGCCGCTGTGCACGGGTCGGCATTTATTTTCTCATGATTTCGTTTGGAGCAGCGTTTGGCTATACGGTCATGGCCCGCATGTCGCTCCTCATCGGTCGTTTTGATGAGCTGGTGTTGTATGCGACGCCGGAGTATGGCTATGCGACGGTCGTGTTGCTCGTCGCGATCGTTGTGGGATTAATATGGTGGGAGAGACAGACGGTTTAGAATGGACCGAAGAAGCCAAGTGATGGGGCGCTTTTAAGACGCCCCACGGCAGAGTCAAATTCCAGCTAGTAAGGAGGGGTGCAGCTCTCTCAAGCTATTCTGTGGCTTCCTCAGGCTTTTCAGCCGCCTTAGCCTTCTCGGCTAGGGCGATGACCTGTCCAGTCGCACCAACCGCCGGAATTTGGAGCCGGGTGCCTTTGATTCTAGCCGCTTTCCCAGACAGCTCGCGTAAATAGTACAGCTTAGCGCGGCGGACTTTTCCGCGGGCGAGGATTTCGATCTTCTCGATACGAGGAGAGTGGACGGGGAAAATCCGCTCAACCCCGACCCCATACGAGATCTTCCGCACGGTGAAAGTCGCCCGGTTGCCTTTGCCGTTCGAACGGCTGATAACCGCTCCCTCAAAGACCTGCACCCGTTCCTTCTCACCCTCAATAATCTTGGCATAGACGCGGACAGTATCGCCGGCTCTAAAATCAGGGATATCTGTTTTCTGATGTTTTGCTTCAATTGCAGCAATCAGGTTGCTCATGATGGCGCCCTCCTGTGCGATCTCTCTGTACTTTTTGCAATCAGCAGAACCAAGGTAAAACGTACAAGGCTCTCCCTCATTTCGGACAGATGAGGTGCAGTGTTGTTATTGCCGTGTATTTGCTGAGCGGACGGCCGAAAGCTGACTACTTCTCCTGTATTACCGTGCCCCTAGCAGGCGGTCAAGCAGGAGTCTCAAGAGACGGTCGAGCAGGAGCCCCAAGCAGACGGTCGAGCAGAATAGCGGCAGCAGCACGAACGGAAAGATGGTTATATGCTCCACACCCTTGGATAGGCTCAAGTATTGCCTCTGCCTGCGCGAACACCTCCTCGGTCAGCCCCCAACCTGTCCCGAAAAGCAAGAGCACAGGGCGACCGTTTTGCCCAATGCGAGTGCGTACTGCCGAAAAAGTGACACGATTTTCTCCACCTCGAGCGGACGTCGCAATCACGCGCGGTTGTTGATGTGTCTCCTGCAGTATGGATTCAAGGACTCCGTCCAGGGTCTCGGCCAGAACCACAATCGCCAGCGCGTCTTTGCGGGTCTCATTATACACACTACCATGTCCGTATTGCCAATGATGGAGAATCTTTTCGGCTAAGGCATGCAGGGTTCGCACAGGGTTCACAACGAAATAGCGTTTGACTCCATACGTGAGCGCAGATCGCGCAATATCATGGATGTCCATATTGGTAATCGAGGTGGTCACGACTTTGTGCTGTTTGTCGTACACCGGATGATGAATAAGCGCGATATAGACGTCGGCCATAACGATTGGTGATAAAGAAACGGCAATGCAGACTGAGTTATGAATTCAGAGCAGGCATATGCGCTCAGTCGTCCCCTCTGAGTTGATCCAACCAGCGTTTGTCTTCCGGGCCAAGGGGGGCTTTGGCCAACAAGTCAGGCCGACGTTTTCGGGTGCGCAGTAACGCCTGTTTGCGTCGCCAATCTGCAATCTCACCGTGATGCCCCGATAAGAGCACGTGCGGAACCCGCATACCACGGAATTCTTCTGGTCGCGTATACTGCGGATACTCAAGCAGGCCGGCACTAAAAGATTCGTCTTGGGTTGACTTGCTGCTGCTCACGACCCCAGGCACGAGCCGGGCAACTGCCTCGATCAGCACCAATGCGGCGACCTCTCCACCACTGACAATATAGTCACCAATTGAAATCTCCTCATCGACGAAGGTCCGAATACGCTCATCAACACCCTCGTAACGTCCACATACGAGTATAAGCGCCTCATATCGCAGCAAATCGGCTACCTTGGCCTGAGAGAGGAGTATGCCCTGAGGAGACAACAAAATCCGTCTTGCATGCGGTACAGGACGGCCTACCGCTTCGAGAGCGTTCACAACGGGTTCGGGGCTCATCAGCATGCCCCATCCTCCACCATACGGCGTATCATCCGTCGAGCGGTGCTTTCCCGGCGCATAATCGCGCAGATTGTGGACGTGAAACGAAAGAATGTTCTTGTCCTGAGCTTTTTTCAACAAGCTGGTAGAGAGCGGCGAGGAAAACCACTTCGGAAAAATCGTAATAATATGAAAATGCATGGGCTCGTGGTTATTCGAGTAACCCTTCGGGTGGGTCAATAATCACCCGGCGGTTTTCGATGTCCATAGTCTGAACGATGTCCTCGACAACAGGAATCAGATATTCCTTTTTCCCGTTGTGTACGACCCACACATCATGCGCCCCAGTGGAGAAGACTTGGGTAATGGTCCCGACCATCTCATCAGCGGTGGTCCGGACAGGCAGGCCGATGACTTGGTAGTAGTAGAACTCTCCCTCCTGCAGCGGCAGTAATATCTCTTTTGCTACGAGAAGGACAGAATCACGCAGGGTTTCTGCATGATCACGCGAGTCTACGCCTTTAAATCGCAGAAGCAGAAAGGAGGCGTGTGGTCTGATTTGCGCAATCTCAAACGTCTGGCCTGCCTGGTCTTCCTTTTGAAGCGTGACCGTAAGGCCATACCGCAACGTCGCACATGGAGAAGCATACGGGAGGAAGCGAACCTCTCCGCGCACGCCATGCGTGTTGACCACACGACCAAGTTCAATTAACTCAGCCGCAGCTTGCGCGTTACTTATCTTCGATGATCTCGAGGACAACTTTTCGGTTTGTCCGAGAAGCCGCCGCATTGATCAAGGTACGGATTGACTTCGCAGTACGGCCTTGTTTGCCGATAATGCGGCCGAGATCCTCCTTCGCAACGCGAAGCTCAAGGATTGCCGCCGTCTCACCTTGAATTTCCGAGACCTCGACTTCGTCCGGGTTGTTCACCAGGGCCTTGGCCAGGTATGCAACGAGTTCTTTCATGGCATTCTCCCCTACAGGATCAGGATTCCGGTGCTTTCCCCACTTTCTTGATCAGCTGGGCAACTATCTCGGTCGGCCGAGCTCCATTCTGCAGCCATTTGTTAAGCTTATCTTGCTTAATCTCAACCACCGCCGGGTTCTTGGTCGGATCATATGAGCCAATACGCTCAAGGAACCGTCCGTCCCGCGGCGCCCGTGAGTCTGCAACCACGATACGATAGAAAGGGCGTTTTTTGGCGCCATGTCGAGCTAGTCTAATTTTTACCATAATCTTCTAGTTTCCCCAGGCCGGGAGAGAAAAAAGTTTTTTCACTTTCTTCCCCCCTCCAAACCCGGCAAGTCTCCTCATCACCTTTTTTGCTTCAAGATATTGCTTGAGAAAACGGTTCACCTCAACCACCGACGTCCCACTGCCTTTCGCAATACGCTTGCGGCGGCTGCTATTGAGCAGTTCGGGCTTGTGCCGCTCCTTTTTGGTCATCGAGCTAATGATCGCCTCAATATGCTTGAAGTCTTTCTCCGCCCCCTCCATATCTGCGCCCTTGAGCATTTTTTTAGCCCCAGGGAGTAGAGACACCAGGTCCGTAATGGAACCCATTTTCTTGAGCATACGCATCTGCTCTTGAAAGTCCTCGAGCGTAAACTGATTTTTCCTGAGTTTCTTCTCAAGGACATCCGCCTGTTGCTGACCGTAAACCTTTTCGGCCTTCTCAATCAATGACAGGACATCGCCCATGCCCAAAATACGTGAGACGATCCGGTCCGGGTGAAACGGTTCTAGCGCATCAAGCTTTTCACCCACCCCAGCAAAAAGAATGGGCCTCCCTGTTACGGAGCGAAGAGATAAAGCTCCGCCCCCCCGGGCATCACCCTCTATCTTGGTCAGAATGACGCCATCCACCTCAAGACGAGTATGGAATCCGGTCGCGACATTCACCGCTTCCTGTCCGGTCATGGCATCCGCCACAAGCAAGGTCTGGTGGGGCTGGACGGCAGCTTTCATCCGCTCCAACTCTGCCATTAAAGCGTCATCAATTTGCAGGCGGCCGGCCGTATCAATCAATGCAACGTCGCACCCCTGCTGTCGAGCTGCAGCTATCCCTGCCTGGGCAATGGCAACAGGGTCGTCGGCAGAGCCGTCTTTTGGCGTCGGGTAGACGGGCACTCCGATTTCTTGGGCAAGAATTTCGAGTTGATCAATCGCTGCAGGCCGAACGGTGTCCGCAGGAATGAGATAGGGAGAGCGCTGTCGTTCGATCTTGAGATACCGAGCGAGTTTACCAGCCGTCGTGGTTTTGCCTGACCCGTTCAGTCCTACTAAGAGGATCACCACGGGCGGCTGGGCAGACAAGTCCAGCTCGGTATACTCCCCACCGAGCAGGGATATCATCTCCGCACTGACAATTTTGATGAGCTGCTGGCCCGGAGAGAGACTGGCCAGGACGTCCTGACCAAGCGCCTGCATTCTAATCCGCTCGACAAAGTCCTTCACCACACGGAAGTTGACGTCTGCCTCCAGCAGTGCAAGGCGTACTTCTCGCAAGGCTTCATCGATATTTTTCTCAGTCAGCTTGGTGTTTCCACGCACGCGGCGCAGCACCCCATCCAGCTTTTCTCCTAGGGCTTCAAACATGACGTTTCACGCAGTCCGATCAAGCCTCCCTCACATACAGAAACAGAGCTAGAAAGTCAATCAATTACCAGGTCCGCGCTTGCCGCGCTTGCTTGCGTGGCGTCTTGAAATCGGTTAGCTGTGGGGTATGAGGGCAAAGCAGAACAAGTTTCTTGTCGGTGCATCTCTTATCGTCGTTGCGGTGGGGTATCTCATTTACACCGGCCTGCAAGAAACAAAAGTATATTATTTCACGATAGACGAATTTATTCTCAAGAGAGAAACGCTCGCACATACAGACGTACGTATTGCCGGCCGTGTTCAAGATGGCTCTATGCAGTGGGACCCCGCGGCACTGAAGCTCGATTTTGTGCTCATCCCAATCGACGAAACGACGGCACCTTTGGTGCCCGGCGTCCCGGTTCACTACCAGGGAATTGTACCCGACATGTTCGCTGAAGGTCGAGATGTCGTTGTGGAAGGGCTTTACACCCCGGAAGAAAATCTCGTTGCGTCGACTATCATGACCAGCTGTCCGTCAAAATACGAACCCGAAATAAGCAAGCGGCTCCAAGAAAGCTAGTCCAAAGAAAGTGCAGCCACTGGACTCCGCCGCCCTTCCCTGCCGTCGCTGCAGGATGCAGCGAGGATACAGCTCGGCGCTATACATGGCATAATACATCTATGACACATCTCGGTACTCTCGCCCTCTATCTCGCCGGTCTTTTGTCCGCTTACGCTATTGTGACCAGTCTGTGGGGGGTTCGAACGCGTCGAACAGCATGGACAGCAAGCGCGACACAGGCCGCCTATGCCGTGTGCGGCTGTGTGGTCGTCGCGTCAGCAGCTCTTATGCATGCCTTGGTGACGCGGGACTTTAATGTCGAATACGTCGCGAGTTATTCCAGCTCAACCCTCCCCATCCAATATACTATCGCCGCTTTTTGGGGTGGACAAAAAGGATCCTTGCTTTTTTGGACTTTCGTTCTATGCCTGTTCTCCGCCATCGTTCACTTCCAGAACCGGACAAAAAACCAAGAGTTGATGCCGTATGTGACGGCGACGCTCATGACCATTACCCTGTTTTTCATCGGCCTGTTGTGCTTCATCACCCCGCCGTTTGAACGATTAGCCTTTATCCCCAGCGAGGGGTCTGATCTCAACCCGCTCTTACAGAATTACTGGATGACCATTCATCCGCCCGCTCTGTATCTGGGCTTTATTAGCGCATCGGTTCCCTTTGCCTTTGCCATGGCAGCCCTCGCTACAGGGAAACTTGGTGACGTGTGGATCCGCACGACCCGACGCTGGGCCTTGACCTCGTGGTTCTTTCTCTCTCTGGGTAATCTCCTAGGAGGACGTTGGGCGTACGAAGTCCTCGGTTGGGGCGGCTACTGGGCCTGGGACCCGGTTGAAAACGCCGCCATTATGCCGTGGTTTACGTCCACGGCCTATCTGCACTCAGTCATGATTCAAGAGAAGAAAGACATGCTGAAGGTGTGGAATATGGTCTTGGTCATCCTCACCTTTGCACTCACGATTTTCGGAACGTTTCTGACGCGTAGCGGCGTGGTCTCGTCCGTCCATTCTTTTACCCAGTCCGGCTTGGGTCCGTATTTTCTGACATTCTTAGTCCTCGTCTTGGTCGTCTCTATCGGTTTACTCCTGTACCGTCTCCCCGAACTCAAGAGCGCAAACGAACTGGACTCCATGCTGTCGCGTGAGGCGGCCTTTTTGTTCAATAATCTCATGTTAGTCGGTCTTGCGTTCGCCACGTTTTGGGGGACGATCTTTCCTATTCTTTCAGAGTGGGTGCGGGGAGTGAAAATTACAGTTGGCCCGCCGTTCTTTAATAAGGTCAACGGGCCGCTCGGCGTCATGCTGCTATTCCTCACTGGGATCGGACCGATTATTGCCTGGCGACGGACAAGTTGGACTAGCCTGAAACGACAGTTCACCATTCCGCTGCTGACGGGTCTGACGACGGGCCTGCTGCTCTTCCTCCTTGGCTACCGTCACTATTATGCGCTGGTCATTTTCTCCCTGGTCGGATTTGTGTTGGCGAGCATTCTCATCGAGTTTTACCGCGGTACTCGGGCCAGACAGGAGATGCTGCACGAAAGCCCGCCCCAAGCCTTCGGTCGCCTCGTGGGGAAGAATCCACGCCGCTACGGCGGGTATATCGTTCACATCGGAATCGTCTTGATCTTTTTTGGAGTGGCGGGTGCATTTTTTACAATTGAAAAACAAATAACCGTAAGCGCTGGTGAAGCCTTCGATGTCGGGCGCTATACGCTCCACTATATGGGCATGCGCGAGCACGATGATGCCCATACCTCTTCACAGATCGCCACCATACAAGTCCTCGTCGATGGTCGGCAGATTGACACCATGCATCCAGAGAAGCGTTTTTATAAAAAACAAAACCAACCCACGACGGAAGTTGATATTCGCTCGACCTTGGTGGAAGATCTCTACCTCGTCTTTGGCGCGTACGACGCAGCCTCAGGCCTGGCAACGTTTCAGGCTTTTATTAACCCCCTCGTCTCCTGGATCTGGATCGGTGGGCTTACCTTGATCCTCGGTACATGTGTCATCATGGTCCCGAATCTGGCTGAACGACAGGCATTTGCGCTGGCCCGAGCAGCGGCAGGCATACGAGGAGAGCCGGTTGCGGATTAAACGGTTACTCTGTTTCCCCTTGGTTGTGTGTGGCTTTTCTCTCGCACTGGCCGCAGCCCCGACCAATAAGGCGGTTGAGGAATCGTTGACGTGTCAGTGTAGCTGCGGCCTGACCGTCCACAGTTGCAATCACCTGCAGTGTGGTTTTGCTGTTCCGGCAAAAGAACAGATTGCGGAACAAATCGACCAGGGGAAGTCTCAAGACGCCATCCTGACCTCTTTTGTGTCTCGTTATGGGGAAAAAGTCTTATCCGCGCCAACGACTTCCGGGTTCAACCTGGCGGCGTGGGTCACCCCGTTTCTCGTGGTCCTCATTGGCGGGGTGGGCATAGGCCTGATCAGTCTGCGCTGGACAAAACACCGCCCGCAAGACCAACCGTCCGCTCCACCTTCTGACGAGCCGAATCCATATCGGGAACGGCTGCAAAAAGAACTGGATGATTTTGAAGGCTGAACAGACGGTGAGAACGATTGAGGACTATGACTTTCCTCCTATATGCTGTTGGTCTTCTTTTCGTTGGTATGGTTGCCGTATTCGTGGCCTTGCCTTTACTCACTGCGGGCACTTCTCTTAGGCAAGCTTCCTCACCCGAGGATCACGCGGATCAAGCGGCCCGTTGGGAGAAACAAAAAACCGATGCCTATGCGGCAATTAAAGAAGCCGAGTTTGACAAACAGATGGGCAAGCTGACCGAGGAAGATTATCAGCTGACTCAGCGGAAATATGAAACCCGCGCGGTAGAAGCACTCACGCAATTGGACCGTCTAGAACAGTCAGGGCAGGAGCAGAGTAAGAAAGGGTAGAGCGAGTCTGCCTAGCGGAGCTTGAGATCGAATGCCTGTGGGCCTTTTTCACCAGGCCTGACCTGAAACTGAACCTCCTCACCCTCGCGTAGATCTTCAAAAAAAACTTTTTCAGCTAAACGGGAGCGATGGAAAAAGATATCATCACCCCCGTCATCGGAAGTGATAAAGCCAAATCCACGCTCCTTCACAATCTTCTTGATTACGCCTGTCATACCAACCTCCCTTCATACATACAAGAGAATTTCCTGTGCGCTGTCAAGCAAACAGAAAAACGGGCGGCCGATACGGCCGATGTGGAACCAAGACCAGCCTCGTCAAACACGGACAAACATGGACAAGCATGGAAATGAGCAACTGGGTCATCGAAGCACATAATCTCCAAAAGACCTTCGCATGGACGCCGGTCCTGAACAACATAGCATGCTGCATTCGCCCCGGCGCTAGTGTAGGCATATTCGGACCCAATGGGGCAGGAAAAACGACTCTGCTGCGACTCTTTGCCACGCTGCTCAGACCAACGGCGGGAACCCTTACACTCTTTGGTATTGATCCGCTTGATCCGGCCATCCGCCGCAAGATCGGATTTCTGGGGCATGACAGCTTCCTGTATCCCGATCTGACCCCAGAGGAAAACCTCACGTTTTACGGAAAGGCCTATCGCCTCCCCAATCTCGCCGACCGGATCGATGAACGCCTTGAACAGGTGGGCTTGCAAGACTGGCGCACAACGCCGGTGCGTCATTTTTCACGCGGTATGGAACAGCGCCTCGGCCTGGCGCGGGCTCTGATACATGAGCCGGATCTGTTTCTACTCGACGAGCCTTATACCGGCCTCGATATGCAAGCTGTCGCAATCCTAGACGACACATTGACCAACGCTAAAGCCCAGGGGAAAACGGTGGTCTTCACCTCACACGATTTCAATCAAAGCCGGGAGCTGTTGAGTCAGGTCATCATTCTGCATCGCGGTCATATTGCCTGGCAATCTGCCGACACGCTCCCATCCGCTCAGGAGTTCATCCAGATCTATCATGCCTGCACCCAACGCACCGCCTCATGTTAGCCATTCTCTGGAAAGATATTCTTATAGAGCTGCGGACCAAAGAGCGCGTGTCCTCTCTGCTTGTGTTGGCCATTCTCATTGTCTTGGTGTTTGTCTTTGCCCTCACCCCAGAACAACTCAAACGCCCAGCCTTGGGGGCTGCCTTGCTCTGGATTGCGCTCATATTTGCCGGTATGCTGAGCATCCAACGGGCATTCATACTGGAACACGAACGCAACTGCATCGATGGGCTCTTACTGTGCCCGATCGATCCGGGCCAGTTCTTTTTTGCGAAGTTCTTGAGCAACGTCTTTTTTCTGACCCTCGTTGAAACAATCGTGACGCCCCTTACTATTGCGCTTCTCGGTATCCCTTTTTCCGCTTCTCTCCTTGGCCTGCCCTTGGTCCTCCTGCTCGGTATCGTTGGTTTCTCCGCCCTCGGGACGTTGTTTGCTGCCATAACAGTTCGCACTCGGGCGAGAGAGATCTTGCTCCCTTTGATGCTCCTGCCCCTCCTCGTCCCCCTCTTAATCGCCGTCGTTCAGGTCACGGGGGCACTTTTAGCCGGAGATGTCTGGACGGGGGTGTGGTTACGCGTCTTAGTCGCTTTCGACGTTATTTTTGTTGTCACCAGCTGGCTGACGTTTGGTTTTGTTTTGCAAGAGTAGAGATTCAGGACGCTATACTGGAGTTCTCATGAAAAAATACCCGCCGTTCAATAATGTTATCCTGGATGTCATCTTGCCATGGCCCACCGCTGCCGCCATGCTGACTGCGCTGGCCATGGTGTTCCTCTATGTCCCAACCGAGCGGGTGCAAGGTGCCGCGCAGCGTATTTTTTATTTCCACTTGCCCTCCGCCTGGATGGCATTTCTGGGCTTCTTTATCGTTGCTGGGGCCAGCGCAGCCTTCTTGTGGCAGGGCAACCGTTCCGCTGACTTGCTGGCGCGGGCGGCCGCTGAAGTCGGCATGGTATTCTGTACTCTTGTCCTGCTGACCGGGCCGATCTGGGCACGGCCTATCTGGGGCGTCTGGTGGACGTGGGACCCACGGCTAACCATGACCCTGGTACTCTGGCTTATTTATGCCGCCTATGTCCTGCTGCGCGTCTTTGCCGGGGATACAGAAACGGTTGCCCGGTATGCCGCCGTACTCGGTATTATTGGCGTTATCGATATTCCCATTCTCTATATTGCGATTCGTCTGTGGCGCGGCATACACCCCAAAGTCGAACAAATGGCACCCGAAATGGCCTGGACACTCCTAGTGTGTACGGGAGCGTTTATGTGTTTGTTTACATGGCTATTGTGGCTCAGGTTGCAGAGTTTACATTTGCGCGACGATATCATTGCGCTGCGCCAACACATACTGACCTCATCGTAGAAAAGGAAAGGCTATGTCGTATCTCTTTGCCGCATTTAGCATCGTGTGGATCGTGATTTTTCTGTACGTACTCTCCATTTCACGTCGCCAGCGCGCGCTCGCGCGGGAAGTCGAGACGTTGCGTCAGATGACACAAAAAGAGCCGTCCTCGCCTTCTTCATGAGGTATCATGAGGATTGTTGACTCTTCTTATTTCCTAGCGGATCGAGCTCTTCAAACAGTTCGATTAACACGCTTGCCGTCCGCGCAGGGTCGTGGCGCACGAGCGAGGTTGCGGATATGACGTCCCCAAACTTCACGACTTTCACCCCAAGGTTGTAGAGCGCCCCAAATTCGTCCCGTAAGCGTCCCGAGTCCCCGTCCGAATCCATCACCGTAACGATGGATTCTATCCACACATCTTCATACGTCCCGAGGCCGGACAAAATGCCAAACGAGCCGGTCCCGCCACCGATCACACTCACCGCCGCATATGCCTCAGTTCACCGCCTGTGTCTTGCGCGGCTACGCTTGTGCCCATTGCATCAGTTCCGCCAGCACAGGACTCATGGTCCCCTCTTTACTCCACTGCTTACACAGTGCCGTAAACGGTACTTTCAGCGCTGGCAAAGGATCTGCGCCCGGGATCATGGCCGCGCCTTCTTCTCGAAGCCAAGAAAGGGCTTTGTTCAGGCTAGTAAAGTTTCCTGAAAAAAGCGCTTGTCGAAACTGCGGAACCATATATTGATCAAAATACTGCTTGCGCTCAAGATCAATAATATCGGGCAGTAGTAAGCTTACCTCACTCAAGCGGCAGTCAAGATAAGCGAGCAAATCATTGTAGACGTGTCCGGCAACCGTTTCTGCCTTGGTCCGCACCTCGTTCAAGAGCACCCTGCCTCGGAGGGAGGCAGCTTCCTCTTGTGGCAAAAGCTGACAGTAAAATTTGAGTTTCGGTTCTGTCCCCGACGGACGGATAATCACGACACATGCATCCGTAAAAACTTGCAGGACATTCCGAGGCAGTTTATCCGTCTCACTGACAAAGGGCCCAAAGCTGTCTTCATCCCAGTAATCGATCATCTTTGTGACCGCATATCCCCCAAGCTTGTGTGGCGGTATGTCGCGCAAGGATTGCATAATACGATCCCGGCGTAAGACCCCCTCCGCGCCGACCATCATGATGGAACGATTAACATCCGCATATCCGCCCAACTCTTCCAGAATATGGATGTAGTAGTCGAGCAGGGTTTTGCCTTCTTGGCGCAGTTGTTGGTATAACGTGGCCAAGTACAGACAGGCCGGCGCCGCATCTTTATCTTTAATCTCCGAGGTAAACATCCCGCCATGACTCTCCTCCACAGCCAACACTAATTGCTCGGGAGAACACCGCACATTTTTATAGCGCCCCGCTCGTTCGAGCTCTTTTAAGACAGAGGCGACGTATTTGAAGCCGACGAGGAGATCGTCAACGATCCAGGAGTCACCGGCTTGCTCGACGATTTTGCCGATCAGCTTCGTAGTCACTAAGGTCTCAATAACCAATCCCTTGCGCTGTGGGCCTTTGGGGTCCAGCATCAGAAAATAACACAGCACTGAGGCGATCTGGTTGCCATCAAAATGATACCACAAGCCATCCGGCAATTTGACCTCAAGGCCGATCCGGTCTGCGTCGGGATCACTCGAGAGCACTATCCCTACTCCCTGCTCATCCGCAAATGCCTTTGCCGGATCAGTTGCCTGAGGAACTTCGGGGTTTGGGGCTCTCAATGGAATGACGCCAAAGGTCCCGTCCGGCCCCTGATCGGGCGGGGTCAATACAGGAAAATCCAGTCGTTTGAAGACATCGCCAACAGTCGTGAGCCCGCAGCCACTCAGCGGGGTGAATACCACAGGACTCTCCTGTTGCGGCGTATGAATTCCGCCGTATAACTGCACATACATCTCAACATATTCTTCGTGCAGTTGGCCTGGAATGCTACGAACCATTTCTTGGCCCAGCGCCTCATCGAATGCAAGCAGGCGAATGTCAGTTGCCTGATCCATAATATCGACGAGGCGTTGGTCGTCCGGAGCAACGGGCTGACTCCCGTATTGATCATAGACCTTGATGCCATTATCGTCGGGTGGATTATGCGACGCGGAAAGATTAATCCCGCCAACCGCCCCCAACTTACCAATCAGATAGGAGAGTTCCGGTGTTGTCAGAACCGCCGCATCGTTTTTTGGCTCGGCAAAGTAGACGACAATGCCATTCCCGGCGTAGATCTCACACGCCAATTTGCCTAGTGAGCGGGACGAGACACCGAGGAGCGGATGGTCATTGCCAAGAAATCCGTACACTCCGGCAACATCCTGGAAGACGCGCACATCGTTCGCCACGACAACGGCCATGTCAGTTCGGTCAGGAAAAATAGACTGCAGATACTGACAATGCCCTTGTACGGTCATGGCTACGGTTGTCGGGTTCATACGATTCGGTCCATAGCCGACTCGTCCACGTCGCCCGCCTGTCCCAAACGGCAGGATCTGCCAGAAAATATCAAACACCAGAGGCATATATTGTTCGTCGAGATGTTGTGTCAGGATTTCCGGATAGGCGTATGGGACCTTCCCGGCCAGCCAGCTTTGGAGCTGCGCGGCCGCTCGTTGTCCAAGGGCTCCGTACTCGTGTCTTAAACGTTCACATAGCAACCGTAAGTTCGACATATCCCATCCTATACAGAATACCTTTGCAGAAAGGCCGGCCCGGTCTTCTTTTCTTGATCGGGAGTATCCCTTTTTTCTGCAAGGAATACAGGCTCCACGGTCAGGTCGGCAGCTGTCCGATCTGTTTGGTCTACTGAGCCATCTCCGCCGCCAGGGTCAGAGCAGCCTGCATACTGCGAGGACTGGCTTTATTTTGACCAGCAATATCAAAGGCGGTGCCATGATCAGGTGAGGTCCGCACGATGGGCAAGCCTAGGGTTACATTTACCCCGTCTTCCCAAGCCAGCAATTTGAGTGGAATAAGCCCCTGATCATGATACTGACAGATCACTCCGTCAAATTCGCCTTTCACCGCACGCACAAAAACGCTATCTGCAGGAAACGGCCCTGCCACCCTCAGACCCTGAGTCCGCGCCCGCTCCACCGCGGGTTGAATCAGCCGCTGCTCTTCGTCTCCAAACGCACCCGCTTCTCCGGCATGCGGGTTGAGCCCGGCAACGGCCAGCCGAGGATGTGGGAGTCCGTGGAAGCGGGATAAATGGGCAGCCGCCAAAACTATGGTTTTCTCTATACGCTCGCAGGAGAGCGTCTGCGGTACCTGGGCCAAGGGTATATGCGTGGTCACAAGCATCACCCGAAGCTGCTTCCCAACCAGCATCATCCGCACGTCACGGCTCTCAGTCAACGCGGCCAGGAGTTCCGTATGTCCAGGGTAGTGATGACCAGCCGCATGCCACATGGCTTTGCTGATCGGCGCCGTCACAAGCCCATCAAACGTGTTGTCCAGGGCGAGCCGGATGCCGGTCTCTACATATCGGTACGACGCCGCCCCACCGGAGGGACTCGGCCGGCCTGGAATACGCTCCTGTGCGGTAAGCTGAGAGAGCATGAGTACGGGCAAGTCTTGCGGTGACGTCGGGTAGGGCTCCCCCACCTGCCACGCGCACGGAACCAGTGCGGAGCCCAGGTGGGTCGCCGTCTCCTGCAGGACGGCAAGATCACCCAGAACAACAGCCCGATAGTGGACAGGCGCGACCTGTAGAGCTTTCAGCACCACCTCCGGGCCTATCCCCGCGGGGTCGCCCATGGTCACGCCAAGCACGATTGCCATGATGTTGAAGGAAAGAAAACGATGCCGTTCAAACGGGAGCAACTAGAACGGCCAAATCCAGTCCAGCAGCCTCTTTCTCTTGGGCGTCTCAAGGCGTTCCGGCGACACGTCTTCGACTTGGCTGTCCAAAACCGAACTGGTCTCAGTAACCCCAAAGCCGAAATCGTCATCCGGGACTTCAAGGAAGTTTTCCACATGATGGCGAAAGCGCAGGTCTTCTTTAAACCAGCGGGCGTATCGATCACGCAGCGCGTCATTATAGAGCTTGTTTTTAATCTCGTCCGAGACCGCCTCCAGCGGCTGTAGCCCTGCAGTGCGCTTATCCTCGATTTTGAGCAGATGCATCCCGGCATTGGTCCGAAAAGGTTGGCTAATATCCCCGTTCTCTAAAGAAAAGGCAACCAGCTCGATGCCTTCCGACATTTGACCACGTTCAAAATAGCCGAGGTCCCCACCGCTGCCTGCGCCCGGCCCAAGCGAGTACTCGTCCGCCAACGTACCGAAATCTTCCCCTGCTAAGGCTCTCTGGCGGACATAGTGCACAATCTCAGCCGCTTCCTGCGCTTCTGCTTCTCCCGCACCAGGAGACAGGGGCCGGAAAATATGTCGTACTCGAATTTGCGCAGGCTGGGTGTATTCGTCAATATGTTCATCGTAATAGCGCTGAATATCCTCCGGCGTGACATTCACTCGCGACCCGATTTCTCTGCTCATCAAGAGTGCTTGTTCAACCTCGCCCCCGACGCGTTCGCGGTAGGCCTCCATGGTCATGCCTTGGTCGACTATCGCGGCTTCAAATTCTTCGTCACTCAGATTGTTCTGGGCCTGGATGCGTGCGATATAGCCGTCGATATCAGCCTTCTTGGCTTTCAGGCTCTGCGCTTCAACTTCTTTCTTGATCAACTTCTGCATAATGAGGGCGTCCAGGACCTCTTTATCGGACATCCCCGCCGCCCCACCGTCCGGGGCAAGCGGACTTGCCCCTGCCCCTGCCCCCGCCTCTGACTGGTAGCCCTGCATTTCGTGCAATGTAATGGGCGCTCCATCGACCGTGGCCACAATACGGTTGATCAACTCGGCGTGGCTGGGTGTTGATCCAACACACACGCACAGAGCAAAAGCACACAAGAATATGCCGTTTCTTTTCATCATACTTCTCCGGGCTAACACGATTCGCTCAGGTCCCGCAAGAGAGTTTTCACGGCTTCCATGACCTCTTCTTCCGGCTCAAGAGAAAAGGTCAAACGAAAGTCCGGGCTGATCTGCGCCCCGCGGCTGTTTTTCCGCCCCCGGCTATTTTTCTGAATGAACGCCACCAGCCGCTCGCCCTTGATAGGTGAGTCGGTGTGAAAATGGAGAGTGACTTTATCGGCTTTTCGATACACTGCTGCGACCAGGTATTGACGCAGTACACGGCGCAGATCCATAACCTCAATAAAACGCACAACCAGCTCCGGCAACGTCCCAAAACGGTCTTCCATCTCATAGGCGAGATCTTCAAGATCGCTCTGCTCCTTAATGTTAGCTAATTTTTTATAAAAGACCAGGCGCTGGTTTACATCCGGAATATAGGCCTCGGGCAGATAGGCAGGCAGACCAATATGAATTTCCGGCTCAATAGAAATTTCAATCTCGCCGCCCCGCAGCTCACGCACGGTTTCTTCTAACATCTGGGCATAGAGTTCATATCCTACTGCGGCAACGCGTCCAGACTGCTCTTTGCCTAATAAATTGCCCGCCCCACGGATCTCCAAATCATGCGCTGCCAAACGAAACCCACCCCCAAGATCATCCAGTTCCTGCAAGACTTCTAAACGACGTTGGGCATCGCGTGTGAGGAGGTGCTCACCAGGTATGAGCAGATAGGCAACCGCACGGACGGCCGAGCGCCCAACCCGGCCACGAAGTTGATACAACTGGGCCAGCCCGAAATGATCCGCCCGGTTGATAATAATCGTATTCGCGGTTGGGATATCGAGTCCGGATTCAATGATCGCCGAGCAGAGCAAAACGTTGACGCGGTGGTGCATGAAATCGAGCATCACCTGTTCGAGTTGACGCTCAGCCATCTGACCATGTGCAATAGCCAAGAGAGCCTCAGGCACCAGCTCACGGAGTTGAACAGCCATCTTTTCAATCGTCTCTACCCGATTGTGGACAAAGAAGATCTGCCCACCACGGGCGAGTTCTTGCAAAATCGCCGACCGAATAAGATCGTCGTCAAACCGCGCAACATAGGTGCGGATCGCCTGCCGATCCACCGGCGGTGTTTCGATGATACTGAGATCCCGCAGCCCCATCAGGCCCATATTAAGCGAGCGGGGAATGGGTGTGGCCGACAGGGTGAGGACGTCCACAAGATGGCGTAGCTTTTTGATTTTCTCCTTGTGGGTCACGCCGAACCGATGTTCTTCGTCAACCACAACAAGGCCAAGCTCTTTGAACACAATATCGCGTTGCAAGAGACGATGGGTACCAATGACAATGTCCACCACGCCCGACGCCAGCCCCTGGACGACAGTTTTGACCTCTTGCGGCGAACGGAATCGATTGAGCAATTCAATCCGTATAGGATAGTCATCAAAACGCCGCGCAAAGGTCTCGGCGTGCTGCTGAGCCAAAATCGTGGTCGGCACCAGCACGGCAACTTGTTTTCCACCTTCAACGGCAAGATAGGCCGCCCGCAGAGCGACTTCAGTTTTGCCATAGCCCACATCACCACACACCAACCGGTCCATCGGCTTAGAACTTTGCAGATCAGACAAGACATCTTCAATGGCCGCTCGCTGTCCGCTGGTCTCTTCAAACGGAAACTGGGCAACAAACTCCTCGTAGTCGCTCGTCACAGTGGCAAGAGCCGGCCGTTCAGCGCTTTCCCGGACTGCATGGATTTCGAGCAGCTCACGCGCCATGGCCTGAATCGCTTCGCGCGTCTTCCGTTTGACCCGTTCCCACACTTGTCCGCCCAAACGATCAAGCACTGGGGTTTTGTCGCCCGCACCAGCGTATTTCTGCACCAGATTAATGCGCTCAACCGGCAAATACAGCTTGTCAGCGCCGGCATATTCGAGCTGCAGATAATCCCCTTCCGTATCGGCTACACGCAAGTGCTGTAGTCCGTTGTAGCATCCAATGCCATGATCGGTATGAACCACATAATCGCCTGGCGTGAGTTGACTCAGGCCGGTCAAATAGTCTGCGACCGGACGCGGACGGGAGCGACGCCGATGGCGACGCTCGCCAAAGATTTCCTCTTCGGCCAGGAAGATATAACCATCAGCCGGCAGGCCAAAACCCTGAGACAGGTGCCCGACCAGGATCGCCGCTCCAGCTCCGTGCCCATCGTGCTCACCCTGCCACCCGGGATGCTCTTCAATGGGGAGCTTCAGCTCATAGCCGAGCAATAAGTGCTGGAGGTGGGCGGCCTGGCGGTGGCTGGAAACAGTCAGGTAAACACGCAGCTGCTCGTCTTGCCAGCGCCGAATCTGTCCAACCAACGGGGCGAGACTTTTTTCTGCTCCAGCAGTGTGTATGACCGCTTTCAAGCCGGTGAGCAAAGTCGATGTGATCGTATAATCGGCGTCACCGGTTTCTAAACTCTGCAGCTCTACGGACACGAACGCAGTCCGCCAACCCAACGCGTCTTCCACAGACAGATAGCACTGCTCGGGAGCAGGAATAAAGCGGCCCGCCTCAAGTGCAGTATGCGCACTCGCGACGACCTGATCCCAAAAGGTCACACACACCGTTGCCTGCTGTGCTGGGTCGATAACCCACACCACAGCTCCACGCGGCATATATTCGCTCACCTGCTCAAGGTCGGGATACAGGTAAGGGAGGAAGAATTCGACACCCGGAAAGGAGAGACCACTCTTGAGATTTTCAATAATGCGCTGCTGCTCGCGGTGCGCGATTTCTCTCTCATCCAACGCTTCTTCAATGGTTCGCCGTGCGGCTTGCAGGCGGGCTACTGAAAAGAAGCGCATGGGCAAGATCATCATTTCGTCAACGGAATCGATAGAACGCTGCGAGACGGGATCAAAAGACCGCATTGTTTCAATGGTGTCGCCGACAAATTCGATACGAAGCGGATGCTGGGCGAGTGGGGGGAAGAGATCCACAATCCCGCCGCGTACGCTGATCTCACCTTTCTCTTCAACCAGCGGGACACGTCGGTACCCCCATTGGATACAATATTCCACGAGTTCAGACAGCGGAAAATCGTCCGCCATACGCAGGCGTAATGTCGCCGTCATGAACTCTTCTTGCGGCAAGATCCGTTGTAGCAATGCTTCAGCCGAGGTCACGAGAATAGGCGTTTCGACTGCAAGCAAATCGTACAGCCCCTCTATCTGTGCCGCTAAGACTTCATGACTCGGGGAGAGGCCTTCCGCAACTGACACATCCCAAGCGGGGTAATAGCGGACGCGTGGGGAGCGGATCCGCTCCCCACGTTCCAGAAAGAAGCGGAGATCCTCCGCAAAGGTTTCGGCATCGTTGTCTGTCGGGAGTAGACACAGCGTAGGTCGAGGCGCGTGGTCGAGGCTACGTGCAATAAAAAAGGCACGCGCAGCCCCCTTAAGTCCGGCTAGTCGGATGACATTCTGAGCAGGCTGAGCAGGTTCGGAACGAAGGAAACGGGCCGTAGACTCAAGCGTGTCTGCCAGCGACAGGAGATTGGTCGAAGCCTGCACCTCATTCATACGCAAGCGTTGACTGGGGAGACTTAGCGGCCGGCCTGCTGGGAAGCGGAGATCATGCCATACAGAGGGATGCTGAGGTGTTTTTCTTCAGGGTGGTCGGTCAGCACTTCGATCGACCCGCGAATCTTGCCCGGTGTGCTGTCGGCTTTCACGTGTAGGCTCAGTCGATATTCTTTACCCGGCGTGATCTCGGTAATCTCCGCAACGACGTTATCCAGCGAACTCGTAACCTGCAAGACGGTGACCGGTTGGGTTGATCGATTCTGAATACGAATATGCTGCGCTTTTCCAACCCCCTGCCGCACCACCCCGAACGAGACCTGCGGCGGCAGGACCATCACATCGCCTTCGATACTGCCAAAAACCGGGATCGTAATGGTCGGCTTCTTTTTACTGGTTGTGGTGACCACAATCTGGTCGTTCAAGCGGCCCAGCTCGGCCGCTTTGGTGACCCTCACACGGAGTCTTTTTCCTTTCTTTCCACCGATCTGCACGTCTTCGATCTGCACCTTAATGGCAGGATGAGTATGGGTGATCCCTGTTATTTTGATCGCTTTCTTCTCGTCGTATAGGACGTGCACGGTGTACGTCTCTTCCGTGCCGCTACGTAACCGGCCTACATACAATTGGGCTGGTTCAACCTCGACCTCAACCGTAACCTCGCCTCGTAAGGTCAGCGTCGTCACCGGGCTCAGCGGATCATTACTATGGACGGTAATGCTTTTGGCCTTCTCGCCGGAAAACTGGGTGGTATCAAAGGTTGCACGGATGGTCCCTTCCTTGCCGGGCGAAATCACGTCAGCCGAAATCACTGCGGCCGTACATCCACACGACGTCTTAATGGATACAACCCGCAGATCTCGATTGCCCTGATTGGCAAATCGGAACAGATGGGTCACCTGCTCTCCTTGCTCGGCCTGGCCGAAGTCGAACACTGGCTCAGTAAAAACCATTCGTGGTCCAGCATATGCGATGGTATCGGCCCCTGCATCAGCCTGCGCGGCATGCTCCGCGGTGGACTCGGCACGAGCACCCAGTCCAAACGGACTCGCCGTCCAGACCGTTCCCGTCAGTAGCAGCAGGCTAGCAAGAATTCCAAAACGCCCCACACGCATAGTTTGCCTCCTCAGGTCTGTCCGCTCGTACGCTTGGACTGGGGAGTGGCAAGAGCACTTGGTCGGGATAAAAATTTGTCGAGGTAGCTCGTGTGTACCTTGCCTGCCAGAAAGTCCGGATCACGCAGTATCCGCTGGTGCAAGGGGATGTTGGTTTTGATCCCGTCAATGCGGTATTCCGACAGAGCCGCTCGCATTCGCTGTACCGCCTCATCACGGGTCTGACCACTCACAATGACCTTTGCCACTAAGGAATCATAATAAATGGGAACCGTGCTGTTTTCCATCACCCCAGATTCGACCCGTACGCCCATTCCACCCGGCTGATGATAGGCACGAATCGTCCCCGGCGAGGGCAACATGGTCAGCGGATCTTCGGCAACAACGCGGCATTCTATGGCACACCCGGAAAACACCACATCTTTCTGTCGCCAGGGGAGCCGTTCACCAGCTGCCGAACGAATGCCGGCCTGCACCACGTCAATCCCAGTTATCATTTCTGTCACCGGATGTTCGACCTGGACCCGAGTATTCATTTCAATAAAGTAAAAATGCCGGCGAGGATCAACCAGGAACTCAATCGTGCCGACATTGGTATACCCGACCGCTTGGGCCGCTTTGACAGCCACCGCGCCCATGCGTTCGCGCAGTCGTTTCGTCAGTGCTTGAGACGGGGCCTCTTCAAGGAGTTTTTGGTAGCGACGCTGGATCGAACACTCCCGTTCACCAAGATGGATGACGTTGCGGTGTTGGTCGGCAATAATTTGGAACTCGATGTGCCGGGCCCGTTCCAAATATTTCTCGACGTAGAGCGTGCCGTTACCAAATGCGTTCTCAGCCTCCTCTTGGGCAACCGCAAACAACGCAGCCAGATCGTCACCCTTGTGTACGATGCGTAGCCCTCGACCGCCGCCTCCACCTGCAGCTTTGATCAGTACCGGGAATCCAATCTGGGCGGCCACGGCCTGGGCCTCTTTGACATCGGTAATTCCGGCAGAGGTACCGGATAAGACTGGTACGCCTGCGCGCTCCATAATCCGGCGAGCCCGGGGTTTATCCCCCATGAGACGAATATTCCGTACCCGCGGACCGACAAAAACGAGGCCCGAACGCTGACAGGCTTCGGCAAAGTCCCCGTTTTCAGACAGAAAACCGTAGCCGGGATGAACGGCGTCAGCGCCAAAAGCGAGAGCGGCGCTGACAATCGCCGAAATATTCAAATAGCTCTCACTTGGACTCGGTGGTCCGATACAGACGCTCTCATCAGCCAGCTGCACATGCAGGGCCCCGCGATCAGCCGTAGAGTAGACGGCAACTGTGGCAATCTCCAGGGTACGACAGGCACGGATGATGCGGACCGCAATCTCGCCGCGGTTGGCAATCAAGATTTTCTTAAACACGACGGTCTCGTTTCGGGAGATCGAGCAGATTGAGCAGGGTTAGACTGGCTCGAGCAGAAAGAGCGCTTGACCATACTCGACGGGCTGACCGTTCTCGACCAGAACCCTGCGGACCCGCCCCTGCAGCTCAGCCTCGATCTCGTTCATCATTTTCATTGCTTCAATGATGCACACCACATCCCCTTTCTCCACCCTACCCCCCACAGCAACGAAGGGGGCAGCCTCAGGGTTAGACGCAGTGTAGAACGTTCCAACCATGGGCGAGGTAATGGTCAAGTTCGGATCCGTTTCGGTCTGCTCCGGCGCACCCGAATCGGTCGCTTGTGCGGCAGGCGTTTGGGTACTGCCTGGGTGCGACACAGCAACAGCAGCCGCCTGGGTTATGGCGTGAACGCCACGCACCAGGCGGACTTCACCGGAGCGATCTTTGAGTTCGAGCTCGATCACCCCTTTTTCTTCCATCAGCTCAATGAGCTTTTTAATCTCGTCAATCTCCATAGTCCCTATCTCGTAGCCCCTGCACGCATATGCAGCGTGGTGGGTTCTTCCGCCCCGCACGCTTTCTTATACACAACGACAGGGATACTCGTTTATGTCGCTTTTTTGAGCGTCGCCACGACTGCCCGTAAGCCAAGCAGATAGCTGTCGACTCCAAAACCACAAATCTGTCCGACCGCCGCCCGAGCAATATACGAATGATGGCGGAACTCTTCCCGTTTATACAGATTCGAGAGATGCACTTCGACAACGGGCAGTCCGACAGACAAAAGCGCGTCGAGCAGTGCCACACTGGTATGCGTATACGCTCCAGCGTTGATCACCAGCGCGTCACACTGTTCCCGCGCGGCCTGTATCTTATCAACCAGTTGCCCCTCATGGTTAGACTGAAAGGTCTCGACCTCAACGCCGAGCTCGGCTGCCACCGTAGCGATCTGGGCATTCACATCCGCCAAGGTAATCGTCCCGTAAATCTCCGGCTCGCGCAGACCTAACATATTGAGGTTAGGACCGTGCAGGACAAGGATGCGGGTGGGTGCTTTTGCTTCCATAGCGACGTTTCTCAAAGAGGGCCGAGTGTAGGGGCAAACACCAATAGCGTCAAGGTGTTAGCACAGGTTGCGTACGTAGCCCACCGACGGACCCGCTAGACTGAGGTGCGCCGCAAAAAATCTCCTAGACGTCCCTCAGCTAAACGAATGTCTTCTTCATGCTTCAGCAAGAGATTGAGGCTCCGCTTGACGGCCTGCGCATCCAGCTCTTTTACCCCAAGGGCGAGCAGGGCGCGTGCCCAATCCAGGGTTTCTGCAATACTCGGAGCTTTCTTCACCTCGAGTTTCCGCAAATTGTTCACGAAGCGGGCAACCTGTCTGCGCAAGTTCTCATCCAGATCAGGGACCTTGAGAGCGATAATCTTGGCCTCCAGCTCAACCCCGGGGAAGTCGATATACAAATGCAGGCAGCGCCGCTTGAGCGCGTCTGAGAGCTCTCTCACCCGGTTGGAGGTAAGAATCACGACCGGGCGATGCACGGCGCGCACGGTTCCAAGCTCCGGAATACTCACCTGAAAATCGCTCAACAGTTCAAGCAAAAAGGCTTCAAATTCCTCGTCTGCTTTATCTACCTCATCTATCAACAACACCACTTTTTGTGGGGCGCTGATCGCTTGCAGTAAAGGCCGCTCAAGCAGATAGTCCCGAGAAAAAATATGTTCCGAGGCGGCTTCCCAACCAAGAGCCTGGGCAGTATCGGTCTGAATCCGAAGTAGCTGTTTCTGATAATTCCACTCATATAACGCCCGTGCCTCATCAAGCCCTTCATAGCACTGCAGACGGATCAAATCGGTCTGCAGCAGTTCGGCCAAGACCTTGGCAATCTCGGTCTTGCCGACCCCGGCCGGCCCTTCAACCAGTAGGGGCTTTTCTAATACCAGCGCAAGATAGACGGCGGTCTCTACTTTCGGAACGGTGAGATACTGACACTGCCTGAGTCCGTCGTGGATAAAGTCGAGAGCAATCTCCATACACGTGATTTTCCGAGCAGGCATGCAAAAGGCAAAAGGAAAGTCTAAGGTGTTGAAGTGTACGGAAAGTTTTCGAAAACGATCAGAGAAGATTTCTCTCAAGGGTCACAGGATATGTCGCTATGATATCTCAATCACCATTCCGTCATGCGCACATTCGATCGACACTTCGTTCAGGCGCTCAAGCACTTCACGGCCGATATGACTCAACACCAGCCGCTTGCAGCCCAGGCGGTGCTGCTCCTGGACGATCTTAGGATAGCTCATGTGGAAAGAGGTCTGGGTGTTAAAGTAACAGCACTCACACACAAAGAGATCGGTTCCTTGAGAATAGCGGACTAAATCTTCATTCCAGCCACAGTCGCCTGAGTACAAAATCGCGTGGCCTTCAGCTTCTACGCGATACCCAAGGGAGATATCTTGCTCTTGATGAGGCACCCGGAAAGGAAAGAGCTGGACGCCGTGGACAGTAGCAGCCTGCCCCGGAGTAAGTTCTTGAAACTGGATATCAAAACAACACGGCCGTTTCGCCAATTCGCGATACATGGCCTGATGAAGCGCTTGCACCCGCTCTTCGGTGCCTGCCGGCCCGACTATTGTCAGAGGCCGCGAGCGAGGGTTTTCGTATAGATATTCGAGAAAGAGAAACGGCAGACCGCCAAAGTGGTCCCCGTGCAGATGACTGATCGCGACAAAGTCAATCCGTTCAGCGGAGATACCCAGGGATTTCACAGCAAGCAGCGTTGTCGCACCACAATCGAGCAGGAAACAGACCCGAGACGTCTCGACGAAGTAGCCACTGTGACGTCGTCCCCCGCTGCAGAACGCATCGCCTGCGCCTAGCACTGTTACCCGCATGGGTTGCCTCGTGATACCAAGAACGACTTTACTCCACAGGAAAAGCGGAGACATTCTCCGCCTGTGCATATTTAGGCCCCGCTCCCCAGTCGTTCCCTTGGTATGAATCTTATCGTGCTTGTTTTACTCAAACAAGGGTTCATGGGTCCTCCCAGGCTCTAATGACACAAACCAGCCGGCCTGCTGGATTTTGGTTGTATGGATCCGACGCAGCCACGCTACCCGTACCGGTTCCGGCTGAACCAGCCAGGACAAGGCGCGCATATCGTTGGATAGACACCGCGGGCACTCAGCATGCGCTCCCCGTTCAAAAATCTCCTGGCACGCGTAGCACAGATACGCATTTTCAATTTTCACCCGGACACCCTCCCTGGACTGTATTCTATCGCCGTAAGGACCAAAAGCGAGCAAACATGAGCAAAACAAGCGCGGTCTCCTCTTCCCTTTCTTTATCGACCGGGAGGGCAAGATTTATAATTCCGACAGCCAACACGGCACGGGCTGGTCCACCTCCTTTCCTCATGCAGGATGCAGCTGGAACAACGAGAGAGACACTTCCTGCTTGGACTTCGAACCCTACTGGAAATACCCCGCAGGTAGTAATATAGTGATCGTCCTTAGTTCATCTGTCTGAGGAGCGTTGCGACGGCCTAAGCATAACCCACCGGCCTGCCAGGCTCAGACACTACGCATCAGAACGGCGCTCGCTTTCCTGTTTAATAATGTAAACCGAAAAGCGAAAGCGACCACCAAATCGCCACTCATTTCGCTTTTCAGTTTTTCCTTGTTAAATGTTTGGAACAGGACAGGTGTTTCCATATGGGCGAGAAACAGAGAAATAATGGCCAGGCACAACTCGAAGCCCTGCTTCAGGAACGCATTCTATTGCTCGACGGGGCCATGGGCACCATGATCCAGTCCTACCAGCTGGAAGAAGCCGATTACCGTGGTGAACGCTTTGCCGATCACCCGTGTGATGTGAAAGGCAATAACGACCTGCTTACCTTAACTCAGCCGGACATCATCAAAGCTATTCACACCGCCTACTTTGATGCGGGCGCTGATCTTGTCGGGACCAATACCTTCAACTCGACTTCCATCGCCATGGCCGACTACCGGATGGAAGACTTGGTGTATGAACTCAATACAGCCGGTGCCGCCCTGGCGCGTGCGGTAGCGGATGATTTCGAGGAGAAAAACGCGGCCCGGCCACGCTTCGTGGTCGGTACGCTGGGCCCAACCAATCGCACTGCCTCGATCTCACCGGATGTGAATAGCCCCGGTTTTCGGAATGTCACCTATGAAGAACTGGTCGAGGCTTATAGTGAGGCGATCCGAGGCTTGGTGGACGGCGGGGCCGACATATTACTCGTCGAGACCATCTTCGATACCCTCAATGCCAAGGCGGCCCTATACGCTATCGATCAGTACTTCGATGAGCATCAAGTGCAGCTACCGATCATGATATCCGGCACCATTACAGACCAATCCGGCCGGACCTTGACCGGTCAAACCACAGAGGCCTTCTGGAATTCGGTCAGACATGCGAATCCACTGACGATAGGCTTGAACTGTGCCTTAGGTCCTCAGGATTTACGACAATATATTGAAGATCTTTCGGTCGTTTCGTCGATTTATATTTCGGCCCATCCGAATGCCGGACTGCCGAATGAATTCGGTGGTTATGATCTCGGTGCCGGCCCGATGGCCGAGCATATTAAAGAGTGGGCCGAATCCGGCCTTTTGAACATTGTCGGTGGCTGTTGCGGTACCACACCTGAGCATATCGCTGCCATAGGCAAGGTCATTCAAAACATATCCCCACGCAAGCGACCGGAGATCCCGCCCTACCAGCGCCTGAGTGGACTCGAAGCCTTCAATATCACACCGGATACCAACTTTGTGAATGTCGGTGAACGCACCAATGTGGCCGGATCGCCCAGATTTTTAAAACTCGTGAAAGAAGACCAGGATCTGGAAGCGGCCGTAGCGGTTGCCCGCCAACAGGTGGAGAACGGCGCGCAGGTGATCGACATCTGCATGGACGAAGGCATGCTCGATTCCGAACAACTCATGGCCGACTTTTTAAAACTCATTGCGAGTGAACCGGACATCTCGCGCGTCCCGGTGATGATCGATTCCTCTAAGTGGACGGTGATCGAGGCGGGGCTGCGGTGCGTGCAAGGAAAATGCATCGTGAATTCGATCTCCTTGAAGGAGGGTGAAGAAAAATTCATTGCATACGCCAAACTCATTAAACGCTATGGGGCTGCCATGGTCGTTATGGCCTTTGATGAGCAGGGCCAAGCGGATACGACCGATCGTCGGTTAGAGGTGTGCCAGCGATCGTATGACATCCTGGTGAATCAAGTCGGTTTTTTACCGGAAGACATTATCTTTGATCCGAATATCCTTACCGTCGCGACCGGCATGGAAGAGCATAATAACTATGCGGTCTCCTTCGTCGAGGCGACGCGACTCATTAAAGAACACCTGCCGCATGCACTCGTCAGTGGCGGATTGAGTAATGTGTCGTTCTCCTTTCGCGGCAATAACCCGGTGCGTGAAGCCATGCATGCCGCGTTTCTGTATCACGCTATCCAGGCCGGTATGGACATGGGCATCGTCAATGCGGGCCAACTCGGCATCTATGATGAGATCCCCAAAGATCTGCTCGGATATATTGAAGATGTATTACTCAATCGACGCGATGATGCCACTGATCGATTAGTGGAATTTGCCGAGACGGTCACAGGTGGGGGCAAGAAAGAAAAGAAAGTCGATCTTGAATGGCGAAAAGGTCCTGTCCGGGAACGTCTCTCGCATGCATTGGTGAAAGGCATAGCCAATTACATTGAAGAAGATACAGAAGAGGCACGCCAACAATCTGATCGCGCGTTGCATGTCATCGAAGGACCCCTCATGGACGGCATGAACGTCGTCGGTGATCTCTTTGGTGCCGGCAAGATGTTTTTACCCCAGGTGGTAAAAAGTGCGCGTGTCATGAAAAAAGCGGTGGCCTATCTCCTGCCTTATATCGAGGCGGAAAAAGGCGACGGTGAAATAAAAAGCAACGGCAAGATCGTCATGGCGACAGTGAAAGGTGACGTGCATGACATCGGCAAGAATATTGTCGGGGTCGTATTGCAATGTAATAACTTCGAAGTCATAGACCTCGGCGTCATGGTACCGGCACAAACCATACTCGACACCGCCCGCGAACAAAAGGCCGACATCATCGGCTTAAGTGGACTCATTACGCCATCACTCGATGAGATGGTACATGTGGCAAAAGAAATGCAGCGCCAGGACTTTGCCCTACCGCTTATGATCGGTGGTGCAACGACGTCGCGCGCGCATACCGCAGTAAAGATCGACTCTAGTTATGAACATCCGGTGATTCATGTAAAAGATGCCTCGCGTGCAGTCGGGATATCAACGCGTCTGTTAAACGTTGATATGAAAAAAGAACTCGCCGCAGAGATCCAGCAAGACTACGACATAGTACGTGAACGGCATGCGGCAAAACAAGCAAAAACGACCTGGCTCACACTAGCCCAAGCCCGAGCGAATCGTGTGGCCATCGATTGGGATAACTATACACCACCCGTACCGCATACACTGGGCATAGAAATTTTCGATGATTACCCGTTAGGTGAGTTGGCCGAGTATTTTGACTGGACACCGTTCTTTATTGCATGGGAACTTGCAGGTAAATTTCCACGCATCTTATGTGACGACGTGGTCGGTCAGGAAGCAACCAAACTCTACGACGATGCGCGCCAGATGCTCGCAAAAATCATTGCTGAGAAATGGTTTAGCGCAAAAGGCATATTCGGTTTATTCCCGGCAAATTCGATCGGCCATGACGATATTATTGTCCATGGATTTACAGCGGCCGCGGGGACAGGGATGTACAAAAGCGGCGGAGGTATACTCACTACATTGCATACCGTCCGACAACAAACACCAAAAGCAGCCGGTCAACCCAACTATGCACTGGCGGATTTCATTGCGCCGGAAGAAACGCATATACATGATTACATCGGTGCGTTTGCGGTTGCAGCCGGTTTCGGCATGCAAGACAAATTGGATCAGTTTGAAAACGATCATGATGACTATAGTGCCATTATGCTTAAAGCCTTAGCAGATCGTTTTGCCGAGGCGTTTGCCGAACGCTTACACCAGCGTATCCGAAAAGAGTACTGGGGTTATGCCCCGGATGAAGGGTTCGATAATGAGGCTTTGATCACAGAAAAATACCAGGGCATCCGCCCTGCCCCCGGATATCCGGCTTGCCCGGACCATACCGAGAAGCCATTGATCTGGGATCTGCTTAAAGTCGAAGAAAATACGGGCATAACTTTGACGGAATCCTACGCCATGTTCCCCACAGCAGCAGTCAGCGGCTTCTACTTCTCACATCCGGAATCGCGATATTTTGGGGTGGGAAAGATAAATAAAGACCAAGTCAGAGATTACGCCCACAGAAAGAGCATGACTATGGCTCAAATTGAGAGATGGCTTTCTCCCAATTTGGGGTATGATCCCGACGGTGTTGGTTAAATCGTCGCCTGACCTGGGTTCTTTTAGTGACGAGTTCCGCGATGTATAAGGCGTTGCAGAAGCGGGATTCAGAGACATTCCAGTAGTTCAAGAACGTCCCTTGCTTCCCCGCCAGCTACACCCTGCAGCACAGCGCATCTGGTGGAGCAAGCGCCGCTTTGCGCAACAGCCCAGCACTCCAACACTCCAGGCTCTTGACTGTCACCCCCTTCTTTTGCTTCCCTGATCTTTGTATGAAGCTGCTCAGCACGCAACTCACCTACTTTCTGAATGAGCGGGAAACGCGCCGCAATATCGGGACGCTTCTCAAATTTTTCGCCTTTTTGGTTGGTATTATCATTATCTTCTCAATCCTCTTCCACGTGATCATGTTGTACGTGGAAAGGCAGGACCATTCGTGGCTGACTGGGCTGTACTGGACACTCACCGTGATGAGCACGCTCGGATTTGGCGACGTTACCTTCAGCAGCGATATTGGGCGGCTTTTCAGTATTGTGGTCCTGCTGTCCGGGATCGTCCTGTTGTTAATTGTCCTGCCTTTTACCTTTATCCGGTTCTTCTACGCCCCCTGGCTCGAAGCCCAGGTGCGGCTCCAGGCCCCGCGTGAAGCCCCGCTCGACACGCGGGGACACGTCGTGATCTGTGCCTACGATGCTATTGCGCCTGGTCTGATTGAGCGGCTGCGGCTGCACGATATCCCCTACTCTGTCCTTGAACCTGACCCGACAGTCGCCGCGCGCATGTATGAAGACGGAATTTCCGTCATTGCTGGTGCGATCGATAGCCGCGAGACGTACGAAAAAGTCCGCGCTGCCCAGGCACGTTTGATCTTTGCGAACAGTACCGACACCGTAAACACAAATATTACCCTCACCGTTCGAGAGGTTGCACCGGACATCCCCATTATGGCAACAGTCGAGAACGAGGACTCGATTGATATTCTCGAACTGAGCGGGTGTCCGCACGTGCTCCCCCTTAAGCAGCGTTTGGGAGAGCGTCTCACGAACCGGATTAATACCGGTCACGCCGAGGCCCATGTGATCGGCCACTTCCAGGATCTCCGGGTTGCCGAGTTTCCCGTCCGCAATACGCCCTTGGCTGGTCGGACGATCCGTGAGACCCGGCTGCGTGAGGTCATCGGTATCAATATTGTTGGGATTTGGGAGCGCGGTCGGTTGTTGCCGGCGTCTCCAGATACATCCCTGTCCAATACCAGTGTGATAATCGTTGTGGGCTCGGCAGAACAAATGCTTGAACTCAATACGCTGCTCGTCATTTACGATACCAACTACAATCCGGTCATAGTCATCGGGGGGGGGGCAGTCGGGTGCGCCGCAACCCGGGCGCTGAAGCGCAAGGAGCTACCGGTTCATTTGGTTGAGCATGACGAGCGCTTGCGGGAGCGGATCGAACACCTCCCGGACAGACTTTTCATCGGCGATGCTGCCGATCGAGAGGTATTGATGCGAGCCGGATTGCGGGATGCTCCCGCCGTGCTCCTGACCACGAACGACGATGCCATGAACATCTATCTCGCCGTTTATTGCCGCCGCCTCAATCCAGAGTTGCACATCGTGAGCCGTATTACCCACGAAAGAAATCTCGAAGCCATCCACCGTGCCGGCGCAAACTTCGCCCTGAGCTATGCCTCGCTCGGTATTGAATACGTCTTCTCTGTACTACAAAGTGGTGAGTTAGGAGTCCTCGGCGAGGGAGTTGAGTTATTCGTAGTGCCACTGCCGCAGATGTTGGTTGGATTAACCCTGTCTGAAAGTGGTATCGGTACACGGACGGGGCTAAACGTCGTCGGCATTCAGCACAACGGGCGCACCGTAACGAACCCTCCTGCCTCTGCAACGCTTCTCAGGGGAAGCGAACTCATTATGCTGGGGAGTACACAGCAGCATCGCGCATTTATCGAAGCGTTTAGCTAAATGGAGAGAAGCTCGGTAAAGATCAAAACCGGTACGTATAACGCACCTTGAACTGCGCTTCGCGAGCAATGGAGCGAAAGCCGCCTTCCTCTTCGTCCAGCCAGCGCTGGTTAAAGACCAAAAAGAGATCATTGCCCGGCTCGATGATCCAGCGTATGCGCGTATTCAGACCGAGCACGTCAGACACGGTGTCGTATTGGACCAGGGTAAACCATGACAGATTGGGATTCAGCGCTAAATCCAGGCGGACCCGGAAGAGGCGAACGATAAAATTCCCCTCAGGCAGCCGGACATCGTTCTGCCGGTATTCCGTACTCAAAAAGAATCGTGGCCCAGGTTGAAAATTCAGCTGGGCATCCCAGCTATCGCGCTTGCCGCTATAAAAATCGCCCCAGACATAGGTCAGACGTGCAGACACCTTACGTTTATCCGCAGTTTCCGCTTGGATAAGATAACGTCGAAAGGTGTAGCGATCAGACCCAAGCGTTACGCCGTCGCTGATCTCAAAATCGTCGGTTAAGCGCTCAAACTGCTCCCAGGTCCGAAACGCCAGTACGTCGCCGCTATCAAAGCGCCACTCGCAGGGAAAAACGATATTGCGCGTAAGGAGCTGATTCGTATCTTGGTCGGTAATATAATTACCGTCAAAGGCACACGAGACTTGACGCGTTTTCCAGCGTTTCGGCCGCGGCGCCGCTCTTAAAAACCAGCCGAAACGCCGTATCCCTTTGCGCGGCACAAAACCCATAGTGGCGTCAAAATCCCTTTGCACCTCACGATAGGTCCCGAATAGTGACCAGGTGTCATTGGGCAGACTAATTTGACTGCCCCAGGCCCAGTTCTTGTTCGTGCCGGGGATAAAGCTTTTTTCGAAAAACGAAGAAAAGGTCAAATTTTTATCGCCCAAAAGCTTTGTCGTCTTATACAGAAAGTCATTGCCGTACAGGCCGGTCGCAGCTCCATTCTCCGGCGACCGCCGGGTGGCGATCATGCCGATGGACGCGCGCTCCCCAAGGTCACGCTTGACGCGAATGACACTAAAGTTCTCGCCAGGAATGGGATCGCGCTCTTGCACCTGGACACTGAGTATACCCAGGCGATACTTGCCTATGCGCCCGCTGAGTTTGCCACCGCCGATCAGATCGACCGTTTTGCCGTCATCAGAAATGCCTATGCGCCGACTAAAAAAAGGAACGATCACTAACGGACCAGACGTTGGGGTGAGTCCATCAACAGAAAAATTGGGCGCGTCCTCTAGAAAGAATTGCCGCTTCTCAGGAAAGAAGAGAGAAAACCGCGTCAAGTTGACCTGCGCATCGTCAATTTCCGTTTCAGAAAAGTCGGTATTCATGGTCAGACTCAGCGTGAGACCCGGCGTGAGCTTGTAGAACAAATCAAAGCCGGGCTTAAAAGACGCGGCATCACGTCGCACCTCGGTTGTTAAGAAAGGCGAAAAATCGAAGCCCAAGCCTTGGGAGATATCCTGTAGGCCGGTGAGTCGTCCGGCTACCGATACGCGATTAAAGTCGAGATTCTGGCGATGGCCGGTCCACACTGTTTCTTCAGTATTGCGCTTAATAATACGCTGTATATTGAAACCCCAGGTTGATTGTCCAGGGGCAAAGCTCAACGTCTGAAATGGAATCTCGAATTCCGCCGTCCAGCCAGTTGGCATTAAGTTCGTCTTCACATTCCAGATGCCATTCCAGTCTCGGTTCCTACTTTCACCCTCGTCACCAATCAGCTCATCCACCCGCGTGCCGACCGAGTTGGTCTGAAATTTAAATGCGTTCCGATGGTCGAGGAAGGTGTCAAACAAGAGAGTCACCCGATCATCGGCATCCAGATTGGAATCCCGGTTAAACCGGGTGACGACGATCGCACTCGGATCAGAGTCGTGGCAGGTGACGCCGATATAGAGCTGAAAGCGAGTATAGAGAACGCGCACCTCGGTTGATTGAGAGGCGCGTTCACCTTCGTCCGGTTCGCGTTGACGGAAATCGCTGGCGACCTGTGCGGTCTGCCAGGCAGGTTCGTCCAACCTGCCGTCAAGAATAATCGGTTCACTGGTAGAGACAGCCCGCAACTCTGGGGTCGCGGAGAAAACAGCCGGCACCACAGCAGGCAGGAAAAGGCATAGGGCAGTATTGAGGAGAAAGAAACATCCCACAGCAGCCGCGTTCATGACCCTCCACCAACCAAACAATTATTCCTAAAGTATTCGAATAAGATGACGATACTGTTACATGTACCATATACTCAACTGAGTTTCCGCCACAAAAGCAGGGTACGATGCATATGCCACTTGGAGCTCGCCCCGCCACGTACTCGGATCTTTCCGTCTCTCAACGCAAAATCAAGATTACGGCCAACAACAGCGCGCGCGTCAATACTAACGGGTTCAAAAAAAGCCGGACTCTTTTCTCCACTGCTCAGCCCCATGGTGTCAATGCCGAAGTCGAACAGGGCGAGAGAGCCGGGCCAAACGCGCTGGAGCAAACCACGCCAAGTGAGCAGTCTGTCGGACAATCGGACGTCGACGCACGCGTCGAAGCCGACGTTGACCTCGGTCAAGAAATGGTCAATCTTCTGTCTGGTCAGCGTGGGTATGAGGCAAGTTTACGCACGCTGAAGACCGCGGCTAAAATGGTCGGCAGCATGATTGATGTTGTCGCTGATGAGGAACAATAAGGGCACCCAGACACAGGCCCGCTCTCGGTCTAGTCTTCTGACTTCTTGTTAGCTCGATTTTTCAGTCGTCCTCTTTAAACAACGCGTCACGCCAATCCAGCGCGGCACGGAGTCCTTTTTCTTTCCGAATCTGGTTAAACGCTTCTTGCTCCTGCGTTCGGGTGGTATCGAACATCACCACTAGATCAAGATTCTGGTAGATGCTGTTGAGAAAGCCCATATTTTCATACGCCCGGTTAATGGCCGCTTTGTTAAACTTCAGCCCGACCCGGGAGATCTTGATGAGCTTCCGGGCCGTTTTCTCGCACTCTTGCATGAGCTGATCGTGGGCTACCACGCGGTTAATCATGCCCAGACGCTCAGCCTCCTTCGCCGAAATCATCTCTCCGGTCAGGAGCAGCTCCTTGGCCTTGGCGAAGCCGACACTAAATGGGGTGACCAATACCGGAGGGCCGGTCCCAAAACGGATCTCCGGCTCGCCTAAAACCGCCTGCTCGGAAGCAATCTTGATGTCGCACAGCTGAGCCAGCTCGCAGGCGCCCGCCAGCGCATAGCCATTAATCGCGGCGATATACGGTTTGCCGGATTGCCAGACCTTGAGAAACGTTTCAATATTCTGCTTCAGCTCTGACCGCCAGCTATCGGCAGAGCGCTCATACAGCTCGGGCTCGCCTTCCACGGGCGCAATATTAAATCCGGCAGAAAACGCCCGTCCGGCTCCGGTCAGAATCACGACGCGGACTTCGTCATCCGCCTCAATCGCGTCAAATGCCTGGGCTAACTCGACCATGAGTTCCTTGCTGAGGGCATTCAGCTTGCTCGGTCGGTTGAGGGTGAGATAGCCGATCTGGTTCTTTTTCTCGAATATGAGGTTTTTATATGCCATGGTCTCTCCACCTCCCTGACTCAATGGGCCGTGTCTAATTGGTTTAACCGGTCTAACCCAACAGTCGGAGAAGATCAACGCAGCGTTTTCAGCTGATGATTCCGTACTCCCGCTCTTGCCCTCCCTGCCGAAAATCTCCAGACTCGGGCGAAAGAAAGACGTTCACCAGCCATGCAGACCTCAGATCTTCTGCTCACTCGGACCGAAGGTCCGTATCTCTATCCGCGTGATATTAAGGTTGACGCTCCACGTTTTACAAAGATGGCCCAAGAACTCATCGCCATCTATGCCGACCATGAGGGCAAGACTCGGCGCGAGCTGACCACTACCCTCAATCAGTATGCAGAAGACCGAACCGATTTTCGGATTCAGCGCGGTCTGGCCAAACTCTTACGCGACCACCGGTGTGAGTTTGAGGAACACAGCATCGCCCCTTCGGCTGAAATCCGCCGACGTCTGTTTGCCTTAGCCCACGAAAACCATCCCGTGGTCTTGCAACCCGACCTCATACATCCCGTGACTAAGGACGAACTGTTGGCCGAAGTTGAGTATAAAGCCGAACCTGAGCAAATCGCCGGGGCGCTGTACGCCGACCTGGCTGAGAATCACATCCTGACCCGTTTTGATACACCCGACCCGCAGTGGCTACTCCTGCGCTATAACGTCGCGCTCGCTCAAGCCCTGCCGTATCGCTGCATTCGAATGAAACTGTCCGTCTTTCGCAATATTCCCGGCCGCTACAAGCAGCTTTTTAAGTTCATAAAGTTCTACCAACTCATGCATGCGATCGAGGGCGATCTCGACAGCGGCTACGAAACCCTCCTGGACGGGCCGGTCAGCATGTTTCGCTTGTCACAGAAATATGGGCTGAAACTTGCCGTTTTCCTGCCCGCCCTTTTACTGTGTACGCGCTGGAAGATGGAAGCCGAGATTATGACCTCGGACGGCGAGCGTCGCTATTTCCCGCTCGACGAGAGCGCCCACTTGGTCTCGCACTACCGTGAAAGCACGATGTATGACTCTCTGCTCGAAAAGACCTTTGCCGAGCGCTTTAACGCTATTGATAGTGGCTGCCAGATTGAACGCGAGGTAGCCATTATCAACCTCAAGGAAACCGTCTTTATTCCGGACTTTGCCTTTCGGCATGCAGACGGACGGACGGCGCTGATGGAAATCGTGGGCTATTGGCGTCCAGAGTATCTCAAAAAAAAGATCATGAAGCTGCGCCGCTCGGGTCGAGACAACATGGTCGTTGCCGTGTCCGCCAATTTGAATGTGGGCGAAGAAGACTTCACCGATGTGCCCGGCAGTGTGTTCTTTTTTAAGAATCGGATTAACCCCCAAGAGGTCGTCGCCCGCCTGGAACAGGACGGACGAGACGCGAGCCAAGAAACGTGAATCTTGAAACGTCACTCCGCTAACCCATTGTACAATCTAAGATTCATTCAGAAATAGCTTGACAAGAATAATACGACTCATAAAATGAATCATAACAACTCATTATTGAGTCACTATCGAGTTACTCGGAAGTGTTTATATGCGACAACTCACTATTCGCGGATTTGATGAGCCTCTCCTCCAGCGCTTACAACAACTCGCCCGACAGGAAGGAATTTCCTTAAATAAAGCTGCTCTGCTGTTGCTCAAACGAGGAGCGGGGCTGGACCCCTCTCCTCAGCAGGCTGAAGAGGTCGGCCATTCGTTAGATCACCTCATTGGCGCATGGTCGCCTGAGGAAGAGCAAGCTTTTCTAAAAGCAACACAGCGCTTCGATCAGATCGATGATGCTTTTTGGTCATGAGGATCTTGCTTGATACAAATGCGTGTGCTGCCCTCTTACGGGGCAAGCCTCAAGTGACCAGTCTAGTCCATCATGCACGGCAGGTTCTCTTGTCCACAGTCGTGCTTGGCGAGCTGCTGTTTGGCTTTCGCAACGGTTCCCAGCATGAAAAGAATCGCCAAGAGTTAGATGAGTTTCTCGCTAACCTGTACGTGGATGTTATTCCGGTGACATTCACAACAGCGGACCGTTTCGGGCGGATCGCCACGGCTCTACGTCAGGCTGGTACACCAATCCCGACAAATGATATCTGGATTGCTGCTCACGCAATCGAGACTGGGGCGGATTTGTTGTCCTATGATAGACACTTTGAGACTGTAGCGGGCTTGGTCTGGATTCAACTCTTCGACTCGTGAAGCTGTGTCAAAGTCCGCTGAGGCAGCGCCACGTCATGTGAAGGGTCTACGGCTGGACGCCCCTTCTCTCAGGCCCACGCCCGTTTGCAGAAAAACATAATCTTGAGTGGAAGAGGTACTGCCGAATTATCGAGACCCGCTCTCCGATAAGACGGCCCCCTCCAAACCACGACTCTCGGGAGCGGGCCGTGTTTCACAGGGCTGAGACGCACGAATCCTTAGAACGGTTCAAAAGGAGGACACGGAATGTCTACCCAACGCTATACACTCTCTGTCTTTGCGGCGCTGATCGCGGGCCTAGTGGGCGGGGGCACCGCCGGCCTACTCGTGTCCGGCTCGTTCCTGTATGCGTCCCCGCTACAGGAACGAGCCGGACACAGCGGATAGTCATCGTGGATGCGACCGGCCAGGAGCGCATGGGACTCGGGATAGTGGATGGAGTTCCTCGCCTGATGATGCTCGACCACGATGGGCGAACACGGCTGGCGTTGGGACTGCTTGGCGATGGCGCGCCCCGCTTAAGTTTCCTCGACCCCCACGAGAAGATGCGACTGGAGGTAGGAGCCCCCGCCGATGGTTCGCCAGCCTTGGTGGTGTTAGATGCCCGGGAGCAAACGGTGTGGCAGGCGCCCTAGTCGCGAGTGGCAACGCTGCGTCGATCCGTCTCGGCCCCCGATCAACTCCTCCGGCCTTGTCAAGTTGATCGGTGATACTCCAGATGCGGCCTACAGCTTCCCCGCCTCGCGCAGCTCCTTCACCCGCTCTTCTTGGATAAGCACCCCCTCCGCATACAGCGTAGCGATCTGCTCGTCGGTATAGGATAGGTCTTCTTGAAGAACCTCTTCATTATGCTCACCAAGAAATGGAGCGCGGAACGGGATCTCGACGTCCGCATTCGAAAAATGAAACGGCGATTTGGCGACCGGTGTTGAGCCGAGCAGCGGATGCGGCAGGTCTTGGAACAACCCGCGCGCTTTCAGCTGGGGATGCGCCGCTGCTGCGGGGATATCCAGAATAGGCGCGGAGGGCACCCGTGCTTCAAGCAAAATTTTCAGCGGCGTTTCGTCATCTTCAAATCTTTGCAGCCAGTCTTCGATATATTCGCGGACTTCAGCCCGGCGCTGTAAACGGTCGGCCATAGTGGCGTAGCGTTCGTCAGTCTCTAATTCGGGCTTGCCCATGGCCTTGGTTAAGGCCGGCCACTGGTGTTCGACGACGGCAAGAACGACATAACCCTTTTTGGCCTTGTACACACCGTACGGGCAGACGTTAAAAAAGTCTCCGCCAAAACGCTGCGGGACGATCTCGCCTTGGCTCATCATATACAGCGGGAAGTTAATATAATCCAAATAGACCAGGGATTCGAGCTGCGATATGTCGATAAATTGCCCCTCGCCAGTCATGGCACGACTAAACAACGCCGCGCAAATCGCCAGCGCGCCATGAATGCCGGCATTCGGGTCACCGAAATAGTTGCCGACATAGGTTGGTGGGCCGTCCGGCTGACCGGTCATGGCCATCACCCCGCTCTGCGCCTGGGCGATAATGTCAAAGCTGGTATGCTTGGCGTACGGGCCATCCTGCCCGTAGCCCGACACCGAGCACATGATTAGTTTGGAGTTGAGTTCTTTGAGGGTGTCATAATCCAACCCATTCCGTGCCATGACCCCAGGACTATAATTCTCAACCACCACATCGGCCTGACGCACCAGCGCGTATACGATTTCTTTTCCCTTGGGATGTTTGATCTCAACACACACACTTTTCTTGCCCGCGCAGGCAGCGATAAAGAACGCGCTTTGGCCATGATCGACAAGATGGATTTTCCGACCCAGGTCACCGCTGGGTGTGCGTTCAATCTTGATGACATCCGCACCCAGGTCGGCCAGAATCCGGGTGGCAGATGGACCGGCCAGATATTGGGTGAAGTCGAGCACTTTTATACCGGCGAGTAATTTCTTCGAGCCCTTTGTGTTCTGAGCCATATCCCCTCCTGTACGTATCTGCGTGAGGCGCGTGCATGAGAGATTGTGGCTGATTGGTGAATACTTGACAATGCTCTACGTAACAGCGTGCAGGAAACTCTCTGCTCGCTTGACTCTATACGCCTGTGGCCTACGATGAGGCCCAGCACGCGCGAATGAGATATGTGAGTGTGTTCAAGTATGCGTCTAACACTTCTGAGACCTGTGACATTCGGCTGCTTCGGCCTCGTGCTGATACTCTCCGCCTCTTTCTCTTCCGGCGTTTCGGCGACCGTCTACGAGTGGCGGAGTCCAAACGGCAGCCGTCATTTTAGTAATGATGTCGCGACTGTGCCAGAGGATAAACGAGATGCCGCACGGACGTTTATCTCAAGGTTCGCAGGTAAACAAACTGAAGCGTCTCCCTCGCCGCTGCCTGCCAATCGCGCCCAAGATTCAGCCGCTCTGCAAGCAGATATTGCGCGTATTGCCGCATACGAGCGCGGCCTTGAACGCGGTTTACAGACCGCAGAACGCCAGGTGCGGATGGCCGCAGAGCTAGCCCGGACGATATTAGCAGCCGTCCCGCGCCGTCCGCCTATCCAGATCATTATTCGCCAGTCCGCGCCACAGGTCCGCCATGTTTATTCTCATGACCCTGCCCCCTTCTACTGTTTTATCAGCCCGTATGGTCCCTACCACTCCAGTCACTTTCCGTACCGGAGCTATTCGTACGGCTTTCGGCAGGGACGTTTTATCTCGTATTCGCATCTGTCACCGTCTCGCCGCCGTAGACATCGTGGCATCTTCTTTCCGCGCGGACATCAGTCAAGAGACGGCTTCCTGTTTGGACATGGCTTTGTTGTGCGTTAAAAGAACAGCCCACCGAAACGAACCTTTAGAAGCAAGCATCCAAGAGGGAAAAGAAAGCAGAAAGGATACGTCATGTTGATTCGCACCCGGCACGGTTGGGAAATCCCTGAGCGCACGGCAACCCCGGAGGACGTCTACCTCAACCGGCGTAAATTTCTACAGGCGCTGGGCATTGCCGGCATCAGTACGCTCGGCAGCCTCTCCGGCTGCGAAAGCTCAGGCGCGGACGAGCAAACCGCGATTCCAGGCATGCCTGAACCAAGCCCGACCGCCGACCTGTATCCGGCCAAGCGCAACGAGCGGTTTACCCTGGACCATCCCCTCACGACCGAAATAGACGCTGCGAATTACAATAACTTCTACGAATTCAGCTCGCGTAAAGAACTCGTCGCCCGTTTGGTTGAGCGGTTTCAGACCCGCCCGTGGCAGATCGAAGTGACCGGTCTCGTGCAGAAGCCCCAGACCTTTGATATCGACGACTTGGTTCGCAAAATGCCGCTCGAAGAGCGCCTCTACCGCCACCGTTGTGTCGAAGCGTGGTCAATGGCCGTGCCCTGGACGGGCTTTCCCATGAAAGCGCTTGTTGACCTCGTCCAACCCCTCTCGTCAGCCAAGCATCTGCGCATCCTCACCTTCAACAACCCGGAACAGGCACCCGGCTTGCGCAATGACACCTACCCCTGGCCGTATTTTGAAGGTTTGACCATGGCCGAAGCCACAAACGATCTAGCACTCTTTGTGACCGGCATCTACGGCCATGAGCTGACCAAACAGCATGGTGCCCCGATTCGGATCGTGCTGCCGTGGAAGTATGGTTATAAGAGCATCAAGTCGATCGTGCGTGTGGAGTTTGTCGAGCAACAACCCAAGACCTTCTGGAATACGCTGATTCCTTGGGAGTACAACTACGTTGCGAATGTGAATCCTGCTATTCCGCATCCACGTTGGTCGCAGGCTAGTGAGCGCATCTTGGGGACGAGAGAAGTCCGAGCGACCCTGCCCTACAACGGCTATGGGGAGTTTGTCGCCCAACTGTATAAGACGTAAGATGGGGACGAGGCGGAAGGGACTAGGGATTGGTTTTTACTTCTGCCTGATCGCTTTTTCAGCGCTTGCCTCGTGTTCGGTTCCGGCTGATCGTACGCCGGAGATGAATCCCGACCCATCGCTGTTATACGCCGCCCACGGCCAACCCGGTGCGTGGTTTAATCCGTGGCGCGCGTGGAATAAGAGCTATACCGACCTGTTCCGCTGGACCGTGTCGCGCAGCGCCTATACCGGCCAGCGGCGTGATCCGCCCGAAGTGCCTCGGGTAGAAAATGACGGCAGCTCGTTTGCCACACAAGAAAACTCGGCTGCCGTCACCTGGGTGGGCCATTCGACCTTTGCCGTTCATGACGGACCAGACGTATTTCTGACGGATCCGCACTTTGGCAAACGCGCCCTCCTGCCCGCACGCCACCATCCGCCCGGGGTCCCTATCTCAGCAATTCCGGACAACGCCTTCGCCGTGGTGTCCCACAACCACTACGACCATCTGGATGCGTATACAGTCGAGAACCTGCCCCAGTCGGTCACTTGGTTTGTACCTCTGGGATTAGATAAATGGATCGAAAAAAAAGGGCGGAAAGCCGTCGAATTGGACTGGTGGCAAACGGCGCAGCACGGCCGCTGGAAAGTGACCTGTGTGCCCGTTCAGCACTGGTCACAGCGTATCGACCAGTGGCAGAATTCAACCCTGTGGTGCGGCTGGGTCATTGCTAATGACGAACGGACCTATTTCTTCGCCGGCGATACCGGCTATTTTCACGGCTTTACCGAGATCGCCAAAAAGTTCGGCCCGATCGACGTGGCCATGCTGCCCATCGGGGCGTATGAACCGCGCTGGATCATGCATTACTCTCATTTGAACCCGACGGAGGCGTATCAGGCCTTTCACGACCTCAAGGCGCGTTGGATGCTGCCCGGTCACTGGGGTACCTTCCCACTCACGGATGAACCGATAGACGAACCACCACGCGAACTCCGGCGGGTTATTGAGCAAGCCGGCGGGACACTCGAGCCGATTAAGATTTTCGCGATCGGCGAGCGGTGGAAGATTCCGGAAGGGCGGTAGGGGCGCAGCAGGCTGCATCAGTCACAACTTAAGCCTTAGTCGGGTTGCTCGGCGTTCTACCCCCTCCTTGGAGGGGAGAAGCTCGCTGACGCTGCCACTCCGTTCCTTCGCTGACAGCTCATTCTACTTAAATTGGGACAAGTGAGCATGCTACGCCGGTCCAATTACTGGGCAAACGTCTCAATCGCCTTTTGCACCGCTTGGGCGTAGGTCTGGTCTGCCACCGGCACAGGGTTGAGAATCGGCATCTGGATGCCGGCTTCGCGAAGGGCAGCTAGTTGTTCCCGGCAGCGGACAGGCGGACCGATCACTGACAGTTCATCCGCCATTTTATTCGTAGCCCCCTGCCTTCCACCGCCTACGAGTTTCGCCGCTTCGGCCTCAAATCCACTATCGTGAAAAAGCTTATTATAAAACGGCAGGCCGCCATAAAAGCCCAGATTGGCTTTTGCCGTTTCCATGGCGGCATCCATATCGTCGTGTATGCAGGACGGAATGCCGGTGGTGATATCGATGTCTGAAACCGGGCGGCCGGCTTTGGCAGCCCCTTTCTCGACCGCGGCCAAGGCGGTGGGAATGCGACTCTTGGGACACAGATACAGCATGACGCCATCGGCAAGCTCACCACTCAAGGCAACCGTGCCCAAAGCCAGCGCCCCAATATAGATCGGAATGTGATTCACCGCCGCACGCGGTTGCATGGCCATGCCGGGCAGCTCTTTGCCCGCCGCCATATCACGGATCGCGCCGATATACTGGCGCATAAAGTTGCGCGGCTTTTCCATTTTTTCTTGGTACAGCCCTTCAACAATGGGTCGGTGACTCACCCCAAGGCCCAAAATCAGCCGGCCGTGCGAGGTGTCATCAATGGCGATGGCCGTTTGCGCACACAACGCCGCGTGACGCAGATAGATGTTCGCAATCCAGGTGCCGACCTTAATCCGCGAGGTGGCCTGGGCCATAATCTGGCAGTTGATCAAAGAATCGTTCATAAATTCCGGCGAAAAAATAGCCTCAAATCCGGCCGACTCAGCACTCTTGGCCAAGTCTTGTAACTCCGGAAACGTGAGTCCGGACATATTGGCGGCAACCACTCCGATACGGGCCATAACACTCTCCTTTTGCTTGTGATGGAAACACCTTAGTGCGAGGCGTACTATATCATCTCACTCGTCAAAGACAAAGACAGTAGGGAGGCTCGAAACAATGGCACAGACTGCAACCGTTACCGTTATTCGTGCGAACGCTATCTGGACCGGCGGCACTGACCCAAAGATGCACTAGCGCCGCGACCTCGTCATCGAAGACGGCATCAAGGACGAGTACAAGGGCCACGTTGACATCGAAATCGACGCGACCGGCTGCCTTGTGGTGCCGGGACTCGTCAACTGCCACACCCACGCCGGGTGCACGCCGCACGCGCGCGGGCTCTCTGAAGATCTCGATATCCCCGACGCCGGTGCGTTTTACCACAGCCTCATTCCCGTCCTCGGCCTGTACTATACCGAGCTCAGCCACGAGGAGTTCGCCGCCATCATGGAGTGGGCGGTGGCTCGGTGCCTAAGCCAGGCGAAGTGTCGTTAACGCATCATGGCGACCTCTTTCTCGATGAGCTATCGGAATTTCGAAAGAATGTGCTCGAAGTCCTGCGCCAACCGCGCGAAGACGCCCACGTGACGATCTCGCGTACAGTCGGATCCATTACCTATCCAGCCGACATTATGTTGGTGACTGCCATGAATCCGTGCCAATGCGGATTTTTCGGTGACCCGCAGCACGACTGCACTTGCTCACCGCAACAGGTCCAGCGCTACCGGGCCAAGATCTCCGGCCCGCTCTTGGATCGTATCGATATTCAAGTCGAAGTCCCTGCTGTGAAGTATAAAGAGCTCAGTTATAAAACTACGGGTGAGGATTCCGCGACAATTCGCACCAGTTGGAGCCAACGTCATCGGGTAACTTCGGAAGTCTGAAGGATTTAATCGGTGGATTGAGCAAAGAAAAAGAGGGGCTCAGGATGAGCCCCATGTATGTTGGAGAGAGAAGGAGAACAGCAGTCCTTAGGCAGTAGCAGTCGCGTCCCCGGTTTTCACATCAACCACAATCCGTTTTGGTGTCGCGGATTCCGGCAGCGGGACAACCACCTCAAGCGTTCCATTCTTAGAGATCGCCGCTATCTTCTCAGCATCCACGCCTCTGGGCAGGACAAACGACCGTTCGAACGAACCGTACGAAATCTCTCTATGGAAATAGCCGCCTTTCTCCTCTTGGCTGTCTGCCTTGCGCTCAGCTTTGAGCGTCAGCCGGTTTCCTTCAAGCGAGACCTCAACATCTTTGGGATCAATACCTGGCAAATCCGCTTTGATGTGGATCTCATTGCCCTCGACGTAGCTGTCGATCTTGGGGGCTGATCCCGCACTCACTGGCATCCCGACCGTCGGCCAAGCACGATCGTTGTAGAGATGATTAAAGATACCCCGCGGGTCGTGTCGCCATGGATTTACGGTCACAAAAGGGCCGCGCCATACACTGAGTTCTTGTCTCATTTTTTCTACCTCCTGTCTGTTTAGTCTGTGTCTGACAAACAAAAGATAAGTACGTTGAGAGAAGAGTCAAGGGGTCATAAGAAAAATTTTGACTCGTTAAGAAAACCAATAGATCCTCGGCTCTAGAGAGCCAGCATCTTAGAAGTTGTTGAAAACCTGCCGCGAGCGCCGGGAAACCAAGACGCGAGGGGGTAAGAAACCGGAGTGTACGGACGAGTACATGAGGATTCTGAGGCGCCGAGCAACGCCGGTATCCTAAGCGCAGTAGGTTTTTCAACGGCTTCTTAGCTGTACTCCGGCTTCTTTGTCACACGCACGACCGTTCCAGAGATCCGAGTGTGTTGAATGCGTATCGTAATGGGTTTGCGCCTAGGCGAAGATCCTGAGGATACTTTGGTATACACAACTGTTGAGTGGATAGATTTATGCCCGAGATGATCCTGCACGTCTTCAAGCGTATGTCCGGCGTCCAGGAGATGAGCCGCAATCGAGTGGCGAAGACAGTGGCTGTGGCGCTTATGGAGTGAAATGTTTGCCTGCTCGGCATACATACGAAAAAGCCGATCGATGCGCTGGCGGCTCACCGGCCGCGCGTTGCGCGAAGGAAAAAGATAGGGCAGGCTATCGCGCCGATTTCCGACATAATCGCGCAGCAGCCGCAGATACTCAGTGGTCATGACTTTCTCCCCAGCCACGCCACTCTTCAATCGGGGAATGTGAATCTGGCGCGTTGTGAAGTTGACGTGCTCGCGCCGTAAGAGTCCGACCTCCGAGGCTCGCAGTCCGAAATAATACATCGCCGCAAACAGCACCCGATCACGCTCGTCGGTCATCTGGGCAAACAGCCGCGCAACCTCTCCACGTGTGAGGGTGACATATTTCTCACGTGCCTTTTGGTGCGCGGGTGCAGTGTCTCGTGCCGCGTCTTTCTCTTGGCGCTCTTTGCGCTCTTGACGAGCGAACGCGGCCTGCAGCTCTCGCAAATATCGAGTAACGCTTTTCCCTTGTTGCGCAGCTTGACGTGCAGCCAGCTGTAAGAGCTTTTCCTGCGGGGTCTGATAGTCTTTCACTATGGGGTCCTCAGACGGCGGCTTGCATGAGATTTTTACTCACGGAATTCCTAGCAGTTTATGCGTTTGCAGACACAGCCGCCAACGCGGATGTTCGAGGCAATAGCGGAGCGCCGCTTGCGTGTTGTATGCGCGGTCCTGACCATCCATAGGCTGGAGGAAGAAGTGTTGGAACTTTAGGTGCACAAACTGTTCCGGCTCTGCTCCCGGTTGCGGAAAGATAAGCTTGAGTTCGCCGCCGTTCTTGAGCACGAGTTCCGCTCCGGCCTTGGGGCTGACGCAGATCCAATCAATGCCGGGTGGAGGAGAGATGGTACCGTTTGTTTCAATCGCGACCGCAAATCCTTGGGCATGCAATGCTACAATAAGATTTTCATCAAGCTGAAGCAGTGGCTCGCCGCCCGTACACACCACAAACGGAGACGCCGCGACCGCGTGTTGTGCCGGCCATTTGGCAGAAACGGCACCCGCCAACTCCTGAGCAGAGACGAAGCGCCCGCCCCCAGGACCATCCACACCCACAAAATCAGTATCGCAAAACTGACACACGGCTGAGGCCCGGTCCTGTTCGAGACCGGACCAGAGGTTACACCCGGCAAAACGACAGAACACCGCCGGTCGGCCGGTATGAGCCCCTTCGCCCTGCAGGGTATAAAAAATTTCTTTTACCGCGTAACCCATGCGCCAACACTGTGCCTTTCACGGACAAGAAAGAAGGGGCGTCGTATGACGCCCCTTGTCAGATCTAGAAGAGGGTAGAGAAAGAGATGGGGGTACCCATCCACCAGATATATAAATCTCCGAGCGCGCTATTTCTTCTTTTTCACTCCGAGAATTGATTCTTTAAAAACTTTTGCCGCAGTAAAGGCCACTTTTTTACGAGCCGGAATTTTGAGCGGCTCCCCGGTTTGCGGGTTTCGTCCGATTCTCGCTTTTAACTGGCGCAACCGAAAGGTACCCAAATTCGGGATTTTGAGCTCTTTGTCTTTCTTCACCGTCTTGGTAACAAACGCGACAAAGGCATCCAGGTTCTCGGCTGCCTGGCGGTTCGGGATATCTCCCCACGTCTCGGCGAGCTTTTTGACCATCTCTGATTTTGTCATGATACCAACCTCCTTACCTCATAGGGTTCTGTATTGCGTCCCACATCAAGGAGTCGAGGGATCTGGCGACCAGAAGCCCCACGACTCGCCACCGGCCTACTCCTCTAGGTCACTTCTCTTCTTGACAGCCTCCTCTCGTTACCTCCACATGAACAACCTATGACAGCATATTCCTAACACCAGAAATAGCGGAGAGCAGCAGGGGTATATCAGGATAGGACCAATATCAGACCAGGCGCTCTTCTCGACTGTGTCGCATCAGGTCACGTTAGGGACATTGAAGGCTTCGACTTCGTGCCATAGCTGCCTGAGGCTAGACGCGAAGCGCAGCCGCTACCATCCCGGGCCTGAGCCGTACGGACCCCCACTCTCCACCATCCAACTTTTACCTGTCACACCCCAAACTGTCAATAAAATCAAGCAAAAATAGTAAAAATCAAAAAGTCTAATGGTACATCTCGACCAGTTCGATCATACCAAGTTGTTTGAGCGCTGAGAAAAGCCGCCCTTTGACTTCGCGCACAGTGCCCAACAGTAGGATTTCTTGGGTTACGGCCTGGGCTTCAGCATAGGACACCGAACGGATGACACGCTTAATAACAGGTACAAAGAAAGCTTCCATGCTGAGTTCATCTAGCCCCATCCCCAGTAAAAGCAAGGTACACAGCGGGTCAGCCGCCATCTCCCCACACAGGCTCACCCGTTTGCCGGCGCGCTTGGCGGCCTGAACTGTGGTAGCAATCGCCTTCAACACGGCAGGGTGGAGAGGCTCATACAGAGAGGCTACTTTACGGTTATTGCGATCAACCGCCAGCAGATATTGAATCAGATCATTCGTACCAATACTAAAGAAGTCCACCTCTTGGGCCAGACGATCCGCTAACCAGACGGCTGCGGGTACCTCGACCATCATGCCGATCGGCATATAGGGATCAAACGCCTTGCCTTCCTGACGTAACTCATCCTTGGCTTGTTCCAAGAGTTCCTTGACTTGGAGCAATTCTTCGACTCTGGATATCATGGGGAATAAAATGTGGACCGGCCCATGCACCCCCGCGCGGAGGATAGCCCGCAGTTGGACTTTAAAGAGATCCGCCATCTCTAAAGAGATGCGAATGGAGCGCCAGCCTAAGAACGGATTATCTTCTTGGGGAAGCTTCATATAGGAGGGATATTTGTCCGGCCCGAGATCTAAGGTCCGGATCGTGACCGGTTTCCCCCTCATCCCAGTCAAAACCCGTTGATACAGTGCCAACTGGGCCTCTTCGCTGGGGAAATCGCTATAGGTGAGAAATGGGACTTCAGTCCGATACAGCCCGATGCCTTCCGCTCCATGACGATGGGCAAAGTCGATGTCGCTCAGCAACCCGACATTGGCCCCCAGAGTGATGCGCACCTCGTCCAGCGTTTCAGCAGGCAGGTCATGAATCTCTTCGAGATGACGATTAAACGCACGGTACTCACGATCAAAACGACTGTATTCACGCACGACCTCGGCGCCGGGATTCACGTAGGCTACGCCGGCGCTTCCATCCACGATCACCGCGTCACCTTGTTGAATCAATGCCGCGTGTTCGACGCCAACGACGGTTGGGATTTCAAATGATTTCGCAAGAATGGATGTATGCGAGGTAGCCCCTCCGCTGGCCAGCACCACCCCTTTGAGCTGACTGTGATCTACGCGGCACAGGTCAGACAGGGACAGTTCGTCAGCAACAAGAATCAGGTTCTCGCCTTTTGGTCCGATTTTCTCCTCAAGGCCGAGCAGATGGCGCAGCACCCGTTGGCCGATATCACGCACATCCGTCCCTCGGTCGCGCAGGTGCTCGCTGCCTGCACGCTCCAGCCTTTCGACATAGTCTTCGATCACCTTCTTAAGCGCGGTGTCCGCCGCATAGTGCTGTCGGATCAGAGCCTCTATTTTTCCGATAAACTGCGGGTCTTCCAGCATCATACGATGGACGTCGAAAATCGCCCGATCAATTTCAGGCAAGCGTTCCTGCACCCGCTCTTTCAGGGCATCAATCTCTGCGACCGACTGCTCGATAGCCACAGACAGATGTCGGAGTTCTGCATCAGGATCGTCCTGATGGCGCTCTTCGAGTGCGTCAAGACGCACAGGCGGATGCACCAGATGTGCCTGGCCAGATCCGACTCCGGGCGAAGCACCCACCCCCGTGAGACGCAGACGACTCGTGCGCCCTTTTGCCTGCGCCTGTTGCTCACGTTTGCGCTCGTACGCGCTGGGCCGCATGATGTCTTCCAGCATACGCGCCTGATAGTCTTGGCGTTCACGTTCTTTAGCTTCGAGCTTTTCCGGCAGTCGGGCTTGAACAATCACCCCGGCGACCTGGGTCGCAATCGTTTTGAGTAAACGAATCTCCGTGCGGGAAAAACGTCGGCGGCTCCGACTCTGGACGACGAGTACGCCGAGTACGTTGCGTTTTTCGATCACGGGCAGACCGAGAAATGAATGGAAGCGTTCCTCCCCGGTCTCCGGAAAATATTTATTCCGCGCATGCGTCATTGCATCCAGAACTGCAACGTGCTCGCCCAGCTCGACCACGAGCCCAGCCAGGCCCTCATGTTTAGGCATGCTCACCTTACCGACCGCGGTCTGGTCCAGACCCATCGTCGCCCATAAGGTCAGCCGTTCACCTGTTGTATCTAAGAGGTAGAGAGAACAGACATCCGCGCCTATCCGCTGCGCAATAATTTTTGTGATGTCCTGGAGCGTGTCTTGCAGATCGTGGGATCGGGACAGCAAAGCAGCTATGTCTGCCAGCAGACGCAGGCCAACCTGTTGTTCGGAACGGGGTTCCGGCCGTGCGGCGGCTTTCGTCCGCTTTTTCTCAGGGCGCCGCTGCGCCGGAGATGTTTTGGGAGCTCCATCCATAGAATATGCCGCGCGTATTGTATCTGAGGCCCCGGCAGGCCACAAGGCGCGAATATGAGGCGCAAGGCAGGAATGATCACCTTATTGTGCTAAATCAAGCCAAATCAACCAGAACCACTAGATTGGGCAAATCACAAATCAACTTGATGATTGAGCGGAGCATGCCCCTGCCCGATTCGAAACCCGGCGGTAATCGCGCGGGTCACAAAATCCTTTGCTTGAGCGACGGCGTCCTCCACCGCTGCTCCTTTGGCGAGCTCGGCCGTAATCGCTGCGGAGAAAGTACACCCAGCACCGTGGGTACATACCGTTTCTATTTTCCGGCACGAATACGTGCGAAAGACCGTCCCATCAAAAAGCAGGTCACAGGCCTCTTCTTCGAGATGACCGCCCTTGATGACGACATACGCAGGGCCTAAGGCTTTAATCCGACGAGCCGCCTCTTCCATACTCGGACGATCATGGACATCCATTTCAGCAAGCAGTCCCGCTTCAAACAGGTTTGGTGTCACAATAAGCGCGAGAGGGAGTAATTTCTCGGTCAGCGCTTGCCGAGCCTCTTCGCGCAGCAAGGCCTGGCCCCCTTTTGCAACCATGACGGGATCGACGACGAGCTGACGGACGGCATACTCCTGGACCTTCCGACTCACTATGTCCACAAGCGGAATTGAGGCCAGCATGCCGGTCTTCGCCGCATGAGTTTGGATATCGCTGAGGACACTGTCAAACTCTTGGCCGACAAAGTCAGGCGCGAGTTCTACGACAGACTGGACTCCGAGCGTATTTTGGGCCGTGACTGCGGTCAGCACACTCATCCCGTAGACCCCACGAGCCATAAAAGTCTTGAGGTCGGCTTGGATGCCGGCCCCCCCGCCACTATCGGATCCCGCAATGGTTAAGGCTTTTGGTGGTATCGGCATCGTCGTGTCTCCGAGTTTCATGGTCTTATGGAAACAGCTGCATCTGACCGGTGTTCAGGCCCTGACCCGTCTGATAGTGCCCGGCCTTTAATTCGTCGATCAGCTCACGCGTCGTCGCAATGGACCGTTCAAAGACGGTCACTGCACAACCAATCGAGGCGGCCGAGTGGCTATCACTCCCCCCAACCCGTTTGCATCCGACAAGCTCGGCAACCGCTTGGGCGTAGCGGTTTTCCTCTTCTGAGCAGCCTCCGTTGACGACTTCGATGGCGTCAACATACTCCAACACCTCAAGCGCCCTACTGCCCGATTGCGGATCGTCTAGGTCTATGGGCGGAGTTTTGTGGATGAACTGAAACCGCGGATCAAGCTTGTAGCGAAACGGATGATTGGCAATCAAAAAGCCATCGACGTCGTCGATGATGCGACGCAGTTCTTTGACCTTATACATACCACCAATATAGCGATCGAGGCCAAAGGTCCCCACATGGCCCCATTCCGTCGTAACTTCAATGCCGAGAAACAAAGTGACCCCACGTTCACGCGCATAATCCTCGATTTCCGCATCCATCCAGGCGTTATCGTGTTCTGTGATGCAAATGCCCTCCAGGCCGACTTTCTGAGCCTGATCAATCATGGCAAAGGGATCCAGGTTACTGTCAGAGCTGCCGCGGGTGGTGTGAACGTGGAAATCAATACGCATGGTTGTATATGCTCCCGTGTTTCGTAAACCGCTTCTCTATACCGCCTTCTGTATGACTGGGCAAGAGTGAATGGAGTGAACGTTCGTTCAGAATGCCTGCTCGCACCAATGCACTTCCTTTGTTCTGAGCCCGGCCTGTGTTACAATCCGCTCACCTCAGGCATTCCGTAGGTGGGGAAGCTATGAATAGACCATTAGACGGAGTCCGCATCATAGACTGGACAATTTGGCAGCAGGGGCCCGTATCAACCATGATGTTGGCTGACTTGGGCGCCGAAGTCATCAAGATCGAAGAGCGCGTTGGAGGCGACCCAGGCCGCGGGGTCCTCAGCATTGCTGGGGCATTGGTGGGAGCGACGAGCGGCCCCAATTTTTATTTCGAGGCCAACAATCGGCATAAGAAAAGTCTGACCCTTGATCTCAAAAAATCTGAGGCAAAAGAAATTATCTACAAATTGATCGAAAAATCGGATGTCTTTGTCCAGAATTTTCGCAAGGGCGTAGGGGCAAGACTCGGCCTCGATTATCAGACTTTTACCAAATACAACCCCAGAATAATCTACGCCAGTGCGAGTGGCTACGGCCCGTTTGGGCCAGATTCTGGCGAGCCATCGTTTGACTATCTGGGTTTGGCCCGCTCGGGCATCATGACCGCAGTTGGTGAGCCCGATATGGAACCACTCAGCATTGCTGGCGGCATCGCCGATCAGATGGGCGCTATCATGCTGGCCTATGGTATCCTGGCAGCCCTCCTCGCCCGCGACAAATACGGCGTGGGCCAAGAAGTCGATACCTCCCATCTTGGCAGCATGACCGCGCTGCAGGGACTCAACGTGGCGTGTAAAACAATCTTAGGCAAAGAGTTTAAACGCATGCCACGTGCAGCCGCACCCAGCCCACTATGGAACCATTACAAATGCGGGGATGGCAAGTGGATCTGTCTGGCCATGCCTCAACAGGATCGCTACTGGTCGGATTTCTGCAAAGTCCTGGGTGTTGAGCACGTCCTAGACGACGCACGCTTTGCGACCATGGACAGTCGGGCTGAGAACGCAAGAGACCTGATTCTTATTCTGGACGCGGCATTTGCCTCCCAGCCTCGGGATACATGGATGAAAGCGCTCAAGGAGGGCGGAGATTTCATCTACACTATCGTGAACACTATCGCTGACCTGCTCAATGATGAACAGATGGCCGCCAACGAGTATATCGTCGATTACGACCATCCACGCCTCGGGAAGACCCAGGTTGTGGGCGTGCCCGTGCGCTTGAGTAAAACGCCAGGCGACCCTAAAGGGGCGGCCCCGGAATTTGGCGAACACACGGAACTCGTGCTCACTGAACTGCTCGATTATTCGTGGGAAGACGTAGCCAAGCTCAGAGAAGGGGAAGTGATTTAATACGGGAATTGGGGGATAGGGATTAGGGGTTCGGAGTAAGAAGGCAAATTCTTCTTACCTTTCCACAGACCCCAACCCCTACTCCCTATCCCCTAGCGTGCAGCGCTATGGTTCATTCCTTCACCATCAGCCCCCAAGCGCCCTATTCTTTTGATCTGACTGTCGCCCGTTTCCTACGATTTGACACCGAACTCATCGATCTCGTTGACGGCAATCGCTATCGGCGTTTGTTAGCAATAGGCAGACAATTAGCCCTGGCGACGGTCACGAATACAGGCACGGTTGCAAAACCACAGCTTCACGTCGCACTGACGGGGCCACCACAGACCGATCTCAAACGGCCGGAGTTTGCAGTCCAACTCCGCCACATTCTGTGTACCGATTTCGATCTCAAGCCGTTCTATCGGCTGGCCCGTAAAGACGATCTTCTGGCGCAGTGTGCTGCACGATTTCGAGGACTGCGTATCACATCTAGTCCGACTCTGTTTGAAGCGTTAGTGGTGGCCGTCCTGGCACAGCAGGTGAATCTCACTTTTGCCTATTCGATCAAAAAGGAACTGGTTGAAACCTTGGGCCGAAAGTGGCGCTATCAAGGACAGACGTTTTGCGCTTTTCCGGAGCCTCGACGTTTTGCCCAAGAGACCCAAGACAGCCTGCGTCGGTTTCGTTTGAGCGGAGCAAAGGCCGGAACCCTCGTCCGCCTCGGTCTAGCGTTTGCTTCCGGAGCGTTGAAGCAGAGCGACATTGCTCAACTGCCGGATGAAGCGGCCATTGAACAACTCACTCAAATAAAGGGCATAGGCCGTTGGTCAGCAGAGACCGCGCTCATGCGCGGCCTGGCCCGGACTGATGCTTTTCCGGGTGGCGATCTCGGTGTGGTCAAATATCTGGCTCAAGGCATGCTGGGCAAAAAGGAAAAAGCTACCGAATCCGAGATGCGCAACTTTGCCGAGCGCTGGCGTCCTTACCGCGGGCTGGCGTTGGTCTACTGTTATGCAGAGCTGAGCCGACGACAGGCCAAGTAATGACAGTGTGTAGTGCCGCGTCTACGCTGAAGTTGTGCATGCCGGTGCGTTTATGCTTCGACGGGGCTCAGCATGAACGGGCCTTATCTGCCACCTCTTTTTCCGTTTGCTCTGAGCTTGTCGAACCCTGTCCTGAGCAAGGCCGAAAGGGGGAGACGACGACAACACAACTCACAGTTTCGACTCGGATACGGCAATAGACTACGCTTTACTCGTTGCCCGGCGTAAACCGCAAGATATCGAACCCATCGACCACACAAGGTTGACCGTATAACTCGGCTGCTGGAGCAATCTCGGCTAAGGACAAGGTCAGATAAAATAAGCGCTCGGTCTGTGGGGGGACAGTGTCCAGCGAGAACTGTTCCAAATAGGGTAGGATCGCTTCCATCCGAGCCAGCATGGCGTCATAAAACGCCTTGATCTCTGCCATCGTACTGGACTGCCGTTTAGCGCTGCGTTCACCTTCGGTTGCCAACGACCAAACCAGCCAAGGCTCAAGGTCTCGAAAGGCTGCAGGCAGATGCGGTTCCGGCATAGACTTAACCCGCTCTTCCAATGGTTTTGCCGTCGCTGCCTGTAATCATATTGAGGACCACGTTATGGCTATGCCGCACGAGGAGTTCGTAATCTTGGAGGAGAAACTCTTTCTTGGCACCGGAGGACAGGACTGACTGGGTTTCCTCTACCGTTCTGGCGTCCTCTAGAAAGATATCGCGAAAAATAACCCTGCTGTATTCTTGGCTAAAGCGCTGCGCAAGATTCTTTCCTTTGGGGAAATAGGTAGTCGATTCCCAAATCGTGCGGTCAACAGCCAAGGGCCAAAACTGATGGGTAAAATACGTGCCTTCCGAGACAACGACAAAGAAGGCCGGAAAGATGACATGCAGTTCGAATGACCAGTCTGTGCTCCGCGTAGGATTGACCCCGACGGGCAGCGTATTTTCGGAAAAACCGCTCCGAACGAGGATAGAACCATGCTTATAGGACAACGCCTGGACTGGACTCGGCTGGTGGGCCGCGTTGCCGAACAAAGACGCCCGACCATGGCGGGGGAAGAGTTTCATATCCAGCATATGGGTATACGGGTTGTCGCTACTGACAAACGCATCGGGCAACGACCGCTTGTGCAGACAACCTACATGGTAGACTTCCTGAAACGAATCCTTGACGATTTTCCAGTTGGCCTGGACTTCGGCCCGCCACGAGAAGGCCGTAGCCGAACTCTCAGCAAAGGGATAGCCGGCTAGATCGGTTGCCAACTCGCCCAAATATTCTTGGAGTGTTTCTTGTGGGTTGGGATCGACATTGACAAAAACAAATCCTGCCCAGACATCCACATGGACTGGGGTGAGGCCCAAGCAGTCCTTTTTCAGATCAAAAAAGCTTGCTTCGTCCGGCACAAACTTCAGCCCGCCGTCCAAGCCATACATCCAGCCGTGAAACTTGCAGGTGAAGGCTGAAGCACTGCCGTGCTGGTTCCAGACCACTTTATTACCCCGATGGGAACATATGTTATGGAAGGCTCGAATCTGGCCATCTTTGCCACGAACGACAATTACAGAGGTGTTACAAACGCCGATGTCTTTGACGAAATAATCGCCTGGCTTGGAAAGCTGCTCGACGCGACAGACGTTCAGCCAGACCTTACGAAAAATATGTTCCCGCTCCAGTGCGAACTGCTCCGCTGAGGTAAAGACCTCAAGCGGGAGCGGGCCCGTCCCCAGCTCAGGATAGTGGTCATGCCATTTTCTCCCATTAGTCCTTGGGGCGGCAGTTTCGACACCAGCCATCAAATCCCCTCCAGTATCAGCAGTCTGGACAAAAACCTTACCCGTGTCAACATAGCAGTATCTGAACAAAACTGACTAGTGTGAGACGAACTCCGGCATGACTTCCTTGACTGAGGATAGTGGTCATGCCATTTTCTCCCATTAGTCCTTGGGGCGGCAGTTTCGACACCAGCCATCAAATCCCCTCCAGTATCAGCAGTCTGGACAAAAACCTTACCCGTGTCAACATAGCAGTATCTGAACAAAACTGACTAGTGTGAGACGAACTCCGGCATGACTTCCTTGACGAACAGATCCTGGGATTCTACTGACATTGGAATGACAATATGGTAGGTGATGCCCGTGTCTTCTATGCGCGCGCTAAGATCACGCTTGACCTCGTCCGGCGTGCCCATCAAAAGCAACGGCGAGCGGCGCGCGGTCTCCAGATCAGGGAAGGCCAAGCTGGACGCCGTCTGGCCCAGCGCGGGGTCTTTGGGATCGCGCGACAAACTCAGTAGTGTCATCCCACCAAGCTCGATCTGGTGCGGATCGCGTCCCGCGTCCCGCGCGTATCCGTGCAACATGCCAATACGCCGTTTGAGCTGTGCCATGTCGAATTTCACGGCCATGACCGGGTCGTTCACAAAGTCCTTCCCATTAAAGATAGGCGGGATGATATTCAGGATGTCGGCTTCCCTTGCCGCGATTTTGAGCAGCCCGCTGCCAGAGCCACCCAGCATGAGGGGCGGGTAGGGCTGCTGCACTGGCCGCGGATGATTATAGGCCTTATCGATCGAGAAATACTGGCCGTGAAACGTCGGCTCCTCCTGCGTCCACATGGCTTTGAGTACCTGGATAACCTCGGCCAGTTGCGCCAGGCGTTCCGCGTTAGAGGGATAAGGATAGCCGTGCGCCTCGTATTCCGCCTGTTGCCAGCCTGCTCCCAGGCCAAGGACTAGCCGCCCACTACTGACGTGATCGAGCGTGGAAGTGATTTTGGCGAGCAAGGGCGGCGGACGAAACGAGACAGCCGTAACCGAGGGAGTCAGGCGGATCCGGCTCGTCACAGCGGCAATCGCGGTCAGAGTCGTAAAGCACTCCAATTGAGGCGTTTGCGGCGGGCCCATCGGCGTATAGAAGTGATCGTTAATCGATACTGAGTAAAAGCCCTCGCTTTCGGCGCGCAGCGCGGCGCACTTTGCGGCTGCAAAATCGCCAGTGGGCAAGAATAAACCAAACTTAACGTCGTACATCGACTGCTCCTCCTCGTTCCTCTTAAAACATACCCGAAATCTTGCCGTCCTCATCCATCCGCATATTGGCTGCCGCTGGTTTCGCACCGAGACCAGGCATGGTCAGCATGTCGCCCGTCAACGGGATGCAAAAGCCGGCTCCGGCAGACAGCCGAATTTCACGTACGCTCAACACAAAGTCACGCGGCCGGCCGTAGCGCTTGGGGTCGTCTGAGAGTGACATTTGGGTCTTGGCCATACAGATAGGCAGCTTGCTATAGCCGAGGTCGTTGATCCGCTTGAGGTCGTTTCGCGCCCGAGACAGCAACGTAATATCCGCCGCGCCGTAGATCTTTTGGGCAATCGTCCGGATCTTATCCTCAATCGGCATGTCCAACGGGTAGAGCGGCTGCGCTGGCGGCACAGGACCTTCACAGGCATGGGCCACGGCTTCAGCTAACGGCAGTCCGCCTTCTCCGCCGCGGTCAAAGACATCAATAACGATCGCTTCCACACCCAGCGCTCGACTCTCTTCTACAACCACATTGAGCTCGTCTTGTGTGTCTGTCGCAAAGCGGTTCAGTGCAACAATCGGTTGTAAACCAAACACCCGCACACTCTCGACATGCTTGGCCAGATTCTGCATGCCTTGTTTGAGCGTCTTCAAGTCCGGCGCGTTGACATCTGGCATGGGTGTCCCGCCATGCATTTTGAGCGCTTTGAGTGTTGCCACCAGCACCACGACTGACGGCCACAAGCCGGACTCACGACATTTGATATTGAAGAATTTCTCGCCACCCAGATCAAAACCAAACCCGGCTTCCGTCACCACATAGTCGGCATACTGAAGCGCCAGCCGTGTGGCCAGGATACTACTGCACCCATGCGCGATATTGCCGAAGGGGCCGCCGTGAACACACGCGGGAACGCCCTCCACCGTCTGTACCAAGTTGGGCTTAAGTGCATCTTTTAAGATAATAGCCATCGCGTGTGGGGCCTGGACCTGATCCGCCGTGACTGCTTCGCCGTGAGATGAGTATCCAATCATAATTCGTGACAAACGCTGGATAAGATCTTTTGGCCCGCTAGTCAGGGCAAGAATAGCCATGACCTCGGACGCAGCCGTGATATCAAAGCCCTCTTCTCGGGGAATACCCATCAGCCGCCCACCCAGGCCCATCACAATTTGGCGCAGCGCGCGGTCGTTCATATCCATGACACGTCGCCAGCGAATCTGGCGTACATCCAGGTCAACAGTCCGGTGAAACAGCGCCGCGTCCATCATGGCAGACAGCAGATTATGGGCGGAACTCACCGCATGAATATCTCCGGTAAAGTGCAGATTGATATCCTCCATGGGCAAAACCTGTGAGCGACCGCCCCCACAGCCACCGCCTTTGACACCAAACACCGGGCCCATCGAGGGTTCACGAATGGCAACCGCCGCGTTCTTCCCGAGTCGAGTAAGCGCTTGCCCCAATCCAATAGTCGTCGTTGTCTTGCCCTCGCCGGCCGGAGTGGGATTAATCGCCGATACCAGAATGAGCTTTCCCTGCTGTTGAGCAGGGGCTGAAGATAACGCAGCAAGCGCAATTTTTGCCTTGACCCGCCCGTACGACTCAAGATGTTCTGACGGCAGCCCTAAACGCGCGGCAATCTCTTCGATCGGTTTCAGCGTCACCGACTGGGCAACGGCAAGGTTTTGTTCTCGGCTCATTCCTAGGTTTCCTTTCGCCAAACGCACTCTCCATCCGCCTCTTCCCCAAGGCAATAGAGTGTACGGAGAGTGCGATCTTATACAAAATCAATGCGTTCGACTATCACAAGCCCAGAGGACTCTTTATCCTACCGTAGCAGAAGATACCAAATCTTATGAGACAGGTCCTGACCATACAGGCGAAGCATGGTATTCATGCAGTAGCGAGGGAGTTGGTATGGCAGAAGATACATCCAAGACTCGCCGTTTGCTTCATATCGCGCTCAGCTTAGTGGTGAGCGGAGTTTTTCTCTATCTCGCTTTTCGCAACGTTCAGCTCGACGAGCTCGGGGCAGCGCTGCGGCGCATCGACGCCACCTGGCTGCTTGTCGCCATTGGTCTCAGCCTACTCATCATGCTCTTTCGCGCCTGGCGCTGGCAGCTAGAGCTCCGTCCACTCGAACACATTCCCGTTGGCCGGCTGTGGGTCGTCACGGCGGTGGCGTATATGGCCATCAATCTTTTACCCGTCCGTATAGGCGAGGTCGTCCGTCCGTGGCTCCTGTCGCGCCGCTCGAGTGTGTCCTTCTCGAATGTGGTAGGCAATATTGTTGTCGAGAAAACAATGGATTCGGTTGCCATCGTTTTCTATCTCCTGGTGGGGCTATTGACGATAGACAGCCTACCACTCTGGGTGCGTCAGCTCGCCATCTTTCCCGCCATGATCGCAACTATTTTAGTGACGCTAGTCCTGCTTTTTTGGTGGCGGGGTGAGGCATTTGTCGAACGCTGGTTGTTGCGAATTCTGCCGCAGCGTTTTGGCAGCCGCCTCAAAGGCGTCTTGGCCGCAGTTGCAGACGGCATGCGAGTGATTCCAAACCCCGGTTTGCTCTTGGCCGTTTTTCTGGTCTCGCTCGCCATGTGGTTCCTGCCTATTCTCTCAAGCTATATCATGATCCGGGCCTTTGACCTGCAGGTCCCGTTTAGCGCGGCGCTGGTGATTTTTGTCTTTATCAGCTTTGGGACGGCGCTGCCTAATCTGCCGGGCATGATCGGGCCGTATCAATACGCCTGTCAATTGGCCCTGGGCATCTATGGGGTCAGCGAGGTCGACGGCTTGGCGTATGGCTTGGTTCTCAACGCGGTGCAATTTCTCACTCTTGTTGCCCAAGGGTTGTTTGCCCTGCCAATTGCCGGGGTCAGTTTTGCAGATATTCGCCGTGCGGGCGACGCGGCGCCACACCAGGCCGAGGTCTCCGCTTCGGACACCTCACCTTCTGAGTAGCACCCTGGGCGAGATGACCGCACCCCTACAAGACTATTGTCCAATAGCCCGACGCGCTTGCAAGAAGAATCGTAGGCGTACACCCATTGCCAGGATCAGATAGCCACCCCACAAGATGAGCAGCCCTTGATCAACTGGGAAGGGGAGGAGTTGCTGTTCAAGCGCAGCGTGCAGCGCCATCACCCCAGTACCGATATAGTTCAGTACCCCGGCCCAGTGACCAATGGGATTCGACACCAGGGTCACCTGCGTCTCTCGACCAGACAGCCACCACGAGTCCAGGGCGTATTGCCCAAACGCGCAGCCAACCGCACAAGGAATCCACCAGGGTACGATCCCGCTATAGGTCAGATAGGTCAAGGTTACGAGAAGAAAAGTAATGTCCGCTAAATTATCGAGAATTTTTCCCCAGTCGGAACTGAGGCTGAGGGCACGGGCGATTGGTCCATCATAATAGTCACTGGCACAGATGATGAGAAAAAGCGCAGCGACATACCCGACACGCGTTAGGCTCGGCTGGCGCATACTGCATTCAATCACCAGCAGAAACACAGGTGTCAGAATAAGCCGAACACTGGTGAGGACATGCGCGAAATTAAACGTCCGACGACCTTCTACAAAAGTGGCCACCGGTTCTCTCCATATAGAGCATGTAGGGTATAGAGAGATTGAGAAAGAGACTATTTCTTAGACTTCGTCCCTGGCGTAGCATCAGGCAACTGGGTCTTTTGCGGTGCCCCGGTCTCAACCTTTAATATCTTCACATCGAAGAGCAATTTTTTTCCTGCCAAGGGATGGTTCGTATCAACAATAATGGTTTTGTCTTTGACCTCTTTCACCCAAGCAACTAGAGTTTGCCCGTCTGAGCTATGTCCTTGCAATATTTTCCCGACTTCACGAGATGACTCAGGGATCTGTTCTTTGGGCAATTCTCTGATCCGCTGCGGGTCTACCGGACCATACCCTTCTTCGGGCAGCAGTTCGATCTTTTTCGTATCACCGGCCTTTAATCCCGTGAGCTGCTTCTCCAAGCCAGGAGGGATCTGTTCGGCGCCATGTGTATACACAATTGTCTCAAAGACCGTTTTATCTTCAAGTGTAAGCGTGTATTCAAGCGACACGCGGTTTCCTTCGCCGATTGTGTTTTGCGCATAGCTTGGGGCCACACACATGAGCCCGAAGCTCAACACTACAACAAAAATTCCTCGCTTCGTCCGTCCATCCAGTATAGTTTTCATAATAATTGGCCCTCCTTCAAAAGTCGGCATTACACTCATTGTAGTGTCGAAGAGCCCTCAATTTTATTTTGGCACCTTCTCAACTTTTAAAATCTTCACATCGAAGAATAATGTTTCTCCTGCCAAGGGATGATTGGTATCGATCACAATTGTCTTCTCCTTCACCTCCAGAACTTTCATAAAGAGCGGCTTCCCCTCCGGACTTCTTCGCTCAAGTTCCTCGCCAACGTTCCTTTTATCTTCAGGAAGAGTGTCTATGGGAACTTCAAAAATCCGCTTAGGATAGTCTGGGCCGTAGACGTCTTCGGGTGACATCTCAAATTTCTTAGTCTCATCGGCCTTGAGGCCCACCAGGTGCTTTGCGAACAATGGCACTTTCTCGTCAGACCCGTGGACATACACCATGGGTTCCTTGCCAACATTCGCATCGAGAATGCTCTTATCTTCAAGCGTCACCGTATACTCAAGAGAAACTTTTCTTCCCTGAGCAACCTCGAGTTCCTCGGCATTGGCGATTGTTGCGGCCGTGAGACACAAGCCAGACACGATGAGCGTCAGCATGCTTCGTCTGGGACTGAGAAAGATTCGCATTTTTCTCGCTCCTAGTAACAAAACGGCACGAGGATAGGAAGTTTTGATCCTCGTGCCGTTTAGAAAGTGCCGTTCCACAAACGCCGCTACGGCGGCTATCTCAGGATATTCCCCGGAATAGTCTCCAGGACGATTTTCAGCATAGCATATTACCCTAGGGAGTCGAGTCTCGGGTGTTATACCATACGAGGCGGTTTGAGGTTTGAGCCTAGCGTCCCCTTGAAGACCTTAAATAAATGGTCAAGGTCCCAGGGCCCCTGACTGTAAATCGTCTTTTCGGGGACAAGGTGAGTGTATAATGAGATACGATACCCACTCGCCCCAAAGGCTTGCCCATTCACCTCCTGGGCTTCGTCGCTGGCCAGAAAAATAACAATCGGTGCGACATTGGCGGGATCGAGCGGGCTGCCCTGCGCGGAGTCCCCACTTTCCGACAAGCCCATGCCCTGAGCGAAATTGGCTGGAATGGTGTCGGTCATCCGCGTCGCAGCACCAGGCAGGATCGCGTTACAGGTAATATTATACTTTGCCAAGGCGTTGGCGCTGCTATACGTCAGTCCGAGGATACCCGCCTTTGCCGCGGCGTAGTTGGGCTGACCTGGCGCGCCGAGTGCCGACCCGGAGGAGAAGTTAATAATCCGGCCGCTCTTTTGACGCCGCATGACTGCAGAAGCTGGCCGGATCGTACAGTAATGGCCCTTCAAATGAACCGCGATCACTGCGTCCCATTCTTCTTCGGTCATGTTGAAGATCATGCGATCGCGTAGGATCCCGGCACAGTTCACCAAAATGTCGAGTTTGCCAAACGAATCGACCGCAGTCTGAATCAGCTTTTCTCCGCCGTGGACGGTCGCAATATTGTCCGTGCTGGCAACGGCCTCACCACCCGCAGTCTGAATTTCTTCGACCACTTGCTGTGCTGGGGTTTTGTCTCCACCTTCGCCGTCCACACTCCCGCCCAGGTCATTCACCACCACCTTCGCGCCTTCTTTGACCATAAGCCGGACTATCCCTCGGCCTATCCCTCGGCCCGACCCGGTGACCACCGCTACTTTTCCGTCAAGTTTGCCCATTGTGATGCCTCCTTATGTGATGGGGGCACGGCAGGCCGTGCCCGTATTCAGCCCTATCCTTTTGGAAGTCCAAGCACTCGATCTCCCAAAATATTCTTCTGGATTTCCGATGTCCCCCCGCCGATCGTCAGTAAGCGATACCACAGAGCAGCACGTGGCCAGCGGCCGTTATCAATAGTATGCGGGGAGCCTTGGGTGAGTTGCGCGTATGGACCCAGCAGTTCGGTTGCAAACATGGCCAGGCGCATATTCAACTCAGAGCCTAATAGCTTATTGACCGACCCCTCTGGTCCGGGCGGATTGCCTTTGAGCCGCTTACTAAAACTGCGGAACATATTGTACGTGATAGCATTACATTCAATAGAAAACTGGGCCAGTTTCTGACGTACGGCAGGATCTTCGCTGGCCGGCCTGCCATGAATTTCAACCGTCTTACACACCTTGAGCAGCTCAGCAAGCTGCCGATGTACCGGCAGCTCAGACCCAATCCCGGCCCGTTCGTGCATCAACGTGGTCACTAATACTTTCCAGCCCTCGTTCTTGGGCCCAATCAGATTGGTTTTCGGTACGCGGACATCCTCAAAAAAAATCTCGTTAAACTCGGAATCGCCCGTAATCTGTACCAGCGGTTGAACCGTGATGCCGGGAGTTTTCATATCCACAGCCAGACAACTAATCCCCCGATGTTTGGGGGCATCCGGATCGGTGCGGACAAAGAGCTGGATAAAGTCCGCGCGGTGGGCAAAACTGGTCCAGACTTTCTGGCCGTTCAGCACAAAATAGTCACCCTCTTCCACCGCCCGCATTTGCATCGAGGCCAAGTCGGAACCGGCACCGGGCTCGGATAAGCCTTCACACCAAATTTCGCTGCCAGAAAGAATCTGGGGCAGATGGCGTTGCTTTTGCTCCTCAGTTGCCCAATGAATCAGGGTCGGACCTGACATCAGGAGCCCCAGGGTGTTGGCAAAACGTGGCGCGTGGGCCTTGTGCATCTCCTGATTGAAGATGAACATTTCCATCAGGCTGGCGCCGCGTCCACCGTATTCCTCAGGCCAGTGTATGCCCACCCAACGGTCTTTGCAGGCCGTCTGCTGCCAGGTGCGTTGGTACTCAAAGCGCGCGTCCGCGTCGATATCGTCAAAATGCTTCGGATCATAGCTTGCGGGCAGGTTATCTTGTAACCAGGAGTGTAGCTCCTGACGAAAGGCTTCTTCTTCCGGGGTAAAGTTAAAATCCATTCCGCTCTCCTCTGCGGCCCTAGCTTAACCGCTTCAAATCTAAGGGTAAAGAGTGACACCCAAACAACGTGCGGCCTGGCAGTTCCAGCCGCTTGGCGTCATAAACAACGCATAAGAGTACAGGTCCACAGGAGGGACGACCATGGCAACAACGCCTTTTGCTTATATCGCAGCCGGGCATCATCAGATTGCCTTTGTGGTGAAAGATCTCAAAGCAGCAGAGAAATTTTTCTCTGGAAAAATGGGAGCTCCTCGTTTCTTTCGCCTCAATGATGTCGAGGTCTATGAGTCATTCTACCGGGGTGGACCGGGCGATTTTCACATGGACATCTCAATCGGCTATGCGGGAGATTCTCAGATCGAGCTCATTCAGCATCTCTCGGGCAGCAGTATTTATAAAGAATTTCTTGATAAACGCGATGAAGGGCTGCATCATCTGGGATTCATTGTTCCGGACCACGACCAAGTAGTGGCCGACTTTGAGGCCAATGGCTTTCCACGAATCCAAAGTGGCCGGATCGGAGACGACCCGGGCGTTCAGTTTGCCTATTTTGATACTGAGGCGACCATAGGCGCGATCATGGAAAGTATTGTTCTTGATGACAATACTAGGAATTTATTCGATCGGATCAAACGGGGCGATTTCTAAGACTCAGGACGATTGCTGAGACTGTTCAGTTGATTTGATGCAGGAGAGGAAATCTCGTTGTTATTCCCCTCCTGGATATATTTTTTCCAACCGAGAAAGTAAGTCTTCTTGGCTGCCAGGCTGCTGCACGTCTTTTGAAGGAATCGTTTCTTTGTTTCCAGCCGTCTCCGCTACATCCTGAGTATTCTGAGCATTCTGAACAGCCTGAACATCTTGAGACTGCTCTTCCAAAAGCTGCTGCTTCAGCCGAGCGATTTCCTGATCGCGTTCTTCCAATTGCTGTCGGAGCTGATAGACGAACGCCACCAGCTCGCCGTACGACAATGCTGTTATATCCGGGCCAGATTCCATTTTTTCTTCTCATCTTCCCATCATGAGCGTGTAGGCTTTGCAACACTCCTGTCCGGTTTGGCCAAATTTTGACCAACTTTGACAAGCACAGGCTCGATTGCTACGTCGTCAGGTATGGATACAAAACTGCGCCGAGCGCTGGATTCAGCCGTTGCTGAGAAGTGGGGGAAAGGGACTCTGATTGCCCGCATCGATCCCTTAGCCGGGGATGCTTCGAGCCGGAGCTATGTTCGTTTGCACTTCAGTGGCGATAGTCCACATTCAGCCAGTTCAGCCGTGGTCATGGTTCTTGCCGGCAGTGGGTTGGCGTTGTCTTCTGACGAACTTGCCGTTTTTAACAAACCGCTGAGAGAGCTGCCTTATCTCAACCTGCATTATTTTCTTGAACCGCTCGGCGTCCGCGTTCCGCAGCTCTACGTGGATGGCCAACAGGAGGGGTTTCTCCTGCTCGAAGATATTGGCGATCTGTCTCTGCGCGAAGCAGTCCAAGGCTTACCAGAAGCCGAGGTCGGACAATGGTACCAACGCGCTATCGATCAATTGCTCCTCATCCAAATAGCGGGCACACGGCACAAAAACGATAGCTGTATCGCCTTTCAGCAACGCTTTGATAAGCGTCTGTTCTTATGGGAGTTTGAACATTTTGTTGAATGGGGTTTAGACAAACGTGGCGGAAAAGCGCTCTCAACCTCAGAAACGCGCACGCTCCAAGGAATCTTTGAGCACATTTCTATTCGCCTTGATCAGGCAAATTTTTTCCTCAATCATCGCGACTACCACAGTTGGAACTTATTCGTGCAACAGGCTGGCATTCGCGTCATTGACTTCCAGGATGCCCTGCTCGCCCCGGCACCATATGATCTGGCCACATTGCTCAATGACCGCGATACACCTGAAGTGATCAGCCCTGTATTGGAAGAAGCCTTGGTCAACTACTACCACGATACCTGGAATCAGAGCGACGGCCCTTCTCTGTCTTCCGAACTGGTTTGGGAAGAATACAATCTGTGCCTGCTGCAAAAAGCGTGTAAAGTTGTCGGACGCTTCTATTATCTGGAGCTGGAAAAGGGCAAGACCGGCTATCTGCGCTATATTCCGCCCACGCTGGCAACTATTCGACGTGTTTTGGCGCGGCTGCCGCAATACACCCACCTGCAGGACATCCTTGTAGACCACTTTCCCGAACATTTCTCAGTATAACTCCTAGTATAACTATGCGCGCCATGATTCTCGCCGCAGGTCTGGGCACCCGGATGCGACCGTTGACCAATTCGATTCCCAAAGCGCTTGTCCCAATCGCCGGCCGGCCTTTGATTGAATACGCCTTACTGTTTGTGAAGGCCCAAGGCATCCAAGAGGTCGTCATTAACCTGCATCATCATGGCCAGAAGCTCAGAGAGACCTTGGGAAACGGCAGCGCTTATCGTTTGCAGATCACCTACTCTCCAGAAGATCCGATCCTGGACACAGGCGGAGGGATTAAGAAGGCCCAGCCGTTTCTCGACGGCGAACCCTTTCTGGTTCTCAATTCAGACACCATTCTCGATTTTGATCTAACAGCATTCCTCGCCGTACACCATCAAACTCAAGCCATTGGGACGCTACTGCTCAGACCCAACCCTGACCCAGAGCAGTACGGCCTGATTGAAACTGACCAGCAAGGAGCTATTCGTCGCATTCGGGGAGAACCGGGCGAGATTATAGTCAACGCGCCCCTTGCTACTTTTATGTTTACGGGCTGCCAAGTCCTAGAGCCGCGTATTTTTGACTACATGCCGGAAGGACAGGCCTTTAGCACTACCCACGAACTCTACCCTCAACTCATACGAAGAGGAGAAACACTCCAGAGTTTTCTTCACGCTGGAGCATGGCTAGGGGTCGATGACACAGACGGAATCGCCCGAGCCACACAAGCGATAGTCTCTGGTCAGTTGCGCTTATCCTACCTGCGCCCGTAACCGCTCCATGACAATCGAAGCAAAGTTATTGAGGCAGCGCTGTGCTGCTGGCGTGCTCCGAACAGTTTTGCGAAGCCAGTCCTGGAGGGGCCCCTCGTCAGATGGCCAACGCGGGAATGATTCTAGAGGCAACGCAGCTGTGTGCAAGGCAATCAACACCTGCATAAGTGCAGGCGTATATTCCGGATGGAATTGAGTGCCCCAGATGCGATCATCGAGAGAAAATGCCTGATATGCGCAGTTGTCATTGTGGACTAAAGCACGCGCACCGGGCGGCAGTTCAGTCACGATTTCTCCATGACTCTCTTGAGCCAAAAAAGACTCGGGCACTGACGCGAAGAGAACATTCCGTTGTCCTTCTTGTGTCAAAGAGACCGTTGCCGTACCAAGCTCCCAGCCGCGAGGATTTTTTTCAACACGGCCGCCAAACGTGCGAGCAACGTGCTGATGACCGAAACAGATGCCATAGATTGGAACTGACTGATCAGCGGCCCGTTTCAGAAAATCCTCGCTCTTCGCAATCCATGGGTCGGTATCATTGGCCGAAGCAACCGAGCCGGTCACAACGATGCCCGCAATATTGCGCGCCCAACCGACCTCAGGCAGGGTTTCCTTACGCGCGTCAACCACGGCACATTGCTCTTCTCCCAGCAGGTCCAAAAACGCCTGCTCGGAGCGGCCGAATTGCGCAATCATGCGGCGGGATAGTTCTCCGGTTTTCAGAATAAGAATAGGTTTTATCATATTTTCATTTCTTACAGGAAGAACGAAATATTGCCCTGAGCCTGATCTGCGTCGATGAGGTTGATCTGCTTTAGCTCGATGAGCCAGTCGTCCTCAGCTTGCCGTTGTAGTACATAGCCACCCATGCACGGTAGCGTCTGTTGTTTTCCTTTGCGATAAGTATGAATAGTCAGATTGGTGCGCACTCGCAGTTCGTCAGCACCAACCGCCCAAATCTCAATATTGCTCAAACAGTGTCGGGTCCGAGTTGGCGGAATTTGTGAGAACGCGTGACCAGTGCGTATCCGGGCAACACGGTCTTCCAAGCGCCGCCGGTCTTGCAATTCCCAGGTGATTTCGCGACGTGGGTCCTGCGGCACCACATCGCTGGGTATCCAATAGATGCAGTGCTCGACAAAGAGATTGAGCCACTCCTCGAATCGTCCACCGTCGAGCAAGCGACACTCTTGATTGAGCAAGGCAGTAACTGTAGCGGCCTGTGAGGCAGGAACCGCTAGACCTGCCTCTGACCATTGCGCGGAAATCTTTAGCAGTCGGTCGTACAGCGCGTCATCAACATACGTCGATGGACCTGGGTGTTCTCCCAGCAGGTGGCGTTTTTTACTGGCAGAGGCGCTCATCCGTTCTTTCCCTGACGCTGGTTACTCAAGTCGATACGCACCTCGCTACGCATAAGGCGTTGCCACTCGCGGTAAAAGGTCCGCATGGTCAGGTCACTGGTGACGAGCGCACGTATCCCGTCCTGTTCTTGGACTTCTGTCGGACTGTTCAAATGCCGGCTGCAATCAACCCACTCGTCTTCCTTTATGCCTAACCCCTCTTGGCACGCCTCAAAGTTTTCCACATCATCGACTTCCCCAAACATTGGAAAATCTTCCTGGGTTCGCATGCGGAGCGTGTTAATCTCGTCAGGGAGGTCCGCCACGCTGGTGGCAAACCACCACACGTCGGTCTTGTCGACTGCAATAGGGTCAACCAATTGGATCTGATTACCAATGAGCAAGAGATTGGGAAAGATGTTCAGGTTCATTCCCGCGCCAACGGCAAGTTCGAGCAGGCGTTTTGCCTCCTGCTCGCCGTAACGGCTCTGCAGTTCGGCTTCGTAGTGCTCACGGCCTGGTTGCGGGCGTTGTGCGGCCCAGGCGGAGTCGGCAAACATTTCCGGGCGTTGGTCCACATAAAAATGGCCGTTATCAAAGCATTTGACGAACATCCTGGATTCGTCAACGTTCCCACCAAAATAAGACATGTCCCGGTCGGCACCATAACGCTGACTTGTCATCGACAGCAGCGAGAGGTGGGAGTACGCGGGATGGTAGCCATCTCCTTGGTTATCGGTGACAAATTTCCAGTTTGCAGCGATCCGATAACGCGGTGTTCCCGTTACCACAATGGCGCCACCATCATAGCGATCAATCCAATCATCAAAGGGGCTACGCACGCCAGCCAGATATGCTTCGATTTCTGGTGCTTCTGAATTGAGCGTCCCAAAAATAAAGCCGCGATACGATGTCACGCGTGGCACTTGAAGCAAATTATATCTGCGGCTGCTTCGATGGTGTCTGTAGGCATCCCTCAGCGGTACCGATACGGAACGACCGCTGAGATTATACGACCACGCATGGTAGGGGCACACGAACATCTTGGTCGAACCTCTATCCGCCCGACACACTTTTGCCCCTTTATGCGCGCAGCGGTTGAACAACACGTGAATCTCACCAGTGCTGTCCCGGGTGAGGATGACGGGGCGTCCACCAAAGCGCCGGGTGATAAAGTCATTGGCGTTCGGAATCTCGCTTTCATGGCCCACGAAGACCCAGGCGCTGCCAAAGATATTGACCATTTCACGCTTGAAAATATCACCATCAGTATAGACCGATCGATGGATCCGACTCGGGTGGACGACAAAGCCCCACTTATCGGCAATATCGTTGCGTTTGTGTTCAGCTAGTGTGGTGACACTCATCGGTCTTCTCCATCTTGCGTCGATGAAAGGAGCCCTTAATACAGCTCAAAATACTCTTTGTGTTCCCAGTCGGTCACATAGGCGAGGAAGCGGGCAATTTCGAATCGTGTGAGTTTCAGAAAATAGTCTACGAATTGATCGCCAAACCCGGCTCGCAACGCAGCAGAGTGATCAAGCGCATCGACAGCCTGCATCAGGCTATTTGGTAGGGGTGGTTTATCGATTTGTGCGTAGGGATCATCTTGGATCGGATCGCCCGGGTCGGAGTTATTACCTATACCATCAAGACCAGCATGGATCTGCGAGGCCATGTATAGATAGGGATTGGCGCTCGGGTCACCGCTTCGATTCTCAATATGCGTGTCCGACGCTCCGTATCCGCCGACCAGGCGCAGCATGGCGCCACGATTGTCGTGTGACCAGATGATTCGGTTCGGAGCCAATAGGTTAGCGTTGAGGCGTTTATACCCATTGATGGTCGGGTTGGAAAAGGCCGTCGCAGCAGCAGCATGTGTCAGCAAACCGCCAATATAATACCTGCCAACATCGCTCACCAAAGTGTGCGCATCGCTGGCGGCGAACGCATTGCTAGCCGAGTCCTTATCCCGCAAAGACTGATGCAAATGCCAGCCGCTAGAATACACGTTTGGCAGCGCTGGCTTGGCCATGAAAGTGGCGAGGCGGCCTTGCCTACGCATCAGGTGCTTGGTCGCCGTGCGAAACATTAAGAGGGTATCAGCCGCGTCGAGACCGGTTAAGGGATTAAAAGTGACTTCGAATTGTCCCGGTCCCCATTCAACCTCAATGGTCCGTAACGGCAATCCAAGCGCAGCCATGGCATCACGCAGCTGATCCGCCAGCGACTCAAGAGCGTCGATTTGACCACTCCCGTGCAGCTGGTAGCCGTGATTAAGGGCGCGTACCGTTGGCGGCTCGGCCGGCTGCCCGGAATCGGTCAGTGAAAGACACGGATCATCAATATCAAAAATGTAGAACTCGAGTTCAAGTCCGGCGACAAAGTGATAGCCTTGCGCTTGTAACGCGTTGAGGGCGTTGCGCAGGACATAGCGGCAATCGAAAGGACAGCGGCTGCCGTCTTTTAGGTATAGGTCAGAGAGTATCCAGGCTGTCTGCGGTGCCCACGGCAAGACCTTCAGCGTACAGGGGTCAGGCACCAGTACCATGTCACCCCCACCGCCCATTTGCTCCATACCAAAACCGCCGTCACGATCGAATAGAGGGAAGGCAATCATGTTGGCGGTATCCATACCGAGCGTCGCCACCGTCTCTGCAACACCATTGCGTAACGCCAATAGAAAGTTTTGCGCGGTTAGGCTTTTACCCCGCATCAAGCCGTGCGGATCGCAAGTACGCCACACGAACCGTCTTGATACCGTGCTCGTCAAGTAGCGCAGGAAGACGCTGCGCTGCATCGGATTGCACCTCGCTCCAGGCGTCTGCTTCAGCAATGAAATCTTTGCGGCCTATCGTCAATTCACCCGCATCATCAACCATTGGGACTACCTTTCCCTATGATCCCGTTCTTGGCCCGGCTCTTTGGGATGTGCGTACGGGTGAGGCCGATCCATCTGAACGTCAAAAGGAATCTGTGCTAGACGCTGCATACTGTCTTTATACGCGGCAACGAGGCGGTCTTCAGCCTCATAGTTGAAAGGGTCTTGGAGGCGTTTTTCAATTTCTCCACCGCGCTCTGGCTGATTTTCCAAATACCACTGCACCGTCTTCTGTATAGCATCTTCAACCGGGTAGAGGTCAGTATAGCCGAGTTGGGTTTTGATTTTTGTCAGATCAACAACGCGGTGATGCGCTGTCTCTTGCATGGTGTAAGGTCGCGCCGGACGGGCCAGATCGTTGGGCATACTCACCACTTCCAACTCGTAGCTCATCACCTTGGCGATGACTTCAATGACCTGATGTATCGTGAGCTGCGTTTCATCACCGCAGTTATACAATTGCCCGGCTGATGCCTTGGGCTTATCGATCGCAAGCAGAACCGCATAGGCCAAATTGGCCGCATAGCCATGCGTGAAAAGCGTCAGACCACCGTCGGCAACAATCATATATGGGCGTTTATCCAGAATACGACGCATCACGCTCCACTCTCGCGGGACGAGTTGGTAGGGGCCGTACACATACGGATAGCGGAAGTAGGCGGCTGTGGGGTGATATTCCAACACGGCTTGTTCGGTTTGGGCGATCAGATAGGCAAAACGCAGCTCTTCTTCACTCTCGACAACGGGCGCATCCTCGGAAACCGCTAACTTGAGCCCGACCGGAAATAGAACGTGCGGGTTCATATAGCCCCGATAGCTGGCGACTCCACCCACGCCAACAAAGCGGCCGATTTTCCCAACCAACGCTTCGGCCACAAAACGAATACGACCATAGGTCACGACCGCAAGATCAAACGTCCGTCCGGACAGCGCCGCGTCTATGGTTTCTCGAAAATGCGGATCGCCGTGAATATGCTCCACTTCAGGTGGGATCTCAGGAATCTCGTGCGTTCCGCGGTGAAAGATGGTGACGTTGTAACCACGCTCAATCAACCCATTCACAATAAACGGCCCGGTCGGCCCGGTTCCCCCAACGACAAGTGCCTGCATGCTTCTCCTTTGTGTTTTCTCTAGCTTGGAATCACTGGAAGTGTGATATGCGATGGATAGTCGTTATCATGAAAAATCGTCTGCTGCGCAGTGCGCAGCTCGCTGTCCACACCAAAGTCATGGCCGGTGTTCGGGTTGCGATCATAACGCGGGAAGTTGCTGGACGAGACCTCCAGGCGCAGCTTATGACCGGTTTTGAACACGTGGCTCGTAGCCCACAGGTCGATCCTGTAGCCATGCACTTCCCCAGGGGTAATGAGAGTCGGATTTGACAGCGACTCCCGAAAGCGAGCACGGATCACACCTTCTGCAATATTCTGCGCGTACCCATCTGGACGAACGTCAACAAGCTTGGCGGTGAAGTCTGTATCCGGGGCTGAGGACGCAGCATACAGCCTCAGTGAGATCGGCCCGGTGACTTCCATGTCTGCACTCAGCAGGTCGCCGGTGTACACGAGCACATCTTCTCTGACTTCGACCTTATTTTGGTCGAGCACGCCCATGGCCATGCCCAGCGTTGTCCCGCCACGGGTCGGCACGGGATCTTTGGGATCGTAGACATAGCTGTCCTGCTGCTCTTCGGCATTCGGTGCGATCAACGACAGCGAGCCATCGCCGTTCAGACTATTCGCCTTACCGCCACTGTGCAGATAAACGTCCGTGTACTGCGTCCGCGCCAGCGGCCATTCGTTCTCATCACGCCAGCGGTTGTCACCCATGACAAACAGCCGGATGGGTGGTTCATCAAGGACGCCAGTGTCTTGGCCTTTCAGAAAATAGTCGAACCAGCGTAGTTGGATATCGTGCCAGTTCAATCATTGCTTCAGGACCAAAATCGATATCGCCGGTTCCCCCTGAGGTCGGTATGGAATACGGCAGGAGATGCCCCCACGGCCCCATGAGCAGCTTCTGACCTTGGCGTGCGTGTGCCGTCATCGCCCGTTCACGTAGGCCGCTGAAGAGCGTCAGCGTGTCGTACTGAAATACGTCATACCACGAGCCCACGTGGAGCATGGGCACGTTGATATTACTCAGCTGACGGCGCAGATCTGTAGCCTGCCAGTACGGACCATCGGTCGGATGTTTCAAGAAATCGGCAAAATAGGGTGCTGCCTCTTTAAGCCGATCTCCCCAGTCGGAGAGAGGCAGATGTCGGTAGACCTCTTTTTTAAGCGGTGAGAGGGGGAGTTCCGGATGCGACAGATAGCTATCAAGAATTTCCTGCTGTTGTTCGAGACCTTTTCGGTCGAGCGTATTGCGAGCCATGAAAGTAAAATACGCCAGCATCCAGCCCAGCTCGAACACGCCACGCCGATAGGTACAATTCTCAAAATAGGTCACCGGACCGGACACCGGGCTCATCGCGCGCAGATGAGGCGGGCGTTTCTTGAGCGGCAAGGTACTGAACCAGGCCGAGATAGGATTGGCCCACCGTTGCCACGTTGCCATCAGACCAGGGCAGGCCGGCGGCCCATTCAATGCTGTCATAACCATCTCGGGCCTCATAGATAAACGGATAGAACTCTCCCTCTGAGCGAAACCGGCCACGCGTGTCTTGCACCACAACGACATAGCCGTGCTGCGGGAAATAGTCCTTCTCGGTGAGCGCCATGTCGCCACTTTTGTCATACGGCGTACGCACGACGAGCACGGGAAAGCGGCCGTCAGCGTCAGGCCGGTATACATCGGCGTATAATGTCACGCCGTCACGCGTCGACATTGGGACATCCTTTTCGACCACTACGGTATGACTGCCGGCATTCCCCTGATCCATGTTTCAGCCCTCTTGAAGATTCCGCCAAGAACAGAGCATCATTCGTATTCATCTGAGCGTTTTAGCGCAGACCCAGCTTCTTCTGCTCGCTCGTATTCCTAGTTGATACGCTCTCAGTGCTGCGGGTGGACATCCGGCCCTAGGGGCCGCTCTTCACCCTGAAACCACCCTTTCACGCTACGGGTCATTTTGGAGTACAACGATTCTTGCCGGCTTTTCTTCTTTTTTTTTTGTTTTACGAGCCGGTTGCCAGCCAAACTCGCGTTTCACCTCGTCCCACACACCTTCATCCTGTTGCACCAGATGCGGACGATACACCAGACGTTCGGTTTGCGAGACACACCCGCTTTCAATCAGACCGCAGAGGCCGATACTCAGCAACAAAAAAAATAGAGACGCTTTCCACGTTTTCATTGTCCAAGACTAAAACTCAACAGCATTCGGGCGACTACCCTACCACATGCAGTACTATTGGAAAAAGTCTCAGCAATATCAATCTGCTCAATCTGCCTCGTAAATCGGGCAGCAGCGCCACCTGCAGGACGCACTTACCTGGCCCGAATCTCAACCCCGTCGCCAAACACCTCATACTGCTGTATTACTTTAAGACATGCCACAGCCATGACTATGTTACTTTTTATGGCATTTTAAGCTTTCGGTCTGCCTCAGACTTCTCTATCCGCTGGAAAATATTCGCATTTCTGCCCGATCCGCTAGTGGCACACTTTCTGCTCTTAGTGGGGGCTCTAGGAAGGCTAAGAAGACAAGACCATTGTCCTCCTTAATAGTATAGAAGGGAAAAACATGGCCACAGAAGACCAATTTGCCTCAGCACTTCAAGCAGACATCATGGTGCCCTCGCAGTATTTTGATCGGGTTCGGTCTGAAGACTCATCCCAACCCGAAAAGCGCCTCATGCTCGCGGTCATGGAAAACGCGATTGGTACCTTCCAGAAGTCGATTTACTCCGGAACTCGTCGCCAACGACGCTTACTCAAAGAGACTGAGGAGTGGATCCATTCCCTCGATACAAGCTGGCCATTCTCGTTTGAGAATATCTGTGATTCGCTCGGTATTGAAGCAGCGTATTTGAGAAATGGGCTGACGCAGTGGAAAGGCACTCAGCTTGAACACTATGCGGTTCAAGGCGAACCTGTCCCTCGTTCACCACTGCGGCGCATGAGTAGCCGCCGGCATACCCTGTCAAACTATTCCTCAGCCCCACGCGCAAAGGCTGCCTAGAGACCGGCTTCACCGTTACGCCGCAGGCGCCAGTTCCTGTCGGAATGACGCAGACTGTTCGATGGCGTAATCGTACTGCTCGTGCGTCAACCGGCCACGCAGTAATTCCACCCGCAGAAAAAGGAAATAGGTTTGGATGACATCATTGCGGCAATAGCGATGAATGTCGTTCAAACGTCCGTCTTGCCACAACTCCTGGACCATGGAGCCGTCAATGTCGGTTTTCCCCGGCAGACCGATCATCTTGGCCAACACGTTGAATCCACCCCGCAGCCGGTGCACGCCGTAGTTCGTCAAAAAATCGTACAGATCGTAGTGGCCTTCATCAGAAAAGCGATAACGCGATTTCCCACTAAAATAGCGTGGCAGACGGCATCCGTACTTGAGTGCATGGAGTTCAAGAACAGGCAGATCAAAGCCTCGCCCATTAAAACTGACTAAGGTACCGGGAAATTTTTCGAGCCGTTGCCAGAAGGTTCGAATTAAAGCTTCTTCGGCTTCCTCTTCGTTCTGGTTTGATACACTCGCCTCACCAGCATTGACCGTCTCCACCCCGGCCAGCACGTGCTCATCGTTGACCTGACCGACAGCGATAGAAATGGGGACGTGAAAAGAGAGCGGGAAAAAATCGTTCCCCTGCTCTTCGCGAAGACGCTGCTGTATCTGGCTATAGGCATCCTCGTCCGAGATTTCGTCTTTTTCCGCATGTGGGAAATAGACAGCCCGAACGAGGCTTTTCTCTATGCGTGTTTCAATGTCGAAGATGGTGTAGCGCATACAATCAGAAAGAGTTGAAGCCGAAACGCGGCACAGAGCATATCTCTTGCCACCATCTATCGTCCAATATTTGTCCTAGACCACAAATCGAATCGTGCCGTCGTCTTCGAGGCGCCGTACCTCGCCGTTATACATGAACAGGTGTAAATGCGCGAAGGTCTCAAACGTTGCCGCAAAAATATGAAAAATCGGCAGCTCTGACTTCAGATCGAAGACCTGAGAAGCAACTTCATAGGCGGACTGCGCTTTGGCGTGCACAATGTCGCGCATCTCTTCCAGGCGATACTTGTGATGCTGGATGATCTGCTTAGCCCGGTAACGGTGATCTTTAAACACGCCGCCATGCGCCACGGCAAGAGAAACCGCCTCTTCTATACTTGTTGAAGACAAACCGGTGAGTTCTATCGTTTTTTCGACCATACGGCCTCCTGCTGTTGCTCTGGCGGAGGCACTAGCGCTCGGCTGAAGAGTGTGACGAGCGGGCACCACCGCACGCGGGTGCGTGAACCGACGCGGAATATGGACCCGGTGCAATGAAGGTATGTTTTAGGTCGTACATCCGCAAGTCCTGCTCTACAAAATCACACGACGTGATGAGGGTGAGACTCCAAATCCCAAATTGGAACAGTAGAAAAAGAGACGACACCGAGACCAGAAGCAAACTGGACATGTACCGGCGTTATAAAATTGTAAAACACAAAAAATAGAAGGGCCCGAATCCCAGCACGGAAGTCAGCGACGACCTCACCCAAACATACGCCACCCGGCTGATGCCGATCCGGGTCATGTCCCCGCTGCTTACACAGTACGCGCGCGACTTTCTGGACCAGCTCATCTCTTAGCGCGGGCAGTGCATCGACCGCTGTTCGCACCTGCCCGCACCCATTCGTCAGGTCATCCATCATGAGTAGCTCCTAAAGCTTTGTAGCCGCGTGATAACATGAGAAAAACAAAAAACGATCCCAACGGAGAAATCCACCATCGCCGTCTCACTGCTGTGGCAGATGCTCGAACAGCTTCCCGAGGTCGTCCGGGAGGCGATGGGTGAAGCGGCAATGGAGATGGACCTTTCCGTCAAAACGGCGGGACACTATCAGGGCCGATAATATGTTGAGGCAGGTGGTCTGCCGGAACGTTTCCGCCGGAGGCAAATCCAACTTAATGTGGAGAAGCCGCTTGTCACTTGAATCGGGCAGAGGCTCATCCAGGATGAGTTGTGTGCCGCCTAGCGAAAGGTCATGCACGATAGCCGGTGTCGCGGTTTCAGCCTGCACATACTCGGAAGGGCGATAGAGACTATCTCCTTGCGGGTCAGATAGCACATCTTCAATCCGAGTGATTTGGTTGTATCCGTTGCTAGAGGTAAGGGATGTGATCTCTCGTACCGGTTTGAGTTCTTCCGCAAGCAGCTCGAGGTTTCTTGTGGGAGAGAGTGTATGGACGATTCCGGGCTCAGCGAGTTTCACTACGGAGCGGAAATCGTGGCGAGGGCTTCCGTACCTGATATGGACGCCGCGGGCATCTACCTTCAAGACCCTTCCCTGGAGGGTATATTTTCGGTCATCATCTCCCATAAATACAGCGATAGTGGACTGATCGCGCTTCCGGTCGAGCCTTATCGTACCTGCTGTATACTTCATTCGTACAACAAGATGCGCTTCGGTGAAGGATAACAGAGTAGCCGGATACACGTGCTTGTCCTGAGTGAGAAGCATAAGCTCCCGTGTACCGGCGCTATAGGAGTTGAGGAGGGCATCAGGAAGGCGCCGCGGGTTGTCTATCTCAACCGTATTCGAATCGAAGAGACATTCGAGACTCGCCGCCAGCGCGACATTCTCCGGAAGAGTTTCGGATTGGTCCGACTGTTTCTTTGGTATGTTCCCGTCACTGGCCACGAGAAACGCGTTCCCCAGCGTTGAGGTATCGAGTGCCATAGTGTCTCCCAGTCACCGAGCTCGGCAGTACAACATCACCTAGTTGAAGCTCCGCTTGGCAAACTAGTCACAGCCGTTTCGACACGAGCTGCCCCGTAACGTATTGGTTGTCGTAGAGAAAATATTCCACCTCCGCCATAGGGACACAGCGGATAAGCACGCCAGTCTCACGCTCCGGGACCCTGATCACGATCTCGCCCGACTTCTCATCAAGCGCGAACCGAAGTGACTGTCCTATCGGGGACCGCTGCACCGGGTCTTTCGGGTTCGCCTGGAGCGGTGTTGCGGCTGGTGTATAAGTGAGGTTGAGAGCCCGGATAATTGCCATAGTGGCTAACTAATCGGGCGCTCGACTACGGACGTGTAGGTTGCAAAATTTCTTACTCACTCCCAGTTGTCGGCTGATGCGCTGCGACAGGCCATCGAGTTGACTATGACTGCGCGCCAATGCTCCCTGCAAACTTATACACAAATTGTTCAACCGTCATACCAATCGTTCTCTTTCATTTATACTCTTATCTAGCCATTTTATACTACAATTTCAATTAGACGTGGCCATTCCAGGTCTAGCCGATTTGCTAGTGCAGCAGTTCCTGGTCACTGGCGTGCGCGAGATGCAAAGGCTGGAAGCAACCTTTCAGCGTATGAGCCGCGTCCTAGAAGGCCAGCGCTTTTCGCCCGTGCCGGTGGTATTCACCGATGGCCGGAGTGAGCAAACTGAGCAGACTGAGTACGACCTCAGTCACAGAGAATCACAGGTCTTGGTCGGGCTGCTCGCCGGCCAACGTGTGGCGAACATTGCCGCCGTCATGGAGATCAGCCCCAACACGGTGCGTAATCATTTGAAAGCAATCTTTGTGAAGGTCGGCGTCCATTCTCAAATTGAGCTGCTCCAACGCGTCCGGTCCTGGGCTTGGGTGGAGTAGGTATGCTGACACGTGACCGCTTCAGGGCATGTCCTAGCTGATTTCGGCCAAACTGCGTTGGCGGTTCGCCGATATGAATTTCAGATGGCGGTAGAGCATACCATCGCTCCTATCCTCTTTCTCAGACACGTCGGACAAGTTTCAGCAGTCCCCCTAAGCGTCCGGGAAACCACCGATAATACGTCACTAGTGGGATGATAAAGCGGAATGTGAGTGAGGGTACTGGGCGGCAGGACCCGGTCTATACAGCCGAACCTGCAATGTTTCTTTGAACCGGACCAGTAAGTCCCGAGCGTTTATTTTACTCCGCTGATCAACAAGCCGTTGGATCAGCAAGCCATTCAGGGTTGCCATAATCAAGGCCGCATCCTCAGCAGGCTGGATAGACGGATCAAAAAGTCCGGCTTTTAGACCCTGATCAAGAATAGAGGCCAGGAGTTGTTGATAGACCTGGTAGAGGGCGCTGACATGATCAACCACTTCTTTGGCATTCTCTTCCTCTCGGACGACTTGTCCAAGAACAAACTTCACGGAAGACAGGTGCTGTGCGATGAACTCGTAATAATCGTCAATCAGCTTCTCAAACTGTTCGCGTTCATTGAGTCCCTGCAATCTTGTAGCGTCAATGGAATACGGTGAGAGGAAGTTTTGTAGAGCGGTCCGAAAAAGATCATCTTTTGTACCAAAATGCCACAGGATGAGTGCTTTACTGACCTCTGCCGCCTGTGCAACCTGGGCTAAGGAGGTATCCGTATACCCGTATGTCGCGAACAGTTTCCCAGCAACGTCGAGAATTTTTTCACGCGTGGTCACACGTGCACGGTAAGTAAAAAATCACTAGCTGTCAACGCAACAGCCGATGAATACAAACAGGCACGACCATGTGACATGCAGGATCATGTGACATGTTTATTAAAGCGTTCATTCACCTCTCGATGAATAGAGAAAATCGCTCTTCCGACCTGATCGGCCGTCCACGTAATACGCGGGAAGTCCGGATAGGTTATATACCCTCCCGAGAAGACCTCATTCCGGTTACCGTTAGGCCCCAGGAAATAAATCGTCGTACCACGTGTGATGCCGTGCCGCGCCGGACCAAAATCGATCTGCACATTATTGCGACCCAGGATATCACCCGCCCGCAGGATATCGTTCCAACTGTCCAGCCAGAAAGCAAAATGATGCAGCTTGCCGTTCGGTCCTTTGACAAAGGCAATATCGTGCGCCTTGTTGGAACAAAAGAGAAACGCAGCCAAGAGTTCCTCATTATCGAGAGCGGGGATAATGCGCTCGCTCATCCGAAAGCCTAGGACGCGGGTGAAAAAATCCACATTGGTCTGCACATCCTCAGCCGTCACTAAGAGATGATCAAGCCGGTCCGGACCGATCCCACCGGACGGACGGTCGCTCGGCCATGGATCGGGATTCAGTACCCCAACTTGTGTTCCGCTCTGCTCCGCCTCAGCGTACAATTCCAATACATGTTCAGACGGCAGCGTGCAGCGGATGGCCTGCCCAATGCCCAGATTCTCGCCCGCTGAGACTCGGGTTACGGGCAGTCCAAAGTTCTCAATAGCTTTTTCTATGTGGGCCAGTTCGTCCTGGCTTGCGACCTTATAGCCCATCTTCACCAGACCCAGTCCGCCATTTTCGACCACAAGACTATGATGGTCATACTCATCCCAGCATTTGAAGTAGTATTTGCCATCTTGGTGAGCCACCTCCTCGAGTCCGAGCACATTGGTGTAGTAGTCAATTGCCTTATCCAGATCCGACTCGCGGGTGTGTACATAACCAAGCCGCATTACACTCATGGTCGTTCCTCCAATCTTGCGATCTTGTGATTTTGTGATCTTGTGATTTTGTGATCTTGTGTTTGTTTCAGCTTTATATCCCTCGTTCAGTACTGTCCAGCTCGCAATGCAGTTATTACGGCCCGGTTGTTGCCCGACAGGCGAACCGCTAGGCTGGTCGTGTGAAGTGCTCGTACTGCCGGAAACGCGCCGGTTGGTTACGCAAGACGTGTGTAGACTGTCGCTCATTACTCGATATTTATAACCAGCATCGAGGCCAACTCGCATTGCTCCAGTTTCTTGATTTGTTTGTTGAAAAAGGCCTGTCCCGCGAGAAGATCGAGGCATTCATGAACGCCGACCCGCATGGCGATGGGAGCATAAAAGATCAGATTACTGCCGATATGAGCAGTGAACTCCTCGCTGCAATGGGCATCCACGTGAAGCAAACAGCCCAGGATGTGAAGCAACTGCGCAAAAAGGACAACTGGCAACGGATGGGCGAGCGGACAGAGGAATAGGGGTAAAGCAGGCCCTACCAGCAAAAAACGAGAGTAGTAAGCAGCCCCCCTACACGGTTTGTGGCCCGTGCGCTACGGAGGGGTGGCAGGCGAGGGAAACCCACCCCGGCGCTACGCGCCACCCCTCCCAAGAGAGGATTTTCAACGATATAGGGGTAGGGCTTGCTACTCAAAGGCGGACGCAGCAAACAGAAAAATTTGTTACCGATGCAAAAACTGCTGTACCAGCTTGCGTGCATATGTCCGCGTCGCGTGTAAGGAAAACGACCGGCGCTTGAGAAGATCGAGTCGAAGGATCTTCCACCCAATTTGCTTGGCAATCGCCTTACGCTCGCTCTCGTTCTCAATGTAAACGAGCAGGTCTTTCAGGCTCCGAATCTCGCTGCGCAGTTCGACCTCGGGCGGCATGACGTGCGCATTCTTTAATACATGGTAAGCCAGCCGGAGGTCGGCAGGTATAAGGCTGAGGTCCTTGAACGCCAACGGCTTGCCTTTTCCCGATAGATTCTCAAACGCTCCATTTTGTTGCGCCTCACGGATACGGTCTTCAGCCATGCGGGAAAAATGAGAAAAAGCCACTCGACATCCTCCTGCGGTTGCCATACGGATAGGCCGCGCCGAGTGTCAACGCGACTTGAATTTGCTTTGGCCTTGGCTTGATTCGGTGTCCCATGCAACGATATGAGAGGAACATCACTTAGGCAGGAGGAAGCATGGCAAAAATAGAATTTGGTACGGCGTTGCCGAGCATGGACAATATTGCGCAATTTGCGCAGCGAGTAGAAAACTTAGGTTTTGACTATCTCGGCTGTGGGGAGCATGTCATGTTCCACGGGCCGGTGGGCAATACCTTTATCTCGCTGTCGGTCGCAGCCGGAGCAACGCAGAAAATCAAACTGCTCAGCTCTATCGTGCTGCTGCTGTATCCGGCCGCACTCGTGGCCAAGATGGGCGCAGCGCTCGATGTGGCTTCAAACGGACGCTATAATTTTGGGGTCGGTATCGGGGGAGAGTTTCCAAAAGAGTTCGAGGCCTGCGGGGTGCCGCTGAAGCAACGTGGCTCCCGGACCAATGAAGCCCTTGAAGTCATTAATAGATTGTGGACGGAACAAAAAGTCTCTTTTGAGGGCAAATACACCACGCTGAACGAAGTCAGCATTGAGCCGGCACCCATCCAAAAACCGCGTCCGCCGATTTGGGTCGCGGGCCGCAAGGAACCGGCCATGAAACGCACGGCCAAATACGCGGACGGCTGGCTGCCGTATATGTACACGCCGGAACAACTGCACAAGAGTATTGAGAAAATTAAAAGTCAGCGCAAAGAGTACGGCCGGGATGCGGAATCTTTCATCCCGGGGATATTTATATTCACCGCAACACACGCCAATGGGGACACAGGCCGTGAGATGGCGGCAACTCGGCTCAGCAAGCAGTATGCCCAGGACTTTTCTAAGTTGATAGGGAAGTATGCCTTAGCCGGCACCCCGGAAGAGTGCCGTAAGCGGATACAGCAATATATTGATGCTGGAGCGCAGACGGTGATCCTGCCCTCCGCCTGCCCAACGAACTATATCGACGAGAATACGCGTCTTATCGGGGAAGAGATCATGCCGGCATTTCGGTAAGCAGCGCCGTCACGCAGCCTTATACTCGTCGCGGCAGGCGGGGCTGCAAAAATACAGATCCTGCCCCCGGCGCGAGAGACGAAGCGCTTCGTGCTGGGGGATAAATCGGCCGCATTGGGGATCTTGCACCAGGGCGACGCTCACCTGTCCCGGCTGGCCCGCCCGCTCACTATTCGGGAGAGAGGACGGCAGGAAGAAGCGGCGGATACCAGACGCGATCAGGTATCCCAGCCCAATGAAGAGCAGTAGGCGAAACAGTCGGGTCCTCCGTTATTCGCTCATCCCTCGTGGAGTGCCCGGACTTTGCAAATAGCTCAGCAGCGCTGAGTCCGAACCGAGGACTAAGGTCGTATCCTGACTCAGGATTTTTTCATACGCCTGGAGTCGGCGGGTAAAGGCGTAGAATTCAGCATCCTTGCCGAAAGCGTTGGCATAAATACTGGTCGCCTTAGCGTCGCCCTCACCTTTGAGCTTTTCACCCGTCTCGTACGCGGTGGCCAGAATCACTTCACGTTCCCGGTTAGCTCCCGCTCGCAGCTCTTGCGCCTGCTCTTCCCCTTCCGCCCGGTAGCGCTTGGCAATACGTTCCCGCTCAGCCCGCATCCGGGCGAACACGCTGGACTGCACTTCGTCGGGCAGGTCGAGTCGTTTGATGCGGACATCGGTGACCATAATCCCAAAGTCCTTGGCCGTCGTACGCGTATCCTTGGTTACAATCGCCATGATCTCTTCACGATTCTCGCGGATCAGATCGAGGAAATTGTGCGTCGCAATCTCTTGTCGTAACCGGGCGGAAATAATGTCATCCAAGCGCGCCATTGCTCGTATTCGATCTCGCACGCTGCGGTAAAATTGGAGCGGATCTTCAATACGCCAGCGTGAGACATGGTCGACCAAGACGCGTTTCTTATCCAGCGTAATATATTCGGCCTCGCGCGCATCGGTGGTGAGTATGCGCTTCTCAAAACGCACCAGATTTTGGACACCGGGTAGCTTAAAATAGAGTCCGGGCTCTTGGATAATACGTTTGGGATCCCCAAACTGAACAACCATGCCTTGCTCCCACTCACCTATGGTGAAGGACGCCTGCGCAGCAACAAAGACGAGGATTAACCCCAGTCCAACCAGTAATCGTACCATCGCCTATCTCCCTTCCTGACCGACCACAGCCCCAGCTGCCGTCTCTCCCGCGCCCATGTCTCTGAGTGGCAGCAACGGCACCACCCCTCCAGCGTTTCGCGAGTCGAGAATAAATTTTTCCATATCAGGCATAATTCGCTCGATGCTCTCCAAATAGAGTCGATCCCGGGTAACGACCTTTGCCTTCTCATATTCAGCTAGAACATACAGAAATCGCTCCGCATCACCATTGGCCCGAATCACACGCTGGGCCTTATATGCCTCGGCTTCCTGAATCATTTGCGCGGCCTGACCCCGCGCCTTGGGCACTACGTCTTCCTGATAGCCTTGGGCCTCCTGTTTGAGCCGATCCCGGTCCTCTAAGGCGCGCACCACATCGTTGAAGGAGTCGCGCACAGCGGTGGGCGGATCAACCGCGAGCAAGCGCGCCTCGGTCACAATCAATCCTGTATCATAGGCAGTAAGCAAACTCTGGAGCGCTGCCTTGGCCTGCTCTTGGACATCCAGTCGGCCGGCCGTCATGGTGTAATCGATCGTGTTCCCGCCGACCGAACTGCGCAGCGCGACCTCTGCCGAAGAGTGCAATATTTTTTCCGGCTCATACGCGCCAAACAGAAATTCGACCGGGTTTCCAACCCGATACTGGACGACAAGATTGACCTCGACAATGTTTTCGTCGCCGGTCAGCATCAGGGCTTCTTGCGGAATGGTGCGTGTGTTGCCCCGACCAGTCCGTCCGGTGGTTCCGGATGTACGGTAGCCGACTTGGACGCTGCGCACGCGCGCAATATCCACCGTAACATGCTTCTCAATCGGCCAGGGGAAATGAAAGCGCAGTCCAGGGCCCGTTTCCGCTACAACGGCTCCAAAACGCAGGACGATGCCACGCTCGCTAGGGCCAACAACGTATATGCCGGAGCCGAGCCACAGCAGGGCTACCGCGCCAATGATCAGCCATACGCCCGCGCCTTTGGTAAAACGCTGCAGCGTCCGTTTCAGGTCCTCAAGGCCCTGGAGGAGTTCGTCACCCGGCGAGCCTCCGCCTTGATTTTGCCATCTGTCTGCCATGCTTGCCCTCCGTATCTCCTGCTGATGAGGTCGTGTGTCTAGGGCAGGAGGTAGTGTGAGATGTCTGAGAGAATATACACGCTAAGTCAAGACAAATCCCGAGAATCTGTTTCGTCTGGCGCCATCTTATACTGGATGGGGGAGCAACACCAGAGACTCGGCGCGTAGACAAAGACCGGCTGAGAACGGTATGCTCGGCGTAGTTTGAGTGTACCCCGATAAAGGAGCTGCGTTATGTCTGACACATTACTCCTGCACAAAGAGCCGCCTTTGGCCTGGATCGTCTTTAATAAGCCCGAGCGCCGCAATGCGGTTGATCTCGATATGTGGCTAACGCTCCCGAAGCTCGTTGCAGAGGTCGCCGAAGATGACACCTTGCGTGTTCTGCTACTTCGGGGAGCGGGTGAAGAAGCCTTCATCTCAGGTGCCGACATTTCACAGTTCGGGAAGATTCGCTCCGGACCAGACACCGCGCACGAATATGATCGGGCCGTAGACGGTGCACTGAAATCGCTCTCCACTCTCGAGAAACCGGTCGTCAGCATGATCCATGGCTTCTGCATGGGAGGTGGGTGCTCGGTCGCCGTCATGTGCGACCTGCGGCTGTGTGCGGATGACGCGCGTTTCAGTATCCCAGCCGCCCGTCTTGGTATTGCCTACCCACTTGAACGCGGAGTCGAGCGTCTGGTGCATATCGTCGGGGTCTCCAACGCGACCGAGATTCTCTTGACCGCCCGGGTGTACAAAGCGGAAGAGGCGGCGCATATGGGACTCGTCAATCGCGTCTTACCCAAAGCCGAGTTGGACTCGTATACCCGTGAGTATGCAATAAAATTGGCTGATAATGCCCCTCTCAGCGTGGCGGCGCATAAATTTTCCGTCCGGGAGAGTGCCAAAGCCGCAACGCTGCGCGATCTGGACAAGGTCAAAGCCTGGTCCACCCGCTGCTTTGGAAGTGCCGACTACCAGGAAGGCGTCAAGGCCTTTATGGAAAAACGTCGGCCTCGGTTTCAAGGCAAATAGCGACAGTAGAGAGCACGCTTAAATTCTGTGCGCGCCAGCCGATGAAACAGGCATGGCGCAGCGTATATTAGAAAAAGCCGGGCAAACAGGGCGTTCTCGTCTAGCTTCTTCGGTCGCGGTCAAGACGGTCGCAGCGAATAAGCGCGAGTTCTTACGGACAGCGACGGCCATTACAGCAGAACTCCAGCCTGAGCAAGGAAACCCGTTGAGCGGCCAGGTGACAGACCTGAGCATGAAGGGGCTCCACTTTGCCTGCAACAAAAAAATACCGCTTGGATCCAGATGTCAGATTGACATTCTGCTGACTGGCTCAAAAACCCCTTCGCCTCTTTTGCCGATTTCACCCCAGGTTAAGATCAATGCTCAGATCACGCGCCAGACGGCTACCGGGATGGGGCTTGAGTTCACTGCCATTGTCGGACAACAGAGTTTTGTCTTCCTGCAGCAGTTGTTACGGCATCTGTCACCCGACCGCGAGCGCATTAAAGCGGAAATTCAAGCCTCTTCGTGGGCGCATACAAAAGAGGACCAGCACTTCGAGTCCGCATTCTCTTCTTTTTCGACCACACAAACCGTCATCAAACGCCGTCGAGGGCGTCACCTGCCAGCCACACATCAGCGCTGATCTTGCGCGCGCACGCCCTTTCTTCGCTGGGACGCCCGTCTGAATCCTGTCCGAGTCCTGTCTAAATCCTGTCTGAAGTCCGGCCATAAGAAATTATCGTATCCGCCGATACTCTCCCCGAGACCACTGTGTCTCGGCAAACAGGCACAGACGCCGGAGGAGAACTATGCAAACACGCCGAAAAAGATCAAAATCGGTGAGATCCTCGTCCAAGAGGGCTTGCTCACCCAAGAGCAGGTCGCCTTTGTTCTTGACCAACAAAAATATACCAAGAAAAAGCTCGGCGCGCTCTTAGTCGAACAGGAGGTTTTGACTGAAACCTCGCTCGTCAAAGCCCTCTACCAACAGGCCCAATCAACGAAACGAACAGCCAGTCGCTTGGACGAACTCGTTACTACACAGCGCGTCAATCAAGAGGATCTCGATGCCGCCACCCTGGAGGCCAGAAAAACGCACCGGTCTGTCGAGTCTGTGCTTATTGAACACTACGACGTCAGCAAGAAGGATATTGGAAAAGTGCTGAGCACCTTCCACAAGCTGCCTTTTTCTGGATTATAACGAACAAACGAAAATCGACCCCGCCCTTGTCGGTAAAGTCAACCTGAGTTACCTCATGGCGAATCATTGGATTCCCCTCACCGCCACCGCAGAGAGCGTCGATGTGTTAATCGACGATCCGCACTACTTCCAAAAATTGCAGGACATTCGGCACCTTTTCCCAGGCAAAGAGGTCCACTGCTTCGTTGGACTCCAGGAGGACATTCTCCGTTACATCAACGATTCCAAACCCGGTGGCAACTCAGGTGACGCAGCAGCATCTCTTTCAAATATTCTGGGACAGTTAGAAGAAGAGGAAGGGCATCCTGTCGAAGAAGCGCTGGGGACCGTTGTCGATGAGAATGACAGCGCTATCGTGCGTCTCGTCAACCAGATCATCGCGGATGCATACGAAAAGGGCGCCTCGGACATTCATATCGAGCCCTACGGCGAGCAAAGAGACACGGTTGTCCGCTTCCGTATTGATGGCATCTGTCACCAATATCTCAAGGTCCCAGCCATCTACCGCCGTGCCCTGGTCTCTCGTATCAAGATTATGGCCCAGTTGGACATTGCCGAACGCCGTAAACCCCGAGACGGCAAAATGCGCTTTCGGGTGCGAAATCAGGATATTGAGCTGCGGGTTGTCACTATGCCGACCGCAGGGACGGCCAATGAAGACATCGTCATGCGTATCCTGTCGGCCAGTAAACCCATGCCGCTCGAACAGCTCAAAATGTCGAAACGCAATCTGCGCGAGTTTCAAAACGTACTGATAAAACCGTATCGGATGATTCTGTGTGTCGGCCCCACAGGCTCGGGCAAAACCACGACTCTGCACTCTGCTTTGGGACAGATTAATACGCCGGAGCGCAAGATCTGGACGGCAGAAGATCCGGTTGAAATTACTCAGTATGGCCTGCGCCAGGTCCAAGTCCGGCCTAAAATCGGCTTCGATTTCTCTGCCGCCATGCGGTCGTTCTTACGGGCGGACCCGGATGTCATCATGGTGGGTGAAATCCGCGATCAGGAAACAGCCGAGATTGCTATTGAGGCTTCACTCACCGGCCATTTAGTCTTGAGCACGCTACATACAAACAGCGCGGTTGAAACGGTCGTGCGCTTACTGGATATGGGCATGAATCCGTTCAATTTTGCTGATGCGCTGCTCGGTATTCTGGCCCAACGCTTGGCACGCACGCTGTGCCAACAGTGTAAAGAATCATACCAGCCGACTCGGGAACAATTTGAGGCGTTAGCGCATGGCTACGGCGAAGCAGCCTTTGCCCAGCTCGGCATCTAGTATGACGAAAATTTCCGGCTGCAGCGCGGCACAGGCTGTGAACAGTGTTCCAACACCGGCTATCGTGGCCGTCTTGCTCTACATGAGTTCCTGGTTGCAACAGACACCATAAAATCCCTTATCCATGCCCAGGCCACCGTCAGGGAGATGTTCCAGGCCGCCATCGAACAAGGGATGACAACGCTACTCCAGGACGGCATACACAAAATCCTGGAGGGTTGGACCGATTTCAAGCAAGTCCGCGCCGTCGCACTGAAATAACACCGGCAAAATACGATCAATACAAGATTTTTCTCCTGGGCCCGATAATAGCGGGTAGGACACATTGTTTGGGTGAGGATGCATTATGCTGTCAGCAAATCTGGTCACGATCAGTGTGCTAACCCTGACTGGAGTCGGCGTCATATTCTTGGCTCGCCTGGCCATCCAATCGCGCTCCCAAACCGCTCAGCGCCGCCCACGTTCACACTCGGCGGCAAGCCGTTCAGCAGCTTCGCGGCCGTCTCAACGCCGAGCAACATCCTCGCCCGATACTGATACGACCGTCCTGCGCCGCACTGTTCAAGAAGACGAGCGGCGGGCGCAGACAACGGAGGAGCAATCAGCCCAAGCCGACGCACGGAAAAACGCGTCGCAAGAGCAAATTGCCCGCTACTTCCGGGAAGTTTCCGAACAATACAAGCTGCCGCCTCTCCCCAGCGTTGTCACCCAGGCGCTGGGAATGCTGCGTGACCTCAATGTCGATATCGTCAAGCTGTGCCGCGTCTTAGCAAACGACGCCGCCATGGTAGGACGGGTTCTCAGCCTCTCACACTCCGCCATCTATGGCTTACGGAATACTCCCAAGACCATCAAAGAAGCCGTCCCCATCCTTGGTCAGAAGGCACTCCAACGCATCCTGTTGACTGCGGGCACCCAAACGTTATGCATCGGCCATACGGGCGCCTCGGCTGCATTATGGGATCATGCCATGGCCACCTCTCTGGCCGCTGAAGGGTTCGCGCGCAAGGTTCGCTTTCCTGACCCGGATCTCGCTTTTCTGGCGGGTCTCATGCACGACATCGGGCAAATGGTACTCCTCCTGAGTGACGCTGAGCGGTTTGGACGACTCCGAGACCAAGCCCGGCTTTATCCTCACGAAGGCATGGTCACAAGCTGGGATTTTATTGATTTTCTTTAAAATGACTATATAGTCAGTCATATGACTAAAGATTCAGCCACTAGAAAGGAGGACGTGCTGCGCGAGTTCCGAGTGCGCGAAATTTTGGATGCCACGTGCCGGGTAGTCGCACAGCACGGATTTCAGGGAGCCACAGTCGAACGCGTCGCTGAAGAAGCGGAAATCGCCAAAGGCACCGTTTATCTGTACTTCCAGAATAAAGAGAGTCTCTTCACGGCTGCGGTCGAACAAGGGATTCAGAACTTTACCAGCCAGGTTCGCAGCCAAGTTGCCGAGGCACTCACTCCGCTTGAAAAAATCCAACGCCTGATTGAGACGAGTCTTGAGTTGAGCGATATTCATCGCGACTTTTTCAAAACCCTCCTGCTTGAGCGCAACTTCCTGGCTGCTTCTCCGCACCACCCGGAGGCCGCGCATATGCTCGACCTGTATCTTGCCCATATCCACTTCGTTGAAGAACTGATTCAAGACGGCGTCCGCGCCGGCGTCTTTCGTGCCCACAACGTGGAAGCCTCTGCTTTTGCTCTGAACGAGGCGATTCGTGGCTGTTTTCAACAACGGGCGCTGGGTCTGACTGCGCGTCCGGCGACTGAAGATGCCGGCATTTTGCTCGATATATTCTTTAACGGGGTGCTGAATCAAAACTATAAGGAGCCTGTGTCGTGAAACGGTATGCATGTGTTATAAACCAAATCTTCATTCTCCTGGGCTTCTTCGTCATTTACCGGCTGTAATTGGTCCAGCTCGGAAGCCGCAGGCTCCACACAGACTGAACTTGCTCCCCCAGCACTCTCTATCCAGATCGCAAAGCCGGTCTGGCGGACCATCCAGCGCACCGGCAGGGGTCAAGGCGCGCTCTTTGCCAAGGAGAGCGTGATTCTATCGAATAAGCAGGACGGGTATGTCAGCACGGTGCACGTCGACTTTGGCGACAAGGTCAAAAAAGGCCAACTCCTGGCTGAAATGGAACGTGAGGAACTGGCTGCGGAACCGCTCATTCCTCAACGTCGTTACGCGTCTTGCTCGTTGGGAGACGGTTCCTTTGGATAGACACGCAGACTTTTCCAGTGGCGCAATAAGACTTTGCCCGGAGGGAAACCACGCGGTTTTGTCACATCTGAGACGCGACAGATATGGACTTCAGCCTTGCCCCGGCTACCGCGGGCCTTGGAGTACGAGGCAGCCAGCTGGGCAGCATGGCCCCGAACAATAGGCGGCAGGTCAGCGAGCTGATCGGGATTACGCACGACAACATGGCTGCCGGCAAAATTGACAACGTGCAGCCAGAAATCTTGAGGGTCAGCAATAGAAAAAGTAAGCGTGTCATTTTCCGCGTCCCCCTTGCCAACCAAGATTTCAAACCCTTCAAAAGAGAGGATGCGGAATGCCAGGCCTTTGCTTGCCATGTTTTAGGATTGCGTCTTTTGCATAGTGATATGGTACACAACTTAGACAACGTATGACTGATTTACAGTAGTACTGGTTTGGGGCTGACCCGAACAGGGCCATGATGAATAATTGCGGACACACAAAAGAAGGAGGGGCCTTCTATGGCAGCAACACAGACGTCGGCCGCGGTTGAAATTCAGGTAAAAGAAACCAAGCAAGAGCAAACGGGGTATGGCGAAATGCCGTTCATGCGCTTCATGGTTATAGGCTCAAGCCTTGGACTGCTTTCTTTACTTCTCATTAGACTGTGGCAAGGCGAGTGGTGGTTCCCGGTTGGCCTTGACGCCACAACACCCGAATTTGCCACCTATTGGCTAGGCCTGCTGTATATTGAGTGGGTCGTCCTTATCGCTGTCGGCGTGATGGGCTACCTGGCATACCGTAAACCATGCGCGATCTGCGCAGCCCATAAAATAGAGCTGGGCCGGATTGACCCCGAGCACGAACTCAACCACATTGGCAAGCTGTGGGCCACTGTTGCGGTGGCAGCCATCTTCGGCTTTGGCGTCAGCTATTTTGCTGAGCAGGACGCCTCCTGGCATCAAATCGTGGTACGAGACACAGCCTTTACCCCCAGCCATATTCCGCTCTTCTTTTATGCCTTTCCGATGTTGCTTGTCATGACCGCGATCAGCTCCTGGTACGCCTATAACCGCCTGCACCACCTGTATGTGGGTGAGGATGGTAAGGGCATCCCGCTCTCCTACCTGCTGTTTCCAGCTGGTGGCTGGCTCTTGTTCGCCAATGTTGCTTTTAATGAACTCGGACATTCGAGCTGGATCACTGAGGAACTCTTCGTCCAGCCCTTCCACTTCCCGTTTGCTTGGGCGACCTATTTCTTTTTCGCCGGATTTGCCCTGCTCTTTAAGACCGTCCCGCATATCTTTGAAAACCTGAAAGCGATGACACAGCAAGAGACTCCAACTTCTGTGCATGCCTCGTAAAAAGCCTCGCAGCAAGTCTCAATTCGTGTTACCCGCGTTGTCGAAACTCGTCATATAAAGACAGTAGCAGTATGAAGGCCGAGGAACTCACCGCACTCGGACAGCATCGCTTGGCTAAGGCTTTTGACGTGATACTGCTCCTCGCCCTTATTGGCTTTTTCACCGTCATCCCACATGTCAGTCGGATGCTGTATATGGGCGACTGGGATTTTTGGGTCGACTGGAAAGACAAACTGTGGTGGCCGATCGTCGGACCTGCTTCTGCGCTTTTAGTCACTACCGTAGGCCATTATCTGGCTTGGTATTATCTGCGTCTCCCTCTTGGCGCGACCTTTGCCGCGGTCTGTGTTTTGATCGGGGCATGGATCAGTCGGATCTTCAGCTTCTATGGGCTGGAGTATTATCCGCTGAATTTTGTCTGGCCTGCGACGACTATCCCTATGGCGCTGGCGCTTGATCTTATCCTTTTTTGGTCACGCAGTTATTTGGTCACGAGCTTCGTCGGCGGATTTTTGTGGGGCTTCATCTTTTATCCCATCAACTGGCTCATGCTCATGCCTTTTCTCCAGCCCATTACACTCTTTGGTAAGACGTTTACGATTGCCGATTTAATGGGCTATTACTTCGTACGCCCGCAAACGCCGGAGTATTTACGGCGGATTGATGAAGGCACCTTGCAAGCCTTCCTTGGCCAGCGGATATGGATCAGCGTCTTAACGGCTGGTGTGGCTTGCACCATTGTGTACTGGGTCGGTATCGGGATAGGCAAAGCGCTCGGGGTCATGCCCCTGAATAAAGTGATCCGGCAAACGTAACCTCCTCGCGTCAGACGAATAGCCTTACAGGGAATTTTCATGTCTCGTTGCGGAAAACTGTGCGCCACGCTCACCCTTGCTCTCTGCCTGTGCACGACGGGGGTTTCACCCCCTGGGGTTTCACGCGTCCAAGCCCATGGCGAGCACAACTTGGAGCCTTTTATTCGTATGCGTGGGGTGACGTTTTTCAACGTGCAGTTCACCCACGACCAGCTCAAAGTCAATGAGACCATGACCGTGACTGGTAAGTTCCGGCTAATGCACGCCTGGCCACGTATGCTCACAACGCCCGAGCTGTCTTGGATCGGTATTCTGGTACCCGGCCCGAAGCTTGCCGTGCGGGAACGCTGGATCAATGGCCGCTTTATCCAAAACTCATTTCATACCGAGCTGGGAGAAATATACGATTTCAAAATGGTTCTCCAGGCTCGGCAGCCCGGCCGCTATCACATCCATCCGCTCGTCAACCTGTCTGGTACCGGAGGACTGGTGGGCCCTGCCAAATGGATCACCGTTGTCCCTGGAGACGCCCCACCTTCCTATACCGTAGAGGTTGCGGCAACGGGCGAGATCATAGACCTAGAACACTTCGGATTCGCTCGACATAGACCTAGAACACTTCGGATTCGCTCGAATAGTTAGCTGGCATCTTGTTTTTGGTATTCTTGGAATTGCCTGGCTCGGGTATTGGGCGAGAAGACCCATAATCGTACGCTACGCTCTCTTATTAGAAGGCGTTGACGAAGAACAGATCACAGACAAGGACCGTCGGGTTTCTTACATTTTCGGCGTAGTCTTGGTCGCTGTGGTTGTTGGCGGGTTGTGGGTAACAAATTCTGGCAGTCCGCCAACCATTCCGCACCAAACGGGCGGTATATGGGATCTGTCCGGTCTGCCGCATCCCAATGCTGTGCAGACCAAGGTCAAGGAGTTCCGTTACAGCCCGACTCAGCGCGCCCTGAGCATACAAGTTGAAGTGACAAACAATTCAGACCAATCCGTATTATTACGAAAATTCAGTACGAGCTATCTGACTTTCATCAACCAGGACAGCCAAGCGCTGTACCCTGACGCCCAGAATGAGGTTCCTGTTATGAAAGTGGAACCTGAGGGACTCATCCAGCCTGGCGAAACCAAAGCCTTGACGCTGACTATGCAGGATGCGGTGTGGGAAACGGATCGGTTCATCGAGTTCGATCAGCCCCAGATCAGCGCCGCCGGCGTACTTGTTTTTACCGACGCCCAGCCTCTTCCAGCAGAAGAACTTGAGCCCATGATGATGGGCAACAGCCGAGAAGGCTTAGGTGTTCCGTGGGAACATATCTCGAGCGTGAATGAGGTCTATTCCAATCTTCTGGTCGATTTTGGGCAAGTAGGGCAGTAGCGACTTTTGCCATCGAGCGCGACCAAAAGAGCACGAGCCGTTTGCTCCTGCGTGCGTGCTCTTGATCTTGAAGCGAGACCGCTGCCCGGGCAATTCATAATTGCCCCTACACACTGCTCTCACAGCTCCATGGCAACCCTGCCAAAGAATTGGCGATCTTCGAGCGAGCGGTATGCTTACACGGGCTCAGCGTCGATGAGGATGCCGGCCAAAAGTGCCGGCTCATCGCTTCGGTTGACCCACGCGTGATTTGTGCCACGCTGCACAACCACGTCAAAGGGTTCCAGGTCGACCTAACCCTCGTCAAGTAGGAGGGTCACCTTGCCCGACAGCAGAATGATGTAACCAACCGTGTGGGTAGTATGCATGCCTGGATGACGGGTCATACCGACGAGCGCGCTCTCAGCGCCAATACTAGCAAACATTTCTCGCGTCCGAGTGGCAAGCGTCTGCGCATCCAGGTCAGCGGTTGCAGAATCAGGTGCAAGTTCAAAATACCGAAACAACGATCCGAGCGGCGGGGGTTGGAGCTACACCGGCCGGTCGGCGGCATCGGCATTGCCTTGATTACTCGCCGGGATCTCTTCCGTGGCCCAAATCTCGGTCACCGGATCGAAAGCCTGGGGTGCATCATCGAACAACACAACCGATTTGCCCTGGGCGTTATGTCCCGTCACCACTCGTCGAAGTTTTCGCATATTTGCCTCCTTGTCCAAAGCGAACTGCCGCCTCAGCGTCCGGTACGTAATCCGCACGTCGCTCTTCAGTAAGGCACGGGTTTGCCTGATAACCTCAAAGAAAATCCATATCCGTCTGCCAGTCGCGATGGATTGTACAAGAGTGAAGCAACCGGGGATAGAATCGTCCCTAGCGCGTCTTTACTCCGGGGCCCGATCCGGCATAAGTTGACACAGACCGGTTCCCGCTCCCGCTATGCTCACCCCAAAGGAGATAACAATCATGCCACTGTATTTAGATGAAATCTATCTCAACGCCAGCAGCCCCGAAGCCGCGAAAAAAAGCGTCGGTCTCATCCAACAAGTCCTCAAGGACGGGTTTCCGCCCGGAGTGACCCTCAAGGCTGGGCCATGGGGATCGAATGAAGAGGCCAAAGTGGTGCTCATCCTCGATATCCAGGACCACTCGTTGACCTTTGACGGCTTTGCCAAAGCGGTCAGTGCCGGTCTTATTACGAAACGGCGTCTGACACCTTTGGTAGAATGGAGCGCTGTGGAGAAAGCCATGAGTTGATATCCGCACGCTACCGACTGCGTCACATCCCAACTGGCGGTGAGCCGGAACCGACTGAAGGGTAGGGGACCCGTCTCAAGCACGCGGAGCTCTCGTCTCGCACTATAACTGCTCCGATATTCCCACAGACATTTCCGCAAGCACCCGAAGCGCAAATTCCCGCTTGAGCACTCGGTACGTTATCCGGCCCGTCGCTGCAGGGCGCGAGATTGTTCGTTAATGTCGGTGAAATTCACCCGCTCGTCTCCCCTCATAGACCAACTCCACCGATAAGAGCAGGCAAGCAGGCGGCGGACAATGTGTGTCGGAGCAGGGCTGTCCTTGCCCTACGCCTCCATGCGAAAGCAGGCCGGCTCCTACTCTGGAGCAGGCTGATCCTGCACAGGAAGCGGAGCAAGTTCCGCAGTATCGAGCACCACAGGCTTGCTGGCATCAATCCGGAGCCACACCAGCGCGCCCACAAGAGTAAGGAACACCATCACATAAATGGCGACCTCCCAGCCAAACCGATTCGCCAAGATCGGGGTGAGGGTCGGTGCGAGTACCCCACCCAAGATAGTCATGATGTTGGCGAACCCATAGGTCACCCCAGTGTACGGGCCACCAATATCTATGATCGTGGCAAACGCGGACGCAGCGGACATATATAAAAAGCCATCCCCCAAAGACAGTAATACGATGGCCACATACGGGTCCGCCGCAGTTGCCCCAATGCCGGCACACACCGCGCTCAGGACCAGGCCGACAATCGCCCCGGCGCGGCGGCCGTGCTTGCGCCCATATCGCCGGACCAGTGCGTCAGACCAGATCCCGCCTAAGGGACCGAGCAGCGCCACGGCTATGAAGGGGCCGGTGGCAAACATGCCCCCCCGAGTTCGCTGAATCCGCGCTCATTCACCAGGTATAGATAGAACCAGGCTTGATACAGAAAGACTCCATAGCCCATGCAGAAGCCCGCGCTCCCGAGCAACCACACATTGGTATTGGTCAGCAAACGACGCCAGGGGATAATCGCGTCGGCGGCACTCGTCAGGCGAGGATTATCGCCACGAATGTGCTGCAATTCCTGTGGGCTAATCTGAGGGTGTGTCTCAGGCTCATCAGTCACGTAGGTGTACCACCGAATGGCGAGCCCGATCCCGATGAACGCAAACATGTAAAACGACACGCGCCAGCCGTACTGCACCATGAGGAAGGCTACGATAGGCGGCGTGATTGCATAGCCGATACCCATACCACTCAGGACGAGCCCGCCAGACGAGGCCCGCTCATCCGGGGCCATCCAACAGGCCAGCAGCCGGGTTGACCCGGGATAACATGCCCCTTCGGCCAAGCCAATGAAAAAGCGCACGACGAGAAAGGCCGCAAACGGTCCCAATAGCGAGAGGCCCGGCACCTGCGGGGCAACGGCGGTGAGCGCGGTAAACACGGACCACCACACGAGTGCGGCACCCAGCAGCTTGCGCGGCCCCAGCACATCGGCCAACACGCCCCCGGGCAGATGAAAGGCCGCATAGCCCAAGAGGTAGACTGAGTAGAGGACGCCGATCTGCACCTCGGTCGGTCCATACTCTGGCATGATTTGCTTGGCGGCCACCGAGAAGTTCACCGCGTCCATACTGCGCACCACGCTGATCAGCACCAGCAGCCAGACGAGCCTCCAGCGGATCGAAGACACGCCGGTCATGGGTGGTGCCCCCAACTGCCGTCCTTCTCCACGGCCAGCTCACGGGCGTCGGGGAGCGCTGCTCGGCGCGTATCGCAGCCCTGATCATTCCTGGCGCATGCACGCGGAAGAGTCCTATACCTGATACGACCGGATTCTCGGAGGAGCGGGCGCGCTGCTTTAACGACTTCGGAGAATCTCACACAGCCTCCGACAGTTCGTCCAGAACCGCCTTGGCGTCTTTCAAATCTGCCGTGTCAAAGCCTTCAGTGAACCAGTTGAAGACCGGAGCGAGAAGGTCACAGGCTTCAGCCGTTTTTTCCTGCCGCTGCCACAGGCAAGCGAGGCTCGTGGCGGCACGGAGCTCTAGGGACTTGGCTTGTTGATTTTGAGCAATTTCGATGGCCTGTTGAAAACATTCTTCTGCTTCCTCTTCGATCCGTGACCTGTCGCTTTCTACTTGCGACTTTTTAAGCGTCAGCTCCCCTTTGAGCCGATACAACTCCGCCTCATAGAAACGCGCCGGTTCGATGGTGGCGCGAGCGTCTTCGGGATCGAGTCCTTCGATCAGCGCCGTCGAGCCCTTGAGGTCAGCAAACAGGGCGGTTATCGTTTTGCGCTCGCGTCACTCGCCCCTCGGGATTCCATAGCTTGCTGTTCGGCCCGGATACGCGCGGCTAGGCGTTGGGGCGTGTAGCTGGCTAGGGTCTGGGGAATAGGGGTTGGGGGTCGGACTCGGGATGCAGCTTCTCCGTTTCCCCGATTCTCGGTTTCGTTTCCCTCTCCTATCCAGACAAGAATCTTATCGTCTTCGTCCGAGGCCACTCGCTCGGAATCAACCAACTCGACCTTGATGTCCTCAAGATATTCATAATCCAGATCAAACTGACGTTTCAAAGCTCTATGAGAAATCCGGCCTTTACTCCGCAACAGCGCACGCGCTTGGTCGAGGACATCGATAAACGTCATGTTCTCCCCACTTGGAGAGGCGATTATAGGAGAGAAAAGCCGGGCAGGATAGCTTTATGCCTTCGGGCCGGTCTACGGTACCAAAACAACCTTACCGTAGGCTTTGCCCTCTCCACTCACTGCCCGGTGAGCTTGGGCCGCTTCAGCGAGCGAGAATTCTTGCCCAATGACGGGCTGGAGGGTGCCATTGGCGAGCCCAGCCACAAGCGAGGCGTGGATGCGGACAAGGTCTTGTGGCGTCGCGTTGCGTAAAGTCATGCCGATAATCGATGCGTCACGCATCATGGCCGCACGTGGGTTAATCTTAACTGTACCTTGGTTCTTCTCCCCCCGATTGCCAATCACGATAACACGTCCCCGCATTGCAAGCAGATCAATATCTTTGCCAAGATTGACGTTCGCCAGCATCTCTAAAATAACATCCACTCCGTGCTCGCCGGCCAGCGTCTTGGCCTCTTCTAAATAGGACGGCGCGCTGTGGTCAAGGACGTGCTGCGCACCCTGTTCAGCTACCAACTGACGCCCGCGTTCGGTACTCGCCGATCCAATTACCGTCATGCCAGCCGCCCGAGCAAGCTGGACACCGGCAATGCCAACTCCACCGCTCGCCCCATGTACAAAAAGCGTTTCACCAGGCGCAGCATGTCCGCAGTGGAAGAGCGCTTGGTAGGCGGTCGCATAAGGGACAAAAATCGCGGCCCCTTGGGCAAACGCTGCAGACTCAGCTAGCGAGTGGACCTGATTTTCCGTACACAGAGCCTGTTCCGCATACGATCCGCTGAGTGACCCAGCGATATAGACACGATCTCCTACAGTAACACGGCTCACACCTTCGCCCACAGCCTCGATCACACCGGCTCCATCTGAGCCAGGGGTGTATGGCGTAGGCGGCTTGGGATAAATGCCGGAGCGAATATACGTCTCAACTGGATTGACTCCAGCCGCATGCATGCGTACGACGACCTGGCTAGGTCCGGGGGTGAGATCCGCGACCTCGTCTAGTTGCATCACCTCTGGATCACCAAACTCATGGACACGAATGGCTTTCATGGCTGTTCCTCGTCGTTCTGGCTACGATGCTGATTGCGCCTCGCCCGCATCTCTTGTCTCAAGCGCGGTCAACATTTCTTTGATCGTTGTCATTTTTTTACGCGGCTTGCCGATCTTTTTGCCTGTCTCGACTTCAATCTGATCAAGGTATTGCCAATCAGGAAAGGATACGGACCGCACGCCCTTCCGCGTGAGAAGAGCGAGGATAGCCTGCTCGTCGGCCGGTACAGCTTGGACGTCGGGCGGGGCCTGTCCGCTCCGAAAGTCCTCCAACATGAGCTGGACCGTCTCCACTGCATCGGCTTTATTTGTCCCTATTACGCCGGAAGGGCCACGCTTAATCCAGCCAGTAACATACAGCCGCTCAATCGGCGCCTTGGTTTCTGGATCAATGACCCGCCCCGTATCATTCGGAATAATTCCGCCGCGTTCATCAAACGGAACATCTTTGAGGGGATGGCCTTTATAACCAATAGACCGAAAAACCATTTGGATGTTGGGTAACTCTTCGTATTCGCCAGTGCCACGCGCACGCAGCGTTCCCGCATCATCCTTCATCAAACGGTTCTTTTCGAGCTTCATTCCCTCGACGTGGTCGGTCCCATACAGTTCAACTGGAGAGACAAAAAAGCGGGCACGAATCTTCCTCTGCGCAGAGCCCTCACCCTTAGGGATTTGGGCAATCAGAATATCCATATTGCGCTGATGGACCGGCTCTGTGGCCTGTTCCATAAATTCTTTATTCGCCTCGTCAAGTTCGAGATCTTTCGGCTCGACAACCAAGTCAGTAATAGGCATCTCGGAAAGTTCTCGAATTTCGGGATTGGTAAACGCCGCCTGGGCAGGACCGCGCCGCCCGAGCAGATAAATTTCTTTGACTGCACTTTTCTTGAGCGCCTCAAGCGCATAGTCTGCAATGTCTGTTATTGACAGCTCCTCAATGGAACGCGCCAGGATACGTGTGACGTCCATGGCCACATTGCCATTGCCAACCACCGCCACACGCTCGACGTTGCTGAGGTCGAACTGGAGGTCACGATAGTCCGGGTGTCCGTTGTACCAGCCGACAAAGATGGTTGCCGGATCACTGCCGGGCAGGTCTTCGCCTGGAATACCGAGCTGGCGATCAGATTCGGCTCCCGTTGCAAAAAGAACCTGGTGATAGTGCGCTAAGACATCGGCCAGCAGCAGATCCTCGCCAAAGGTCACATTGCCAAAAAACCGAAAGCCAGGCCGGTTTGCGATTTTCTCGTATTGTAGAATGACGGCTTTGATCTTTTGATGATCCGGTGCAACCCCACCGCGCACGAGCCCATACGGGGTGGGCAGCCGGTCAAACAAGTCCACGGTAATGGTGATATCTTTTTGCCGCAGCAATTCGCCTACGGCGTAGAATCCTGCCGGTCCGGAGCCAAAGACGGCCACGCGGAGCGGGTTAGTAGCGCTTCCAATCTGTTCTGCCATGTAGCCCCTTTTCCCAGAAGACCTGTGAGCTTTCTCGTGAGCATGCTCTTCTTGCGGAATTTGTACGCTATACATAGATCGATTTCAGTCGTCAACGTCAACTGGGAGAATAGGAAAGATTCCTTGCTTTAAGAACTAGAGAATGGCAAGTCATGAAGTGCCGTATAGTGAACGCGTGGAAAAGGAGAGTAGTCTATGAGTGAGAACGGGAACCCCAAAATTCGCTTTGGCATGTGGTACGACTTTCGCAACCCGCCAGCCTGGAAACGTCCATATGACCAACTCTATAACGAAATTATCGATCAGATCGTGTGGGGGGAAGAGAACGGCTTTGATAATATTTGGCTGTCTGAGCACCATTTTATTGAAGACGGCTATTCGCCTGCGCTGATGCCGATTGCAGCCGCAATCGCCTCTCGGACTAAGAAAATCCACATTGGTACTAGCGTTATGCTCATGCCTTTCCATAATCCGGTTCGGCTTGCTGAAGATGCCGCGACCGTGGACGTGATCTCAAGTGGACGGTTCGAGTTGGGCGTCGGCGTTGGGTACAAGGTTGAAGAATTCGAGAGCTTTGGTGTGTCGAGCAAGGAGCGCGGAGCACGCACGAATGAGGGCCTCGAAATCATCCGTCGCCTATGGGAGGGCGAAACGCTCACGTTTGAAGGCAAATATTATACGGTGACCAAGGCCAAGCTAACCCCAGAGCCAATTCAGCAACCACGGCCACCCATTTGGGTAGGAGGCTTTACTCCGCCAGCCCTCAGGCGGGCGGCGAAATATGGTGATGGCTATATCGGCGTCGGACCGCTCAAAGAAGCATATGAGCGCTATGTCACTGCGCTTGAAAAGATCGGCAAACCAACAACGGATATTCGCCTCGCCGGTGGCTATTTTTGGCTGATTCCGTCTGAAGATCCCGAAAAGACTTGGAACGAAGCAGCCGAACACGTGCGTTACCAGATCAACGCCTACGCGAAGTGGTCGGAGATGGCCGGCATGCCACTGTTTCCCCATATGCCGGATCTGACAGCGTTACGGGAATCTGGTATGTTCCAAGTGGTCGACGTGGACACCTGTATTCAGATGATCCGCGACTATGCTTTAGAGACTCCATTAACGCATTATTATTCTTGGACACTTCCTCCAGGACTACCGGCAAGCTGGATTCAGCCGCACTTGGAGCTCTTTGCGAGTAAGGTTATTCCAGCGTTTCGGTAATTTGATCATGATCTGGGTAGACAGGAAACAGATATGGACTTGCAGACACCCGGCGTTTTTACCTTTCTCGATGGCCTCAGCGGTGCGCAGACGGGCCAGTTTGCCCGCAAAGTCGAACAACTCGGCTATAGCGCTCTGTGGTTTCCCGAAGTCCTTGGGCGCGAGCCCTTTTCATTTGCGTCCTATCTGTTAGGCCAAACGGAACGGCTAGTAATTGCCACTGGCATTGTCGTGCCGTATGCCTACGAACCCATCGTTATTGCCAATGCCACACGCACGCTGGCAGAACTCTTTGGTGACCGTTTTCTTCTTGGTCTGGGTGTGAGCAATGCGCAGGCCAATGCCAGACGCGGCATCCCATACGGCAAGCCGCTCAGTTTTACGCGTGAGTATCTCGCCAAGATGAAAGCGGCCCCATATAATGCTCCGTCTTCGCAAAACGATCCGCCCGTCGTACTGGCCGGCATGATGCCGAAGATGCTTGAGCTTGCAGCAACACAGACCAACGGAACACATACCTATTTCAGTGTAGTTGAACAGATTGCAGCGACCCGCAAGGCCCTCGGACCTGAGCCATGGCTGTGTGCTGAGATCGGCGTGATGCTGGAATCAGACGCAGACAAGGCCCGCTCGGCCGCGCGCAGTTATATGCGGATTTATCTCCAAGTTGACCATTATGTGCAGCGGCTCAAAGAAGTGGGCTTTGCGGCTGCTGACTTTGCTAATGGAGGCAGTGATCGGCTTGTGGATGCGGTCATTGCCTGGGGAGATGTGGCCAAGATTCGAGAGTCTATTGCGGCGTATTATGAGGCCGGTGCGTCACACGTATGCCTCATGCCACTAAGTTCTGGAGGTGGCATGAACCCGGACGAGCGAGCAATCGAAGTGCTGGCACCAAATTGATCAGGTTGATTTGTTGGTTGCTTAGTTCTTAACTCAACCCACTCGCTGTCGTGAAACCACGTCACTGCTTCATCTTCTGAATGAAAGAAGCGCGTTCTAAAAGTCCGTGGCTGGTCCGGATTGGCGCCAGCATCCTGAGCAGGAGAAAGCTGCGCATTCGGTCCGATGATATACCCCATCTTTTGAATGCCGACGGCATTATAGCGCGGGATAATTGCGCTATCTCGCCGCTGACCGATTTCTTCCGAGAGTGCAGGTTTAAAGCGCTGGACATCCACGAGCAAACAACGGGCGCTGTGTTGCTCAGCATGGCTAGCAAATCGGCTGAGAGCGTCTTTAAAATCAGCGTCCGTCATGTGCGCAGTCTTCTCAGTCCAGTCTATTTTCACGCTGGATACAGCTTCATCGTAGGAAATCTTCCACAGGTAATTTTGGTGCAGCTGCATGAGGTCGTCCTCCTTTCTACATCGGAACACAGATCCCAGAGAGAAATCGGTAGTTGAGATGACTGGGCAGGCCTGGGAGCCTCCGCTTAGCCCTCTATCGACGAAGCGACGAAGCAAGCCGCGACAGCTTAGTAACGGTCAGACCATTCTCACTCCGCTCCTTGGTGCCCGCACTGAAAGGGCCAAAAAGCGGCAGGGCCTGCAGTCGGGAGCCAACCTCGCCGTTGGCCATCTGAATATGAAGCACGAAAGAAGCCCCATCTTCGGCTTTGTAAACGGAGTATTCGACCTCAGGATCATTCAAGGCCGGAATCGATCCGACCCATTCGCAGATAGCAGACTCCCGTTCCGCGACTTTATCCCCTTGATCGTGTATCGGACCAAAACAGTTGATGCTGGATTTTGCATAGAAGTCTCCTTTCTTTGTTTATGTTTGTATCAATCGTTGCCTCCTCCCTACTTGATAATACGAATATGGATAGAGAAAGGATACGTCTTTAGAAAAATTTTCTTCTTCCCCTTCGACGTAGCCCTCGCTCGCCTTCTCAAATTCTCCGTTTGGTAGTATGTCTCTTCTTCATCAAGTGCAAAAAGGAGGGGCCTCATGAAATTAGGGATTTTTGGTATCAATATGGGACCGTGCAGTACGCCGGAGGCTTCGGCGCGGGTGGCGCAGACGGCGGAAGCGGCGGGGTTTGAATCAGTCTGGGCAGGCGAGCACGTTGTGCTACCGGACCCGCAAGAGCCGCCTTCACCTCTGCCGCCGACCTACCCGATGCTCGACCCAAATATCGCTTTTGCCTTTTTGGCTGGTCAGACAAAAACCATTCGGATGGGAACCGGCATTATTATTCTTCCCCAGCGCAATCCGCTTGTACTGGCCAAAGAAATGGCCAGCCTCGACGTACTGTCAGGCGGACGGCTCATCTTTGGCGTGGGCATTGGCTATCTCAAGCCGGAATTTGGTGCTTTGGGTATACCGTTTGCTCAAAAAGGGCCGCGTACGCTCGATTACGTCGAGGCCATGCGCGCCATTTGGAGCCAGGACGATCCAGCGCATCAGGGCCAGTTTGTGTCCTTTAGTGGCATAAAGGCCTTTCCCAAGCCCGTTCAGCAGTCAGGTCCGCCGGTTGTCTTCGGCGGTATGACGCCTCAGGCATTCCAGCGCTCTGTCACGCATGGGAACGGTTGGTACGGATTTGCGCTTGATGCGGACGGAACCAGGAAATGCCTCGACGGCCTCAAGGCCGCACAAGAGGAAAACAAACGGCCGAGCGAACTCGGCAAGTTGGAAATCAGTGTGACTCCGCTAGGGCGGGTAGATCTCGATATGGCCAGACGTTTCGCCGACCTTGGCGTGGATCGTTTGGTTTCGCTCTTTCCGCCCAAAGGGAAAGAACTCTTCTCGCTCAACTCCTCAGAGACAGAAATTACCGATTACATCAAAGAGGTGGGAGAAACGGTGGTCGGCAAGGTGTGATTAGGTAAAAATGATTACGCCTCTATGATGATGACTGCGCCCGGCCACGCTGTTGCACGCCCTCACGCCGGGCGGCGATGTCGTCCGGTGTAACTCCGCGGACCTGTTCACGCCAGACGGTCGCTTCAATTTGCAGGCCGTCATGCAAGGTTTGCGCATAGCCTGTGTTAATCACCCGCTTCATACTGCGCAGCATCTCGGGCACGCAGGACAACATGTCTTTTGCCAGCGCTCGACACGTCGGGACAAGCTCGTCGGGGGGAACCACACGATTCACCAACCCCCAGGATTCTGCCCGTTCTGCCGACAAAAAATTTCCAGTCAACGAGAGTTCACGCGCGCGGTAGATGCCAATCACACGCGAGAGTTTCTGACTCAGCCCCCAGCCGGGCATCACACCCAGCCGAGCATGTGTGTCAGCAAAACGCGCTTCGCTGGAAGCAATCAATACATCACACGCCAAGGCCAACTCGAATCCTCCGGTGATGGCAAAACCATTGATTGCACCAATGATCGGTCGGTCAAACGCCTGCATAGTTTGCACGATATCCATACTACCTTGACTACCCGGACTACCCTGGGTCGGTTCTGACTCGCGCAGCGGGTCACTCGTGCGGCTGAGTTCCTTGAGATCCATACCAGCGCAAAACGCTCGGCCCGCTCCAGTCAGAATCACCACGTGGGTGCCCGTTTCCTTTTGCAGCATCTCAAATGCCTTCACAATTGCGAGGCGCAATTCACGCGATAAGGCATTCATGGCCTTGGGACGGTTCAAAGTCAGGGTAGCAATACCATCGGCTTTTTCAATCATTAAGACTGGTTCTGACATGGGAACTCCTCCCTCAGTTCAACAAAACGTTCCGGCGTTCTGGCCACTATGCCTTGAGCGAGACAGATCGCCAAGCGGCTTTTTTTAAGATCGCCTCAAAGATCGCTTCGAAAATCGATCTGAAAGCCGATGCCAAGGCCGCTTCATTGACGCTAGCCACGTTCGTATCTACACTCCTCTTCTTCTAAGCAGATGAGCAGATAAGGAGGATCGATATAGAAACCCACATGAAATTTATCTTCACTAAGGCAGACACCGCACATCGAGGCTAGGCGGGTTTTTGGAACAACAGAAACCCTATTCGCCTGTATCGGCCTTTTCCTATCCCAACTTTCAGCGCTATTGGGCCGCCCGGTTATGCGTCACGCTAGCCATTCAAATGCAGGCCGTGGCCATAGGCTGGCAGGTCTATAACCTCACCCGCAATCCGCTTGATTTGGGCCTTGTTGGACTTGCGCAATTCTTACCTTCGCTTGGTTTAGCGCTCATCACTGGCCATGTGGCCGACCGTTATGACCGGCGGCGTGTATTGGCCGTGTGCATTGTCGTTGAGGTGATCTGCGCGCTGCTCTTCCTCGGCTTCACTGTACAGGGTGGCACAAATACGTTGTTTCTCTTTGGCGTGCTCGTTCTGTTTGGAACAGCACGCGCGTTCGAATTCCCGGCTTCGGTGTCCCTCATGCCCAATTTGGTGCCCCAACGTCTTTTCACCAATGCTGCGGCGTGGAGTTCGTCTGCGTGGCAATCGGCAACTATTGCGGGCCCAGCAATCGGCGGCTTGCTGTACGCGGTCGGGCCGGAGGTTGTGTACGGCTGCTGTGCATTGATGTTCAGCGTTTCCATCCTCCTGGTCAGTATTATTCATATTGGGCCACGAACGGTCGAACAGAAAGCTCAGACGTGGAAGTCACTTGTCGCCGGGATTTCTTTTATCCGGAGTCAGCCGGTTGTACTAGGCGCGGTGTCTCTCGATCTGTTTGCTGTGCTATTAGGCGGGGCAACGGCACTGCTGCCCATCTATGCACGCGATATTTTGCACGTTGGCCCCTGGGGACTTGGCATCCTACGTAGCGCACCGGCGCTTGGCGCGCTGGTGACTGCCGTCATCATGGCCCGCCGACCTATTCAGCATCATGCAGGCGTTATTTTGCTCGGAACGGTGGGGATATTTGGGTTGTCCATCGTAGGCTTTGGGCTGTCGCGGAACTTATGGTTGTCCCTTGTCATGCTCATCATACTCGGCGCGTCGGATATGGTCAGCGTAGTGATTCGCCGGGTCTTGGTTTTAGTCAAGACTCCAGACCAGATGCGGGGTCGGGTGAGTGCGGTGGAGTCGGTTTTTATTGGCGGATCAAACGAACTCGGGGAATTTGAGTCCGGCGTAACCGCAGCGTGGTTCGGCGTTGTACCGGCGGTGATCCTGGGTGGTCTCGGAACACTCGCGATAGTTGGATTGTGGGCACGCATTTTCCCGCAATTGCGGCAGGTTGATTCTTTGGAGGAAGAGGCAACAGGAGACCCATAGATGTTGATTTCCCATAGGGACTATGTTTCCCATAACATCCTGACCGAAGCAATGGAGGGGATATGAAACTCGATAGCCTGATGACTGCTCGCTCGCTCGACGAAGCCATCGCCATAGCGCGGAACGCAGAAGACATGGGCTTTGACAGCGTGTGGAGTATGGAGAACCAGCACGATCCCTTCCTGTCTCTCGCAGTCGCGGCGACTTCAACCACCAAGCTCAAACTCGGAACGGCGATTGCCCTGGCTTTCCCGCGCAGCCCCATGTCTTTTGCCTATACGGCTTGGGACCTCCAACGCGCCTCAAACGGGCGCTTCATCCTCGGACTCGGCACCCAAGTCAAAGGCCATAACCAACGCCGCTATAGCGTAAAGTGGGAATCTCCTGGTCCGAAGTTACGGGAAATTGTTCTCGCTCTACGCGCCATTTGGGACTGCTGGCAGAACGGGACCAAGCTGGATTTTCAGGGCCAATTTTTTAGCCATACACTCATGACTCCAGCTTTTTCACCAAGCAAGATCAAACATCCACATATTCCAATTTATATCGCCGGTGTGAATCCATATATGTGCCGTCTGGCCGGCGAGTTGTGTGACGGCTTTCATGCCCACCCCTTTCACTCAGCGAAATTTCTACGCGAACGCGTACTTCCCCAGATAGAAGAAGGCGCCCAAAGGGCCGGCCGGAGCCGTAAAGACGTGGTGGTCTCAACCTCATCCTTTGTGATTATGGGTGACAGCCAAAAAGAGAGAGATGAGATGCGTGAGAAGGTGCGCATGCAGATTGCCTTTTATGCTTCGACACGGACGTATAAGCCCGTCCTCGATGTGCATGGCTGGGGCGACGTCTGCCAGAGCCTGAACGAGAAAGCGTCCAAAGGCGAGTGGGCAGCCATGGCCAAAGATGTCACGGACGAGATGCTTGAGGAGTATGCGATAACCGGCTCACCGGACGAGGTATCCGCCATGCTCAAGGCCAAATATGACGGGTTGCTGGATCGAGTAGCATTCTACCATCCAGATCGACCAGGAGTGAATGATGCGCGTTGGCGCAAAATTGTCGAAGCATTTTACACGTAAACGGCAAATCCAATAACAGGAGGGATACTATGGCAATCTCACTAGGCGATATCAGCATCCCGCGTGTGGTCGAAATGGAAGGTCCGCTGATGGAACCACAGATGCTCTTGCCAGACGCGACGGCGGAAGGGATGACTAGGCATAAACACTGGCTGGCTCCACAGTTTGTGGCTGAGAATGGCAAGCTCAGCATAAGTATTCAGACCTAAGTGGTAAAAACGCGCCATCACACCGTTCTGGTTGACGGCGACCACGCCATTGACGATGAGATGCATCTGTCACCCTCAGCCCGGCCACACCCCCGGTCACGTGTGCCTGCACCTGCAATGTGGCGGGAAAAAAGCTATGATGCCCGGCGACATGATGCACTATCCGGTCCAGTGCTCTGAGCCACAGTGGAGCAGCGGTTTTTGTGTTGATCCGGTACAGTCGGCGGCAACGCGGCGCAGCTTCCTTGAGGCCTATTCTGATCAGGAAGTGATCGTCTTAGCCGCTCACTTTTTGGCACCCGACGGCGGGCGCATTGTGCCGAACGGAGATACCTGGAAGTTGCAAGTGTAGTGAGCCGTAATCAGGTAGAATCGTTCGTTTCAAAGCTCATCGGTCTGAGAAAAGGAGGCCCCACATGCGTGCATGGCAAATCAGTCAAGAGTTTGGCATTGACAACCTGAAACTGACCGACCAGCCTGACCCGGAACCCGGATACGGTCAGATTGCCATCCGGGTTCAGGCCACCTCGCTTAATTACCGCGACCTCATGACAGTCAAATATGGCGGCATGCGAGGTCTCAAACAGCCGCTTATTCCATTGTCCGATGGGGCTGGTGAAGTTGTTGCGATTGGTCAAGACGTCACTCGTCTCAAACCGGGTGATAGGGTAGCCGGCATTTTCTTTCAAAACTGGCTGGCAGGTGGATCGGATGCATCCCATGCTGCCTCGGCGTTGGGTGGTGCGCTGGATGGCATGCTCGCCGAGCAGGTGGTGCTGCATGAAAACGGCGTGGTCGCGATTCCAGATTATATGACCTATGAAGACGCGGCCTCCTTGCCTTGTGCGGCAGTCACCGCATGGCAGAGCATGGTCACCCTGGGCAATATGAAGGCCGGGCAAACTATTTTGATTCTTGGGACTGGTGGGGTTTCTATCTTTGCCCTTCAGTTTGCCAAAGCCGCCGGTGTCCGCGCCATCATTACGTCGAGCAGTGATGAAAAGCTCGAACGTGCTAAAGATCTCGGCGCATCGGAGGTAATCAACTATAGGACTACGCCGCAGTGGGGCAAAAAAGTTTTAGAACTTACAGACGGCATCGGCGTTGATCAGGTTGTCGAAGTGGGTGGAGCCGGCACTCTGGCCCAATCTATGGAAGCTACACGTGTAGGCGGCATGATCGGCTTGATCGGAATCTTGGCCGGGACTGATGGGGAAGTGAACCCTGTCCCGGTACTGATGAAGAGCCTTCGTCTGCAGGGTGTGTATGTCGGCTCGCGTGAGATGTTTGAGGATATGAATGCAGCTATGACGGTAAATCAGATCAAGCCCGTGATTGATAAGGTCTATCCCTTTGAAGAAGCTCGCCAAGCGCTCACGCTTATGGAAGGCGCGTCGCACTTTGGCAAGATTGTGATCACGGGGTAAAAGCCGATACAGTGCTAGGGGTGACCGGGCGGTCGCTGTATACAGCATACCGTGCCGCTACAATTCAGAAACCTCCTCATACCGAAAACAATCCGTCGTATGATCATTCACCATCCCGGTAGCCTGTATAAACGCGTAACAGATTGTCGATCCCACAAAAGAGAAGCCGCGCTTTTTGAGGGCCTTACTCATCGCATCAGACTCAGACGTGTGAGCGGGTATGCCCTTCAGTGACCGCCGTGCATTTTTCCGAGGACTCCCATCGAAAAATTGCCAAATGTACACATCAAAGCTGCCAAACTCCTTTTGTATGCTCAGAAAGGCTTTGGCATTCTTGATTGTTGACTCGACCTTGAGGCGATTTCGGACAATGCCAGGGCCGGCGAGTAGTTTCGCGGCCTTGCGCGGCGTGTAGCACGCCACGCGAGTCGGATCGAAATTGTCGAAGACTTTTCGATAGTGAACGCGTTTCCTGAGGACGGTATCCCAGCTTAGGCCAGCTTGTGCACCTTCGAGAATCAGAAATTCGAACAGCGTTCGTTCGTCATGGACAGGCACTCCCCACTCTTCATCATGATACTGGATGGCGAGTTCATTCTTTGCCCACGTGCAGCGTTTGATAGATTCCATCTAGTCTTCCTCTGCGCCTTCCGCGCTAGGATACCTATTCCTTTCCCCTTCTTATGCCAGCACCAGCTTGAGTGCTATAATCAGTCGCAGCACAGGTGCCGGAGGAGTCCCCTCTGTTTAGCGAACGTGCTAAAATTAGCGGGCGCGGATGCAATATGAAACCCTTGTCCAAGAAGACCGCGTTCGTGCCTCACTCTATACCAATTCGCAAATACTCTAGGTCGAACTCGAAAAGATCCTCTATAAGGTCTGGGTCTTTGTTGGACGCGAGAGTGAGATTTCGTATTTCGCAGATTTTTTTATCTGGACCATTGGCTGCCAACCGGTCATTGCGAGCCGGGGCAAAGATAAGAATATTTCAATTTTTCTCGATCGCTGTGCTCACCGAGGCACGGCAGTCTGCACTGTTGAACGCCGCAATGCGAGGTATTTCGTGTATCCGTACCATAGCTGGATGTATGATTTGAACCACGCGCTGACCAGCGTACCGAATCCCTGTACGTATGGACAAGACTTCAAGCAAAAAGATCATGGACTCCCGCGTTCGGCTCGGTGCGAAAGCTATCCTGGGGTTATTTTTGTCAGCTTGAGCCGAAATGGTTCGTCGTTAGACGTGCATTTAAGGAGTGCTAGAAAACTGATCGACCGCTCATGTGATTTATCACCCGGAGGTTAAATTGAGCTCAGTGCCGGCTAGCTCAAGGATCGGTATCATTCTAACTGGGAGATGACACAGGAGAACAACACGGACGACCATCATCTCGGCATTACCTATGGGGCCTTTTTCAAAGTCGCTGGTACACGATATGCCCGTTTTGTGGGGGAAGAGTATAGTATAAAAGTTGTACTGCGTAATTGGGATAGTGGACACAGCGAGATTGAGTTGGCGCACGGGTACCAACGCCCGTCTGATCGGTGTGGTAGGGGTTCAGAAACAAAGTTTGCCGCGTACTTGTCTGCTGTGGAAAAAAGCCACGGTAAGGCAAGCACCCAGCAACGGATTTTTTGACGGACCATCCAGCACATTGATTTTCGCCAATTTATTTTTAGGCGAAATAAACATTCTCTTTTTTAGAGCAAGTAGTGTGAATGAAGCCGTGCAGTGGCATACTTCTATATTTCTCAAAGGTGTTTCAAAAGCGGAACCTGGACATGTTGCGCCACAGCGAAGTCGTCAGGCGTCTTTTATCTTGCCGAAGACGAACGATTGCCGGTCGAAATAAGATGGGGTTCTAGGCCTGAAAACGAGGCTCGCGGGATTTACGCCGTGGAATGTATCGGGAAGGACTCGTCAGCAAAGGCAGCCGGGTGCCGTACTTTACCGACGAGACGACTAATCCTGGCTTTTGGCGGCACTACAGACATCTGACGATGCAAGCATAAATCGAAGAGAGTCGTCGACAGGACGTCCGACACCGAATATCGCACGATCGAAGCCTTTATCCACAAAGAAGCCCGGCTGGCAAACGAGTCACACCAAGACAAATGGGATGCTCTGTAGGACGATGACGCCTTCCATTGGGTGCCCGCCTCATCGATCGACAACGTCAATCCCGAACGCAAGATTTTACACATTTATGACAACCGGCCTCGCATTGTGATACGGATGAGGCTGCTCCAAAGCGGACTTCACCATAGTCAAGCGCCAGGGTTTCCGATGCGGCGCCTGATCTGGAACATTAAAGTCGAGAAAGCTAACGTCGGCGACTGTATCCCGGACTCTAACTTTTCGTTACTCGAACTCTCCATACAAGCCCAACAGGAAACACATCTCTGGGCCGGTCGAATTATTTACAAACTACGTCAAGTCGATGAAAATCTCAAAATGTTTTGGAAACAGGCACTTCTCGGCGACGCAGCTGAAGCACCGCAAAACTTGACGTTTCTGGTTTAAAGAGGTCGGAGCTTACGCTACGCGTACGATTATCCGCCCCCTCACGGCAATGGCCCATCTTTCAAAAACCCTCGAATCACATTCTCGGTTAGGCGGGACACATTATTGTCGTAGTTATTGTGTGACAGACTGCCGCACCATGCCATTGAGCTAGCAGAGAACACAGCCCCGTCGTTTGGGGTTTTGAAATATACCATGTCAGCGCGGATATAGGGATTTTGATCGCCGGTACCGCCTGCCGCGAAATACCCACGGGCGTTGAAGGTCGATTCTTCTGAGACTGTAACAAAGATGTCATTATGCCCCTCGGAATGAGCGAGGAGCAATGCGTTATGCGGAGTGCCAAGTTCTAGGTCGTAACGGTCCAGCTCAAGCCCGGCGGCGCCGCCACCGACTAGGCCGAAATTACCAATCGGCTCATCCTCGCCTATGCCTTCGAACATCCAAGAACATTCAGGGCGAAAACTGTCCGGCGCGCGACGGTAGTAGCTCGAGGCGGTCAGCCCAAACGACGTGAAGCTTACCCCGGTCAGCTTGCTCATATTTCGGCCCCTTACCCGCCACAGACCGCCGTGTTTTCCGTCAAAGGCATTACAGTATTCACCTGGATTCATCGTCCAGGCTCGCGTACCGTTATCTCCTTTGCGGACCTCTATAATACCGGGATTATCGGGATGAAAGACTGTACACCAGTAAAAGCCATTGGCTGCCAGATAGAGCCAGCGGCCGCCTTGCTCCTGGTAGGCCTCATAGGCATCCAGCATCTCTTCCGAGCAGTACTCAGGATGATGACAGGTTAGCACCACACGGTACTGCTTGAGCAGCTCAACCCCTTCGAGCTGGAGATCTTCATCAGTATGGATGTCAAAATCAAATTCCATAGTTTCGAGCCAGTCGGTGAGATGCAAGTCTGCATTGAGCTGCCACACGGAGGGGGAGAGGACATGAGAATATTTGGGCCGCATGTTCAAAATAGGCCGCAGTCGTGACGAGAAGTGCACACCCCAACCGTCGCTATGAACGGTGTAGGTGCCATACCCATAGCCGTCTTTTTCTTGCAGTAGGAGATCGCCTGGCTGCATAAGTGGAACGCGGCCGGTAAGCAATTGAGCGACCTGCGAATCCGCACTCAGGTTTTCATTGGCATACGCCATATAACTCGCAGTGGGAATAATCACCGCGATCTTAGCTGTTGGTTTTCCAGTTGGGGGTCGGACGAAGAAGGGAATATAGTCCTCACTGCCAGCAGTAACCCGACCTCCCAAACACAGACGAGCGGCATAAACCCCGCTTTTCATTGTTTCGGGAATGGTCAGTTCGAAATCCACGTCCCAGCGAGCATCGTCGACCGCATCATCATGAAAGTGAATCGCACTGTACTCTTGGGGCGCGGCAGCAAAGCTCATATAGTCGGAAGTCCAGTTGTGGCCGGGCATGCCCCGCGCCGGCAGGTTGATACAGTGACCGTGTAGGCGATGCAACGAGTCGTCTAGCACCTGAGTCGAGGCAGCATTGGGCACAATATTCGCCGCAAAGTCCCAGGACGCTACGACAGCGGGTCGTAGATCCGTAGGTAACGGCCGTGGTCCTCGCAGGACGCTTTCGATTTCAGCACGCTCGAGTACACGATTGGCAATAGCCGGACGCTCGATGCGACCGTTGAATTTTGCTCCGTGCTCAGGAATCTCAACCGGCGATAGTATGTGTTTGAAATGGCCGCCGCATATGTAGCGGCCAGAGTGAGCTTGTATTGTTGCTGCGGCAATGAGAATGGGGCAGTCATTCGTAGCTGGTACTTGGGGTGAGCCTCGTAGGTCCACTTCAGTCGAGGTTTCTTCAATCGGGTGCACCAACCGCATCCCGTGGCCGCTATTGGTACTCGTCACAATCGGCTGTTGAAAGAGTCTCACCTTTCCGGTCGTGGCGTTAAAGTTAGCAGCCGCGAGATACCATACCTTGCGGAACATCGGTTTGCCCGAAGAAAAGCGCTCGACCGCGCCCGTCCCCCGGCCAATCCACAATGCCAGCTTGCCTTGCTCATCAATAAACAACCCATACCCAGTTTCATCTGGCTCGGACCATTTTGTCACAATACCTTGGATCCCCTTTGGCATTGTGGGGAAGATAAGCGCCATGAGGGTGAAGCTACTCAGGTCAAACTGCGCATCGTGTGGAACACAAATATATGACCCAGCATGGACAGCTTGGTGACGGCCGGGATATTCACCAGTCACCATGGTCTCAATCTCTTCTTCTTTATAGCCGGGTCCGTCTGGATTAGTATCCCCATGGATGAGCCGAATGATGTCGGCCTGGTATGATTCACTCCGTTCAGAGTGGACATAAAACCGGATCGTCTGTCCGGGTTGAACAGAAATACGGTCACTATAACCAGTGACACCAAGCGTTGTCATACATCTCTCCTATTTTTTCTCACCCGACGGAAAACGCTGTCTTGCCGGCGAAAATAGATGCCTAGATCTGAGGGAAGTTCCTAGTCTTTGATCCCGTACGCTTCAAGCAATGCGTCTAGACGTTTGAGGAAAATAGCGTGCTCTGCTTCTTCGCGAGTTGGATATGCTTCGTCCGTAATCGCAACAGATTGGCCACGTACGCCGGGAAGGACACCGATACGATATTCCTCCCAGGGCTTAGTCTCGACAATGATGTGTTTGCCTTGTTGCGGCACGACGCGCAAGCGGTCTAGCAGACGAGCAAGCTCAGGACTGTCTATGGGAGCAGGCTTGCCGGGCTGAGCGGCTTCGTAAATCGGTCGGGCGCGATGTTCGGCGATCAACACCGCACGGTGTTCGCGATCATTGAGGGCCGGGAGAAGATACATGCGGGTATTATAGTCATCCACTGCGCGGTAGGCGTAATCCTCTTGAAGGGCAGTCTTTTCCGGCTTGTTCTCCATCCATCCTCCCTGCGTCCCTTTTCAACTTAAGAGATCAGTATGCTACACTGCGCTGCCGCATTGATAAAGTAAGCATTTTTGGCAGGTACTGACCTATACTGTTCATGCTTAAAGGAGTCTTAATGTCAGACGCACCCATTAGCCGCTACCCAGTGACCAAGCTCGAAGATTTACCTGACGACGTTCGTACTCGCATCACCGAGGTACAGGCAAAGGCCGGGTTTATTCCCAACGTCTTTCTTGCCCTAGCCCATCGGCCTGCTGAGTTTCGCGCTTTTTTTGACTATCACGACGCGCTCATGCTCAAAGACAGTGGCCTATCAAAAGCGGATCGTGAAATGATAGTCGTGGCAACCAGCGCAGCGAACGATTGTCATTACTGTGTGATTGCCCATGGGGCCATTCTGCGTATTTACGCCAAGAATCCACTGATTGCCGACCAAGTTGCGGTGAATTATCGCAAAGCCGATATCACACCACGACAACGCGCAATGTTAGACTTCGCGCTCAAGATCACCCTCCATGCTCAGGAGATTGAAGAAGCAGACCATGGCCGACTCCGGGAGCACGGTTTTAGCGACGAAGATATCTGGGATATCGGCGCGATTAGCGCGTTCTTTGCCCTCTCCAATCGGATGGCACATCTCACCGATATGCGGCCGAACGATGAGTTTTATACCATGGGCCGGGGACGCTAGGGCCAGCTATACTGCCGGTACTTGGGCTTTCACGTCAGCCAAAAAATCGAGCACGGCTTTGCTGAAGATGTCATTCTTATCTCCTGCAACCATATGCCCGGCGTCAGACACATCAACATATTTGGCATGCGGAACAGCATCAAGAAATTCCTGCGTGGTTTCATCGCTAATGACGTCACTCAGCTTGCCACGGATAAGCAGAGTCGGGACGCGCAACGCACGGGCTGCCTTCAGCATCCGCTCGGGATCCCGTCTCAAGCGGGCAGGGTTCAGCATGTTCGGGTCCCAATGCCAGCGGTAGCGGCCATCCTCTCCTTTGCGCAGGTTTTTTTCCAGCCCGCTCAAATCCTTGGGGCGGGGACGGTGTGGAATGTATTCGGCAATCGTGTCCGCGACTTCTTCGAGGCTAGCAAAGCCGTCAGGCCGGGCCGTCATAAAGGCGCGTATGCGATCGACGCCCTTCTGTTCAACCCGCGGCGTAATATCCACCAAGACAACACCGGCGCTGATCGGCTCAGGAGACTCACCCTCAGTGAGTAAGGACGTCATGCCGCCGAGCGAGGCACCGACGAGTACCGGTCGTTGGTCGAAATGGCTCAATATCGTGTGTAGATCGGCAACATATTTATCGATATGGTAATCCCCATCCGGGGCCCAGTTACTCTCTCCGTACCCACGTAGATCGAGGGACACCGCATACCAGCCCTGCTCGGCCAGAGTCTGTGCGGTGTTACCCCAGGCATGCCGGGTTTGTCCGCCGCCGTGCAGGAGCAGGGCCGGCACATTCGTTTTGTCTCCCCAGGCGTCTCCAACAATAGAGAGTCCCTCTTCGACGTCATACGTAACTCGTTGTGCTGAAAAGATGGCTGGCTGTGCTGTCATACGTTTACTCCTGAATGCGTTCGCTATTGGTAACGCTTCATTGTCACACGGATCTTGCGCTTACGTCTTCTCCGTCTCTTACTGAGCTATCAGCTTTCCGGTATCCGCAGGCTCGTATGAGAGTCCCACGTCACGATGAAACCAATCACGATGAAACCAATAAAGAGGGGAATGCGACGAAAGGTATGAACCGAGAAACAGGGGAGAGCTTACCATCCCGTCAGAACCGAGACAAGGCGACTACCTCAGACTGGAACAGGCCAAGACTATGCATATTATGGAAGAAACGAGAAACTGACCCACCCTGAGTCTAACTGCTCTGGGATGTCTCTCGATGACACGGCAACCAGATACGAAAAGTCGTCCCGTGTCCCACTTCGCTTTCGACTGTGACTGTCCCGCCAAGAAGGGTCACAAATCGTTTCACGATGTTGAGACCCAGACCCGATCCTTTGAGGAGGCCGTTTGCCGAGTTATCGACTTGTTGAAAGGGTTCAAAGATGCGGGCCAGTTCGTCTGACGGAATCCCGATCCCAGTTTTGACCACGCTGATTTCGATGCCACCTTGCTGAGAGCGTACGACGACGCTCACACTCCCGTTTTGGGTAAATTTGACTGCATTTCCAATCAGACTTTTGACTATGACTTTGAGTTTGCGCAGATCCGTCTGCATGGGGGGCAGGTTTGAGTCTACGCTCCAGACAAACGAGAGCGAAGATTGATCTTGCAGCCCCTGAGTTTCAGCTTGGATCTCTGAGATAAGCGTACGAATTTCGACGGCCTGACAGTGCACGGGTAGCTGACCTGCTTCAAGGCGATTCAGATCGAGTAACGCCGTAATAAGATCGAGCAAATCTGTCGCACTTTTCCGAATGCGCTGCAGCCCCGTCCGCTGCTCAGCGTCTAGATTGCCGTTCTCGTCATCTTCCAGCAGGTCGCTATAACCAAGAATTACCGTAAGCGGAGTGCGAAGTTCATGCGACATGGTGGACAGAAATTCCGGCTTTGCGCGGGCGGCTTCTTCCGCCGCCTCCTTCGCATGCAGGAGTTCTCGTTCTGCCTTTTGCGCTCTGTCACGTCCCGATAGATGCCCTGAAAACCAGTCTGTCGTCCGCTGCTGTCACGGATAAACCGCGTGCGCCCTTCCGTCGTTAAAACGCTGCCATCTTGACACACCCATTCGACTTCGAAAATCGACGGGACCTTCTCCCCCGTCAGTATCCGTTGATGGTCGGCTTCCGCCTCCCGAGCAGCCTCGGGTGTCAGCCAGGTGCGATAATGCGTGCCACACATCTCTTCACGCGACCGGCCCAACATCAATTCGAGACTCCGGTTCACGGTGAGTACTGTTCCGTCTAAGGCAAAGGTAGCGATACCGTCGCTGGTATTTTCAAATAGCTCCCGATAGCGCATCTCCGATTCATGCACGGCGTCCTCAGCCCGTTTTCTCTCGGTGAGATCAACCCCATAGGCACGCACGAGCCGCATTTCCGGCAAGGGGGAAAAAGACGAGGCATAACACCAGCGTCCATTATCGACATCAACCCCCTGCACGGTGAGCTGCGTCTGCAGACACTCCTGAATAAGAGACATGAGATTAGCCGGAAGAATGGTGGGAAACGCAGTGTCTGAGAATCCCACCTGTACGAGGAGATCCCTCATCGCGGGATTAGCGTAGACCATATTGGCATAGCTATCGAATTCGACGATGGGTCCGGGGCTCTCTTCCGGAATAGAAATGAGCCGCTGCCGCTCCCGCTCAAGTTCAAGCTGACGGCTGACATCTCGAAAAGAGATCAGCACTCCGCTGACCGACTCTTCGAGCAGCGGGATGCATTCGCATTCAACAGGCTGTCGTCGTCCTCCCTGCACCTGAAGGAAGGTGAGTGTCGGGCGGACGGACCGTCCAGTTTGGAGTACGTAGTTGACTGGGCAGCCGACTTGGCTGCATGCATCTACTTCCTGGCTGGCGGCGTCTGCTTCAATATGGCACTGGGTACGCCGAAAAGACTGTCCATGACAATCGTCCCCCCGCTGTCCAATCAACTTTTCCCCTGCAGGGTTGATAAAGAGGATCTGCCCGTTGGTATCAACGCAACACACGCCAAACGGAATCGCACGGACAAGCGCCTGGAGATAGTCCGAACGCATGTCCGGTGCATCCGTCCTCAAGGTGTGTCAAAACAAGGAGTCTGGAAGGCCATGCAGCTAGTACCCTTCGGCTTAGCTGCCAACGATGTCCATATTCTCGGTAGTCGGGTTGAGGACATTCCGAACCGTCCGCGGCTCATCCCCACTTTCATCCACAAGGTCAATAATCACTACCTCAGAAAGGGACTGTCGGGCTCGATCAGTGACGAGTTTGACTGTAGGTTTGAGCGCATCTGTTGGGTTCGTAGCGATCACCACCCCACGCTCTCCGGTATTCAGCTCAACAAGCGCACCAACCGGATACAGACCCAGAAAACGGATCAGCAGGCTGACCTGTATGGCGTCAAAGGCACCACACAACCCCATCTGGTAGAGTTCCCGTAGAGCCTGCGTTGACAACGGCGGAGGAAACTCACCATTCCCCTGCAGCATGGCATCATAGGTATCTGTCATGCCCACAATCTGGCTGAGCGTCGAGATCGTCTCGCCCTGGAGCCCGTAGGGATACCCGGATCCATCAGGTCGTTCATGATGCTCAATGACCACTCGACATACGTCTTCAGACACGCCGGAGCTGCGTAGCATAACCGCTCCAAGTTCGGGATGTTTCTGCATCAACTTGCGTTCTTGGGGCGTGTACAGACCGCTTTTGCGTCAAATATTACGTGGCAAACGAATTTGTCCCACATCATGCAGATAAGCACCTGTGGCCAAAGTTTGGAGGAGCTCGGAGACCAACTCTTGCCCCTTGCCCATAACGAGGGACAAGACGCACACATTCACCGTATGGGTAAACAACTCCGCATCGAACTGGCGAATCTGGACGAGAAATAACGACGCTTCCGGGCAACGCCACACACTGTCCATCAAGCCGTGTACCGCCGCCTTGATGCGGGCATCATTAATGCGGGCTCCGGTCCCCACCCCGTCAAAAACACTTTGCGCCGTTTTGAGGGCTTCTTTCCGAACGTTCTGCGCGTTTGCAAGTTCATTGTTGAGAGCGTTCAAAGCCGCCGGCCCTCTGCATTTGGTTGGCGCGGGTTCGGCATCCTCTTCAACTGCCATGGGCTTTTGCTCAGCCGCCTCAACCCTGACCGGTCGAGCCAGGTCCACACTAGGAGCTTCTTCGGAGACAACGCCAGGTTCTTGCAGAGATTCTTGCAGAGCCCTTGCCACTGGAAGAACCGGCGGTGTAGACACAGCTTCGCTTGCACAGTCCTTGCCCGGTTCAGGAGCAATCGCGACCTGGCGGATGCCGGCCTGGCGTAATATATCGATATCATCTTCCCCGCAAATCCAACGCTTGTGGAAGAGAAATGGTGTCTTGAACCATGACTGATCTACTCCGACAAGGAACATGCCGGCGGTCAGCTGATCGATGTGAATCTGCTTACGCATAACTTCCCCCGTTTGCCTCTCGCTCAGGAACACGCAGAGAGACCCCTGCTCCCTATAGTCAGTAATCGCAGGAAAGTGCGGTTTGTTTATTTTTTATTGTATTGTCTGAAACTTGCGGGAACTTGCCTTCCTTCAGGAAGATTCGTACACAACAGGCAGAGGAGGAAAACATGATTGCAGATGAGAGAGGCCAAATAAGCGACAGAGACGAGATATGCTGGATGTCGGCAATAGATCTGGCGAGAGCGATTCGGCGAAAACAGGTGTCCCCAGTTGAAGTGACACGAGCCGTGCTCAATCGTATTGAGCGGCTTAACTCACAGCTCAATGCCTTTGTCACACTCACCCCACACGCTGCTATGCGAGAGGCACGGAGAGCAGAGCAGGTCCTCATGCAGCGGTCCGCCTCGATTGGCCCACTACACGGTGTTCCCTTCTCAACGAAGGATTTGGTCACGACCAAGGGCATTCGGACAACGTTTGGGTCGCCGCTCTTCGCGGACAATATTCCGACCGAAGATGCGCCCATGGTGGCTCGCCTACGGGCAGCAGGGGCGATTCAGCTTGGGAAAACGAATACGCCGACTTTCGGCTGGCTCGGAGTGACGCACAATCTCCTATTTGGCTCCACCCGGAATCCGTGGAATCCGGATCGTACCCCGGGCGGCTCAAGCGGCGGTGCCGGGGCTGCGGTTGCAGCCGGGATGGGGCCGCTGGCCATAGGCACGGACGGCGGAGGCTCTATCCGTATCCCTGCTTCCTTCAGCGGTGTGTACGGCATCAAACCCTCTTTTGGCCGAATTCCCGTCTACCCACCGAGTGGAGCCTGGAGCCTGTCTCACGTTGGGCCGATGACGCGCACCGTGGCAGACGCGGCACTCATGCTCAACGTCAGTGCCGGACCGGACGGGCGAGACCAATATTCGCTGCCGGCCGAAAAAACCAATTATGTCAAAGCGCTCAAGGTATCGCTCAAAGACTGGCGCGTAGCGTGGTGTGCCGACCTAGGCTTTACCAAGGCTATAGATCCTGAGATCAAAGCCATCTGCGCCACAGCAGCCCGACGCTTTCGGGAGTTCGGCTGTCGAGTTGAAACGGTCAAGCCCAACTGGCCAAATCCGCAAAAGGCATGGGAAGGGATTTTTTGTGGTGGGATTGCAGCCCGGTTAGCCCCGGCTCTCAAAACACGCCGGTCGGTTATTGATCCGGGCCTGATCACACTGATTGAAAAGACCCAAAAGTGGAAACAACAGCACTACATCAACGCATGGTTGGAGCGGCTGGACTGGAATGCTGCTGTTCAGCGCTTGTTTGAGAAGTATACGCTGCTCATTACTCCAACCCTACCCTGCCGTCCGTTTGCGGTCGGGCTCGATAATCCCAGGTCGATCAACGGCACACGGCTTGCCCCGTATGAGTGGCTGACGTTTACGTTTCCGTTTAATATGACAGGCAATCCAGCGGCTTCTATTCCGTGTGGTTTTACCACCGACGGGCTGCCGGTTGGACTCCAGATTGTCGGCCGTCGTTTTGACGATGTGAGTGTGCTGCAAGCCTCAGCAGCTTTTGAGCAGGCGGCTCCGTGGGCGGATAACAGGCCGTCGGTGGGTACTGTCAAGTTACCAGGGCAGAGCGCAAAACTCACGTAGTGTGAGGTGGGATGAGGGTCGCCCTTACGCGGCCTCCAGACACGTTGTCACGTCGCGCCACGTCGCGAAAGCTCGATCCCGACACAGCCGATAATGGACCGCCCGCATCAGGTGGCGTCCAAGCCGAAAGAGATTATTGAGAGGTCCGTGGACGGAGAGAAACCGTTGGACGTGGCGTGGAGATTTAAATCGGCGCATCTGTCGTTCCCGCTGCCGGGTGGGTTGGTGTGAGACTTCGGCGCGGTTGTTGACGTACGGCCTTGTGCAGTGAGTCACCGACGGCATAATATCTCGGTGGGCTGCCCCATAGCTGCGCAGCTGGTCGGTGACCAACTGATTTGGTACGTACTGTAACCCCCTCAACAACTTGCGGAAGAAGCGCTTGGCTGCCCCGGTATTCCGGCGTTTTTGCACGAGAATATCTAACACCTGCCCATCTTGATCCACGGCTCGCCACAAGTAGTACCGCGCTCCGCCTATCGTGATAAACATCTCATCGAGATACCGTGTATCGCCTGGTTGACCCGTCGATGGCGCAGCTTCTTGGCGAACGCCTGCCGAAACTTGAGACACCATAGGCGTACGGCCTCGTAGCTGACGATGACGCCACGCTCAGCCAACATCTCCTCGACATCCCGGAAACTCAGACTGAAGCGTGATACAGCCAGACCGCATGGCTGATGATCTCTGGGGGAAAGCGATGCTTTCGATACAGACTTATGGTACGAGAACTCATGCTCCAGTTACGGCATACGAAGCCGCCTTCTGGCAAGTCCCTCGATAACTTGACAGTACCGCCGGACGTATTCGATCGTCTACCCTGTTGCTACGAAGCAAAAATGGGAGGTCATTGGCACCAGTAAGCGAGCTGCAGAGAAAGCGCTTGCGGCCAGGCTTGCAGAACTTAATCTCGGCCCCTACCGAGACCTCAAGAAGACCACGTTTTCAGACTTCGCTCATAAGTGGCTCACGACATACGCAGAAGTCAAAGTGAAGCCGGGTACGCTAGATCATTATCAGCGCCTCGTTCGCGTTCACCTCACCCCGTACTTTGGCGACGCCCTGCTCCAGGACATTACACCAGACCAAGTGCAAGGCTTCGTCTCCAAGAAGGTGGCTGAGGGGAAACTCACACCGAAGACCATCAACAATAGTCTCGTCCCCTCAAGACTATGTTCAAACATGCAGTGCGCTGGGGCTATTTGCGTGAGAGTCCGGCTCTCTACGTGGAGAAGCCTCGCGCGGACCGGAAGGAAATGGATTTTCTCGTACCAGAAGAAATCCGAAGCCTATTAGAGCATGTCCGCCCCCAGTTCCACGCGCTCTTCCTTAGTGCGGTGTTGACTGGCATGCGTCGAGGGGAGCTGCTGGGCCTGCAATGGGGCGATATCGACTGGAACGGAGATCAGATTTATATTCGCCGCTCATTGTACTTTGAAGCGCACAGAAAGGGAAAAGAAAAACGATGGCGTTTCATCACACCCAAGTCGAAGAACTCAATCCGGGCAATCAATATGAGTCCGACCCTCGCCCTGGCACTGAAGAAGTACAGACTTGCGCATGCAGCCGGGTCATTTGACCTCGTTTTTTCCCACGTGGATGGCCGTCCACGAGAGCCTGGCAATCTTGTAAAGCGCGAATACCTCCCGGCCCTCAGGCGTGCAGGCTTGCGACGGATCACCTTTCACTCGTTACGCCACAGCTTCACCGCCCTGTTGATAGCGCAAGGCGAAAACATCAAATACATCCAGAGCCAGCTTGGGCATGCCTCAGTCCAGACCACACTAGACCGCTACGGGCACCTCCTGCCGGCGACGCATAAAGACGCAGCGAAACGTCTCGATGCGACGCTCTTTGGAAATTCCGTTAGCAAACCGTTAGCAAATGACTCGGTAGTTGGCGTGACTCATAAAGGCGAAAGCCCCGAAGTTATTGAACTTACGGGGCTTTCATAGGTTGCGGGGCTAGGATTTGAACCTAGGGCCTCGAGGTTATGAGCCTCGCGAGCTACCGGACTGCTCCACCCCGCGCAGGACGAAAAACGCAGCTTACGCTGCGCCTAGTAGATGTACCCACCTCGGGTCATGAAGTCAAGGCCAGACGGGCAGTTAAGGGCATTACGACCGGGATTGAACGGGATTTTCAACCAGACGCTTGAGCAGTTGGATCTCGTGCGGTGTAAGAGACCGGTAGCCACCAACCGGTACGTCTAAACTGAGCGGCCCGTATTGGACCCGCACTAGTTTTTCTACCCGATAGCCTAAGGCTTCACACATCCGCCGTACCTCGCGGTTGCGTCCTTCACGTAAGACCATTTCCAGCCAAGTTTTTTTTGCCGAGGTGCGCAGAATGCGTACTTCGGCAGGTGCGGACAGCGTTCCGTCATCCATGCGCGCACCATGGCGCAAGATGCTCAGGGCCTTTCTCGCTACGACCCCGCCGAGCTTAGCTTGGTACGTCCGAGGCACCTGAAAGCGCGGATGCAGCAGGCGTTCGGTCAACGCACCATCATTGGTCAGCAGCAGGAGTCCGGACGAATCGTAGTCCAGCCGCCCAACCGGAAACACACGTTCTCGAACATCAGTCAGAAGGTCACGGACTGTCGGTCGGCCTTCCGGATCTTTCAGCGTACTGACAACGCTGGGCGGTTTGTGGAGGAGAAAATACTGCCAGCCGGCGGGTAACTCAACCAGTTGACCGTCAACTTCAATTTGGTCCTGTCGCGGGTCCGCCGTTGTCCCCAGCCGCGTGACCGTTTGTCCATTCACGCGCACCCGACCCGCCTGGATCAGCTTCTCCGCTGCTCGCCGCGAGCTGATCCCGGCTTGACTCAAAATCTTCTGCAGCCGTTGGGTCTGGGATGTCTTCTGCATATGGGTTGATTGTCGGTTCATGAATCTCCGGCAGAGGGGGCAAGCTTCCAATATTGTCTAAGCTGAAAATTTCGAGAAAGTGCTGACTGGTGCCGTACAGCCACGGCCGGCCGGGAACATCCTTTCGTCCCGAAACGCCAATGAGCTTTCTGGTCAGCAGCGAATTGAGCACGCCGTCCACATCCACTCCGCGGATGGCCTCAATATCTATCTTCGTCAAAGGTTGATTATAGGCAATAATGGCCAAGGTTTCGAGCGCGGCGCGGCTGAGCTTCACCGGTTTATCTCGTCCGAGTGCTTTCACATAGTCGGCATGATCGGAAACGGTGCGGAACTGATAGCCTCCCGCCACCTCCATCAGTCGGATGCCCCGGTATGGCGCGGCATACTCGGCGCGCAGTGCGGCTAAGGCTGCCTTGACCTCGGCCTTGGTCACACCGATCACTTCGACCATGCGGCGCAGCGGCAGTGGCACTCCGGCTGCGAATAACAGACTCTCAGCGATAGCCTTGATGGTATCTATACTCATAGATGTTCGAGCGCCTCAGGTAAGGGTTCGTCTGGACTGACGGCCAGAGAGGTCACAATGGGACCAAACATCTCGTCTTGCCCGACACGAATGATCTGGTTTCGGACAAGCTCTAAGACGGCTAGAAAGATGACAAGGACTTGGCGCCGACAGGTGCCTGGGGAAAAGAGGTCGTGGAAAAAGACTTCTCTTTTTTCTCGGAGTGTATCGAATACGGCACACAGCTGGTCACGCAAGGAGATATGTTCGAAAATGATTTGCTGCGCTTCTTCAGAATCCGTGCGCTTGATCACCTCCTGGAGGGCGTCGAGCAGATCGCCAAGAGACAGATCATACACCACGTCCTCTTCACCCTCTTGTCCGTCGGACAGGGGCGGACGGGCGAAAACGTCACGGTCAAGTAGATCGCGACTGATGAGGACCTGAGCGGCTTCTTTAAAGCGCTGGTATTCTAAAAGTTGTCTGGCGAGTTCGGCCTGCGGGTCTTCGCCGTCCTCTTCTTCGAGGGTTTCCTCAATCGGCAACAGCAGCCGCGATTTGAGGTGCAGCAGGGTTGCCGCCATAACGAGATACTCGCCCGCGATATCAAGATCAAGTTGTTTGAGTAGATCAAGATACGCCAGGTACTGGTCGGTGATAACGGCGATCGGAATGTCGGGCAGCTCCACCTCGTTCTTCTTGACAAGGTGGAGCAGCAGATCGAGCGGACCTTCAAAAACGTCGAGTTTTACGCGATAGAACATGGAAAGGGCTTTGTGCTCGTCGCCGTTCGCCATTACCCATGCGGCCAAAGACAGTGCGTCTACACTCTGCAGTCAACCTGGCAGCCGACCTGCAAAAAGCAGACTTCTGCTTTCGCCGCCCTACACACCAACAACTTCCCGCACCTCCGCCATGGTCTGACGGGCGATTTCATGAGCCTGACGTTTCCCTTCCCGGAGCACGTCGCGCACGTCGTCGCGGTGATTTTTCCAGTACGTCCGTTTTTCGCTGAATTGAGCCAAATCGTCAAGGACATGCTTGATCATAATCTTCTTGCACTCGAGGCAACCGATGTCGGCCGTCTTGCAGCCATTGGTCACAAATTCGATCTCTTCCTGGGTGCAGTACAGCCGGTGCAGATTAAAAGTCGGGCAGTCTGCCGGATCACCCGGATCGCGCCGCCTCGCCCGGCGCGGGTCGGTTATCATCCGCGACAGCTTGGCATCGATCTCCTCGGGCGGATCGGACAGGACGACAGCATTGCCGTAGCTCTTGCTCATCTTCCGCCCATCAAGCCCGGGAATCTTGGGAATCTCGGTTAAGAGCGCCTGCGGTTCAGGGAAGACGTCCTTCTTATAGATCAGATTAAAACGCCGGGCGATTTCGCGCGTCAGTTCGATATGCGGTACCTGATCAACGCCAACGGGAACGTGCTGGGCCTTATACATCAAAATGTCCGCAGCCTGCAAAACGGGGTAGCCAAGCAGGCCGTAAGGAATCGTCGTGACCGCCGTGTCATCATCAGAGTCGATAAACCCCAGTTCGCGCGCTTGCTCTTTCACCGTCGGATTCCGAATCAGCCACGGCGTTGGGGTCACCATCGAGAACAGCAGGTGCAGTTCCGCATGTTCTTTCACATCAGACTGGCGGAAGATCACTGATTGTTTCGGATCGAGTCCGATACTCAGCCAGTCGATCACCATCTCCTCGGTATTGTCACGAATACTTTCGGCATCCGTATTCCCTGTGGTGAGAGCATGCCAGTCGGCTACAAAAAAGAAACAACGATACTCACTTTGCAGCTGAACCCAGTTGGTGAGCGTGCCATGCAGATGTCCTAAGTGGAGTTTCCCGGTTGGACGGAATCCGCTCACAACCGTTTGCCGTACGGGTGATGGAGACGTGTGTGTTGCAGTCGTGTTTTCAGCCATATATCTCAGGATCTCACAATAACGCGTTGAGCAAGAGGGAGGTCATCGGACGTAAAATGTTACCCATAATTCCGGTCATCAAGAGCAGCATGACAATCAGCATGCCGTAGGGCTCAAGCCGCGCCAGCGCCATGGCAGGCTGGCGGGGGAGCAAGCCGGTCGCCACCCGACCTCCGTCGAGAGGCGGCAACGGAAAAAGATTAAAAACGGCAAGCACAACGTTGATCATGACACTTGCCAATAAACTTCTCGCTACGAGCCCGTCGTCTATGAGTTGCAATGCGAACAGGAATTTAAGCACAAAGGCAGACAGGCCGGCTAGGATCAAGTTCATGGCCGGACCGGCAGCCGCAACATAGACCATATCACGACGGGGGTGACGTAGATTCCCGAAATTCACGGGAACGGGCTTGGCGTAGCCAAAGAGAAACGGGGAACCCGAGACGATGAGCATGACTGGCAATAAGATCGTCCCAAACAGATCGACATGGGCAAGAGGATTCAGAGTCAGCCGGCCCATTCGAGCAGCAGTCGAATCGCCGAGAAGATACGCGCTATAACCATGCGCCAATTCGTGCAGGACAACGGCCGTAAGGACCGGCAGCGCCCAGATGGATAGCTGCTGTAGCATGTTTGAGAAATCCATTACCATCAGTCTATAGAGTCGATTTCTTGGACACAAGGCGTGAGGCGTTGAAAAGGCCCTACGAGTACGACACGCCATTCAACGCGTAATCGAAAAGGTCGAAATTTCTGAGCCGTGTTGTTTCCGCCCGTTTTCGGTAGTCGTCTGAAACAGGTTCAGACAGTATAAAAGGCACGGACTGCTCGGCACGACCTCCGTGGGAACGTAGAGGAGCATCCCCTAATCCAGACAGGTCGTGGTCTCGTTCGGCCGCGCCAATGGCCGTCTGTTGATCTCCAAGGACAACTAAGTCGGCCTCGCGATCGAGCGGCAGGAGGAATTTCTCGCAAGCCGTCTGCTTGTCGTATACCGCTTCAATGCCAGGAATGGACCGGATCAGAGTGCTGACTGCAGCCTGATCCATCTGATCCATGCCAGGACAGTATACGCGGACGAAAGAACCCAAAGCGCCGTGGTGGACGACGTACGGATCGGTAATAGGGCAGATCACCCGGGTTTTGCCCGTACTGAAATGGCCATCCAGGATGTCTTGCAAAAAAACAATCTGTGGTTTTGCGTTCATACCGTGATCCGCCGTAAGTGCAACCACAGCTCCAAGATCGACAAACCGTCCACACAGCCGGTCGAGCGCTTGATAAAACGCATTGGCTGCGGCACTGCCGGGTGCATGTTTATGCTGCACATAGTCGCTCAGAGACAGATACATCAGATCGGGCTGGTGTTGTTCGAGCAATGCCAGACCCGCTTCTAATACAAAGAGCGACAGCTCAGCAGAATAGACCTCCGGTTGTGGCAGACCAATCTGATCGCACACATTCTCAATACCATGTTGTTCATACGTACAGCCCGCAGCTTTCTCTGCGGAGAAGCACATACCTGGGCGGAGTCCATGCCCGAGCAGACGGCAGAGTTTATCTTTGGCTGTGATGACAACAACCTTCGCCCCAGCCTGTGAGAAACGCGCCAGCAGCGTGTCCGACCGCAGTTGGGTCGGATCGGTCATCAGCACCGCTTGTCCGTTTTTTGGATCCAGGAAATAGTTGCCGGCAATACCGTGCACGGCAGGCGGACTGCCGGTGACGATCGAGAGGTTATTGGGATTCGTGAACGTTGGCATTGCCGCATCCGCCCAGGCTCCAAAGCCACTTTGCAGAAAACGCTGGATATGCGGCAAAATCCCCTCGGCAAGTCCCTGCCGGATATAAGCCGGATCACAGCCGTCAATACAGATGGCGACAAGTGGGCGCTGCGGGAAGTCGTAGGTGTGCTGGTTGAGACGAATAGAGTTGACTCGGTTGCTCCTTTTTTGCGGCATACGTAAGCTCCAGCTGCCCGCGTCCTCTTCATTATTTCTCATTTTGACTTCTCATTTTGCTCACATCTCTGTTCATGCATCAATCGTCCTCATCAATTGTCCTCCTCCGTGCCCCTACCTCGTCGTCTCTCCTGTTTTGGGCGGAACAGGTCTGTACTGTTTCAACCGAACAGGCTGGTTGCAGAGGCCCCACGGAGTCTTTAAGATACGTGGCCTTAGCGCAATTTTGTTCGCGCTACGCACAGGCGCTGGTAAAGAACTCTGTAAGACAACCTTTTTGACTTCGAGATATGGTCATAAGTAATCTTTAAGGCAGGAGATTATGCAAAACGGGCAACGCCGTGTCGTGATTACTGGGCTGGGGGCTGTGACTCCGCTTGGAACCGGGGTAGAGAAAAACTGGAAAGCGCTGCTTGAGGGACGCTCTGGGGTGGGTCTCCTGACTCGGTTTGATGTATCAGACTTTCCATCTCGAATCGCTGGCGAGGTCACCGATTTCTGTCCGACCGATTTTATCGCGAAGAAAGAAGTCAAAAAAATGGATCCCTTCATCCAGTATAGTGTTGCAGCCGCCCAAATGGCGATGGATGAAGCCAAGACTCCTATCACGCCGGAAAACGAAGATTTGGTCGGCTGCATTGTCGGCGTCGGGATCGGTGGGTTGACGAGTATTGAGGAGTATCATTTGCACTTTCTTGAGACCCGACTCAAGAAAGTTTCTCCGTTCTTTATCCCCAAGCTGTTGAGCAACCTGGCCCCAGGTCAAATCTCGATCCGCTATGGAGCGAAGGGTATTAATTATGCGCCCACGAGTGCCTGCTCTTCGGGTGCCCACGCTATTGGTGAAGCTTTTCGGGCCATTCGGGTTGGCGATCAAGACGCTGTCATCGCCGGCGGAGCGGAAGCAGCCATAACCTCTCTGGGGCTGGGCGGCTTTATTGCCATGCGGGCGGTCTCGACCCGGAACGACGAGCCCGAGAAAGCCAGCCGACCCTTTGACAAAAATCGTGACGGCTTCGTCATGGCTGAAGGCGCCGGCATAGTCGTATTGGAAGAGCTGGAATTCGCCAAGAGTCATAGTGCGAAAATCTATTGCGAGGTAATAGGCTACGGCGCCAACGCAGATGCGCATCATATCACCGCGCCTGCACCCGGAGGAGAAGGTGCGGTGCGGTGCATGAAATTGGCGCTGCGGAGCGCTGGGATCGAACCGACTGAGATCGATTACATCAACGCGCACGGAACTTCAACGCCATACAACGATGCAACGGAAACCCTGGCGATTAAACGTGTCTTTGGCGAACATGCCACAAAGCTTGCGGTGAGTTCGACGAAATCTATGACCGGCCACCTGCTGGGCGCTGCCGGTGGAGTCGAAGCCGTGTACTCCGCGTTAACCCTGCACCATCAGATCATGCCGCCTACTATTAATTATGAAGAACTGGACCCGGATTGTGATCTGGACTATGTCCCGAACACGGCCCGCTCTGCACCCATACGCGCAGTGTTATCTAATTCGTTCGGCTTTGGTGGAACCAATGCCTGCCTGGTCTTCCGAAAATGGGCAGAAGACTAAAACGAAACATTGAACCGAGGAAGACGAGAACATGTACTCGGCCACACAATCATGTCTCTCCTTTGACTTGATCTCGCCGGGCGAGAAGAACAACAAGAGGTAGTGCATGGGCGCACGTATTATCGGCACGGGTTCCGCCGTCCCCTCAACCTGTCTGACAAACGACGATCTCGCCGAACGGGTTGACACGAATGATAAATGGATCGTCACACGCACCGGGATAGAGGAACGGCGCATCATGCAGCAGGATGAAGAATTGCTTGATCTCATTCATGCTGCGAGTGAAATCGCTCTGAAGGCTGCGGGGGTATCGGCCCAAGACCTGGATGCCATTGTGGTCGCAACAGTCTCCGGAGAGTATGCCTTTCCCTCCACGGCCTGCTTGCTGCAAACGCGCCTTGGGGTAGATAATATCCCGGCCTTTGATGTTGCGGCCGCATGTGCCGGATTTGTGTATGGGTTGTCAGTTGTCCATAGCTATCTCAAAAGCGGCGATTACAACCGTATTCTTTTAGTTGGGGCTGATGCGCTCAGCACTATGGTCAACTGGCAAGATCGTACGACCTGTGTCCTGTTCGGGGATGGAGCCGGTGCGGTTGTTTTAGAAAACCAATCCGGAGATCGCGGCCTGTTGAGCACTATTGTAGAGTCGAGTGGTTCGTTGTGGAAACTGCTCCACGTTCGGACCGGGCAGCGGCAAACGTTTGACCAAAAAGGGGAACAGGATTCGGACTGGGGCATCCAAATGAAAGGGCCGGAGTTGTTCAAAGTTGCGGTGCGAGCGCTGTCCGACGTCACCAAAAAAGCCTTGGAAAAATGTGGCCTCGCACCGCAGGACATCCAGCTCATGGTCCCGCATCAGGCCAATCTCCGCATTATCCAAGCTGTGGCAGACCGACTGGGTTCCGGCATGGATAAAGTCTACTGCAATGTCCAGCGGTTTGGTAACACCTCGGCCGCCTCCATTCCCATTGCTCTCGATGAGGCAGTTCGGGCAGGCAAGGTGCTCGACAACGACATTGTTGTCCTCAATGGCTGCGGAGGGGGTCTGACCTGGGGGGCATCTGTCGTCCGGTGGTAACACCGTGCCGACTGGATACTCCCAAGAACAGACCAACCTGCACCATCTGCACACCCTCGCCCAGAAGCGTTTGCACTTCTTTATTGGGAAAGGCGGCGTTGGCAAAACAACAGTCGCTGCAGCTTTTGCCTTGGCCAGCGCGGCAAGGGGCAAAAAAACGCTCCTGATAGAATTCGATGCGCATACGCCGGCAGCACGGCTCCTTGGTCTGCCTTCCCAGTCTCGCTCTTTAGGTAAGCCCCGACCTTTCTCTTCTAGCCTGTCAGTTATGGCGACAACGGGGCAAGCTGCGCTTGAGGAATATCTCAGTCGGATTTTGCCGTTTGCACCGCTTCGCACGCTCATGCTGCAAAGCCAGCTGTATCAATACTTTGTCCTTGCTGCGCCCGGACTCAAAGAGCTTATGGCGATGGGCAAGGTATGGCACGAGGCCCAGCAACAAGATCGACGTACCGCCTTCCCCCGCTGGGATGCGCTCATCATTGACATGCCGGCTTCCGGCCATAGCCTACAATATCTGCGTATGCCGCAGGCGGCTGCTGACACCTTCGACACTGGAGAGGTACGTCGTAAAGCAGCGCAGGTGGTCCAGCTCTTTCGCGACCCTGAGCAAAGCGCCATTCATATAGTCAGCCTCCCGGAAGAGCTGCCCGTCGAAGAAACAGTTGAGATTGTCGAGCAGATTGAGAACAAGCTCCGCTTTCCGCTCGGTGCGCTCTTTATCAATCAATGTCGCACTACTCCGTGTGATTGCGCGACTCTTGAGCGGTTATACCCTGCGCGTGACGCCACGGCGGCTGATCGTTCTCTGGTGGATCATATGCTCGCGGTGGCCGAGTATGAGGCACGTCTCACCCAGGCCCAGACTGCCTACATGAACCAACTCGCCCTGTTAGCACCTCCCGCCATTGCCACCATTGCGCTCCCGTGCTGCTTTGCCGAAAGTCTCGGGCTGCCGGAAGTACAGGAATTATCTCACTGTATACAATCTGCCTTACACCCTTGAGACATAAATCGAGCAGCGTGAATCAAAAGAGGGACGTTCAGCCAAGACCATGACAGACCTCACCCATCTTCTGACAACCCGACGCATTGTCGTCTGTCTGGGCAGTGGGGGTGTGGGGAAAACAACCCTGTCAGCCAGCCTTGGACTCTGGGGGGCGCTGAACGGCCGTCGTACAGCGATTCTCACGATTGATCCTGCCCAACGACTTGCGGACTGCCTCGGTTTACACGATTTTTCCACACCCAGTGTCACCCTCAACCACACCGCATTTCTTTCTCAGAATCTCAAGCCGTCCGCACCACTGACTATCGTCCGCGTTGACCAACAACAGGCCTGGGATGCATTGGTGGACCAATATGTCCCCACCCCTGAGGGGCGGTTCCGGATTCGTACAAATCGCTTTTACCTGGGGCTGTCACAAACATTCGCCGGCTCAAATGACTACATCGCTCTCGACCAACTTGCGCGACTTATAGCCACCAACACATACGATCTCATCGTCGTCGACACTCCGCCGGCAAAACACGCTATAGACTTCCTCCGTACCCCGCATCAACTCCAACGTCTTCTCCAGCATTCGCTTAGTCAGCGATTTCTGCATCCGGCCGTAAAGAGAGGCTGGGCAACGTTTTCTTCGGCAAATCGGCTTGGAACGGCTCTGCTGGCAAGACTAGAGCATACCACAGGGCTCTCCACGTTAGGAGATATTGCTGCGTTCTTCTCAATCATGGCACCCATGATTGAGGACCTGAGCATTCGGCTGACCCAGGTGAGCGGTATCTTGAGCAGTAAAGAGACGGCATTCTTGCTCGTGACAACGCTCAACACCGCCTCGATGGCAGAAACACAAAAAATTTCCGCAGATTTGAACGCGCTGGGAGTGGTACCCCAGGCCGTTGTCGTCAATCGTGTCACGAGCGCTCGAGAGACGGCTACAGAAAGCGCCATATCCCGCGCTCGCATTGAACACAGCAGCAAAACGCTACGAGGCGCACGACTCAACAAACAGCAGCGGCAATGGCTGGTTGAGAATTTTGTCGGGTATCAAAAGCGCAGGTGTGAAGAAATTCGGAATCTCGAAGCACTGCAGGCGCAATTCCACTCCCCGACACCGCTGCTTACCATACCCCTGTGGCCCTCCGGTCCAGTGGATCTTGGCAGCCTGGCACGGCTCCACCAGTATTTATTCTAGAGGAGATTTGAAAAATCTGTGACTGGATGGAGAACTGATATTACCACTTGTGTGTTTTGTCTGTCTCTTTTTTTGTAGGATGCGACAAGCCAACGCTGATTTGCCCTTTGTCAATACGCAAACAAAAGCCACACTCAGGATTATGGCAGACCCAAAGCTTGAAAGGAATATCGTTTCCCTGCGGACCATAATCAGACAGGGGAATAAGGACGCCCTTATTACAGCGTCGGCACATCGGCCACTTGGTGTGTAGCATGAGTCTGCTCTTCAACCGGACTTTCTCATATGAACACAGATTCTAGCCCGTCTCCTAGATCTTTTGAGACGACTGAGAATGATGCGTTCCCGGGTCAGTCATTGCGGGTGCCCCACCTTGGTTTGGGTCAAGGAAAGCCAGGACTCGTTCCCCAGATGCTTTATCCATCCAACGCCGGAGCCGTTGCTCAAGAACCAAACGCAGCTGGTGATCACGTTTTATATGGGCAACCATCTCCTCTGCGCTCCGCCCGGTTAATGAAGGGGATTGCTGTTTCCCTTTTCGCGCTCCGTCCTGAGCACGAGATTTTACAAGCAGAGGTTGATACACTCTACTGTGCTTTCGATAAGCTCGCCAGACAGACGTAGATCGGTCACGTACGAGACGTAACGTCTGTTTTTCATTTTCCCAGTATTGCTGCTGACGAGTACTCCCGTAATACAGCGTTTCTTGCGCAGAAGAAGCCCGATAACCCATAACGTGACCCAGCAGACACTTTGCTGACCCTCTACCCGTAGTATAAAGGGAAAGACCCGTTAAAGGAAAGGGAAGTGCGATTTTCCTGAAAAAAGAGCGGAAGAGGCGATTAGGCCGTTTCGAGCCGGAGGTCCATGGCCTGGGTTGAGTAGGGTTCAGGCAGCCCGCGACGTGGGGCTTTGACCCAGAGCCCTTCTAAATTATAAAACTCTCGCACTGTTTCGTAGAAAATGTGTACCACCACATCCCCATAATCCATGAGTATCCACTGACCGTGTGAGACCCCCTCAAGGGCGAGGGGCCGGATGCCCTCCTGCCGCAAGGCGTCCTCAATCGCACGGCTAATCGTCTGCACCTGGATGTCTGAGCGTCCGGTGCAGATCACAAAATAGGACGCCATGGAAGTCAGCGCTTCAACGTCAAGGACGACAAGGTCATAGGCCTTTTTGTCCAGAGCCGCCTGGGCGCAGCTCAGAGCTTTTTGCCAACCGTCGTCCGCTTTCAACAGATATCCTCTTGTTTTGTGTACAGGCCGTGTTCGGCAATATAGGCAGCCACGGCAGGCGGCACCTGACGATGCTTGGGCTGGCCGGCCCGAATATTTTCACGTACCGCAGAGGCCGAAATGTGAAGGCCGTTGATTGTATACAGCGTCAAAGTATGCCCTGAATCGTGCTGATAGCGGTGTTTGGACGAATCGTACCAAAAGGCAGACCGGAGGGCAACGGGAAGAAGGTCTTCAATTGCGGGTGTCGGAAAACCTGGACGCGACGTCACAATGAGGTCACATAAGCGGGGAATCTCTCGATACTCTCTCCAAGTGTGCATCTCACAAAAAGCATCCATACCGATAATGAAGGCCATCGAAGTAGACTTCAGCCCTGCCCCAAAGATACGAATCGTGTCGACCGAATAGGATGGTCCGGAACGGTCTATTTCGATACGTGATGCCACAAAGGCCGGGTCATCTGCCACGGCTAACTCCACCATTTTGTAACGATGTGGAACCGGAGCAATATCGTCGTGTTGTTTATGTGGTGGGGACGCCGAGGGAATAAAATAGATCCGGTCGAGGGCAAACGCTGAACAGATCTCTTCTGCGCTCCGTAGATGGCCGCAATGAATAGGGTTGAATGTTCCGCCGAACAGCCCCACTTTCATACGTCAGCACCGGCTCCGGTATCATTCTCGAATCTGGCCGTCTCCGTATATGACATATTTGTACGTCGTAAGCTCGCGCAGACCCATTGGACCTCGAGCGTGCAGCCGATTGGTCGAAATTCCTACCTCGGCCCCAAAGCCGAACTCAAAGCCGTCGGTAAACCGTGTCGAAGCATTCGCATAGACGGTGGCAGAGTCCACTTCGCGTAGAAATCGTCGCACACATGAATAGTCTTCACTCACAATGGCATCGGCCAGACCTGAACCATAGGTATTAATGAAGTCCACAGCCTCGTCGAGCGACAAGACAATTTTGACCGCAAGAATCTTATCCAGATATTCAGTCTGCCAGTCAGTCTCGGTTGCCGCTTTCACCTGAGGCGCTATCTGACGGGTGCGTGCACATCCGCGGACTTCGACTCCCTCTTGTTCAAGTTTCGCAATGAACGCCGGGAGAAACTGCGCAGCGATCTGCTCATGCACAAGCAGGTTTTCCATGGCATTACACACCCATGGTCGTTGGACCTTTGCATTTAGACAGATCTGATGTGCTTTTTTGAGATCAGCCGTGGCGTCCACATACGTGTGACACAAACCAGAGAAATGTTGAATCACAGGAATAGACGATTGCCTGGTCACCGTACGGATCAACTCTTCACCGCCACGCGGAATGATTACGTCAATATAACGGTCTTGCTGGAGCAGGAAAGTAACCGACTGCCGATCAGTCGACCGAACCAGTTGGACTGCGCCCTCGGGCAGTCCGGCCGCACTATATGCTTGGGACAGAATATCAACAATGGCGCCATTCGTCTCAAATGCCTCAGACCCCCCTTTTAAAACAACGGCATTGCCTGCTTTAAGGCACAGACCGGACGCATCGGCCGTCACATTCGGACGTGACTCGTAAATGATGCCGACCACACCAAGGGGGACGCGGATTTGCCGGATCTCCAGCCCATTAGGACGATGCCAGGTGGAGATCGTTTCATCCACCGGATCAGGAAGATCGACCATAATTTCAAGACCCTTGGCCATGGCATCAATGCGTGCTTCGTTCAGGCTGAGGCGATCCAGCATGGCCGAAGACAGGCCATTTTCTTGGCCCCGTGCGACGTCTTTGGTATTGGCGCTCAGCAAGGCTCCAGTCTGTTGCCGTAGCAGTTCGGCTGCTCCGAGGAGTGCTTTGTCTTTCGTTTGGGTTGACGTTGTTGCCAGCGTCCGCGCAGCTTTTTTCGCTGTCTGGGCTAATTCAACCACCATGTTTTCAAGGTCCATGACGTCTCTCCTTACTCAGAGCACTCAGTTTTCAGGATTCAGCCTTTTTGCAGGCCGTCTAGCTGAGCGCTGAAAGCTTCTTTACAGCAATGCCAGATCGTCACGATGAATGACCTCATCGCTCACCTTATAACCAAGGGTAGTCTCAATTTGGCTGGTATGGATACCCTTAATCTGCAGGAGCGCCCGTGCGCTATAGTTTACTAATCCGCGCGCAAACTCACTGCCGTGTTCGTCCAGACATGTGACGCAGTCGCCTTCTTCAAACATTCCCCGCACTTCACGTACGCCTGCCGGCAACAGGCTCCGGCCATCCCGTCGGATTGCAGCAGCAGCACCTGCGTCAAGACAGAGTGAGCCAGTCGGTTTCAGTATGTACGTAATCCAATGTTTACGACTTGCGATCCGGTCCGAAACCGGCAGGAATAGGGTGCCGATTTCTTTCTTTGGATCAAAGATCCAAGACAGCACCCCTTCCTGGCGACCGTCGGCAAGAATAGATGGAATTCCGTACTGGGCCGCTTTTTGGGCTGCTTCAAGTTTTGAGGCCATACCGCCGCGGCCTAGGGGGCCGGCCTCGCCGCATTGGACCATCAACCGTTCATCGATGTGTTCCACACATGCAATGCGCCTCGCCTGCTCATCCACACGTGGATCTGTTTCGTACAGACCGGCAACATCGCTTAACATAACCAGCAGATCCGCTTCAATCAGAACCGCAACCTGGGCTGATAAATTGTCATTATCACCAAACTGGATTTCTTCGACCGCAACCGTGTCATTCTCATTCACGATAGGTAGCACTCCGGCCTCGATTAATGTCAGCATGGTGTGCTTCGCGTTCAAATAACGCCTGCGATTGGCCAGATCATCATGGGTTAAGAGGATCTGACCAACACGGATGTGTTGCGCGGAAAAGCACTCTTCATACAGCGCCATCAAGGTGATTTGTCCAACCGCAGCCGCCGCTTGCTTGGCAGGAATGGTCCGCGGACGCTCTTTCATTTTGAGTTCGCCCATCCCAGCGGCAACGGCTCCTGATGTCACAAGGACAATCTCTGTACCGGCAGCATGTAGGACTGATAGATCTGTGACCAGCTGGGCGATGCGTGCCTTGTGTACACCGCCAACGTCGGATAGCACACTGCTCCCGATCTTCACCACAATACGACGAATGTTGTCGAGGATACGGGACTTATGCCGGAGTTGGGCATGTTCTTGACTCATGGCCCTGGCGCCTCTGATTCTTGTGCGACGTCAGCCTCGCGTCGACACTGTTCCAGCAGACGGACAATTTCCCTCAGCAGTTCCTGCTTCCCCTCCCCAGTCGCAGCAGAAATGAGATGTAATTTTTTCTCATGCTGCGTAAAAGCCTGCTGAGCCTCAGGGAAACGTTCTCGCGTGATCGTCAAATCCGCCTTGGTCACCACCACAAGCTGCGGCCGCAGAGCAAGAGCACTATCAAAAGCGTCTAGTTCACGATTGATGACCGTATAGTCTTCATATGGGTTACGTTCTGGGTCAGAGATATCAATAAGATGGACCAGGAGAGAAGTCCGTGAAAGATGGCGCAGAAAACGTACTCCAAGCCCATGTCCGGTATGTGCACCTTCAATGAGCCCCGGCACGTCAGCCATGACAAAAGACCCTTCATCTGCATAGCGCACAACACCCAGGTTCGGAGTAAGCGTCGTAAAGGGGAAGTCGGCCACACGCGGACGTGCCGCAGAAACAGCGGATATCAGCGTCGATTTCCCCGCATTGGGAAACCCGACCAAACCAACATCGGCGAGTAACCGCAGTTCAAGTTGGAGTAGCCGCGTCTCTCCAATCAGACCCGGCTGGGCAAATCGCGGGGCACGGTTTGTTGAGCTGGCGAAAAAGGCATTCCCTTTTCCGCCTTTTCCACCGTGCGCTACGACAACTTCTTCTCCTACGGTTCGCAGATCAGCGAGTATTTCTCCGCTCTCGGCATCACGGGCAATCGTTCCCGGAGGCACCAGAAAAACCGACGCCTGCGCATTTTTCCCATGTTGGTCCTTCCCACGTCCATGTCCCCCGCGTGCCGCCCGGGCGTGGTGGCGGTGCGCCAGATCAAGCAGAGTATTGCGCTGAGGGTCAACACGCAGGATGACATCTCCGCCGTTGCCACCATTACCACCATTCGGCCCCCCCCAGGGACGAAATTTCTCACGCAGAAAGCTGACGCAGCCCCGCCCGCCATCGCCCGCTTTGACCGTCATTGTGACTTCATCGACGAAGTGCATATTTGAGATAGCCTGTTAATATTTTTGACTTAATTGGACTGAGACATGCAGTATCCCAAAATAAAAAAAGCCCCGGACGGGGCTCTTCAGACAAACACGCATTCTCGACTATGCACTCAGCACCCTACTGAGGATAAACGCTCACCCGTTTACGAGTCTTGCCCATGCGCTCATAACAAATGACGCCAGCAATCTTTGCAAATAGGGTATAGTCCCGGCCCATGCCGACATTCGTGCCCGGAAAAATACGCGTACCAAGCTGGCGTACAATGATGCTGCCCGCTTTTGCCGCCTGTCCGCCAAAAAGCTTTATCCCACGGCGTTGGCCTGGGCTATCACGGCCATTCCGGGTCGACCCCTGTCCTTTTTTATGTGCCATGGATTATCCCTCCAATCCTCCGAGGTTGATCGCCTTGACCTGTACTGCAGTAAAAAGCTGTCGATGGCCACGTTTACGACGATAGGCTTTGCGGCGTTTCTTTTTAAACACAATGATTTTTCTCTCTTTCCCGTGCTCGACAAGACGAGCAGTCACAGAAGCGCCAGGAACGAGCGGCGTGCCAACCTGAATGTTTCCATCAGCAGATGTCAGCAGGACATCCGAGAACGTAATATCGCCCCCGACTTCACCGGGGAGCGACTCTACACGCAGGAGTTCTCCTTGCGTGACTCGGTATTGTTTTCCACCAGTACGAATAACTGCGTATGACATCCTTCGTTACCTACGCGAGCCCGTTTTGTGTGTCAACTCCCGAGCTTGTTTGCATCGCCGGTGAGAGCCTGTCTGATCGCATCGAGAATGGGCTGTGGACGGTCACGGTGATCAACAAAAACGGCAGTAATAGCCCCACTGACACAGCGTTTTTCTTCCCGATAAATTTCTCCGGCAAACGTGATCGACGTAGTGCCTATCCGTTCGACCCACACCTTGACAGCAATCTGTTCGTCAACATACAGCGGGGCGTAGAAAGTTGCCGAAACATTCACCCGAGGCAGACCGGATATTTTTCGGTGATCAGACAAGGGGAAACCGGCTTGTCTCGTGAGTTCCCATTCGGCCGTCTCGAAATAGCGGAACGCCGCCGTGTAGTGAATGCGGCCGGAGGCATCGGTATCGACCCAGCGAACACGGAGTTTCTCAGTATGAGAGCGCATAGTCAACCAAAAGTGGTAATAACCGGCCTAGTGCATTACCTCAGGCGGGCTGCAGTATGAAAGGATATCGTAGCATGACATGAGACAAAATGGGACAAAACGGGGAGAGCAGGGTTAGGAGTTACGCATGCGGGCCACCGATGTACGCGCAGCAGCCTGACGGAGGGGGACGGCCGAATACGTTCGGCTGGCCGGCTCGTTGTGTACACTGAGCGCAGCCAGATATTCTTCTAACTTCTTTGTGATCGCGGCGATCTGTGGATCAAGCGGCTTTGGCGCTCTCTCTTTTTGTCGTGCGACTACCCTTTTTGTAGGCAGCTTCGCTTTTAACGGATTGATATACTTCCCGTTTTTATGTAACTCAAAATGGAGATGCGGACCAGTCGCCGTCCCGGATGATCCAACCTGGCCGATGATCTGGCCTCTTTTCACAATACTCCCGACTTTCACACCCCTCCGAATACGTTGCAAATGTGCATAGGCCGAACTATACGGTCCCGCATGGGCGATCCGAATAAATCGGCCGTAGGCCCCTTGCCAACCCGCTTTCGTAATAGTCCCATTTGCTACCGCACGTACGGGTGTTCCCGCTGGCGCGGCAAAATCTACGCCACGATGCGGACGCTTTTGTTTATAAATAGGGTGAAACCGGGCGTCGGTGAAGACGGATGAAATCCGGGTGTAGCGGACGGGGTAGCGCAAGAACTGTGCCCCTCTTCCTGTCCACTGAGAGTTGGCGTCTTCTTCGGCTCCAACACAAAACATCGCATATGTCTTGCCTTTATTCACAATTTCAGCAGCCAGGACTTTTCCATAGCCAAGAATTTTTCCATCAGCCTGGAGCTCCTCAAAAATGATCTTAAACACCGCTCCGGGCTGAAGCTCGGAAGAAAGATCGAGATCCCAATCCATATCTGCTAAATCATCAATAATGCGAGCCGGTACACCCATTCTCGTTGCCGTCTGGTACAGACTGCCCCGGATACGTCCGCCAACCGCTCGCCACACAAGCGTCGTCGGTACCGTCTCGACCCGCGACTCAATCCGTCCGTTCTCACCCCGCTCAAGAACGAGCAGTGAGCGTTTATTGATATCGTACGAAACGGTCCGAAGGGTTGGGTTCCCGTGTTGGTCGTAATCGTACGAGAGCGTCATGGCGTGCCGGAGTTGCAAACGCCGGAGTTCGCTCATTTTCCGTGCTGCATCGATCCATACAGCCATCTGTTTGCGCGGGAGTCCCGCTTTTTTCAGAATAGTTGCAAGCGTTTCATTCCGTTTGATGAAATGTACCGTTTGACGCACTTCTGGCGTCGGAGCAGCAGGCTGGGCAGGCGAGAAGATAACGACACTGACAGACTTCTCCTCCTCACCCCCGGCTTGTACGAGAGCGTCGACTTCTGAATTCCAGATCGGCTCCTCGACAAGGTCCGCTCTCTTCTGGATCTCACTCAAGCGTCGTTCGAGCTGAGCAATGATTTCATTTTTTGCAAGTGTAGGGTCAAACGCAGAACTTGCCGCCCGAACAACAAAGCCGAGAAAACACAGCACAAGAATAGGGGCAATAATCAGAACCTGAACTTGGCCGTTCTGGTGCGCTAGAAGCGCGCGTCGCGTCCCTCGAAAATACCCCATACCACTCATGCACCTGATATAATGTTACCAGAAAGTGCCTGTAGAATGCATAAAAGTCAAGCAACCAAGAGTCTGTTTTCGTTTCACGAACACGACATTGTCCCGACCCCAGACCGATGGTAGGTTGAGCTGTAGTGAAAAAGGCCCTGCTTCTTGTTGCCTGTCTTATTACCGGCGTCAGCGGACTGGCCGCCTATGACGTCTACCAATTTCTCGTCACCCCAGGCCCTTCTTTACCCGAGCCGACTCGCATTGTTATTTCCCCGGGCAGTAGCCTTCAAAAAACAGCCAACCTCCTGGTTTCTGAAGGTATTCTGGCACATGTTCAACCATTCTGCCTCTGGGCGCAGTTCACTGGTCAAGACAGGCAAATCAAAAGCGGAGAATATGTCCTCTCGACGCCGCTGACTCCGCGTATATTGCTTGATACGCTGACGCGCGGACAGGTCACGCATCACGTTGTAACCATCACAGAAGGAATGACGCTCAAACAGATTGCGAGCAAATTGGAAGCGCAAGGATTCGGTCCGCAGGAAAGCTTTCTTGCCCTGAACACTGACCGGCAGTTTCTGGCTCAGTGGAACCTGCAATCACACGGTCTGGAAGGCTATCTCTACCCTGATACCTATTTTTTTTCGAGACACACCACACCGGCAGACATACTGGGGCGCATGCTTACCCGCTTGCACGAAGTCTTTAGTCCAACACTACGCCACAAGGCGAAAGAGCACGGGCTGTCTCCACATCAAACTCTGACCCTGGCCTCTCTGATTGAAAAAGAGACGGGAGCGGCTTCTGAACGCCCTCTCGTTGCCGCAGTCTTTCACAATCGGTTGCAAAGGGGAATTCCGCTTCAGTGCGATCCGACCGTAATATACGGTATTGCCGACTTTGACGGTAATATCACTCGTCGCCATTTACGCACCCCAACCCCGTATAACACCTATCTCTTCACCGGCCTGCCACCTGGCCCTATTGCCAATCCCGGGCTGGCATCCATTCAAGCTGTGCTCTCCCCGGCCAAAAAGGACTATCTATATTTTGTTGCCAAAGGGGACGGCACCCACGTCTTTTCATCACGGCTCGCCGACCACAATCGTGCGGTGCGTCGGTTTCAAAAACGCCGCTCTTAAACATGGATAACCTGGACAAGTTGTCACAACTCATCGCAAGCACACGCTACCGCGCGCTCCAACAGCGACGCGTGAATACGCTGGGGTTTTTCCTGCCCTTGGGGGTCGCGCTCTTTTTCCTCGCCGATGTCCTTTTGTACAGCTTTTCCCTGCCCAGTGTGTTTGCTTTGATTCTGCCGCTGATCGTCCTGTGCTTCATGCTGAACTCCCTCAGGCGTGATAAAAAGACTGTTCGTCAAGAAACAATTGCCACCCTTCTAGATGAAAAAACGGATGGCAAGGAACGCTTTCTCACGCTGGTGACCCTGCCACCCTCACGTCCCTCAGAATATCCGGATGCCTCAGCCTCTTTCTTGACTCAACTCCGGAGCGAGGCGGCCCGTAAAGCCGCTTTTTTTCGTGCCCGAGCGCGACCTGCCCTTCCAGCTCGATAGACGCGTTCCCGTAGCCTTTTTGGGTGCTGTTCTCAGTGGCATTCTCCTTTTCTTTTTACCAATGGGAGATGCAGCCCGGGGAGACGCGGCCTCAGTCCCACATTCAGCCCCTAGCCCAGAGGCGCTCATACAGAACATTGAGGATATCGCTCGCAATCTTTTGCGTCCGCAGTCTACGCCTGAGGCGCAAAAAACCGGAGCACAGCTGCTTGTGTTAACTCAAAAACTGAAAGATCCCGCCTTCACCCCACAACAACAAATACGGCTTATCGACGAGGCCCAGAAACGGATGAACCTGCCCGTATCGATACCCCAGATTCTTCCCATAGATCTCAAACTCTTTGGGAGCGACAGCCCGCAAAGAGACGACCCGGGAAATCAGGGCGACACACCCCAACCGGAGAATCAGCCGCTTGCCAAGGCGAATGAAAACCTGGAGCAGCTCAAGCAGGCGCTGTCTGCTGATCAAGGAAACGAGCCACAACAGGGCGCCCAAAACCAGGATCAACAAAACCAAGAGCAGCAAGATCAATCAGACAAACAAGAGCAGCAAAATAAAAAACCTCAAACAAAAGAATCCGGCGGCGGGATTAAATTCGACCAGCCCCAGCAAAAGACCGGGCAAAAACAGTCTGAGCAGAACTCTTCGGATCAACAGCAACAATCAACTCAGCAGCCCGACAAGCAACACAGCCCGTCAGGGGTCGATCCTCGAAAAGCCGGCCAAGAGTCACAGCGCCAGGCCACTCAAAACGCCGGCGCTGGCCAACAACCTCAACAGCCCTATCCATCGGGACAGCAGCCAAAAAACCAGATCGGAAAAGCAAGCGGGCAGGGCAAGGGCGAGCGTTTTTACAAAAAAGGCGAGCAGCCGGGTGGATTCCTGACCAAAGATGCCCGGTTTGTCAAAGTCCGCATTCCAACTGGCCTTGAAGCGGATGCAGGCAGTACGCAGCGAACGGAGAATGCCAGCCAGGCTGTCCCCACCATCCCGTACAGCAATGCACCACTTGCTGACCGCCTGGAAGAAGAAAACGCACCGCAGCAACCCATTCCACTCGAATATCGAGCCATTCTACAGTAGGAGAACCATGCCATCATTGTCATCATTGCCATCACCAGAAAGACGCGTTGGAAATTTTCGGCAGCTTTTTACGGCGATCGAAGAAGAAATCGGCCGGGTTATCGTGGGTCAACATGGTGTCGTGCGTAAGATCTTGACCGCCTTTTTTGCCGGTGGGCATGTCTTGATTGAAAGCGTCCCCGGCTTGGGCAAGACCTTAATGGCCAAGTCGCTGAGCCAAACGCTTGCACTCAGCTCGAAACGGATTCAGTTCACTCCAGACCTCATGCCATCCGATATTGTCGGCACCCAAGTGCTGTCCGAAGGAGCGGACGGTCGGCGCTATTTCGAATTCAAACCCGGACCAGTCTTTGCCAATATCCTGTTAGCAGACGAAATTAACCGGGCAACGCCCAAAACACAGTCCGCCCTGCTCGAAGCCATGGAGGAGCAGCAGGTCTCAGTTTTTGGCGAGACACATATTCTCACCCCACCCTTTCTTGTCCTCGCAACCCAGAACCCGGTTGAGATCGAAGGCACCTACCCCCTCCCCGAAGCGCAGCTCGACCGCTTTCTGTTGAAGCTCGTCATCCATTCTCCAACCGCAGACGAACTGACAGAGATTCTTGCCCGGACAACAACAGAGGCCCAGTATACGATCGCTCCAGTTCTTTCTACAGACTCTGCACAATCGGTGGTGGCAGAGATGCAGGACCTCGTCGCGAAGTCCTGCTCGCTCCGCCACTCAGCCGTTATATTGCCAGGCTGATTGAAGCCGCAACTCCAGCCAATACCAATGCACCTATCCCTGAGGTTGCGCAGTATCTCCGCTATGGACCCAGTCCGCGTGGGGCTCAGGCACTCGCATTAGGCGCGAAAGTCAACGCGCTGCTCGATGGACGGGTGCATGTGAGTTTTGAGGACATTACGGATGTCGCCCTGACGGCCTTGCGACATCGCTGTCTGTTAAATTTTCAAGCAGAGGCGGAAAGCATTACCCCCGACCAGATCATTGAATTACTCCTGAAAAAGGTTGCAAAAAAATAATTCGAAGCCTCATCCCAGCCTCGCTGTCCCAGTATTTTTCTTTTTCTACTGTGGCCCGCCACAGGCACGCCCGTGGCGCGGTTGCTTTCCTTGCCCCTCTTCTGCTTTTCCGATAGCAGTAGTTCTACTCTACTGAGCAAGGGAGACCACGCCGCTATGGATCTTATCCACGCCGTCTTTGAGCCAGAGGGAGAAGGTCCGCACCCGACGATAATTGCGCTGCACGGGTGGGGGGCGAATGCCCTCGACTTGCTTGGCCTTGCGCCACATTTGTGTCGGGGGCAATTTCTGGTTGTGTGTCCACAAGGCCCACTCCAGGTTCCGCTCGGCCCGAATATGGTCGGTCATGGCTGGTTTCCGATTACGGCAGGAGGACCGATTGACCTGCAGGCCGTGTTGACTGCTCGGGAAGCAATTCGAGCATTCGTGGACAGTGCGCTCAAGCGCTATCCGATCGATAGCAAGAAACTCAGTGTGCTCGGCTTCAGCCAAGGCGGCGTCATGGGCTACAGCTTGGCCCTGGGCGAGCCGGAACGCTTTGCCGGTCTGGCCTGCCTCAGTTCGTGGTTACCCAAAGATATGCTGACAGTATTGCCGGACGTGCCGGCGACCGAGCAGCTTCCAGTGCTGGTCCAGCATGGCAGTCGAGACGAACTGGTTGATGTAGGACGCGCGCGCCAGTCAGTTGAAACCCTGCGCGATGTAAAAGCGCCGGTCACGTACCGTGAGTATGACATGGGCCACGAGATCAATGCCCAGAGCTTGACCGGCCTATCGAACTGGCTCCAAGAAAAGGTCTTGTCCCCGATTACGCTCGCGTCGTGAAGCATCGTGAAGCTGCGCCCGGGTGAGGCAACCGCGCCCCTACTTCAGGAACTCTTTTGTGACTTTGAGGAACTCATCAAGCTGGTCGTGATGGACCCAATGTCCGGCTTTTTGGATTGTCGCAATTTTTGGATTTTGGAACGCTTTCGCGCGTTCGTCTTTCTCAAGATCAGCCGCCCACGACTCACTCCCCCGAATCAACAAAAGCGGGCAAGTGATCCGCCCCCAAATTTCCTGAGCGTCATCCATATTGAACCGATAGGGCGACCGCGCGCGCGCATAGTTATCAAATTTCCAGGTATACGTGCCGTCCTCATTTCGATTGGTTCCATACAGAGTAAGGTGGCGGGCCTGCTCCGGGCTAAGGTGCGGATTAGCGTCGCGCATGCGCTCCACCGCTTCCTCAAGTGTCTTATAGTGCCGTGGCAGTCGGCCAGCAAATCCACGCATTTCCCTCACCCAGTGTTGCATGCGTTCATAGGCATACTTCGGCTGCTCTTGCAACATCTGCGGGGGAGGCCCCCAGCCTTCAATAGACACGGCTTTCGTGACTTTTTCGGGGTAGACGCCTGTGTACTGAAGGACAATGCCACCACCGAGTGAGTGACCAATCAAGGTGACGGGAAACGAATCGAGCTGAGCCAAGAGCTGAGCAATATCGACCACGTGCTCAATCATCGAATACTCGCTGCCTCTGGCCCACTCTGAGTCTCCATGCCCGCGCAAATCCGGAGCAACGATGTGGTAGTCGTCGCGCAGCGTCAGGGCCACCCAGTCCCAATTGCGGCAATGATCCCGTCCACCGTGAATCAGGACCAGCAACGGCTTGTCAGGATTCCCCCAATCAACGTACTGCAGCTTGAGACGCTGCGAGTAAAAATAGTGCGACGTAGGGCCGATAATCTGTTGTCTTGCCATGTTGCATCCTCTCCGTGAGGAATTGTATAGACGGACACAATAAGGCGGCAACACCCCGATACAGAAAGAGCCGGCGGGAATCTTGTTAGGATAGTTCGTCTAACAACGTTACCGGAGAGGATTACAGGGGGATAGCATCACACGCGAGAGGTTCAAAAATGTGTTGGTGTAATGAGTTGCCCAGTTGGGAAGTATGTTTTCATGCATGCCTCGTCGCGGGTTAAGAGGAACAATTCCGCCACTGCCGCATAAGCACCAATGAAGAAGTCGTGTGATGGTGAGAGCTTATTTCCAGTACGCCTTCGGTATTGGAGAAAGGCTTTTCCGGCTAAGAAGAGCGCCTCCTTGGGGATAGGGAGGAATTGGAACCCGCCGACAGTGAGGGCGTTTTCCGATTCTTCTATACGCTGAAAGCCAACTGAAATTTCGGAATAAATAACAGGGTTGATATACAGCGTGTGACTTGCAGCATATTGGTTGAGGGCGGACTCAGACCATTCGGCCCACGCCGCATCATTTTCAAACACGTCCAAGATGACGTTGGAGTCGACCAGCACACCGCTCATCAACTGCCTCGGGTTAAGGCCATAATTTCGTCGGTACTCATTTTAACGGTCGCAATGCCTCTGAGGCGACGAAATCTTTGCGGCGCAGGCGTGGTTACGTCCTGCTTAACGAGGACAATCCGTCCATCCTCCTCAATAAAATCTACTTCGCTATATGGGGTGATCCCCATCTTCTCCCGGATATGTTGGGGGATAGTGACTTGCCCTTTTCTTCTGACGCGCATTTTATTCACCTCTTCAGATAAGGGTGTATTACTAGTAATAGTATTACTTCAGAGAAGATCGAGTAAGCTCTCTTTGGAAAGACTAAGGACCTCTCCTCCGCATCAAGCCCTTATCGAACGCGCGTTTAATCTGGTCAAGAAGGAGCGTCGAGTAACGCCTTTGCCTCTTGTAAATCTTTGGTATCAAAGCCTTCGGTGAATCAGTTGTAGACGGGAGCGAGGAGGTCGCGGGCTTCTTTCGGCTTCCCCTGCCGTTGCCACAGCCACGCCAGGCTCGTGGCGGCGCGCAGTTCCCAGGACTTCGCTTCTTGCTGTTTGGCAATATCGATGGCCTTCCGAAAACACCCCTCTGCTTCTTCGCCGTTGAACCTAGAACCTTGAAGTTTGAAGTTTTCCAGTATCAACTCCCCTTTGAGCCGATACAGCTCCGCTTCATAGAACCGCTCGTCGGTTCGCTCGACAAAAGCCAACGCCTCGGCCACCGTTCTGAGCCGGCTCTCAACCTGCCCGTCTTTCCCGTAGGCCTCGGCCAATAAGGCAAGAAACTGCGACCGCCACAACTCTGACCCCGTGGCCCGCCAGGCATCCAGTCCCCCACGTGTCTGGCTGAGGCCTGCTGCTCCATGCCCTTGGTGGACTAGTGCCCAACCCCGCAGAATAGTTCCCGACGCCAAGAAGAGCGGAAAGCCCTGCTCGGTCGACAGCGCAACGAGGGCCTCGGCTCGGTCTTGGGCCCTCGTTGCTGCCCTTCAGCGCCTGCTCCGGATAGCCCAGATGCCACAGGGCTATGGTCGTATTGCAGAGACAGGCTACTCCAGGGTCAAACGACCCTTAGCTGAACGCCAAAGAAAGGTGCTGCGGGGCGTCGTAGAGTGCACTCCCCTGCTCCAGGCGAGTGCGGCCAGGGGCGAGGTCTCCCTGGTAGAACAAGCTGGACCCCAACGCCAAATGAGCCTCCAGCAGGAGAGCGGAGTCTTGCTGGCTTTGGGCCAAGCGCAGGAGTTGCTCGGCCAGCTCCTGTGCCGTCTTGTGCTCCGCCCGCGTAAAATAAAACGCAAGTAGCCCATACAGCGTCGGGAAGGTCTCAGACGTGTCCCCCATCTGCTCACACAGCTCCCGTGCCCGTAGGTACACGTTCCCCGCTTCCGGGACAGCCCAGCTCTTGGTGGCAACGAGTGGCACGCCCAAGGCCACCTGCAGCACGAGCTCATGCTGGCTGCGCTCCGGACTGTCCGGCAGGGTCTGGAGCAGCTCGATGGCCGTGATGAAGTGGCCGACCGCTGCACGGTCTGGTGGCCAGCCAGCCCGAGATACGCGACGGCCTTCTCCGCATTCCCACTGCGACTGTAGTGATGTGCCAGTTCACTGTAGTGGTCGCCCACACGCGCCTTATTCAGCTCTTCCATCGCCTGGCCTGTCCGCTCATGTAACGCTTTGCGCTGCTCGTGCAGCACCGTGCCATACGCCACGTCCTGGGTCAGCGCGTGCTTGAAGACGTATTCCACCTCGGGAAACGCCGGCTGTTCATACAGAAACTCTTTGCGTTGGAGGGATACCAAAACCCGGTACAGGGTGTCTTCGGGCAGGGAGACCACTCCCTGGACCAGCCGCAAGGGAAACGCCCGGCCGATGACCGAAAGTTGCTGGAGCAGGGCTTTCTCATCGGGCGCCAGCCGGTCAATCCGGGCGGCAAGCACGCCTTGGACCGTCGGTGAAATGTGCAACTCTGGTGGCGTTGCCTCTAGGCGATAGTTTCCCCGCTCGCCGCTGAGCGCCCCTTCCTCGGCTAAGGTCTGCACCACCTCTTCCATAAAAAACGGCGTACCGTCCGTTTTCTCTAAGATGAGCGCCTTGAGTGGAGTGAGGCTGGCATCCGTCCCCGGCAGAAACGACAGCAATTCCTCCGCTTCGTTCTTCCCGAGAGGCGCCAGGCGCAGCTGGGTGTAATACCTCTTCTGGCCCCACTCGTGGCGATACTCGGGTCGATAATTGACCAACAGCACGAGGGGGCACCGACCACGCTCTCACTCAGCGTATCCAGAAAGCCTTGGGTCTCGGTGACTATCCAGTGCAGGTCTTCGAAGATGAGAATGAGGGGTTGATTGAGGCTCTCGCGCAGGAAGAGTTTCTTGAGCCCGTCAAACGTCCGCTGACGCCGTATCTGGGCGTCCATTTGTTGCAGGGATGAGCTGGGGTCTGCGATACCAAGCAAGGAAAAGAGATACGGCAGGGTCTCTTCGAGACTCCGATCGAGCATCAGGACTTTACCGCCGACCTTTTCTTTCCGTGTCCGTTCCTCATCGGTCGGGTCAATCTGGAAATAGGTCTTCAGCAGCTCAATGAGGGGCAGATACGGTGACGCCTTCCCATGCGACACCGCAAACACTTCGAGCACCAGACAGCCGCTTTGGGAGGTAAGTTTGAACTCGTAAAACAGGCAGGATTTCCCCAGCCCCGGCTCGCCTAGTACCCCCACGATTTGGCCGTGGCCGTCCTTGGCCTGCTCGAACGCCCGTTGCCGCTGGTCCAGCTCGCTGTGACGCCCCACAAAGCGCGTGAGTCCACGCCGGGCAGAGACCTGCAATCGAGTGCGGAGTGGGCCAGCGCCTAAGACCTCATAGACATTCAGCGGCTCTTCGACGCCTTTGATGTGCGTCTGGCCCAGGTCTTTGAACTCGAAGTAGCCGTCGGTGAGCTTATGGGTGTACGCCGTGACGAGGATAGAGCCGGGGGCAGCGAGTTGTTCCATCCGGGCGGCCAGGTTCGTGGAGTGGCCGACGGGGACATAGTCGGTATGCAGGTCGTCTTTGCGAATGGAGCGCACCACCACTTCGCCCGTGTTCAGCCCCACGCGCACCATGAGCGGAGCGCGTCCCTGCTCCCGGAGCGTATCCGCATACCCCCGCATCTCTTCTTGCATCCGCAGCGCCGCATACAGCGCTCGCTGCGGATGGTCTTCATGCGCGATCGGCGCCCCGAACAACGCAAAGATGCCGTGACCCAGCGCTTAGGCCACGTAGCCGTCATAGCGATGCACCGCGTCCATCATCAGTTGCAGCGCCGGATCGATAATCGCGCGGGCGTCTTCGGGGTCGAGGCCTTCAATCATGGCCGTGGAGCCTTTGAGGTCGGCAAACAGCGCGGTGATGGTTTTGCGCTCCCACGTGATTCCATCGCCGCTTGTTCGGCGCGGATGCGCTCGGCTAGGTGCTGCGGCGTGTAGCTGGCAGGGGACTGGGAGGTAGTCTCCGACGCTTCTACCGTCTGCCCTCCTTCTCCATTCCATATGAGTCCCCGCCCGTCCGCTTCTGAAATCTCTGGATGCGAGAAGAGGAGTTCTTCTTTGAGGTCTTCCAGATATTGGTCATCCAGGCCGAAACGCCTCTTGATTCCCCGGTAGGAGAGTCGTTTGTCGCGCTCTAGCAGCGTTAAGACCTGTTCCAAGACGTCGTCAAATTCCATAAACGCAACCTGTTTAAGGAGAGTATAGATGAGAGAAGAAAACGAGACTAGGTTCGGGAATGCTACCGAGAGCGACAGGATAGTGCTATATCCGGTTGGCAAAGAGAGCCCTGCTGTCAGGATTGAAAAGCAAAAGGAGAGAACTGATGGAAACACGCTACGGAGATGTTGAAGTAACGCTGGCCGATCATGTCGCAACCGCAGAAATCCAACGACCGCCGAATAATTTCTTTGATACTGAACTCATTACATCTCTGGCGAACGCGTTTGAAGACCTGGATAAAGAAATGGACTGTCGGGCTATCGTGCTAGCAGCAGATGGCAAGCATTTCTGTGCAGGCGCCAATTTCCATACGGGTCAGGCAGAGCGGGATTTGCGCGATGTCGGGACCGGCAACCCACTCTACGCCGAGGCCGTACGGCTGTTTGCCGGCAAGAAGCCGGTTGTTGGTGCGATCCAGGGCGCTGCCATTGGTGGCGGCTTTGGGCTCGCATTAGTGCCAGACTTTCGCGTGTTATGCTCAGAGACTCGGTTTGCCGCGAATTTCGTCAAACTCGGCTTTCATCCTGGCTTTGGACTAACGACCACACTCCCCCGGCTGATTGGCGAGCCACGTGCCAACCTCATTTTCCAAACAGGCCGACGTATTGGGGGTGAGGAAGCCTATGCCTGGGGTTTGGGTGAGGTTCTGACTGAAAAGGAAAACGTGCGGTCTGCAGCCTTAGAGTTGGCCAAGGAAATTGCGGAGAACGCGCCCCTCGCCGTACAGTCCGTACGGGCGACCATGCGGGACGGCATCGCGGCTGCCGTAAAAGCCGCCACCGATCACGAGTTCAAAGAACAGCACCGCCTCCAGCAGACCGAAGATCATAAAGAAGGCCTCAAAGCTGTGGCGGAACGCCGTCCTGGGAATTTTGTGGGAAGGTAGTTTCAGACTAGAGCAGGAGAGGGCGCGGCATGCGCCTCTACGCACTAACAGAAAACAACACTCAGCTTATCACCATGTATCAATACATGGCCGCTTTTTCCCCGTACGGGGTTCCGGCGGCGGCGATGAGCGGAGTGCAGTCATAATCCAGCGTCGTGACTCGGCTGGATCAATCACATCATCAATCTCAAAATACGTAGCCGTGCTGAGCGCTTTGCCATTTTCATACATCTTGGCGACGAGCCGTTCGTAGAGTTCTGTGCGTTTAGAAGGGTCCGTTTCAGCCTCCAATTCTTTACGAAAACCCAGCTTAACCGCCCCTTCTAACCCCATGCCACCAAACTCGCCCGTTGGCCAAGAAACCGCAAAACAAGGCGCCTTGAAGCTCCCGCCAGCCATCCCTTGGGCCCCTAATCCATACGACTTGCGCAACACAATGGTGAAGAACGGAACAGTCAGGCTCGAACCGGTCACAAACATACGGCAGCAGTGCCGCACCAGGGCGGTCTTTTCTGCCTCAGGACCGACCATATTGCCCGGCGTGTCACACAGCATGAGCAGTGGAATATCAAACGCATCACATAACTGCATAAACCGCGTCGCCTTGTCCGCAGCATCGGAATCGATAGCCCCGCCCAGATGTTTAGGATTGTTGGCAATTAGACCGATCGAGCGTCCCTCGACGCGGATGAAGGCGGTGACCATGCCAATACCGAAGTGTTTGCGAATCTCCAACACTGAGCCGGTGTCGGCTAAGGTCTGTATGACATCGCGAACCTCATACACGCGCAGCCGATTCTCCGGCACGATGCTGCGCAGCAAGCGCTGCTCAGAGCATTCCCAGTCCGCTATTGGCCCCTGGAAGTAAGACAGGTATTGCTTGGCCACCCGTACAGCCTCAGCTTCATCCTTGACCGGAATATCCACCACCCCATTCGGCACCTGCACGGCCATGGGACCAACTTCTTCCGGCCGGAACACACCTAGACCGCCCCCCTCGATCATGGCCGGACCGCCCATGCCAATATTCGAACCTTCAGTAGCAATTATCACGTCACAACAGCCCAGGATCACGGCGTTACCGGCAAAGCAACGGCCCGAAGTAATGCCGACTAGCGGCACCATGCCGCTGAGCTTACCCCACAAATAAAAAGCAGGCACGTCGAGGCCGGACGGGCTCGACCAGTCCGTATCGCCAGGACGACCACCGCCGCCTTCAGCAAAGAAGACAACCGGCAGCTGCCACCTTTCGGCCAGCTCGAACATGCGATCTTTTTTGTAATGATTCTTAAACCCCTGGGTACCGGCGAGGACAGTGTAGTCATACGAAATAACGATACACTGCGCCGCTTTCTCCTCAAACAGGTCACCGTTGACACGGCCGACTCCGGCGATCATTCCGTCCGCCGGGGTACGTTTAATCAAATCATCGAGCGAGCGCCGCTGCCGTTGGGCAGCAATAATCATAGGCCCATACTCGACGAAGGTATCTGCATCGCAGATGTCGTATACATTCTCACGCGCCGTACGTTGGCCGGTCTTACGCCGTCGGGCGACCGCTTCCGGCCGAGCGGCATCAAGCCCCAACTCGTGGCGTTCGATGACATCCGCAAGATCAGGACGGATGTAGTCGAGGTCGAGCTTCTCTTCTTGTATCGTCTCCGTAAGCTCGACTTCAGTCTCCTCAATGAAGGCAAGTGGATGTCCTTCGAAGACTGCGTCTCCTTGGTTGACAGTAAGCTGGCGGATAATGCCACTCGTTTCGGCTGAGATCACATGCTCCATTTTCATGGATTCCATGATCAGGAGCTGCTGGCCTACGTGGACAAGATCGCCCTCACTCACCTCAAGACTGACTATCGTCCCTTGTAAAGGAGCAGGGATGGCAATTGTGCCGTCAGGACCAACCACATCGACGGCCGGAGTCTGCACGGCCGGGGCGGCAGAGGCTGCCTGACTCGCAGATTTGCCATGATCGAGCACGGCTAAGGGATCAACTGTGTCTATTTTAACGCCGGCAAGTTTGCCGCCGGCAAGCGCAGGTGCCCCCGCCTGGACGGCTTCTGTATGAAAAAAGAAGCGTTGGTGCTCACCTGAGTCAACTAGCTCCGCTATATGCTCCTCAACAAAACGAGTGTAGACCTGGTTTTTTGTCACGTCAGTATGCTGCAAAAGGCTTTGTAAGAATGGAATATTGGTCGCGACGCCTTCGATTTTAAACTCACACAGCGCACGGTATGTTCTGATCACAACGTCGGAAAAATCCGGCGACGATGAATACCCAATCAGTTTGGCCAGGAGCGAGTCGAAACTCGGACTGGTGGTATAACCAACATAGCCGAATGAATCTGTTCGCACACCAGGACCCGACGGGACCTCAAACGTGGACAATGTCCCACTCGATGGTCGGATCGTGCCATCAGCTGCCGTAGTCTCCATATTGATACGGACCTGCATCGCAAACCCACGCGGCTCAGGAATACTCGCCTGGGTGAGTCCAAGATCAGCCAGCGAGCTTCCTCCAGCAATCCGTAATTGCGCCTTTACGAGGTCCACACCCGTCACTTCTTCTGTCACGGTATGCTCAACTTGCAGCCGCGCATTGGCTTCAATAAATGCAAATGTCGCGTCGTCGCCGTTGGGTGCAGCATCAACGAGAAACTCAAACGTGCCCAGACTAGCGTACTGCACTTCCTGTGCGAGCCGGACTGCAGCCGTACTCAAGCGCTCTTTGAGATGAGACGAAAGCCCGGGAGACGGAGCGATTTCCACCAACTTCTGGTTGCGACGTTGAATACTACATTCACGCTCACCCAGATGACTGACCGCGCCAGACCCGTCGCCAATGACCTGCACCTCAATGTGTCGAGCACGGAGGACGAGTTGCTCAACATACACGTCACCACTACCGAACGCCGCTTTTGCTTCGGACTGACACCGGGTGTAGGCCGTGTCAATTTCATCGACCGCATGAACAGCGCGCATACCACGGCCGCCGCCACCGGCTATGGCCTTGATCATCACCGCCGCATCGGCGCCTAATGACACCAGGAAATCTCTCGCCTCTTCCAGACTCGTCGAACCCGACGTCCCAGGCAGCACGGGGACTCCGCATTTTTTGGCCAGTAGCCGCGCTTGTCCTTTGTCGCCAAACAGGGCAAGCGTTTCGACTTGTGGTCCGACAAAAGTGACGCCGGCCTCGGCACACTGCCTGGCAAACTCCGCGTTCTCGCTTAAAAACCCATAGCCTGGATGAATCGCGTCACAGCCGGCTTGCTTAGCAACGGCAACGATTTGCTCGATATCGAGGTAGGCGGCAACACCACGGCCTTGGAGCGGCCGTGCCTCATCCGCCTTACGGGTATGGAGCGAGTGCACATCGTCTTCAGAGAAAATGGTGACCGTGCGCATGCCGAGCTCGGCAGCCGCACGCACAATCCGAATAGCGATTTCACCTCGATTGGCGATCAGAAGACTCATCAGACTCATGCAACCAACCTACTTTCTCATTGCGCTGCCTTTGCTGATTGTGTCGAAGAGGCGGGTGAGTGCTGCGCTGCCTCACATCCCCACCGTTGCTAGCCGTTGCCAGCCGTTGGAGGGAGACTCGCTGTTTGGGCGAGCGCATGGAATATCAAAACGGCCGGCGCGGAAGGGAGTCCCGCGCCGGCCGCGTTCTTGACGCTATTCCCTACGCCTTTGCCTTTTTCACTGCCTCAGTCAACTCGGGCACGGCCTTAAAGAGATCGGCTACCAGGCCATAGTCAGCCACATTGAAAATCGGTGCGTCCGGATCTTTATTGACGGCCACAATGACTTTAGAGTCCTTCATGCCGGCCAAGTGCTGAATGGCACCGGAAATTCCAACCGCAATATACAAATCAGGCGCCACCACTTTGCCTGTCTGCCCGACTTGCAGATCGTTCGGCACAAAGCCCGCATCAACTGCTGCGCGGCTGGCGCCCATGGCTGCGCCAAGCTCATCAACCAGTGGTTCGAGATAGGTCGTGAAGTTCTCGCCCGACTTGAGCCCACGCCCGCCAGACACCACGATACTGGCTTCGGTCAGGTTGGGTCGATCAGATTGGGTCTCATTAAAGGACACAAACTGCAGCTTGGTAGCGTCTGCATCCAAGCTGACACTGGTTTGTTCGACAGCAGACCGATCGCCCGGCTGAGCGGCGTCAAAGGCCGTGCTACGCACGGACACGACTTTTATATCGTCGTCAAGAGCAACCGTCGCCACCGTATTGCCGGCATACATGGGCCGCTGCAGCGTTCCATCCTCATTGAATTCCACCACATCGCTGGCCATCCCCACGCCCAGCCGTGCGGCCACGCGCGGCAAAAGATCTTTTCCTATCGCAGTAGATGTGGCCACGAGCATCGTCACCTGGTTGGCTTGCACCAACTGTTCAAGCACTGCGGCATACGAATCGGCAAGATAATGTTCCAGGGCGGCATCACTCACAGCTAAGACCTTAGCCGTTCCGTACCCGGCCGCTTCTTGAGTCGCAGCCTCAATGTCTGAGCCCAGCACGGCAACCAGCACATCGCCACCTAGCTTGCTCGCCGCTTCTTTACCGGCCTGGATCGTAATCAGTGAGCTTTTCGGCAGGCTGCCTTTCTGAATTTCCGCAAAAACAAGTATATTTCCCATTGTGATGGTCTCCAGATGACGCAGATGACATTAGATGACTTTGGCTTCGTCGTGGAGCAGTGTCATCAGCTCTGCCACCGTCTCAACCTTCTTGCCGCCTTCCTTCTTGGTCGGCGGCTCCAGCATCTGCACCGTGAGGCGCGGCGTGATGTCAACACCAAGGTCGGCTGCGGCAATCTCTTTGATCTCTTTCTTGCGTGCCTTCATGATACCGGGCAGTGAAGCATAACGAGGTTCATTGAGCCGCAAGTCAGAGGTAATAATGCCGGGTAAGGCAAAACCAACCGTTTCCAGCCCGCCATCCACTTCCCGCGTCACCTTAACCGATTGCTGATCGTCGGACAGTTCCACCTCAGACGCAAAGGTTGCTTGCGGCCAGCCCAGGAGTGCCGCCAACATTTGTCCGGCCTGATTCGCATCATCGTCAATAGCCTGTTTGCCCAGGAGCACGATCTCAGGGCTTTCTTGCTCAACGATTTTTGCCAAGATACGAGCCACACCGAGAGAGTCGAGCTCTTGGTCGCAGCCAACCGAAATGGCACGGTCCGCGCCCATAGCCAGACCAGTCCTGAGCTGTTCAGATACAGCTTTGACGCCGATACTGACGAGGATGACCTCACCCGAGCCCAGCTTTTCTTTAATACGCAGGGCTTCTTCAAGAGCGATCTCATCAAAGGGGTTAATGACATACTTGATGTTGTCCGTCTCAATGCCCGATCCATCGGATTTGACACGGATCGTTGTCTCTGGGTCAGGCACCCGTTTGACTGCCACAAGTACTTTCACAAGTGTTTTCCTCCCGTCGTAAGATACGCACACGCTTTCCGCGTGTATGCCGCTGGGCATGCCATGGCATAGAAAAATATTGCTTTAGTTCAGCGCTTCAGCCTACGGCTGTCAAGCGTGCCTGGCTTGTGTGCGTCGAACCAATAGGCCCAGGCGGACACAGTAGTCAGACCAAGCACCGAGCGATTTAAGACTCAGGATGGCCAAGACGACTAGAGAGATCTTTGCCGGCTTGAATGACTAACGGAACCAGCTCTTGCTGGAGTCGTTCCGTCCCGATCCGGTAGGCAGGGCCGCTAACTGCCAAACTGCCAACCACAGAGCGAGTGTAGTCACGAATCGGTACCGCTACCGTCCGGACGTCGGCCAGATGCTCACCGTTCTCTATAGCATAGCCCTTCTGGAGGACCTCACTGAGCTGTGATTGGAGCGTCCCATGATCTGTAATCGTCTGCTCAGTGTGAACATCGAGCAAGTCGGGCAGGGAGCGCTGGGCCTCTTCTCCCGTCTCAAAGGCCAGATGCACCTTGCCTACAGCCGTACAATGCAAAGGCAGACTTTCACCAATATGTGACACGATCCGTACAGCCTGATCAGGCTCAACCATGTCGATAGGGACAACTTTACCCTGCCGCATGACGGTGACATAAACGGTCTCACGACACGCCTGGACCACATCCAGCATAACCGACTTTGCTTGTCGCAAGAGTCCCATATGTTGGATATAGGTCTGCCCGAGCTGTAAACATTGTGTGCCCAAACGATAGTTTTCGGTCGAACGATTTTGTTCGATATAGCCGCGGGATTCCAATGTTGCTAGGATTCGGAAGACATTGTTTTTGTGTAGCGTCAGCCGTTTGCTCAGTTCGGTTACCCCAAGTTCTGCATCGGTATGGAATTGCTCAAGAACATCAAGAGCATGGGCGACTGCTTGAATGATATAGTTGCTTTTTTCTCGTCGCACAACGAGATCTCCTTAATAGAAAAACTGTTCTAATTTAATTCGTATTCATTTGTCAACACAGTTATAAACTTGGACTGTAGGAAAATTCCGGTGAGTACACATGCTCCTGTTACGGTTCTCAACCCGGACGGTCGCTTTCCCGTCGTGCTCACGTGCGAACATGCCTCGTGCGCAGTGCCGACCGAATACCAAAACCTGGGGGTCAGCCCTGAACATCTCAAAAGGCACATCGGCTGGGATATCGGCGCTCGGGCGGTTGTCCAAGAAATTATACAACATATTGATTCTCCAGCAGTTTCTTCAGGTTATTCACGACTCCTGATCGACTGCAACAGAGATCTGTCCGACCATGACCTTATTATTCCAGAGAGCGATGGTATACGTGTGCCCGCCAATAGGCAGGTCACAGACTCTGAGCGACAGCGCCGTATCACTGACTTCTACAACCCTTATCATGCAGCGATTGATTACGTTCTGGCTCAAAAAAAATCTCAGCCGAAAAAATCTCACCCGATCATGCTGCTGAGCGTGCATAGCTTCGCCCCTATTCTCGGTGAGAAGAAAAGACCGTTTGATTTAGGCATTCTGTTTGACCGCTATGAAGACCTTGCCCTGGAGTTCGGCCAGCGACTGAGCCACAACGGCTATCAGGTGCGTCACAATGAGCCCTACTCCGGCTATGACGGCCTCATTTATAGTGCGGGGAGTCATGGCGAACGCAACGATTTAGTGTATCTCGAAATTGAAATGAATAACCGTTTACTATTGAATCCGGCCGGCATTGCAGAAATGGGACAGAAGCTGAGCCAGGTGCTCAAAGACTTGTTTGCTCCACAGGAAAACCACACAGCATAAAAGGGGGAGAGCCATGCGCATTATTCTCATTGGTCAAGCCGCGTTCGCGGAAAAAACACTCGATAAACTTTTAGATAGGGGAGAAGAAGTCCTGGCCGTGTTTTGTCCACCGGATAAAAACGAAGGCAAGTTTGATCCGGTCAAGCAGCGCGCTATAGAACTCACCATTCCCGTCTATCAGCAAAAATCGATGAAAGGTGCAGAGATTTTGGAGAAATTCAAAGAACTCGACGCGGACCTCGCCGTTCTCGCCTTTGTAACCCAGATCGTTCCAGCACCAGTATTTAATGCCCCCAAACATGGCAGCATTTGTTTTCACCCCTCTCTGTTACCAAAATATCGCGGCGGGAGTGCGATTAACTGGACGCTGATCAACGGTGAGACCAAGACCGGGATCTCCTGGTTCTGGGTTGACGACGGCATAGATACCGGCCCGCTCCTGGTGCAGAAAGAGGTCATAATCGGTCCGCAAGAAACAACTGGGAGCCTCTATTTCAACAAGCTGTTCCCGCTCGGTATCGAGGCGATAGACGAGGCAATAGCCCTGATTAAAGCCGGCGACCCACCACGCATTGTGCAAGACGAGTCCCGGGCAAACTACGACCCGCTGTGCCGCGATGAACACTCGGGTATTGATTGGTCCAGACCCGCTCAAGAGGTCTACGATCATATCCGTGGCTGTGATCCGCAGCCTGGCGCATCAACACTGTGGCAGGGAAAAAAGATTCGGCTGTATGACTGCGGCCTCCAAAAGTCTGGAGGCGAAGCCCCCCCTGGACAGGTCGTTGCTATTGGCGGTGGCAGTGTCAATATTGCCGTCTATGGCGGAGCCGTTGTTGCAAAAAAAATACGCGCTGAGAGCGGAAAGATTGCTGCCGATGAACTCGCCGTTCAAGTCGGCTTGCAGCTAGGTTCGCAGTTAGGCTAAGCAACTCAATTTCATATCAAATGAGGCAGCCCGATGTGGCTGCCCTCTTGCTTGTATACCTTTACTCCGTTTCAAGTGGCTCTAGTTCGACGAGTTCAACGAGAACCTGGCCTAGGTCAACGAGATCTCCGTCAGATACATGGATTTTTGTGATCCGTGCACTGCCCTCGGCAGTCAACGCATTTTCCATCTTCATGGCTTCGAGCAGGATAAGTGTCTGTCCGGCTTCGACAGTCTCACCTTCGGCGATTTTGACTTCGAGAATTTTGCCGGGCATGGGGGAGAGAATCTCAGGCTCAAAACTACCGCCGGCTCCGCGTTGTCGAGTACGCGATTGCTTGGGCGGCTCATGATCGAACTCGTAGGGTAGACCTGCAATCGAGACCAAACTGCGGGTTCCATCGCGAACAACATAGGCCTGTAGCGGGTTTCCATCGACTATAAGCGTCACCGCTCCATCACGGCTAGCGACAACTTGCGTGCGTCGGGATTTTCCGTTGAGAGCGACGTCGTATGTGTCACCGTCTTTATTATATTCTAGCGTCAGCTCTTCGCCGTCAGCGTATAATGTTGTTTTCATGGATGTATTCAGTAGGACGGAACGGTCAACTAGGAAGTAATTCGCCATCCGCCAAGCTGCTGCCATGGCGTCGCGGTCTGCGCTGACGGCAAGGAAGTCTCTCCAGCGCTGCCACTGCTGCTTAGACTACGATGCAAGGCAGCGGCTAACACAGCGGCAAGCGTATGCGGCTTTTCGCCGGGCTGCCAGTCTGAAAAGTAATCGGGAAGAAATGCTGTATGCGTCTCACCTGCAGTAAAGGCGGGATGATCTATGAGTTCGATCAGGAATGGTAAATTCGTGGTCGGACCGAGGATAGCGGTCTGGCGTAAGGCCCCAGCCATGCGTCTGCGGGACTGCTCACGATCCGTACCCCACGTCGAAATTTTGGCCATCAGGGGATCATAGTGTACGGGCACATCGGTCTGTGACTCCACGCCCGCGTCTACCCGTACACCGGGCCCGTGCGGTGCATGCCACGCCAAGACTTTTCCAGGCGACGGCAAAAAGCCGTGCGCAGCGTCTTCGGCATATAGGCGGCACTCTATGGCGTGCCCTGTGAGGTGGACGTCGTCCTGACTGAAGCCCAGCGACTCGCCGGCGGCAATGCGAATTTGTTCGCGCACCAGATCCAGGCCGGTCACCCATTCGGTAATCGGGTGCTCAACCTGGAGCCGAGCGTTCACCTCAAGGAAGTAAAAGTTGCCTTCAGCGTCGAGAATGAATTCCACAGTTCCGGCATTATAGTAGCCAGCAGCCTGAGCAATAGTGAGTGCTGCCATCGTCAGCTTGTTACGGAGAGACTGAGACACGGCTGGAGAAGGGGTCTCTTCTACAATTTTCTGATAGCGCCGCTGAATCGAACACTCACGCTCGCCAAGATGGACCAGATGACCAGTAGTATCTCCCAGAATCTGGACTTCGACATGATGCGGCCGTTCGATAAAGCGCTCCACATAGACCGCGCCTTCGGCAAAGGCCGCCAGGGCTTCGCGTTGCGCCGTAGACACAGCCTCCACAAGTTCGGCTTCCTGACGCACGACACGCATGCCTTTTCCACCGCCCCCCGCCGCAGCTTTGATGAGCACAGGATAACCCAGGGATTTGACTTGTTCGTGCAAAACAGCTGGATTGGATGCTGGATTCTCAAGGGCGGGAATGACCGGAATGCCGAGCTTGGTTACCGTCTGCCGTGCGAAAATTTTATTGCCAATCGCAGACAGAGCCTCAGGGGACGGGCCAATAAAGGTCAGGCCGGCGGCGTGCACTGCACGTGCAAACGTCGCATTTTCGGAGAGAAAGCCATAACCGGGATGTATGGCGTCGGCTCCCGTCCGCTGAGCCGCAGCAAGCACCGCCTCAATATTGAGATAACTCTCACTTGCCAAGGCCGGTCCAACACACACTGCCTCATCTGCTGCATACAGATGAGGCGAGGAACGATCCGCCTCCGAGTACACGGCGACTACAGCAATATCCATTTCGCGACACGTCCGCGCAATGCGAGTGGCAATTTCTCCTCTGTTTGCGATCAGAATTTTTTTGAACACAGACGGACCGCTTCCTCTTGCTGTCTACTTGCCATCTGCTTGAAGCAGAGTAAGACCTTGTACTTACACGTGTTCCGCCGAGGGAGGGTAGTCTTCATCTCGCCCCGGCATGGATCTTTTGGTATTTCCGATAGTCATAGCCAGTTGCCATGGTGAGCAGCATCTGATCCATTCCACCGGCTCGTTCTCGACGCAGAATCTTCAGACGCTCGAAAAAGTCACGAAAATCTTTATTGACCCGCACCTTCTCGTCCATATGCCGAAAGAAGAAATCGCGCAGCCGGGTGAGTGTAAAACGGAGGGCTGAAAACCGCAGTTCATTTGGAAACGTATCCCACTCAGCAAGTGTGAGAGTACGTTCAGACTGATAGCCATGGAGTAACGCGTCAAATCGGTCAATGTGATAATGGTCCTCGTGGTAACACATGGCATTCACCACTGTTGCCAGATCATAAATGAATTTACCCGAGCAAGCGGCTTCAAAGTCAAGCATGCCGGTCACTTTTCCGCCACGAAAAAGAACATTGTCAGGAAACAGGTCCCCATGAATAATGCCTTTAGGTAACTTTTCCTCTCTGTATTCTTCTTGATAGGCGATTTCGTCATCCAGGATGTGAAGAACATGCTTCAAATGGTCCGCAATACTCCCACGCAAGTCGTGGTAGAGAGTCTGCAACCGCTCAAAACTAAATCGGTTCGGAATAGACTTTTTATACTCCTGGCCAACGAGATGCAGCTGGGCGAGAGCCTGGCCGATTTTCTCTAAATGCGCACTGGTGAGCGTCTCCTCAGAGAAAGCTTTACCGGAGATATTACGATAGATTGAGACCGCTTTCTCCTGGTAGCTGCGCAAGTAGCGCCCATGTTTGTCGGTCACAGGCCGAGGGCAGGGTATCCCATGCTTACGCAAGAAGAGCAACAGGGCGAGTTCGTCCCGCACTTCTTCTTCACTCTTCACTTCATCTATTTTTAGAAAAAACTTCCCCTTGGGGAACTCAAGATAGTAGTATGTGCTCACCGATCCGGCAGGAATGCCCTTGGCGGTTGATAGTCGTCCAAAGCCATAGTCTTTGATCAGACCTTGGACAGTTTTTCTGTCGAGGGCTGTGTAGACCGCCATTCCTTCTTCCCCAGATTGCTGTCTCGACCTCTGCCACCACAGACTCCTGCTGCCTGTATTGTCATACTATCGAGACAAGGGCTTTGTCAAGAAAAATTGACTGAGTGTCCATTCAGAATACAGCTCAAAAGGGCAGCACGCGGAGGGGTCTTACCGATTTTATGACGCAGATTGAGTGTGGTGGATATGCGGAGTCCGAAAATGTAGAGGTACTCCCTTTTCTGCCAGTTGGCGGATAAGCGTGGTACTCACGGCGCACAGCACATCGACCTGGAGTCCGGCATATGTTGCAGGAAACGTATTCAGTGTCTGACAGCCGCGCTCAAGCAATTTTTGCGCGCCGCGATATTGGGCGCTGGAAAGTTTGAGATACCCGACAGCAAGTTGAACCAAGCCCTGCACAAAGCGTTTCTCTTCACCGACACTCTCGTTCCAGACGGTCTCCCAGATCTCGTGCGCTTCGAAAAAATGGCCAGCGTTAAAGGCTGTCACTCCACGCACAAGAAAAGTATTCGACATGGCTTTTCTCTCTTCGTTTGCCGCGTTTGTCTGCTCATTCCTCATGCCTCATTCCTCTTGGTCACTATAGCGCTCCTCGGCCCACGGATCGCCCCGCGTATGATAGCCGCGCACCTCCCAGAATCCGCGCCGATCTTCAGCCAAGAACTCCACACCACATACCGATTTGGCGCTCTTCCAGGCATAGAGTTTGGGCACGACTAAGCGCAGCGGCCAGCCATGATCGGGGTCTATATCGTGTCCATCATGACGCTGAGCAAAAATCACATCCTCGTCTAAGAAGTCCGCCAGCGACAAATTGGTCGTATACCCGCCGTTACAATGAATCAGCACCCAGCACGCTTCAGGATTGGGGCGGACGAGATTCACAACACGCCGAGCAGAAACGCCCTCCCACACGTTGTCCAACCGTGACCAGGTGGTCACACAGTGGAAGTCAGCCGTCAGCCGGGTTTTGGACAGTGCGCAAACTGCTGATAGTTGAGCCGAACCGGCTTTTCCACCAGCCCAAACAGGCGAAACTCCCATGTTGCGGGATCAAATCGGGGAGTTGGCCTGTAGCTCAAGACGGGGAATTTTTCAACCAGAAACTGGCCGGGTGGAACTCGGCTGCTTGGATCGTTATCCGGGGTGCTTACCATCATCGACGCCCTCTTTCGGGCGTTCTAGTGTGTTTGAGAGGCTTTGACAAGAGGGTTTTTCAAGTCGAAGGAGGAGACACGAGCGCAATTTTAATGTCCATGACATTTGTCCCGGTCGATCCCGGACGAAACAGGTCGCCGAGAGCGGAAAAGAATGCATAGGTATCGTTATTGCGTAAAAAGCCGGACGGGTTGAGATGTTTCAGTCGAGCTTGCGCTATTGTTTGTCCGTCAGCAAACGCGCCTGCCGCATCAGTCGGACCGTCGATCCCGTCTGTTCCTGCACTGAGAAGAGTCCAGCCCTTTTCTCCTTGGAGTTCTTGCGCAACAACGAGCGCAAATTCTTGATTGCGCCCGCCTTTTCCGTTGCCGCGGACCTGGACCGTAGTTTCTCCACCGGCAAGGACGCAGGTTGGAGCGGAACAGGTATGCAGCACCGAGCGTAGCGTTGCAGCAAATTCGCGAGCTACTTGGGTTGTCTCGCCGGCAAGCCCATGCGAAAGAAGACGGGATCGCATGCCACTTTGTTCTGCCGTGTTTTCGGCAGTTCGCAGCGCAACACGGTTCGATCCGATTAAAATATTATGTACCCGAGCAAACATCGGATCACCAGGTTTTGGTGTGTCGGGCACTGCTCCACGGAGTCCCTGCCGCAGATATGAGCGAACTGAGACAGGCAGTTGCATTTCAATTCGATAGTGTTCGATCTCCTGCCACACATCTGCAAATGTGGTGGGGTCAGGCACAGTCGGACCAGAGCCAATCACACTCAGATCATCACCAATGACGTCTGAGAGTATCAAACTCACCACAGTAGCCGGCTGTGCATAGTACGCGAGCCAGCCGCCTTTGATCTGAGACAGGTGTTTGCGCACCGTATTGATGGCGCGAATATCAGCCCCACAAGCGAGCAAGACCTGATTGGCGTGTTTCTTATCGGCAAGCGTCATCCTTGGGGCTGGACTCACCAACAAACTCGACGCACCACCAGTCAAACAAAAGAGCACCAGGTCTTGAGGCTGCATCTGCGAAAGGCTGTTGACAAGCGCTTCTGTCCCGGCCAGGCTGCCCTGCCCAGGGAGTGGATGCTCGCCCTGTATGACGGTAATCCCCGGCAGTCTGAGCGTCTGCTCGCTGGGGATAATAATACTCCCGCCAGCGATCCGATCCCCGAGCAAGGACATCAAGGCTGCGGCCATGGGTCCTGCCCCCTTTCCCACGCCAATCAGAAAAACACGTCCGTTCAGAGAAAAAGTGGACCGCTGGGCATGCTTTCCTTTGAGCTGAACGACGAGCGCTTCGTTGTCAATCGAGACAATATGTTGGACAAGACGGAGCGGATGTACCGCCTGCACGGAGGCGCGAAACAGCGTCGTGAGGAGGGAACGGGCGTCTCCTGTTACCATCTCACCACATGGCCATGGAGGATGGTGAGAGAGTTGCTCTCTCGGACCACTTCCCCCTTAAGCAGCATTGATGACACAACACGGGCGAAGAATATGCGGTGTGTTGTGTAGCCAACAAAAATACGTGGAAAAATAGAAATCCGGCATTACCCGTCGTCGTCGAGATCGACCGCGTTTGACCGCCGGGGAACACTACCATCATCGACGCGGCGCTGGAAGCGGGCTTCTTTTTCAAGCTGCTCTTGGCACGCTACGCACAGCCGGGTGAACGGTAAGGCTTCGATCCGCGCTTGGGCGATCTCTTCTTCGCATTTTTCACACAGCCCGTATTCGCCTTCTTCGATCCGGTCTAAGGCGTCTTCTATAGCCTGGAGTTTATCCCGGTCGCGATCACCCAGGATGAGATTAATTTCCCGATCCCGCTCCTCGCTCGCAAGATCGTAGGTGTCCATCCCTTCGTCGAGTTCGTTCTCTTTGCCCTCCCGAATTTCCTCATCGAGCTGCTGCAAGATTTGTTGCTTCTGTCGAGTCAGCGTAGTACACATCTTTTTGAGGAACGCTTTTCTCATATCACCTTCCCTCTCACCGAAATCAGGACGAAAAAGGAGGCACAACCTAAAGGGAAGTATCAATAAAGTCAATCGCCACTGACGCCACTGGATTTTGGGTATGCGTTTCGAACAAGCAGGTTGCCCGTATATCGTAACCGTCCACACCCGTCATGCGGGCTGGAATAATCTCGCCGATATCGGCCTGACAGTTTTCCAGCAACACAATTCCATCAATGTCGGAGGCTTGTCCCTGGGTTCGTCCCCACCAACGGCCCTGATCGTCTTGACCGCCGCCTAAAACCGCCTGTTCTTTTCCCACACGAGCGAGGTTCTTTTTACGGGCAACATGAGCCTGCCGTTCCATGAACCTGTGCCAGCGGTCTTCTTTGACCTCCTCAGACACTTGGTCCGGCATGGTTCCGGCCGTCGTCCCCTCTTCTTGGGAGTAACGGAATACCCCAACGTTATCTATGCCGGCCTCCGTCACAAAATCACACAGCTGTTGCAAATCGTCTTCCTGCTCACCAGGGAAGCCTACGATAAAGGATGAGCGTAACACTACTCCAGGAAGAGTGCTTCGAATACGATCGAGCAGTCGCCGAATCCCCTCCCCACTTTTCTCACGTCGCATACGCCGCAGCAGGGGTGTATCAAGATAATTCGGATAACAATACAGCAACCGAATCCAGGCCAGTCCGGCTATCGTACTCAGGGCCTTGAGCAAGGCGAGCAAGGTCGTTCCATCCCGGCGTTCTCGCCCATACGCCGTCAGATCTTCGGCAATCAGATTAATCTCTTTCACCCCTTGCGCGACAAGGCCCTCAGCCTCGGCAACGAGGGAAGCGATAGGTCGGCTTTCCTGCCGTCCACGGATTTTGGGAATAATACAGAAGGCGCATTTGTGATTGCAGCCCTCGGCGACCTTGAGGTACGCCGAGTAAAAGTGCGTCGTCGGGAAACGCGGGACCGTATGATCCGGCAGCACGTGAGCCGCACCGATATAGGTGACCGGACCGTCGAGCAGGCGACGCTTGTGTTCGATAATTTCGGTGATGTGAACGAATTCGCCCGTTCCCACAAAGACGTCCACTTCCGGCAGCATGTCCCGTAACTCTCGCCCATAGCGTTGGGCTAAACAACCAGTCACAATCAGTTGTTTATGTGTACCCGCAGCCTTATAGCGAGCAAGATCCAGAATCGTCTCAATAGACTCTTCCTTGGCCTCGTTAATAAAACTACACGTGTTGACCATCAGGACTCCGGCCTGTCCCGGGTCGAGGCTGATCGTATACCCTTACTGCGCCAGGAGCCCCAGCATCACTTCCCCGTCGACCTGGTTTTTTGGACACCCCAAATTGACCAGATAGACGGCCTTGTCTGAGGACGGATTGCGTTCAGTCGTCATCTTTGCGCTCCTTGCGCTGCTGCAAAAAACGTTGGAGTTCCTCAGCCATGTCTTTGCCATTGGCATGACCATTGCCCCCATTTTCCGCAGAGACAGTGTCCATGTGTAGCCCTTCTTCCAGACTCTGCTTTTCCAGTTGCTTCACGTAGGCGGCCATGTTCGGATTCTCCGCAACCGCCTCGGCCACCTGCGTGTCAAATTCCGCCGCCCCCGAGACAAGCTCAGTCGTATCCAGGGCCACCTGGAGAAAAGACTCGAGCCGGGTCACTAAGGCTAAGGCCGCCTTTGGATTTGGGGATGCGGAAATATAATGTGGCACGTTGGCCCAAAAACTGACCGAGGTCACCCCGGCTTGGCGACAGGCATCGTTGAAAACGCCAACGATGCCTGTTGGCCCCTCGTAGCGGGACTGCGAAAAATTGAGTTGGGCAGACAGCTCAGAATCGCTGCTAAATCCTATCACCCGGACGGGACGGCTATAGGCGACATCAGCCAGCAGGGCTCCAAGCGTAATGACTAAGTTCACCCCGCACTGTTTCACGATATCGATCAGGGCGGCACAATACGTTTTCCAGCGCAGCTGCGGCTCGATTCCCAGCCCCAGCACGATGCTGCGCTTGAGTGTTGCGGCGCGACTCGCAAAGAATTCGTTTGCCGGCCAAATAATCTCTCGGTACACCCCGTCCCGCAGACGAACGTGCGGTCGTTGCTCGCTGAAATTATAAAATTCTTCGGGATCTATGCTCGCAAAACGGTCGGCTTGGAGTCGTTTGATAAGGAATTGCGTAGCATGAGTCGCGGCGCCTCCAGCGTCGTTCCAGCCGGCAAATGCCACAATCAGAACTGGGTCCGTCAGTTCCGGGATTTTTTCAACAGTCAACGCGCTCATGGTCTCCCCTCCCTGGAGGCGCTTTTTCCCTTGTCGCATAGGGGTAAGCGTCGCAGAAGTGTACCTGCTTCAGCACTGATTGCCAAGAGATTTATTGCCAAAAGATTTAGTTTGGATCGCCGCGAGACAGCAAGAACAGGACGACGCCGAGGAAGAGGGCGAGTAGGGCAAGAGACACCGCCCAGGATGGGATACGATCGGCGTGAAAGATTGCAGTAGAGCCTTGTTTTTCGTGGATATCCCCTCGCGGCAAGTCGGCAAGAAACTGACTAATGATGTCCGCAGAGTCACGATCAAGAAAGGTAGCATACCCCGCGGCAGAAAAGGGATAAGATACAGTACATCAGCTACGATATAGGGATCTCCGTCGCCCTCAAGCAGCCTGAGGTAATGAACGGGAATTTTCGTGTCATGTCCCACTGCATCAATTGAGAGCCCACGTTCTATCCGAGTGCGTTTCAGCAACCCTGCCACCTCGTCAGTCATATCCCGTACTTTCTTGTACTAGCACGCGCTCTGTTCTCTTTCCGCTGGTTAATGGCTACATCAGTCCGCAGTCGCCTCCTGTAGTAAATAAGCCTCAATAAACTGATCGATCTCGCCATCCAGAACCGCATCGGTATTGCCGACCTCGACTCCGGTACGATGGTCTTTCACCATCCGGTAGGGATGTAGGACATATGAGCGAATCTGACTCCCCCAGGCAATGTCCTTTTTACTTTTATGCAAATCTTCCATCTTCTCCTTTTGTTTCTCCACCTCCAATTCATACAGCCGGGCGCGGAGAATCTTCATCGCCAGGGTACGATTGCGGTGCTGGGAGCGTTCATTCTGACACGCCACGACAAACCCGGAAGGCAGGTGTGTCAGGCGAACGGCTGAGTCGGTTTTGTTCACATGCTGGCCGCCTGCGCCGCTCGCCCGGTAGGTATCGACCCGTAAATCTTCAGGACGAATGTCCACCTCAACCGTTTCATCAATGTCAGGGTAAACAAAAAGGGAGGCAAATGAAGTATGCCGACGGGCGTTGGCATCAAAGGGTGAAATACGGACAAGACGGTGAATACCCGCCTCCGCCCGCAAATAGCCGTAGGCGTACGCGCCATTCACAGTAAAGGTAGCGCTTTTGACCCCACCGCCTTCACCCGGGAGATGTTCGGCCATATCCACTTTGTAACCGCGCCTTTCCGCCCAGCGGAGATAGAGCCGCAGGAGCATGTCGGCCCAGTCTTGGGCTTCGAGGCCACCAGCCCCTGGGTGGAGACTGACGATCGCACCCTGGGCGTCGTGTTCTCCACCCAACATACGTTGAAACTCGGCCTGGTTGACTCCAGCCTCAAGCTCAGAGAGTGCCCGCTCAACCTCTTCAATGGCTTCGGCATCTCCGTCTTCGGCGAGTTCCAAGAAGACAAGAACGTCAGCAGCAGCCTGATCCTGCTTTTTCCATTCCTGTATTGAATCAAGCAAGGTGGCGCGTTCTTTTAAAACGGCTTGGGCCTTCCCCCGGTCTTGCCAGAATTCGTTGGCGAGGGTCTGCTCTTCAAGTTCTACGGCGCGGGCTTCTTTTCCTGGAATGTCAAAGATGCCTCCCAAAACTCTGAATGCGCACGCTCAGCTCATGCAACTTCTCTTTCATTTCTACGAGCATACCCGTTTCCTCCGTTTCGTCGAAAAGACGCTTTGATGTATGGGTATCCTAACATAACCAGTGTACTAACAGCGCACAACTTGGCGAACCAATCCCCGTACTGGGTGTAGACAGACGTAACCTGCGGCCAAGCCATCTCTTCGGCTAAAAAAGCTGTTTCAAAAAGAGCTGTTTGAGCCCGTACCTGCCCGTCTATGCCCACAATGGCCGAAATGCCAGTGTTTGCCGCACGCACCAAGGGAACTCGATTCTCAACCGCCCGCATGGCCTCCATGGCGAGATGTTGGTACGGCGCCGAGGTGTTCCCAAACCAGGCATCGTTCGTCATATTGATGAGCAGAGTTGCCCCGTTGTGGACAAAACGACGAGCCAAATCCGGAAAGACTCCTTCGTAGCAAATTAGGACCCCAAATTTGCCAAAGGGAAGAGAAAAAACAGTAGGCGTCGTCCCTGGTGCAAAGTCCCCAATCCCTTCGACCCACTTATCCAGGAAAAAGAGAGCACTGTGCTGAAAGGGAATGTATTCTCCAAAGGGTGTCAGAATAATCTTGTCATATTGTCCCAGGATAGTTGCCTCGGGAGACATCAGATAGGCCCGATTAAACAGTGTGGGCATGTCCGTTCCATTCATGAGAAAGGCCGGGCTGCCAAATAGGAGGGGCGTTTTCGTCTCGTGCGCAAGATCCAGGATCCGGCCGCGGTAGGTCACGTCAGATTGAAAGAAGAAGGGTATTGAGGCTTCTGGCCAAACAATCAAATCCACCGTTTGCTCAGCAAGCCGACGCGTCAACTGCTCATACCGGGCCAGCGTGGTCTCTTGGTAGTCTGGGTCCCATTTTTTGTCTTGGGCGATATTACCCTGCGCAACGCCAACCCGTAGCGTGTGGGTTTTCGGCAGAGCGGCAAGCTGCTCTCGACGCCAGCCGCCCCAGCCCGAAAGTCCCGCAACGAGGAGCAGCAAGACCAGGAGCAACCGGCCACGCCCAGGGCCCTGACGAGACAATACGCTAAAGATAACAATATTGCCGAACACCACAATCGCCGAGAGGCCATACATTCCAGTAAATTCGACGAACTGGATCAGGTTTAAGAAGTTATACTGCGAATAGCCCAGGCTGACCCACGGAAAGCCAATAAAAAAGAAGGAGCGCACCCATTCCAAGGCGACCCACAAGAGGGGCCCAAGCAGGACAATGGGCAAACCGTGTTGCATATAGATACGTACTCCGGCGGCAAAGGCTCCCGTGTAAGCCGACAGAATAGCGCACATGAGCAGCAGCGGGCCAACGGCAATGAGGTAAGGGATATTGCTGTATAGGCCAATTGTGTGCACGATCCAGTAGAGCGTGCCTATATAAAACCCCATGCCGGCAATCCAGCCTAACGTAAAGGCGCGCCGTAGCGTTTGGCCCTGAATAATCCATAGGAGTGGCACAAAGGCGACCCAAGCCAAAAAATTCCAGTCTACTTTTGGGAAAGCGAGGGCAAGCAGGATACCGCTTAGGGCGGCCAGCCCGGTTTGCTGCAGGCGACTCATATACGCAGCAGACTAGCGTGACGGTCGCAGGCTGGGAAGGCCGTATAGGTTATAGACGCCGGCTCTCCAGGAGGGCTTGCACTTCTCTCTCCTTTTTATGCATCCGAATAGCTTCGCTCCGCGAGATTTCATGATCGTAGCCAAGCAGATGCAAAATGCCGTGGATGAGCAGCGTGAGAACCTCCTCTCGCAAGGAGTGCCGTCTTCGCCGCGCCTGACTCTGCGCGGCATCAATCGAGATGATCACATCTCCCAAAAGCCAGGGGTATAAGTCGTCGGCGAGAGGAAAAGACAATACGTCAGTCGGCTCGTCTTTGTTCCGATACTGACTATTCAGCTCGTGGATCGTCTGATCCGTCACGAAGACGAGGCTCAGCTCGGCCGCTTTCTGTTCCAGGTGACGTAGGATCGTTCGGCTCCAGCGTCGGATCTCGATCCGGCTCACTCCCGGAACCGTGCCGGAGATGTCGATGGTCAGGCCGGGCCTGGAGATGACTGCGACGGCGCGTCCGGCGTTCTTCGTCGTGGCGCTCTTGTTCATCTTGGTCGCGTTCATATGCAGTGATCACATCTTGGACGAGACGATGGCGGACCACGTCTTTTTCCGTAAACAGCGTAAAATTTATCCCGTTGATATTGCGTAAAATGCGCTGAGCTTCTTTCAAGCCCGACCGCGTCCCGGTGGGCAGATCAACCTGCGTGACATCACCGGTGATCACCGCTTTGGACCCATAGCCCAACCGTGTAAGAAACATTTTCATTTGCTCGCGGGTAGTATTCTGCGCTTCATCCAAGATCACAAAAGAGTCGTTCAGCGTCCGCCCACGCATGAACGCCAAAGGGGCGACTTCAATCACTCCACGCTCGATCATTTTTTGGGCGCGGTCAAAATCAACCATGTCGTGGAGCGCATCGTATAGGGGCCGTAGATACGGATTGATCTTCTCGGCCAGATCGCCGGGCAGAAAACCCAGTTTCTCCCCAGCCTCAACCGCAGGACGGGTCAGAACGACACGACTCACTTTGCGTTTCATCAGCTCCGCAACCGCAACCGCCATCGCCAAATACGTTTTTCCGGTCCCAGCTGGACCTATGCCAAACACGATGTCATAGCGACGAAGGGCATCGATATAGGCTTTTTGGGCAAGACTCTTAGGCGTAATCGTACGACGATTCGATGACACATAGACAGTGTCGAGAAAAATGTCTTTCAGATTCGCAGAGTGATCCTGGCTGAGGATGCGAATCGCGTAATCCACATCACTCGGATACACGGGATAACCGCGCTGAATCAGGTCGTATAATTGTGTTGTGACACGACTCGCAATATCACGCTGGTCTTCATCTCCAGTAATGATGAGCGAGTTTCCCGAGGCGGAGATTTTGACCCCAAGCGCGTTCTCAATGCCCCGCAGATGTACGTCTTGCTGGCCGAGGAGATCCCGCAAGAAACGTTGGTTGCCAAACTCGAGTTGAGAAGTTGCCGGTGTTGCTTGATCCAAACGTCCTCCGTTACACGCCTCTTTCAATCAGCTCATACACCTTTTGCAAGGCTTCATCCAGTCGCGCGGGATCTTTTCCACCGGCTTGTGCAAAGTCAGGCCGGCCACCCCCGCCGCCACCAACGATAGGGGCAATCTGTTTGATGATATTCCCGGCATGATACCGCTTGGTCAGATCTTTACTGACCGCAGCTAACAATGAGACTTTCTCTCCCCGCGTCATGCCCAGCACGATGACGGCAGGCTGCAGCCTGCCGCGTAGCTGGTCCGCCATATCCCGGACGGCTTTATCATTCACCCCTTCGACCCGGCAGGCAACGACATTCACGCCGTTTGTTTGACGCACGCGGGACGCAATATCATCGCTCTGCGAGCTGGCAAGTTTGCCCTGGAGCTGACTCAACTGCCTTCCCAGTTCACGCTGCTGACTCAGCAATTTCTCCAAACGCTCGACCGCATCGTACTCGGAGCCTTTGAGGATACTCCCCATCTCCTTAAGGACGTGCTCACGGTGTCGGACCCAGTCGAGGGCGCCTGCCCCAGTGACGGCTTCAACGCGTCGTACGCCGGATGCCACACCTGCTTCGGCTTTGATTTTCAGTAGTCCCACATCTCCGGTCCGGCTGACATGCGTTCCACCGCACAGCTCGGTCGAAAAATCACCCATCCGCAACACTCGGACACGCTCACCGTATTTTTCACCAAAGAAAGCCAGAGCGCCTTTTTCGATAGCATCCGCAAAGGCCATTTCTTCACTAGTAACTTCAGCATTGTCACGAATATGGGCATTAATCAGGTCTTCAATGTCTTCGAGTACATCGTCCTTGACCGGGCTGGCATGCGTGAAGTCGAAACGTAGTCGGTCCGGCGTCACCAGTGAGCCGGCCTGACGAACGTGCGAGCCCAACACCTGACGCAGCGCTGCGTGAAGGATATGGGTGGCAGAGTGATTTAAGCGGATCGCCTCGCGTCGTCCGGCATCAATACTGAGCTGAACCGTATCGCCTTTCTGCACAGCCCCTTGGACAACCCGACCGGTGTGCACAATGAGTGCCGGGTGGGGCCTTTGGGTATCAAGAATCTGTATCAGATCTCCCCGGCTGGTTTCGATCTTGCCGATATCACCGACCTGTCCACCCGACTCGCCGTAAAAAGGCGTCTCTGCAGTAACGATTTCAACCTCTTGCCCTTCACCCACGGCATCAGTACGCGTCTGTCCATCAACCAAGGTCGCAAGCACTTCAGACTCATATTTCACCTGGCGGTCACCGACAAAGCGAGAATGCAGATCTGAGTCTGTGAGTCCGGCGCTGATATAGACGGTACCCTTTTGCCCTGCGCGGGCACGCGTGCGCTGATCTTCCATGGCGCGCTTAAATTCGTCTTGGTCCACGCTCAAACCTTCGGACGAAAGGAAATCTTCAGTCAGATCAAGCGGAAAGCCATACGTGTCATATAAACGAAAGGCGGCTTCTCCCGGCAGCGTCGTTGCTTGGCGCTGGCGCAGATCATGGATTTCTTGTTCGAGTAGAGCGAGTCCTTTCTCCAATGTTTCCGAGAAACGCGTTTCCTCATTGCGAATGACTTCCGTCATATAGTCACGACGGTCAATCAATTCAGGATAGGCTGATCCCATGAGGCGCACCACGCTGTCCGCTACTTGTGAGAAGAACGGACCCTCAAAGCCGAGTCTCCGCCCATGTCGCAACGCACGCCGCATAATCCGCCGCAGCACATAACCACGGCCCTCGTTCGTCGGCACGACCCCATCCGTAATGGCAAACGCCGCCGTGCGTGCATGGTCGGCAATCACGCGGAAGGAGACATCTTGCTCGCTCTCGTCACCGTAGCGCTTGTCACCTACGCCTTCGGTAAAAGTAATGATATCTCGGAGCAGGTCGGAATCATAATTACCGGGCACGTCTTGGAGCACAGAGACAATGCGCTCTAAACCCATTCCGGTATCGACGTGAGTTTCCGGTAAATCGCTAAGCGATTGGTCGGCATTGCGATTATACTGAATAAAAACAAGATTCCACAGCTCGATATAGCGGGGACAACCACCGTTCACCGCACATATGTGACCGGACGTATTGGCCAGCTCGCATACATGTGGACCGCGGTCGATGTGAATTTCCGAGCAGGGTCCGCATGGACCATACTCGCCCATTTCCCAGAAATTATCTTTTCCGGCAAAACGCAGGATCTGTTGCGGGTCAATGTCCGTCTGTTTGCGCCAGCATTCGTCGGCTTCATCATCGGTCGTGTACACGGTTGCCCACAGTTTATCCTTGGGCAGTTTCCAGACGTCGGTCAGTAACTCCCAGGCCCAGGTAATCGCTTCTTTTTTGTAATAATCACCAAATGACCAATTCCCCAACATTTCAAAAAAAGTATGGTGGTAGGTATCGCGCCCGACTTCTTCGAGATCGTTATGTTTACCGGACACACGCAAACATTTTTGTGAATCAACGACACGAGTATGGGTCGGTCTATCCATACCAAGAAAAATATTCTTGAACGGCACCATGCCTGCATTGGTAAACATGAGGGTCGGGTCGTTAGCCGGAATCAAAGACGCACTCGGCACAACATGATGACCGCGATCAGCAAAGAACTGAAGGAAGCTGTTGCGTATCTCATTCCCTGTCATAGGTGCTACTCTTTCTATTCGTAGTCGTCCTGCCCGTCCCTTCCTAGCACGCTTGCTACGACACTGGGAGAGTATCCCCGTCGCAGCAAGAACCGAAACGCACGGGCGCGCACCTTGGGGTCTTTGAGTGCTGAAGAAGAGAAGCGCCGCTGCACGAGCCGCTGCGCAACGCCGACATCCGTCTGCTCGACGTGCCCGCTGAGCGCCTCTTCAATCGCGTCTTCGGTCAGCCCTTTTTGCTTAAGCTTAACCCGAATAGCGCGTGGTCCAAAGCCTTGGTTTTGGAACCACTCCGCAAGCCCGACGGCCAGCCGCGTGTCGTTCATATGGCCGCGCTGCCTGAGCGTCTCAACTGTAGCGGTCGTGGCCTGTGACGAGAACCCCTTGGAATGTAATTTTTCGACTAACCGAGCCTCACTATAATCGCGCTGTGCGAGCAGTCGATACGCGTAGTTGAGCGGCGTTTGCACACAGGCGCGAGAAGAACGAACAGTACGCATACACGAAGAATACGTCCCTACGCTTCCTTAGCCACTTTCTCAGCCGCTTTCTCCGTCTTTGGCTTTGTCTTTGGCGTGCCTAGGCCAAACTTCTCCCGGACTTGGCGTTCGATATTATTCGCGATCTCAGGCTGCTCTCGTAAATATTCCTTGGCGTTCTCTCGCCCTTGGCCGATCCGATCACCGGAAAACGAGTACCACGCGCCAGCTTTCTCAACAATGTTTTGATCCACACCGATATCGATCAGCTCACCTTCTTTGGACACGCCGTATCCATACATAATGTCGAACTCGGCCTCTTTAAACGGAGGAGCAACTTTGTTTTTGACTACTTTGACCCGGGTGTGATTCCCAATGATTTGATCGCCTTGTTTGACCGCGCCGATACGCCGGATGTCCATCCGTACCGAAGCGTAGAATTTGAGCGCATTGCCTCCGCTTGTGGTCTCTGGGTTGCCGAACATGACTCCGATTTTCATCCGAATCTGATTGATAAAGATGACTAAAGTTTGTGAACGCGCGATCGTACTCACCAGTTTGCGCAACGCTTGGGACATGAGCCGGGCTTGCATTCCCATCTGGGGATCACCCATATCGCCTTCAAGTTCAGACCGCGGGACGAGGGCGGCAACAGAATCGATCACAATCACCTCCAGCGCTCCGCTCCGGACTAAAGTATCCGTGATTTCCATGGCTTGCTCACCGTGGTCGGGCTGAGAGACCAGCAGCTGAGCAGCTTTTACGCCAAGTCGGCTTGCGTAGCCTATGTCCATCGCGTGCTCAGCATCGATATAGGCGCACGAGCCGCCGCCTTTTTGCGCCTCAGCGACAACGTGCAAGGCTAGGGTTGTTTTTCCAGACGACTCAGGTCCATAGATTTCAACCACCCGTCCGCGCGGCAGGCCGCCAATGCCGAGCGCAAGGTCCAAGCCGAGCGAGCCGGTCGAAATCGTAGGAATGTCACGTTCGATGGCGTCCTCGTCCAGCCTCATGATCGCGCCCTTCCCAAACTGCTTTTCGATCTGACTGACAGCTAAACCCAGCGCTCGTTCACGATCTTTTTCTTCTACCATACGCTTGCTCCTTACTTTTGTGGACGGGGGAATTTTACGCGACACTCAAGGCAACCGATCCCAATGGTGTGTAGACCGCTCCGCGGGGCTGGAGGTCGCTCTGATACAGGGTCAGGGTGTCAATAATACTCTCGCCAAAATCTTGCTGCAGGTGTTCTTGTATCTCTGCCAGCACTCGAGCCCAGCCGCGCTGAGACCGTAGCCGCCCGAGGGTGATATGGGGTCGAAACGCTCGACCGTCTGCGGGGAAGCCGAGTAGCGTCAGCGCCGACTCAATACGTTCACCAAGTTCGCTCAGTCCTTCTCCGCTCAGACGAGTCCACAAAACTCGTGGCCGCTTGAGAGTGGGAAACGCGCCTAGCCCGTACGTCCGAATTCGCAGTGCGGCTTGAGTCTTCACCGTTTCCTGTAAGACGTGCAGGATAGGCTCGATTTTGGCTTGATGCATATCGCCAAGAAACTTGAATGTCAGGTGCAAGCCCTCGGGTCGAACCCAACGAATATCGCCTTCCGCCTTTCGTAGAACAGATTGGACTTTCGCTATTTCTTCGACTACCGATACGGCTAGATTAGCTGCGATAAAGGCCCGAATCAACAGGGGGTCTCCTCTTTTTTAGCGACGTATAAACCCTGATTCTACAATAGGAATTTCTAATAGCGCACGACGCACCCAATCAAGAGAAAGTTGTGAAAGCAAGGTTTTAATCCATTCACGGTTGCCCCATAGCTTGTACTGTCGAGAAACGAGCGTTCCATCCATAGAAAGGGCGAGGCAGGCGGTCCCAACCGGCTTGTCTGGCATTCCACCATCCGGTCCGGCGATCCCTGTTACGGCGACACCGATATCTGTCCCCAGGCACTTGCGGACCCCGTCTGCCATCTCTTTGACCGTCTCTTCACTGACGGCACCATGCTGACGCAGCGTTTCTTCACTGACATCAAGGATCTGGGATTTTGCACTGTCTGAATACGCAATGATCGTACCGAGAAAGTAGGCCGAACTCCCAGGGACGTTAGTCAGTCGATGGCTGACTAAACCGCCAGAACATGCCTCGGCAAAGCTAACGGTTTTGCCCTGCTCTTTAAGGAGTCGGCCCACCACCGCTTCCATAGTGACATCACCTTCCCCGTAGACATACGCGCCGATTTTCTCACGTAGCCGCTGGGCCAACGTCTCTACCCGATCTTCGACCTCGTCCTCTTTGCCACGTACAGTCACGCGCATGGAGATCTGCGGGAAATTGGCCCGAAAGGCCAGTTTCCCTTCATCTTCGGCAATGACACCGGAGACCATCTCATCCAGCCCTGACTCACTAATGCCAAAGGTCTGAAATGTCCGGGTCAGAAAGACTTCGCCACCGCCACGCATCTCGCCTAGCCACGCCAGAACGGTTTCTTGCATCATGGGTTTCATTTCGCGCGGCACACCAGGCAAGACGATGAGGTGTCGGCGGCCATGCGGCGTATCGAGATCGAGCCGATAGCCTGGCGCGGTACCAAGATGATTCGGAATGATAGTCGCGCCCTCTGGGAACTGGGCCTGCTTGAGGTTGTTCTCCGGCATTGTACGGTTGAGCGACGCAAAGATTCGGCGGATATTCTGTGCGACTTCTTCCGAGAACGTCAGCCCCACCCCGGCGACTTTTGCCACGAGTTCAGTGGTCAGGTCGTCCGCCGTAGGGCCTATGCCACCGGTAGAAATAATCACATCCGCATGCATCATGGCCTGTTCCCAGGCCCAGAGAATACGCTCGGGAACATCACCCACCGTGATAATTGAAGTTACGTCCAGCCCGGCTTCAATGAGTTTGTCGGCAATATAGTTGGAGTTGGTATCAGCAACTTTGCCGGTGGTGATTTCGTCGCCCGTACTCAGAATGGCAGCCCGTTCAATCATACTAGCCCCCTCACGATCCGATTGGTTCCCGACTGGCAGCACAGGAGAGCGTACAAGAGTAGCGCCAGCAAGAGCTTGAGAGTATCAAACGGGCACAAGAGAAAAAAGGCGAGAGAACGACGAAGGAGAGGAACGACAGAGCCTGGCTCAGCTCAGAATGGACTTTTTGGGCACCCTCTTAAGACTACCCAAGGCTCTGTTCGAGTTCCGGTCTGAAATCCGGGTGGGCGATTTCGATCAGCGCTTCGGCGCGGCTTCGCAGGTCTTTGCCCTTCATACGGGCCGCACCATATTCAGTCACAATATAATCCGTACAGAAACGGGGCGTTGTGACAACTGCGCCGATGGCGAGGCTTGCGACGATTTTTGAGCGCTTGCCGTCTGCGGTTGCTGACGGTAGGGCAATGATGGAAACTCCGTCCTCAGCCAGGGCGGCCGCTTCAACGTAATCGAGGCTACCGCCTACCCCGCTGATTTGTACCGGCCCAATCGTCTCGCCATTGCTCTGGCCGTGGAGATCGATCTCTACTGCGGAATTAATGGACACAAAGCGAGGAAGCTTTACCAGCTCCATAATATTATGGGTCACATCAACGGTTGCCATTTCAACCAGCGTACTCCGTGCACAGAAGTCAAAAAACTCCTGGTCACCAGCCAACTCGCCAGTCACGATCTTGGGCGTGTGCTTCACGTTCTCGATAAACTGGACGAGTCCCTGCGAGAGCATACCCGAGTAGAGATTCACGCCTCGTTTGTCAGCCAATCGACCAAGGACCGCGTCGGGCACAGAACCGATACCGAGCTGTACCCAGGCAAAATCGGGCACAAGGTCGAGCACATAGTCAACAATCTTGGTGTCCCGTTCACTGGGGTGCGGAGTCCTATACGTGCCCAAAGGTTCAGCAGATTCAAGTGCCAGCTCAATCTTCTCAACCGGCACCCGGCTGTTGCCATGCGTAACCGGCATATTGGTGTTGATCTCGGCAATGACCATTTTGGCACTGTTAATAAAGTCCTGGTAAATGCTGACAGAAATACCTAAGCTAACCGTTCCATCCTGATCCGGTGGAGAGACTTGCGCTACAACCACATCCGGCTTGATAATCCCGTCTTTGTTGATAATGCGCGTGATCTCGCTAAACCGCATGGGAGCGAAGCCGACCTTGCTCGGATCGTTTTCTTTGAACAGACGGCGAATCTGCGGGGCCGCTTGCCAAGTGACATAGCGAAAGTTCGTTCCCAGCCCCTTATTCAGAAACGGATACTTCCCGAACGCCAGTCCGGAGTACACACAGAGATTTTGAAATCGCTCGACCTCTTGCTGAAATGCCGTGTAAAACGCCGTAGGCTCGACACACCCATGGGGAAAAATCACAACGCTGCTGTCTGGGATAGCGCGAACGGCTTCTTGGGGTGAGACGATTTTCATACAGTTCTCGGGTTCGGTTGGTCAGAGCCGGACACCCTGAGACGGCCTATATAACAGGCACCACTTCGTATTTGATTCCCTCTCCACGCTGCATCCGGTCAAAGGCTTGACGCAGATCGGTGAGTGGATATCGGCCACTGATGAGATGTTGGATTGGAATCTTGCCAGAAATCAGCATCTCGCAAGCTTGACGCACGGCGGCCGGGTTAAAGTGGAATGGACTCGACAAGCGAATTTGATCGTAGTGTAGCCGAGTCGCATCCAGTGAGACTTTGGTGCCTTGAGGACAACCGCCAAAGAGAATGACCTGCCCACCAGGACGGGCAAAGAACAGCGACTCTTCCCACACGCGGGGCTGGGCGGTGCACTCGATCACAAGATCAGCGCCTCGACCACCAGTCACCTCGAGGACCTGTTCGCGCGCCTCTTCAGCCGGACAAGCGATCACGCTATACGCCCCAAGCTCTCGGGCGACTTTGGCGCGGGCCGGAGTTTTAGCCACCATGTGCACCCGCTCCATGCCTAGCATCTTCAGGAGCATCAGGTGCAACAGTGCAAACCCGCCTGCACCAATAATTACCGCCGTATCATCCGGAGTAAATTTTACCTGCTGCAGTCCAAATACTACGCACGACACGGGTTCAAGCAGGGCCGCCTCAACAAAGGGTAGGCTCTTAGGCTTCTCAAACATATTCGTGCGTATAATACGGCCAGGTAGACTGACGTATTCGGCATAACCACCAAACGCCATGGTCGACATGAGTGAGGTACACAGGTTTTCCTGCTCATGTTGGCAGTAAAAGCAAGTCCCACACGGACCGGTTGGGGCAAGCATGACCTCGTCACCCTCGCGAAAGTTTTTCACGTCGGCCCCACGTGCGGCAATCGTCCCAGAGTATTCATGGCCAAAGCGGGTTGGCGGTGGCATCTTGGGGTGGCCGCGCAAAAAAGCCTTGAGATCGGTGCCACACGTCAGGGCCGAACCAACCCTGAGAACAACCTCTTCGGGGCCCGGTTCAGGCACCGGTAATTCTTCACAGATCATCTGTCTTGGGCCGAGCAACATCACTGCCTGCATAGTCACAACTTCTCTCCCCTCGCCACTCGCCCTACCATAACAATGGGCGGACATGAAAATGATAATGATCCGGAATCTGCCGCATATTATGGTCGAACATCCATTTCGGAAATTTCCCGGTATACTTTTGTTCGGCAACCATATTCAGAGCGTCTTCCATAAAAGTAATCTCTTCCGGGTTGACGTCGACCCGGTGCTCGCCAAGGACCGCAATCGGCACTTCACACGAATCACAGTCGAGAATGGTAAAACGGAAAGGAGCATGAAACTCGGCATACCATTGCGTATAGTGGGCCATCTCACACAAATCACAGATCCGACCAGTCGCCGTCTTTCCGGTCGGAGATGGTTGAGGGCCAAGAGGCTGGGGCCGAACTTTCCCACTATTTTGCTGTTCTGTCACAAACTCTAGGACCTTTTGCATATAGACCCGCTCTTGCGGGCTGATATCACCGATCTTCGTTTCCACCACAACACCCGGTGCTGCACCGGCTTCTTGGTCAAGAATGGTAAACGTGAGCGGATAATGGAAGGTGACGAGCCGATTTCTTTCCCCTTGGGGGGCACCCTGTGAGAGCCACGCTGGGTGGTCAGCCACCGTGTGTCCTTCCTGTGCGATTTTCAGTCACCTCAATAGCGCTCTTCAACGCTCTTCCTCATTGCGCGCTCGCCGATCCGATGGGCTATAATACGGGGCAAGCAAACGAATATCAACCTGACCGGGCGGTCAGCCCTGACTTTTTTGTGATGGGTAGGAGAATTCTATGAGTATACAAAAATCTCGCTACTCTGCGGTAGAAGCCGTTGCCGACGTAGCAGATGGAGCGACCATCTTGGTTGGAGGATTCGGCGTACTCCAGGGATGGCCCCATGAATTACTATTTGCCCTGCGAGATCAGGGAGTTAAGGGCCTTACGCTGATCTGTAATTCAGCTGGATTCGGACCGCTTTCTCCTCAAATTTTGTCAGAAAACGGCCAGATCAAGAAGTTAATCGCCTCATTTGGCGGCTACTCCTACCGCACAACCCCGTTGTCTGAGCAAATTGGACGGGGTGAAGTTGAGTTCGAAATGGTGCCGCAGGGGACATTAGTCGAGCGGATTCGAGCCGGCGGAGCGGGAATTCCCGCTTTTTTCACACCCACGGGTATTGGAACGGTGGTCGAAGAGGGGAAAGAAAAGCACGTCTTCAATGGCCGCGAGTACCTACGGGAAACAGCTCTGCGGGCCGACTTTGCGCTGATTCGGGCCCATAAAGCCGATATCTCAGGCAACCTGGTCTACCGCCGGACAGCCCGGAATTTCAACCCACCGTTTGCCACCGCTGCTGACGTTACCCTTGCTGAGGTCGATGAGATTGTCGAGCCTGACCAGCTCGATCCAGAAGCGATTGCCACGCCCGGCATCTTTGTTCAACGTCTTGTGCAGCGGGAAAAGCTCCTCGAACGCAAGACCATTCTTGAGCTCATGCGCAAACAAGGCAGAAGCGTAAAAGTAGCAGAAAGTGCAGCAGGGACGGCAAATGGCTTAACCCCGGAACTCATGGCCCTACGGGCTGCACGTCTTTTAGAGCCCGGACAATACGTGAACCTTGGTATTGGTATGCCGACTTTGGTGGCGGACTTCGTCCCTGCCGATGTGACGCTGCACGCAGAGAACGGTCTTCTGGGTTACGGTCCATTGGCAGCTGCGGGTGAAGAAGATCAAGAAGATTTGGATCTGTATAACGCCAGCTCTCAGCTTGTGTCCTTACAGCCTGGGGCAAGTCTTTTTCATAGTGCAGATGCCTTTGCTATGGTTCGAGGAGGGCATGTGGATAGTGTCATACTGGGTGGATTTCAGGTCGCATCAAACGGCGATCTCGCCAACTGGAAAGCTCCGCATATGCCTGCGGGGTCAGTAGGCGGAGCCATGGACCTCGCAGCAGGAACACGGACGCTTATTGTCGTCATGAGTCACACCACCAAGAATGGCGAGTCAAAACTCCTCCCAACCTGTACCTACCCGCTCACCGCGCGTGCATGCGTCTCGTGGGTAGTTACGAATTTGGGGCTGATTCAAGTCACATCCCAGGGCTTTGTCTTGAAAGAACTCGCTCCAGGCGTCACGCTCGGTGAGGTACAGCAAGCCACCGTTGCACCATTGCTCGTTGCGGAAGATCTGAAAGAGATGGAGTTTTGACATGACCGTATCTCAGGAACCATTTGACAAGCGTGCTTTCCGCTTAGGGACGTTCCTCGGCGGGCTCGCCGAAAAAGGCAGCGGAGGAATTGCCTCGGACGATGCGGGAGTTAGCCGGAGCGTAAACGCGCAATGTCTGGAGACAGGGGGAACGAAGCCGGAGCGCAGCCCCCTGCCCTTCAGTGCCAGCTCTGTAACGGGTTTCCTTTTTCCGTCAACAACCTGTGATACTGCTCTTCCAGGAATCGCTTATGCTGCTCTTCGGCCTGACAGATCGCATGCAGGACGCGCCGTGCCAGCGGCTCTTCGATCTGTCGCTCCAGCGCATGATAATACCCGAGGGACTCCTGTTCTTTGGCAAGAGCCAGCTCAAAGAGCGTCTGCACAGGGTCGGCTACGTCATCATGCCGACAGGTCTCAAGCCATTGTCTCACCGTTTCTGTTTGGGGTGATTGGTCGTACTGTAGGAGACGATTCTTTGGTAACGCAGCCTGTAATTCTGGATCGTCCTCCCATTCAATCCATTCGACAAGGTCGTCGAAATGCTGTTCTTCTTCTCTGCCAAACTGCCGGGGTGGGAGCAACATCAGCCGCGAGTACATAAAAATCGATGGCTCGGAGCTCGTCCTTGAATGACTCGCTAAGGATCTTGTAGGCAAGGTCTTCCATCTGTTGCCCCTTTCCTTCTTAGGTGCGCGCTCTCTCCGCGGCCCTTCATCATGTTACTGATGAAGGGCAAGTGCGGGACAGCCGGCCTCTCGCACCCTCTTCTCAGTCCGACGGCCTAACAGCAAATGAAACATTCCGGTGAAGTGGTTCCGAGCGCATCAATGCCAGGCTTCTGCCAGTACGGAATGGGTTTTCACCGCACCGCGTTGTTGGCGCGTGTAGTCTTGCAACTGGCGCGTGAGGGCATCAAAGGCGTCACGGATAGCGACTTTGAGATCCTGGTTTTCGTGATGATTCACCACAAGTTCCGAACCGGGAACGGTCAGATCAATCCGAACCTTATAGGATTTACTCTTCCAGTGGTGATGCGTTGGTGATTCAACGACCACTCGGCAGCGCGTAATACGGCTATAAAAAGTGCCGAGCTTTTCTGCCTTCCCACGAATGGTTGTCGCCAGGCTTTTAGAAAGATGAAGATCGCGAGAAACGATTTGCACTGGAAGTTGCATAGTCCTACTCCTCTAGGTGTTGATGTTCACAACGCACAGAAAAAGCTTTGGCCAGGATTGTCATACACAGCGGAGGGGCACGCGGCTGGTAAGAAAATCGACGGCTCGGAAAAGGCCGTACAATCTGAATATCGTATATCTTTCGGGCGCTTAGGGTGGCAATGAATGCCGGACTCGGACAGTCTGGTTGAATGGGTGTAGGAAGTCGGAGCTTCCGAGCTGAGGGAGCGGACCAGCCGTTTTGCTCCTGAGCGCGCATGTGTAGCAGGTGGCCTCCCGTGCTGAGTGCCATGGAGACTGAGTGTCGTGGACGGCTTCGCCCTCGTCACAAGCCTTCCGCAAACGCTACCGACTTCTACCTAACACTCTCCCTGTCGGAGTCAAGAGCTAAATTTTAATTTTAGTTTTTCTAATACATGTTTCCACGATATTTCAGTGAGATTTCACGCTCTAAAGCCTACAGCGAGGACTACCAGGCAATGATATGTGAGGGCATACGTTTACTATATTCTCCTCTCAGGTCTGCGCCGCCGTGCAAGGTTCCATGTTTTTTATCAATGCGAATACCGAGCACGTCACCTTCGCTCCAAGCAGGTTTGACTTCGACTTGATGCCCGCGTGCTTTGAGTTCGCGGCATACGTCTTCGGGAACCCGATCTTCAACACGGAGCAAGCCAGGAAAAGACGCATGCGGAGAGAAACTCGACGGAAAATGCGCGCTAGAGAAGCGCGGCGCTTCAATGGCGTCCTGCACCTCCATCCCAAAATCAGCGACATTCAAGAAAAACTGGAGCGTCCACTGATCTTGTTGATCTCCGCCCGGCGTACCAAACACCATGCACGGCTTGCCGTCCCGCATGACCAGCGTCGGGGTGAGTGTGGTGCGTGGGCGCTTGCCCGGCACCAATGCGTTAGGGTGACGCGCATCCAGGAAAAACATCTGTACTCGGGTACCAAGTGGAAAGCCGAGACCATCAATCACCGGCGAGGACGGAATCCAGGCCCCACTTGGAGTAAAGGAGGCCATATTGTGCTCTTTATCGATCACGGTCACATACACCGTTCCCGGGCCCCAGTTGCGTGCGGCAAAGACCTCTTCACCTTCAAGCAGAGCGGCTCCAGTCCGCGGATTGCCTGGCCGCTGATCCAGAGACGCTCGGCCGTTATCGATCAATTCACGCCGGCTGGCCGCATAGTCTTTGGAGAGTAAACCAGCCAGCGGAACATCCACAAAATCCGGATCGCCGTAATACTGCTCACGATCAGCAAAAGCCAGCTTGGCCACTTCTGTCACGGTATGAATATAATCTGCGCTATTGTGACCCATGCTGTTGAGCTCAAAGCCTTCGAGCAGGGCAAGCTGCTGGAGGAACACTGGCCCCTGGCTCCAAGGTCCGCATTTATAGACATCATACCCATGGTAATTAAGCGTAACCGGCTCTTCGAGTTGACACTGAAAGGCAGCCAAGTCCTCTGCCGTCACGAGTCCTGCATGTTCCTTGCTATGTGCAGCAATAATCTGAGCAATTTCGCCTTCGTAGAATGCAGCACGGGCGGCTTTGAGGCCACTGATTCGGTCGCCCGTACAGCGTTCCTCTGCTGTCATAAGGCGGCGAAACGTACGGGCTAAGTCCGGATTGGTAAACACCTGTCCCACATCGGGCAGCCGTCCACCAGGCAAGTATACTTTTGCCGAAGAGGGCCAGTGTTTCTGAAAGTGTTCCGCATTGCCGGCAATGGAAAAGTCTATATTCAGATATTCCGGTGCCGGTCCACGCAGCGCCGCATGCATAGGGAAGCCGTCTTGGGCCAGCTCTAGAGCCGGTTCAACCACTTGGGTGAAACTGCATGTGCCCAAGCGCTGGAGGATAGACAGGTAGGCATCTGGCGCAGCGCACGGCCCGGCGGACAGCACCCCGTTAAACGGCAAAAGCGTAATATCGTGCTGTTGAAACCACTCAATAGTTGCAGCCTTCGGAGCGACCGTATTGCCGTTGATGGAAAAAACTTTCTTATCCGCTGCGCTGTAGGCAAGGGCGGAGAGCTCGCCGCCAAAGGTATGCATATGGGGATTCAACACCCCCTCAGCAAGCGCGGCCGCGACAGCCGCATCAAATGCGTTGCCCCCAGCGCGGAGCATGCGCATCCCAGCTTCAGCGGACAGATAGTGTTCAGTAGAAATCATACCTTTGGTGCCCATCAGGGTCGGACGATACGTCATATGTCACTCCTTTGAGAATAGAGACAGAGCGAGCGGTCATCTGCGCGCTTCCTCACTCACCGCCTGCACCTGCTCCTGTACCACGTCTGGCGGGCACAAGGAAAGAAACCAGCGCCCGGCAAGTAAGAGAATCGCGATGTCATCGGCAACGCCAAAGAAAGGCAGAATATCAGGCACAAGATCGATCGGCAGAACCAGATAACACAACGCGCCGACCACAATCGCCTTGGCACGCAACGGCACCCGCCGGTCTCGAAACAAGCGCCAGAACAACTTTGCGAACTGGGGCAGGTTACGCACCAGCTTCAGGAGCTGAAGGGAAGGGAAACGCGCCAAACGTCTCATTATTATAGACTTTAGCCTCAGCCGGATCAGTGAAAAATGGGTCTCCGATACTCTGCGTGTCTGCTACAATACGCGCATTCGGACGATTCGTGAACTAAGAGGGTGTCTAATAAGTGTCTCTGTGGCCAAAGCCCGGCTGCAAGCGGCGTGACCGAGGCGCTCGAAGCAGCCATATCCGTTGTGCTATGGCGATGGAGGGCAACAGGGTCACGCCGCTTGCAGCCGGGTGACGCCCAGAATGGACTTTTTGGACACCCTCTGAAGCGAAAGGCTGAGATATAAGCATGCACATCCTCGTAATTGAAGATGAAGCAAAAGTCGCTAGTTTTATTCGACGTGGCCTGGAGGCGGAGCATTATAGCGTTGATATCGCCTCGGACGGCGAGGCCGGGCTGATCCAAGTCTTTGACCAGGATTATGATCTGATCATCCTGGATGTCATGCTGCCCAAACGCGACGGCCTAAGCATCCTGCAAGAGCTGCGTACGCATAAGCTGCAGGTGCCGGTCTTGATGCTCACCGCGCGTGATACTGTGGCCGACAAAGTCGAAGGCCTGGATCACGGGGCGGATGATTACCTGACCAAACCGTTTGCGTTTGAAGAGCTTCTGGCACGCATTCGGGCATTGCTCCGCCGTGGGAGTCAGACCCAGGCTGCAGTATTGACCTTGGCCGATCTTCGGCTCGATCCCGTCTCACGTGAGATTACACGTGCAGGAAAGCGGATTGAGTTAACCGCAAAGGAGTTTGCGCTGCTCGAATTCTTTTTACACCAGCCGGGCCGGGTGCTCAGCCGCGTCGTGATAGCCCAACATGTATGGGGCGTGGACTTTGATACGTTTACGAACGTCATCGATGTGTATGTGAATTATGTGCGCAAGAAGATAGATGCTGACTTTAGCTCAAAGCTGATCCATACCGTGCGTGGCGTCGGCTATGTGCTGAAGGAGGCTGAGGCCTAGCCTATGATGCCCCACAGTCTGCGCGCACGACTCACGCTGTGGTATACGGCGTTACTGACCGGGATGCTGATCTTCCTCGGGGTGGCGGCGTTGATCCTGCTCGACCGCGGTTTGCGCGAAAACATTGATGCCTCGCTCAAGTCGGTTGCCGTCTCTATTGCCGAATCAGTGCGGCGTCCCTCACGTCCAGGACGCGACTTGGGGGCTGCCTTAGAGGCGATGCTCGGGCCAGGACCAGCGGCCCGGTTCTTTCGTCTGCTCGATCCGTTTGGTCGACCCGACCCGCGCGTTGTTCCGCGTAGCCGGATGAAATTCCCGCTGAGCCGAGAAGCGCGGCAGAACGCGCAGCGAGGACGAGAAACCTACCAGACGATCACCCTGCCTGAGGTAGCCGCCTCACCGCTTCGACTCTTGACCCTGCCGGTTATCGAGCGCGGAAGGATGATTCATCTGATTCAGGTCGCAATGCCGCTTGAGAGCGCGGAGATGGCCCGTTCCCGATTTCTGCTCATTCTTCTCGGACTCATTCCACTTGCCCTTGGCGGGGCAGGCGTTGGCGGCTGGTTTCTCGCTCGTCGGGCGCTGGCACCAGTAGACACCATGGTTGACGCAGCACGAGCAATTGAAGCCGAGGATCTTTCGCGACGGATTGAAACCGCAGACAGTAACGACGAGTTAGGCCGGCTAGCAACCGTACTCAACGACATGTTAGCGCGGCTGGAGCGTTCGTTTACTGCCGTGCGCCATTTTAGTGCGGATGCCGCCCATGAGTTACGCACGCCGTTAACCATTCTCAAGGGCGAGATCGAGGTTGCACTGCGTTCACCTCCAGCAGAAGACGAGTATCGTCGGGTCTTAACGAGCTGTCTTGAAGAGGTGGATCGGCTCAGCGCGCTCGTGGCTGATCTCCTCTTTCTGGCTCGCTCTGACAGCGGCAACGTGCAGATTTCGCCTGCCCCGGTCAATCTCACGTCGGTCCTACACGATGCGGGTGGCGCCCTCCAGGCCCTAGCAGAAACGTCGCATACCACCTTTGTTTTTAGCGCCGCAGCCGATGTCTGGACGCGGGGAAGCGCAAGCATGCTGTTTCGACTCATTTTTAATCTGGGCGAAAACGCTATCAAATACACACCGGCTGGTGGCTCGGTTGAGCTGACGCTTGAGCAGACTGAAGGAAGGGCAAGGCTGTCCGTCAAAGACACAGGGCCGGGTATTCCTCCTGAGGAGCAGCAACATATTTTTGATCGGTTTTATCGGGCTGATCCTGCTCGCAGTCGTGGCGGAACCGGCCTTGGGCTCGCCTTGGCCCGTTCGATTGTGCTCGCCCATGGCGGACAGATCAGTGTCAACAGTATCCTCGGGAAGGGGAGCTGTTTCATGGTGCAGCTGCCGCTTATTCCCCAGGACACACTTCGTGCTGAACAAGACAGAGAGGGAGAAGGGCAACGGGTTGAAGGAGAAACCGCAGAGTAGGGGGGCTCTCATGCGATCTCGCAACGACGTTGTCTCATCCGGTCGTTCCGGCTTTTTCTGCCAGACTGTTCTGGCGGTCTGTCTCTTGATGTTTCTCCTTGTGTTAGGAGTAGAGCAAGTCGAGAGCGACTCCCCTGTCCGCGTCCGGTTTTTCGGCAAACTCTATCTCGTTCCCACTGGAGAGCCAGGCAGGCATGGCGATTTACTGGCGCTTAGGATTTCCCAGGAGGAGGAAGAGGAGCGCATTGTCTATCTTCAAGTCGAAGAATTTCTCAGCCCTTCAAAAGCGCAGAGCGAGTTCTCGCTTCTCCGGGACATACGCGAGGTCAAACCTTATGTGCGTGTTATCAATGGCCGGCTGCTGATTCCTCTACTCACAGAGGAGAACCTTCGGAAATCCATCATGGTCGGCGGTCTCTTCTATCGTTTGGCCGGCAGGCTCGCCATACTGACGGCCCACCTTGAAGAAGAAGAGCCCAGCTCCGAGCCAAAGCAGAAGAAATAGCAGTACTACTGGTAAGCGGAGAGGCTGTTTGAGAATTCCGGGTGTGGTACAGTGCCGACGAAAAACCGGACACAAAGGAGGTGAGCATGGCGGTCAAACCAGGCTGGGAAGGGCGCTGCTACGAAGATTTTGAGATCGGCGATATCTATCGCTGCCGTTTGGGGCGGACGATCACAGAGACCGATAACACTTGGTTCACGCTATTGACCTGCAATACAAACCAGATTCACTTCAACACCGAATACGGAAAACAAACCGAGTTTGGGCAGTGTCTGATTAATAGCGGCTTAACGTTGGCCATTGTTGCCGGACTCGGGGTCGCTGATGTGAGCGAGAACGGCTTTAACTTAGGTTGGGATAATATCACTTTACCCAATCCGGTCTTTGCCGGCGATACGCTCTATTCCGAGTCTGAGGTCATAGAGAAACGCGAGTCCAAATCAAAGCCGCAGTGGGGCATCATCAAGGTTGAAACACGCGGCATCAAGCAAGACGGCACTCTAGTGTGTCAGTACAAGCGGAACGTGATGGTGTGGAAAAAAGCCCATCTCCCCAAGCGTGACTTGTTTCCGCAGTTGAAGAAAGAAGCGTAGAGAATCTGAACTCTTGGCTCACCTTCGGCCCCAGATTCCCGCCCCCGGCGGAGTCGGTCCCGTTGGGGCTGGTGTAAGGGCGGCGAGCGCGGGGGAGGGCTGCCATTAGTCAGGCTTTGGAAATACCTCTCCGTGGCGATTCAACCAGGTCACTTCTTCGACCGGCCTGCGGGTCACTGGACCAAATTTTCCTTTTGGATAGCCTATCGGAATGAGCGCCTGGGTCGTGATGAAGTCGGGCAGGTCAAGAATTTTTCGCATCTTAGCCTCAGCCAGAGTTGTAATAGTTGTGAGCGAGGCACCTAATCCGAGTGCCCGGCAGGCTAGTAAAATATTCTGGACGGCAGGATAGATGCTGCCGCCCAGAATCCGCAGAAACGTGTCTCGATCAGGCCCTTCCAGGCGTTCTTGGTGACTCTTGCGCGATCGTAAGCAGGGAATAAGCAGCACCGGCGCCTCGGCCAGGTGTTCGGCAAGATAGGCAGCAGCGCCGACGTTCTTACTATTTTCCGGAGTAAGCCCTGCTTTGGCATAGGTCACTTCAGCAGCTCGCCAGCCACGCTGATAGAGTTCGGCAATCTGATCTTTTTGCTGTGCTTCGGTCACGACGACAAAACGCCACGCCTGCACTCCGCCCCCACTCGGCCCCTGCGTCCCGGCTTCAATGACTTTGTAAATAAGCGCTAACGGAACCGGATCGGGTTTGAGCCGGCGCATACTCCGGCAGCTGTACATAATGTCAAACAGATCGGTATCGGCCATACACAGTCCGTGCTCCTTTTCGTTTCGGCTGCGCCAAACATAACGGTTGTACGAGTACAGCACTAGGCAGCATGAGAGGGTGTTTGGAAAAGGGAGAAAACGTGTCATTGCGAGGAGCTAGAGGCGACGAAGCAATCTCTCGTCCCGCTCAGATTGCTTCGCTACGCTCGCAATGACGTGTCCCGCGAGTCCAGATCGAGAGAAGTGGCCATTGTTACTGCGTATATTCCCGACTCAAAGGAATGGAAATCCAATTGGTTAATCATTTATCGAGCGCTTTAGAATTTCAGACACCCATTGATTGATGCTTTTATTCGCGGCCGTTGCCTGAGCTAATATTTCGCTATGCAAACTCGGCGGAATTCTAAGATTGAATTTTCCCGAAAACTTCTTGGTTGGGGGTATACCCCTCTCTTCACACACCTCCAGGAGGACTTTTAGAGAATTCTTGAACTCCTTTCGATGGCTACTCGGACTTTTACCATAGATATCTGCACTTCCATTTAGCCCAAGAATCTCTCCCCGAAACTGATCGAGCTCTGGATCATATTCAATCTTCGCTTTGTAACCATCGATTTCCATCATATTCATGGCTTCACCTCATATAGCTCTAAGAATTTGCGAATACTGGCAATTGCGCCTTTATCTGTATTGGGGGATGGATGTGGTCTATGAAATACGCGGACTTCACCGACAAGCACTACCGCAACCCGTGAGCCAGCGCGTTCTGAGACATTCGCACCTAGCGCTTTGAACAGAGATTCGATATCCGACCAGGGGATATTGCCGCTAGTTGGTCGTTTGTAGATTTACTCTAGCGTTTTCTAATACTTGCGCCTCATTTATGAATAGTACCATATAGTGATACTATATAAAGTCCAAGGCATATAACGCTTGGATAACCTGTTTTTAAATCGTAAATCGAGTCAAACTGAATGAAGGAGGGCCGTGTATGACATCCCCAACGATTCGTGAAATTCCGGTTGAACCCGCAACCCCGGAGTCAGTTGCCCCATTCGGACAACTCCTCGGCGTCCACGATCAGGTCAAGCCGCTGCCGATTGGCTTCTACGAAGGCAAGGTGCGCGTGTATGCCCCGGTCGATTTTCAGTCTGATGAAGAGACCCAGCTGACCTTAGCTAGCGTTGATCGTCGCGATATGCAGGTGCAATACATGGAGCGCCATTTCAAGCACACCCAAACGTTTATTCCGCTTGAAGGAAAATCGTTTGTCGTCGTGCTGGCTCCTCCCAGCGAAGATGATATGCCGGATTTAGATCAGATGCGCGCGCTTCTGTTTGACGGCTCCTGCGGCTTTACTATGAAGATAGGCACCTGGCATGAGTTTCCGTTTGCTCTGATTGACCATTCGAATGTGATTGTGATCTTACGCCGTGAGACCACGCAGAACTTGATGAAAGACCACGTTGTCGAAGGCGAGGCCCACGGTCCGGACCTGGATAAAAAGAATCTAGTCGCTCGGACTGGTGTGACGGTACAGGTGAAAATGCCGAACGCTTGAGGTTGCAGTGAGAAGGCTCTTAGGGAAGTATGAGAAGGAATGCAGCTAGACACAAACATCGCCGTTGCTCCAGAGCAAATTGAAGCGTTCTGCCAGCGATGGAAGATCACAGAGCTCTCCTTCTTTGGCTCTATTTTGAGAGACGACTTCCGGCCTGATAGTGATGTGGATGTCCTTGTGACTTTCTCCCCGGAGGCAGACTGGAGCCTCTTCGACCACCTTGGTATGGAAGAAGAATTCTCTACGATTCTTCATCGCAATATCGATCTCGTCAGCCGCCGAGCGATTGAACGAAGTACGAACTGGATTCGCCGTCGGGAGATCTTGGGGTCTGCGGAGCCGTATTATGTCGCGCGATGATGCGGCGCTCTTAGATATTGTAAAAGGCTGTCAGTTAGCGACTGATTTCAAGGGAGAGATTGACAAGAGAATTTTTCTTGATGATCTCAAAACCCAGTCGGCGATTCTCCACCTTAGATATTGTAAAAGGCTGTCAGTTAGCGACTGATTTCAAGGGAGAGATTGACAAGAGAATTTTTCTTGATGATCTCAAAACCCAGTCGGCGATTCTCCACCAACTGCTCCTGCTCGGCGAGGCAACGAAACGTTTGTCTCTGGAATTTCGGAGCGCTCACCCTGATATACCTTGGGGGCAAGATGGCTGGAATGCGGGATAAACTCATCCATGACTACGATGAGGTAGACCTGGATGAAGTATGGAAGACGGTCGCCTCAGATATTCCTAAGCTCCTTACCGTCTTAGTCCCGTTAGTACCGCAAGAGAAACCGTAAATGGGTCTTGCGTCCTGTATTCTTTCTTCGCCACCTGAATCAGCTTCCAGCCAGTAGCATAGCGATTTTCTTTCCTTCTCATTTCAGGCCTCAAAAGCCAGGTGGCGGTGAGGATTGCTGTTGGGAATCAGAACACAGCGCAGAAGGTCTTATTCAATCTCGCGTTTCTTTTCCTGCTGAGTTGTCCATCAAGCATAAAGTTACCTGCACGACGGTTTTCAACGGCGACTCACAACTCTGTTTGTTTTCCTCTCGTGCCGAGTTTGCTACGGAATGGGGCAAATTCTGAAGGACCCCGGTGCACGGTCGCCGACGGGTCGCCTAGCTACTGACAACTTACTCTAAAACGGGGGAAAGCGGTGAACAGTCGGCTCATACGCATGCTGGTTCTGACCTATGGCTTGTTGCTCAGCCCCGCGCTGGGTGCGAAAGGGTCAAGGGAGAACAGAGTGGCGGTAGATGGTGTCCCGCTTACATTGCTGCCACTATCCTGACGCTACTGTTTGATACAGACATCTCCAGCCAGATTGTGCTCCGTGGCAACGTAGAAACCGAGAGTGGTCATCGTTGTAGCCCTCGAAAAACGCGACGCCCGAAAAGAGGTACTTCGTGGGTGAGCCAGGAACAGCATGCCACAGCCCTCCTCCACTGCACCCCTCAAACGACTCGGGCTGTAACTCGGGCTGGCTGTAATCCACGTGAGAAAAGATGACCTGGAGGTCACAATAATCAAATCCATCGCGCTCGAAGACAGAAGGCGTCGGGCCGGTCGCCCAGTTCAAGCGGGAAGTATAGATCGCGGGAAACAAGCCCTGGGCTCGCTCCGTAACCAGCCCGCGTTGCCACGGGTAACCTGCCACGTACCACAAACCAACCTGTGGATCGGGCCATTGTCCCTCTTCAAACTCACGCATGCGTTCCTCGTCCATTCGGTAAAACGCGTGCCGAGATTTGATATAACCGATACGACTATCGTCGGGTAAGTCGATAAACGCAAGATCAGGTCCCTCCGAGTCTATTGTTCCTTTCACTCGGTAGTCAAATACCAGGGTGTCTCTCTTTAAGTGAAAAGATGACGTGGAACCCTGGAGGACAAATCCTATCTTTGCATCCTCTTGTTCGTTGCGGAGCATGTCTGAGACGTGAGCTGCTGTGATAATCCCTCTGCGACCAGTAATAATTACGAAGACGCCTGAACCTGACGCAATTATCTCCGTGTCGCCATCCCTTTGTCGGTAGCGAACAAATCCAACGGTGTAGTTTAGCAAATCGTCCTGAACTTGATGGAATGTCTGTCTCTGCATTGATCGATAGTGTAAGGCTGCCATTGGTCGGTGGCACGGTCAAGGGATTCGTCACAACAAGTAGAAACTGGCATTACGATTGCGCACGGGCTCTTACCGAAGGCGAGATTGAGGAAGTAGTTAATACTGGTAGATACGTACTACAAACAGCCAAATGCGGCCTCTGGAACACAAGCTAGAAGATCCCGGAAAGTATCCTTACCCCAGGCAGATCAATCTTTTGAGTAGGCGGAATTGGAGGAAAAGCGTCAGACTCGTCTGACGGGGAGGTATGACTGAAATGCTCGACTACACAGAACTCAAAGACAAGGGCGGGCTTGAGCCCTGGCCGCCGCCATCGCCAATACTCGTCAGCGTCACATTCAGCCGCTCGGTGTACTCTTCAAGCAACTCTTGCAGCTGCCTGTGGAGAGTAATGTCGCGAATCGAGCCCGCCATCCGGGTCGGTTTTCCATCCGCAGCCCAAATACCTTGGGCTCGTGCGCTGAACCAACGGTAGTCGTCGCTCTTCGTTCGCAACCGAAACTCCAGGTCAAACGGGACATTCTGTTCGAGGTGGTTGCGCAAGGCGAACATCACCCGGTCATGATCATCCGGATGCAGAGCAGATTCCCACGAAGCGAACAGGTCGGGAAATTCGTGCTCCTGATATCCCAGGAGTTCCTTGTAGCGGGGGGCATAATACATCCGGTTGGACACAATGTCCCAGTCCCAGATACCTTCATCTGTCCCTCGGACGGCTAAAGCAATCCGTTCTTCACTGACCCGGACGGCCTCTGCTGCCCGCTTACGTTCCGTAATATCTTCAGTCGTGCCGACGTGGCCAAAAAGCGTACCGTCCTCCCGATACACAGGAGCGGTTCGAGAATGAACCCAGCGGATCGAACCGTCCGGCCGAAGCAGCTGAAACTCCCGCGAGAACTCGCGGCCTTCGCGTGCACACGCTTCCCATTCGGTCAGGACAGCTGCTCGTTCTTCCGGGACAATGCTCTGCGTCCAGTCGTCGCCTAGGCTGTCTTCTTTTGTACGTCCAGCGATCTCTAACCAACGTTGATTGATATACGTACACTTGCCGTCAGGATCGTTCTGAAAAATTCCAATGGGGGAGGCCGCCGCAAGGGACTGATAGCGGCCCTCGCTCTGGCGGAGCGCTTCGTTACTTTCGATAAGAGCTCTCGTCCGTTCTTGAATTTGCTGCTCAATGTCCTGGCAGGCCTTTTGGAGGGTCTCTGCAGTATTTTTTTGCTCCGCAATGTCGGTAATCGTTCCGACATAGCCAACTACCGCGCCATCCTCTCCTCGCTCTGCTTCGGCCTGTCCCAGGACCCAAATAATCTCACCGGTAGTTCGCTGAAAGCGATATTCCTCACGAAATGGAGTGCGATCTTGTGAAGCCCGATTCCATGCAGAGAATATGCGCTCCTGATCTTCGTGGTATAGGGTCCGACCCCAGCCTTGACCCTGAGCTTCCTCAGCCGTGAGGCCGGTTATTTCGCTCCAGCGAGCATTGACATAGAGACAATGGCCCTGAAGATCCGTCCGGAAGATGCCTATAGGAGAGACTCTTGAGAGAATACGGAGCCACTTCTCATCTTCGAACGTGCTTATAGCCGCGGTTTCTTCCTGGCCGGCTACAGCCGCTAGGTGGGTAACACGTTGAGGCAACGCTCCCAGCTCGTCGAGGGGCTCCGAGCGGCCCTTCTCACCACCGCGCATACTCATGCTCCATTATCTTTCGCACAGGGAGCCCAAGCCTGCGCATGCGGAAGTCCTCTCTCCACAGATAACGAGCAAGATTGGAAGTTGGATAAGTAGTAGGACAATTATAGCGCTGAGCGACCTGATCCGTAAAGATTTCTCATTATTAGAGAAATGGACGAAATTTACTCTTGCGCTTGTGGCTGCGCCGCCTGAATCAGCTTCCAGATCCGTTCCGGCGTGAGCGGTAGCTCGGTGATTTTGACCCCCAGGGGCTGCAAGGCGTCTTCCAGCGCATTGGCGATTGCAGCCGGAGCCATGCCAGGCGTGCCTTCGCCTTTTCCTTTTGAGCCTAAGGGTGTGTGAGGCGAGGGCACATTGTGTTCAATCGTCTCGATGTGTGGCAAATCGAGAGATGACGGAATGTGATAATCCAACAGTGTCGTTGTGAGCTGCTGCCCATTCTCATCGTAGATGAATTCCTCCATACAGGTATTCCCGATGCCCATCGCCACACCGCCGTGGATCTGTCCACGTACGATCATGGGATTGATCGGCTGACCGCAATCATCCACAGCCACGTAACGCAAAATTTTATATTCACCCGTGTCTGGAAAAACCTCTACCTGGACGGCGTGCACATTACAGCTATGCATGCCGGCTGTCTCCGCTTCAAAGTGAGAAGTATGTTCGAGACCGGCCTCCATGCCGGGAGGGAGTTCAGTCGGAGAGAGGAGGGCGACCTCCGCAATTCTTGCTATCGCTACTCGTTGGGTTTCGTCTTGTATCAAAACGGCGTGTCCATCCCGAAAGACAAAATCGTTCTCGCCGGCTTCGATATTGAGCAGGTGAGCCGCAATATTAGCCATCTTAGGTCTGAGCGCTCGTGCTGCCAGAACGGCCGCACTCAGCGTGTATGAGGCTCCACGTGAGCCTATTGTACCGGCGGAAAAGGGTCCGGCATGGGTGTCGCCGTAGGTCACGTAAATATCTTCCGGCGAGAGTCCCAGTTCACCAGAGACCACTTGAGCAATCGTGGTTTCATGGCCCTGGCCGTGGGGTGAATCACCTTCGGCTACCTGGACTTTCCCGTGCGCATCAAATTGGACGGTGGCAACGCCAAAGCCGGGCTGGCGTTCCATGGGTACCAGGACTTCTGAAGGCACGCCGGAAATTTCGACACCCATGCTGAAGCCCACGCCGAGATAGCGGCCGTTTTGCCAGGCCTCGGATTGTTTTGTACGAAAATTGCCGTAATCGAGCGCGTCACAGGCTTTGCTAAACGAACCTGGGAAGTCGCCCGAGTCTACGTTCACCCCAACGGCGGACACATGCGGGAAGGTTTTAATCGCGTTTTTGAGTCGGATTTCGACCGGATCCATCTTCAAGGCACGCGCCGCGAGGTCGACGGCCCGATCAAGCGCAAAGCGGCCGGCAAATGAACCGAAAGCACGACTTGGGGTGAGACTGGCTTTATTCGTGACGACGCAGGTCAGGTCAATATCAACATTGGGGATGTCGTAGCCATTGATAAGATACATCGCACCCAAGAACGGCATGGCAAAGCCGACATAGATGGCGGTCCGGGCGTCGCCGCAATCAGCCAGAATCTTATCCCGCAGACCAATAATGGTGCCGTCTTTCTTGAGGGCGAGCTCGATCTGATGAATCTGGTCCCGGCCCTGTCCGATGTTCATCAGACACTCTTGGCGATTCTCGACCCATTTGACCGGACGGCGGAGTTTCATCGCCAGGTGACATGCAAGCAGTTCCTCGCGGTACAGGGGCGCTTTTGTTCCAAACGCACCGCCCATGTCTTTGGGCATGATGACACGCATCTGGCTGTGCGGAATTTTGAGATATTCTGCTAACAGGTGGCGTTTAATATGGGGTCGTTGGGTCGTCAGCCACAGGGTCAAGCCTTCGCCGGGCTTATAGATAGCCAGACAGCCACGGGTTTCCATAGGCTGGCCGCCTGTTCGATGACAGCGAAAGCGTTCACTGATGACAAGATCCGCCTGGGCAAAGGCAGCGTCAGGATCGCCGGCGGGAATATGCTGATGATACAGGACGTTATCACCCCACTCGGGGTAGAGGAGCGGCGCATCCGGCTGAAGCGCCCGCTCCGGGTCGATCACAACGTCGAGCGGATCGTAGTCGACATCAACCAGCTCAAGCGCATCTTCGAGTGTGTATTTGTCGCGCGCCACAACCACGGCGAGCGGATCACCCACATACTTCACCTCGTCTATCGACAGCGGCCAGAATATAGGCCGTTTGGTTACACCCGGCAGATTCGGCGTATTCATATCCGACAGCACCGGACCGAGGTGCCGGACGTCCTCTCCAGTCAATACCGCCTGCACGCCGGGTTGCGCAGCAGCTTGGGCGGTGTTGATCTTGGTAATTTTTGCGTGGGCGTAGATACTGCGGACCAAGCCCATCATAACCATACGCGGCAGGACAATATCAGCCAGATACTGCCCCTCACCAACCAGCAAACGGCGGTCTTCTTTACGTTTAATAGATCGGCCGACCCAGGGGTTTGTTGTTGTCATGGGCTGCTCCGTATTTCGCCAGCTAGACTGGAAACCATTCTTTACGTTCTTCCGGCGGCATGCCCTCAACTGCAGCAATCGCGTGCTTGACCGCTTCAACGATGTGGACATAGCCCGTACAGCGACAAATGACACCGGACATCGCCGTCCGGATGTCTTTGTCCGAGTGTTTAGGATGCTGCAGAAATTCGTATAAGGTCATGAGCAAACCAGGCGTACAAAACCCGCACTGCAGCCCATGCTTTTCCCAAAAACCGTCTTGAATCGGATGCAGGACATCGTCTTGAGCCAGGCCCTCAATCGTCAGAATCTTTGCCCCATCCGCCTGAACCGCCAGCATGAGACACGCCTTGACAGCTTTGGCGTCGAGGATGACGGTGCAGGCTCCGCAGCGACCTTCGACCGAGCAGCCAACGTGGGTACCGGTCAATCCCGCTACCTCACGAATAAAATCAACCAGCAGCAAACGATAGTCGACGGCCTCCTCATAGGCTTCACCGTTGATGGTAATACTGATCTCTCGCTTCATGCTGACCTCTTTTCTGCTCGGGCTAGGGCGTGGCGTATTACGGTTGGAACACTGACTCGGATGAGTTGCGTCCGATATATTGCCGAAGCACGTACGTCATCGTCGGTCTCCACTTCCTGTGCCGCTGCTTCTCCCGCTTGTGTGAGCAGCGCGTCATCAAGTTTCTTACCCTGCAAGAGAGCTGAGACCTGGTTTACCCGACAGGGTTTAGGCATTACGCCGCCAATAACGATAGCCGCCTGTAGGCACCTACCAGCAGAGTCGAGCGTCACCTGCGCAGCCACGCTGATAATGGCAAAGTCACCGGCTACCTGGCTATGTTTGGCATACGCGCCGCCTGAGGAAGCCGCTGGAGTTGGAATTTCGATCCGAGTGACAAGTTCATCTTGTGCGATATTACTCATCAACGGACCAGCCACGAAGTCGTCGGCTGAGACTGTTCGCGTACTCCCATCTGCTTTGGCAACCACCAGCCGGCCGTCTAAGAGTATAACAGCAGGCGGATAATCGGCTGCAGGATCGGCGTGCACCAGACTGCCGGCTATGGTGCCTCGGTTTCGAATTTGTGGATCGCCGATATTTCTAGCTGCGTCAGCCAAAAGTGTGTAGGGTTGCTGCATAAGCGGGTGGACGGCGATATCCGCATGACGCGCCAGAGCACCGAGGTGTAAGCAACCGTCCTTCTCTTCGATGTCGCTCAGACCGGCAACATGGTTCAGATCGATGATAGCTTGCGGCTCAGCCAAACGCAGTTTCATGAGGGGCATCAAGCTCTGACCGCCCGCCAGTAATTTGGCGTGCTCCCCATGCTGTTGGAGGAGAGCCAAGACCTCACTGACCTGGGTTGGCGCGAAGTAGCTTTCGATCGCTTTAGGGTACATGCGGATCCTTCTCCTTATACCGGTCCTTTACTGCTGCTTCACCGTGCTGCGTAGCAGACCGTGGCCGGAAGTCAAGAAAAGAGACCCAACCTCTGCGCGGCTGGACCATTCTCTGCTAAGGGCAACACACTATGCTGGACTCATATGCAAGCCGGGCAGGGTGGCTGGATTCTGTTCTGAACACGCTGTCCCAAGCGGTCATACGCGCGGGTATTAAGGCCAATGCCTTGACGTATTTTGCCGTGGCAAGCGGCGTGAGTGCAGGAGGATGCTTCTACGTCCACATGCCCGGATTGGCCGTATTCTTTCTTGTCCTGTCCGGACTGGCGGACGGCATCGACGGCAGAGTCGCCCGTTTAGGCACCGGCTCGACACCCTGGGGTGGAGTGCTCGATCTGGTGTGTGATCGGATAGTTGAGGCTGCCGTCTTACTCGGCATCGCCCTGCCATACTCACATTTGCATGCGCCGGCGTTGGTGCTTGCCGCAACGTGGTATGTGAACCTATGTGTTTTTATGGCCGTTGGTGCGGTGAGCGAGCAGCAACGGGTCAAGGCGATTGTCTATTCGCCTGGCTTGGTTGAACGCGGTGAGGGACTCTTTTTCGCGGCTTTTGCCGGCTTCTCGCCACAGTGGGCTGCAGCAGCGGCATATGTGTATGCGGCCTTAGAAGTGATTACGGCAATACAACGATTTGTGGCTGGCAGGCAGGAATTGCGCGCGTTAGTATAAAAATGGGGTAGGGGCATGGCGAGGGATTCGTACTTCGCCCCACGAATATCATTGCACTGAATACGAAAGCAGCTCCGTCACACTCTTGACCGGCGTGCCTTCACCTTCGCTACTAATAGCTTTGATTAAGCCCACACCTCGGGCATACCACTCGGTGAAGTGGAGGTGGAATTCCGTTGTTTTGTGTCTGGGATCAGCAACGGTACTGATGGTCATGGTTTCTACTCGCAAACAGTTGTGGAATGTACCGGCGGGAACCTGAACCGCGACCGGATCGATCCACGCGCTGGCTGAGGCCGTGACATTCTGGCCGCCTTCGAGCGGCCAAGCATTGGTTTGGAACCGGATCTCCCAGCTACGTTCTCCAGTATAGGGTCTCGGCAGGATACGCTCGACTCCTTCGCCAAGATTCGTATCCCAGACCTTGTCGCCCTCAGAATCAAGCCACGGATAGCGGAGCAGAAAACCCTCTTTTCGAAGGTAGGCAACCGTACTTTTCGCCTCGGGGGCCGTATCAGTTAAGGGTTCATATTCCTCAGCGACAACGAACCACGCGCCTTCAAGCAGAGGGAAATCATCGAGAATAACCGTTTCCGTCATATAGTAGTGATAGTCGCCGCCAGAGAACGTAACCTCATGCGTCCACGTATTGTCCACAGCCAGTGGGAAGAAGTCGTGATTTCCGGACGAAGACGCCGTCACAGACGAAGACGGCGGCATCAGGACACTGCTCAGCGAGCCGGCAATAAAGAGAGAAACCGCTATTGTGACTATGGAGCGTAGCATGACACTCGGACTGTACCCGCCATGTTTTTTTCATGCAATATTTTTCACACAGACGGCCGTGCCGTGTCTTATATAGAGTATGACGCTTTCTGACCAACAACCCACAACTAAGAAGTATGATTTTCATGAAATCATAGATCGTCACCAAAGAGCAATCTATTGCTATCTCGTGCGTTGTACCGGTAATATCGACGATGCTCAGGAACTGTTCCAGGATACTTTTCTTCGCGCATATCGCGCCTACATCAGCCTTTCGCCCGATGCCAATCATCAGGCCTGGCTCTTTCGCATCGCAACCAATCTTGTCAAGAATTATATCCGCAGCCGTGAACGACGCAGAAAAGTCTTTGTGGATGGAGCAGCACCAGCCGCTTCACACAGCACGAGCTCCAATAGTTCCAATGCGGAAGATGATCTCCAGTTACAAGAGACCGCCCATATTTTGCTGAAAGCACTCCAGGCTTTACCGTTCCGGCAAAGAACCGCTCTCATCCAACGCCAATTCGAAGGTTTAGACTACCGTCTGATCGCCGAAAATCTGGAGTGTTCACAAGACACTGCGCGGGCGCACGTTTATCAGGCACTGCGCAAGTTGCGCATACGCTGGCACGAGATAATGAATGATGAAAACGGATGAATACTGAACAAGAGAGGAGACGCCATGCCTACCCAAAATCGTAGCACGAAGCGCAGCACGCTCTCATGTGGATTTGCTGAAGACGACCTTATTGCTGAAGCGCTCGGGGAAACGTCTCAAGACGTTCATCAACAGGTACACAGCCATATCACGACCTGCCCTATCTGCGCCCGGCTTTTGGAACAATACCGGCAGTTACACACCCGGTTGCGCGCTGTGCCGGCTGCTGAGACAGGGCTCGCCTCAGCTCGCCGCGCCCTCGACACTAGCTTGGTCCTGACCAATCGTCCCCGTCTTTTGCTGAGCGTCTGGGATTCTCCTATCGGTCCCCTACGGATCGGTAGAACGGATAAGGGCGTAGCCTTGGTTGAGTTTGTTTCTCAGGATGATCCCAAAGACGCAACTGCAGCGCTCGAGAAGAACTTTGCTGTTGAGCAATCCGAGGGCAATATTTCTTCTCTGACCCACAAGCTCGAAGCGTATTTGAACGGCAAGCGACAAGCGCTTGACTGGGTTATTGATGACGTCCTCATGCGTAGTGATTTTCAGCGCCAAGTCCTCAAGGCCGCGAGTGAGATTCCGTATGGCACCCTGACGACGTATTTGGGTCTGGCCGAAAGAATCAGTCAGCCAAAAGCCGTCCGGGCGGTCGCCCAGGCGTTGCGCTACAACCCGGTTCCGATTCAGATTCCTTGTCACCGCATCATCGGCAGTAACGGCAGTCTGACGGGTTATGCAGGAAATCGGATTGCGCTCAAGAGAGATATTCTTGCTGTTGAAGGCATACCGGTCGTTCAATCAAAAACAGGCTTTGCCATCGCCCAAGACCGGCTCTATGTCGGTCGGCAACAGGACCACATATTTTGCCGACCGAGCTGTGAAACTTCGAAGGGAATTCGGGCGGGGGATCGTTTATTCATCGCTTCACATACACGAGCAGAAGAAATTGGCTACGCGCCATGTAATATCTGCCAGCCAGACCTTCATCCGTTACACAAAGAGGCAGAGCCCAGCTTGTTTTGATTATTTTGCACTGAGAAACCCATCTGCGCAATATTCGTGTCAGTCCCGTGCCAGTCTCAGGCCAATCCCGTGCAAATTTGCCTAGGCTTGTAGAAATACGCGCTTTTCTATACAGCCTCAATTATGAAAGCGTTCCGTCCGCTCTTAGCGCTACTTGTAGCTCCGCTACTTGTAGCCCTCTTCACTAGTGCGGCCTGTGAGCGCCCACCTGACTCGACATCAAAACCGGTTCCCGCCGATCTTCAGCAGGCAATGACACTCCTTTCCCAGGGGTTGGAAGCCTTTGATACGGAAAAGGTCCTAGCCGTATATGCGGACGACTTCACCAGCGGGACTGGACGGTCCCAGCAAGGTATAGGAGAGGTTCTGAAGCGGCTTCGAGCCAGCAACGTCACGCTTGCGGTCGAGAAAGTTGACGTCAAAGCTGTAGATAACACCCAGGCAGAGATCACAACCTATATGCGTCTGCGCTATAACGACCGTTTCCAGGATATTGGAGAGGGAGAGGTCGCCATCACAGATATCCTGTCCCATATGCTCCGCAAGACGGATGGCCGGTGGGGAATCAACGCAGATAAACGGCTGGCCACCTACAGTGAGGGACGGTTCGGCGAGGGTTCGCCAAATGTGACAGTCGAGCTTCCAGACCAACTCCCTACAGAGCTTGAGTATATTATAACTGTTTCAGTCCAACCTGAGCGCGCGACCTATTATCGTGTCTCTATTGGAAACTGTCCTGAAGATCCTGGCATCCTCCCAACCCCGGATATCGTGACGATGCTGCCCGAGGAGGGGAAGCTAGAAGCACGCTTACTCCCCAATCCACAGGGCTTGAGCGAAATGGTTCGGGTGACGGTCATTGCCCAGGATTCCGTGGGCAGGCGACTGGGGGCTACGACTATATCCAAACTCGTTCCTGGCAAACAGCCTACGAGGCGACTCAAACAGCCGCCGCCATCACCTCAGGCCCAGCAGGGCGTGTAATCAGAGAGGGCGGCGGAGTTCTATCAGGAGGGTTTAAGGACATTACATGTCAATAACAAAAAACAAGATCCTCGTCCGGCGTTATTTTGAAGAATGCCTCAACCGGGGCAAGCTCGAGACGATCGACGAGCTGATTTCTCCCACCTATGTCAGTCACTACCCCGCAGGTTATGACCTGGGCGGCGGCCCGGCAGATGTCAAACAGATCGTGGCTTCTGTTCGGAGAGGATTTTCCGATCTCCATTTCACCATAGAAGATTTCGTGGCCCAGGGTGAGAAGGTCGTGGCACGCTGGACGTTTCGCGGCACGCATGACGGCAATTTTATGGGTATTGCGCCCACAGGCAAGCAGGCCCAAGTCGCCGGGGTCGCCGTGTATCGGATCGCTGACGGTAAAATCGAAGAAGTCTGGCTGTCGTGGGACGTCTTTGGACTGCTAAAACAGCTTGACGCGCTCCCTTCGTAAGTGGAGATAAAAGAACCAAGCACTTCTGTGCCGTATGGTCCATCCTACTCCACGTTTTTTCGCCCATGTGTACCGTTTAGTCGCGAGAGTCCCTAAGGGCAGGGTCGTCACGTATGGACAGGTGGCAGCAATTCTTGGCGCGCCTCGGGCGGCCCGCGCGGTTGGCACGGCCCTGCGACATCTGCCCCGCCCACTCTCGAAGAAGGTCCCTTGGCAACGGGTCATTAATGCCTCGGGTGGGATCAGTGCGCGCGGCGATGTTCTCCGTGCGGAGGAACAGCGCTGGATGCTTGAGGAAGAGGGAATTACATTTAGCCGGGGTGGAAAAATCGATCTTGAGCAAGATCGCTGGTCTGGTCCGAAGAATTGGAAGGTGCCGCGGTGGAAAACAAAACTGTAGCGGCCACAGGGACGCACGGCCGTGCGTCCCTGGAGGATTTACGCGAACTGCGAAATATAGCCAGAGTATTTATCAAGCAGTGGCAGCACCGTATCCGCAGCGGCTGAGGGGACAAAAAAGACCGTCCGATCAAGGCCTAGCTCTTGGAGCTGGCCGAGCGCTTTTTCATCATCCGGCCCGCCAAAAATCGAAACCGGGATCTCTTCCTTAGGTCGGCCAGCTTCGTCGGCCAGGTTGTGCAGTTGTTGAATCGCCGCCGGCATGTCCTGCACTGTTCCGCCAACCGGAATCCAGCCGTCACAATAGTTGACCACCCGCTTGAGGCCCTTGTCTGACAGGGTACCCAGAATAATCGGCGGATGTGGTTTTTGAACCGGCTTTGGGTGGCTCCAGATCGGATCAAAATTAACAAATTCGCCATGATACTCGGCTTCTTCCTCAGTCCAGATCACCTTCATGGCTTCGATCCGTTCACGGCACACCTTCCAGCGTCGATTAAACGACGTGCCATGGTTTTCCATCTCTTCAGCGTTCCAACCACCACCGATACCAAAGAGCAGCCGGCCGTTCGAGAGCTGGTCCACAGAAGCAACCTCGTTGGCCAGCGTGATTGGATCGCGTTCAATAACCAGGCAAATACCGCTTCCGAGCTTGATCGTCTTGGTGACTGCGGCGGCGGCCCCCAGAGACACAAACAGATCGTGGGTATGCCAATATTCCTTGGGCAGTTCTCCGCCGGCCGGCCACGGACTCTTGCGGCTGGCTGGGATATGGGTATGTTCGGGAAACCAGATCGACTCAAAACCACGATCTTCACACTCCTTGGCCAGCGTGTCCGGCCGAATCGCGTAGTCGGTCGCAAACATGGTAATACCGATTTTCATTGCGTCCTCCTTACTTGGATGGGCATGACTTGGATGTGCATGAGCTCATTTCATGACAGCCGGGGCAAGTTGGGTCAAGCTGGGTCAATGAGGGAAAGGAGAGCGCCGCCCTGTAAGAGGGCGCCGCCTGCACAGTCCCCCAGGCGGCCTAGCCCAACGACGGTCACAGGCTATACATCCGCGCGGCTTCACTCTGAAGTTGGTCTCGAAAATCAGGATGAGCAACAGCGATCAACTCCTGGAGGAGACCGGGACATAGTCGAGTTTTCCTTGGTGGAGCATGGGGTGCTCGCGGCGGCTGAGATACCACGACTCGAAGTGGAAGTACTCGTCCTGACCAGGCAGGTTCCAGTCAAACAGAGAGACCAGCGTATTGAGCCGCAGCCCCCGCAGTTCTTCCTTTTTCTCAACCAAAGCCCGACACAGGGTAAACGGCGTCTCGGTCAGACCAGCCGTAAAGACCCGGTCTGAGGGGTGAATGATTGCGAGCGCTCGGTCCGGACTCACGAGTTTGTCACCACACATGGATTGCCAGGTCATGGGGGTTTCCTTACTGCGTACTCCGTACGCCGTTTCTACGGAATCAGCACCAACTTGCCGACCGACTGACGCGACTCCATATGGCGATGCGCCTGAGCCGCCTCAGCGAGCGGGAAGGACTTACCGATGAGCAATTTGAGCTTGTCGTCGTCCATGAGTTGCAACGATTGCTGAATGCCTTTTTTATGTACTCCCGGCATGGCCGAGACGGTGTATAAGAGGAATCCACTCACCTTGATTGATTTCTGAAAGAGCGAAAACAAATTCAGCGGGTCAGGTGCCCCACCAGCACGACCATACACAATCAGATGCCCAAATGGTGCCAGGCAGGTCAGCCCCTTCTCCAACGTCGGCTTACCAACCGCATCCAGAATCAGGTCAACGCCTTTGCCCTCAGTAAGCTTAAGCGCCTCTTCCGAAAAGTCATGGGTGGCGTAGTTGATGACCTCGTCAGCACCATATTCTTTGACCAGTGCGGCTTTCTCATCGCTTGAGACTGTCCCAATCACACGCGCGCCGGCGGCTTTCGCGATCTGGACGGCGACAATGCCCACCCCACCAGCCGCAGCGTGTACGATGACAGTCTGGTCTGCAGTAATCGCATGCGAGGTGTGCAGCATATGGTAGGCGGTCAGGACCTGTATCGGAAAGGCCGCACCCTCTTCAAAGCTCACTGAGTCCGGCAAAAGTATAACCTGCTTTGCCGACATCAGGGAATATTCTGCGTAGGTTTTGATGCCAATAGCCGCCACACGATGGCCCGCTTTGATGCCTTGGACACCCTCACCAACGGCCTCAACAATCCCCGAGGCTTCCAGCCCTGGAATGTCCGGAAATTTGGGCTGCATGACGTATTCGCCTTGGCGGAAAAGCGTATCCGCGAAGTTAATGCCAACGGCGTGATTCTTAATCAGCACCTTGCCTGGTCGAACCTCAGGGGTGGGCGCCTCGCCCAATGTCAGCACTTCCGGACCGCCTAGCTTATCAAACACAACGGCTTTCATATCGCACTCCTTTTGTTGCACGGCTTTGTGAGCCGTTGTACCGCGCGGTTAGGGGTGAGGATAGGGTAGTTTGGGTGGAGAAGAACAAAAAGAGGCGCCGGTAGACGCAGTGAGCTTGCCGTCTTAGTTCCGTGCCTCCTCTCTACCATAAGCCACCGCCGAAGACTTGGGAGCTCGATACACCCCCGGGCTCACGCCCGCGGATCTGCTAAGGTACCATTAGACAACACGTACCTATGGCAACTCTTGATGAGGATACAAAAACGCTTTACGAGCGCATTGCACGGATAGAAGCCCGCCTCGGACTTGACCCACCCGCAGAGAAAAACCACGAACACATAGGGGCGTGACACCAGAAAACCCCAATTGCTCATTACAGTACATATCGGGGAGGAAGCTCCCAATTTTACGGTGGAGACGACACAAGGAACGATGAATTTTCACGAGTGGATTGGGGATGGCTGGGCTATATTGTTTTCCCACCCCAAGGATTTCACGCCGGTTTGTACCACTGAGCTCGGCTATATGGCTGGCCTCAAGCCGGAATTTGAGAAGCGTAACTGTTAGGTTATCGGGCTGAGCATTGACCCCGTATCCGACCACACGGAATGGGTAAAAGATATCGAAGAGACTCAGGGCAATGCCGTAACCTATCCGCTGATTGGCGATACGGATCTCACCGTTGCCACGCTATACGACATGATCCACCCGAACGCGAGTGGGACAGCGCAGGGGCGTAGGGCGGTAGATAATGCAACGGTGCGCTCGGTCTTTGTTGTCGGTCCGGACAAGAAGATCAAACTCATCATCACCTATCCGATGAGCACGGGGCGGAACTTCGATGAAGTCCTGCGTGTGCTGGATTCCTGCCAGTTGACGGCACAGCACAAAGTCGCGACGCCGGTGAACTGGAAGCAGAGCGACGATGTGATCATCGTGCCTTCCGTTTCCGACGCCGAGGCGAAGGACAAATATCCCGGGGGCTAGAAAGCACCAAAGCCGTACCTGCGGATTGTGCCGCAGCCGCATTAACGGTACTGACTACTGGCGTGGACCAGGGGGGCGGGCGGTAAGCCATCCCTTCCTTTTTACGAGAAAATTCTACTAGAAGCGTATGGCTAATCCCTGATTTTCGCCGCGGTTGAGCCACCTCCTGTAGCACCGTATCGAAACCGCACCTCTCTGTTGAAATGCGCCCGCTGGTCCGGGACGCTCCATGTAACCAACTGAGCGCGCGGGACGCGGGACGGGAATGTCGGACCGGGTGGCGCAACTGCCCACACTCGAGGAACGCATGGATGATGTCCGGGCGGTGATGGACGCGGCCGGCTCGGACCGCTTCTCTCGTTCTGTACGGGACGAGTGCGCGGTTCGCGTTGGACCCTGAGTGTCCGTGGGGCCTCACGGCCGCCCAAAATGAAAAATTCCTCCAACATATCGAAGAGGGATGGGGCCAAGGTGTTTCTGCGAAGGTTTTCGCGCGCAGTCGCGCAAACGACGAGGAGTTTGTCAAGTCGTGGGGGCGTTTCGAGCGTCTGTGCGTCAGCCCGGTTGTCCGGGTTCCCACACTAGTCGTGAGCCGGACGGGGGATCGGGCGGTCCCGGTGGAAGGCGGCCGGTACCTGACCGAGCATATTGGCGGAGCGAGTTTCGTTGAACTGCCGGGTGACGACCACTTCCCCTGGATCGGAGATGTGGTTGCGCTGCTGGGCGAGGTCGAGGACTTTTCTCACGGGCGTCCGCCGCGGGCCGGATATTGATCGGGTGCTGGCCACGGTGCTGTTCACGGATATTGTCCGCTCGACCGAGCGGGCCGCTGAGCTCGGAGACCTGCAGTGGCGGGACCTGCTGGAACGCCACCATCGCGTGGTCCGGAGAGAATTGAGCCGCTTTCGCGGCCAGGAGATCGACACGGCTGGCGATGGCTTCTTTGCGACGTTTGACGGCCCGGCGCGGGGTGTCCGGTGCGCCCGCGCCATCTGCACTGCGGTCACGAGCCTGGGGCTCACGATTCGTGCCGGCCTCCACACTGGGGAATGTGAAGTGATAGGCGAGAAGGTCAGTGGGCTGGCCATCCATATTGGCGCGCGGGTGGTGGGAGAGGCGGCTCCGAGTGAGGTGCTCGTGTCCAATACGGTGAAAGATCTCGTGGTGGGGTCTGGTCGCCAGTTCACCGATCGTGGGGTCCATGAGCTGAACGGCGTCCCTGGAGAGTGGCATCTCTTCGCCACAAAAGGCTGAGCGACTCAGCGAAGAGAACAACGCCTTTCTCCCTCCGCGATGGGGGGTGGATGATCGCTTTACTCCGTCGGCCCCTTACCGCTCCGTTCTGTCCATTTACCGTTGAACGGGTATTTACACAAGCCCACCCAACATGCGGCGAACATTCAAGAGCCTTTGTCCAGCCCATTGGGTCGGTGCCGGTATGAAAATTTGAAGAGGAAAAATTCAGCGCCTGAAGAACTGGACCAGCCACGCCGGGTTGCGTTCGTGCGATGTCGGCCAAATATGGAAGCCGAATTTCCACAGCTCAAATGCGACCAAGACAACCTACCGAAAGCGCTAACGCTCAACTGAAATTTTCTTTCCTAACAATTTAATTCCACTACTTTGTTGAGCAGAGCTACCAGCCAAGCTACCAATAAACTACCAACAAAGGATACCCCTTTGTGGCAAGAAACTAGGGAAGACCAAAACGAAAATAGGAGGGACGATGACACAGGACGATGTGTGTTTTACCTCAGCAGTCGATCTTGCCGCGCTGATTCGGGACAAAGATATCTCTCCGGTCGAAGTCACTGTGGCGTTTCTGTCACGCATTGAGCAGATCAATTCGCAGCTCACGGCTTATGTGACGGTGACAGCCGACCTCGCCCCTCAGGCAGCAAAAAAAGCAGAAGGCGCCGTCATGACGGGCGTTCCCCTCGGCCCGCTGCATGGGGTCCCGTTTTCGGTCAAAGACCTTATCTGGACCAAAGACGTCAGAACGACTGCCGGCGCGCTCGTATATCGAGACTTTATCCCCGACGTAGATTCCATTGTTGTCTCCCGGCTGAAGGCGGCCGGCGGCATTCTTTTGGGTAAAACCAATACTCCAGAGTTTGGCTATAAAGGCACAACTGAGAATCAAGTCTTTGCCGATACGCGAAATCCATGGGCGCTTGAACGAATGCCCGGCGGCTCCAGCGGCGGGGCTGGAGCCGCAACAGCCGCTGGACTTTCTCCTCTTTCCGTGGGGACTGATGGTGGGGGTTCGATCCGGATTCCGTCGAGCTTTAGTGGGATTTACGGTCTCAAGCCAACGTTTGGCCGGGTTCCCAGCGGGCCGGGGTTCGGTGGTTGGACATCGATATCACATACCGGTCCAATGACGCGCACGGTTGCCGACGCCGCGCTCATGCTGGATGTGATTGCGCTGCCTGACGAGGCAGATAGATCGAGCATTCCCCAAGCGCCCGAGCCCTATTTCCAAGCGATTCAAACTCTGCCTCGCCAGCTCCGTATTGGCTGGACGCGGGACCTGGGGTATGCAGCGGTTGATCCACAGGTTGCCCAGGCCGTGGAACAGGCTGTTCTTGCCTTTCAAGACATGGGTTGGGAAGTTGAAGCGGCCCATCCAGGTTTTGATGATCCGACACCAATTTTCAACACAACCATCCGGGCTGAGAATTACATGCTCGCAGGTGATCTCTTGTCCAAGCATGCCGATCTACTCGACCCTGGTATGCGGTCATTTACCCAGTCAGGTAGGGGTATTACTGCACTTGATTATCTACGCAGCCATCAAAAGCGTGCGAAGCTGAGCCAACAATTGGCCACATTTTTTGACAGCTACGATCTGTTAGTCAGCCCGACTCTTGCCGTGCCGCCATTCGTTATTGATACACGTCCGCAAGAGATCGGCGGACAGCCCGCCCAGCCTATGGGCTGGAATGCGTTTACCTATCCGTTTAATCTAACTGGCAATCCAGCCGCGAGCATTCCGTGTGGCTGGACGGCAGATGGACTCCCAATCGGTTTGCAAATCGTTGGTCGGCGGGTTGCCGATGCGCTAGTCTTGCAGGCCAGTGCAGCTTTTGAACGAGCGAGACCATGGCCGACCGGAGACCGCTGATGCAGTAAGAAAAGGAGGAAAAACGATGGGTACTGTTCGAGGAGAAGAACTGATTGCGCAAAGTTTCCAACGGGAAAACGTGGATACGTTTTTCTTTATGATGGGCGGCCCGACGAGCGGCACGGCAGCAGCCTGCCTTGATCTTGGTATGCGCGGCATCTACGTCCGGCATGAACAAGCTGCGGCCATGATGGCCCATGCTTACGCGCGGGTAACAGGAAAACCGGGCATTTGTATCACCCCGTCCGGGCCGGGGACAGCCAACGCCGTCACAGGGCTGGCGAACGCCTGGGCCGATGCAACCCCGATTATATCCATTGGTGGATCTGCTCCCATGCGGGCAACACTCCTGGATTCATTTCAGGAGATGGACCAAGTCGCCATGATGAAACCGGTTGTGAAGGCCGCCTACCGCATTGATATGGCCCGTCGTGTTCCGGAGTATGTCAGCCTTGCCTTCCGTGAGGCTATGAATGGGAAGAAGGGGCCCGTCTACCTGGATTTACCGGGTGATATTCTGGCCGAAAAAGTCGATGCCGAAAAAATCTATTGGCCCGAAAATTATCGAGTCGAAAGCCGACCGGCTGGAGACCCGGCGCTCATCAAACAGAGCATTGAGCTGCTGGCTCAGGCCGAGAAACCCTTAGTTGTAACCGGCAGTGGGATACTCTGGTCCGGTGCGAATGCGGAGCTGCGTCAGTTTGTTGAAACAACCGGCATCCCCTTTTTCACCACGCCTCAAGGCCGGGGTGTCATTCCTGAAGATCACGCCTACGCTTTCCCTGCGGCCCGGTCGATGGCGTTTCGCGAGGCTGACGTCGTGCTGGTCATAGGCGCCCGGGCGAATTCCATGCTGTCGTTTCTGCGCGCTCCGCGTTTTTCTCCCAACGCGAAATTCATCAACGTCAACCTGGACGGCAGAGAGATCGGGCACAACCAGGGAATTGCCGTCGGCATCATCGGCGACGCCAAACTTGTCTTGCAGCAGTTGACCGACGAGGCGAGCGGGAAATTCGACCCCAGCCAGGAGACGACCTGGGTCGCCCAGCTTGCCGTCAAGCAGCGCACCAATAGGGAACGCTCAGCCCCGCTCCTCCACTCAGACGCCACTCCGATACATCCGCTGCGTCTCTGCAATGAGGTGAAAGAGACGATCAGCCGCGATACCATTTTGGTGGTGGATGGGCATGAAATCCTGAACTTCGCCCGTCAGTCCATTCCGGTGTATGAGGCGGGAACCAATCTCAATGCCGGGCCACACGGCTGTATGGGGATAGGAGTGCCCTTTGGTATTGGTGCCAAGGTTGCGTGTCCGGATAAACCCGTCTTAGTGCTGTCTGGTGATGGAGCATTTGGCTGGAACGGCATGGAGATGGATTCGGCCATTCGGCATGACATCCCTATTGTCGTTGTGGTCTCAAACAACGGCGGCTTCACATCGCGTCAGACCGGCTATATGACTGCTGGGGACAGGGAAGGGCGGCAGAACGTCGGTCGCGATCTCGGTCATCAGCGCTATGACAAGATGGTCGAAGCACTGGGCGGCTACGGCGAGTATGTCGAGAACCCAGACGACATCAAAGCCGCGATTGAGCGCGCGTTTGCCAGTGGCAAGCCGGCCTTGGTGAATGTCTGTACCGACCCGGACGCCCAGGCCACAACCGATATGGGATTTAGCGGGTACTAAAAACAAAGAGACGCAGAGACGGGGAGCCGGAAACAAGAGATTACTCTTCTCCGGCTCTCCTCCTCTTCGTGAAAGTGTAGCCAAAAAGCCTATTCTGGGCGTCTCCAGGCTGCACGGGCAGGGCAAATGATACCCAAGACTCTGGCAGAGGAGTGATACCTCATGGTATTCTCTTTTTCCTGCTATCCAGTCAAGTTCTCCAAGACGGTTCTGGAAAGGAACGGGGTATGAAAAAAACACGGTGGTTCTCCCTGACTCTGATCATTCTTCTTGCCACGGCATGCGGTTCTGCCAAAACGCCAACTATTTCGATCCCATTTTTGAGTGCAAAACCCAAGACCGCGCCTATTCTCGCCAAACGTATGGAATTCTCTCGGTTCGAGTTGGACTGGGACGGCATGACACCGCTTGCCAGCCGCCCTAAGGAGGAGGTGAGAGAAAACCTGTTAACTAGTATTGAAAACGAATGTCCAAACTACCAGGTCGTGAACGAGGGCGAAAAGTCCGAAGAGAAGGCGGTGAACACGACAGCCTCGCAGCACAACGCTAAAATCATTCACAAGTATTACTGGATTCGGTATCGATGCGCAGGCAGCGGGTGATTGTGTTGTAATGTCGTGAGGAATTTGCTTTGTAGAGAGAAGTATTCACACACGGGAAGGGGAGGTGTCATATGGCATCTGTTAGCCCCCAATATTCCAAGATTTTTGGATTAAGAGAGGAAAACGATGCGCGCTATTTTTGTGATGATGAAGGTCGAACCAGGCACCCTGGCCGAGGTAGCAGATCGCGTCACCGATTTAGAGAGCTTCTCCGAAGCATATTCAATATCCGGAGCCTATGATCTGCTGGTCAAGCTGTATGTTGACGACTTTGAAGATCTGTCTCACTTAGTGACCGATAAAATCCAGAAAATCCCCCACGTTCGAGAGACCTTTACCATCCTCACCTTCCACGCCTTCAAGTAAAACTGTGCGCTGCAGTTCCGGTTTGTCGGTTTGTCAATTTGTTTAGGTAACCCCATCCCCACGCAGTTGCTGAATCTCCTCCTCACCCAGCCCCAGGTCCTTCAGAATTTCGTCCGTATGCTCCCCTTTCTCCGGAGTTGGCGTACGCAGGCTGGCTGGAGTGCGGCTCAGTGTCACGGGTCGGCCAAGAAGCTGAATAGTCCCAAGCGTAGGATGTTCAATGGGATGCGCAAGGCCGAGATGCTGTACCTGTTCGTTCTCAAAAACTTGATCAATAGATAAAATCGGCCCGCACGGAACCCCAGCCGCATTGAGTTCAGCGATCCATTCGTCTGCGGTTTTGTCCTTGAGCTGCTCTTCGAGAAGCAGGCTGAGTTCATCCCGATTCTTGGACCGTCGGCCTGGGGAGGAAAAGCGCGCGTCTTCGGCTAAGGCTTCATCCCCCAGCACCACACACAGACGCTTCCACATATGGTTGGTCGTGGCAATATTAATGTAGCCGTCCTTCACCTTGAAAGTCCCGGTGGGGATGACGGTTGGGTGGTTATTGCCCGCCTGGGGGGGGATTTCCTTACCCATGAGCCAGCGGGTGGCTTGGAAGTCGAGCATGGACACCATCGCTTCTAACAGTGAGGTATGCACCCACTGACCTTCCCCGGATCGTTCCCGCTCTAAAAGCGCAACCAGGATACCCTGAGCGGCGAGGAGGCCGGCACTTAGGTCTGCCACAGGAATCCCGGCTCGCACCGGGCCACCGCCCGGCAAACCGGTAATACTCATCAGTCCACCCATGCCTTGGGCGACCTGGTCATATCCTGGTCGGTCTTTGTATGGCCCAGTCTGCCCAAAGCCGGAGATGCTGGCATAGATGAGACGCGGATTGAGCGGTCGCAGGTCGGCGTAGTCTATGCCGAGACGCGTCTTCACATTGGGGCGGTAGTTCTCAACAAGGACGTCCGCTTTTTTCACCAGCTGTTTAAGAATCGCTTTCCCCCGCTCGTCCTTCAGGTCGAGTACCATGCTGCGCTTATTGCGGTGCAAGTTTTGGAAATCAAAACCGTGACGTCCCCATTCCCCATCGTCGGTGGGTTGCTCGACCTTAATCACCTGGGCGCCCATATCGGCGAGCTGGCGTACACAGGTGGGCCCGGAGCGCGCGCGGGTCAGATCAATGACATGGATATGAGACAGCGGCATGAACAGGCTCCTTTCCAAATGCGATCAGATATACGCAACAGCACTTCTATTCTTGATGCTTTTAAAAGAAAAGGGCTGGCGTTCTCCCTGCCTTCTCCCTACTGCCTTAACGCAGCCCAAGTTTCTTCATGAGCCGCGACAAGTTGGATTGGGGCAAACCGATTCAGAACAACAGCCCACTCTCCAACATACTTCTAGACAAAGACAGCCCATTCATGTCATGTAGACTCCAATAAGGAGGCTGTCATGGCATTACGACAACCCACTAAAGAAGATCTGCATCGTCTGGCTGCGTGGCACAATTTCGAGCTGAGTGCAGAAGAGGCTGAAGCGTATGAGGCGCTGCTGCCGGATATGTTTGCTGCGCTGGACGCGCTCGATCAGACTCCGGCCAATCTGCCGGAGATCACGTATCGTGAGCGTGATCCGGGTAATCGACCCAGCCGTGAGGATGACCCACTCAACGCCATCATACGCCGTTGCTCTATACAGGGCGCGCCGGCAGGCGCGCTGGCGGGCAAGCGCATTGGCATTAAGGACAATGTGTGTATTGCCGGCGTACCAATGACGTGTGGGTCACTGGTGCTCGACGGCTATGTGCCGGACATTGACGCCACGATTATCACTCGCATTCTCGATGCGGGGGGTGAGATTACCGCCGTCCTGAATATGGACAACTTCGCGTTCTCGGGCGGCGGCCATACTAGCGCCTACGGTCCGACTCGCAATCCATACAATCCAGACCATCTGGCTGGGGGTTCGTCAGGTGGTTCTGGTGCAGCGCTGTCGTACGCGGACATTGATATTACTATTGGCGGGGACCAGGGCGGATCGATTCGGATTCCCGCGTCATGGTGCGGTGTGGTTGGGCTCAAGCCAACGCATAGTCTCGTTCCCTATACCGGCATAGTCGGTATTGATAACACCTTCGACCACACCGGCCCCATGGCTCAGACCGTGGAAGACGCGGCCCTGCTGCTTGAAGTGATTGCCGGAAAAGACCCGCTGGACCCACGCCAGTCCGACGTTCCCGTTCAGCCGTATACGCAAGTACTCGGTCAGGGCATAAGCGGCTTACGGTTAGGTATAATAAAAGAAGGCTTTGGCACCCCAGTGTCACAATCGGATGTCGATGCCAAGGTTCATGAGGCAGTAAAAGCCTTACAAGATCTTGGAGCACAAGCAGAAGAAGTCTCCATCCCGGCCCATCTTGAAGCCGGTGGTATTACCTGGGCGTTGATTACCGAAGGTATGGCGGCACTGGTCTACGGTCACGGCGTCGGCCACCACTGGAAAGGATTGTACAACGAAAGCCTGGTCAACACGCTGGGCAAGTCACTCAAAGCGCAGGCGCAAGACTTGCCCCATCAAGTCAAATTTGTCGTGCTGGTAGGCGATTATATTAATCAAGCGTATCACGGCCGCTTATATGCGAAAGCCCAAAATCAACGCCGCACACTCCAAGCTGCATACGATCAGGCGCTCGAGCGCTACGATATTCTTGTCATGCCGACAACGCCGATGACGGCTCATCGCCATGACCCGAACATGGGAGTCCGCGATTCGCTCGATTCCGGCTGGGTTATGTTGGGGAACACCGCCCCGTTTAATATGACCGGCCATCCTTCACTCACAGTTCCGTGTGGAAAATCAGATGGACTGCCGGTTGGTTTGATGCTGACTGGACGACATTTTGATGATGCCACGCTCTTGCGCGCGGGGCATGCCTTCGAGCAGCAAATGCCGTGGCAAAATCGGTAAGCAAATCGATAAGAAAAAGGGACGCAGCATGCTGCATCCGTGCTCAGTATGAGGAACCTCGGTCATCCTGCTTTGCGCGCAGACACGACAAACTGCGGTAAGCAAAAGTAATACGCGTCGTTTTTGAGACGTGTCCGAATATCATCGCGCCAGGCGTCCGCCTCGGCGCGCGTCACTTTGCCTGAATCGAGCGCGTACTGATACCAATTGTTCTCCAGCATCTGTCTTGCACGCCCTTTGAGATCAGGGCTGGCGAAAATCTTGACCTTGATGTCCTGCAGGTTGGCGACTATACACAACCCCCGCAGCTTTCGGCCGATACGCGGCTCACGCATGGCGGTGGTCCTGATCGCCGACATGAGGCGATCCTGCAAAGCTTCGTCACTCACGTCCAGGGCAAGCATTTCCCAATCGCTGTCTATCAACACCACCAAGCCCCCAGGCTTTGTCACCCGGGCAATGTCTTGGACTGTGGCTTCGGCAGAATCCACGTACTCAAGAACATTTTTACAAAAAACTCGATCAAATGTCTGAGACTCGAAGGGCAGGGGCGGGAAGTCGCTTTGTTGAAAGCTCACCTGGGGTAGGCCTGCTGCCTGTGCCCGTGCTCCGGCCCGTTCTACAAATTCGGCGTTGATATCAACGCCAACGAGCGTGCCACTCGGACCAACTCGCCGTCCTAACTCCATGGTTGTTGAGCCAGGACCGGAGCCTACATCCAGAACCGACAGTCCAGGCTGCAGATCAAGAGGAGCGAGGAGCGGTTCCATGCGAGGCTCGTAGCGCAGCAGGGTGTCATAGACTGCCAAGCGGTCTGCATCGATCTCGATCCAGTGTTGCTTGTAATAGGGCGTGGGCATATCACCTCATTCCCTCTTGGCAATCTCTGCTGGGTGGTGCGGGAGCCCAAGAATATGCCTAGCTTCCTGAGGCGTTGCCGGCTCACGTCCATGCGCACGGGCGACTCCAACCACCCAGGCCACGTAGTCAGCACTACTTGTTGCAAGGGAGCCATCGATCAACGTCGCACGATCCTCAAAGCCAACACGGATGTGTGCCCCAGTCGTAATCGCCAGACTCGCGATAGTAAACACGCTCTCTTCAATCCCGTGCGCAATCCACGTGGCTTGGGGAAAGACCTCACGAACGCAACTGGTGAGATAGAAATAGCTCTGCGGGGTACCAGGCATAATCAGAAAGTTATCGCCAAAGCGTCCGGAGAATTCGACTAACAGATACCGTGGAGGTGGGAGCGAACCGTCCTGGACCAGAGTGACCACGTTGGACAGAAATCCTGTATCGAGCACTGTCGGTTCAGGAATAATGCCTCGCTCGCGACATATGAGTATTGTTTGTCGAATATCTTCATAGGAATTGGGAATCGCCACAGTTTGCCGCGTGCCACCCACCAGAGGTGTGTTGAACGTAATACTCCCTGCATTCAGAGAGGTCATATCGACCGGCTCAGGGGTTTCACGCAAATAACGCAACACCTGATCAATCGAAGCGCCCAGCATACGTGCGGTCGTGTGGTTGACCACCAAATCGGTTTGCGCGCGGATGAGGCGGTCGGCTTCCGTATACCACTCGGGGTCGTAGCTAATGCCACCGTCATTCGTACGAGCGTGGATATGCACAATTGCTGCTCCAGCAGCGGCACACCGCTTAGCCTCAGCGGCAACTTCCTCCGGAGTCCACGGAATATGCGGATTCTGCTCTCGATCACGCGCACCATTGAGACAGGCTTTGATAATAATTGTATCCATGCCAAAGAAACTCTCAGCTCAAACTCACCGAGTCTGACACTCCCGCGGGGTTAGTGTCAATCTACGAAAGAAAGAGAACAGGGGGATAAGAAGGGATCGTGAAGTGAGGAGTCACGACTCACAGGGGGAGGTGAGCCGTGACTTTTTTGAAGGGATGCTCTGCATTCGGACAGAGCAGGGAGAGAACAAAGACAGCCCTAGGGCTGAGACTGTTCAGGCAGGTCGTGTGTGTGTACCTCAGCCGTTGTAATCAGAAAACGGCGGTCATCAACGTATAGACGGCCCTCAAGGGTGATCGTCTGTCCTTCGATATCCGGGCTCTGGAATGTATCCATAACCGCGCTTGGTCCGCTCACACGGAGCGTACCTGGGAAGATATCCTTCAGGGTGAATGCATCCCGGCGCTCGGGGGCCATCTTCACATCAGTGACCTGGAAGAGCCATTCTTGGCCCCGCACGGAGAAATACAGTGAGTTGGAATCACCCGGATGATCTGCATCAAGCATCAGCGTACCAGTAAAACGCACCAGCGGAGGGGGACCAGTCAGAATATGCGCACGTGCAAACGCAGCCGTTGTTCCGAGCACCATCGCTAAAAGTGCTCCCCATACAACAATTGTTTTCTGTCCAATGTTCATACTGCTACTCCTTTCTGCAAACTGCAGACTGCAAACTGATTGACGAGTTGATAGAGCAGCTATCGTGCCAATGTAAATCCAAGAGTTTAAGAGACAGAAAAGTGAGGAATATCAATAGAGTCCGGATTTTTAAGAGAAATCTAACAATCAATGCAGGTGAGGCAGAATGGCTCACTCAAAATACATTCGGTCACACACGGAAGGGAGAGTCTCTTACGGAGGGCTCATTGCAGTTCGAGGCTAGAAGATTTTTCTAAAGTTACTTTGTCTTTCCGCACGAAATTCTGGCCAACAATGCCGGACGAAACAATGAACTTGAAGGCTTCTTCTACTGTATAGTCAACTTCAACCACTTCTTCGGGCGGAACCATGACGAGAAATCCCGACGTTGGGTTCGGTGTGGTTGGAACAAATACTGAAAGAATCTGCGAGGCAGATGTGAGACCTAACGCATCGTCTCGTTCCGCGGCAACCAGGCCCATCACCCACATGCCTTTGCGCGGATACTGAAGCAGGACCACGCGTTGGAAGCTGCCGGACGGGCCTTGAAAGGTTTCTACCATTTGCTTAACCGCGCTATACACACTGCTGATCAGTGGCAAGCGCAGAATCATGGTGTTGACCGCCTCAAGTACTTGCCGCCCGATAAAATTCGTGCCAACCAAGCCTAAGAGGAAGATAATGGCTAGCGCCAGGAAGATGTTCACGAATGGCGTGATGGGCTCAAGCCACCAAAAGCGCTCCAGTTTGAGCGGCCCAAACAGGGCTTTCATGACCGGCGCACCAGCGCCGCTCAGCAAGTCAAATAGAAAGGAGACTAGTAAATACGTGGCGACCAGTGGGATAAGAATGAGGAGTCCGGTCAGCAATGTGTTGCGCAAGAAACGCGATTTCGTCCTTTTCCGCTTCAAAGCGAGACCTCCATACTACAGTGGTACTGTTCACTGCAAATGGTAAAGCAACAGCACAGGGTTTAGCAAGAAAGGAAACGAGTCCGCTAGCCCGGACTCACACCTCAAGGATCTGAGAGACGATCTGCCACAAACAGGCGGCGCTAAATGGCTTAGAGAGTATGTGAACATCGGGGTGCTGACGGGGATCGGTTTGTTTAATTTTCTCAGCCAGCTCAGCGCCTGACATGGATGGCATGCGCACATCAGAGATATACAGGTCATAACGCTGGCGACAGACCCGTTGATAAGCCTCCCAAGCATCTGTTGTCTGCTCGACTTGGAGCCCTTTTGCTTCGAGTATCTCAGCTAAGAATTGGCAAAAAGTCGCGTCATCATCAACAACGAGTACGCGCATATACCTCTCCTCTCCAGAATCTTCTGTTCAGAATCCCCCGTAACGGGGCAAAAGATATGCCGAACGGCGAGCGCGTAGTGTGAGCTGAAAAAAGCGGAATTTTCAGGAAACCGGTGTCTTCGGCGAGTCCTGTTCCACACCACTATGGGCACACTGCGGCATTGTGCCTCAGCTTTTTTTGCGCGGCGAGACGATCTGATAGCGCTCCATCATGCGGTATAGGGACCGCCGATCAACATCCGGGACCTCGGCAGCACGGGAGACATTTCCGGTCGTATCATGACGCAAAGCGACTTCCATGCGTCGTCTCTCAGTGATGTCACGATAGATCCCCTGGAAGCCGCTAGGCTGCCCCGTTCTATCACGCAGGAAGCGATCCCGTACCTCAACACTGCGAATCTGCCCATCCCCGGGCACAAACTCGAGCTCAAAGATCTCTGAAACCGGCTGCCCAACTAAAGCATGCTGAGCTCGCTCAGTTGCCAACAGACATGAGGCCGGAGTTGTAAACTCACGGTAGTGCCGACCAATGAGTTCCGCCCGTGGTCGCGCGAACATGGCTTCAAGTTCACGGTTCACACTGGTGACAGTTCCGTCTAGGTCAAAAGTTGCAATCCCGACACTCGCATTCTCAAACAAATCACGATAGTGCCGCTCTCTGTCTTCCAATGCCTCTACCGTTTTAGCGTGCTCTTCGACCGTAGCTCGGAGCTCCTGAGACAGGTGCTGCAGGTGTAAGAGGTGGTGGACACGAGCGCGGACAGTAGGCTCACTGAGTGGACGGACGAGGATATCATCGACCAGAGAGGCAGGCTCTCGCAGCGATGGCAACATTTCATGCGCAGAGAGAATAAGTAGCACTGGTATCAGGCGGGGCCGGCCTACCTCTTTCCGTTCTCTCAGAGTCTCTCTCATCTGACGCAAGAAAGTACTATCAATAATGCACAGGTCAAAGGGTACACCTAATGCATCGGTCGTCTCGGCCGCACATACCTGACCTACTCCCGCAAGCCAGGCTTCAAGTATGCGGGCCGTGCGCTCATGTTTAAAAAAAAGGAGAATCCGCCGCATAGCTGCCCCTTACCAAGTGAATACCTTTCCCCTTGCTCATCTACACAAAGATTGTCATCAGACCCAAGCGAGAACAGACAAAAAGTTAAAATATAGCCTGTTGTGCCGATAGCCCTTTCGATCTCCACAGGAGTCTTCGACCTATGATCCGTCTCGAAGGGGTCTTGTTGGAGATTTCCGCTTCTCTGCAACGAGCCGGCGTTGTTGAACCCGCAGACGGGCCTTTACCACAAGACGTGGTGAATACGATCTCAAGTCTTTCTTCCAGAGAAAAAGACGTTTTAAGCAGACTCGTCACCGGGCAGCGCGTCTCAACGATTGCGGGTTCGCTGTACATCAGCCCCAATACAGTGCGCAATCATCTCAAATCGATCTTTCTCAAAATTGGGGTGCATTCTCAAGCGGAGCTGCTTGAACATCTCCGCAAGCAGACTAACAAAGGCTAACGTCAGCTTACTGCGAAGCTTTCTCTTCCCCCATCTTGCCGAAACAGGCGTACCCATTACTGTTGACGATTGCGCACAAGCGCAACCGTCGCAATCACACCCCAGACTCCTTCAAGTATAACAAAGGGAAGAAACCCGATAAGGTAGGAGGCATAACATGCCGCCCGAGCCCCAAGAGCATTCAGCGCTTGATAGATCCACGATTCGCTTTGCAGCCAGCCAAATAGGTTTAGGAAAAAGGTGCCGAGCAGAATTGCAACACCCGCTGATCCGACCCACTCTGGGCACGCTGAGCATTCTGAGAAAGACATCTGCATGCTCATGCTGTCTGCATCGTTCCGGTTACAGATGCAGTGTAATCCGATAGGTGCTCCATCTCTCCCATAGTAAGGAGCAAGGTTTCCGAAGCCAAGGGGCAGCCGGGCAGCCTAGCCGTCGTCCCTATCTGTCCCCTCTCAGGTCTTTCCTAATCCGTACGACAAGCGCTCCCGGCGCTTGGGTAATATCGAGCACTAGCCCATCTTTTGGCTCTTCTAGTATTGCAAACTGGCTTTTTAATAGCTCCACCGGCATAAAGTGGTCTTCTCTTTTTCTGAGCCGCTGACAGATTTGCTCATAGCTCCCGCGTAAGTACACAAACCGGACAGCATCCGCATCAACAGTCAGTTGCCGTCGATAGGCATATTTTAGCGCAGAGCACGTCACCACCGCCGCTTGCTTAGTTTGCAGTCTTTCGCTGATGAGCGTTCGGAGTCGTGCAAGCCAAAGACTTCTATCCTCGTCAGTAAGCGCAATACCTCGTTGCATTTTGTCTATATTTGTTTGGGGATGAAAATCATCGCTATCATAGAATGGCCAACCCAAATCCTTGGCTAAGAGCTTTCCAACCGTTGTCTTGCCCGCTCCAGAAACTCCCATCAAGATCACGACTAGACAACGCGGATTCTGTAGCATTATCAATCCCTCCTGCCTTCTTACCTTCCTATATCTACTCGATTGAGAGGTTGAGGCGAAACCACCCAAGCGTGGCATATTGCCACACTTGTATTCGTTCATACAGTATGAATTTTAGACAAATATGAAACGTCTATCGAGGGTTAGACATCAAAGAAGTCATGGCATAGCCCTTGCGTACCTTGTTCATATAGTATGAGAGGCCAGCTAGCCGAGGATATAGTGGGGCAACCCAGGGGAGGGTCAACACATGAAAACAGCATCTTCTAACTTATGCGGTGTCGTCGCTGCGTCTTCTTCTTAAGTAACGCAACGTCCGGAAATCCGCTTCAATGATTTCATCTCTGAGCGGGGCAGGGCAGCCGAACGGGAAACCGTTGTCCCAGCCGCTGTTTTACCCGAACAGTTCTACGGCTCACGACGTCAGGACTATCAGGTTCGTGGGGAAATGGCCCTTATTCAGTCCGTGCTTGAGGACGCCATTGATTGCTTTCAGAAACAGTTTGGCGCACCACGGTTCCGCGATTATCGCATCGCCAAAGAGGCAAAACAGTGGTTCTTCACGGACGACTATCAATGGCCGTTCTCCTTTGTGAATATCTGCTCCGTGCTAGACATTGATCCTGAGTATATTCGGCGAGGACTCAATAAGAAGAAAACCGAGCTTCCGGTCGAAATCCCACAACGCGCACTGCGCCGGCCCATCATCGTCCAGCCACGGTTACAAGCTGCAGCGTAGACAAAGTGTCCCTCCCTCCTGCATGTACGAAGTCGCAATCTGTAAGACTGCCCCTTCTTATATGTCAACTTTTTGTGTCAGCCTGGTAAGAGAAAGGGGCGATCGAATGATCTCCCCTTTCACACTGAAAACTCGACGCGACACTACGCAGCCTGCTGCGCTTTTTGGGTAAGTAGCCTGCCGACGATCTGATCAATAACCTGATCAGCCAATGCCCGGACTTCGTTTTTGGTCTTGGGCTGAATAGGATGCTCGACCAAGATGGGTTGGTATTGCGCCATTCCTAGCGCGGAACACTGCGCATTGGCCGCGCCAATGAATTCCGTGGTCGTTACGTTTGCCGTTGGGATACCGTTTTCTTCAAAGTGAATGACATCGTGCGAACTGCACGAGATGCAGGCCCCTCAATCGCTGAGGGCTTCGATCACCGCATCGCACTGCTCGCGGAGTTCCGCCCGGATCGGTTCCGGTGCAGGTCGTGCAACCGTGGGTTTCATGCGTCGCAGCACCTCCTTGACTCCGTACTGCTCGCGGAGGACTTCCTCCACACGGTCGAGGAAGAAAGAGCCCTTGGCTTTACTGATGTCGAGCAAGCCGACGGTAGTCCCGGCTAGACTATCGAGCCGGGGTGCAAAATCTTTCCGAGAACGTTCGACCTTATCGGTCGGATCGAGTAAGAGCTCACCCATAGCATACCTCCTCTTTAAGTGTGAATCTCCTTGGTCGTAATACGGCTACCGGCATCAAAGCCGGCCCAGCCTTGCACCGCAGCGGAAAATCGGCCGGCCGTGCCGCCGGCCACGATAATAACAATGTTTTCCGCTTTAGGAAACTTCGGAAATAGAGTGTCATCGGTGGGGGGTTCGCGGTCTTTCTTGGACGTACGTAGCATGCTGACCCCAACCCCTTCACCGCCATTCACACCAGGACGCAGCTCCCGTAAGGGGCGGCGAATATTCTCATACAGGAATTGCCGCAGGTCGTTCTTGGACCAGCCGTCTTGAGCAAACGTTTTGGCATGTTCGGGACAGACCACGAGAACGGTATCGGAAAATAAGGGATAGTTTTTATGGTTCCATAGTGATCCCATGGACCAACCCAGCGACAACGCCAGCTGTCCCGCCGTGCGACTGGCGTGATCGTTAATCTGCATGGGAGAGTGGCCGCCAAACAGCGTAATCGTACTTTGATCAGGTTGATAGCCCTTCTCCACATGCAGCGGCTCCCAGGGGCTGTCTTCTTCATTTTCACCCACACAAAATGTGTACTGCGCGGGGTGGCCTAAAGTGGCTTTGGTAATCTCGTGCGGCTTGGCCCCCCCAATATTAATAATAATGAGCCGGAGCGCACGACCTATCGTCGCATTGGCACGAAAACCGTGACCCAAGGCGTTGTGGCCGCCATTCACGCCAATGGCGTTCCGTATCGGCCCGTTGATGATAGCCATGGGCGTGGCAGAGAAGGTGGTTACGTTGAGGCCATGAATGCAGAACTGCTCTTCACACATGGCCTCAACGCCGGCCAGCACAACGGGCAGGTAAGACGGGTGGCACCCGGCCATGACGGCGTTGATGGCAATCTTCTCCACCGTCGCTCGACCATAGTTTGGCCCAATTTCTCCAACTATCTCCTGTGGATCACGCGTAGTTGCCGCCAACATTCGCGTGACACGATCTTCGGTCGGCGGCACAACGGGTAAACCATCAGTGACACCGCGTTCGTACAGGAGCTCAACCGGGTCGTCTTGCGCTTGTATGCGTTGGGAGTGCAATTCAGCGATTTCTGGCATAAGCATTCTCCATATAGCTCAGTGCTATTTAATCGCCTGGGGATTAATCGGTGAGCCCACCGCACCGGTGATGGGCAACGGCGGGGCAACAAACATGAACTCGTATACCCCGTCATTGGCACAGTCATCAGCCAGCCCTTCAAGGTCGAAAATCTCCCCGATCAGCATGCCGGCATGCACAATCAAAATCATATGCAGAGGCTGAAAGATGTCCGGCGTTTCGTTGGGAATGACTTCAGTGCCCCAGGTGTCCGTGGCATAGCCGGCAATTTCTTTTTCACAGATCCAGGTTGCGCAGTCGACGCCCATCCCTGGCGCTGAACCGCCACTGTATTCGCCCCAGCTATCTTCTGCCCGTACTTGGCCGATTTGACCAGTCCGAATCATCACAATATCGCCAGTGCCAACGCTAACTTTACCCATATCGGCTGCGCCATCGAGGTCGGTAGGATAAATGGCTTCGCCTGGCTCTAGCCACTGCTTGCCTTTGAAACGCGGGATATCCAGTAGTACGCCTCGCGAGACGATCTTGTCTTTCGCGTTCTCCATGCCGTTTTTCTTTGCGCCGGTGCTATTCACTTCACTAGCCGGATAGCCGTTGTACATTTGGCCTTGGTACATGATATGGGCCAGAGCATCCCACTGGGTGGCGCACTGGAGCGGCATGGTCACAGCGTCATCGGTATACTGAATATTCGGTAAATGATCCTGCGCACCGATGCTGATGTCGCCTCCGTCTTGGAGCATGAAATGGATGGGGTTAAAGCGCCCAAAAGACCCGGTCTGAGGACCTTTATCGTCAAATGGGATAGACAGAGAAATCACCTTGCCTTGTTTGACGAGCTTAGAAGCTTCAATAATCTTTTGTGGAGTAATGTAATTGAGCGTCCCGAGTTGATCGTCGTCGCCCCAACGGCCCCAGTTTTTGTACTTCTCGGCAAGAGCCTTTACATCGTTCATTGAGTAGTGTTTTGCCATGGTCGTTCTCCTCTCGACTTTTGTGTTTCATATCTCTAAGCGGCCCGTCAACAGGTTGCCGCATTTATTATATACCAAGGCGAAGACCAAGCACTATATTTCGGCCTTTCAGGAACTCTGAAATGGGGAGGGTTTTCTTACCTTCAAGCTGAACCGTGCTTATGTGAAGACAATCTTTTCCCGTTGCAATAGAGAGGTGGGTTGCTTCAATACCCAGTACCGAACCAGGGGCGACAGGGACAGATGGAGCAAAAACGTTTTCTTTACCAACACCAGCGCCAAGGATTTTAAGCCGCCTACCCGCGAGGTAGGTGTAGGCAGACGGCCAGGGATAAAACGCCCGGACGCGTTGCTCTATGCTGACCGCATCCTGCGTCCAATTGATCTGGCCATCTTCCTTTTTGAGCATGGGCGCGTAGCTGGCCGCTGCTTCGTTTTGGGGAGACGCAGAAAGTTTGCCCTGCTTAAAGAGCGCCAGTGCCTCTCCAAGCGCCTGCGCCCCAAGAATAGCGAGCTTATCGTGCAGACTCCCTCCGGTTTCATTATCTCCTAACTCAACCTGCGTCTGGACCAGAATGTCACCTGCGTCCATTTGCTCACTCATTTTCATGATCGTGACGCCGGAGTGTGTTTCTCCTCGGGCGATCGCCCACTGAATAGGAGCAGCGCCACGATACTTGGGGAGGAGTGAAGCGTGCACATTGATGCAGCCGTATGGCGGCAGATCGAGAATCGGACGGGGGAGAATCTTCCCGTAGGCAGCAACAACAATCAGATCGGGTTGCCAGTCTCGGAGGTGAGCAAGCGTTTCGGCAGCGCGTATCTTTTGCGGCTGAAAAACGGGCACCTGATGTGCGAAGGCATATTTTTTGACGGGCGGGGCATGGAGGACCATATGACGCCCAGACGGCTTATCGGGTTGCGCCACAACGCCGACAACCTCCTCCTCCCTAGTGAGGAGAGCCTGGAGCGAGGGCACGGCAAAATCCGGCGTACCCATGAAAACGAGCCGAAGCGGTCGGGACAAGTCAGGAGGCGGAATAGGCATTGTCATCACAGGAGCACTGCAGACTCTGGCAAGGATCGAGAGTCCCGCGTCAAGACAGGACAAAGCAAAAGGCGCGCGCCTTAGATCCCGGTAGATTCTTTACCGCGTTCAAGTGGCCGGCCTTCTCGGATCAGTTTTTTTACCCGACGAGAGTAGAGTTCGCGTTTGAGCCGACTAATCCGATCAATGAACAGCTTTCCGGTGAGGTGATCGAGTTCGTGTTGGAGGCACACGGCAAGTAATTCCTCAGCCTGGAACGTAATTTCTTCTTGATCCAGCGTCCAGGCTGTGACCTCAACTTTGGCGGCGCGTTTGACTTCGGCGGTATAATCCAGCACGCTCAGACAGCCTTCTTCCCACACGATGGAACCCTCACTTGTAGTGATTCTCGGGTTGATGAGTTTGAGCAGCTCTTTCCCCTTTTCGTCAGGATGCGCATCAATGACAAGGATGCGGTCTTGCGCGCCGATCTGGGTCGCGGCCAGCCCAATCCCTGGGGCGGCATACATGGTTTGGACCATATCCTCGACCAACTCAGCCAGGCTGCCGTCCATACTGGCCACTTCTGTTGCCGCTTTTTTGAGGCGTGGATCCGGATAGGTCAAAATCTCTCGAATCATGTTGCCCTTCTATACCACGCTGTACGGATCCACATCAACGATTGTGCGCACACCTCGGGGGGGGTTGGCCTGATCAAAGGCGTCACGCGCTTTTCTCACCAGGGAATGCAGCATCGGACGATTGGGACCCTTGACCAGCAATTGCCAACGCTCACGTCCCTTGATGCGTTCGATGGGAGCAGGAGCGGGACCCAATATCTCCAGGCTTGATGGACCTGCTGAGACGAATTCGGCAGACCGTAGTATGTCTTCAAGCTGCTGCGCGAACAGCGTGGCACTCGCCTCGACCTGCTGTCCGTCTCGTCCTTCAAAGCGCATATTGATCATCCGCGTAAAGGGCGGATAGCCCAGACGTTTACGATAGCGCAATTCCTGAGCGGCGAAGCGAGTAAAGTCATGTTGGGCAGCACACCGAATACTGTAATGCCTCGGCGCATAAGTCTGGATGATGACTTTCCCGATGTCCTCACCCCGTCCCGCTCTTCCAGCCACTTGCGTCAGCAGTTGAAAGGTACGTTCTGCAGCCCGAAAGTCAGGTCGATTGAGCGTCACGTCGGCGAGAATCACCCCGACAAGCGTTACCCCGGGGACGTCGTGTCCCTTGGCGACCATTTGGGTTCCAATCAATACATCGAACGCATGCCCGCGCCACGCGCGTAAAATTCGATCGAGCGTTCCTCGGCGCTTTACAGTGTCCCGATCAAGCCGCGCAACGCGGACTTCTGGCAGAAAATTCTTGAGTGCATCTTCAACCTGCTCCGTTCCGATCCCACTCCCAACCAGGCTAGGCTGGTTGCAGGCAGGGCACTCTTCTATGCTCCGTCTGGTAAATCCACAATAATGGCAGCATAGCGCTCTCCGATGAAGGTGAAAGGTCAGGGTCACGCTGCAGTGCGGACACGAGAGGACCTCACCGCACAGGCGGCATTGAAGATAATTCGCATATCCACGCCGATTGAGAAAGAGGACGCTTTGTTTTCCAGCCTGATGGTTGGCAATGAGCGCGTTTCTCAAGCGTGCTGAAAAGATGGGGGCCGCATTCCCGGATCGGGCCTCGTTGCGGAGATCGATAATCTCAACTTTTGGTAAGGGGCGCGATGCAACACGCTCAGGAAGAGTCAGAGCAGTGTATTGCTGTGTTTGGCTATGTGTATAGCTCTCAAGGGAGGGCGTCGCGGAACCCAAAATTACAGGACAGGATAAGATTTTACTACGTATAATGGCAATATCTCTTGCATTATAGCGAACCCCGTCCTCCTGCTTATATGCTGTTTCATGCTCTTCATCCACGACAATAAGTCCAAGATCAACCAGGGGAGCAAAGACAGCTGAACGCGCACCAACAACAACCGACACCTCTCCACGGGCAATACGTTTCCACTCGATCCAGCGTATTTTATCCGTCATTGCACTGTGCAGCACAGCAACCCTGTCGCCAAAACGTTGCTGGACCTGAGTAACGAGTTGTTGCGTGAGTGCAATCTCTGGAACAAGGATAAGCGCGCTTTTCTTTTGTCTTACTGCTTGCTTTGTCGCTCTCAGATACACTTCTGTTTTCCCACTGCCAGTAACTCCGTACAGTAGAAAAACTCGAAATTCGCCCTTTTTTAGCGACTTTTCTATCTCACTGTGCGCATTTATCTGGGCATCAGTCAAAGTGAGAGCTTTCCAGTGAGTTCCTTCTGCTTTCTCTCCTGGAATGTCCCTAGACTCGCCAGATCCACTAATAGTCCGAGGTCGGGAGAATGACTCGGTAACCCGTACAAGGTTAAGCAGCTCAAGATGCTGGAGTTTCTTTCCCATAGCAAGCTGAGGAAAACGTCGTTGTAGAGTTTGCACTGCCACCCGCTTCTTCCCCATCATATAGGAGAGCAAGTCTCGCTCATCACCACTGAGGCCGTCAATCAGCGTCTTTTCTTTCTCCTGATCATCATCAGCGTCTCGTTCTCCGCCTGTATCAGGCGTCCTCTTCTTCCTGCCTTTTTTCTTTCTAGGCCGTGTCACGAACAAAGCACTCTCACTACGCGCTGTACGAGGAAGTATGGTCTGAAGCGTAGCTCCTGGCGAAGAAAAATAATATTTCGATATCCATTCCCAAAGCTGTCTCATGTATTGAGTAAAAATAGGAACTTCGTCTATAATATCGAGAATGTACTTCACCTTTTTTTGATCGATATCTCCTGAGTGCGAATTGAGTCCAACGATAATTCCTGTTATTTTCCGGCTATTTACAGGAACGACAACGCGAACCCCCTCTTGGACACGCGAAATGAGGGGCACTGGAACACGATAAACCAATTCACTATTCCTGCCGATAGGAAATATGAGTGCGACAGAAGCAAAGCAAGGATCCGTGAAACATTGATCGTTAAACATTTGACAAGTTAGTTTTTATATTGCATAGTAAGTGGTTGAAATACCTTGTTGTTGAGACTCTGATGGAAGCCTTGAGAAAAACCCTTGAAAGCATATTGAAACCTATCTCTCCTATTCTGCCCTTTGGAGGAGAAAAAGGCTATATCAGCCTTGATATTGGTTCAAGCTCAATAAAGATGGTGGAAGTCGGTGGACATGGCCCTAGCCTCAAGGTGACAAACGCAGGGATCATCCCGCTTCCCCTTGACGCTATGCCAAGCAATTCTGTACAGGATTCTGGCCGTGTTTCCCAGGCTATCCGCACCCTCATTGATGAGAATCGGATCAAATCAACGGACGTCATAACTGCGGTGCCTAGTCCGGCCGTTATTATTAAGCGCGTTGCCTTTCCTATCCAGGATCCGGAAACGTTAGAGGGGACGATCCTGTTCGAAGCAGGAAACTTCATACCCGAAAGCCTCGATAATGTAAATCTCGACTATCAAATTCTTGATATAGATACGGAAACTGACAATGTAGACGTCCTCCTTGTTGCAGTCCGGAAAGACGTTATCAACAGCTACCTCAGCGCTATTCGCGAAGCAGGCCTTACACCGTCTATCGTCGATGTCGATTATTTTGCTATCGAGAACATGTTTGAGGCGAACTATACCCCAGCACCGGATGAGGTTATTGCCCTGATAAATATTGGCGCTCGTTACTCCTCCATCAACATCATGAAGGGCGGACGCTCATCTTTTACCGGCGACGTACCCCTGGGGGGGGAACAGTTCACGGATTTGCTCATGCAAGAGCTGGGCCTTGACCGAGACCAAGCAGAAGAGGCAAAAATTCTGGGCTCGATAGAAGGACACGAAAAGGACGACATTGACCGCGTCCTTTCTGTTACTTCGGAGCAGCTTCTGGACGAGATACAGCGGGCGTTGAGCTTCTTCTGGACAGGTTCAACAGAAGAGCAGATTAGCTCCGTCTATTTAAGCGGGGGGACAGCCCAGCTCCCAGATCTGGCCTCAGCTGTTAGCACGCGCCTTCAGGTTCCCGTCGAAGTGTGTAATCCCTTCCGCTCACTTACTATCGGCCGCCACGTTGATGAAGACTTCATAGAGCATCACGCGTCATCCTTAGCCGTCAGTGTTGGTCTCGCAACCAGAAGGCCAGGAGACAAATGATTCATATTAACCTCCTGCCAGCTAGAGAAGTCGAGGAAGCCTCGTCAAGAGGGAAAGAAGTCGTGATTGCGGGTGGAATCCTCATCCTCGCCCTTACCGCGGTATCCACTATCCATCTATTCCAATTACAAAATATTCGTCTCGCGCAGGCGAAAGTTGATGGTCTTGAAAGTGAAATTACGCAAATACGTAAACAAAACAGCGAAGTAAATGAGTTGTTCAAGAGAAAGGATTTACTTGAGCAAAAGTTGAAAGCTGTGAGATCTCTTACATTTCCGCCACGCAGAGCTACTTCTGTCCGTATTCTCGATGATTTAAGCCAGAGCACTCCAGAATTGACGCCGCTGCAGCGCTTTGACCTCAGCCAGCTCAGGCTTGTTGGAGTTGTCTGAGAAATGCAGCAGCCGAAGGCATTAATCGAAGACAGTGGCGGGCTCGGCTACATCGTAGAGGCGGGCACGCTCATCGGTTCCAACGGTGGGGTCATCAAGTTAATTGAACCGAGACGGATCGTAGTCGAAGAGTACAAGACAGACTTTTACGGCAAACGTCAGATTCAACAGCGAGAGCTGAAACTCGTGATTGTGAACTCAGCCCCCAAGGGTGGTGGGACAAACGCAAAGAAATAGACAACTAGTGTCCTAAATTAAGTGGGGATGAAGGGATGCGGAGCTTGTTATACGGACACAGGATAAAGGTAGCAGTCCTTTTATGGGCTTGTTTGGTCGCTGGAGCCTGTGCTCATCCAGGTAGGTCTACAGGTAGGTCTAAGGGAGTACTTGGAGCAAAACCTCCTCCAGTAACACCGACGCCGGCTCTCCCTGAACCGCTGGGTAAGCCACCATCACTTCCTGAACCGACATATACAGGGCCGCTCCAGCTTCACGAGGTCCGAGTGATTACAGATTCCGGCCAACGGCACGTAGTATTTCGCTTTTCGCGTCCACCGGAAGACATCAATTACTTTCCCCTACGCGATCCTAGCCGCATTGTCATTGACATAAAAGGACTGGTCGAATCGCTCCCTCAGGTCGCAATTTATAAGGCTGACGACCCCCTTATCGAGGCGGTCAGAGTCGGGAGTTATGAAGGCAGAATGCGTCTCGTCGTAGATATAGTGTCTGAGGAACTCCCCGAATTCTCAGTGCAAAGCGGCAATGTCGTCCTGATGGCGACGCTCGGAAAGAAAACCGAGGGAAGCGCTCCAGGACAGAAGGACGCTCAAGTCCTTTTTATCGCAGAGAACGCCCGTCTTGATCAGTTAGCCCAAGCCCCGCCTGTTGTCGCTAGGCTTCCAGCAGCCTCCAGACGCATAGAAGAGTCCTCCTTGGCTCCGGCGGCGCACCCCCTTGCAGCTACTCCTCGTCAGCTGGTGCAAGCTGAGCCGCCGGCAGGTCCGGCTCCTTCAGCATCCGATCCAATACAAGCCACAGTCTTTAGTCGTCAGAAGCTTGCTGCCTCTGCGTTCGCACCGGCTCAACCGGAGTATATCGGACAGAAGATCTCGCTGGATTTTAAGAATGCAGATATTCACGACGTTCTGCGGATTCTTGCTGATGTGAGTGGTCTGAACCTTGTTTCTACAGACGACGTAAAGGGCAAGATTACCCTCCGTTTAGTCGATGTCCCGTGGGATCAGGCGTTTGCCGTCGTACTGCAAGCAAATGGATTAGAAAGCGTCCAGTCCGGCAATGTCGTCACCATCTCGACGACCAAGCGACTAGGCGAGGAGATTAACGCTCGACTCAAAGCCCAAGAAGCTGAACAGAAGCTCGCACCGCTGGAAACCGTCTATGTCAAAATCAATTATGTCAAATCGACCGACCTAGTCAGTCTGATCGGCCGTCAGTCCGGGTCCGGGAAATCAGCTGGGGCTGCGAAAAAGCCTGGAAAAGGTCGCCGCGGGGGCGGCACCCAGGTGGCCCTCATGTCTCCACGCGGGACAATTGCCGCCGATGAGACTTCGAATGTTGTCATCATCCGTGATGTCCGAGAAAACATTGGTGCGATCCAAGAGCTGATTAGGAATATTGATGTCCAAACGCCACAGGTTCTCATCGAATCGTATATCGTCACGGTAAATGAAAACATTAACCGCTCTCTGGGAATCCAATGGGGATACCAACACATCGCAAGTCCGCAAACGGGAAATCCAACCGGTCTCAATTTTCCAGGCCGCATCGCGATCGGAGGGGCCGGACCTACATTGGGTGCTGGCGGGATCCCTTTTATTGCCGACTTTCCTGCTATGCCAGGAGCATCCACATTGGACCTCTTCCTCGGCTCGCTTGACGGAGCGAATTCGCTCAGTGCACGCTTGAGTGCCCTTGAGTCGGAAGGGAAAGCGCGTGTGATCTCCCGTCCTCGAGTCGTGACCCTGAATAATGGACAAGCATTGATTAAGTCGCGCAGAGAAGTGCGGGTGCCGGTCACGTCAGGAAATCTGACTGTTGGAGGCGCCGGCACTTCCGGCGGCGGCGATGCGTTTGAAACATTTGATGTCGGTATTACTCTGAGGGTCACACCCCAGATCTCTTCTGACGGATATGTTCTGATGAAAATCGAGGCAGAAAGTAGCGAGCTGGTACCTTCAAGCGTTACCACATCGGCTGCTTCTTCCACGGTACCAAGCATCCCCGACGTCCTCTCACGAACAACGAATTCAACAGTCTTAGTCCGTGCAGGATCAACCTTTGTTTTGGGCGGCATCCTGCAAGATGAGTTAAAACGGGAAGAAACCGGTATTCCATATCTGAGAGACACTCCGGGCATAGGCTGGCTGTTTAAAGGGAAAACCGACCTCAGGAACAAAAATGAACTCTTAATTTTCCTCACCCCGACGATTATTACTGGCGTGTCGACTACGACTTTACCCTCAGCGAGCCAACTGTGGGAAAAACGGCCGGGTGGCGGAGTCGGGCCGTAAGCGAGAGAGATTTCAAAAGAGAAAGCGCCCGGGCGTTTTCTGCTGAAGATGGTGGTGGAAGAATCGGAAAACCTAGAAGCCTAAGAGCTCAATGGTGGCGGGGGTGGAGACGTGGGGGAGCTCTTAGACCTGTGGGTTTCTCATCCATGAGAGAGTTGAGAAGAGAGTACAAGCCCTAAAGGGTCGGGACACTCGGAGGCTTGGACGCCAAATGCGGACATGCGGATGTGGTGGGGTGGTGGAAGCGAGGGACGGATCTTTTTGGCTCCGAGCTTCCGAGCGTCTCTATCAGGGGTGGGGTAAGGTGGTGTGGTGGTGGTGGACATGGAGAGACGAATATAGGGGCGGAGATTTACCCCATCCGCCCCTATACACACAGACATCAGCGTTTGAAGGCGGGGAGGAGGATACGCACGAGAGCAGGCGGCAGGTTACGAAAGGTTCTGTGCATTAGAGGTCATCCACAATGTTACGCTTTTTTACGGCAGGAGAATCCCACGGGCCATGTTTGACTGCGATTGTCGAAGGATTCCCCGCCGGGGTCCCAATTGACGTTACCCAAATAAACCATGATCTCTCCCGTCGCCAGCAAGGTTATGGTCGTGGCGGACGTATGAAGATTGAAAAGGACGAAGCCTTGATTCAGTCCGGAGTCCGTTGGGGAGAAAGCCTTGGATCTCCCATCACCTTGATGGTCCAGAATAGAGATTGGCGGAACTGGGAAAAGCGCATGTCCCCATTTGCTGAGGATAAGGACGAGAATATTGCCGTCACGCGTCCGCGTCCAGGTCATGCCGACCTCACAGGTGTGTTGAAATACAACCACCGAGACATCCGGAACATCCTAGAGCGAGCGAGCGCACGTGAGACAGCAGCTCGGGTAGCCATTGGCGGGCTCGCGAAATGTCTCTTATCCCCCTTTGGCATTCAAGTCATAGGATATGTGACAGAAATCGGGGGAATTGTTGCCAACCATGAAAGTCTCACAACCCAAGAGATCTACGAGAAAGCTGAAGTTTCTCCGGTGCGCTTGGCTGATGGGGAAGCAGAGAAAAAAATTATTGCCCTGATCGATCAATGTAAAAAGCAGGGCGACACGTTGGGTGGGGTGGTGGAGGTGGCGGCAACAGGGTTGCCGCCAGGGCTGGGGAGTTTTGCTCAGTGGGACCGCAAGCTTGATGGGCGGCTCGGTGCGGCGCTCTTAAGCTTGCAGTCGGCGAAGGGCGTGGAGGTGGGGTTGGGGTTTGCCACTGCAAAACTTCCCGGCTCGCAGGTGCATGACGAGATTGCCTTTGACCATAATACAGGCTTCACTCGCCAAAGCAACAATTCCGGCGGAACTGAGGGAGGAATGAGTACCGGTGAACCGCTGCGCATCAAGGTGGCTTTTAAGCCGCTCTCTACACTGATGCGACCTTTGCGGTCGGTTGATATTCGTACCAAGGAACCCATCGAAGCAACAATAGAGCGCTCGGACGTGTGTGCGATTCCTGCTGCGGCTGTCATAGCGGAAGCGGTCATGGCATATGTCCTCGCCCAAGTGTTCCTGGAAAAGTTCGGTGGAGACTCCCTTGCCGAGATCACACGGAATTATGACGGCTATCTTGAACATGTGAGACAATTCTAATGGCCGCCCGTTTGATACGCAACATCATCTTGACTGGTTTTATGGGAACAGGAAAAAGTGTAGTTGGTAAAAGTCTGGCAAGGCAACTCAAACGCCGATTTATTGATACGGATACTCTTATCGAACAAGAGGCGGGCATATCGATTGCCCAGATCTTTGAGACAGAAGGGGAGCCAGCCTTCCGAAAAAGAGAAAGACAAGCAATCACATGGAGCTGTCAAGAAGACGACATAGTCATAGCCACGGGCGGTGGAGCGATCATGGATGCGGAGAATGCCAGGATGCTGAAAGAGAGTGGCATCGTCATCTGTCTCACTGCGCGCCCAGAGGTCATACTCCAGCGTCTTCACAATACTTCATCGCGCCCGCTTTTGCAGGAGCCAAAACCGCTCGAAAAGATACAAAAGCTGATAGCGGATCGGGCTGACGCCTATGCACAAGCCGACCTTAGCATCGATACTTCGTGTTTAGGCCCGGATGCTGTTGTGGAGGCTGCGCTTACAGCACTGTCAGAAAAGAGCTACGCGGCGGAGAAAATAGCGTAATGGACACTGTCACAATGAATCTCGGGACCAGGTCATACCCCATCCATATTGGGTCAGGCGTCCTCAGTATGCTTGGGCAACTGCTCAAGCAGCAAAATTTCCCTGCCGGTCGCATCGGGGTCGTGACAGATACGCATGTTGGCAAACATTACCGGGAGCACGTTACTCAGACGCTTAGCGCATCCGGATTCAACCCGGTTGTCATTGAAATTCCTGCCGGTGAAGACCATAAGAACTTGGCGTGGCTCGCCTTTCTGTATGACAAGCTCGTCGAGGGACGCCTTGAGCGTACGTCCCCCCTGCTTGCGCTCGGCGGTGGTGTCATTGGAGACCTCACGGGTTTTGCCGCCGCAACATTCCAGCGCGGAGTGCCGTTTATTCAAATCCCGACAACACTGCTGGCCCAGGTTGACGCCAGCGTTGGGGGAAAAACTGGGGTCAATCATCCTGCGGGAAAGAATTTGATCGGCGCATTCTACCAGCCGCGTATGGTCGCGATCGATGTCGAGACCCTGAAAACCTTGCCGCGGCGCGAATTTGTGGCAGGGATAGCGGAAGTTATTAAATACGGCGTTATTCTCAGCCCGGAACTTTTTCTGTTGTTGGAAGAAGAACTTCCGGCGCTACTCGACCTGAAACCCTTCCTCTTAACCCGTATTGTCAAAACCTGTTGCCAGCTCAAGACACGCGTGGTGGAAGAAGACGAAACCGAAAGGGACTATCGGGCTATTCTCAACTTCGGTCACACGTTAGGCCATGCCATTGAGAGTGCTACGGACTACAAATGTTTTCTGCATGGAGAAGCCGTCGCTCTGGGGATGGTTTTTGCCCTCCGTCTATCCCAGCGTCGCGGCCTGTGTCGTTCCCCAACGAGCGAGCGGGTCTGCCGTTTGATTAAACAAGCCGGGCTACCAGTTGATATTCCTAAGAACATTGTAGCACAACGCCTACGAATTGGGGTAGAGACAGACAAGAAGGTTGTTGGTGGAAAAGTCAAGTTTGTGTGTATCGAAGACATTGGGAAGACGTGCTTTGAATTTCTAAGCGTAAACGAGATTGCTGAACACTTGTAAAGTGTGTGTTGGGAAGGAGGCGTGGCGTGGGTGTGGAAGGACGGATGCATTGGCTGGTGGTGCTGCTCCCGCTGATGTGTGGAGCCTGTGGCAATGAGGGGGAAAACGACAGGAGGCTCAGTGTCAGGTTCCGACAACGGATAATGCCATTTCTGATCAAAGCATTGCTCTTCCCCTCAATAGTAGCTCGATTAGTAATGGCTATCCAGACTCTTCGAGTTTTCTCAGTTTCTGTCGCGGATTTCTTCAGCTTCAAAATAACCTTTTCGGTCAAAGAATTCTTGTCGACCGGATCGATTTTGAATATGAGGTACCAGGCAGTTCTATCGCTGTCCCATCGGGTTCGTTTCCAACGGGCTTGAGCCAGAACCCGGCAGATGCCGATGTAGAGCAGAACCCCAATTCGTTTGGTGCGGTAAACACGTTCTTTACCCAACTCGATGGACAACTCGTTCCCAGTGCGCTCATCCTATTTCTGCGCCGAAATCAGCCTTCTCTGCCCCAGCTTCCCTACGTCATGATCGTGCACGTGACGGCGCGGGGCCAGACAGAGAGCGGAGACCTCATTGTCAGTAATGAGACCCGCTACACCATCGAGTGGGTGGCAGGTTAATCCCCTCTCTAAGCGGGACCCACAGGCGGGCAGAGAACACGAAACAATATATATTCAAACAAGAATACTGAAGCAGTTCTGGAAGAGGCTTGCAGAAGGAGAGGTGTGGTATGGGACGTCGTGTGTGGAGCATCCGGATAACTGTCCTGCTTGCAGCATTCGGAGTGGGCTGCGGCGGCTCCGGTGGTGGACCTTCCAATTCAGGCTCACAGTTTGTTTTTGAAGCGCGCGGACGACTGAGTTTGTCTTTTGCGCAGCCGATTTCAACGATATCACCATCATTCAGCGGGATATCGATCCGAGCACCTGCAATCCAACCACGTGTTCGAATCGCGGAGCTGCTCTCACGGACGACAACGGACAGGCGCATATCACAGTTATCGCCGGTCTCACCACCGGCTGGTCACGGATCATTGCTGAGGCTCCGCCTGCGTTGAACATCTCTACAGGCATTACTGTCACCATTACCGGACAAGGCTTTATCTCGCTCGGGACGCTGAGTATTGTTCAGTCCACCGTCACTTTTGTGAATCCAACTCTCGGACCGGACGACCCGGGCTCTCCGCCGACAACGGCCACCTTTCAAGCCCTCGGTGGTACTCCGCCGTATAGGTGGGTGCATGGCAATCAAGCGTTAGGCTCAATCGTAGCGACTGGCATCCCAAATGTGAATGAAACGGCTGAGTACACCTTAATCGGCCCCATCCCTACGCCTCCTCCGTCAATAGCGCTGGAAGATACGATCACACTGTATGATGCTGATGGGAGCGAAGCCAACGCAACGGTGAGCGTCATCTTTGCCGATTGTACACTCATGGCCGACCAAACAATGGTTACGTTGGTCGGAAGCACCGGAAATAATTTTCAGATTGACGTGAGTGATGGTGTGCCACCATTTGCTGTGACCCAGCTATTCCCGGACATTGCATCCACATCCGCAGTTGAGGTCTTGGGTGAAGTCATCGATGGCAACGGTATGGTCATCCCCTTCGAAATATGTGACGCAATAGGCGAACGGTGTGCCATCACATTCACTTTACCCACCGATTTTCGGGTAGTAACCCCTGGTACGATTCTCATTCCTGACGTCCGCGGTTGTAAGGCAACAATAGAACTCACCATAGAACCGTGCGGAAATGGGGTCATTGATAGTGGCGAGGAGTGTGATGGATCGGCCTTCCCACCTGGGCGCAGCACCTGTGAAAATGTAGAAGGAACGGGGGCTTTCGGGATCCTCTGCTACACGGACACATGCACGATTGATACGAGCAACTGTCAGGCTCCTATTGTCGCACCAGCAACAGCACCATCTTCGCTGTGTAATAATGGGATCATTGATGTAGGCGAATTGTGTGACATCGACGATTTTCGCGGTCTCACCTGCGCCAATTACAAAGGACCGGGAGCAATAGGCCCTTTATTCTGTACGGCTACCTGCACTATAGATAGTAATAATTGTATAGCTCTTGATCCAGATAGTTCGTGTGGCGATGGGATCATCGATCCAGGCGAACAGTGTGACACTCTTAACCTCGGTGGGACCAGCCGCGAAGACCTAGGCTTCGTATGTGGCGATCTGGCATGCAATGCCGATTGCACCCTTAACATCGTAAACTGTTCTGACGTCCCCCTCTAATGTGGGCCATGGTAGGGTTAGCGTCTCCGTCGCGTCCTTGCCCACTAGGCGGATCAACACGGCGTCCAGTTCCAGTTCAGTCGGCTGGGAACGCCGACCAACATCGCTCTTATCGATCCGTTCCATAGAACAACGGAGATCAGATGGGAATGAGTCTTTTCATCCGTCCTATCATTGACGCCTCCTGAGGGGCTTTGTAGTGTATCGGAGTGGCAGACCAGCGACACGCACGACCGCGCAAACCTCTGAGCGGGAAACCGTATGCGAAACCGTCCGCAACGTATCCGCACAAGCCGTATCAAAGAAAGCCAGAGCGCGAGAAAAGACATGCTCCGGCTGTTTCTGACAGACCCTGGCGGCCGCCGTGTCCACACCAGCCGCATTGTTACGGCTGCCCGTTTGTCGCTATTCCCTACGATCAGCAGCTTGAAAGAAAGCAAAAGATTGTCCGTGAGGCATTGGCCACCTTCTCCTCTCTCAGTGATATCAGTACTCCGCTGCCGGTCGCCTCGCCCCAGAAGTTCGGCTACCGCTCTCGGGTCAAATTAGCCGTCCGGCGCGTCAAAGGCGAAACCCTGATCGGTCTGTATATACCTGAAACACATAAGGTTTTCGATATTTCAGCGTGCCCTGTGCATCCGAAACAAATCAACGAAATTTTATCCTTCCTCAAACAAGCCATCGAGCGTCTGAACATTAGCCCGTACGACGAAGAACGAGATACCGGCCAACTTCGTTATATAGACCTGCGCTATAGTTTTTGGCAACGCAAAGCATTACTCATGCTGGTCACCCGGCATATGCACTTTCCTCAGGTTCAGGAACTCACCCGGCAGCTTGAGCGGCGGTTTCCATTTTTGAGCGGTATTGTTCATAATATCAACGAAAAGCCGGGAAACGTGATTTGGGGCAAGCGGTTTCGGCCGCTGCGGGGACGCGACTCGCTTCTGGAACAAGTTGGCCATTTACGCCTCAATGTCCCGATTGATACATTCACCCAGGTGAACCCGCCTGTGGCAAAACGGATCTACGAGACCATAGTACGCTGGGGCAATCTCACTGGACAAGAAATTGTGATGGATGTGTACTGCGGGATTGGGCCCATTACCCTATACCTGGCGTCACAGGCAAAGCTGGTCGCCGGTATTGAGGAAAATGTGCGCGCTGTAAACGTTGCCAAAGAAAATGCCCGGCGGAGTGGTTATCACAACACGCGTTTCTTTGCCGGAGACGCGGCTGAGAAGGTGGCCGAAGTAGCACTCAAGCTGCCGCCAATCGGCATGGTTGTTCTCAACCCACCGCGTAAGGGATTGAGCCCGGAGGCTTTCTCCGCGGTGGTACACGTGAATGCACCAAAGCTGGTGTATGTCTCGTGCTCCCCGCAGACTCTTGCACGAGACCTTGATCGATTCTCCCAAGCCGGGTATGCCGTAGGGCGCATACAGCCGTTCGATATGTTTCCGCAGACAGACCAGATAGAAACTCTCGCCCTTATTGAAAAAACGGAGTAACGCGGTGGAGCAACTCCAGACTAGCCCACTTCAGGGGAAGACCCAAAACCAGCACCTATGGCTGCATGCTGAGGGCTGGGCGCGCTTTCCAGGTCTTGTCCACGGCTTCTCTCAGCGTCTTCCAAGAATGCATCACAGTGACGCTGGCACGCCCTGTATTCCGACCCTTGCAGGTCTCGCTCCCCATACGCTTACACAAGTGCATGGCAAGGATATTGTGCATATCAAGGGAACGGAAAGAGGACCGACCAAAACGGAAGCAGACGGTATGTTCACCGATGATGCAGAAGTTCTGCTCGGTATTTTGACTGCAGATTGTGTCCCTGTACTTATGGTCGTACCCCAACGGAGGATAGTCATTGCCTTACATGCCGGTTTGAGAGGAACCCAGAAAGCGATTTGCCTGCACGCAGTAGAAATATGTACGAAAAAGTGGCGCCTCGACCCGTCCCAGCTTTGGGTCGCCCTAGGCCCGTCGATAAGCGGGTGCTGTTACGAAGTCGGATATGAAGTAGGGGAACCGCTTTTCCAGCGTTGGGGAGATGGAGAAAAAGAGGCATGGCACGTTCAAGGAGACGGAAAGGGGTTGCTTGACCTCCGGGCCATAAACAAGGCGCAATTGACCTGGGCCGGTATTCCGGATGAGCAGATCCAGAGTGTCGGCCCCTGTACCTGCTGCAATCGGGTCGAATTTACTTCGTATCGGAGAGAGGGTCCGCAATCCGGACGACAGATCAGTGTGATTGGCTGGAAACCCTCTTGAATCATTTGGACTTCATATTTTAGCAGTTATGCATATTGCAGTCATTGGTGCGGGAGGGTGGGGGACAGCTCTGGCTTGCCTCTTAGACACTGCCGGTCATCAGGTCTGTATGTGGGTCAGACGCGAGGCCGTGTATCGACAACTGCAAAGAACAAGTGAAAACCAAGCCTATCTGCCCGATATTCGTCTCCCCAAAACTCTTCGCTTTACTACGAACCTGGCTGAATCAGTGGCTGGAGCCGAGCTTATTGTTTTTGCTGTTCCATCGCATGCGATCCGGTCCATGGCGTCACAACTTGGTCCGGTTGTCACCGGCTCACCACTATTCGTGAGTACGAGTAAAGGCATTGAGGAAGAGTCTCTCCAAACCATGAGCGGCGTGCTGAGGGCTACGCTCCCGGAGCAATTCGCACACAGGATCGCCGTTCTTTCGGGTCCGAGCTTTGCAGTAGAAGTGGCGCGCGGGTTCCCCACAGCAGTCACTGCGGCGGCGCAAGACCAAGAGCTCGCAAAGACCGTCCAGGAGACGTTCTCCGCGCCCACATTCCGTGTCTATACTACGATGGACCTCATTGGCGTTGAGGTCGGTGGCGCAGTTAAAAACGTGATCGCTCTCGCAGTGGGAGTGAGTGACGGACTAGGCTATGGCTATAATGCCAGAGCCGCGTTAATCACGCGTGGCATGGCTGAGGTAGTGCGTTTGGCAATACGAATGGGGGCAAATCCACAGACATTATCAGGTCTGTCTGGAATGGGTGATCTCATCCTTACTTGTACGAGTGATCTCAGCCGTAATCGCACGGTTGGGATACGGTTGGGAAAAGGGGAGAAGATTGACGAGATCCAGCAGAGTATGTCGACTGTTGCAGAGGGGATACGGAATTGTCGGTCAATTCTTGCTTTAGCACGCCGTTTGGCTGTAGAAATGCCTATTGTTGAACAAATTTCAGCGCTTTTGTATGCCGGAAAACAGCCCAAGAATGTCGTCGCGGATTTGCTATCCCGTCAAATGAAACCCGAGTTTCCACAGGAGGAAAATTGACATCTAGGTAACGGTATGGTGAGATATACGATCACTGAAACACAGCACTCTAGAAACGGATGAGCATAGATGAAAAGGACTTATCAACCAAGCAATACCAGTCGGAAACGCACCCACGGCTTTCTGGTTCGGATGAGGACGGCAGGCGGGCGTGCCGTCATCAAACGTCGGCGCGCAAAAGGGCGCAAACTATTAAGCGTTCTGATACCACCAAAACAAGCGCGCCGCTGACCACCGAGTACGGCAGGTACGCTTTTCCAAAAACGGCACGGCTTCGCGTTCGTCGAGAGTTCCTCGCTATCCAAAAGACGGGGAAGCGACGCCAGAGCCGCCACTTCGTCGTTATCACGTCCCCGGTATGGCAGCAGCGACCCCGTCTCGGCATAACGGCCTCTCGTCGGTTTGGGAATGCGGTTATTCGGAATAGAATGAAGCGGATGCTGCGCGAATTTTTTCGTGTCCGGCAGGCGCGCATTTCTCCGGCACGTGATATCCTGGTCATCCCGAAATCAGCGGCTAAAGAGCTGTCTTTCGCGCAGATTGTCAAAGAACTGGAGAAGGTTCTTCCCCTTGCTCAACGCACTGACTGAAATCTCCCGCTTTCTGCTTGTGTTAGGTTTTCAAGGCGCAGCTCGGTTTTGTAAAGCCGTACTGCTCGGGGGACTGCATGGATACCGTCTGATAGTGTCTCCCGTACTTGGTCCGGCTTGTCGTTTCTATCCGAGTTGCTCGCAGTATGCGCTTGACGCAGTGGAGAACTATGGAGTGCTCAGAGGAATCGAGCTCTCTATTCGGCGGCTGACAAAATGCCACCCATGGCATCCAGGCGGAATAGACTTCGTGCCGTGATCTACATACTATGTTTTCAGAATTTCTATGGATAATAAAAGCCTTCTTACCATTGTTCTTTGCATCCTGATTCTCATTGGTTATCAGGTGCTTATATCGTATATTTACCCTCGACCGGACGCCCTTCCGCCGGCACAACGGTTTACTCAGGCCGATCCGGACTCCCCCCCCGCGGCAGTTCAACAGCCGATCTCTCCGTTGGAACCATGGAAAGCAGTTGAACAGGCTCCTGTGGAGCAGCAAAAAACCCCATCAGTTTCTCTCCCACCAGAACGAGAAATTACTGTAGAAACCGAAGCCTATAGAGCAGTGTTCACTTCTCTAGGCGGGCGCCTCAAGAGTCTGCGTCTCAAACAGTATCCAGAGAGTCTCGAATCCGACAGTCCTCTCTTGGAAATAGTCCACGCGGGACCGTATGGAGAGCTTCCGTTCGCAGTCGGCATTGAAGGAAAAGACCTGACGCTCACTGACGCCACGCTCCCGTATGTGATCACAGGCGAGCCTCTCTTTCTCCTCGCCGAGGATCAGGCAAGCCTCACATTCTCAGGAGCCACCGAGGTTGGCGTACATTATACGAAAACATACTCTTTCTCTGGACAAGGGTATGGCATTGGACTTGAAGTTGAGGTCTCTAATATTCCGTTTCAGGTATCATCCCTCTCCTTGTCGTGGATCGAAGAATCTCGTTCCGGAAGTGAATCAGGCTATTATAGTGTGTATGGACCGGTTGCCCTTATCGGCAGAAAGTTTCTGTATGAAAGCGCTCCAGATTGGGAAGCTGGAGAAATCTATGGGCCTGGAAATATCCGCTGGGCTGGATTTACTAATAGTTATTTCTTGGCAGGAATGATGCCTTTAGGGGACCAACAGAAAGAAGCTGGAGACGCGCGGCTCTTCTTCAGCGAGGACAACGGAATGTTTGAGGCGCGACTTACTATTCCGTGGAGCGGAGAAAACGTCTCGTATACGTTATATCTTGGCCCAAAAGAGACCTCTGCCCTCAATGCGGTCGATCCAGCCTTTGACCGTGCTATCGATTTTGGTTGGGCCCATTTCATTGCCCGCCCATTAGTATTGCTGCTCAGAATGCTGTATTCCGCGACGGGCAACTATGGAGTTGCTATTATCTTACTGACCATCATGGTCAAGCTGGTATTCTTCCCGCTGAGCAACAAAAGCTTTAAGTCCATGTCGGCGATGAAGAAAATTCAGCCGCAGATGGAACGATTACGCGAGCAGTATAAGGATGATAAAGAAAAGCTGAACAAGGAAACGATGGAGCTGTATCGAAATAATAAGGTGAATCCGCTCGGTGGATGTATACCCATGCTGGTCCAGCTTCCCGTATTCATCGGACTCTATCAGGGTCTGCTGTATGCGATCGAACTCCGTCAAGCCCCCTTTTTCGGCTGGATTTTGGATCTGTCACAACCCGATAGACTTGGGGTGCTTGCCATTCCGTTTGTTGAGCCGCCAGGTATCCCGGTCCTGACTTTGCTCATGGGTGGATCGATGCTTGTTCAACAGATGATGACCCCCACAACTGGGGATCCGATGCAGCAGAAAATGATGCTCCTTATGCCGGTGGTCTTCACAGCCATGTTCATCAGTTTTCCAGCTGGACTCGTGCTGTACTGGCTCGTCAATAATATCCTGAGTGTAGCCCAGCAGCATTGGTATACAAGAAAATATGCTTGATAAAAGGGGAAAGACGTAATGAGTTCTGTGGAAACCCAAGGATCTTCGATTGAAGAGGCGGTTGCTACTGCCCTCGCCCAACTTCAGGCAGAACGAGATCAGGTCGAAATCGAAATCATCGCCCAGCCGACCAAAGGATTTCTTGGTATAGGCGGGAAAAAGGCGCGGGTCCGGGCAACACTCCGCAGTTCCCTCGTCCCTCAGGAGCTGGAACCTGAGTCAACGGCCGTAGCTCCTGCGGAGCGGCCCGCTTCGCGCCGTTCCGTCTCCTCAGCAGCAGATACTCAGCCCACTCCAGTCTCTTTGGAGACTGGAAAAAAGGCGTACCAGGCCCTTACAGAGACCCTGCGGCTTATGGGGACGGAAGTGCCGGTTTCGCTCGATGTCCAAGGGCCAGAAGCTGTTATCAACTTAGAGGATACCTTAGGCGGCTTGCTCGTCGGCCGGAAAGGCCAAACACTCGATGCCCTTGAATATTTGCTCAATCGTATGATCGCACGGGGTGATGAAGAAGAAGCGCATCTCGCCCTGGATGCAGAAGGCTACCGAGAACGGCGCCGGCAGAGCCTCGAAAGTTTAGCCCTGCGCTTAGGAGAGCGGGCGAAACGCCGCAGGAAAACCGTGACCCTGAATCCGCTCAGCCCTCGTGATCGTCGCGTTGTACATCTAGTCCTTGAAGATGATCCGCTTGTGAACACGAGAAGTGTGGGGCGCGGACATCTTCGTCGCCTCTCTATTGTTCCGGAGAACGGCGGTAACGAGCGCCGAGAGCGGCCGCGAAGCGCCGAACGGCCGCGAGGGGCTGCCCGTTCGTAACCTCATGAGCGAGGAGTTGTGTACGCACATGACACCATTGCCGCTATTGCAACTCCTCCAGGGCAAGGTGGGATTGCGATTATTAGGATCAGTGGTGCACGTTCAGAGACTGTAATACAAACACTGTTTCTGCCGGATACGCCTTGGAAAGAACAGCATACACACCACTTCTATCTCGGCCGGATTCTCGATAAGCCACACGGAACACCGATTGATCAGGGGGCGATCATGCTTATGCGTGCCCCCAAAAGCTACACCTGTGAGAATACGGTTGAAGTACACCTCCACGGCGGCAACTTTCTGACCCGTCGTGTATTGGAGTCCGTTCTGTGCCAGGGCGTTCGCTTGGCTGAGCCAGGCGAGTTCACTAAGCGGGCCTTTCTTAACGGACGTTTGGACCTCGCGCAGGCTGAAGCAGTTTTGGATCTCATTCAGGCCACAAATGAGACAGGCTTACACCTCGCTTGGGAACACTTAACCGGCCGGCTCTCACAGGCATGTGATGAAATTAGGGACAAGCTCCTCTCACTGACTGCTCATCTCGAAGCCTTAATCGACTTTCCTGAAGAAGACATTCCTGAACATAGCCAAGAGGCTATGCAGAACGAATTCTCTATAATTCGCGATAACTTAGAAGCGTTAGAAGCCACGTTTTCACAGGGTAAAGTATACCGGGATGGAGTCCGCACTGCTATCGTTGGAAAACCCAATGTCGGCAAGTCGAGTTTACTCAACCTTCTCACAGGAACGGAACGGGCGATTGTGACAAAAGTCCCCGGCACAACGCGAGATATTATTGAAGAAACGGTTCTCGTCGACGATATTCCTCTCATAGTGTGGGATACAGCTGGTATTCGACACACAACAGACGAGGTTGAACGGATAGGCATTGAGCGCGCGCTTGCCGGGATCGAACAGGCCGAACTGATTCTTGCGGTTTTTGACGCTGCACAGCCGTTTGATGCAAGCGATGCACTGATTTGTGAAAAGCTGAAAGGGAAAAAGTGTATCCCCCTGGTCAACAAGAGCGATCTTCCTCAAGAACTTGATCCAGCTGACGTAATAAGCCGTATCGATCAAGAACCCCTTATCCATATTTCAGCCAAATACGGAACCGGCATGAAAGATTTAGAAGAGCGAATCCAGAATGTTATCCTTGGGGACGGGGAAGGCGTGTTGGATAAGAAGAGACGGGCTATCGGTAAGAACAACGTTTTAAATTATCCGTTTATTACAAAGATGCGCCATAAAAATGCACTTACGAAGACAACCCAAAGTCTTGAAAATGCTTCAGCCAGCCTCAAAGACGGCGTCCCTCTCGACCTCGTCGCTGTTGATCTGCATACTAGCCTCTATCATATTGGTGAGATAACCGGACACGTGAGTAGCGAAGATATCCTCGATCGCGTGTTCCAAGACTTTTGCATTGGCAAGTAGCGCGAAGGACGGTAGGGAATATGGACTACGACGTTATCGTTGTCGGGGCTGGACACGCCGGCATAGAGGCTGCTCTTGCTGCTGCACGACTAGGTAGCAAAACCCTCATGCTCACGCTCAATCTCGACCATATTGGTCAGATGTCTTGTAATCCGGCAATTGGTGGGATTGGAAAAAGCCATCTGGTAAAGGAGATCGATGCACTCGGCGGTGAGATGGCACGAGCGATTGATGAGACGGGTATTCAGTTTCGCGTTTTGAATACCAGAAAAGGGCCGGCGGTTCGAGCCACACGTGCGCAGGCTGATAAGGCACTGTATCGGCTCTATATGAAAAAAATTGTCGAGACGACACCGAATCTCACCCTGCGACAGGGCAGCGTAGAGAGCATTATTACTGATAATGGTGCTATTAAAGAAGTCGAGACACAGATTGGAGAGCGTTTCTCCGCAAAGACGATCATTCTGACAACGGGAACCTTTCTCAAAGGGCTCATCCATGTAGGTCTCAAGAACTATGCAGCGGGACGTGCAGGAGATTTTTCGGTCGAGGGCTTGAGTGGCATTCTGTGTGAACTGGGGTTCCGCATTGGCCGCCTCAAAACTGGTACGTGTCCAAGATTAGACAGTCGAACTATCAATTATGACGTTTTGGAACCCCAATACGGAGATACTCCTCCGCCGCCACTATCTTTCTCAACAGCGGCGATCAAACAGGAACAACTGCCCTGCTATATTACCTATACGAATGAGCACACGCATGCAGTGATTGAGTCTGGGCTTGATCGCTCCCCTATGTATTCCGGTGCTATCCAGGGCAGGGGACCTCGCTATTGCCCATCTATCGAGGATAAAGTCGTACGCTTTAAAGAGAAGCCGCGACATCAGATTTTTCTTGAGCCAGAGGGGCGAGATACTGTGGAAGTGTATCCCAATGGTCTTTCTACAAGTCTACCGCTCGATATTCAACTGAGCATGGTCCGTTCAATTCAGGGCTTGGAGCAGGCAGAGATCATGCGTCCTGGCTATGCCATTGAGTATGACTACGCAGACCCAACCCAGGTCTACTCCAGCTTGGAAACCAAACTACTGAAAGGCCTCTATTTCGCCGGCCAGATTAATGGAACGACTGGTTACGAGGAAGCCGCTGCACAAGGACTCATGGCTGGTATTAATGCTACCCTCAGTATCCGAGGCGAAGATCCCCTGATATTTTCAAGAGATCAAGCGTATATTGGTGTTCTTATCGACGACTTAGTAACAAAGGGAGTTGGGGGAGAGCCCTACCGCATGTTTACGTCTCGGGCCGAGCACCGATTACTTTTAAGGGAGGATAATGCAGATCTCAGACTTAGAGAAATCGGGCATAGAGTCGGTCTCATAGACTCGTTAACATACCAGAACACCAACAGAAAACAGGCTGAAATTGAAAAAGAAACGCAACGTCTTGAGGAAACCATCTTGACTCCAAATGGAGAAGTAAACGCCCGTTTAGCTGCTTTGGGATCGGCTGAAATAAAAACCCCGACGCCGCTTGCAAAATTGCTGAGACGTCCAGAATTATCTTGGGCAGACATACAAACTATGCATCCCTCTCCCAATCCTCTCTCCAAAGACGCTAGTATAGAAGTAGAAATAGGCGTGAAGTATGCAGGCTATATCCGTCGGCAGGAGGAAGGCGTAAATCGACTTCGACATCTGGAAAAGGCTCTCATTCCAAATACGATGGATTATTCAGGCGTTCGTGGCCTATCGTCAGAAGTACAGGAAAAACTCATTACGCTGCGTCCGCGCTCTTTAGGCCAGGCCTCACGTATTCCCGGGGTGACGCCGGCAGCTTTGTCTTTACTTGCGGTGCACTTGAAACGCGCCGGAGCTTCCTAATATATGGACCGGGATGCTCTACCCCTCTTGCTGAAAGGCGCTGGTTTTTTAAACATTTCACTTTCTCCACTAACCCTTAGTATTCTGAACCTTTACCTGGACGAGCTCAAGCGCTGGGCGCTGGTTTTTAATCTTGTAGGTCAACATGACGCGACAACGGTTATTCAAAGGCATGTTCTTGATGCGCTCGCCATTTCCCACCTACTTCCATCTTGGGGTTCCTTTGTCGATCTAGGCAGCGGAGCTGGATTTCCAGGATTCATACTCGCGGCAGTAGAGCCAGGGAGAGAGTACGTACTAGTAGAGGTACGTAGAAAGCGGGCAAATTTTCTTAGAGAAGTAACAAGATCAACCGGAATCAAGAATATCATGGTCCTCGAGGGAAGGGTGGAGTCTCTTTCGCAACAAAACGGACTGGTTTCTGAGTTTAACGTTGTGACAACACGAGCGACATGGAGTATCTCTCAATTTCTTGCTTTTTCTGCACCTTTCCTTAAGACAGATGGCATAGCGCTAGCAATGCAAGGTCCGCGCAAAGGGGACTCCGCCCTAATTTCAGAAACAGATTGCGAGTCATTAGGCTTTGATAGGGATAGCACCCATGATTACTCCCTGCCCTTGGGGGGGGATAGATGCGCCATGCTCTTCAGAAAACGAGGTTGATGAATGTTTCACGTGAAACAAGGAAGAAGGAGATAAATGTGTCACATGAAACATGGCGAATCTAGATCAGGGTGTCAAAAAAACTCTTTGTAAATAAATACTTACGCTGCGTCTTTTATTCATTTTCTTAATGTGTTAGGAGAAACGGAGGTGGCTCGAACTATTTGCATTGCGAACCGAAAGGGCGGGGTCGGAAAAACAACCACGGCCATCAACCTGTCGGCTGCAATCGGTATCTCTGGAGAAAAGACCCTCCTTATCGACTGCGATCCCCAAGGGAACGCGACAAGCGGCATAGGGGCACGCATAACCCCCGATGCAGCCACCATCTATCACCTTCTTCTAGGGGAGTGTACGCTTCCGGACACTATCCAAAAGACTGCTATTGAGAACCTTGATATCATTCCCGCAACCCACGACCTCATTGGTGCAGAAGTCGAACTGCTCAATGTCGAAAATCGCGAATATCGTCTTAAAAATATCATCCAGCACTACGCTTCCGCATACAAATACATATTTCTTGACTGTCCTCCTTCTTTAGGATTACTCACGATCAATGCCCTTACCGCCGCAGATAGCGTACTTATTCCACTTCAGTGTGAGTATTATGCGCTTGAAGGGCTCCGATCATTATTGGAAACTCTACACATTATCAGAGATCGATTGAACCCCGATCTAGCAATTGAAGGCCTTTTGTTGACTATGTTTGACGCGCGCAATAGGCTGTGTCATCAGGTTACCGACGAAGTACGGCAATTCTTCCCCCAGCATGTTTTTGAAACCATCATTCCTCGAAATGTGAGGCTGAGCGAGAGCCCCAGCCATGGTTTGCCCGTCATTCTATATGATCCGTCATGCCGTGGCGCCAAAAGCTATACGGAACTCGCCCAGGAACTCTTACATAAAGAGCAAACAAAACCGATGGATTATGGGCCGCGTGCGAGTAGCACTGCAGGTGTCAGAAGCACGACAGAAGTAGCGTCAATAGCGGCGTTGCAGGCAGATTCGTTTCCAGGCCAAAAAAGGGAGCCCGAATGAGTGAAGCTGTTGCAAGTGTGAAAAGGCGCTCTCTAGGCAGAGGTCTGAGTGCTCTCATTCCGCAAGGGACATCACTGGATACTCCAGCTGAGCGTCGTGTTCCCATAGCTGATATTCGTCCCAATCCACGCCAACCAAGACGCTATTTTAATGAAACAAAAATTGCCGAGCTGGCTGAATCCATACGGAATCAAGGTATATTACAGCCGCTTTTGGTTAGAAAGGTGATTAAAGGTTACGAACTAATTCTCGGTGAGCGCCGTTTTCGCGCTGCTCACCGTGCTGGACTTGAGCGTGTTCCCGTCATCGTAAAAGAAGTCAGCGACGCGGAAAGCCTGGAAATGGCCCTGGTTGAGAACATACAGCGAGAAGAACTTACCCCCATAGAAGAGGCCCTTGCCTATCGTCAGCTGATGCAGGAGTTTAATCTTACCCAAGCGCAGGTTGCCCAACGCGTTGGTAAAAGCCGCCCTGTAGTCACCAACCTTCTGCGTGTCTTAAATCTGCCGGATGAAATAAAAGATGAGGTTGATAAGGGAACCATATCTGTCGGCCACGCTCGAGCGCTGCTCGCCCTCAATTTAACTGAACAGCAGTTGGAAATGGCTCGTCATGTAATGAAACATGGTCTTTCAGTACGCGAAACCGAAACCCTCGTTGCTCAATCGAACGTTCAAGAAATACCCACACAGTCGTCTTCACCGCAAAGACAGACGATATCGACAAAAGCTGATATCTACCTCACTGCAGTACAGGAAGATCTCATTCAAGCCCTTGGGACAAAAGTAAAAATTCTTCCTCGTCAAAATGGGGGAAGAGTCGAAATTGAATATTGCTCTAATGAAGAACTAGAGGGGCTTGTACAGCGTCTAAAAGGATGAAATTAAAAAGGCCGCATAATAATAGCGCCAGAAATAATTACGGCCATTCCTTATTATAGTTTCTAGCCCTTTGTCTTCTACACTTCGTATTAATTCGTATTAAGAGGAGACCATTCTTCGGTGCTTTCTTTCCCTCCAGACTGGACTTTTATCGCCCAAATTGTTCTTTTTCTTACCGTTTGGACCTGTTTACGCCGCCTTTTGTTTGAACCTAACCTCGCTGTGCTCAAGACACGTAAACAGCGCACGGAAGGGGCCATGCAAGAGTCGGCGCAGGTCAAAGCTGAAGTCGAGCAGATGAATGAACAGTACAGGGCACGCCTGGCCACAACACGGACTGAAGCGCGACAAAAGGTCGACACCATTTACAAGGATGCCGGGCTCCAAGCCCGCTCAGTTGTAGAGGCCGCGCGCAAAGAAGCAGGCAAGTCAGTCGTCAGTATTCGGCAAACGCTCTCTCAAGATGTTGAAAACACCCGTCTAAGCCTCGAAGCGCAGCTGCCTCAATTCGCTCGTGAAATAAGTGAGAAACTACTGGAGAGACCCCTCACCCAGTCATGATACAGTCTAAACAGCCCATAATTATTTTCGGCCTCCACATCTCTCTCCTGTGCGCCTTGCCCTCACTGGGCTGGTCTGCCGAGGACACACATGCTGAGCACGCGGGTAGCTCCCAATTGCTCACACTGCTCTTCTTTACTATTAATTTTCTCATTTTCGTCTTTGTCCTACGCAAATTCGCATTTGGCATTATCAAACAAAAGCTCAAGGAACGTCATGCCTCAGTCGTGCAAGCCCTGGATGAAGCCAAGCGAGCCAAAGAAGAAGCCGAACAGCTCCGCCAAGAATACGAGCAGAAGATAGCCAATCTGGCGGCCGAGGAGGAGCAGTTCCGTACGCAAGCTATTGAGGCTGCAGAACGCGAGCGTACGCGTATCATGGAAGAAGCCCGACAGATGGCTGAACGAGCGACAGCCGAGGTCCAACTCATCGCTCAACGCGAAATCGAAGCGGCACGCCAGTTGCTGCGCAAAGAGGTCGCACGACAAGCGGTGCAGATCGCGACTGCGCTTATTCAACAAAACGTCACATCGAGTGATAATAACCGTTTGTGTCAAAATCTGGTTCGTGAGGTCGGCAATGCCGGGAACGCAGGCAGCTAGGCGCTACGCCAAAGCACTCCTCAGTCTTGCTCAAGAACAAGGCGAGGGAGAAAAAATCGGGTCGCAACTCACCCAAGTAGCGCAGCTATTCACCGATCCGGAATTAGCAAAAATACTCACCCTACCGGCCCTCCCGCTGAGGGCCCGTCAGAGTATTGTGCAGCAGGTGATCTCTCAGGCCTCATTACATGACACCTTCGTAAAGTTCTTGCGTGTCCTGGCCGACAATAACCGCTTACGCGACTTAGTCGATATAGACCGGGCTTACCAACGCCTTCTTGATAAAGTCCTCGGTCGCATTCAAGCCCAGATCCGCTCTGCAGCTGCCCTTTCAGAAGAGGAAGCGCAAATTATTACCGCTGCGTTTAGCCGCCTCACCAAGAAAACGGTGGAAGCGTCTTTTGCCGTTGATACGGAACTCTTAGGCGGAATCATCGTTGAGGTTGAAGGCCGGGTATACGACGCGAGTCTCAAGACACAGCTTGCACGGCTTGAGAGTCAACTTGCGCAACAGCTGTAGAGAGAGCTGAAAGATCATTAAGAAATAGTACACAACGTATTAACGAGAGGGACGAATGGAACTACGTGCCGCTGAGATCAGCGAAATCATCAAGCAACAAATTCAAGGCTACGACCAGCAGGTCGAACAGCGGGAGACCGGTACCGTACTCTCAGCCGGAGATGGAATCGCTCGCATCCATGGACTAGATCGGGTCGCATCCGGAGAACTGCTGCAGTTCCCCGGCGACCTGTACGGCTTGGCGCTCAACCTCGAAGAAGACAACGTTGGTGCCGCCATCTTCGGTGAGGTGCAGTCTATTAAAGAGGGCGACGAGGTTCGACGCACCGGCCGTATTGCCGAGGTCCCCGTTGGCGATGCCATGCTCGGTCGAGTCGTGAACGCTCTCGGCCAGCCGCTGGACGGGAAAGGCCCGATTGAAACAACCGAAATGCGCCGGATTGAGGTCAAAGCTCCGGGCATCGTCCTACGCCAGCCTGTCACAGAGCCCTTACAAACGGGAATCAAAGCCATTGATTCCATGATCCCCATCGGTCGCGGTCAGCGCGAACTCATCATCGGTGACCGACAAACCGGCAAGACGGCTATTATCGTTGATACCATTATCAACCAAAAAGGTGGCGATGTATCCTGTATTTATGTCGCCATTGGTCAAAAGCAATCCACAGTAGCCCAACTGGTTGAGCGGCTGACCCGCGCCGGTGCGATGGACTATACCACGATCGTTATGGCCGCAGCCTCCGATGCGGCACCGCTTCAGTTTATTGCTCCGTACACCGGTTGCGCCATAGGAGAATATTTCCGTGATAACGGTCGGCATGCGTTACTCGCCTATGATGATTTGTCCAAGCACGCCGTGGCCTATCGACAGCTCTCGCTACTGTTACGCCGCCCACCGGGCCGCGAGGCGTTTCCGGGTGACGTATTCTATCTGCACTCAAGACTATTAGAGCGTGCGGCAAAAATGAGCGATGCCGAAGGGGGTGGATCCTTGACAGCCTTACCGGTGATTGAGACCCAGGCTGGCGACGTATCCGCCTACATCCCGACCAATGTGATTTCTATTACCGACGGCCAAATCTTTCTTGAGTCTGACCTCTTCTTCTCTGGTGTCCGGCCTGCGGTGAACGTGGGTATCTCGGTCTCTCGGGTCGGTGGCAACGCCCAGATTAAAGCCATGAAACAAGTCGCCGGCTCACTCAGACTGGACTTGGCACAGTACCGTGAGATGGCCGCCTTCGCGCAGTTCGGATCTGATCTGGATGTCACTACTCAGCGCATGCTCTCGCGAGGAGCGCGCCTCGTCGAAATTCTCAAGCAAGGCCAGTACGAGCCGATGCCGGTCGAACGACAGGTTGTGATCATTTACGCCGGAACAAACGGCCTCCTGGACGCCTTCCCTGAATCTGCACTAGTCACATATGAAGCGGAACTCGCCCGTTTCATCGAAAATACTCGCCCGGATATCTATTCTGACATCCTCGCAAAAGGTGAGCTTGACGACGATCTCAGAGGGCAGATCGACACTGCGCTGAAAGCATTCAACGAGAGCTTTTCGGCGTAACTGACACTATGGCTACCCTGAAAGAGATTCGCAAACGCGTCTCGTCCGTCCAAAATATTCAGCAGATCACCAAGGCGATGAAGATGGTCTCCGCCGCGCGGCTCCGCCGCGCGCAGGAAGCAGCGCTGGCCGCTCGGCCGTACGCAGAAAAGCTTGAGGCTGTCTTACAGAACCTGGCGGTGCAGGGCGACGAACTCGCCCACCCCTTTCTCACACAACGAGAAGAGAACAATGTCACACTCATTGTGATTACCTCTGACCGCGGTCTGTGTGGAGGATTCAATTCCTCTCTCTCGCGCGCGGCAGAGTCCTTTCTCCGAGAACGTACTGAACAAAAAGTGCATCTTATTCTCATAGGACGACGCGGCTACGATCACTTTAAACGGCGCGATGTCACTATTGCTGAAGAGCATATCAATCTCTTCGGACGACTGTCCCCGGATCTGGCTCACGATATCGGCCGGCGCATCGGCAAGCAGTTCCTCGCGGGGGAAACCGACGGCTTCTACGTCTTGTACGCCAAGTTTCGCTCCGCACTCGTCCAGATACCAACCATAGACAAGATCCTGCCTATCGCTTCGACCGCGCAGGCAGAAGATCAGGCACCACTCGATTATCTATACGAACCTGCTCCCCAGACATTATTAGCGAGTCTCCTAGAGCGCTATATCGATATGCTCATCTATCGTGCCATGCTGGAGTCGGTCGCCAGCGAGCATGGCGCGCGCATGACATCGATGGATAGTGCAACCAACAATGCCGTCGATATGATAGACCGCCTGACACTCGATATGAACCGGGCACGGCAAGCAAGCATTACAAGCGAACTATTAGAGATTGTCGCCACTGGCGAATCGTTGAAGGGCTAAAAGAAGAGCGTCATCTTTTTCCGGCAGGCAGCCCTATCGTATGCAAACACGAGAACGCTCATTGTAAGAGAGGATTCATCCCTATGAATGTCGGCCAGATTACTCAGGTTTTGGGCGCGGTGATTGATGTGGAGTTTGAAAATAGTACACTCCCTCCAATTTATAACGCCCTGCAGGTGACCAACTCTGCGATTAGCGACAAGGAGTGGAATCTCATTCTTGAGGTCGCCCAACACCTCGGGGAGAATACGGTTCGTTGTATCGCCATGGATAGTGCGGAAGGTCTCTCGCGCGGCCTAGAAGTGCGTGACACCGGTAACGTGATCACCGTTCCTGTTGGTGAGGAAACCCTCGGACGTATTCTTAACGTCGTTGGCGAGCCTATCGACGAAGGCCCTTCGCTCGATCATGTGAAACGCGCTCCGATCCACCGTGCGGCTCCGGCGTTTGTTGACCAAGCAACCGAGGTCAAAATCCTTGAAACCGGGATTAAGGTCATCGACCTGCTCGCACCGTACCCACTCGGTGGGAAAGTCGGGCTATTCGGTGGTGCTGGCGTGGGCAAGACCGTTATTCTCATGGAGCTGATTAACAATATTGCCCAAGAACACGGTGGCTACTCTGTATTCGGCGGCGTGGGTGAACGCACGCGTGAGGGGAACGATCTCTGGCTCGAAATGAAAGAGTCTGGCGTTATCGATAAGACCACTCTGGTCTTCGGCCAAATGAATGAGCCTCCGGGAGCCCGCGCTCGTGTCGCCTTGTCTGCGCTTACCATGGCTGAGCATTTCCGGGACGAAGAAAACCGGGACGTGCTACTTTTCATTGACAATATTTTCCGCTTTGTTCAGGCCAACTCTGAAGTGTCCACACTACTCGGACGTATCCCTTCTGCTGTGGGCTATCAGCCAACCTTGTCAACTGACATTGGCGACTTACAGGAACGCATTACCTCAACCAAGAATGGCTCGATTACATCCGTACAAGCCATTTATGTCCCGGCTGACGACCTGACCGACCCTGCGCCGGCAACCACCTTTGCCCACCTGGATGCAACCACTGTCCTGTCGCGTCAGATTTCTGAGTTAGGCATTTACCCCGCAGTGGACCCGCTTGATTCGACCTCGCGTCTGCTCGACCCGAGTGTGATTGGCGAGGAGCATTATAAAGTCACTCGTCAGGTTCAGGAAATCTTACAGCGGTATAAAGACTTACAGGACATTATCGCGATCCTGGGTATCGACGAGTTGTCTGAAGAAGACAGACTCACTGTGGCCAGGGCACGCAAAGTACAGCGTTTCTTGTCACAGCCGTTCACCGTTGCTGAGCAGTTCACCAACATCTCTGGAAAATACGTCCAAGTAAAAGATACGGTGCGCAGCTTTAAAGAGTTGGTAGAAGGCCAGCATGACGACCTACCGGAGCAGGCATTCTATATGGTCGGTACTATCGAAGACGCGATCGAAAAAGCCAAGACCTTGGCCGCATAGCAAAAAGGACAAAAAGGAAACCCCCGGCTCGGAAACTTCGCCGTCAAGAGAAAGAGCATCCAAAGAGAATTATGGCTGATACCCTGCGTCTGCGTTTAGTGACCCCAGAGCGTTTCATCCTCGATGAGGAGGTTGATGAAGTGACCGCTCCGGGTACAGTTGGTGAGTTTGGTGTGCTGCCTAACCACACGACCTTTTTGTCCTCGCTCCAGCCTGGGCGACTGTCCTATAAGCAGGGCGGACAAAACCAATCATTGGCAGTGAGTGACGGATTCGCTGAAGTGGTAGAAAATCTCATGACCGTGTTGTGTACCGACGCCGCCTACGCAAATGAAATCGATGCCGAGCAGTCACAAGAGGCGGTCAGAGAAGCCGAAAAGGCGCTCAGCGCCCTCTCCCCAAACGACGCTGGTTTTGACGACGCCCAAAACGCCCTCCGCCTGGCCGAAGTCCGCTTAGAAGTTGCGTCCGACAACTGACCCTGTTGTGCTGGCACGCGTGTCCTGAACAGGATAAAAGCCCGTAACTTATCGGTCTATTCTAGTGCTGCCGTATCACCGTCTGAGTAAAATCCTCACGCTCGGCAATGCTGGCTTGCCTATCCGGCTTAAACAGCGGACCCCGATCTCTTATCAAGCAGAGCTGTCAAAGGCATTGTGACGGGTCACATGGTAACATCGGTCATATAAACGTATGGCTAGGAAACAAGACCAGAATGCGACCGCTTATCCATATTGCTCTCCATTTCATTGTCCCGGCTCTTGTGGCAGGGAAGTTCTATTGGGGTCACTCGAAGTGGGCTTTCCTCGTGATGGTCGGAACGATGCTGGTTGATATCGACCATCTTCTGGCCGACCCAGTGTTCGACCCCAACCGCTGTGGCATAGGCTTTCATCCCTTGCATTCATATCCTGCGATAGTGGTCTATCTGGTGCTGCTGGCTATCCCCAAAGTACGACTTGTCGCCCTCGGGCTTGCTATTCATATAGCACTAGACAGTGTTGACTGTGTCTGGATGAAGCTCGAATAGAATGTCAAGCATGCACAGGGCACGGCATCGCCCTTGCGCTTGGCGCGTTTCTCATTTATGCCGCCAGATGAGTTTGATGGTCTGGTACGTTGCCGGACTCGCACTATCTGACACAACGCTACAATCTCGACCGAAATCTGAAAGACAGGATGCAAAAAATTATTGAGATAAAAAATGCCACGGTCTTTCGTGGCCAAACGCGTGTGTTTGACAACCTCTCGCTCGAGCTCATCCAAGGTCGCAACACGGCTATTCTTGGTCCAAATGGCGCAGGGAAATCGACCTTGCTCAAGCTACTCTCACGCGAGCTATACGCTGTCCAACGTGCTGACAGTTACGTACGTGTATACGGCAAGGAACGTTGGGACGTGTGGGAGCTGCGTGCCCACTTTGGTCTGGTATCGCATGATTTACAGCAACAATACGTTGGAAACGCACGAGGCTTTAATATTATTTTGTCAGGATATTATTCGAGCATAGATACGGCCTGGCACCACACCTTCAGCCACACAGATAAAGCCCGTGCGCAGCAAATCCTACAAACCTTGGGGATTCACCATCTTCAAGACAAGATTTTTTCTACTATGTCGACCGGCGAGCAGCGCCGCTTTCTGCTGGGTCGGGCACTCATCAACGATCCCGATACGCTCATCCTGGATGAGCCGACCAGTGGGCTCGACCTGAAAGCCTGTTTTCAATATTTGGAGATCATCCGTCGATTAATGCAAGAAGGAAAGACCGTTGCTCTGGTTACGCATCATATTCATGAAATTCCTCCCGGGATTTCACGCGTCATACTGCTCAAAGAAGGCCGGGTTATCGCAGATGGTGAGAAACAAGACATTCTTACCAGTGCGAATCTGAGTATGCTGTTCGATACCACTGTCGAATTGGTCCAGACCAACGGATACTATCAAGCTATGCCTGGTACTGCCTAAGATAGCGAGCTGTCTACAGCTATGCTTGTAGACAGCCGTGCTGCTGATTTCAGGCGATAGACGCGTGCCGCGGTATCATGGAAGAGGGCAAGCCGTTCAGTGGGCGAGAAATCGTCAGTAATGCGTTTGAACGAGTTCCATAGCACCGTATAGGAACACGACGCCTTATCAACCGGGAAATTACTCTCAAACATACAGCGCTCAACTCCGAATTGCTCAATGCATAAAAGATAATAGGGTGCAGTTGCTTCAGCGATTTCTGCAGATGTCGGTGGTTCGTCCCTTTTGTGCCAACCAAAGCCACACATCGGCATGGTGACCCCACCAAGTTTGATCACAACATTCTGACACGCGGCAAGATCGACGATTCCACGCCTCCACTCGGTGAAAACCTCGTCTTGCTTGCCTGCGTACGGACCTATCCCCAGCAGTCCACCAACATGATCAAGGATAATTGGCGCATCGGGGAAGGCCTGAGCGAGATCTACCAAGTCGGCAAGCTGGGTGTGGTAGAGCCAGGCATCAAAGCTGAGGCCCAGTTTATAGAGACAGGCAAAGCCCTGCCTAAATGTCGCATCCAATAAGAGGCCTTCGGTAGGATTCGTGTGAGCGTTGCGGATCTTGTCACTCACATGCCAGCTTGAGGCATGCCGAATCCCGCGAAAGCGACTCTGGCTGGCGGCAATATGCGCCTCAAGTACGGGTTCGACAGCAGAACCAAGTGCAAGGTCGGCCAAGCTCACAATTCCTGCCGCAACCGCAGTCGGTCCGTAGTGTCCACTCGCACTCTGGGCTGCGATTCCTTGTACAAACTCCGTCTCCCCAACGGGCTTCATCTCTTCGGGACCGTCTTTGCGGTACATCGAAGCACATTCGACAAAGACCGTTTGAGCGATCCGGTGGCCACCGCCTAGATCCTTGACTAGCTCATCCAGGAGATAACGATCCCGTGGAGTATCCCACAAATGGTGGTGCGGATCACAAATAGGAAGCTCGGGAGCAAGGGCTTCCTCCATGATCAACCTAAGCCGAGCCTCACGATCCACTGCCATATCCTTCCTCCTTTATTCTGATAGCACGCTTCTATTCTGAAAGCAGACTTCTTGGTCATATACCGAGGCGCTCGGCCAGGCGCAATATCCTGCTCATGTTCTGGGCAGAACGACTCAAATCAATATGCTCTGCCACGCTCAGCCCAGGCGAATATTCCTGTTTTTTTTTAAATTTTATCGCGCGAAGCCCGATCATTTCTACACGGACCCCGTCCGAGCGGACCCGTCCGAGAGGAGTACGTATGTCTTGGGTTGATATAACAGTGATTGTTGTCCCGCTTGTCCTTGCAGGGACTGTGGCCCTCCTACTCATCCGAACTATGGTGCGATCTCGACAACAATCAAAGCCTAAGGCGTCGTCCCAAGTCTCCCGGCCTAAGCGCTCAACGGCAGATCAGTCCCCGCCTGTCCGGCGTGATCCTCCATCCATGCACTCGTTTACGCCAGAGGTAAAGGCGAGTCAGACAACGGACGAAGACTCGGTATTCGGGCAAGCAGGACGAGACAGGATGTCGTCCCCACCGTCAAGCGCAGCACCTTCTTCAGACGCGATATCGTCCCCAGCGCCAAGCCCGCCACCTTCTTCAGTAGAGACATTCTGGTCGGATTTTAAGGGGGAGCGCAGCGCAAAGTTCATTAGTTTTATCAATTTTAAAGGCGGCGTAGGAAAGAGTACATGCGCCGCCGAACTTTCGGCTGCGCTTGCCAGTCAGCATGGGAAACGTGTTCTTCTTATTGATCTCGATCCACAGACTAACGCGACATTCTATTTTATGGATTACAGTCAGTGGGAGCATTGGCAACAAACCGCTGGTTCACTCAGAACCCTCTTTGACGCGTTTCTGGCGGGTAATGGTGAACAGTTTGATATTTCCCGTGTTATTAAGCGCGATCTCATGAGCATTGACGGCGAATCAATTGTCCCCAATCTTCATCTGCTGCCATCCCATCTAGCTCTCGTCCTCATTGATATTCAGCTCGCAGCAAAGGCCGAAATCTTACACCTAGCCCAAGAATTCTTGGCTCGCTTTGAGCAACCTGACATGCAGCAGGAGGCAGCGGCCGACGCTGCTTCTGTCCCTGCCCCTATCAAGCTATATACACCCGCCATGACTCAAGACGAGATGTCGCCTATCCAGGGTGGGCACTCTGATGCGGAGACATCCGCATCAGAGACAACAGCGGAGACCATCACTCTTGCGGCGAAATCTTCTTAAGACCCGCCTCTCCATCAAAGCTGGGGAGGCGCGTTTTCGTCTTCCGTGATCCACTTACGTACCCACGGCAATAGGGCGAAAGCGGGCCAAGCGAGGAAGAACGTTACCGTAAAATACATCGCATATCCCACACTTTGGGTGAGCCAACCTGAGAGCGCGCCGGATAGGGAACGGCCGAGACCGAAAAGTGCGCTGAGTAGCGCATACTGCGTTGCGGCTTGACGTTTCTCACATACGCTCATCAAAAACGCTAGGAACGGGGCAGTGCCCAATCCGCCGCAGAATGACTCCACACAGGAAGCAGCGTACATGAGCAGTTCAGAGCGGGGCAGGGCGGCGGTGGCAGCATAGAATAAATTAGACCCTGCTTGTGCAATGCCTAAAACCCACAAAGCACGGAATAATCCCCACTGCTTTGTGAGGCGACCGCCTAACAGGGCACCAAGAATAGTACTCACCACCCCCACTGTGCCTGGAATCGCGCCAATCTGAATTGGAGTAAATCCTCGATCCACCCAAAACGGTCTGACCATTGGGCCAAGCGCCATATCCCCGAGTTTGAAAAGCAAGACAAAGAGAAGAACCTGGACAACGCCCGGACGCTGCCAAAAATTTTGAAGCGGGTCGAGAAAACCATTCTTAAAAGCTGTAGGCCAAGACTGAGAAGATTGCAGACCCTTTGGATCCTTTTGATCTTGGGACAGACTCGCCACAAGAGGCATCTGACTAGAAATACAAGCCAGCACGGCCAGAAGAACGGCTGCGGTAAGAAAAGCAGCTTGCCATCCAATCAGACCAGCGGCTCCAACAAAGACGCCTCCGGCAGCAATCAGTGCGACACGGTAGGTGCTGACCCGCACCCCATTGGCAGGACCCATTTCGGTTTGGTCCAACAGCTCAATAGTGTACGCGTCAATGGCAATATCCTGAGTCGCAGACAGCACGGCAAGAACGATAAGTCCTAGCCACAACACGCTCCCCAAGCTGTTACTAGCGGCTGGATCAAAAAAAAAGAGCAGACACAGATCAATGGCCAAAAGCCCCTGGCAGGCAACGATCCAGCTGCGCCGCGAACCCCAGACATCAACTATCGGCGCCCACAGAAACTTGAGCGTCCACGGCAGTCCGACCAGGCTCAGCAGTCCAATCTCTGTCAGACCGACCCCGTGCATGCGGAAGTAGACGGGAAACGCATCAAAGAGGAGGCCGAACGGCAAACCCTCCGCAAAATAGAGCAGGGCTACCCAGGTCAGTTTCGTTCGAGTTGAGAGTGGTTGTGTCACTGAGGGAATGGCCAAGAGAACGGAGCCAACATAGCGAACATCGCTTGAGACTATCGACTCCGCTTCACATCGATTTTCTCGCAGTAGCGCTCAATCGGGCATAGGCTACACTTGGGTGAAGTCGGATGGCACAGGGTCTGACCAAAGGCAACTAGGAGGTCATTATAGCCGATCCAGAAACGTTTAGGCAAAATCGCACGCAGTGCCATTTCGGTCCCTTCTGGATTTTTGGTTTCGACATAGCCCCAGCGGTTTGAAATGCGATGCACATGCGTGTCGACACAGATTCCCGGCTTTTGAAATCCCAAGGTCACGACCAGGTTCGCAGTTTTTCGTCCTACCCCTTTGAAGACGAGCAGCTCGTCGATTTCATCCGGCACTTGGCTCCCATATTTGTCGATCAGGATCTGTGAGATATCGAGCACGGTCCGTGCTTTTGTTTTGTAGAACCCAACCGGATAGATGGCCTGCTTCACTTGGGCTGGCGTGAGGGTGACCATTTGCTCTGGTGTATCTGCCAGAGCAAACAACCGCCGCGCGGCAGGGCCGGTTGTTTCGTCCTTGGTGCGCAGGCTGAGCAGACACGCGATCAGGACTTGGTAGGGGTCACGTGACAAGCCGGCCATTTCTGTCACAACAGGCGCGTCCCATCCCGTAGACCCTGTGCGCAGTGTTTGAATGACCCGAGAAATCGTGCGATTAGTAACCACCTCGTTATCCCCCCTCTCCCCTCCCTTGTATGGTGACAATGCTGACCGGCAGTGGCAGATTATCTTCCCGTTCGTTTATTTCTTCGCGCGTCCATCGCATTCCGGCCTGATCGAGCCAGTCATAAAACTCTTCGGTATTCGTGCGTTTCGCGTCGGCAATAATCACGTGTCCATCAGGATGGAGATGAGTAGCAAGAAAGTTCACCAGAGCTGGAAACGTCGGTCGATCATACAGAATTCCTGCTTGAATGAGCGAGAAACGCATATCGAGCATGTCCCGCGTAAAGTCGAGCGGCTTGCCTCGCACCGAGAGCAGGCGTTGAGTTGCGCGTTGACAAGCGCAAAAGACACGGCTGCGGGCTCCTTATCCACAAACGTTACCCGTCCACCTTTCAATGCTGCCATTATCCCGGTCAGTCCCAGTCCACAGCCCAAATCCAGAACAGCCAGGTCTCGACAGTCGACCTGCGCGTCAATATAGCGTGCAAGCGTGAGTGCACCCGTCCATAGATGTGCCCAATACGGCGGCTCCTCAGTGTCGTCTCGGAGTAAGGCGGCACGGTCGACGAAACGTTCAAAGTCTTTGACACGGAACAGGCTGAGATTATGGGAACCCACTGTGACAGGGCGGGGTTCCGCATCATACGGCAAGACGCCTGGCAAGACGTTTGGTAAAACGCTCACTCAAAAGCACTCAGACCGGTGATATATCGACCCAGCGTGAGCCGATGGATATCCTCAGTCCCTTCGTATGTGTTGACCGTCTCAAGATTGAGCATATGCCGAATGATAGGATACTCATCCGTAATGCCGTTGGCACCAAGGATATCTCGGGCCAATCGTGTGGTGTGCAGTGCGGTTGAAACATTATTCATTTTGGCCATGCTGACATGATCCGGACGCATCTTACCCGCGTCTTTGAGCCTGCCAAGACGATAGGCTAAAAGCTGCGCCTTAGTGATTTCGGTCAGCATAGTAACCAGTTTAGCCTGGACAAGTTGATAGCCGCCAATAGGACGCGAAAACATGACTCGATTTTTGGCATAATCCACAGCGCACTCATAACAGGCTATGGCAGCACCGGTCGCGCCCCAGGAAATGCCGTAGCGTGCTTGGTTGAGACACATAAGCGGAGATTTGAGACCGCCGGATTTCGGCAGGAGATTATCCTCCGGAATCCAGCAATCTTCGAATATCAGCTCAGATGTCACAGACGCCCGAAAACTGAATTTGCCCTCAATATTCAGTCGCGAGAATCCTTCCCGCTCTTTTTCTACTAAGAATCCACGGATGACGTCTTTGCCGTCTTCTTCGATCTTGGCCCAGACCACGGCAATGTCAGAGATTGAACCATTCGTGATCCAGCGTTTCGTGCCGTTCAGGATGTAGCCACCGTTCTCTTTTCGGGCACGAGTAATCATTCCAGACGGGTTAGAGCCGTAGTCCGGCTCGGTCAAGCCGAAACAACCAGTCGCCTCAGCCGTGGCCAGACGCGGCAGCCAGAACTTCTTTTGCTGCTCGGAACCAAAAGTAAAGATGGGATACATAACCAGCGACGACTGTACGCTGGCGAAGGAACGCAGCCCGCTGTCCCCACGCTCGAGCTCCTGACTCACCAGGCCATAGGCGACACTGTTCATACCAGCGCCGCCATATTCTGTCGGCAGGGTCATGCCCAAGAAGCCCAGCTCACCAAGACGTGGGACGAGTTCCATAGGAAAAGAGCCTTCGCGGAAGCACTGCTGAATGCGTGGGAGGAATTCCTCGTCGACAAAACGACGCGCCACATCGCGCACCATACGCTCCTCTTCGCTCAGCAGTTCTTCAATTTGGTAGAAATCGGTGTCAATGAGATCGGCCATGTAAGCCTCCCTTCACCTGTATTCTGGTCTTATCCTAACGAGGCGACGCTGGTTCAGCTACCCAGGGATTCAAGATCCCTGCCCTCAGTCGGGCTTCTCACTCCCGGTCTTTTTCTCGATGAAATTGGACGAACTGAAGGTCCGCGAGGCCGTCCTTCCCCACGCGGATCAGAGACACCGGTTATAAGGCCGGAACTTAGATCTACATGAATTGCCTGTATATTCCCAAAGCGGGAGCGTTTATCAGGACCCCACTCAACGATTTTGACCGTATGTCCCATTGTCCGTAGCTCTGCTGCAAGCCCGCTGCGGCCACTATCCGTTTTCACCTCTAGGCTGAGCCTATCGGGATACCACTGATGATGAATACGTGGTGCAAACATAGCCTCAGGTAAGGACATTTTGTACGCAAGGACATTCAGCATGACTTGCATAACAGAGCTGATAATCCGTGATCCCCCTGGCCCGCCAATAACCAGCTCAACTTTCCCATCGCGCGTAACAATAGTTGGGCTCATGCTGCTCAGCGGCGTTTTCTGCGGCGCAACGGCATTCGCATCGGTATTACCAAGCAGGCCGAAGGCGTTCGGTTGACCGGGCTGGGCGATGAAATCGTCCATCTCGTCGTTGAGCATAATGCCCGTGCCAGGCACCAGCACCCCGCTCCCGAAATACAGATTCACAGTCTGGGTTGTCGCCACCGCGTTGCCCGCTTTATCAAGCACAGACAGGTGGGTGGTGCTTGTGGACTCAATCATTCCTACTGAGGTTTTCGGAATACCCTGACTTGGCGTGGCTTTGGAGATATCAATCTTCGCCCGCTGGTCTGTTGCATATGCCTGTGAGATCAGCCGATCAATGGGAACGGAAACAAAATCGGTATCGCCCAGGTAGCGGGCTCTGTCACGAAAGGCCAAGCGCAGGGTCTCGGTCAATACATGCGTCGCCCTAGGAGTCTGGAAGCCAAGCTTTTGCAACGGAAAGCCTGAGAGGACGTTAAACATCTGGACAATCAGCACGCCTCCAGAACTTGGCGGCGGCATAGAATCAATACGCGCGCCCTGAAAGGTTCCGGTAATCGGAGTGCGCTCAAGCACGCGATAGAGGTCTAAGTCTTGCTGGGTGAGTAGTCCACCACGTGTCTGCATCTCTTTGATAATGGCCTGTGCGACCCAGCCTGTGTAAAAGGCGTCTTTTCCCTTTTTGGCGATGGCGCGGAGCGTTTTAGCCAAATCTTTCTGGATAAAGAGCTCACCTTGCTTGAGCGGATGATCGTTTCGAAAATATATCGCTCGGCTTGCAGCGGATTCTCCAAGCGTTTCCGCTCGGTAGCCTATTGCCCGAGCCAGATGCGGATAAATGGGAAATCCCTCTTCTGCCAGGCGGATTGCCGGTTGCATGACCTCTTCAAGCGACACGCTTCCGTAGCGTTTCTGCACGGCAACTAATCCTGCAACTAAACCAGGCACAGCAACAGCTAGGGGTCCCGTGCGGCTCAGGGAAGGAACAGCCTTGCCATCGCGCACAAACATGTCACGTCTTGCTTTGAGAGGCGCGCGTTCACGAAAATCGATTGCGCGTGTTTTTTTATCTTTGGCGAGATACAGAAGAAGAAAACCACCGCCCCCAATCCCTGTCGATTGCGGCCGGATCACACTGATTGCAAACGATGCAGCAACAGCCGCATCAACAGCGTTTCCTCCGCGGCGGAGCATTTCGGCTCCGGCTTCGCTCGCTTGCTCGTTGGCTGCGGCGACCATACCGTGATGAGATGTTTCTGCAAAGGGAACGTGGTCCGCGAGTCTGAAAGTCTCGTCAGCATGGGCGCTCCCGGGTGCAGGAACAAACGAGACCAGGAAGAAAAAAACGATAGATACCCTTTGGAAATTTTGCAGCCACGGCATGGTATTTTCCTCATTCAGACGTCATTCAGACGTTATCCAGACGTCGTCGAGTATATGCGAGCGCGACAGGGACAACAATAAGATTGACTTCAAAAACCCAGATTGGTAGGCTACCTGCCAGGGAGGATTCTGCCATGGCTTCGGTGAATAAAGCGATCATTGTCGGAAATCTCGGGAAGGACCCTGAAGTTCGTTTCACCCAGAGTGGACGGGCAATGGCGCGGTTCTCTGTGGCAACGACAGAGTCCTGGATGGATAAAGAAAATGGGCGGCAGGAACGCACCGAGTGGCACAACGTGGTTGTGTGGGGCAAGCAGGCAGAATCGTGCGGTCAGTATCTCGCCAAGGGGCGACAGGTCTATATTGAGGGTTCCATCCGCAACCGCAGCTACGACGATAAAGAAGGCAACAAGCGCTATATTTCAGAAATTGTCGCCCAGCGCGTCCAATTCCTCGGCGGTAGCGGTGGTGGCGGAGCGCGTTCAGGTACGCCGTCTGATGAAGAATCAGGTGGCGGCGGGTTTGATGATTTCGGGGCAGGTGCTATCCCGCCCGATGATGACGTGCCGTTCTAGTCAGTGCTCATTATTCTCGGCAGTTGCAACCTCGGCAGAGCCGGGTTTTATCACTGCCCGGCGGTCAGGATTCACGATCTCATACACATACCTCCCATCTCCTTCACCGGGCCACAGCACAGTCGTAATAGTCTGACCAGGAAAAACTGGCCGTGCAAATTGAGCGGTGAGCCGTTTGAGCCGGCGGGGATCGCCTTCACACACACTGTCGATAATCACTTTTGAGGCACAGGCCATGGTGCACAGGCCGTGGACGACGATGCCAGGCAGACCTGCCATCTTGGCTACGTTTTCATCCACATGGATCGGGTTTCGGTCTCCTGACGCTTCGGCGTAGCGGAATGTCTGGTCAGGATCAATTCGTTGGGAAACCCGAAGCAGCGGCTCCTCTTTTGGAGTCTCATGCGTTGAGGCTACGCTACGTTGGCGTCGTCCCTGGCCGCGAATGAAGGCAGTAAAAGTGAGCTGCTGAACGGCTTCCTTATGTTGGTTGTGACTGTGAATCTCAAGAGTCATCGATTCCCCACCACGTTGATCCTCAATTGCTCCAACTACTGCAGTGCTGGTAATCGTATCCCCGGGAACAATAGGACGGAAAAAGCGCATATCTTGCCGACTATGTAATAAGCGCAGTACATCAACGTTCAGCTCGCTGTCCGTCACCACCATCATGATGGAAAGCCAGCCGGCAACAACGCCAAACATGGGCGGGGCGATCATGTCTTCGGATGTATCCATACCAAAGAACCAGGCGTTGTCTTCGTTATACGCCCGCGCATATGCTGCTGTCGCTTCTGCTGTTACGTCATGATCCTGAGAGGCGTATTCTTTTCCAATCAAGTTTCGGTTGAGCCCCATAGTTTCTATTGTTTCTTTCTATTTCCAGTATGCATCATCGACGAAACTCACGTAGCGCCCTTTGCCTATGATGGGGTGGTCGAGAATGTGAACTCCCAGCATCTCGCCTACGTCTCTCAGGGCTGCGTGATCTGGAGGTCTTCCTGGCTCGGCATAGGATCGCCACTGGGATGATTATGGATCAGGATAGCGGCGGCGGCTAACTCACGAATGATGGGCTGAAATACCTCACGCGGATGTACGAGCGAAGATGTGAGAGACCCTTCAGATACACGCACGTCTTTAAGCTTTCTGTTCTTGGCATCAAGGAGAAGCACATGAAACTCCTCTTTCTTGAGACTGCCGAGTTGCTCACGATAGTGATTAAAAACATCGGCCCTTGAGCGGAAGGACTCCCCACGTCGTATTTCTTCTTGGGAAAAGCGCTTGGCAATTTCCAGAGCCGCTTGTATCTGTGTCGCCTTAGCCGGACCAATGCCCTTCACTTCACACAGTTCGGTGATGCTCGCTTCTTCAAGTTCTCGAAACGAATCTCCGAAACGCGTGACGAGAGTCCGTCCGTCGTCGAGGGCACTTTGGCCTGAGCTTGCGTCCCTGGTTCTAAGCAGAATGGCTAACAATTCCGCATTGGAGAGCGTTGCAGGACCATGTTCTATAAGCTTCTCACGAGGTCGGTCAGACTCCGGCCAGGTTGGAATAGGCTGGCGCATTACTGTATGGTCACCATCACGCGGCGATCGCGTGGACCATCGAGCTCAACCAGCATGATCGCTTGCCAGGTGCCCAGCGCAAGCCGTCCTCGTTGGATAGGAATAGTCTCACTAGGGCCAAGAATTGATGCTTTAAGATGGGCTGCTCCATTATGGTCCACCTTGTCATGCCGCCATACCCCTTCCGGGATCAGCTTGTTCAGTACGTCTAGGAGATCTTCGCATATGTGTGGATCGTCATTCTCGTTGACAATAATGGCAGCAGTTGCATGTGGGACATAAACGCAACACAAGCCTTGGTCGATATTGGCTTCTCTCACCGCATCAGCTACCTGAGAGGAGAGATCTATGACCTCGTATTTTGTCTGGGTGCGTACCTTCAGCTCCATCTCGCTCACTCTTTACTCCCTATTGTCCATTGCCTAGTGAGAGAAAGTGTGAGGATTTCGTGATATCAATCGGAACTCCAGTCTTTTCTCTTACTGCCCTGGCAAGACGATTCTGATCAACAAACTTCGTCCAGCCTCCCGTTTTGAGAACCTTGCGCGCCTCTTCCAGGTAATCCGGGACCAATTGATAAATGTCTTTGTGGACCTCTGCATAGACTCGATTATGACGGACTCCGATTTTTATGGGCTGATACACAACCTCTCCGGTGACTCCGATGCGGACGATGTCAAAGAATTGCTCAATGTCTTCGGGGTAGAGACGGATACAGCCGTGCGTAACAAGTCTGCCAACCGCCCACGGCGTGTTTGTATCATGGATGGAATACGATCCCTTGGTCTTGGTCGAACTCAGTTCGATACGATATTTTCCAAGTGGGTTGTCTGGAGAACCTCCTGGGATACGATCCTCCGACCAGCCGTTTTCTGCAATACGTTCCTTTTTTATGGATTCAGGGATCACCCAGACCGGGTTCCGCGTCTTCCCTCTTACCCGAAAGTGAGTTTGTGGCGTGGGCCACTCTTCTCGTCCGAGTCCAACAGGAAGAGTAATGACAGTGCGTTCCCTGTTTTTCTTCTTGTGCGGAGGAAAATAATAGAGCCGCATTTCGGGGATATTCACGATCACCCCTTCGTGGCGGCTGTTCGGTACGATCCAGGAGGTTGGCATCGATATCAACGCTCCCACTTTTGGGAGCCACGGACTCATATTGGGGTATGCTTCAGTCAGTTCGTTATATCCAAGATCATAATAACGGGCGACATCTAGAAGAGTATCTTTTTTCTGTATTATATACGAATGGGGTGATCCGACAAGGGTCTGGGCTGTCATGTCGCCTGAACGTAAAGCGGGGACAAATGAACGCGTCACAATTCGTTTTTGGAAAAACTCCTTTTCGTTCCACGCCAGCCCTGCCGTAGAGCGGAAAAGACAGGAAAATGCAATAAACAAAGCTATTCCGATTGCTCGTGCGCCCCGGCTCTTCATCCTCACTCCTCCCCTATCTCTCAATAATCTACATAGTACAGGGAAAATTCAAGGCGTGACGGGGAGAAAACCACGGAAGAGGCCTTCACCGCTGTTGATCGGTCGTACGGAGTGACGTCGTGAAAAGTCGAGAAAGAAAAGGATAAAGACGGGGAGGTATTATTCCTCCACTCTTGTTGTCTTTCTTTTCGCAGTTGAACGCTTTTGCGGCTTTTCCCTCTCAGCAAGCAATCGGTCGAGCTTCATACTCACGTTGACAATATTGCCTTGTACTTCTTCAACCTTTGCCAGTAAATGTTCGTAATAAGTCTTAGAAGGAATATTCAGAAGCGCAAGCAAAGCCTCCATATTCTGGTCGACTTTTTCCTTCGTTTCCGTAGCGTTCTGTAACGTTTTCTCTACGACTTCGCACACAGGAGATTGCGAAAAGAGGTCTTTTACAAGCTTTGTAAAGTTCTCTCTGTTTGCCTCGTAGAGTTTCTCGAAAACGGTTTTTTCTTTGTCCATAACGTGGGAAGGTTTTCTGCCAAAGAAAATCAGGTATAACAACCTCGTTGATAGTAAGGAGAATATGTGGATTTCGAAGTTTTTCTTGGGTATTTCAGCGGCTTGCGCTTCCTCGACGAGACGATCACGTTTTCTACCCTTATTGGGACGGCACTATTCATTCACTTGCTTGACGGAATTATCTGCGGTCTCATCGCTAGGAAGGGCGGGCGCTCTCTGTATATTTGGATCATTGTCGGCACTCTCTTTGGAATGTGGGCACTGACGATCCTGATCCTCCTTATGGCGCAAGGAAAGGACCGGGGACGGGGCCTATCCCCGTCCCCATAATATTTATCCGCACTTCTGTAGACAATCTCGTATGGGATCGAGTTCAGGCAGCTTGCTGGCATCTTCTGTGGTCCAGGCATACTGCACCGTTCCACTCTTGTCCACAACGAAGGCCGAACGCTTCGATACGCCTTTGAAGCCAAGAAGATCCTCGTACAAAGAATCGTAAGCCTGAGAGACTTCTTTATTAAAGTCGCTTAAGAGCGGGAAATCATATCCCTCTTTTTCTGCCCAGGCATCAAGGGCGAATGGACTATCCACACTGATGGCAACAACTTGGGTGTCTTCGTTCTGCAACGTATTTATATTGTCTCGTACCGAGCACAATTCTTTCGTTCAACCACCTGTGAAGGCCAGCGGTACGAAGAGGAGGACCGTATTCTTTTTCCCCTTCGCTTCGCTAAGTGAAAAATCTTTCATTTTATTTGTCTTGAGTGAAAAATCTGGGGCTGCTTGTCCGACCTGAATACTCATTGCTGTCGCTCCTCCGTTGAGTGTGAATTGAGAGTTCCTTCTTCGTTTCCTTCTCTACTTGCTTCGCTGTCCTCTTTTACTTCATCTTCTTCTACAAGCGCAAGACTGGACACGCGTTCCTGCGCGCCGATATTAAAAAGCTTAACCCCCTGGGTATTTCTCCCAATAATTCGCAGCTCAGCGATCCTGAGTCGGATAATCTTACCGCCGTCTGTGATGAGCATTAGATGATCGTTCTCTGTCACTTGCCTAACGCCGCAGACTTCTCCAGTTTTCTCAGTCGTACGCATGGTACGGGCTCCCTTTCCCCCGCGTGACTGAACACGATAGGCGTCTATGCTACTGCGCTTGCCGTATCCTTGAGACGAAACGGTGAGTAGCGTAGCCTCTTGATAGAGTATCTCAAGGGACACCACCTCATCTTTCTCTTCGAGCGTAATGCCTCGGACACCGAACGTCCCACGGCCAGTTGCTCTTACTTCTTTTTCTGCAAATCGAATCGCTTTTCCTTTTTTTGTCGAAAGCAATATCTCTTGTTTGCCATCAGTCAGCTGAGCTCTAATCACCTCGTCATCTGCTCCGAGGGAGAGAGCAATGATTCCGCCACGGCGTGGATTTGCATACGCCATGAGTTCAGTTTTCTTGACGTGCCCTTTGCGGGTCGCAAAGACGATGAAGCGGTCGTCTTGAAACTCTCGTATAGGAAGAAAGGATGAAATTTTCTCACCTTCTTGAAGCTGCAGAAGATTGACGATCGCTTTTCCTTTTGCCGTACGACTCCCATGCGGAATTTCATAGACTTTGACCCAATGTACTTTTCCAATTGAGGAGAAAAATAATAGGAAGGCGTGCGTGGAGGAAATAAACATGTGTTCAACAAAGTCTTCCCCCCGCGTTGTTGCTCCGACAACGCCTTTCCCCCCACGACGCTGTGAGCGATATTCAGTGACTGGATTTCTTTTGATATACCCGGCGTGCGATATCGTCACGACCACGTCTTCTTCAGCAATGAGATCTTCATCGGAAAGATCCGCACTATCAGGCAGTATTACGGTCCGTCGTTCGTCAGAGAATCGTGAACGCAGGTCGGCGAGCTCTTCTTTGATAACCGCGTCGATCTTTTCCGCGCTGGCCAGAGTACGTTGTAAAGCGGCCATCAGACTCACCGTTTCGTTGTGCTCTGACAGAATCTTCTCTTGTTCAAGCTGGGTGAGACGTTGCAGACGCATATCGAGAATGGCCTGAGATTGCGTTTCACTCAAAGAAAATTGATCCATGAGGGTTTGACGCACGCTGGCCGGATTCTGTCCTTGACGGATGACCTGAAGCACAGGGTCAAGGTTATCAAGGGCAATTTTGAGCCCTTCAAGAAGGTGAAGACGCTCCCCCGCTTTCTTCAGGTCGAACGCAGTCCGACGTCGGACGACCTCACGGCGGTGTTCAAGAAAGTGCATCAGGGTATCTTTGAGGGTAAGGAGACGTGGGCGACCATCGACAATGGCGAGAAGAATAACCCCAAAGGAATCCTGAAGCGGTGTCATTTTATAGAGCTGGTTGAGTATCACCTCCGGAACAACGTCTCGCTTGAGCTCGATAACAATGCGCATCCCATCTCTGTCAGACTCGTCACGCAGGTCAGAGATTCCCGTGATGCGCTTCTCGTTGACGAGATCCGCGATACGCTCAATCAAACGAGCTTTATTGACTTGAAAAGGAATCTCATGAGCAATAATGCGACTTCTGCTTGTCTTCTCGTTCTCCTCAATGGACATTCGGGCCCGCATCCGGATAATGCCTCGTCCCGTTTCATAGGCAGCACGAATCCCAGCTTTTCCATGAATAAAGGCCCCGGTTGGAAAGTCCGGGCCTGGGATATACTGCATCAAATCGCGGTTTTCGAGAGTCTGATTCTCAAGAAGGGCAAGAAGGGCATCGGTGACTTCGCCAAGATTATGCGGAGGAATGTTTGTTGACATTCCCACCGCGATCCCCGAAGAACCATTGACAAGCAGATTTGGAAGTTTACTCGGGAAAACAGCAGGCTCATGACTCGTATCGTCATAGGTAGGAATGAAATTTACCGTTCCTCTATCGATATCCGCCAGTACTTCCCCAGAGATGCGGGTCATCCGAACCTCGGTATACCGCATCGCAGCAGGAGAATCGCCATCAACCGAACCAAAGTTTCCCTGTCCGTCGATGAGAGGGTAGCGAAGCGAAAAGTCCTGTGCCATGCGGACAAGGGTGTCGTATACGGCCGAATCTCCATGCGGGTGGTATTTTCCAATTACGTCACCGACGACGCGCGCAGACTTTTTATACGAACGGTTCCATTCATTCCCAAGGTCGTGCATGGCATACAGGACGCGCCGGTGAACTGGCTTCAGTCCATCACGGACATCGGGCAGCGCTCGACCAATGATCACACTCATGGCGTAATCCATATAGGACTGCCGCATCTCTTGTTCAATATTGACAGAGGGAAGGGGCTGGGAATCCGAATGGTCTTCCATACAGAGAAGATTCCTTTTTGATTGCTAGTGTTGGGCGTGGAGGTCTAGAACAAAACAGCACGAACGGCCTATTGTGAGACTAGATATCGATATTCTTGGCAGAGAGCGCGTTCTCTAAGATAAATTTTCGTCTCGGCTCAACCTCATCTCCCATGAGCGTAGAAAAGACCTCATCTGCTTCGTACGCATCCTCGATCCTGACACGAAGGAGCGTGCGCGTTTCCGGGTTCATCGTCGTTTCCCAGAGCTGATCCGGATTCATCTCCCCAAGCCCTTTATAGCGCTGAATATCGATCCCTTTTCTGGATCGTACCATGATCGCGTCGAGGATGTCCTCCTGGCTTTCAAACACGTGGGGAATATCTTTCTCAAATAAGGTGAAAGGCGCCTGGCCAATATTTCTAAGCGCTTCTGATAGTTTTTTGATCTCCACGACCTCTGCCGATTCGAAAAAATCTCTATCAAAGACATTTTTCTGACCAGCTCCGTTAAGCTTGTGGGTCACAACAATACGATACCCCCCGAGTTTGACATCCTCTTCAATAGAGAAAGAGGATGCTTCTCGACCAGCCGCTGCCACTCCTACTGAGTGAATAATGCTTGTCAAAGTTGAATAATCGTTGAAAGCGGAAGGGGTAAGATCTGAATGAGCTAAGAGGGAAGAGACAACATTTCTGTCCTGTCCTCTTCGTTCAACAAAGTCAAGAATTTTCTGTAAACGGAGAAAATTCTTGACCCAGGTTTTCAGCTGTTCACCTTCAAGCGCCCCGACTCGGACATTTTCAACACCAAGGTCAACAAGAAAGCTGTTAAGTTCTGCATCGTCCTTCAAATAATGATCTTTTTTTCCTTTCCGGACTTTGTACAGAGGTGGCTGAGCGATGCAGAGATATCCCCCTTCAATGAGGCCTGGAAGCTGGCGATAAAAAAAAGTCAGCAAAAGGGTGCGGATATGCGATCCATCAACATCCGCATCAGTCATGATAATGACCTTGTGGTAGCGCAGCTTGGTGAGATCGGTGTCTTCTTTCCCCACACCAGCTCCGAGAGCTGAGATGAGAAGACGTATCTCTTGAGACGAAAGCATCTTATTAAAGCGCGCTTTTTCAACATTCAAGATTTTCCCACGAAGAGGAAGAATAGCCTGAGTCCTTCGATCTCTCCCCTGCTTTGCTGATCCTCCAGCAGAATCACCTTCAACCAGGAAAATTTCACTCTTTTCCGGGTCGCGCTCCTGACAATCAGCAAGTTTTCCTGGTAAGGACCCCGATTCGAGCGCACCCTTCCGTCTTGTGAGCTCTCTTGCTTTACGCGCTGCTTCTCTTGCTCGTGAAGCTTCAACACTCTTCTGAGATATTTTTTTTGCTTCTGTTGGATGTTCTTCGAAGTAGGCTCCCAACTTCTCGTTTATGAGAGATTCGACAAAGCCTTTGACATCACTGTTTCCAAGCTTTGTTTTTGTCTGTCCCTCAAACTGAGGCTCTGGAATTTTAACACTGATAATTGCAGTAAGCCCTTCTCTGATATCTTCCCCTTGGAGGCCGTCTTGATCTTTTTTGAGAATTCCGAGAGAGCCGATATATGAATTGACGGTCCTGGTTAACGCGGATTTTAGCCCAATGAGATGCGTGCCTCCTTCGATCGTATTAATATTGTTTGCAAATGCGTAAATATTTTCTACGTAGCCTTCGTTCCACTGAAGAGCAATCTCGGCCATGGACCCGTCTTTTTCCCCTTGAAGGTATATGACCTCATGATGGAGAGGAGTTTTTGCACGGCCGAGATGTTCAACAAAAGAGACAATTCCCCCTTCGTAGAAGAAATCGTGCCGTTTATCGGTCTCTCTTTCATCAACAATGGAAATATGAAGACCAGGATTAAGAAAAGCGAGTTCCCGAAGTCGCCTGGAGAGAAGATCAAAACTATACTCTCTCTCGCCAAATATCTGTGTATCTGGAGTGAAGAGAATGCGTGTCCCGCTCTCTTCACTCCGTCCAATCTCTCTCAGATCGCTATCCGGGTGACCTCGATGGTAGCGTTGGAAATAGACTTTCCCATTCCTTTTAATCTCAAGCTCAAGGGATTCTGAAAGCGCATTGACAACAGAAATGCCAACACCGTGTAGCCCTCCAGACACCCGGTAGGCTTCTTTGTCAAATTTTCCGCCAGCATGAAGCTTGGTGAGAACGACTTGAACTGCAGAAACACCCTCAGTAGGATGTAGTTCTGTTGGAATGCCGCGGCCGTTATCTACTACAGAGACGTGGCCGTCGACATGGATGGTCACAAGGATGTGTGTACAGTGACCGACGAGTGCTTCGTCTACGGAGTTGTCAACAATCTCAAAGACAAGGTGATGAAATCCTCGCTCTGCGGTATCTCCAATATACATGCCGGGTCTCTTGCGGACAGCCTCGAGACCCTCAAGTACCTTGATTTGTCCTGCTCCGTAGTCCTGTTCGACCATGCACTCCCCAAAGGAGGACGATGGGTTAAAATATTCGTAACGTCCCTCTTTTTTGTGAGCTTAAAGAGTAGCATTTTCTCTGTCTTACGTAAACCGGAGGGGATATCATATATTCAGTAAAACACGTTTTTACTAATTAATTTTCATGGGCATAATGATATAAGAAAATTGGTCGTTTTCTTTGGTCTGGAGCAGTCCTGGACTCATCTCATCTTTAAGGGAAAGTATGACCGTTTCTCCCTCAGTCATGACATGTAACGCCTCTATAATATATCTCCCATTGAACCCGATAGATAACCCGTCTCCATCGTATGAAGTAGGAATCTCCTCTGTTCCCTCCCCCAAGTCAGGAGTATTGACCGAAATATCTACCTTGCCTTTCTCAAATTGTAATTTTACGCCGCGGGATCTTTCTGTAGTCAATATGAGAATGCGGCGAAGAGCACTGAGAAAGTCGTCACGTGAAAATTCGATGCGGTGCTTATGCTCTTTTGGGACAATCTGCTGGTAATCGGGAAAGTCTCCTTCTATCAGACGCATAGAGAGTTCAGTTGTATTTTTCCTCAGGTTTACGACTGACTCATTGATAGATATTTCTATTGTTTCCTCGCTCCGCTCAAGGAGTTTCCGTGTTTCAACCAAACCTTTTTTAGGAAGAATGACACTCGGCCAATCGGGTAGAGAAGGAAGATCAACCTCCTTTTCTATAAGAGAGAGGCGGTGGCCGTCGCTGGCAACCATACGAATCTTTCCCTCTTTATGTGTTTCTAGATGCACGCCGTTCAGGTTGAGACGGGTCTCATCTGGCGAGGTCGCAAAGAGAGTCTTCTCAATCATGTCCCGCAGCATTGGTCCGGGGAGGGAGATAAATTGATCAGCCAAGGCAGCGTTTTCTTCTTTGTGTTCCTTTCGTCCGGTTATAGTAGGAAACTCTTTTGGATCCAGGCTTGCGATTCGGAAGCGAGATTTTCCACTATTGATCTCTATCCATCCGTTTCCGCTCGAACGTAAAAGGACCTGGCCTGACGGCAGTTCACGAATAATCTCATAGAGTTTTCTTGCATCTGCTGTAATTGCTCCAGTAGTTTTCACCTTAGCCTTACACTGCTGACGAATCCCAATTTCAAGGTCGGTTGCTCCAAGGGAAATGATTCCCTTTTCCCCTTCCTGTGGGTCCGCTTCGATGAGAACGTGAGAAAGCATAGGAAGAGATGAACGTTTTTCAACCACACCTTGGACGAGGTATAAACACTGAAGGAGGTCTTCCTGATTGACGCTGAATTCCATATTCCTCCCTTCTTCACTTTCTTATGAGCTGAATTTTTTACTTCTCGCTCTCTTATTATTTTTATGATTACTATTATTTCTTATACTTCTATTATTCTTATTATTCATTAATATATAAAAGTAGTTAATAGTAGTAGGGCCTGTGGATATGTGAATAAGTGGGTTAAGTATTTGATTTATAAAGACAAGTTATCCACAGGGGCTGTGGATAACTTGTCTTAGTCTCCTTTAACTGAAACAGGTTATCCATAGGTTATCCATAGGTTATCCATAGGTTATCCACAGGTTATCCACAGGTTATCCACAGGTTATCCACAGGGAGAACGGCCTAGTGGGCAATCATGATTTCAATCCGGGTGAGGATATCGCGCAGCTCCCCGTCCTGTTTGAGCCGGGTCTCTATCGTATGACACGCATACAGCACCGTGGTGTGATCCGTCGACTCCGAGGAGAGATACACCACGCTGCCGCCGCCCTTTTTGACCAGCGTCTCGTGGCCAATGGCATTAATCAGATGCGTCTTCCGTAACCCCACCCCACCGTAAATGAACAGCGGATTGTAGTTCTTGCGGGGGTGTTTGCTCACCGCCCGGGCGCCGTATGCGCAAATTGATTGCTGCCGCCCACCACAAACGAGGCAAACGTGTAGTGCGCCACCAGCCCGTTCTTCTGGGCCGCGGCTTTGTCTTCGGCCTGGGCCGCCTGCTGTTGCTCTTCGGCTGGAAACAGTTCGCCTTGGAGCTTTTCTCGCACATGGAGTACGAGGTGCGTCGGCTGCCCCCGCACCGCGGCAAACGCCTCCTCTATGGGACCCACGAGATGGCTCAGCAGCCAATCGCGAAAGAGCGCACTGGGCACCTCCAGATGAAAGGTGTCCGCATCGACGGACAGCGGCCGCAGTGGCTTCAGCCACGTCTCCGTCGACGTCTTGCCCACGCGCTCCTCCACCAGCCCCAACACCTGCTCCCACACCCGTTGCATACCGGCCCCTCCCGCCCCGGCGTCTCAGTTATCCACACTTGTGGATAACTCTCCAACTCCTTCTCTCCCCTATGAAAATCCCCTGCCCCCTCCGGAGTTGTCCACACATACCTCTCTCCGTACCTGTCTCTCTGCCCCAGGGGTACCCCGGTGTACCGACCACGAGATCGGGGGCAAGAGAAGCAGACCCATTGCTACTCAAAAACTTGGTCTCTGATTTCGTCAGCCCTGACGGGCTAACGGTCTTGTGTCTTGAATGCGTCTTAAACGCTTTGGACACACAATGCAAGAAAAAATGCCCAAGCCGGGCGAAGTATGGTATTTTACTCACCAATCTCGCTCGTCTAACCCCGAGTGATACCCGCCGGTTGCCCCGCCGTGGCCGCCCCGGCCCTTAGCCTCTCGTTTTTCCAGGCCTTTCTTCTGCCCGCCGCGGGATAAAAACCCTCGTACGTCTCACTTTTAGTCCTATACTTGGCAGATTCACTATATCATCCTGGATAAGTGCCCCAATTCTCAGCGGGAGCGCCTCTTTTTGTAAGACCTGGTTTTTCCCCTTGACTCTCCTCTGGGCGGATGGTAGCAGAGGAAAATCTCAAAATTTGGGTAGTGGGTAGGATGGATGTCTATATCGCAAAAGCTTTTCAAAGAAGCACAAAAATATATTCCCGGTGGAGTAAATAGTCCCGTCCGTGCATGGCGTGCCGTTGGTGGCGATCCGCTTTTTATCCAAAGAGGGAAAGGCTGCCGCATTACTGACGCGGATGGGCGGGAATATATTGACTACGTTGGATCGTGGGGGCCCTTGATCGCGGGGCACGCGCATCCACAGGTGGTCGGTGCACTTGAGCGTGTGGTGAAGCAAGGAACAAGTTTCGGTGCACCAACCGTAAAAGAAATTGAGCTGGCAAAAATACTCATTCAGACAATTCCCTCCCTTGAGAAAGTCCGCCTGACATCTTCCGGCACTGAGGCGACTATGACCGCACTGCGTCTTGCACGCGGCTATACCGGACGCGCAAAGATTATCAAGTTTTCCGGCGGTTATCACGGCCACAACGATGCGCTGCTGGTGAGAGCCGGTTCAGGAGCGCTCACGTTTAGCACCCCGGATAGCGAGGGCGTCCCTGAGGCGTTTTCCAGCCAAACATTAGTAGCGGAATACAACGACCTGGCGAGTGTGACAGCCTATCTTGAGGCCGATCCCGGAGGGGTGGCCGCTGTTATTGTTGAGCCTGTTCCTGGCAATATGGGGCTTATTTTGCCAGAGCAAGGATTCCTCGAAGGATTGCGTAGGCTCACGCAAGAGTATGGAGTAGTCCTCATCTTTGATGAAGTGATGACGGGCTGCCGTTTGGCCCGTGGTGGGGTGCAGGAGATCTACAACATAGACCCGGACGTAACGTGCTTAGGAAAGGTGATCGGCGGCGGTCTTCCTCTCGCTGCTGTTGGGGGCAAAGCGGCTATAATGGATGTGCTTGCCCCTTCGGGGGCTGTCTACCAAGCGGGCACGCTGTCAGGAAATCCATTGGCTGTGACTGCAGGTATTGAAACGCTCAAGCTCGTGCAGGGTCCTGGAGCCTATGAGCGCCTGAATGCACTTGGGGATATGCTTGCCGAAGGATTAAGAAAGGCTATTCGAGAGACTGAGACGAAGGCGTGCGTAAACCAAATGGGATCCATGTTCACCATTTTTTTTGGGGTGGAGCACGTCCGTGATTATGAGACGGCGACCCAGAGTGACACAGAGATGTTTGCTCGGTATTTTCACGGAATGATAGCACACGGCATCTATCTTCCCCCGTCTCAATTCGAAGCCGCGTTTCTCTCCGTAGCCCATGGCGAAGCTGAAATCCAAGAGACGATCCAAGCGGCCGGTACCGTCCTCAAGAGTCTGCGCGCATGAGATAACATGTCAAAGGAAAACCCCCTTACCACCTATGGCCGATACGGTGCGCTAGGGTTTGAGTTTGCCGGAGCGATAGTGGCCGGGCTCCTGATAGGGAACTATGCTGACACCAGGTTTGGGACCGCGCCGCTCCTGATGGTCCTTGGCGTCGTCGTTGGTATGGCTGGCGCAATATACCGACTGATAATTGTGCTCCAGCGGCTATCTGCTCGTGAAAAAGACAATCGAGAAGATTGAAAGACTCAATCTCGTGCTGATTGGGGCCGGAGCGTTTGTTGGGGGGGTGACAGGACTCCTCCACGTCCCCAGCTTTCTACTTGGTGGAGGGGTCATGCACGTTAATTTCTGGCTGCTCAAAAAAATTGTTCGCTCTGTTTTCTCTCAATCCCAGGTTCGGCCGGGTACAAAAATGCGGGCCGCTTTGTGGTTTTCCGCCAAGGGTCTGTTTTTTATTCTTCTTCTGAGCGCTGTATTTTTTCGCTATCCGATTCAGGCCAAGAGCTTTGCAGCTGGGGTCCCTTTACTGCTTATCGCGTGCGTGATAATCACCCTGTTCGAGTCAAAGAGCGAGGAGGAATCCCCTCCTTCAGCAGGAGCTGAGTGAGTCCTTGTTCAGCGTCCTCTCATCAAGAAAGAGCGAGTGAGAGAACTAGATCGATAATATGGAACACCATCCCTTTACCTGGGTCTCTGTTATTCCTGGGCTCAATCTCCTCCCAGGCCACATCGCAACCTCTCTTCTTGTTTGCGCAGCTCTTATCATCTTTGCCTATCTGGCGAACCGCCAACTCGCGAATGCTGAAGACTTAGCTGTTCCTGACGACTCCCTTACGCTCCGGAACTTCGCAGAGCTTCTGGTTCAAGGTGTATCTGATATGGCTGAGGGAGTGCTGGGCGATCAGGCGCATAAGTATATTCATCTCTATGGCAGCTTCTTTCTTTTTATTCTGGCCGCAAACCTCTCTGGACTTTTACCTGGATTTTCCCCTCCAACGAGCAATTTCAATGTGACCCTCGCTTTAGGCGTCCTCTCCTTCTTTGCCTACAACTTTTATGCTTTTCAGGAACAGGGTCTTGCCTATTTGAAGCACTTTGTTGGACCGATTTGGTGGCTGGGTATCCTGATGATCCCGCTGGAACTCATAGACAATTTCGTCCGCCCTTTCTCTCTTTCCCTGCGACTCTTTGGGAATATGACAGGCGACCATGTTGTCTTAGAGATCTTTACGGATCTGACGAAAATTGGTATTCCGGTCGTTTTTTACGCGCTTGGGGCGTTTGTTTCTTTAATACAAGCTTTTGTTTTTACCCTGCTCAGTATGGTGTACGTCTCTCTGGCGATCCCGCATAATGGTCACCACTAAGACGCTGACAAGATGCAGACAAGATAAACAGTGCGATAAAACCCGTTGTCCTGGTGCGAAAGAGGTACGGTGTGGCGAGGAGGACAAGAGGAGGCAGACCTCAGACTTCGCCGTTAGGACACGAAAGGAATGGTAGGTATGAAGAAAGTATGTGTAACCGGAGTGCTGGCAGTGTTTATGCTGCTGCTGACCACTGGTGCAGCTCTCGCAGCTGACGGAGGTGGCGATTCATCACGGGGTATGATTGCCCTTGCTGCTGGTCTTTGTATTGGTATTGCGGCAGTTGGTGCGGGATTGGGCCAGGGGCGTGCGGTGGCCGCCGCCATGGAATCCATTGGTCGCAATCCAAACTCGGCTGACCGGATCCAGACCCCGATGATCATCGGTATCGCCTTTATTGAGGCGCTGGCCATTTATGCTTTAGTTATTGCCTTTACGCTATCTGGAAGCGTATAATTCCCTAACCGATAGGAGAGACGAGGGGCGCAGCATGCTGCGCCCTTTTTTTACAATAAATGCTGCCCCAGCCGAATGACCGAAAAGACAGCAAAGACAATATAGAAGCAGCTAATCGCAACTAACAGGGCCGTTTTTGCCGGACCTGGCCGCAATGCTGGAGGAAGCAGTTTCCGATTGATTACGAGTATCAGTGGTGTGTAGATTGCCATCGCAATCCCGCCAAAGAAGGCTGATCCCATCAGAAAGAGAAGGGGCGGAAGGCTTTCATACAGATAGGTCAAGAAAGTCCCAACTACAATCCAGCCGACCGCGATCACGCCATACCACCAGCTCAATGGCTTCTTCTGGGCCCAGGCGTAGTTGGTATGCAAAATATCCGCACCCGAACGGGCTACTCCATCGATCAAGGTGAGTTGGGTGCTGAACAAACACCCAATACCAACCAGCAGGAAGAGAATTTTTCCGAGCACGCCTCCCAGACTGCCTAGAATCTCTGCCTCTTCCCACACCAGCATCTCCTGGCTAGGCACAATGCCTTGCGGGTGCAGAACCGCCAGTGCGCCAAAGATAAACAACACAATGGTGAAGGTATTCAGCAACCAGAAAAACAAAATTTGGTCTACATACAAATGTCTAAACCATTCGCGCCAGCGGACCAGGTTGGGCTCGGTTGTGTCAATCTGGAATGCCTGCTCTGACACCACTTCCTCTTTGTCGCGGAGCGGGTTCACGACCTTGGGCATAAGCGCGCCCATCCCCCAGCCCTTGTCGCGGATATAGAATGAGAAAAAGAGGTTGGCGGTGCCGCCAGCACCGGCAAAGACGATAGAGGAGAACAGAATATAGGTCGGCATATCGGGATGCTTAAACGGGAAGTTCAGCATCCCGCGCCCCAGCTCCGCCCAGGTTTCCCTATTTCCAACAACAAACGCAACCAGCACGAGGCCTACTGTGACCAAGACAACGAGGACTTCTGTCGTTTTCTCAACGGAGGCATATATGCGTTTTGGTCCGAACAGTACAAAGGCAACCCCAAGAAACGTAATAGCCGTCCATATCCACGGATCACCCCAACCGTTTGGCCCGACTAATAAGGCTTTGAGTGCCCCGCCGCAGGCACGCGCCCAGCCGGGCAGAATCCAGCCCACTATATTGAGAACAATGAAGATCCAAGCAAAGTGACGTGAGACTCTGCTAAAGCCGGCGTAAATACTCTCACCTGTAGCGAGGGTATAACGCCCAATCTCGCAGTTGATCCAAAATTGCAGAAAGATCCCCAACAGGGCGGCCCAGGTCATGCCGGCCCCGAATTGAGCGGTATTCCGAGGCCAGACGATCAGCTCGCCCGCACCAATAGACAGTCCTACGAGAACTGCCCCAGGCCCAGCAAGTTTCCAAAATCCTCTCGCTTTTGGTGGCAGGTCTGCGGTTTGAAAGGCTAGTGGCATATGAGGCGGGCTACTGTCTTAAGTCCGGTACTGTCCAGCCGGAGCCAACATCACAAACTTGACGGTGAGAGGGCTAGAGTGCGGGGAGTCGAAAAGAAAGGCGTCCCTTACAGGATGCATTAGACATACCCCTGCTGGTGTAGATATTCTGCCGTAAGCACCGCGCCCTTGGCTGCCCCCATCTTTGTATTGTGACTCACCAGGACGTATTTGACCGCATTGTCGAGCGTGTGGTCTGGACGCAGACGACCGACTGACGTGGCCATGCCGTCTTCCGCATCACGGTCAAGACGAGGCTGGGGGCGAAATGGGTCATCGTGTACGATGATCATGTGCTGCGGAGAAGACGGGAGCTCCAGCTGGATAAACTCTTTGCCAAATCCGATCATGGCTGCTCGTACGTCATCGACAGAGCAGGGTTGCTGCATAGAAGCCAGCATCGCTTCGGTATGACCTTCAAGAACAGGCACCCGGGTACACGTCGCGCTGACGAGAAAGTCTGCCGGTGTAATAGCCCCGCTGTCGAACGTCCCCAAAATCTTGTGATTTTCCTTTTCGACTTTTTCTTCTTCACCGGGAATAAACGGAATGACGTTGTCTATGGTGTCCATCCCCATAACACCAGGTGAACGACCCGCGCCAGACAGACCTTGCATAGATGTCATAATGACTTTCTGAAGACCAAATTGGTCAAATAATGGTTTCAGCGTAATTGCCAGTCCAATGGTGGTACAGTTAGGCTGAGTGACAATATAACCTCGCCAGCCGCGCTTTTTCTTTTGGGTATCAATCAACTGAATGTGGTCGAGATTAACGCCTGGAATCAGTAGCGGAACATCTGCCTCATAACGAAAGGCTGAGGCCGTGCTGACCACTGGTGTTGTCTTAGCGTACAGCGGCTCAAGGTCTCGGGCTGGCCCCGATTCAACGGCCGTGAAGACAAGGTCTATCCCGTCAAGGTTGAGCGACGAGGCTTCATGCACAGGCAGCATCAATGTTCGTGGAGGTGGTTCTTCCTGACACCACCAGCGTCGTTCTCCTGTTTTTGGGTCACGAATGGCTTCTGCATAGCTTTTGCCTGCCGAGCGTTCTGAGGCAGCGAGCAGGACAACTTCAAACCAGGGATGGTTTTGAAGAGCAACCAGGAATTGCTGGCCGGCAATCCCGGTTGCCCCAACAATGGCAACACGCTTTTCCATAGCAGGTAAATCAACGCGAGGTGGGTCTACTTGTCAACACCCTACACCGAGCAGTTGACTTCCACAGCACAAGCACGCAGACTTCTAGAACTCCTTTGCGCGCAGGAGCAATACCCACGGCACTTGAGTATTTTGAAGAATATGGAATCGGCGTGGAGTTTGCGACCAAAGCCCGTACAATTACCGAAGCCGATATCGTCGAGAAAAACAATAGGTATTCCTATGGATGAAAAAGTTGTGAATCGGCTGTGTGAACTGGTCGGCCCGGATGGGGTGGTGGCCAACAAAAACGCGCTCTCGGTCTATGACTGCGACGGATATACGCTGGAAAAATCCATCCCTGAGATCGTGGTCCTGCCGCACTCAACCGAAGAAGTTTCAGCGGTTGTTAAATTTCTGAACAAAGAAAAGATCGCCTTTGTTCCTCGCGGGGCTGGGACGGGACTGAGTGGTGGCTGCCTGCCGGTCGAGGCACCGGTCATGATAGGCACGAGTCGGCTCAATAAGATTGTGCATATCGACGTGCTGAATCGCTACGTTGTTGCCCAGTCTGGAGTGGTAAACCTGTGGGTGAGTAACGCCGTAAAAGATCAGGGCTTACAGTATGCACCTGACCCGTCTAGCCAGCAGGCGTGCACCATAGGCGGCAACGTGGCCGAGAACTCTGGTGGTCCACATACGCTCAAATACGGTGTTACGACCAACCATGTGCTAGGCCTGGAAGTCGTTCTGCCTGATGGAGAAATCGTGACCTTAGGCGGAACTGTGGAAGACGTCCCTGGTTATGACCTGCGCGGCATTACCATTGGTTCAGAAGGTACGTTTGGCATTGTCACCCAAGCTGCTCTACGACTGACGCGTCAGCCGCAAGCCTACCGGACCTTTCTGGCCGTATTTGAGTCCGTTCACCAGGCAACCCAAACAGTATCGGGCATTATTTCCTCCGGCATTGTTCCCGCCGCTCTGGAAATGATGGACACGCTTATCATCCAAGCTGTAGAGGAAGCCTTTCATTTCGGCTTTCCAACCGATGCCGGTGCTGTGCTGATCATCGAAATTGACGGCCTTACCGCCAGCCTTGATCCGCAGACAATCAAGATTCAGGACGTTTGTAAGCAGAATAACGCCCGTGAGGTCCGTATCGCCCGCGACGATGCCGAACGTATGGCGTTATGGAAGAGTCGTAAGCGTGCGTTCGGGGCAATCGGGCGTTTATCTCCGAATTATTGTACCCAAGATGGTGTTGTCCCCAGAACAAAAATCCCTGAGATTTTGCGGCGTATCATCGCAGTGGCGGACAAGTACCAGCTTCGGATTGCCAATGTTTTTCACGCCGGAGACGGGAATATTCATCCGATTCTGTTGTATGATGAGCGCGATGCCGACGAAACCCAGCGTGTGGTCAAAGCGGGCCAGGAGATCTTGGAGGCCTGTATCGATCTGGGTGGAAGTCTGACCGGCGAGCACGGCATCGGCATAGAAAAAATGAACCTGATGCCGCTCATGTTCAGTCCAGAAGATCTTCTGGTCATGACCCAGCTCCGCTCTGTCTTTAATCCCGATAATCTGTGTAACCCGAACAAGATCATTCCGACACCAGGCGGGTGCATTGATGTCAAAACCCCTAGACGTCAAGTCCCGCTGTAGCACGGGATCCTGCCCGAGAAAGCGAGACGCATGAGCGAGGCTGAAGATCGCCAGAAATTTATTATTGATGGGAAAGAACCGCAAACGGTTGCCTATCCCACATCCATCGACGAAGTTTCGCAACTTCTCAAAGAGGCGAATGAACAAGGCCGAGCGGTGAGCCCTATTGGGCACGGGACGTTTCTGCATATTGGCGGGGTACCGAAACGCTATGATCTGGCGCTTTCCACCAAGGCCCTCAATCATATTGTTGACTACCATCCGATTGACATGACGGTAAGGGTTGAAGCAGGCATGACCCTGGCTCAGCTCCAAGCGACGCTTGGAGAACATGCTCAGTGGTTACCGCTCGACCCCCCCCTTCCTGAGCGAACGACTATCGGCGGGATCATTGCTGCGAATTTGAATGGACCAGCCCGACTCTCCCAAGGGACCGTCCGTGACTTTTTGATTGGTTTGGGAGTCGTTCGGTCGGACGGGACATTGATCAAAGGTGGCGGCCAGGTGGTCAAAAACGTTGCCGGCTATGATCTGCCCAAGCTGTATTGTGGCTCGTTCGGCACGCTGGGCGTTATTGTCGAAGCCACTTTTATGGTGCGTCCGCGACCCGAGACGCAAATAACACTGGCATTCACGTTTCCCTCGGCTGAGAAAGCCGGGGAGGCTGCACTCAAGATCACAGGCTCAGATTTGCAACCCTTTTTCCTTGAGCTGGCCAATTTCTCTCCTTGGACTCATTCGCCAGATCAGGTAGGCCAAGGGGAGAAAGAGAAGGAATACTGTCTGTTCTTGGGTTTTGCCGGCATCAGAGAAGAGGTGGATGATCAACGCGCACGCATCCGTGACATAATCGGTGAAGGGGAATATCAAGTTGAAGAGCTGGCGGAAGATACGGCACGGACGCTCTCGCAAACCTTGCGAGATTTTCCTGTATCCGGAAAGGCCGCGTTACGGTGTAAAGTCGGTCTTTTATCAACCCAGCTGGCAACGTTCTGTGCCGACCTGGATACAGAAGCGCAGCGCCGCCAGATTCCCGGACGTCTCTTAGCCCGGGCGGGCAATGGTGTCCTGTACTGTGCTTTTGATGCAGAAGCCGTTGCCAACGATCAGCTCTTGGGTCTGGTTGACTGGATACGTGTACATGCAACGCGAAACAATGGATTTGCCGTTGTTGAAGAGATCGCCTCGGCGCTTAAAGGACGAGCCGATGTGTGGGGTAACGTGGGAAAAGCGTTTCCTCTGATGCGAAAGCTAAAAGAAACCCTTGACCCGAACGGTATTTTGAATCCCGGCCGGTTTGTTGGTGGGATATAAATGGAAAACGTATCTTTTGTTGATCACGAAAAATTCTTTGACTGCGTGCATTGCGGCTTATGCCTGGCTGCATGTCCGACCTATGTCGAACTAGGCACAGAGATGGACTCGCCCAGGGGGCGTATTGTGATGATGCGTGCGCTCCAGGAGGGACACGCCGAGCTCAACGAGGAGGTCGTCCATCATCTTGACCTGTGCCTTGGCTGCCTGGCGTGTGAAACAGCCTGCCCGTCCGGGGTGCAGTACGGCAAACTCATCGAGGGTGCTCGGTCGTTTATCGAGCAGCATTACCATCGGTCGTTGCTCGAGCGGATCAAGCGCTGGACAATGAATAAGGTTTTCCCCAATACGTTGGCCATCCGCCTCTTCGCCCTGGTCCTGAAGACTGGGGCCGCACTCGGACTTGGCCGTTTTGCTCGGTCAGAAGTGATGCCACCGAAACTGCGCTACTGGTGTAGCCTGCTGCCGGAGCGCGGAACAGTGTCTTCTGCTTCCCTGCTTGAGCGCTATGCAGCGATTGGTGAGAAACGCTATACCGTCGCCGTCCTCTCTGGCTGTGTGATGCCGGCTCTATTTGGCGCAACGAATCAGTCCACAGTCAAGGTGCTGCGCCACAACGGCTGCGAAGTCCTTGTCCCCAAGGCTCAATCATGCTGCGGGGCGCTGCTGCTGCATAATGGCGATAAAGACTCGGCCCTGTCTCTGGCCAAACACAATATTGACGTCTTTAGCAAGCTTGAGTTTGATGCCCTCATCATCAACGCCGCTGGGTGTGGGGCGATGATGAAAGAGTACGATGACCTGTTCAAACACGATCCTGCCTACCGGGAAAAAGCTGAACGCCTGACGGAAAAAATGAAAGATGTGGCCGAGTTTATTGGCAGCCTGCCGCTCAAGACGCCGACGCGTGAGGTGAGAGCGAAGGTCACCTATCATGATGCCTGTCACCTGGCACATGCACAGGGCGTCCGAGAGCAGCCGCGCGCCTTGCTTCAGCAGATTCCCGGCCTGACACTAACCGAGCTCCCTGAATCGGACTGGTGCTGCGGCAGTGCCGGCACCTATAATCTGACCCAACCCGAAATGGCGGCCCAGCTGCTCGAGCGGAAAGTCGGCAATATCCAGACAACCGAGGCCGACGTCGTAGTGACCAGCAATCCGGGCTGTTTAATGCAGATCCGGGCTGGTCTGCAGCAGCGCGGATTGCCAATAAAAGCCGTGCATGCCATTGATCTGCTGGCTGAGGCCTACGAGGAGTAGCCTACCATCAACTGCAGATTCCCGGCGATGCAAATTGGCAAAGCGGGTCACTTCACTTTAAGCATTTCCTGTTCGTCAAAGTCGTATAAGCGGAGACAGTTTTTCCACATGATCTTTTGTTTTGAGTCTAGTCCCACCCCAGGTAGCTCTAGAAACTCTTTGATCCCGTTCGGGAAAGGACCGTCGGCATGCGGATAATCCACAGACATGACAATATTATCGTCGCCGACCTTATCGACTGTGACAGCTAAGAGCTCTTCGTCGACGTCAGTACCAATAAAGCATTGGCGCTTAAAATATTCGCTCGGCTTAGCCGAGAGTTTTATTTCCTCGCCGCCACCATACTTCTTCCACTGGTCGTCGAGACGGTCTAACCACCATGGCAGCCAGCCACAATTGCCTTCCAGAAAACCTACCCGCAGGTCTGGAAAACGCTCAAGCACACCGCCCACAGTCATGGCACCCATCGCCAGCATCAGCTCCATGGGAAAGGCTGAGGAGTGGTTCAGCGTCCGGAAATTGGGATGGCCGCGATACCGATTCGTGGCGTAATCCTTAGACGCACCACCGCTGGTCCCGTGGAACGCCAGAGGCACGTTCAGCCGAGCGATCTCCTTCCACAGCACATCGCACTCGCGAGCGTTGAAATAGCGTCCATTGCAGGGCATGGGCAGGAGCACGACGGCAACATGGCCCTTGTCCTCTACCGCCCGCCGCGCTTCGGCTGCCGCGAGTTCAGGATCGTGCAGTGAAACAATGGCAGACGCTTTGAGACGCTGCGCGTTAGTCTGACAGTAATCGGCCAGCCAATCATTAAACGCTGCGCAATACGCAGTAGCATACTCCGGCTCTAAGTCATCAATCGAGACGACCATGTGGGCAAAGGTGCGATAGACAATGCCAATATCGATGCCTTCGGCATCCATGGCTTCGAGCGTCGAGGCCGGCTCATACTTGCGCTCACGGACCGACTTATACAAATGCTCGGTTGGTGCGTCGAGGTATTTCTGAGCCTTCACGACGTCTTCTGACTGGGCCCAGGGTGGAATCATTTGTCCCTGCACATCCCAATGCGGAAAATTGGTCGGGCTCCAACCCAGGTAACGCGGCATCTTGTCACGGTATTTTTCGTCTATGTATTTTTCGTAGACCTCACCCGTCTCAATAACGTGGAGGTCGCTGTCCATGACATGAAAGCCTTCTCGCATATTTTTCTGTCCTCTCTGGGGCACAGTGATAATGTCTGACTAACATATCGGTTGTGCCGTTTGGCTCAAGAGGGCCGTCTACCCCCGATGAGCACCGAGGAGAATGGTCTTTGACGCCGGAATCCGGCACGATTTGGACCTGGAAAAAAGAAAAGAAAGGACATGCCCCCGGCGCGATTCGAACGCACGACCCCCGGATTAGGAATCCATCCGTCCAAGTTTTGCGCCTATTCTGTGCCCTATTTTATAGGTAGTTAGAGACTAGTGCCGCATTCCTGTCCAGTCACTTGGGTCCATTGCTAAGAAACTCCAGGGGCGGTCTCAGAAGGTGGGGCGCGGTCAGATTCTGCTCAAGGCAAGGTTGACTGGGCGGTGGAGATGGCGGAACTGCTGCGGACACGTTACGCGGACGCGACCAGAGTCCTCTTAGTTTGCAACAACCTGAACACGCACCCGATGGGCACGTTTTACGAAGCGTTTCCCGCCGAGCAAGCCCGGGAGCTTGTGCGGCGGGTGGAGTTTCGGTACACCCCCAAGTAGGGCTGTTTAGACAATTTAAAGAACGATATGAACGGGTGTTGGGGAGTGGGTATTACGGGTTAGTGAAATCCAACCCCCAGCCCCTAAATCCTAATCCCTTTTTATTGTCCCTCTTTGATTCCCGCCAACTCACGAGCGTATGCCGCCGCGGCAGCAAAATCATATTCGCGGTAGGTCTGAATCTTTTCCGCTTCGAGCGACCCCTCGGCATGGACGGCTAAGACTTCTTGATAGCCGCCATAATCAGATGCGGTCAGATCAGAAATCAGATTCATCATCCGCAACCGGTGCTCGGTTGAGGTGCCCTTTTTTCCACCGAGATATTTCTGGACATACGGGCCGGTCGCTTCACTGCGCCAATCCTCGACACTCGGACCAGTGACGAGTAGCCCTCCGCTGACATCCTGTACCATCTGTACGGCCTGGTGATAGTTGGCCGCAAACTGGTATTTGGCCACATTGGTCATCAGCGTGTTCGGCATCGCGATGCCCGGCGGCACAACTGAGTGCTGGTGGGCTGCTGCCAGAATCAACCCTTGGACGGTAGCGTGGTAGCTGGCCAATTTAGTCAGCTTCTCGCGAATATGACCGGCTTTCTCGATGCCGTTGTACTCGGCAATTGCCTGGGATGCGCCAGCCAGAAGTTCCAGCAAAGGCAGTTTATAAGAGACGGCAGTAAAGCGGTGAAATTTCACGAAGGTCAGGGCCATCAAACCCGCGGCTGCCACCTCGCCGGCCAAGAAAACGCGCTCCCAGGGGACAAACACATCGTCGAAGACCGTCAGCGTCTCCATCATTTTGTGCTTGGCGCTAATCGGATACTCGAAGGCATCTCTCTCGAAGCCACCATAGGAGCTGGCTAGGAGCTTCAGCCCTTTTGTGGCAGCAGGCACGGCAAATGCCACTGCGTAGTCTTCATCACCTTCGCGCATAGCGCGGGTAGGCAGGACAATGATTTCGTCCGTATTCGTGGACACTGAGGTATGGATCTTCGCTCCGCGGACGACGATACCGTCGTCACGCCGGTCCACAATCCGTAAATAATAATCTGGATGTTCCTGCCCCTGGGGGCCCAGGCTACGGTCGCCTTTTACGTCGCTCTGTGCCACGGCAACGGCGTAATCGTTGTCGCGACACAGTTCATAATACTTTTGTACCCGTTCACGATATTGTCCCGCGCCGTGTTTGGCCATCTCTTCGGCGACAATATGGAGAGCGAAGAGTGCGTCCGTACCGATTTCTTTGATCAGAATCACCAAGGTCGCGCCCTCGCGGGTGCCGGCCGCAATCAAGCGACTGCGTTGGAGAAGATCTTCGGTATTGCGCGGGATATGGTAAAAGCGCGAATATACTACGCCGGTCTCGGGATCCGTGACAACGGCGAGATCACGATAGCGTGGGTCTTCGGCCATCTGATAGTCGATGCAGGCGTGTTCAACCGCCTTCCTAATCACAGGATGGGTGGTAACATCGTCGACCTTCTCGCCCCGATAATAGACCTCCCGGCCGTCTCGCAGACTCTCTTTATATTGCTCCGGTGTGCGCAAACCCATGCTATACTCCTCGTCTGGAAAAGTGCAGTGAGTATAACCGTGACCCGGCTTATTTGTCCATCTCCCCCTACAGCCCGCGCTAAGATAAGGAGACAGCGGTGCTCAGCAAGCGATGTTGAGAAAAAGCTGTGGAAAATGGCGAGGATTGCCGCTACCAAGCATGCCTCACAGAGGAAGACCTTCATGCGAGACATACAAGACAGACAAGATATAGATGGGTCGTGTATTCCGAAACTACTCAGCGGTGGGAAAACCCAAAAGAGTTGACCAGGTTCGTTCAGGAAAGCTGTCTAGCGAATGGGACACGGAGATCTTTGCTCCGGCAAAATTCCCCCGGAGCCGGACTTTGCCGCTGTTTATCAATGCGGTCACTGCGGTAGCCACCTCCTGATCGTCGTCAGTGACCCGATTAACCCCTTGCAGTAAATCAATCAATGTACATTCAATCTGCTTTTGCATTGTTTCCTCCCCCTTTGTTCGTAGAGGAAAGTTAAGCAAATTTCAAGCCAAAATAAACATAGCCAATGACATACACAATATATTCTCCAATGTTTCAATATTGCACATGAATTTATTCTGTCAGCTGTCCTCCACACAAAAGGTACGGCAAAATATTGCCACCTCTCTGTGCTCTTTTTGTCACTTCTCGCGCACAGTTTGCAGAGATAGAGACTGCAGGGTGAGCCGGAGCAGTGTTGTTGGAGCCTTTGGTACAGAGGAGGATTCCGAACTCGTCACTGTTCCCAATTCCTCCAGCTTGTCACGCAGCTCGGTCAATTTTGCAGAGGGGACAGAGAGAACGATCAGGTCTTTTTCATCTTTCACCAATACCGCTGCCTCAAACTGCTGGATAACGGCCCGCACCTCGGCATGCATTTCTGCCGGGCCTTGCTGATCTTTTTGATCTTGCTGATCTTGGCTCGAGAACTCCCAGGAAAGGGTAATGATAATACTACCACTCCCCTCAGGAAAAGCGGAAGCGCCGTCTTGAGACCAGCCTGGCAGTGCTGAACTGAACGTCAGCACCAATAGAGTCAGGCCCAAAACAAGACAGACAAGACGGGATTGATATTTCCTTTGCATTTGTTTTTCCATACCTGCGTCCCCCATTCTCATTGTGCCGTCTTCTCTAGCCCGAGAAAAGACCATCTTTTGGTCAGCGCTACTCCTCGTGTCTCATTTGCGTTGCAATCAAACACAGCGTACTGTCTGCGGCATACTCACACGTAGCCAGCCCACTCTTATATGGCAAGACGTCAACCCAAGAACGTCAAGGGACGTACGCAACAAGACAAAAGAATCGGGGCAACACTCCTTCGTATTCTGGGCGGACTATCGACCGAGGAACTCAGTGACCCCGACAAGACAGCCCGCTCGATAGACCGAACCGTTCGTATTATTGCGGCCTATACTGTCGTGGCCGCATTCGCGATTTTCTTTTTATCGATTCCCAGTTTTATTCGACCGGACGGCAGTCTACACGTAGAAAATTTTGCAGCATTTTTCCGGATTGGAAATCAGTTCGCTGATTGCCTGGCGCTCCTCTCGCTGAGCCTTTTTCTTGCACGCTCAAAAAACCTGCCCATTGCAGTTATCCTCGCAGGCCTCGCCGGCTTTGAATCGTATGTCTACGCGCAACACTTCGTAATGCACGATTTTGTCATGCTGCTGATGAGTCTCATGGTCCTGGTGCACGCCCTCCAGATTCTGGGACTCCTGATCTTCGGACACAAAAACGCCGCGTAAACAATAGAGACGATGTATGACCATCTTTATTGCCTCCATTCTCTCCTTGATGGCTATGCTGTGGGCCTTGGGCTGGTATGCCAAGCGCTGGGTCCATACCGACAGTGACTATCTCCTGGCCGGGAGACAGGTCAGTCTGATTCCCGGTATCGCCAGCATCTGCGGGATCGCTTTTGCGGGCAGCATGACGAGCATCATCCCTGGCTTAACCGTCCAGTACGGCTTTCTCGGCTGGATCTTAGGCGGCAGTCTGCCCTTGGTGATTGGCTATATTTTGTATGGCGTCTTCGCCTGTCCCTATATCCGACGCTGTGGGGCGTACACGATTCCTGAGTGGCTGGAAATGCGATTTGATACCCGCACTCGTGTGGTGGTGAGCATTGCCACGCTGCTCGGTGTCACCGGTATTGTGGCCATGAACGTTGTCGCCATGGCGTTCATTATGCAGGGCTTTCTTGACGCTCCGCTGTGGCTCATGATTACTATTGTCCTGGCTGGGCATCTGGCATTTATTTTCATGGGTGGTCTGTGGGCGCTCACCCTGACCGATGTCGTTCAGGTCCTGCTGGGGTTTCTCTTCCTGCCAGCGCTGGCGGTGTACTGTCTCGTCACTTTTGGCGGCTGGGAGCTGATTAAGACGCAGTTTGTCAGCCCGACTCCCCTGTCAGCCGGCCTGCTGGGACCTTTTCCTTGGTTCCAGTTGAGCTATCCGAGCGTACTCACCGCCACGCTGTTGCTGTGCATCTTCATCCAATGGGCGGGAACTATTACTGGCTGCGCGCCGCTGCTGCACGCACAGAACCGGTCGCGCAGTGGCAATTTATTATCGGCGGACTGCTCGTGCTCATCATCCATGGTTCTATGGGCGTGCTTGGCCTATACGCGGGCAGTGTGTACCGCGAGGCATTTCTCGATAGTGCGAACCCGGCCAACCCAATGAGCGCGTATGGTCTCCTGATGCGGGATTTTCCTGCAGGCATCGCATTATTAGGTTTGGTTGCCGCACTTGCCGCGACGATCTCAACCACGAGCAATGCGCATATGGGCATCACGTCAACGCTGGCGCGTGATATCTATCAGCGCTTTATCCGCCCCAACGCCACGCCAGAAGCGGTGCTGCAAACGAGCCGCATTCTCACCCTGCTCAGCGGCATTGTCATATGGCTGCTGTGTTTCTACCCAGGCGGGCCGTATTTTCTCCTGGGCGTGAGTTGCGCCATGCTCGGTCCGACGGCTTTTGTTTTTCTGCTCGGGCATCGTTGGACGTATATCACCTCTGCTGGAGCGTTTTGGAGTACGCTGGTCGGGGCAGTGGCGATGCTTGTATACGAAATCCTCAAACTGACCGGGGTACCCGTTGGATCGGTGCATACCGTTATTATCGGTACCGTCATCACGCTGCCGACCGTACTCGGCGTGTCTTTCTTCACCCAACAAAAGCCGGACGGCACTCTTGCCGGAGACCAGTCACATACCGTCGCCCTCAGTCCCGATCAGCAGCGCCTGCTGAGGCTCATTCGCACCGGCTATACAACTATGGTCGAACTGAGCGACTTCATGGCGCTGCATGCAGTCGGGTGTCATCGTCTCATCACAGAACTCGAACGCATAGGCCTGATCCAGCGCTGGGGATCACGTGGACTTGATTTTTTCACCTTTGCCTTAACGGCAAAAGGAGACGCCCACCTCTCCCAGTTCCCCAATTCGCCGGCCGGTTTTGTGACGCAAGACGCGGATAGCCGTACCGTTCTGGAGCAGCTCAAACACGAAGCCAAAAATCTCCAGACGCTGAGTACGACCACGGGAATGGCCCCGTCGATGCTCAGCGTGGTCGTCAATCGGCTCGACCAGCTCGGCTATGTGAGCGGGTCTGGCATATGGCAACGGACCATCACCCTGTCAGAAAAAGGGCGCGTGCTGGTGTCCCCCTAATGCGCACCGATCGTACCCCACAAGCACGAAAAAACGGCTAAAAAAACCTGTATCGAACAAATTGAAAAAGAGGGAACGCCGATGTCTCACACTATTGTCGATACCATACTGCCAACAACCATGGTGGGCTCTTATCCCCGACCGCACTGGTTTACCTATCAGCTCCACGGGCGAGATATTTGGGATGCATTCAAGGACGTCAACCACGCCGAAGCCTTTGAAGATGCCGTGCGGACCGTGCTGCGAGACCAAGAGCAGGCCGGTCTCGACATTCTCACCGACGGCCAGATGTGGTTCGACGACTACGGCGGCTGCATTGGGTCCTTTGTGTGGTATTGGTACGAACGCATTCACGGCTTTGTCCCGGTCAAACATAGCCATCCGCTTGTCGAAGGCGGGAATGTGTCACAAAACGATGCCGCCTGGTTAACCGACTGGGGCGCAACATCGGTAACAGACACAGTCAGACGCGGACCGCTGCGGTTGGCCGACCTATACCATATCGCCCAACGTAATACGCATAAGCCGGTGCGGTGTAGCGTGGGAGCCGGACCGATTAACCTCACCTATCATGTCCATCTCGAACACTACAAAACCCAGAAAGATCTCGCCTACGCTTTGGTGCCTATCTTTAATGCTGAGATGAAAGAAATGGTGGCCGGCGGGGCGACCTTCTTACAATTAGAAGACCTTGGAGTGTGGCTGCCCGTGTTGAGCGGGAATACCGATGACTTTGACTGGGTAGTGGACGTCATCAATAAAACCGTTGACGGCGTTGAAGCGAAGCTCTCGTTGCATTTCTGCTTTGGCGCCGCATGGGGCAATACCTCACGAGGCTTATTCCCGTCAGACGCAGGCTATGGTTCTCTCTTACCGCATCTGCATGACATACAGATTGAACAGTATGTGCTCGACTTTGCCGTCCGAGAAATGGAAGATGCGCATATTCTGAAAGACCTTCCCCAGGACAAAGAAGTCGCCGTGGGTGTCATTGATGTGCGCAACCTTCAGATTGAAACACCCGAACAAGTCGCACAACGCATCCGTAAGGTGCTCAAGTTCATCCAGCCGGAACGCCTCACCCTCACCACCGACTGCGGTCTGCGTGCTCTGCCCCGCTTCTGTGCCTATAATAAACTGCGCGCCATGGTTGAAGGCGCACGGATAGTTCGAGCTGAGATTGCAGGCGGCTAAGAAGAGACCGCCGGTGTGAAAAAGCCACCGGCAATCACTAAGAGCTGCGCCTTGAGTGGCTAACAGAACGATAGGCTGGCTGGTGTTGTGTTTCCATTGTGCGACACGCGGGTTGGTGCAACGTTTTTTGACGCAATCTTAATATGCCAGGGTTCAAAGCGTACGCCGAACAGATTGTTTTTCGGATATCGAATTTCAATATACCCAAAGGCCGCCAATTGTTTGAACACCTCCGTCTTGGCAAACTCGGAGGTAAAATTTCGCCCACCGAGGCCCTGCTCGCCTACATCAAAATCGCCGATGGCATGATACGAATAGCCCGGTGGGGCAAGCGAACGGAAGGCCATAGACAGATTCCCCCGTGTCTGGGCTACCTTGGCGAGAAACAGATGGGTCTGTTTAATAATCCCGCGGACGCCGGACGTGAGCAGCAGCTGGTCGCCGATGACGTACTGAATTTCTCGATACTCGCTAGTCGCCTCCTCATAAAAGATACGTTCCAAAAAATCGATCTCACGGCGCGGAAAGCGCCCCACTCGGGAATAGCGACGGGCCACGCGGAGGGCATGATCAAAACCGAGGATTTGAAAATTCCCGTGTCCGACTATGACTTGTAACCGGCCTAAACGCCCCACAACACTATGCAGGAGTGTACGCTCGCTCAGACTCAGGTGTATGTCGGACGGGTGGGGCCGGTTAAAGCGGGTAAGCTTTTGGAAATACTCTTGGCCGTATTGTTGTTTTGCCGCAAGCTGGCGTCCGGAGGATAGGTGTCCGGAGGACAGATTCAGAGAAGGACCGAGCGGTCCTTCTCTGAGGCCGCCATCCACAGCGTTGAGGGACACGTGGACAAACCAGGCTTCCCCTATGGCCACCACCCCGCCTACCACCGCCTTCAAAAAACCACGTCTTTCCATACAGGTAACGGCCGCAGCACGTCAGAATATTCTGGAGCAGCCCACTATGCAGGGGAGTTCTGCAGTCCGGAAATTCTACGTTTCCCTCTTTCTGTCCCAGTAATTTGCTATCGTAATAGCACAGTGTCCAGTCTCCCAGGTCCTTTTCCTGACAGGCTCTCTGCTTTTGTTCAAAATTGGCGACTCATTTGGCGACCACTCAAGAGCCGCATCAACTCCCTCGGGCAAAGACAGAACAGATATCGTCCTGTACTCTTATTCAGTGTGACATGATGAGGATCACTTCAAAACAGTCATGCTGGTGAAGGAGAAATAACTTATGGCAACAAGTACTATTCCGTGCGGTATTTCTGTTCCTCAAGTCTTTCCCGACACACCGCTTGACACTCCGCTTGATATGGCCTTCATCCGGAATTTCGTCCAACGGGCCGAAGCCCTAGAGTATGAAAGTCTGTGGGTGCAAGAGACGATTGTCAGCGACTACCCCATTCTCGAACCAGTCAGTCTGCTCAACTATATTGCCGCCCTCACCTCAAAAGCGCGGCTGGGCACGTCCGTCCTATTGACGGTCCTGCGGAATCCAGTCCAGCTGGCCAAAAGCCTCTCGAGTTTAGATCACATGAGCGCCGGCCGGCTCACGGTCGGTGTCGGCATAGGTGGCCACGTCCCGGAATCCATCTTTGGTTATACGAGCGAACTCCGCGCGCGACGGTTTGTTGAGGGCATCAAGGCCATGAAAGCCCTCTGGACGGAACCCAAAGCCACAGTCAGCGGGACGTTCTGGAATTTTGCAAATATCGCTATGGAACCCAAGCCGATCCAGAAACCCCATCCTCCGATCTGGTTTGGCGCGCGCCAGGAAAAGCCGCTCAAACGGGCAGTCCGGCATGGCGATGGCTGGATGGGTGCCGGTTCATCCTCAACCCAAGATTTTGTCAAGCAAATACACATGCTGCGCCAATTCCTGGACGAAGCCGGCCGTGACCCGGCAACGTTTACGATCTCGAAACGGGTCTATGTCGCCATTGATAATGACCGCGATCGGGCTGAACGGCGCCTGCGGGCATGGTTTGGCGTGCGGTATAAAAATGCAGACATGGCCTCGCAAGTGTCTGTCTGGGGCAGCCTGGATGAGTGTCGTAACAAGCTCGGCGAGGTCGTCCAGGCCGGGGCGCAGCACCTCTTACTCAATCCGGCTTTTGACGACATGGAACACCTGGAGCTTCTGGCGAAAGAGGTTATTCCGCATCTCTAAAGTCCCAGGGAAACGCGGGCAGAGCATCTCCTTCTCAAGCCTCGTCCTCCGAAGCAATAGTTTGCTCCGAGTTCAGGTTTCCGTGTAGCAAGGGGAAGAATCCCCTTTTCTTTGTCCACATTTTCTGTCACAGGGTATGTCGCGAGGAGGACATCCAGCATGATCACGATGAATGAACACTACCTCAAGCTTCAGGCATCTTATCTGTTTTCCGATATTGCCAAGCGCGTCAACGACTACCAAGCCAACAATCCAGACCAAACCATCATTCGGTTAGGGATCGGGGATGTGACCCGTGCCCTGCCGGACGCCTGTATCACCGCCTTTCACAAAGCCGTTGATGAAATGGCCGACGATGCCACTTTTCGTGGGTATGGACCCGAGCTGGGTTATGACTTTTTGCAAGAAGCCATTGTTGCTGGAGATTTCCAGCCACGCGGCGTCGACCTGACCCCGGATGAAATCTTTGTGAGCGACGGTGCGAAGTGTGATTCCGGGAATTTCCAAGAACTTTTTTCTGCGGATATTCGCATTGCCGTTCCGGACCCGGTCTACCCGACCTATGTCGATACCAATGTCATGGCAGGGCGAACGGCAGCCTGGAAAGACGGCCGATATGAGGGACTCGTCTACCTTGAGTCCACACAGGCCAACAATTATGTCCCGGACTTACCCCAGGAAAAAGTAGACCTGATCTATCTGTGTTTTCCTAATAATCCAACCGGCAGCATGGTGACCAAAGACCAGCTATGTCCTTGGGTAGAGTACGCGCGCGCAAACAAAGCCCTCATTCTGTACGATGCCGCCTATGTGGAATTTATCCGTGACGACAGTTTGCCGCACAGCATTTATGAAATCGACGGAGCCAAAGACGTGGCCGTAGAATTCCGGAGCTTGTCAAAAACTGCCGGCTTTACGGGTACGCGGTGTGCCTACACAATCGTACCAAAAGCGTGTCGGGTATATGATACGCGAGGCAATACCCATGCGCTTCATGCACTCTGGGATCGGCGTCAATCAACGAAGTTCAATAGTGTCTCTTACCCCGTCCAGCGCGCGGCTGAGGCAGCGTTCTCGCCCGAAGGAAAAGCCCAGGTCCGTGAACTGAGTGACTATTATCTCGGTAACGCCGCCTTGATTCGGGAGACTGTCAACAGGCTGGGCTACCAATCTGTCGGCGGCCAACACTCGCCCTACGTATGGATCAAAACCGATACGGACTCGTGGCAGTTCTTCGATCTGTTGATGCAGAAAGCCGGCGTGGTGTGCACGCCGGGATCCGGGTTCGGCAAGTGCGGTGAAGGCTATGTGCGACTCAGTTCTTTTAATAGTCGAGAAAACGTTGAGACTGCGCTGCAGCGAATCTCAGCCGCGCTTGGTAAAGCATAGACGCAGGGAGAGGGCAGCCGAGACGCCCTTTTTTCTGTGTAGGCAAGAGGTATGCATTATCTCTTTACCTGGGAAACAGGCCATCCGACGCTGGACGTCCGGCTCCGGCAGGCCAGGCAACACTGGGAAGAATTGACGCTCGGCACTAACCCCGCAGCCAAGCGCGAACTCTCCCAGCTTTCCCACTCTGCCCAACCTGCTCTACCCATTCCGCCGAGCTGGATGGCAACATTCTACCTCTTGCCGTATCCAGAGCAGATTCTCCTGGCCTTTGTCTGGCTGCACTGGTGGCAGCAGTCAGCAGAAGAGGAAGCAGGCTTTGGGGGCTGGTTGATTCAGGGACCAGGACTCGTGTTGAACCACGTTTCTCTCCTCAAGGTACTGACGGAACAACAGCCCGGCATTCTCGGCAGCCTGCACGGATTCCTCGAAAAAATCGTCGAGCAGGCTGGGGACTGGAATGGCGACCGAGAAAGTTACCCGCATATTGTCCAGCTCCTAGAAGAGCTCAACACCGAGTACCGCTCTCATATTCATGCCCGCGAATTATGGCCCGCCATCCTGCAGCTCATACAAGACTAATCATTATTACACTGTTGATAGGCGCCCCTCGTAGCAGCCCGTTCGCATGGACAGAGAGGAGCTGCAAGAGAGCATTGACCGCCTTGCTCGACATGCGGTATTTCTAGCAACCGCATTTCTTTTCCCGACCTACCAGAGGAAGGCTGTCTGAGAATGCCTGATGCGGCGGGGTATCCACCTATCCACCTGGGGTGGTGAGGCTGGTGAGGAATACAGAGGGGACCAGGTGAAACTTCGGACGCATCAGGAAGCCTTGCGCTCGTTGGTGATGGACCACATCGCCCACAACACTATCCAAGGCCAACAGATTTGGGCTGAGGTCGAGCCGGGAGGAGGAAAAAGCTTGCTTCCCGTCTTAGCCTATGTCCCACTTCGCACTGCCGGTATCGTGGATAAAGTGCTGTGGGTCGTCCCACGCCGTCCGCTTGCCAGACAGGCAGTTGAATCCTTCCTCGAATCACAACACGCGCTCAAGCACGACTATGCGATTCGGCAAGGAGGGAACCGCGCCAACCCAACCCGCGGTCTGGACGGCACAGTGGTGACCTATGATCTGCTGCGGCATGACGACAAAGGAATTTACCCCAAAGAGCTCCGCAAACACCGCTATCTTGTCTGCCTGGACGAGAGTCACCACTGCGCTGAGGGCGAAGTCTTGGCCCAGGCCGTTGACCCCCTCGTCCAGGCAGCCGTGGTCACGATTCAGATGAGCGGGACCTTCCAGCGCCATGACCGCAAGCCCTTGGCATGGGTTCCGTATACACGCGATGATCAAGGTGATTTGCATACGGCATTCTCGGAGGCCACGCACATTCTGTACACCTTTGAGGACGCGCTCCAAGACCACGCGGTCGTCCATCCCTACTTCATTTTTTGCGATCGCGCGGCCCGTTGGCGCGATCTGAATACGGGTACCGATTTGTCCTTTGACAGCTTACACCAAGGCGGGCGAAGAGGTCTGAATATCGCCCTGCATAGTGGGTATGCCCGGCAGCTTCTGCTGACGGCGGTTGCCGGCTGGCAAGAATGGCAACAACGAGAACCCAACGCCCAGCTCCTGGTTGTGTGTGCCACCATCGGCCAAGCTAAGCGGGCGCTGGGGTGGCTGCAAACGGCCGACATCATGTCGAGTCAAATTGCCACGACGGACGAAACGAAAATGGCCCTGGCCACGATCCAAGAGTACCGTACAGGCAATCTGTGCGCTCTGGTGACTGTCGGCATGGCGTATGAGGGCCTTGATGTTCCAGGCATCACCCACTTAGCCTGTCTGACGCATATTCGTTCCATTCCGTGGCTCAAACAAATGTTCGCACGCGCCGGCGGTTTAATCCCCGTTCCGCCTTGCCCTATGAGCACCAGGAATGGTCCTATTACGTACCTGAAGACCTCCAGATGGGCCACGTGGTCTCCGGGCTGAAAGAGCAAATCAACGACATTCGGCCGCGATCTTACTCAAGCGGGCAATTCCAGAATCAACTGGTCCAAGCCGACCTTTTTGGACCGACGGCGGAACCGAAGCCGCCCGACTTTATCCCCCTCGACGGTCGTGTGACCGGAAGAAGGATAACCACCCTGCCAGAGGTTGAGGGTATCCTCGGCAACGGCACGTCGGCTAGGCAAAGTGAGCATATTGAGCCGCTCATAGCGCCGGACGATCAAGAGGTCCAATTACGTGAAGACATCGTCAGTTTGGTCAAGCAACAGGCGCATTATAATAGGGCGTTACACTGCAGCGCGCGGGAGCTCGCGAGAGGCGGCGCTCGAAATGAAACGGATTAACCCTATGCTGCGCCAGCAATTCGGCAAGGCTCGTGCGCATATGACCCTTTCCGAGCTGCAGCAGCTCAAACGGCATCTCAGGCGGCTGGTCAAATAAGACACACTGTACACTCCGTCTTGTCCCATATGCCTGGATGCCTGCTTGCGCAGGTATGACACAAGAAAGACTGTCATGCCCGTGGAAACGGGACCGTGGATTCACATTTGAAGTGCAACAGTTGCTGTAAAAGAACCTCTGCAGGAGTGTGGCAGGCAAGACATTTTCGGGGTGTGTTGTTGTAGGCACGGATGAGGGCATTAAAGCGGTTTGTGCGCAGGCTGGCGAGGGCGGTGTTGCGCGGGATGGTTCGCCGCATGCGACCAAGGGCATTTTCAATGCCGCCCTTCTGCCACGGCTTATGGGGGTCGCAAAAGAAGGTCTGAATGGCCAGGGGATGCAATTGGTAGTGCTGGACGAACTCGGTGCCATTATCGAAGGTCAGGGTTTGGCGCAAGCTTGGGGCAAGGGTTTGAGGAGCTGGACCATCAGCCGGGCCATGGGCTGAGCCGCCTTGCTGGGCGGTCGGGCCGCGAGGAGGACCGGGGAGTGGCGTTCATGCATGGTCAGGATGGCCGGTCCGTAGTGGGCGAATACCATCAGAGCGGCTTCCCAGTGGCCGGGGACCTGGCGGTCGGTGGCGCAGGGCGGGCGGTCCGAGAGGGGCCGGCGGGCTTTCGAAGAAGCGGACCGGAGAGCCGCGCTTCTTGCCGCGCCCGCCGCGTTTGGATTTGGCGCGGGGCAGATAGAGCCGCCAGCGGTCATCCTTGGTGCGCGCCAGTTGTGCATAGAGAAACCGGTAGATGCTCTCGTGGCTGATCACCTGGCTGCCGGGCTCAACCGCCAGCCGGCCGGCCACCTGCTCCGGCGCCCAGGGCCTTGACGCGCAGCTCCTTCTTGCGTTCCAGCTTCGAGCCGTTCCACCTCCGGGCGCAAGCCTGCTGATCGGCATAGGCCGGGGTGTAGGCCCCCTGGGTGCCCTGGTTCCGCTTTATCTCGCGAGCAATGGTCGATGGCGCGCGATCCACAACTGCTGCAACTTGCCGGAGCGAGCTCCCCGCGCCTTGAAGACCGGCAATCTTCCACCGCTCCTCAACTGAAAGTTGTCTGTATCTCTTGTCCATGACAACACCTTATCCAGCTCGTGTTGCACTTGGTTTGTGAATCTAGAGAATCCAGGGGAGAGGGGGCTCGTCCCGCATGAGTGGTGTCCTGGACTTCGCTTCGCTACCTCCAGGCTACACGACTTATTTTTTGGCTCCAGCACCTGCCGGCAACAGTGCCTCGGCCTTGGCTTTGACCTCTTTTGCCAGGTCTCGCCGACCGGTGAGAAGGTAGCGCCGAATCGCCTGGTCAAAGGACTGCTGGGCTTCCTGTTGCTGTCCTTGGTGAAAATACGCTTCTCCCAGCCCGGCATATGCCTCAGCCTTATCAGGATTGCCGGCCAGGACGGCAGTAAACGCAGTCACCGCCTGGATGTACTGCTGCGTCGCGACATAGCCCTGTCCCAACTCGAGTTGCGTTTCAATACTGTGTGGGTCGGCTTGTGCCGAAGCCTCATAAGCCTGTATGGCATCGTCTACGCGGCCGTCGGCTTCGTATGCCCGTCCGAGTTCAAGCTGGGCAACGCTCGATCCTGGATCAACGCGTACCGCCGCTTCTAACTCCTGGCGTGCGGCGCTCGGACGGTTCTGCTGCCTGGCGATCGTACCGCGATTGACGTGATAGGTGCTGAGCGCACGCTTTGCGCCGGGATGATTCGCATCGATATTGAGTGCATCCCGAAACTTTTGAGCGGCAAAATCATTATTCCCCAATTCATTGGCTAAAGCACCGATACGATAGTGCGCCTCCGCATTATTGGGGTCTTCCTTTATCGCTTTTTCATACTCACCCATAGCCGGGCCAAACAGTGTCCGTCCTTCATATTTATGGGCCGTAGCCATGAAGTCCGGGTTTTTTTCCGCAGCGCAGGCCGAGAAAAGGACACCGAAAGCGAGAGCCAGGACAAGAACAAGGAACAGCAAGGGAATGTCTTGAAAGCGTGGTCTCATAGCGTCTATTAGGCGGTGTCGAGACCTTGGTGTCAAGGAAGGATGGTGACTCGAATATCGTCCGGTCGTGTCTCAGTAGGATTGTTTCGTATGGTTTTTCAACGCGGTCGCTCAACGGGAAAGAGGGGCACCTACTTGCTTCCTCCTGGGCCGATATAGTATCGGTTCTCTTCTATTATGACAGTCACGGCCGCGCTGATTTCGACCGCGCTTCCTGAAGCGCTTTCTCCACTCACACAATTTGGTGGATTATCCCTCCTCAAGCGCGCGCTCCTCACTGCGCAGCGCTGTGGGGCAAAAACTTGTTATGTCTTGATAGACAAAAATGCTCAAAAAGAGCTGCAGCGTGCGCTCTTTAATGACAAGCAAGACAAGCGGCTGACTGCCCAGGTTGTCTGGGTTCCGCACACAACCTCGCTCGCGGAAACGTGCGTAGAACGGCTGCCTTCCGGCGAGGGGCACTGTTTGGTGTTTTCGTGTGATACGCTTTTCCAGCCGACTTTGGCTCAGATGCTCGAGCAGCATGTGGGCCAACAAGAAAAGGAAGAAAGCTGGCAGGTGCACGGTGGCACGAACAACGCCGCCCTCTCCCTCGTGCCGCTTGCACGGCTCCAAAAAGAAAAAGAAGAAAAGACTGACGGACTCAACCCCCTCTCACCTGGTGAGCACTTTTTCTATCGTTTGACTGCACAGAGCTCTTTGGCCAAGGTCGAGAAAACCTTGCTCTTCGCCCTTGAAAATCCGCACGACGGCCTGGTTGACGCCTATCTCAATCGAAAGTTTTCGCGTCTTCTGACACGCTTCTTCCTGCGTACTCCGCTCACCCCAAATCAAATCACTGTGCTCTCGTTTTTGACTGGCCTCATTGGGGCAAGCTGCTTTCTGTTGGGGAGTTATGCTTGGGCCGTGGCGGGTGCCCTCCTCCTCCAGTTTTCAACCGTTATGGACTGCGTGGACGGTGAGGTCGCGCGGGTCAAAATGCTTGAATCGCCGTTTGGCGAGTGGCTGGACATCAGCCTAGACACGGTTGTCCATATTGCAATCTTTCTGGGCGTCGGCGTGGCTGTCTGGGAACAAGATGGACTTGCCGCAGCACCACTTCTGGGTGGGATGCTGGCCGCTGCTGCGTGTATCTCGTTTCCGCTCATTACCATTGCTGAGAAGACCGAAGAACAGGGACGGCAACGTGCCGGCTGGGCAGATGTGTGGCTTGACAATATGGTCGCTGGGCTGACCAGTCGCGATTACTCCTTGCTGGTCCTGCTGTGTGCTATTGCGGGCAAGCTGGCGTGGTTCCTTTGGGCTGCGGCCATAGGTGCCCAAGTGTTCTGGCTGACCCTGGCCCTGCTGCTGTGTAAGGCAGGTCGCTTGCGCACGTCTGTCCTGTTTGCCTCTTCTCCTGAGGGGTAATTAGGCTATCGTTCCAGCTGCGTGCAGTTCAGCCAACTTTTGTGCAGAAACGCCGAGCTCTGCAAGAATCGCATCCGTCTGCTCGCCGAGAAGGGGAGCCGGCTGACGGAGAAGTTCGGACGGTGTTCCGTCAAATCGAGCTGCCGGACGCGCTTGGCGCATCTTGCCCGCATGCGGGTGCTCGGATTCAACAATTAAGTTGTTGGCCAGGACTTGGGGATCGGTCAGCACGTCTGCCTTACGGTTGACCGGAGCACATGGCACTTGCTCAGCGTCAAGTCGTTCCAACCATTCAGTCGAGCTTCTGTCTTTCAAGACCTCGGCGGTCATCTCCAACCGAACGTCCGCATATTTGACTCGACCTGCGGGGGTGCTGAATCGCTTGTCTTCTAACCATTCCGGTCGGTCCAAGGCGCGAACCAAACCCTGCCATTCCTTGTCGGAGACCGCGGCTGCAGTGATATAGCCATCCGTGGTTTCGAAAATAAGGTCACGGGTATCCGGCGGTCGAGCCACTCCAATATCCGGACCCATAAACGTGTATTGGGCCATGCCCTCATGCCACAGAAAGGACACCACGGCATCCAGCATGGCTAGCCGGACATGTTGTCCCTTCCCCGTCCGTTCCCGTGCGAGGAGCGCCGCAGTCATGGCTTGGGCGGCCGTGAGCGCGGTTACCTTGTCCGGAATGATGAGGCGCATCATACGCGGCCGACGCGTTTCCGGGTCGGCCTGAATATCCGTCAAGCCGGACAGCGCCTGAATGACCGGGTCGTAGACGCGTTTGTGAACATACGGCCCTTTTTCGCCAAAGCCGCTAATCGACACATAGATGAGATCCGGTTTCACCCTTCGCAGGACCTGCTCGCCTATGCCCATGCGCTCAGCCGCACCAGGTCGGAAATTCTGTACAAATACATCTGCGCCGGCGACGAGCTGTTTGAGCAACTCGACCCCTTTTTCATCTTTCAGATTCAATACAACCGAGCGCTTATTGCGATTTAAAGTGGAAAAGAAGGGTGACACACCACGTGACTTTCCACCTAATGCACGGGTCAGGTCGCCCGTGCCTGGGGGTTCGACCTTGATGACATCAGCACCCTGGTCTCCCAGCATCATGGTGGCCATAGGACCTGATAACATCTGGGTCACATCGATGATTCGATAACCAGCCAACGGTCCAGGCATGGGCGTTCTCCTGTGCACTGTCCGGCAGTAAGACTTGCTCTGGTTTTGCCCCAATCAGTCCTGACCTGTCAAGCGCTAGGGAGGGACGAAAGAAAAGGAGAGAAAATGCTACAGCGTGTTTAGGCAGCCGTACGCACCGAGTGTTGGTTTGGAAAAACTCTTTTGAGCTGGTCGGCAAGAATGTCTGCTGTAAAGGGTTTGAGTAAATAGCCGCTTACCCCCGCCAGAGCGGCTTCCAGGACTTCATCCCGGGTGGCTGTACCGGTCACCAGAAGGAAAGGAATAGCCTTGAGTTTCTCATTCGCACGAATGGTGCGCAGGAGCTCAATGACCGTCATGCCCTCGAGACTCCAATCCGCGATGACGAGATCCGTTCGGGCACCCTTCAGTGCTTCAAGAGTGCCGGCTCCGTCCTCGACTTGTCGGATGTGTGTGATCCCCTGCTGCCGTAAGAGCCCGCACAAGGTCTCGCGCGTCGAGCGCAGCTTGTCCACCACAACGACGTGAGGGGAAAAGGTGGAACGGGTGGACACTGAAGGTTGTGTTGTTTGCTGGGCTGACGATTTTTCCTTTTGCTGCCGGAAGCCGAAGAGGACTTCCTCGAGAACTTTGAGCTCACGCTCTCATTCTGTCAGCGCGTCCGGGGCTTTTCCCCCAATTCTCTGCTCGTCCAATCTGTTCAAGCCGGAAGGCCACCTCATATCTCGCTGTTGCATCGAGATTCGCTGCCGCTCCTTTGATGGAGTGTGCTTCACGCTCCAGGGTCTGGGCATCCTGGTCTGTGAGTGCGGCGTAGAGTCGAGCCAGAATTTTGGGATGCTCCTCGAGAAACAGTTCGACCGTCGCTCTGAGTAATGGTCCGTCCCCATCCATATGAGATAGGGCTTGCTCGACATCGAAGAACTGGACCACTTCCTCAGATCGGACGGAGTCAGCGTCCCAGTGCCAATCGATGTATTCTGGCGCTGAAGGCTTTTCCCGGTCTGGCGTTTCCGGCTGCGGTTGCTCTGCCGGTGGAGACTCGGCGACGTGGCTTCCCGTCCCCCGCGTGTTCTCAGCGTCGTCCGGTTTGTTTTGCTCTGGGTCGACGTCCTCACCCATCTCAGTATCAATATAGATTTCACCCGCCCCACAATCTTTTACGGCTTGGACTTCATCCTCCTCCTTGATGAGATGCTGATTACGGAAAAAAGGATGTTTTATCCACGAAATATTCTTGATTTCCGCGATACACATGCCCGGTTTGAGTTGGTCGATAGAGATCTGCCTTTTCATATCGTTGCTCAAGAAATAGTTACTATTGGCTATCCTATACCTAATGTGCAACTCGTAAGGTCATGATCCATTGGGCACTTTCTTCGTAGAATAGTGGCTACCACACTCGCTATTCGCAGAAGGAGTCCTCCAATGGATCGAGATGAGTTTATCATTCTTGTGGCAGATCAAAGCAGCTATCCAGCAGCGCTTGACCCGTGTGAGCGGGCAAGCTGCCGACCCCGTCCAGAGCATTGATATTCTACCCCTGCCGGTCTGCGGCTACACCCGCAGCCGCCGCGACCGCTGTTTCAAAGCGGTCACCGACTACGGGCATTGTGCCGCTAAGCAACTGGATTACTACGGGTTTAAGCTGGGCCTGCGCATCGCCCGGTGCGGGATGATTACCGATTTCCCCTTGTTGCCCGCCCGGCCCCATGACATCCGAGTGTTGGATGAGCTGCTTGAGGGCTTTGCCGGCCTCGTGCGTGCGGATAAAGGCTTTATCGACGCCTTCCGCCACGCCCTGCTGGCCGACCGGGATGGCGTCGTGGTGGTGACCCCGCCTTGCAAAGGGATGACGACCCCCCACAGGCCCCCGCTGTTCAAGGTCTGTGCGCGGCTGCGTAAGGTAATCGAAACGGTCGGCTCGCACCTGACCGAACGGTTTGCTGTGACCCGCATTCGCGTTCATGGTCTCTGGCACTTTCAACATCGGCTCATCCGTAAAGTGCTGGCCCACACCGTCGGGGTGTTTCTCAATCTGCACCTGGGGCGACCGCCCCTTGACCTCGATGGCCTCGTGGGAGGATAACTTCGAAAAGAGTCGCACATATAGGTGTCCTAGATATAAATTAGCTAACGGCGGGCAGTCGGAAAGATTAAAGATGGCCCGCCAGTGAGCCGTAACGTGAAGAGCCGAGAGGAATGGCGGAAGGGGAGAACTAAAGAGGACGTGATGCTTCCTTATTCCGGTACTTCGGGCGAATGAGCAAAATCGTCCGAGGTAAAGGCCTGGAAGGCGAAGATCCATATCGAAGCAAGACCCCAGATCAGGCCGACAACAACCCCAGCGTCAACAATTCCTCGCCAAGGCTGGGCCAAGTATGGCAAAAAAATGACAAACAGGACTATCATTGTTGTGAGGGCGAAAATGAACATTTGGCGACGTCTCTGAACATGAAAATAGCCCATGCAAAATATAGGGGCCAAAAGAGTATGCAACAGATTTGGGTGCTCGAACAGATATTTTGCGCGTGCTACTACCCGAGGCGAAAAGCCGCGTTGAAAGCCGGAGTAGCCCTCGGAGTAAGCCATATAGATCACATTCAGTACCAGAGCCAGCCAATGGTACCAGCTGAGCTCGTAACGCAATGCGTCAAGCGCAATAGAAGACAGTCGAACTGTTGAATAGCTCAGTAAGAGGCTCACGCCGGCAACACCCCACACCGCTCCAAGACGTCCTAACATGAATCTGTGTGTGCCTCCGAATGTGTTGTGAGAGCTATTCCCAAGAATATTCCCAGCGCTACTCTATAGCCGGGTTTTCAGCAAAGGCTTGTCCATCTCTTCTTGTTGGTTCCGGCTCCAGGCCGGAGCATAATGTCCTGCCGTTTGGGAGAGGTCAAGAGGTGGCCCACTCTCTCTTACTTAGCTCGCAGCGGGCTTCCGGGCGCGGACAAAGGCGCTTCCGAACTTGCCGTCTATCTGTGCAGCCGCTGTCTCAATATCGATGCCTCTGTCGAACAAATACTCACGCGCATCTTCCATCCTGTAGATGCGCGTGGATTCAATATCGATGGAGGTAAAGCCAGCGCAAGTAAGCTTGGTGCGATACTCCTGTTCTGCCAAGACTCCGGCGATACAGCCGATCCACAATTCGATGTTGCGGCGAATTTTGTCTGGGACCTCGCCTCGTACGACAATGTCAGAAACCGCAAAGCGTCCGCCGGGTCGAAGCACGCGAAAGGCTTCAGCAAGGACGCGATCTTTAACTGACGATAGGTTGATGACACAGTTTGAGATAATGACATCGACCGAGTTGTTAGGAAGCGGAATCTGCTCAATCTCGCCCTTGAGAAACTCGACATTCTCGGTTCCAGCCTTGCGCTGGTTTTTGCGTGCTAAGTCCAGCATTTCGTCCGTTATATCCAGGCCATAGGCTTTTCCTGTGGGGCCGACTCGTCGGGCAGACAGCAGTACGTCTATGCCACCGCCCGAGCCGAGGTCAAGCACGATCCCACCTGGATGGAGCTGAGCGAGCGCTGTTGGATTGCCACACCCGAGCGAGGCCGCAATGGCCTCTATGGGGAGTCCGGCAACCTGGTCATCTGAGTACAGGTTTGAGGTAATGGGATCGTTGCTGACTGCGGTCGCTTCACCACAGCTGGCCCGATTGCCCTGAGCCGCCTGCAAGGCCGCCTTGGCGTACACTACCTGAATTTGCTGTTTAATATCTTGGCTGTGCATGGCGTTCTCCCTCTAAAGTACAGTGCTGGCTGTGCTGTTTTCAGGGGGCGAAACAGCCGGCGTCCCCGCGACCGAGGGGGCTTACGTGGGTGGAGTGCCGGTTGCTTCGAGCGGTGCGTTCCGCTGCCGCTCGCCTCGCAGCCATGACCGCAGGGCTTGAAAGCCGCGCTTGGCAAGGCGGAACAATTTGGGAATAAACCAGACGGCAAACAGGAGGAAGAGGATAAGAAAAGTTACCATAGTCCACGGATGCTGGAAGCTCAACCACAGGCCGGCGATAACTGCCAGGTCTTCCCCAATACTCACAATCCAATTACTGAACGGTTCGGGGCTGGTATTCACGGCAAGACGGGCCGTTGCCTTCGTCCCGTGTGAAACCAGGGCGACGGTACCGCCGCCCAGCATGGCTGCCAGCTCCAATGCCGGAGCGGTATCCCCGACCGCGCCTGCTGCGAGTAACGCGCCTGCCGGTATGCGAATAAAGGTATGGATGCTGTCCCAGGCATTATCGACATACGGAATTTTGTCAGCAAAAAACTCTACCAGATACATGAGGCTGGCAACGCCGATAACGAACGGGTTGGCGACCGTCTCCTGGAGTTCCGGCGGAAGATCGATCATCCCGGCGTGATGTGCCAGCCCAAGGACGGCAACGGTCGCGTACAGGTTGATGCCGGAAGTCCAAGCCGTTCCCATGGCAAGGGCCAAGGTCTCGACAGTACCCATGAAATACTCGTCCTTTCTGTCAGACCTAGTCTCTCAGACCTGGTGGAATGAGCCCACATGCCGTTGGGTGCAGTAGGACAAGGTATACCACCCTCAAGATGAAAAGAGCAATGCTGAATGGCTGAACGAGAAAAGTCGCCTGCCTGCCAGGCCAAGTCAGACTCGGACGAGAGAGGCGGAATGCTGGCTAGGTTTTGTGTACTGCCGGGGATGTTGCTGATGCTGCTGCGGCAAATTGTTGCAGATGGCATTCGGAGGGATATGTTGCTTGGTCGGGAAAGACCGCAAGCTCCTCTGCGGAAAGAGGATAGCGGAGAACCGGACGGGAGCGAAAAGTGGCGGAGCGGATCTGTTCCTGTCTCATCAGAATTTGGCTGACATAAAGTTGGGTCACTACATAGGGGTGATACTCGCGCTGTATCAGGCGAACCGGACCCATATTATAGGCCGCCAATGCGGTAGGCAGATCAGAAAAGCGGGTCAGCATAGTCTTCAGATACAGGATGCCGCCGTACACGAGAAAAGGAAGCTGTTGAGCATCCCGCGACAACCCCACTTCTTCCAGTGCAATAGGTTTAATCTGAAAGGGTCCACGACTATCCCCTTTGCCAATCCGAAAAGGATCTGTGGGGTGACTCTCTTGTACCAGAACAGCGAGTGCTAAAGCCTCATCGACCTCAAGCTGTTTGGCGAGACAGCGTGTGTAGCCCTCCAAAGTCAGAGGGGACTGAACCGAGGCAGGGAGCTTCGGTGTGGGCATTCCCTCTATTTCTTTCCGTTCCTCTTGGAGCATGCCTAGACTGGCAGGGTGCAACGGGGCCGTATCCTGTTGCACTGCCAGAGAAAAGAGTCCTTGTAGTGCCAGCCCTAGAACAAGGCAGCGAGAGAGAAGTGGACCGGTGGAAGAGCTGGAAGCAGCCATAATACTACGCCCCTTTAGAATAAATATACCCTTTCTCAGGCGGAGAATGAAAGTCTTGACCTCTTACAAAGCATCGGGGAGAACCGTGGTTAGTAAGCCGAGCGGTTGTACGTAATCCCGCAGGCCGAGCGATTATCGCCGAAGCCGTGCTGCCTGATCCGTCTGCGATAACCTTTGCCACGCGTTCACGACGCGATGATCAGCCGTCTGGTTTTCTCACTAAAAGATCTACTGATCCCGTGGCTCGCAACTGAGTGGTTTGGCTGTCTGGCGGTTAGACTATAACGAAAACCACATTGTCTCGGGAAGAAAACGGTCGGCAATGTTGAGGTAGGTCTGCTTATTCATAATCCAGGCGGTAAAAGGTTGGGCGCGCGGTGTCATGAAAAAAGCAAGCAAGGTTGCTGCGGTCATCATCAGCGAGGTGCGTGCATTATTGAAATCTGCGATTTTGAATGCCGTACCAAATGAGCTTTTGAGCCGCGTATTGAGAAAATCCACGCTAAACAGTTCGTCGAGCAGCAGATGCAGGATATAGCCAAAAAGGATGAAGAAGCCGATCGACCAGGCGAATAAGGCGTTGAGCTCAAACACAAAGTGGCTGAGACTCGTGGCCAGGAAGCAGAAAAAGAGGGCGGCGACAAGTGAATGAAAGATACCGCGGTGGATGGTGAGTTGGGCAAACAGGCGACAGGCCAGATAGCGTATCGCCCCATACGACACAGCCCAGACCAGCCAGAGTTCGATGATGGAATAATGGGCCGCCCGGTTGAAGGCAACTAAAAATGCAAACACGATGGCCAACGCAGTAAACATCAGCTTGGTCGGACTGGAGTGGTCGAGATCAACGTCCGGCAGCAGGCCGCCAATGGTGCCGACTGCGGATAATGTCACGACCTCTTGGGGATCGCTCATCCCAGCCCCCAAGCACACCGTTGCCAGCAGGCCGCTGCCAACGGCCGCGACGGCGAGATGGGTTTTAAAATTAGCCATGCACTTCTACCAACCCTGTACTGCTGTTCTCCGTTCGCCTGAGGTGGACTCATGCGTGGATAGGCGAGACTGGGGAGAAGAGACTGGAGACTTTCGGCTATGGGTCAATCGGTCGATCACACTTGTAAGAAACTCCGCATACACGGCTGCTTCAGGATAGCCTGGAGCGCGCTCCAGGCCGGACTCTTGCTTGGATATCTCAAAATTATAGACGCGCAGCAGCCAGAGCGCCTCGTACAAGACAAAGGTCTCTGACTGGACGATCTCAGTCCCACTTGGACCATAGCCGTCAACAAAGGCGCGAAATAAAGCGGGTTCGTGGCTGAGCTGTCCGCGGCCATCCTTGGCTGTCCAATACTTCATTTTCACAAAATCGAGTGGAGCTGCATCCACGACTGCATTATCCCAGTCAATGACGGCAGTGAGATGCCCATCCTGCACCAAAATATTGCCTGGGGAAAAATCGTTATGGATAAGACAAGGAGAGTAGGGAGTACTAGACGGAATCGAGATCGTTCCCAGAGCAGCAGTCAGAGAACGGCTCAGTCGGCCTTGAACATCCGCCACTTCCTTGTCCAGCGCGGCTCGAAAGCGATCAGGCCAGTGTGCCGGTATTTTTCCAAGAGCTAAAAAATCGGCATAGAATGCCTCAAACTGTACGCTATGGATGCCGGCGAGTGCCTGCCCGGCCAAAAAATACAGCTGCGGCGTCGGCTGGTTCCAGAGTGGCTCGCCGTCGATCCACTCGTACACAAAATAGGGATGCGGTAGACACTGCCGGGTCCAGTCAAAAGCTAATCCGTGAGGCTCGATGCCATTCCCACTTTGGCCCACACCCTGTTTCTCAGTAAGGATGTGAGCCAGCGCGGTTGCTTTTTCCTCATCATTTTTTTCCCAATTGTCTGGATCAAGCAGCCAGCTCATGAACACTTCTTTGACGAGGTCAGGTTCATAGCGATAGACGTGTTCCTGGGTGCGTATGCGCAGACCATATAAATGATCTCCCACCTCGATTTTAAGAATGGTATTGATATTGCCTAACAACGTTGCACATACGCGCAGTGGCTGATCTCCACTAATCGGGGCAAATATCTGTCTCAGCTGCTGCTCAGTAATCATGAGTCTCCTAACGCGAGTCTCTCAACGAATCTCTACACGGTGCTCCAAAGACCTGCTTAATCGGGTTTGTTTATCGGACTTGTTTAATCAGCAACGGCGGCCAGGACGAGATCCGACAAGCGTTGGAAACGATCCATGCTGTACGATTCTTCTAAGGCCCCGGAGGTCAGACAGACAAAGGTCACATCACGCTCTGGATCGATCCAGAACAAGGTAGAACCCGCTCCGACCCCTCCAAAGGTGCCAGGCGAGGCCATGCTGCCAAGATACGTGGGACAAATTCCTGTTCCTCGCATAAAGAAGCCGAGTCCGAGAAAAGCGGGAAACTCGTCCCAGCCACGCATCTCTCTGGCATAGTTCCACAGATCATTGGGCTGCAAGCCGGTATGGTTTGTTGCCGCCAAGCGGACAATGGCAGGTGATAAAATCCGTGCACCATCCAGCTCTCCACCCCGGCGGAGCATTTCAGCAAAGCGGAAGAGATCGCTCGCTGTTGCCACCCCACCGCCGCCAGGAATCTCGGCATCTGCCTGGAGCAGGGTATTAAAGCCTTCGATTACTTCCGGCGGAAACAGTCCTTCGCGGCGGTCGCGGACAACAATGGGGACTTTTCGCGCCGCAAGATCGGACCGTACGCCGAGGGCCGTATCTTTCATGCCTAGGGGGGTAAAAATATCATCTGCGAGTATTTGCCGCAGTGAACGCTCTTCCCGGTCAAGACGTCGCACCACTTCACCCAACACGGAGTACGCCGTGATCGGGCTATAACTCACTGTCTCTCCGGGTCTGGCATCAAGCCCTTGGGCGCAGATAGCAGCGACGACTGCTTCAAGGTTGCCCAGCAGCTCCTGCGGGACGGGGGGGGGGAAACCGGCCGACATGCCTGCCGTATGGGTAAGGAGCTGAGCAATGGTGACACGGTGTTTTCCCTTGCTGGCAAACTCGGGAATGATTTCGGCAACCCGTGTAGTCAGTGTCAATTCGCCCCGATCAACACACGAAAAGATAGCGGTTGCTGTAATCGGCTTGGTGACGGAGAACAGACAAAATACATCGTCCGTTCGCATAGTCCGCCCACTGGCCCGTTCGGCAAAACCAATCGCCTCATGCAGTCCTACCTTACCGCCCCGGGCGACAATAACGACCGCCCCGTCGTATTGCTCCCGTTCAATATCGCTCTTGATGCTGGTAACGAGATGATCGATCCGCCTTGGGTCGAACCCACATTCTGAAGGGTGAACTGTTTCCATGCGCCTGCCCCCTTATGGGATACTGGTCAGGAGCATAGCGCTATGTATGCCAAGGAGTAAAGAGAAAGGTGGAACGGAGAAGGTGGAGAACCGCTTCTTACGATGATCCAGGCAGGCTTGTACGATAATTGCCGCCTTTGTGCAAAGATGGAGGCTCTTATACAGAGAGTCGTCACCTCTCTATACAGAACAGAGATGAAGACGGGGAGAGACAATGGCTGACACAAAAATTGCCGCCTGTGGTTCATGGAAATCGCCCATTACCTCAGATCTCATTGTTGCTGGGACGGTGGGGTTGGGACAGGTCCGGCTGGACGGGGAAGATGTGTATTGGATTGAACAGCGTCCGACAGAAGGCGGACGGAATGTGGTGGTTCGGCGGACGCCGGATGGCAAGATAACCGATAGAACTCCGTCGCCGTTTAATGCTCGGACACGAGTCCATGAGTACGGCGGCGGGGCGTATGTGGTACACCATGGGGTGATCTATTTCTCCAATTTTGCGGACCAACGCGTGTACTGCCTGGTCGGGCAGGTAGAACCACAAGCACTGACGTCTGGGGCAGCGTTGCGCTATGCGGACGCTGTTGTAGATTCAAGTCGCAATCGCTTGATTTGCGTGCGCGAAGATCACCGCACTGAGGGGCAAGAAGCGCTGAATACGCTGGTGAGTATTGACCTGACGAATGGGGAAGAGACCGTCTTGGTTGCTGGGAATGATTTCTACTCAAACCCACGCCTGAGCCCTGATGGCTCACAGCTCGCCTGGCTGACCTGGAAACATCCGAATATGCCGTGGGATGGCACAGAGCTATGGGTTGGTAAAATCCAGGCCGATGGTGCACTAGCCGAAATTACTTATATTGCTGGTGGGGACACAGAATCTGTCTTTCAGCCGGAATGGTCTCCTTTTGGTATTTTGTATTTTATCTCTGACCGCTCCGGCTGGTGGAATCTGTACCGGCTGCGTAACGGCAATATTGAGGCATTGTGTGAAAAAGACGCCGACTTCGGCCGCGCCCAGTGGGTGTTTGGCATGGGGACGTATGCCTTTGCGTCAGCCAGCCAGATCATCTGTACCTACACTGAAAACGGCACCTGGTATATGGCTAGCCTCGATCCTGGGACACTCAAATTCGACCCTATTGCACTGCCGTATACCGAATTAGGTGATGTCCACATTCAATCAGGAAACGCCTTCTTCCTGGCTGGATCGCCGACCGAACCGATTTCTATCGTCCGGCTGGATCTGGAAAAACAGCACGCGATTGTCCTGCGTCGCTCCAGTGAGCTCACTCTTGCGCCAGGCTGTCTCTCCGCACCTCAAGCGGTCGAGTTCCCGACTGAGCACGGCCGGACTGCCTACGGGCTTTTTTACCCGCCGCAGAATACTGACTTTTCGGCGCCGGCAGATGAACGCCCACCGCTGGTAGTGAAAAGTCATGGCGGGCCGACGGCGGCCGCTCAGACTGCTTGTGATCTGCGTATCCAATACTGGACGAGTCGTGGGTTTGCCGTCCTCGATGTGAACTATGGTGGCAGTAGTGGCTATGGCCGTGCCTATCGGCAACGTCTGAACGGACAGTGGGGCATTGTTGATGTTGACGACTGTGTGAACGGTGCACACTTCCTTGTCGAGTGCGGCGATGTGGATGGCACGCGTCTCGCCATCACCGGGGGCAGTGCTGGGGGATATACGACGTTATGTGCGCTGACTTTCCGTGACACTTTTCAGGCTGGGGCGAGTCATTATGGTATTAGCGATCTTGAAGCCCTGGCCCACGATACGCACAAGTTTGAATCTCACTATGAAGAAAGCCTCGTCGGCCCATACCCGGAACGACAAGACCTGTACCGGGAGCGTTCCCCCATTCACTTTACGCATCAGCTCTCCTGTCCATTGATTATCTTTCAAGGCTTGGGAGATAAGATTGTACCACCCAACCAGGCAGAGCTTATGGTCTCCGCGCTGCGTGCAAAAGGGCTAGCGGTCGCCTATGTGCCGTTTGAGGGTGAACAGCATGGTTTTCGCAAAGCGGAAAATATCAAACGTGCGCTCGATGGCGAGCTATATTTTTACTCTCGAATCTTTAATTTTACGCTTGCTGATGCAGTTGAACCTGTCGCGATTGAAAATCTGCCAGATTGAAAAACGGTACACTCTTTCAAACCGGCTTGCGTTGGTCTATTGGCACAGAAAGGCTTTTCACACAAGGAGGCAGCGCGATGTTACCTCCTCAACGGCTTTTCCAACGGCATAATCCACTCTGCGTGCCCCCACCAAGGATACGCGACCTGGGTGAGATCAACTGCTGGGTCAATAAGATACTGTGCTTCGCGTCCATTCAGCGCAGCGGTGATCCGTGCACGAATCTCAACATTGCCATAGCCGTCCAGCTGTAGTCGCTGTTCCAAGTAATGGGCCAGCTGCACAATCATATGCGGGCGAGAGAGCATGTGGATCAGTTGTATCCGCGTCAGGTACCGGCGGGGGTTGAGTTCCCATTCGCTTCCGGTTGTAGGGTCAGTTACTACAAAAAAGCCTTCGGCCTCTTTTTGACGCAGCATCATATGCCAGGCAAAATTATGCCCTTCCTCCGTCCAGTGGACATTGCCCGGAATCATAAAATGGCGAAAGGGCAGAAGGAGTTGAATTGCAACCCAAAGGCCGAGGAAAACGAGGGTCGCTTGCTGAAGACCGGTCAAACGTATTAAGGGGGGCGCTTGCGCCTGTGGCACTGGTGCCCGTGGCGCTGGTTTTTTCTGAAACGGCTCATCAAGATGATACGCCATGACTCCGACGCCGAGCGCACCGATACCCGCTCGCACCCAGGAGAACTGCCAGGTAATTGCCCCGCTCAAGAGACCAAGTAGGCTGCCAAAAGTCAGACGCTGAACCCGGCGAGAGTAGCCCCTTTGGACATCGTGTAGAACCCGGCGTGGCCAGTCGGGTGCGAAGAATATGGGCGTGGCGGCAATCATCAGCCAGGCGAAAATACCAACCCCGAACATGCGCACATTCGTAAAGTGAAAAAACAGTGCCACCGCATAACAAAATACGCGCGTACGACGGTTGAGCAGAAAAAAGACTGCGGTCAGATCAAACAGCAACGATCCATACGTCATGCCCCAGACGACACTCTCGTAGTTGAAAAGTGGACCGATGACGGGGATCGCCGCCCGTTCGGCCAGCCAGGTGCGGAGCGGCTCGCCTTGCAGCCAGTCGGCATTGATCTTGGCTAAGCCGCCAAAGAAATATGGGACGCCAATTTGAAATCGCAGCAGCCACAGCGCCCAGGCGGGAACCGTGTTGCTGCGTCTGTCCGATTTACGCAAGACATCGAGTGAAAAGGTGCACTGCGCTGGTACAAAGATCATGAGAAAAGAGAGTAGGCAGACCAGGTAGAGGTGATTGATATACAGCGCCTTCTCTAACAGAAACAGATACGTCCAAAGAAGAAAGAAGAGGCTTGCACTCAGCCGATAAAAAAGTCCGCAGGCCGCACACGCCGCGAGCAGTCCCAGAGCATAGATGTGGAGGGTCATCCACTCTACCGGCCAGGGATGAACAAAATCAAACGGCCAGTACGTGAAATAAAACTCTTTATCTGAGTAATATAGGCCGACCATATTCTTGTGGGTGAACTCGGAGGCCTCCCAGACCATGATGGCGTAGAAAACGATTCGAAAGTAAACGAGGCTAGCGGCATCTACAGGAGTGAAGAGTGCCGTTACGATCCGTTGGTGGCGCGGTTGTTGATTGGAGCGTGAGTTACTTTGCATGAGGAAGTGGATCGTCCTCCGACTGGCTCAGGACGATCGAGAGCAGAGACAGGCAGGTATCTAGGTGCGGAACGCCGTTTCCTATTTCAGGATGAATTCAACCACTGCCCCACCACTCCCGTATAAGGGTCCGTACGCGTGGACGTTTGCGCTCTTGAACGTGCCGCCCAGTGCGCCCAACACCCAGGCCGCATGCTTAAAGCCCATGTCTGCCTTGCCTTGGGTGGCAAAACCGGGAAGTGCCGCATCTAGCCCTTTGACATCCCCGCTCGTCATGAGCTTGAGAATCTTTTTATTCCAGCGGTCGTATTTGGGCGCAGCGATTTTATCTTTCGCAATATCAATGACGCCACGAAAGAATGCACCCGAAAAATTCCCTACCCCAACAACGGCTACACGCTTCTTCTGTTTACTGGCTTGGGCTGCAGCCGTGCGGCCGAGTTTCTCGGTCAGAGCAAAGTCGTGATACAGATTGTTTGAAGCCAGGACCATGGGAATCTTGCCGCCTGGATTGAGAAAGTTGGTTGCTACAATAGTCCCTGTATCAATGGGAAAACTGTCATAATTGACGGCTTTCGACTTGACCCCGATTTTGCTCGTTGCCGTCACACACGCGTTTGCCAGCTTGGTGTCAATCTTGAGGTCGTAGGGCAGCTCGCCGTATTCATGCCAATTTTCGTCAACGTGCAGCCCGGCCACGCGTGGCCGCGTCTGCCACAGTTGGTCTAAGACCGCGATCCACTGGGTCGAATACAGCAGGATCACATGTGGTTTTGATGCGACGAGCGCCTCGCCTGCGGCTTCCATGCCCGCAGCGATCTTGCCCCAGGGTTTGTTGTCACGTCTGACATACGGGAGCGGCGAGCCCGGCACCAAAAAGGCGGAAACTACAGCCATCGTATCGCCCTTCAAGTATGCGGCTAGGCGGCTAGGCTCCGGGTCTTTCGTGGCACTGGATTGTGGCGGGCGCGTGTGGTCTTTTCGAGGTTCCACTCCATAACGGCATTGCCGGTTCCAATCACCGTTCCATAGCCGTGCAGCTCGGCGGGAATATCCGGATAGCCCATAGCCGCAAACATCCAGGTGAACGCCCCTGACTTGACCTCAGCAAATGCCTCATCAATGAACTGGGGCAGCAGGCGGAAGACTTCTTTGGTTTTGCCTTGGCGTAAGAGCTCGATGATGCGCATATCCCACTGATAGCCGGACAGACTCTGGGGATGCTCCTGGGACATATCTTCCGGAATGGCCGGCTCTTCATGAAAATGCCAGTGACACAAGGTGTTGGACGCGAGGAGGACGGCTCGCCGTCCGGTCTTTTCGATGGCTTTGCGTGTGGCTTTGCCGAGCGTGTCCATTTCTTCAAGGCCTTCTTCCGTTGACAAACAATAGGGCGAATTATTCGCCGACAGACCGACAACGGGAATATCCCACTGCGGCCGGATCATATGCAGCGTAGTAATAGTGCCGTAATCCACCCGAAAAGTCGGGTTGCGCATCATCTTGGTGTACAGCCCCCGTTTGGCTCCTTCTGCGCAGCAAGCTTCCGCGAGCTCAACATCCACGTCCAACTCAAAGGTATAGCGAAAGATGTTGGGGAAAATCGGGTCCACCGACTTGCCGCACAGACGCTGCACGCCGAGAAAGTGATGACCCTGCTGCGTAATCCAATGTGGAGAGTGGACGAGCAGGACATCTGGTTTCAGATCCTCAATGCTCTTGCGCGCACGCTCATACGCCCAGCGCAGTTGTTCCCAGCCACATTGCGACTGAGGCTCGTTCTGGGGTGGGTTTTCGCCGTACACCAGATGGGGTGGATGTGGAGCGAGAAAGCCGGCAACAATTTCGCCTTTTCTCTTCGCCTGTGGCATATTGGTACTCCTTCAGAAACTGCTTCTTACAGCTTGAGACATACGTTGCGCAATTCAGTGTAAAATTCGAGCGAATGGGCGCCACCTTCGCGCCCAATACCGGATTGTTTTGCACCGCCAAAGGGTGTACGCAGGTCGCGTAAAAACCAACAGTTTACCCAAGTAATCCCCACATGCACCTGGCGTGCAACCCGGTGGGCTCGCGCCGCGTTTTGAGTCCAAATGGAGGTCGCTAAGCCATACGGTGTGTCATTGGCCAAACGAACGGCTTCGTCTTCAGTGTCAAACGGTTGCACGTGGCAACATGGACCAAAGATTTCTTCTCGCACAACAGCCGAACTTTCCGCTAGCCCGGTCCAGATCGTTGGTTCGACCCACGCCCCGCCGGCATAGGCAGCAGGCATATCAGGAATCCCGCCCCCGGTGACGATTGTTGCGCCGTCGTCTTTGGCCTTTTCGTAATACGAGAGTACTTTGCGGCGATGCTCCAAACTAATCAATGGTCCCATAGTGGTGGATTTTTCATGCGGGTCGCCAAGCGTGAGCGACTCTGCTTGCGCTTGTAAGGCTGCTAGAAAATTATCAAAGATGGGCCGCTCAACATACACTCGTTCTGTGCCCAGGCACACCTGGCCGGTATTGGCAAAACAGGCCCGGCCTATGCCTTCGATGGTCGCGTCAAGATCGCAGTCGGCAAAGATGATAGCCGGGTTCTTGCCGCCGAGTTCAAACGAGACGTCGCGTACGCCGACTGCCGCGTTCTTCATAATGGCTACGCCCGTGATTGTCTCGCCAGTAAAGGTAATCGCATCAACGCCGGGATGACTGACCAGAAATTCCCCTGCCGAGTGAGGACCAAAGCCATGTACGACATTATAGACACCTTTTGGCACGCCGGCTTCATTCATCACCTCACCAAGCAGTGTGGCTGTACTCGGCGTTTCCTCCGAGGGTTTGACCACAACTGCGTTGCCGCATGCTAAGGCCGGCCCAACCTTCCAGGTCATGAGTAACAGTGGCAGGTTCCACGGGCACACAACGGCCACCACGCCTTTCGGGACGCGCAGGCTATAATTAATGGCGCCCGTCCCATCCGGCGTTGGTGTGTCAAAATACTCACCAGAGACATTCTTGACGACATCGGCAAAGATGCGGAAGTTGGCCGCACCACGCGGAATGTCAATATGGGAAGCCAAGCTGACCGGCTTGCCCGTGTCTGCGACCTCGGCTTCAAGGAATTGGTCGAAGCGCTGCTCGATGCCTGTGGCAACGGCGTACAATATTTGTGTCCGCTCTGCGAGCGCCATATTGCGCCAGGGTCCGCTGAGTGCCGCGTTGGCCGCTTGCACGGCTGCATGCACGTCAGCTTGGTTGGCCTCACTCACTCGGCTGATCAACGCATTATCTATCGGTCGGCGATTCTCGAAAGTTTTGCCGCTCGTCCCCTCGGTGTAAGCACCATCGATGAAGTGCTGAGTTGTGCGCTCGCTCATGTGCTGAAGCCCTTGTCCGACTCCTGAGTGACCTTGATAGAGTGCCGCCAGTCAGGCCTGAATGTATACCACACAATAGACCAGATCAGTCATCTACCGAGATAATTTTTTTACGGATCGAATATTTGACCAGACCCGGCAGCGTATGAATATCGAGCTTTTTCATCAGATTGTGCCGATGCGTTTCCACCGTACGCGGGCTGGCGGTCAGTCGTTGGGCAATTGCTTTGCTGCTGAGGCCCTCGGTCAAGAGTTGTAAGACCTCGCGTTCTTTAGGCGTGAGTGGATCTTCTATGAGCCGGGCCGGACTGGATGGACGCTTGAGATACGATCGGACGACTGAGCGAGAGATAGCCGGACTCAAATATATATTCCCAGACAATGCTGCTTCAACCGCATCGAGTAACTCTTTGCCCGCTCCTTGCTTGACCACATAGCCTGCGGCACCGGCCTCAAGGGCGCGGTTGACATAGGCTTCATCCGTATGGACAGATAGAACAAAGACCTGGACGCGTTCATGCTTTGCCCGAATGCGGCCTAGGGCTTCGTTGCCATTCATCCCTGGAATATTGAGGTCCATGACCACAATGTCAGGCCGTAGCGCGTCGGTTTTTCTATGGCTTCGTGGCCGCTTGCAGCCTCACCGATAACGGTGACGCCTTTGCGTTGGGACAGGATCGTCCGGCATTCCTGACGCACGACGCTATGGTCATCGACCAGGAGGACGTTTATGTTTTTCTCGCTCACTGCGGTGCTCCTGTTGTGTCACGAGCGGGTGGTGCTGGAACGCAAGATCGCGCACTTCATCAATTGCGTTCTCAAGGAGAGTATGGATCTGGGTCATAATTTCGTCATATTGCAGCGCTGTCGACAGGGTGCGCCGCTCTGCCAGCGCGTCCTCGAGACGCTGGTTGGTCTCCTGAAGTTTCTTTTCTGCTCGTTTCCGTTGGGTGATATCACGAGCAATCCCAACCAAACGGTAGACACGATCTGAGGCGTCGCGAATCGGAGCCAGTACCATTTGTGCAACCCGATGCCCTATGCCCCCTGCGGAAGATCGACTTCTTCCTCGTAGCGCAGAGCTTCTCCCGACTCAAGGCAGGCCGTGTAGCGCTCAGTGATGTGGCTTGCCGTCTCGGATGAAAAACACTCTGCGGGCGTTTTGCCGCGCACCTCTTCGCTAGAAAGGCCGGTTAGTGCCTGTTGGGGCGGATTGAATTCCTCATACACGAAGGTTCCATCTGCATTGACCCCAACCAGAAAGATAGGCTCTACCGTATTGTGAAATATGCCTGCATAGCGTGCTTCACTAGCCCGCAGCGCGTCTTCGGCCTGTCTGCTTTGAGTGATATCGCGAATAAAAGCAAACCCGAATGCTTCCCCTCCAAACTCGAAATAGTTCATCGAGACTTCGACAGGAAAGAGATGTCCGTTCTTCCTGCGATGGTGTGTCTCAATCACCAGAGTCTTCTGCTGCTGTACCTCCTGCCAGCGTTTCGACCACATCTCAGGAGAGTCGTCAGGGGCCAAGCTGAAAATTCGCATAGACAGCAGCTCGGAATGGGAATAGCCATGCTGCTGACACAGAGTATCGTTCATAGCCAGAATGCGCCCTTGGATGTCAAAACGCAGCATACCCTCTGCGGCGTTCTGGACGGCAAAACGGGTAAACTGGAGGTCACGTTCCATCTGTTTACGGGCGGTAATATCGGTGTGGGTGCCCACGATACGGAGGGGTTCTCCGGTTGCTGTCCGGGTCAGCACCTTACCCCGATCCAAGATCCACTTATACGTCCCATCCTTACACCGGAGGCGGTGCTCGCTGATATACTGCGCAGTCTTCCCCCCAAGATGAGTGTTGAGCAGGAGTAGGACGCGGTCTCGATCGGCAGGGTGAATACGCGTTTCCCACGCACTGTAGCTAGCCTCAAGTTCATCCTCTGCATACCCGAGCATGGTCTTCCAGCGCTTGGAGAAGAAAAGGCTGTTTGCTTTTTGGTCCCAATCCCAGACACCGTCATCATTTCCGGCAAGCGCATACTGCCAGCGTTGTTCGCTGTCCTGGAGTTGCTTTTCTATCCGCTTGCGCTCCGTGATGTTTTGGGCAGTGCCCAAGACGACTTTGACCGCACCAACAGGAGTGCGGCTGAAGACGGTCTCCCGACTCTGTAACCAGCGCCATTCCCCATCTGCATGACGCATCCGATACTCATACTCCCGGACTTCCCCATCGGCCATGTCTCTCAGTTGCTCGTGCTTTGTAGTCCCGAGCATGTCATCCGGATGGAGCAATCGGGCTGCCATCTCTGACCCCATCAGCGCAATGTCTTCAGGTGTATAACCGAGGATCGCGCTGACCTGCTTGTTGACATACACGTTGCGCTGCTTGGTGTAATCACACAGATACAAAATCATTGGGATTGTATCCGCGATTTTTTCGATAAAATATTGCCTCTCTCTTAAGGCTTCTTCCGCCTCTTTCGTATCCGTAATATCGGTGAGGAATTCCCGTCGGAGTTGAAAACGGCTGCACGTAAGAAAGGCTGTGTTCTACGCACTGCCCGTCTCTTCACGGTCTTGCTGGTTCACCTCATAGAAAATACTCTAATGTTCGTTGCGCTTTCGGTGTGAGCGCGCTCAAGAGTTCTCTTTCGTCCAAGTCAGATGCCGCTGTCTGCTCAGTGGCAGAGATGTCGGCCTGCCTCAGTGTTGCGCCGATGTTCCGCAGGATCGATTCTAAAAACTGGATGCGAGTTCGGAGCTCCTCTTCCGTCTCTCTCGTCATATAGTTGCTCCAGTTGCTCTTGGCTAGGCTTGGTATAGGGGTGCTGTCTCGCTCGAACGAATTGGGCTGACGAGGAGAGCAGACACGCTCCAGGTGAAGCGCTCCTATTAGCCTGCTGAAAATAGAGTGTCGTACTATTCATCTCGCCTGAGGGAAACCGGGGCTATCCCGTGCCCGCATGAACCGAGATGCGCGCGTGCTCTTGGGGCTGACTAGTCAGAACAGTACGGATATAGGCGAGCAAGGCATCAAAGGGAAACGGTTTGATCAAGGCGGAGGCAATATGAGGTTCAATAGCAAGGGAAAGAGTCAGACGGGTCGGCGCACCTGTGACGAGAATAATTGGTAATTGGGGATAACGCTAGATAACGTTAGTAATGAATTCGACCTGGCGATTTCCTGGCATGTTGATGTCACTGATGAGCAGGGTGTACAAGCCTGTGTGGAGGAGGGCGGTGGCCTGGGTGACATTTGACGAGCTGTCGCACGCATAGCCATGGCTGTGCAAGAGCGCTGTCGTAGAGAGACAAAACATCTCGTCGTCATCAACAAGGAGCAGCCGATCATGTGTATGCATGCCTCTGCCTGCAATTCCTGCAATCACACTGCCCGATTGTGCTGTGATGAGTAAAGGAGAAGCTTGCGTGGGATTGCGGATGTCTGCTGAAAATTACACGCACAGAGATATTTTTTGTCTTTTTGGGAAATTCAAAAAGACAGCTCGCAGGACCGACAATGCGGGTTCCTACGGTCGAATGGTATATGTACGCGGGCCGGAGTGTTGGGTGAGCTGAGGCTGAATCCACTCCACCCAATCACACAGCACTGGACGTGTCTGCCTAGGGTCAATGAGGTCGTGGACGGCGAATCCTTCTGCACGCGTATAGGCTGAACGCTTACTTGCAAGCTGCTCTTCGATCTCGCGCCTCTTGGCTTCTGGATCTGGGGCAGCGGCGATCTCGCGCCGATAGGCGATGGCGACGCCGCCTTCAAGCGGCAGTGCTCCGCTCTCTGCTGACGGCCAAGCAAAGACCATCCCGGCAGGACCAAAATGGGCGGCTCCAGCAACGCCATACACCTTTCTGACGATCACTGAGACCCAGGGGACGGTGGACTGCATAATAGCAAAAAGGGTGGCTGTCCCGTACCGGATTGTTGCCGTTTGTTCGGCTTCTGGTCCAATCATAAATCCGGGTTCGTCAACGAGGCTCACAATCGGTAAATGAAAGGTGTCACACAGGTCAACGTGGCGCTTCACTTTTTGTGCGCCATGTGCGGTCATGGCTCCCGCATACCACTGCGGATCGTTGGCCAGGATGCCGACAGATTGGCCGTTCAGCCGAGCGAGTCCGGTAATTTGGGAAGGCCCATAGAGTGGGGCAATCTCAAAAAACGATTCCTGGTCGACAATACATTCAATGAGGCGGCGCATAGAGTAGGCACGCCGCCGGTTGCGCGGGATAATCTTCAGTAACTCATCCTCTTGTCGTTTCGGATCATCTTGGCAGGCGTGCACAGGGGCCGCCTCCCACACATTGGTCGGCAGATAGCTTAAGAACTGCTGAATCTGTGCAAACACACCTAACTCATCATCCGCGATATTGTCCACCACTCCGCTCCGGAGATGAATATGCGGGCCACCCAGCTCTTCCTTTGTAATAGGCTGTCCGAAGGCGCGCTCAACCAGCGCAGGGCCGCCTATCATGACCTGGGAGGAGTTTTTCGTCATAACCGAGAAGTGAGAGGCGACTAAACGTGCAGCTGGGAGGCCGGCTACTGCCCCCACGGCGGCAGACGCAACAGGTACCATAGACATCGCCTGCATAATCGACAGAAAGCGTGGCGGTGTGTTGACGGATTCAGTACTGCCGGTGGTTTCGCCCTTCTTGTTCCCGCGCGGGACACTGCCTCCTCCACCCTCGAGAAAACGGATCAAAGGAAAACGATAGCGACACGCCAACTCTTCTGCCCATACGCTCTTGCGAAAGCCAGCCGGGGAGGGCGACCCACCCTTTAGGGTGAAATCTTCTCCACCCACAACGCAGGGTCGTGCATTGATTTTGGCAAAACCGACAACATAATTGGCTGGCGTAAACGAGCCCAGTTCTCCTTGCTCATCAGTTTCGGAGTAGCCGGCAATGGAACCCTGTTCACGAAAAGAGTCAGGGTCAACTAACTGATCGACGCGTTCGCGGATGGTGAGTCGTCCCCTGTCGTGGTGCTTGGCGATGGCATCCGGACCGCCAAGTTCGCGTGCCAATTGTTTGCGTTGCGTGATGCCTGCGACTTCCTTTTCCCAGCTCATAGGTTGTGTTCTTTCACGTTGCTCTCGAACAGCAGTCGTCCCCAGATACTGATCTACTGCATTGGCGAAAATGCTGCAGGCAGAACAATTTTGCTTTCCTGCCTGATGAGAAACTCTCCGATAGTAGGCGGCCAATCTGACAGGTGGGCGGCTTCTGCTCGGATACGCGCGCGCTCTTCTAAACTGACGTAAGGCCATATATGGACAAACTTGTTGAGTTCGCCCAGGCCGCTATACCAGCAGGCGGCAAGCGGGGAGAGTTGGGTGCGCTGAGGAATGGCTTTTGCCCATTGTTCCAGGATGGTCGGTAGGCTGCCTGGCCGACACATATAGGTTCGAATCTCGTAGATCGGTCCAAGCTGGTGTTTTACCAGCGGGTCCATAAAAGCTGCAGGCAGGAAGATTTCGGACTCCATATGCTCGATGAACTTGCCTATCGGCGGTGGCCATTTCCCGCTTTTTATGGCTTGGCTGCGTGCGTCAGTCCGGTGCTGTAAGCTTTCATACGGCCAGACGTGGATGATCTGGTTAAGCGGGCCGATCTCGGTATGCCAGAAGGCTCCCAGCGCGGAGAACGGCTCGCGCTGAGGGAGTGCCTCGGCAAAGCGTTGTTCACATTCGGCCAACGTGCCTGGTTTCAAGCGGTAGGTACGTACTTCATAAATCATGGTCGCCCTCCTTTGACCTTGTCCCCACAACGAACCCCATTGTGACTTGTGTATGATTCACGGTTGCGGCGGTGGGGCAAGTGCACATTCGTCAAGGGCCCGCCGCAGGGCAGCACGGTCAAAGCCCTTGCCGATAAAGACCACATGCTCGGGCGGTTCGGGTAATAGATCTAGCCATTCCATGTCGAACTCTCCCGCCACATACTGGAACATCCACTGCTCATCAGAGTCCGTAAGCCGCACAAACCCCTTTGCTCGCCACACTGTGTCCGGCAAAGAACGCATCATCTGTTCGAATCTTTCTCGTACGAGTGGAGCTTCACATAAATACGTCAAGGTGTGAAAATGGTCGTGAACCGGAGCCTGACGCCGCGAGGCGCTCGCCTGGGAGGCGCTCGGCTGCGAGATCTCGCCTGCCCGGTTGAGGAGACGAGCGTAGTCGGTCTCCGCACGTTCAGTCCGGATAATCTCCGCGCGCGGATTGAGCTGACGAATCTGTTCCTCTAATCGAGCCAAAGTTTGCTCGTCAGCCAAATCACGCTTGTTCAGCAAAACCACGTCTGCCAGCACAGTCTGTTGCCGAATACCCGAGTGGACCTCTTCGGACAACCGGTTGAAGTTGACCGGATCAAGGACGGCAATCAGTGAGGCGAGCCGGACGAGAGGTAAAACTTCTTCTTTGGTGGCTTGATCAATGAGTTCGACCGGATCTGCCAACCCAGTTGCTTCAATGAAGATCACGTCCGGCTTCAACGCTACCACGTCTTGGAGCGCGAGTCCCAGCGTTCCTCCAATGGTGCAGCAAATACAGCCGTTGGTCATCTCTCGAATGGAATAGCCTTGACCACGCAGCAGCTCACCGTCGATGCTGACCTCACCGTACTCATTCATCATCACGGCGGGCTTAAGCCCTTGGACAAGGCAATAATCCAGCAGGAGCTGGAGGAGCGTCGTCTTTCCACTGCCAAGAAAACCGGAAATCAAGTGAACGGGAATACGCTCCGCATCAGCGAAGACCAGGCGCTCTTTCGGCTCATTCATACCGTCAACAGTATTCCAGGATTCACTGTCAGGGGGAAGGGAGGTAGGGGAGAATTACCTCCCTTCCCAGGTCCAGACGCAGAAAGGAGGGGAACCCGTCTGGACCAAACTACGACATGGACTGGGACGGACTACACGCCAGTCCATGCAGCATAAACGCGGTCATTTCGTCGGCCATCTCCTCGGCTGATGGTCATTATTATTCGAACAGTTAGCGGCCAGCTTTCGCTTGGCGATCTGACCTTTCTGGCAGGCTCGTTTAGTCGCCTGCAAACCTTGCGCCAGGACATTTTGAACCGCTTTACCTATGTGGCTGACGGAGCCCTCTATTTACGTGATTTGTTTGACTTCTTCGAACTCCAACCCCGAGTGACCTGACCCGCGGCAAGGCCGCCGTCCTGATCTCGCACCGCTTTTCCACTGTGCGGATGGCTGACCGGATTCTCGTTCTAGAGAACGGGCAGACGCTGGAAATGGGGACACATGATGAACTGCTTGCTCAGGCCGGTCGCTACGCAGAGCTGTTCAATTTACAGGCCGTAGGCTATCGTTAAAGAGCTACAACCGCAGACCGCGCTTCAGCGGGATTTTGAGCGCCATTCTTCATACAGGCGCTCAAAATTATCTTTTTGGCTTTTGGGCATTTGCAGGTAGAGCTCGTAGTTGCGCCGGATTCGATCTTTTTCTGCGTTAGGCAGCCTCTGCCATTTTTTATACTTATCTTCGAGGCTGCGCTGCTCGGTGGGAGACAGCTGGCGAAAGCGCTGGTAGTTCTCAAGCGCTCGTGAGCGTTCGTCCTGGGATAATTCGTCCCAGTTGCGGATAAGAATCTGAGGCCGTTCTTGGGCCAAGGTTCCGCTGCTCAGAACCACGATCGCTCCAAGGACGAGGGCTATTTTTCCAAAAGCGACAGGACGCACCACAAATCTCTTCTTTCCCGCTCTGCTAGCTATGCTGGCTTGCTCCTCCAACTCTGGAGGTCTCAAGAACAGACCCTAAATGTTGTAATTGTTCCATCTTTTTCAAAAGCTGGTAATGCATGAAAAAATTTGCATCCTCGCGCAGTGCGGAGGGAATATCCAGCCCACCGGGCCCCCCTCCCCTCCCTTCCATATAGGCAAAAGTCGGAATCTCATCAAAGTACGAAAATTTGTCGAGGCTGGCAAGAATCGCATAGTCAATAAAGAACTGAGGCTCTTGCTGCACTTGGACCGGGATGTTCGGACGTACTATCGGGCTTAGATGAGTGGCGCGTTGTGAAATAAACGAGCCGGAGAAGAAGTAGCCGGCAACAATCAGCAGACTTGCAGCGGCAGCAACAGCAGATCCGATCTGCCAGTTCGTCAACCACTCAAACTCCGCTATATGCCACCACTGGCTCGCCCGTTCGTCCAGAATCTCGGGCTCGCGTCTTCCTTCCTGCTCGAGACTTTTCCAAAATGTCGCAGCAAAATCCGGCGATGGGGAGACGCGTTCCAAGCTGGCCAACGCTTCATCAACAACACATCCAAGCTGGGCGCTCTCTTGTGTACAGGCCATGCAGCTACGAAGATGCGCAGCGATCTGTACGCGTTTCGATGCGGAGAGTTCACTATCTCTGTAGGCAACAAGATCTTCTTGTAGAAGATGGCTCATGATGTGTTCAGTATATCCTTGAGTCCAACTCGGAGACTTTGCGTAGCTCGAAAAACGAGGCTTTTCACTGCTTTCTCAGTACAGTCGAGCACGCCTGCCACCTCTTGATATGATAGCCCTTCGAGCCGGCTCAACAACAGGGCGGTCCGCTGCGAGTCCGGAATGCAGCCAAGAATATCTTGTATTCTATCCGCCGTCTCCTTAGCTACCAAGAGTTTGTCCCCCGGCCAGCCCTTTTGGTCCGGGAGTGCGCGTGGGGGGGCTTCGTCTTCACCGTCATAAGGCTGGTCTAGCGTATCAATACTGACACGATATTCCCCTCTCCGTACCTCGTTTAAGCAGTGATTATTGGCAATCTTAAACAACCAAGTCGAAAACTTTGCTTGAGGCTCATACCGCTCCTGCCAGCGATACACCTGCAAAAACACATCCTGCGCAATCTCCTCGGCACGGGCGCGATTGCCAAGAAAGCGAAAAGCAAAATTTACCACGGACGCAGCGTGTTTGTTAAACAGTTGCTGAAACGCACCCTCCTCCCCATTCTGGAAGCGAAGCATGAGCTGCACGTCAGGATCGTCGTTTGGCGAGCGCCTCTCTTTCTGTTTCATTGAACACTTCGCAACCCAAAAAGTCTCAGCAGGAGGCGCTCCTCTTCGGCCCTCTGTGTCTCGATCAAGCGTGATCAGCATATAGAGGTGAATAGAGAAAATGAAGTAGAGGCAAGGGATAAGGGGGATTGCCACAAGGCATTGGAGGCGCTGGGGGGAGAAAAATAGGAGCGCGTATATGCAGCCTTTTTTTGAGGAATCTCTGACGGAACATTTGGCCCGCATCGAGCATTATATGCGGGGGTGTGAGTTACTTGATTTTCCCCGCGAGGAAAGTTCCTTGCGAACCGAGCTTGCCGCATTTTTGCGCGACCACGAGACGGCCGTCGTGCAGGAATGGGTTGCCCTTATTGCCCAGACCTTTCCCATTGCGATGGAACAGGTTCCCGAAGTTAGGAACGACATGGGGGCCGCCCTCCGGCGCTGGGCCCAGCATATCGAGAACCCGGAGGATACGCAGACCTATGAGTATCTGCGCCAACATGCCCGGCAAGGATTTATCTCACTTTTTCCTGCCTCCCGTTTTCTTGCCAGCCAGATGAAAATCCGTCTGCTCATTGTTGAACGTTTACGTGGGGCATATGCCAAAAATCGGAAAAAGTTAGTCGCGTTGCTCACCTTGCTGGATCAAGAATTCTATGAGCGTATTCTGCATATCACTGACTTTTTCGTTGAAGCACGGGAAGAGGCACTACGAGACGAAGAAGAGCGTCATCGCAAAATAGTTGATTATTCTCCAGCCCCGATTTTTCAGATTAGCGGTCAGGACGGCACAATTCAGCGGGCTAATAAAGAGGCTGAAAAAGTGACGAGAATGTCACAGACAGAGCTTGCCGGAAAGGCAATCTGGGACCTGCATCCACCGGAGGAGAGAGAGCAAGTCCGGCAACTCTATCACGAGACCTTAAAGCAAGGATATCTGGGCTGGGAGGATCTGCGCTTGCTGACAAAGAACGCGGAGGGCGTTGTTCCGGTGTCGGTCTATTTTGGCGCTCTTGAGCATCGCGGAGAAAAAACAATTCAAGGAATTTATGTTGATATCTCTGTTCGACGCCAGTTAGAAAGCCAGCTCATTCAGTCAGAGAAAATGGCGGCTATTGGACAGCTCGCGGCTGGGATTGCGCACGAAATTCGCAATCCACTCGGCATCATTCGTAATGCGTTATATGACCTTGGTCAGATCACAGACGCAACGAACCCAGATATTCAGGAAGATCTGCACATTGCCAAAGGAGAAATTACCCGTGCGCAGGAAATTATCACTAACCTCCTAGAGTTCTCCCGCGAGAGCGGGACCGACATGGAAGAGGTTAGCCTGGATGATCTGCTAGGGAAAACGCTCCAGCTCATGCGCAAATATTTGGAGACACACAACGTCCAGGTCGTGACGCACTTTGGCGATGTCGGCAGCTGTCTGACCAACCAAAATGCCCTGCGTCAAGTCTTTCTGAACCTCATTACCAACGCGGTCCAAGCCATGCCTGACGGAGGCGAGCTGCGCTTATACACCAAACGGAACGCCCAGAATCATGTGTCGATTGAATTCAGTGACACAGGCGTCGGTATTCCAGAGCACCAGCTGAACAGCATCTTCAATCCCTTTTTTACGACAAAAGAGCCCGGACAGGGTACCGGACTTGGTCTATCCATCGTCCATTCAGTGATTAAGCGCTACCAAGGCAATATCTCTGTTCAAAGCAATGTGAATCACGGCACGACGTTTCTGATAGAGCTTCCCTGTCCATGTGCCAACGAATCGTCCGTTTTTGAAAATTCAGCCCCGGACATAACACCGCCGGTGCTCTCTTAGGTAGCGCTTATCGAGACTGCTCGTATGCAGGGACACATCCTCCTCGTCGAAGACGAAAGCAATATGGCCAAGATGCAGGCAAAGATCCTGCATCGCAAAGGCTACACGGTAGAGGCTGTTTGTAATGGGCAAGAGGCGCTACGCCTGCTCGATCAGACGAATTTTGACGTCGTCATCACCGACCTCAAGATGCCGGTCATGGACGGCATGCAACTCCTGCATGAGATGCGCGCACGCGCCTGCGAGTGTCCGGTCATTGTGCTGACCGGACACGGCACGATTGAAAGCGCTGTCGAAGCCATGCAGCGCGGGGCCACCGATTATCTGACCAAACCCTGCAACCCGGACGAGCTGTTACTCAAGGTCGAGAAGCTGGTCGAAACACGCCGCCTGCGCCGGGAGCTTGCCCAGTTACGGCGCGAGGTCAAGAGCTATAAACGCTTCGGTGAACTCATCGGACAGAGCGCGCCGATGCGTCGCCTATATACCACGATAGGCGCGGTTAGTGGCAACAAAAGTACCGTGCTGGTGACGGGGGAGAGTGGTACCGGAAAAGAATTGGTCGCCCGGACCATTCACCTGAAAGGCCCGCGGGCAGAGCAACCATTTCTTGCCATCAATTGTGGCGCGATGTCAGAAACCCTGCTCGACAGCCAGCTCTTTGGCCATAAGCGAGGCGCGTTTACCGGAGCGATCGCAGACAATGACGGCATCTTTCAAGCTGCCAGTGGCGGCACCCTCTTTCTCGACGAAATTGCGGAGATCCCACTCGCCCTGCAGGTCAAATTCCTGCGTGTCATTCAAGAGCGGGAGGTCACGCCTTTAGGCGTGAGCCATCCGGTCAAGGTTGATGTACGGATCATTGCTGCGAGTAATACGGATCTCGAAGAAGCGGTTGCTCTTGGAACGTTTCGTAAAGACCTATTCTATCGTCTGAATGTCGTCCCGATTCATCTTCCGCCGCTGCGGGAGCGACGCGACGACATTCCGCTCCTGGTCGATCACCTTATTGCCGGGTTCAGCACGGAGTATAAAGTCGAACCTAAACGACTGACAGCCGATGCCCTGAACAAGCTTGTTGCCTATCCCTGGCCGGGCAATATTCGAGAGTTACAAAATGTGATCGAGCGCATGTTCGCGTTGAGTCATAGTCAGGAGACTACGCTGGCCGATCTCCCGGATCCCATTGCCGGGTTCGAGATGCCAGCGTCTCATTTTGATGCCTGGGCTGACCTGCCTTCCCTAGAGTCTATGGAAAAGTCACTCATATCAACCGCCCTACGTCGGGGACACGGTAATAAAAACGAAGCCGCCCGCCTGCTCGATATTGACCGCCAGCGGCTGTATCGGAAGATTGAAAAATATCGTCTTGATTCTGCAGGATAGGCGATCATAAGGATAGGTGATCGCCCTGCCCCCTCACACAACGATGATGCCTATACTCCAAGACATGCCAAAGTCGGCGTAATGGTTATTCCCTAGATGCCCCGCCAAGCTGCGAGAATACGTATGGCCCGTCAGGTATGGTCGCCACCTTCGCCCCGGACGGGAGCTCGTTGCAAAAGGTAAGGAAACGGAGAGCACACAGGAGTTGCTCTTTCACACAAGCGGAGAGTCCGGGGTGGTCACGCAATCTCAACCTGATCAGGTTTTTCGGCTTCGTCACTGTCTCCTGATCGGAACTGTCTCTTATCCAGGTCATACGCCTGCATCTTTCTGTAGAGCGTTTTCACATCAACGCCACACACATTTGCCGTCAGTCCGATTGTTCCCCCACATGCCTCAAGCTGTTGCGCGAGATAAAACTTTTCTTGTTCTGCAAGCCACTGACGAAGCGGAAGGGATGTAGGCCCATTGGGCTGCCCATTGCCCACCAGTGCAGCCCGCCGGTCAGGCAAGTCAACGTTTTCAATTACTTTCCCGCTGGACAGAACGATTGCCCGCTCTAAGATATTCTGCATTTCCCGCACATTGCCCGGCCAGGCATGCTGCATAAGCTGATCCATAGCGTGTCGTGAAACACTCCGAATCCCTCTTTGGAGGGCCACTTGATGGTGCTGCAGGAAATCCTGGACAAGCAAAGGGACATCCTCACGCCGTTGCCGCAAGGGGATGAGCTGAATCGGCACCACGTTAATACGGTAGTAGAAATCTCCTCGCATCTCGCCTGGTTCAACCAGTTGTGCAAGCGGGATATTACTCGCTGCAATGACGCGCATATCGATTTGCACACGCTTCGTTGAGCCGAGGCGCTGAACTTTTTGATCCTGTAAGACGAGAAGAAGTTTTGCGTGCATGGCCAATGGAATACTCTCGACCTCATCGAGAAAAAGCGTTCCTCTATGCGCGAGTTCAATCTTCCCTGGGCGGGATTGGTCTGCTCCGGTAAAAGCGCCCCGTTCGTACCCAAAGAGCTCGCTCTCAAGCAAGGTTTCCGGAACGCCGGCACAATTAATAGGAATAAACGGCCCGCTGCGCTGCGCGCTTTGCTGGTGGATAGCGCTGGCAACAAGCTCTTTTCCCGTCCTGGTTTCGCCCTCGACCAGAACGGTCACATCAGTCCCCGCAACCAGGCGGATGACCTCAAACACCCGGTGCATCTCCGGAGTCTTACTCAGCATGCCGCCAAATTCGTAGCGGTCTTTCAGAATCCGTCTGAGGTGTCGGATCTCAGTAAAGGCGCGCGCTTTCTCTAACACTCCTCGGGTCGATTCCTGAATCGCGGCGGCACGAAATGGCTTGACAATATAGTCGGTTGCGCTGAGTTTGAGGACCTCGACCGCATTTTCGATCCCTGCGTGTCCGGTAATCACCACCACAGGAACATCAGGATAGAGTTCTTGGATACGTTTAGTCAGTTCGACACCACTCAATCCCGGGAGTTTGATATCCGTAACAACGAGATCGATATCCTTGGCTTTGAGGCGCTCAAGCGCGTCTTCCGCCGTCGCTACAGGAGAGACGGTATAGCCACTCAGGACATACAGACGCTCAATCTGTTCGCGAATGAGTTCGTCATCATCAACGACAAGGATATGAGGAATGGGCTCCGGAAGCGAAACGTCCGGTTGCTCTCCCACGCGTCTTTTTGATCGCTCAGAAGCGGCCCGGGGCCTCTCGCCCACAGTTCCCCTTTTAAATCTCTCTACTGTCATAAGGATCTCCGTTTTCTCCAGAAACTGCTCGAAAGCGCATTTTTAAGAGGCCCTGTTTCGGGCTTTTTCGATAGAAAGAGAGCTTGCCGCCGTACTGCTGTAGCAGCTCGTCGACAAGCACGAGGCTCAGGCCAATCTGATAGCCATTAATCCGGACAAAGGGCTGTAGTTCCCATTCTTCATCGAGCCCCAGCGGTGTCTGCGCACAGCAGTCGAAGCTGAGTGTAATTTCCTGGTGTGAAGACACGCGACGTGCTGCAACCGCTATCGGTATGTTCCCCGCCTCCGAAAAAAGCGCACTGCAAAATGCAAGACTGCGTTCAAGAGCCTTGCCGAATTGTCGCCAGTTGAGCCAGAGCGGGAGCGGATCGACTCGAGGTCGAACCACAATCAAGACACCCTTTTGTGTCCACTCTCGTTCCAAACGCTGTACCGTCTCGTCAAGAACGACGAACAAGTCTTCCGAAGAGCGTTGGATCTCTGGCGGACAAAAGTATTCCTGCGTCTCTCGAAGAAGCCGACTGGTGCGCTCAATCGCGTGTGCCACAATCTGCCCCTCAACTGGGTCGGACATAGTCATACTCAAGAGATCGACCCCCATCCCAATGCCTTACAGACTATTTTGTAGCTCGTGCGTCAGTCCATCGATCATTGCCGCCGTCGTCTGGCTCCATGTATCTTTCTCACCAGCCCGTCCTTTTTTGAGATCAGAAATATCCGTATAGACGCTCAGCACACCGCCCGACTTCCCATACAGGGCGCTGTATTGTGGATATCTCACGGAGCCAAATGGCCTGACGTTGTCCGTTGGGGAAAAAACGATAATCACATCCAGCCCGCTTAAGACCGCGAAGCAATTCTCTCCGAGAGGCGGTAAAAATGGAACGATCTTGAGGATGAATCCGATCAGTCCACGCCGTCACGGTAGCTCCTTCACCTGTGACCACAGCAAACAATTGCCGGGCTTGGGGGTTCAGCATTGCTGTATCTTTTCCCAAATCCCATATCGCTGCGGCACAGGGGAGGAGATCGAGCAGATCAAGATCAATATGTGGAGAGCCCGAAAGGGGCGTAAGAGCATTGTCCGCAACGGAGTGTTGGTGTCTCATCAGAAATCCGCTCCAGTCACCCTGGTCTGGAAAACGGGGGCAGTATGTCGCATAGAGATGCCTCTCGTCTCGCGCTTGCACTGAGAGCTCCGGCTGTATCGTCTTCTATTCCGAATATCGGTCACCTCTCCCCGATCTTAATGATGGCGGCCCGTATTGTGCCCGAAAATTCCTCAGACATTATTCAAGCGGACTGCAAACGGACCAATGGAAAGAAAAGAAAGAAAGAGCGAGCGGGCAAATGGGGAGGATGAGAGGACGAGGGGAGGGAAATCGCCCTACAGGCTGGACCGGGGTCGAAGAAACCCTGGCAAAACGGGAAAGGCAAAAGCCAAGGAAAGCGTGCCCCTCAACACACAGGATAAGGGGCGGCGCCTTAATACACAAGACAAGAGGCGTGCAGGACTACTGGGGCACACTTAACGCAACTGACCTTCAACAAACGGCACTTCGTAGACCTTCTCATGGTTGATAGGTCCGTGCCCAAAATACCCTTCCTCACCAAACAGCTCGCCGTGGTCTGCGGTTATGGTGATATAGGTATTCGGCGGCACGGCATCGAAAAGCCGTTCAAAGACACCGTCAAGATAGCGTACGGCATGCACCTGGCGCTCGCGTAAGAGGTCGAGTTTGTCTTGATCGAAGAACCGACCACTGTCCGCCTCGGTCTCAATCAGCTTGCCGCCAACCATTCCATCATCGAAATGTTTAAACACTCCATGCACGCCATGAATTTTCGGCCATTCGTCGCTCGGCTCGCCGGGCAGAGCATAGGGATAATGGGTCTCTCCGACATTGAGCAAATAGAACGATGGGCGGTCCCCAGAGAAGGTCAACCGATCGACCATTGCAGCCATATCGTTATGCGTTGGCATAAGGGTAAAGGTGTCGAAATCCTTATTGATCAGCGTAGCTGGATTCAGCACTGGAAGGGAGACCATGGCATGGGTCCGATAGCCGAGTTTCCATTTCAAAAACGTGGGCAAAAAGAGTTGCGGAACGAAGCTTTTAAACTCAACCTTCTCTGCCCCCAGACGCTCTCGAAACTTGAGAAAGTCTTGCTTGTAATATTCGGAAGCATAGACTTGCTTTGGACTCGAATGTGGCAGCAACCCCATGAGCAAATTGTAGTGCGAAGGAGCCGTCCACGACGCATAGCTCCAGCAGCGCTGCACCTCACCCAGGGCACTGACCGTTTTCGGAGCCGCAGCCATAAAGGCATCATAGCGACAACTATCGAGGATCACGATGATATAGTTGTTCGTGCCTTGAGGCTGAGGTAGGGCTTGCAGCGCTACGCTCTGGATCGTCCGGGCCACGGCGTCCTGCCGCGTCTCGGCAGACTGGGGCGAGGTCATAGACGTTTCCCGCTTGAAGATCCGGTCCAAAATGCCCATGCCTATCTCTCTCTATCGTTATGGCTACGCAACACTGCCAATTCTTCTGGGGAGACTAGCGTCCCTAGAGCCGCAAGATATGGGGATCACCAAAGTTCTGGAAGGCATTCCGGCAGTCAACGATCAACGGACTGTGTTTGACGATCAGGTCGGCATCAAAAGCCGCGTGGTCAGTCAGCATGATAACGCAATCCGCCCAGGCCAGCACTTCGGGAGTCAGCTCGACCGCGTGCAGCTCCATGCCACTGACTTCCACCTGCGGAACGTACGGGTCGGCATACTGTAAGGTCGCGCCTTTCTCATGGAGTATATGTAGCACTTCGAGCGCAGGAGATTCGCGCACATCATTCACATCGCGCTTATATGCCACCCCGAGGGCCAAGAGTTTTGCGCCGCGCAGGCTTTGGCATTTTTCATTCAGCACATCGGCAATCCGGCCCACCGTAAAGGCCGGCATTTGGCTATTAATCTGGCAAGCGAGTTCGATGAGTCTCGGCTCGACCCCGTTCATTTTCGCCTTCCAGGTCAGATAATGGGGATCAATAGGGATACAATGCCCTCCCAAGCCGGGTCCGGGATAGAAGGCCATAAAACCGAACGGTTTTGTCTTTGCCGCTGCAATGACTTCCCAGACGTTAATGTCGAACGTAAGGCAGAGTTGCGCCATTTCATTGGCGAGTGCGATATTCACGCTCCGAAACGTGTTCTCCAGCAGCTTGACCATCTCGGCCGTGCCCGGAGAGGAGACCGGCACGAGCTGTTCAATAAACTGCTGATACAGCAGGACCGCCAATTCGGTACACTGCGGGGTGATCCCCCCGACAACTTTGGGAATCGTCCGGGTCATATACAACGCGTTCCCGGGATCGACCCGCTCAGGGGAAAACGCGAGAAAGAAGTCTGTCCCGACTTGCATGCCGGAGCGTTCAAGGATCGGCAGCACCACTTCCTGGGTGGTGCCTGGATAGGTCGTACTTTCCAAAATAATCAATTGCCCGGGCCGCAGATGGGTGCGCACCGCTTCTACGGCGGCAATAATATACGAGAGATCCGGGTCGCGGGTTTTCCGCAGCGGCGTCGGCACACAGATACTCACCGCATCCAGGGCTTCAATCGCAACAAGAGACTGGGTGGCCCGCAGCCGCTCCTGTCTGACGAGCTGCCCCATATCGGCACTGGGCACATCTAAGACATACGAGTGCCCGGCATTGACCGCCTCGACCTTCTTCGCGTCGATGTCGATCCCCGTTACCTGAAAGCCCTCCGTCGCCATCTCCAGGGCTAAAGGCAGTCCCACATACCCCAATCCCATCACACCCAGCTGCGCAGAACGATCACGGATCTTCTGTTTGAGCCTCGCTCCATCCTGTGACTGCGTGTGACCGAGGTCTTTCACATCATGCTCCTTTGCCCTCCCTACCATCGCACTCTCTGATTGAATACGGTCTTTCGACAACACATGTCTCACCTCTCCTCACTTGTACAAATGCTTCCGCCGAGAGGCATGGCAGGCATCCGGTTTCCGACGGGTTCCGATCACCCGTCTAGACCGGCTACATTCTTTACCCTCTCGTTAATCACAGCCAGAAAAAACTCGTAATGGAGGGCTATGCCCCGATCCTACGAGGCCTCAAGGGAAGTTCTCAATGATCTCTCACACGGGCCATATTTGCTATAATACAGGCAGTCGTTGCCGTTTCTTCAGCTAAGTCAATCACATCGACCGCTTCCTGAATCGTTTCGCCAAACGAGACAACACCATGCTGCTCCAAGACTAGCATTCGCGTGTTTTTATCACTAGCCGCGAGCGTCCTTTCTACGGCCGCTGCAAGTTCTCGTGTCCCAGAAGATGCGAGCGGAACGACGGGAGATCGACCGAGTCGCATTTCAGCCGTCACAGTAACCAGCGGTATTTCCTCGCCTCGTACTGCAAAACTCACGCAGTGCGGCGGGTGCAAGTGCGCAATCGCTCTAATTTCCAGGTGTGTAGCGTAAATAGCCACGTGCATGAGCGTTTCCTCTGAGGGCAGGTATTGATCAGGACCAGCAATTTTATTCCCCTTAATGTCTACAGTCACACATGTATCAACGCTGATTTCCCGCAACGATATCTGGCTTGGAGTAATCAGGAATGTTGCCGAATCCCCAATTCGAGCGCTGATGTTTCCGCCTGTCCCAGACACCAGCCGCCTATGATATGAGAGCTGGCAGTAGCGGACCAGCTCTTCTCTCAGAGCCTGATCACTTATCATAGTCTCCACTTTCCCCTACGCATTCGCTACGATTTCGTATGTGCTGCCCTGCGGCCGCCAACGACGCTTCCTTCTACCCCTGCAAGCTGGGCGGGAAGGATTCGTCCACGAAGAAATCGTCCATAAAACAGTAGATTACGGTCATCTGGTCCTCTATGGTGTCGAGCATGGGTCGTCGTCCTTTGATGGCAGCCGGGCCGGCTCACGTAATCCTACACACTGCTTCTGGACTGACGACCCTTCTCGGTCAGCTCAGGACTGTGGTTGACCGAGCCGTTTAAGCGCAAGGTTACGTCTAAGGCAGAAAGGCGAAATTTTCACTGCAACACAGTTATACTCGGCAACCAGTGGATGCTCAAGCAGGATCTGCAGGATTTGCATCTGGTAGAGTACATACCGAAACACAGGAAAAACAAAATGACAATGACTGTTGACATCTTCCATCCAGCCCAAGAACATGTCCGACTGCGTCAGACCGTTCGAGACTTCGTCAAAGAACACGTTGAACCCCAGGCATTAGAGCATGATCAGCACGAACGTTTCAATCTTTCCCTCTTCCGCCAGCTTGGCGAGCTGGGCCTGCTCGGGATTACCGTGCCAGAAAAATTTGGGGGAGCACGCATGGATGCGGTCGCTGCCGTGATCGCCGCCGAAGAGATCTCGGCTTCTGATCCTGGTTTCTGCCTAGCCTATCTGGCGCATGCTATACTATTCGTCAATAACTTCTGTCGCAATGCCAACGACATCCAACCGACCCATGCGCCCGAAACTGACCTGTGCTAAATACGTGGTCGAACGTTTATGGCGGGATGCCAAACTTCTTGAAATCGGAGGCGGCACGCTCGAAGCCCATCAAAAGAATATTACGAAGGATTTAACCCGCCACATGGAACTCATTCGGTAAGGAAAGTATTATGCGCAACCTATGGGACTGGATTATGATAGGCCTGATGCTGGCAGTCATTTGTTTTTGTCTGCTCGACGTCTGGAGCTCTCCGGCCCCCCTCCGCTGTGTCGTCGGCATCGGAGGGGCGATTGTCGTTATTTTTCTCAAAATGAACGCACTCAAGCAGGTACGGGAGGCAAAATCATAAAATCCACTATGCACCGCGCCCACAGGAAAGAAACACACCCAGCTGCGGCGCAACGGCCACGCGGAGCGTCCTCCAGGCAGGGCTTCACTTTTATTGAACTCATCCTTGTTCTCGTCATCGTGAGCATTGCCTTCTCCATTGTCGCGCCTGCCATTGGCAACCGCCTCAGCAGTGGAGACCCCAAACGGACGGCGCTCCAACTGCGCTCGACAATGGAGCTGTTGCGTATTCGAGCACTCATAGAGGGGAAAGAGCAGCTTCTCATCGTTGACCCGCAGGGTAATCAGTATTGGCTCGAATCTGCCGGCCACACACCGGCACAGGACGAAGGGGAGCAGGACGAGGTACACCGGGTGCCGTCAGGCGGAGGCGAACTGTCGGCACGGGGTATTTGGGTTCGCGACAACGGCGAGGTCGAGTTCCGTTTTTATCCGGGCGGCATGAATTCCGGCGGAGATATTTTTATAGAGCAACGCCGCGGGCTTCATCTTATTACGTATACCGTTCACTTGAATCCTCTGCTTGGTACGGCAACGATCCAGTACGGTGAATAGCCGGCCTGTGAAAATGTCTTCAGCAAAGAAAACGTATCTTCTGTCGGTCTTGCCGTTTGCCGATAGTGCCATGTGGCAGCGTACCTCCGAGCGCACTTCCGAGACAGAGGAAAAGGGGTTTAGCCTGCTAGAGGTCATTATCGCACTGGCGATCTTAGCCATTGGCCTTGTCACACTGCTTGAACTCTTTGCCGGCAGCTTGCGTCTAACCGGAAAAGCTACGCAGCGCACCCTAGCGGTTATTCATGCCCAGAACGTGATGGACAGCTTCTTTGCCCAAGACTTTCTCGAAGATGGAGAAGACAGCGGAGAGCTACCGGATGGTTATTTTTGGCAGGCAAATGTGCAAGAAATATTTCCAGATGAGGAAGGGGAGGGCTCTGCAACAGTATCGCCGGACAATCGTCGCACGGACTTTCATCTCATGGAGATCGAAGTACGTATTGGCTGGGAAGAGGGTGAGAGGCAACGCAGCTTTGTCCTGCGCTCCATGCGCGCGCTCCTGGACAGTCCAATGAATACCCTGAGGTAAGGCGAGGAATACACATGTCCCACCCGCGCGGCTTTACGCTGCTCGAACTCATCATCAGCCTCACCCTCATGAGTGCGGTGATCGTAGGTGTGTATGCCACACTCAGCCTTGGTACAGACGCATCCGAACGTGGTGAAGCACGGAGTATTGAAAACCAGCGGGTCCGGGCGGCGCTCTCGCTGATTGCCCGCCAACTGAAGTCCGCCTACCCACTGCTCCTCCAGACTGAGGGGGATACCTCTGTTTATTTCTTTGGCGAGTCGGATGAGCTGCATTTCATTGCTTCGTCGAATCGGCCAGAGATTGGCGGATTGGAAAAAGTCTCCTATTTCATCAGGGAAGAGGATGGCCGACGCAGTCTCTGGATGCGCGTTTCCGCGCCCATACTGCCAGCAGACTTAGTGGAGGATCGCGAAGGCGGTTTACTCCAAGAAGCCGAGGTGTTGCCCGATATTGACGAGTTAGTGTGGGAATATTTCGGGGCGCAGCAAACCGAGAAGGAATGGCAGAATCACTGGAGCGGCAAAGAGATGCGGAAACTGCCGCAAGCCATCCGGCTGTCGTGGCGGACGCAGGTCGGGACTCTGCCCAGTGAGTGGCATATTGAGGTACCGATTCATGTCCAATTTCCACATCAGGGCCGCACAGCCCCTCGAAGGCGTCGCGAGCCCAGAATATAGATCAATGAATAACGAACGTGGTGTTATCCTGCTGGTTGTTGTCTGGTCGCTCATGGTGCTGATGGTCATCGCACTTGAACTCGGTCGTACGGCCCGTGTGGAGGGGATTAGTACGGATGTGTATCAACAAGAGGCCAAAACCTACTATCTGGCAATGGCGGGACTCAACCGCGCACTCCATCAGCTTGTTCGTACCGGACACCGGGGTCAAGCGCGGCAGAAGCGAGGCCAAGACAGAGACGGAGGCGGTGGGCAACTTGACCCAAATGAGCAGGGTCCGCAGGAGTGTCCGGATGCCTGGCTTCTTGGCGATGGTCAATGGAAAAGCGAATCTTTTGGTGAGGGCGGCTACCAGGTCCGCGTGAGCGACGAAAGCGGGAAGATCAATATTAATCAAGTAGATGAGATTATTTTACGCCAGACCTTCACCAATATTCTTCTGGACTACGATCCGGACTTTGGGGATGCGCTTGCCGATGCGATCCTCGACTGGCGCGATCCAGACGACTTAGAACGTCTCAATGGGGTCGAAAGTGACTACTATTTAGCCCAAGACATTCCTTATCCAGCCAAGAACGGACCGTTCGATGTCATTGATGAGCTGCTGCTGATTCGCGATGTTACCCAAGACCTCTTCTACGATACCCTGAGGGAAGTGTTCACCGTGTATGGCACTGCACGGGCCGGCAATATGGCTAATCTGATGACTGCCGGTCCGGGGGTAATCATGGCAAATCAGGGTGTCGATGCGGAAACCGCCGAAGAAATGGTGAGCCAAAGGCAGGAAAACTGCGGGGAAGGTTTCTTAGACGGCACTGTCGCACGTGGCACCCTCCCAACGATTTTCACCATCGAAAGCGTCGGCTACCTGAACACCGGACGTATCACTCGCAGGCTGTCGGGGGTTGTCCAACGCACAGGCGGTCAGTCATTCCGCATGCTGCGCTGGCAAGATCGTCTCCCTTCACCCGAACTCCCTATCAAAATCGACGACCAAGGATCAGGGGATGACGTATATGAGGACTTCTAATCACGCCTCGTCATACGAGCGTGAACAGCGCCGTTGTGTCCTTTTCACGCCCAGAGTCCCATTCACTTCTCCTCATCGCCCATTTCAGTTTCGAGTAGCTCTTCTTGTTCTTCGAGGCGCACCTGCAGCGTACTCAGCGCTTCAAACACCGCGCCCACGGCCTCCTGAAAATCGTCCTCAGTGCTGACGCTCCCAGCTGCCACGCGTTCCTCACAATCCCGACTCACGTCTGAAATAGACAGCTTGGCTGATTTCACCAACCCTATCCATTGACCAATAATAGCAAGGGCATCTTCCATCCGGCCTGTCTCCTTTCTGTCACACTCATCCCCTGGTAGACTATGCAGCCTAACACCTACAGGAAAGGAGACTCGTATGCGACAGGTTGCCGTTGTCGGCGCGGGGATGACCCGCTTTGGAAAACATATGGATCGGAGCATGAAAGACTTGGCCCGAGAGGCAATTGAAAATGCCCTGCAGGCGGCCGGAGTCGAAAAAAACGCCATTGAGGCGGCAGCCGTAGGAAACGCGGTTGCCGGCTTGATCACGGGACAAGAGTGCATCCGTGGTCAGGTCGTACTGCGCGAACTTGGGATAGGCGGCATTCCTGTGATCAACACCGAGAATGCGTGTGCGAGTTCCTCCACAGCCTTCCATCTCGCCTGGCTCTACGTGGCGTCTGGCATGTACGACATGGTCCTCGCCCTCGGCATGGAAAAGCTTTTTCATGCCGATAAGAAGCGCACCTTCCAGGCCATAGGTAGCGCAATCGACGTCGAGCAAGCCGAATCATTTGCCCGGGAGATGAGCGGCGAGCAGAGTGCTGGAGCTGGCAAGTCCCGTAGCGTGTTTATGGATTACTACGCCAACCTCGCTCGTCAGCATATGGATCGCTACGGTACCACCCAAGAACAATTCGCCCGCATTGCGGCCAAGAACCACACCAACGGCAGCCTCAACCCGCACGCCCAGTATCAAACCCGCCGCTCCGTAGAAGATGTCTTGTCGGCTCCACTGATCGCCGCGCCCCTGACGCGAATGATGTGTTCTCCGATTGGAGATGGAGCTGCGGCCGTACTCGTTACGACGGCAGAGAAAGCACGCCAGTTGACGACAAGGCTCGTCTTTGTCAAAGCCTCCAGCTTGGGTTCCAGCAAAGAACACGACCCGGACACCCCTGGCATCGTCCCCTCGGTCGCGCACAAAGCGTACGAGCAAGCGGGTGTCGGTCCTCACGACCTGCATGTCGTTGAGGTCCACGACGCCACCGCGCCGGCTGAACTACTCATCTACGAAGAGCTGAACCTGTGCCAGCCAGGTGACGGCGGCAAATTAATTGATGACGGAGTAACACAGATCGGCGGCCGTTGTCCTGTCAACCCGAGCGGCGGTCTGCTGGCCAAAGGACACCCCGTCGGAGCAACTGGAGTTGCCCAGATCTGCGAAATTTACTGGCAGCTTCGGGGTGAAGCCGCACAGCGTCAGGTTTCCGGAGCAAAAGTTGGACTCACCGAGAACGGGGGCGGTGTCCTAGGAGGGGAAAACGCAGCGGCGTCAATCCATGTTTTTACAGTCTAATACATACAACGGAAAAAGGCCCGCAGGAAAAAGGAGGGGAAACCTGCGAGCCTTAAAACATCATCCGGCTGGGGAAATCCTGACGATGAGGACTTAAACGACTTGATCAAGCCCGCAAGCACAAATATACCAGAGATTGGGCTGTTTTACAAGATAAGTTGGTCTGAATTATTTTGTTTCAACTTATAAGTTCCATTTATTTTTCCATCGTTGCAGCGAGGAGCGCAGAATCCCTGCTTGCTCTCCATCTTCATCCGGCTATGATGCGAAGACACTGTTCAGCGTGCCCTCGTAGCTCAGGAGGATAGAGCACCGGATTCCTAATACTATAACTGCCCGTTACATGGAGTGATATCAAGTAGTAAAGTAGCATACAGAGCGTACTCACCGTTGCGTTTCTGCCTTCCTGCTATCTCCTGATATCACTCCATATCTCCCGTTATACCATCTGTTTGGGCACCCCCTTGGGCACAACTGTCTGCGCCAATAACGTGTGATTGAGGCGTGGCGGTACCTATTGACCTAAGGGGGTCAGGAAGTCCGGTCACGTCAAAAGCGGCATTGGCCTGGATTTGCCCATGGGTATGCCCTAACTGGGAGACGGTGCCGTCAACACGGCAGACCTGCACGCCACCCTAGGCCAGCTACATTCCTACGCTCAGCTAATTGCAGATCGTTGCGTAGTCAGACTTCATTGCGACGCGGAAGACCAGCCTCAGCAGAGCTTCTAAAAATCCGACCTGGAATTGGTTTGTGAACCCGACGTAGACAGTGAATCACGCAAGTGCACGCAGGGGGCTTTCCTCATGAACTGGTTTGTATTGCGAATCGATGCAGGACCTTGGTAAGGAAAACTTATGCAACGTCTCGTGTTCGTGCTGTAGGTGCCCCTGTTGGTACTCGTCGTGGGGTTCGCCCAAACAGGGACCTGGGAGCAGTTAGGCTCGAGCTTCGTTGCGGAAGGCTCCGGGGATTACCTGGGGCATTCTGTCGCAATCTCCTCCGACGGAAATCGTGTGGTTCTGGGAGGACAATACAACGACGGTGCAGGACACAACGCTGGCCATGTTCGAGTGTTCCAGTATGGCGGAACGAATTGGAGCCAACTTGGCGAAGATCTTGACGGCGAAGCGACAGAAGACCAATTCGGGTACGCAGTTGATCTGTCGTCAACATGGGGTCTCGATACTGGTCTTGCTGCTGGCGTTGTTCTCATTGGGTGCCGCGGCCGCGTGGGCTCAGTCGGCAGGCTGGACCCAAGTAGGAGACACTTTTGTCGAAGAAGCATGGACGGGTACCCAGCGGTCTCATCCATCGAGACTGTTCTGATATATCGCTTTGATGAGTTATGGCGAAACGATATGGCCGCCTGAAGTCGTCAATCGGCGCGGCCACATTGTCTGCGTGTTTGTTTGGACGGCGCTTGGCATCGATGATGTTCCTCATACGGCTCAAACGTGGAGCGGTCCTGATCTTCCATGGGGCGACGCTGATTTACAATGATGATATTGTGGAAACTGATCAGGATGTGCCGGTAACGATCCCAGAGGCAGACTTGCTTGCCAATGGTACGGATGTGCACGGAGATAGCCTGAATATTACTGCAATCGACAAAGCAGTGAAGGGGAGAATCCGTATCAGCGGAAACGGGATCATAAACTTCATGACTGGTCGGCGTTTCTCCGGTGACGGATCCTTTCAATACACGATTGATGCTGGCAACGGTGGAACCGATACGGCCACCGTGACGATGTCGAGTCCTTAAAAAGAAGGAGGAGGTATTATGCGGCCAACGTCATGGGCGGGAAAAGTAGCCGGCCTTTTTAGCGCTATTTTCGCTGGGATGTGTCTGGCTGCAGCGTTTAGCTATGCGGGAGATAAAGCAGGTATTTCTCAGCCTTTAGCTGGCTTTTCCGGTCTGCAGCTCGGCTTGTACGAGGCCGGGCTAGAGGAGTTCGAGCGACACTTTCGCGCTCGGGATGGGCTTGGGCCACAATTTAATGAAAACCCGTGCCATTCTTGCCAAGATGAAGGAGGTATTTCTCAACCTTTAGCTGGCCTTTCCACTCAGCAGCTCGGCTTGTACGAGGCCGGGCTAGAGGAGTTTGAGCGACGCTTTCGCCGTCAGGATGGGCTTGGGCCGCAATTTAATGGCAACTCGTGCCATTTCTGCCATCGTCAGCCGTCCGTTGGCGGCTCAGGTCCTCGCTATCGGAGTAATTTCAACTTTGCGCATGGTAGCGATCTGCTCGAACTCGAAGGAGGACCGCTGCTCCAAGTGAAAGCCATCCGTGGGGAACCAAGAGAACTTATTCCAGCCGCAGCAACAAATTTCTCGCTGCGCAAAGTTCCTCCGCTCCACGGCCTGGGCTTGGCGGAGGCCATTCCAGACAGTCAAATAGAAGCCGTCGCCACCCAAAACGGTGGAAAAAGTGTCCTCACTGAAGACGGCCATATGCAGCGTTTTGGTTCACAAAATCAGGTCGTTAGCCTCAAACAGTTTGTCATGGGTGGATTTGCTCGGGAACTTGGCATTACGGAAGACGAAAATCCTGAGATCTCTCAATCTATAGAGAACGTTCTCAACTTTATCCGCTTTCTGGCTCCACCTCTACGCGGAGAAATAAACGAAGACGTTCTGCGTGGCGAAGAAGTCTTCACACAGATTGGATGCGCTGACTGCCACACGCCTTCATTTACGACTGCGCCAGGCCCGTTCACCACGGCTAGCGGTGAGGTCGTCGATGTCACGGCTATGCAAAATAAGACGATCATGCCGTATTCAGACTTCCTCCTCCACGACTTGGGTCTAGGGCTCGACGACGGCGTCCCGTTGCACGGGGGATCTAGCGCAGAATATCGAACCATACCGTTGTGGGGACTCCGCTTCCGCAAAAACAAGCTGATGCATGATGCCCGAGCAGCCAATTTCCGTCAGATGCTGCTCTTTCATGGAGGTGAGGCAGCGGTAGCGAGAGATGAAGCGATGAGTCTTCCGCGTGAAGACAGCCAGGCTTTAGAGAAATTTTTAAAGTCGCTCTGAATACTAGCTAGCCCATCGGCAACCTGTATGAGGGTCATATCGACGAACCTTAGACCAAAATTCGATATGGTCATTTGACCCTCCCTGGATATTTGCTCATCACGAAGACGTTTTTTCTTAATGATCGGGTGCACATGAGGACTACGAAAGGTTTTTCCTCTTGCCGATGTGTACCCATTGTCATTCAACCATTCTGCTATCTGTTTAAATGTCCAACCCTTGCCTCGAAAGTCTGATACCGGATCGTAAAGAAATTGTTGGTAATTGGAGTAGAGCGCGACCCATAGAGTTGATGTGCGCAGATTTACGTCGAAGGTTAAAATTGAGCCGAGTCATAATAGTCGATTCACCGCTGTCCTGGATCGCTTTCTTCCGCACTGGCAGCAGCGGCGGGACGAGCTGAATCGTTTGCCAGTCCGGCATGAGGAGTGGGGATATTAAGTGCGAGCGGCTGGCCATGGCGTGACGGATAGCGGGAGCGAGTGGCGTTATTGAAACGCGGGGACGGTTCTGACGAAAAGACAGGGTCTCATAACGTCGTGATAGGCCCACACCATAATTATTCGAGCTGGGGCGGTTTTGTTGCCGGCGATGAGAACGATGATTCAGAACCTGCAGGAAATTCTTGAGTAGAAGTCTTAGTCCCGCCCTGCCTCAATAATCTTCTCAGCTAATCCAATCGGATTGGTAAAAATCGCCTCATGGCTGCCCGGCATTTGGACCAGCCGATACAGACCCAAGCGATTTGACATACGTGGATGCCAGCCCCACTCGCCCGGTGGCAAAGCGATATCTTCGGTACAGTTCAGAAAACTCTTGGGGATGTCTGATGCGTAGAACTTCTTCATGTCGAGCTTGTCGCGATAGGGCTGGTACGGCTCAGGCGAGAGACGTTCGTAGGCGGATTTGGCGAGTGCTAAATCCGCATCATTAATAAAAGCGTCGCGCCAAATCGGGAACGGCAATACGATCGTATAATCGTTCGACTCTTTTACTAGCTCATCAAAAAGCTCGTGATAGTGAGATGGAACTTCATCCATCAGACTATTGCCATCCTCACACACAAACGCATTCCAAAAGACGAGACGCTTGATCCGTTCCGGGATGGCAGGCGCTACCTGAGAGATAAGGGTGCCACCAAAGCTGTGGCCGACAAGGACAATATCTCTCAAGTCTTCTTTAACAATGAAATCAATAATCGACTGCGTACACTGGGCGTGATTGACATTTTTGTCCACGCCTTTGCCATGCCCGGCGATGGTCGGACCAAAAGCGGTATGGCCTTTCCCTTCCAAATGCGCGATCACCGGCTCCCAGGCCGACCCATCGTGCCATGCACCGTGGACCAAGACAAATAGAGACATAGCTATCCTCCTGGGTGCTTTCGTATGACATGCCGATGGGAACTGTCAATGCATCGCCCCCGGCTTCTCCCACCCCAATCAGGATGAGAACAGTGTACTGCAGTTCGGTACGTCAGTATCCGGAGGATCACTCAATGTTGCCTCCGGCATAACTTCTTCGGTTAGCGGCGGCAGTGGGAGAAAATGCAGGAAGAAGCCTCGGCTGTTGACTTCAGCCCTGGTTCCCTCGACCTGTTGGCTGGCTCGGTCGGCAACGACGATGACCGGGCGATACTCGACGAAGAACAATTGCAGGCTGAAGAGGACGCGCAGTTCGAGGCTGCTTCTGCTGCCACGATGGGACCGATTGAGGATTTGTCGGCCAAGCAATTGTTTGAGCGCGAGCAGCAACTGCTCCAGGAAATGACAGATATTGCGGAGCCGCCCGCGAGGCCTAATCCAGTCCCTGCAGATTCTCAAGAATATCCGCCGGCTCTAGGCGAATGGCATAATTCGCGTCCACATGAGCAAGCTTGATAGTCCGATCTGTACCAATGACGTAGGTCCCGGGTATCGGGAGCTGCCAGACGGCGCCGCCATTATGATCGGGTAGCTTAATTCCTAATGCCGCGTACGCTGTTTGAAGCTCATCAACGAGCCGAAATGCGAGTCCGAATTGCTTGGCCACAGTGTTGCCCACGTCGCTGAGGACCTCAAACTTGAGGCCAGTCCTCTCTGCAATGGTGAGCGAGTTATCTGGTGTTTGCGGAGAAATGGCAACCAACGAGGCACCCTTAGCTAGTATCTCCGGCAGATGTTTTTGGTAAGCCTGCAACTGCGGGTTACAGTACGGTCACCACGCGCCTCTATAAAAGGCGACCACGACGAGCCCTGTGACCAAGAGGTCGGAAAGCGAAACGGACTCTTCGCGGACATTGGGTAAGCTGAAATCGGGCGTCGTGTCTCCCACCTTCAAGGCTGTTTTTGCGATGCCGGACTTTACCTGGTCTTCTGTTGTTCGCACTACAACACCAAGAACTTCTTTGGGTAACTTGGGCAGCATTTCTTTCTGAAATGCTGCAATTTGTTGTTTGAGCTCGCTATCGGGCCCAGTCCGCGGGACCTTTTTGGTGCAGAACTCAATCATATCCGTAACAATCCCCGCGCCGGGTTCCATTTGACCGCTCATAGAAATACACCTTTCCGAAAAGAATGACTGCAGCTCCGCGAGCTTTGCCGTTTGCGTAGGCGGGTCAGGTTGCTTGCTCCCCGGGCTCTTTTTTACCGATGGGGCTGTCGGTTTCGGAGGAGTTGTGCGCGATACGGAAGGGACAAAGGCGGACGATGGGCGCGGTTCAGGAACATCACCACTCTCTCCTGGTAGGTTAGTTGGCTGAGGCGGCGTTTCATCTGTTACATCAGAGGACTTTCCTTTGATTCGGCTACGGTTGACCGCTTGGAAGGAGGCGGTGGGTCAGGCAGGAGTGGGACTGGCTCCTTTGTCTCCCGCTTCGCTGTCTCTTTATGCTGGACGGGGAGTTGTCCTTCTCCTTCCTTCGGATTGTCTAATTCAGAAGAAGCGTCTGAGGGCGGATCGGGTGGTATAGCGGACAAATCCTTCGGAATGCCAACAAAGGAAGAATCCTGCTTTGTAAGTCGTTGCCTCTGCACTCCTCCCTCATGAACTGGTGTCCATCCAACGTAGCCTACTACGGCAAGGGCGAGGAGTCCGGCAGCGCACATGCGTGCATAACGCCAACGGCTCTGAGGTGCTTCAAAGAGCTGTGTCGGAAGTACGATTTTATTGCTCTGGGGCTTTTTGGTTACATCCGCTTCGAGAAATTGCTCCGATGGAAGGGATGCTGCTGTTAACTTTGTCTCTTCGTCCTGTACGGTTTCTGGGGTAGGGGGTTCTTGCGAAGGCTCTCGCGATGCTTCCTGATCTTGCTGCGCTCTTTCAATAGGGTCTGTCGTCCCGACAGTGTCGAGTCCTCCCTCGGTGCTGAAGTCGTCATCAAGCTCTTCGAGCACATTCTTTGCCCTTCCCATTTCTACAGAGAGATCAAAGAGCTTCTGACGGATTTCGACGTGGTGAGAATCAAGAGCGAGTACTGCCCGGTACTCAGCCTCAGCCTCTTCCAGTCTACCCTCCTGCCTGAGACGCTCACCGTTCTGAATGTGATTAATTAGGGGATCACTCTCCTGGTTTGTCATGGTGTTTTTGCTGAGTATTCCACGAAGTTATCTAAGGAAATGGCTCTTCATTCGCCCCGCGACATAATCCCGTCTCCCCGTATTCCATTTCCTATTTTTGCGTGTATCGGTATCGCAGAAACTGGGGCCGTGCAAGAGAAACGCCCTGCCAGACTTCCATAATCGATTGTAGGTAAGCCCCAGGCTAGATATCGACCCGGTTCCGGGTCCATTTCATCTGACCCCAGCACTGTTTTGCACCCTTCACATCACCGACCTGTCGAACAAAGTGGCTTTGATGAACGGGACCGAAGTCGATGTGGTGCCCCTACCCTCCCTATACCGGCGGCTTGGTCCGGACGATGTGCGCCCTTTGTATCCGTTTGCACGTGATTTTGTTCTTCAGCTCCGTCTTGAAAAGGAGCTGCACGAGGACTGTCGCGTAGAGACCACGTTCCGATGGATACCGTTGACAGGCGGCAGCTTTAATGTCAGTCCGATGACCGCAAGAGCGCGTTACTCGATCCTGCGCATACGCGGAACGCTGTTCGATGTTTTTACGATTCTTCTGCTGTTGACTGGAAGCTAGGATTAATCGACAAGGTCTTGTTCTGCCCTAATCGCGACACACTATTTGTGAGACGAGGCAAGCAGAAGTACTGTACCCCTCGCTGCACACAGCACGCGGCAGGCCCACGCGATTTCCAGGCCGCAGCCTGGGGGGGAATGGAGAGGACAACCCGATGTCCCGTAACCCCCAGAGAATCAAGGCTTTTCGCCTATTTTCGGCGGGTTACGAAACTCATAGTGTGGGTATTGGTAAACAGCAATTGTTCACCGTCGAACGCGCAGAAGTCAGTGAGCGTTCCACCGTTGTCGATGTTAATGAGTCTTCCCACGGATTGTCTTCCTATTGAGAGACGAAATGTACGCCTTGGCTACAAGGCGCGTTATGCGCTTTCAATGTCGTCGTAATCTCCATGGCGCCCTTTGCCACTGCTGAACCGCGCGGCGCCAGCGAGGCCTTCGGTCTCGACGATGTCGATGCTATTTCCCCATTCGGTACGCAGTGCATCGGCGACCGGCAAGCCATGCTGCCGATAGACCGAGCGACGGTCTGCTCGCACGCATTCCTGCGGAAAGCGTGCAATCTCGTGGGCGAGTGCCTCGGCCGACTCTCGCGAGCTACCGTCAGCGACCACCTGTTCGCAGGCGCCGATGCGCAGACACTCGTCAGATGGGACTTTCCGTCCGGTCATGATGATTTCGAGCGCACGTCCCTGGCCGACCAGTCGGGGCAGGCGCACGGTACCGCCGTCGAGCAGGGGAACCCCCCAGCGTCGACAGTAGACACCAAAATAGGCGCTCTGTTCCATCACGCGGATATCGCACCACAACGCCAGCTCGAAGCCGCCCGCGACGGCCGGGCCCGCCACCGCAGCAATCACCGGTTTCGACAAGTCAAGCCGTGTCGGTCCTATGGCACCGCGTGGCGGCTTACTTCCATCCGCCGGAAAGTCGAGTTCACGGAGCGGTTTTGCGCTCCCTTTGAGCGCGCTCGCATACTTCAGATCCCATCCGGCGCAGAACGCACCGCCTTCCCCCCAGAGAACGGCCACGCTGGAATCCGGATCAGCATCGAAACGCTCGAATGCCTCCACCAATGCATCCGCACTGTCAGGGTCCATTGCGTTGCGGGCTTCGAAGCGGCTGTGAATTACTGTCGTCACTGCACCATTTCTTTCAATGCGTACACTCATCTCGATCTCCTTAATCGTTCGGGCTGGCCAGAAGAGGCACGGGGGGTGCTTGTCGAATTGGGTATCCAATACTCCAAGGAGGCTTTTGTTCAGGCCATTGGGAACAATGACTCTACCAAGCGTGTCTTATGCTACACAAGATATTTCGCTACTGCGTGCTCATCCCATGCGAGGCCTGTCCCCGGTGTGGAGGTGGGCAGAATCTTGCCAGCTTCAATAACAGTCGGTTCTTGGAGAAAGGGATCCGCCCAGTCCATATACTCCAGCCAATGCCGCGTTGGCGTTACTGCGAGCAAGTGAGCGCTGATTTCTGGGTAGAGATGTGACGAGATAGGAATGCCGCTGGGCCCAGCCAAGGCAATCGCTCGCAGCCAGCCTGAGACGCCGCCGATTTTATTTGCATCCGGCATGAGGAAGTCCCCAGCCCCGGCAGCGATTGCCTTGGCCATGTCATGCGGTCCCCAAAAGTTCTCTCCAAGCTGAATGGGCGTTTGAGTGGATTGGCGAATGAGGGCATAGCCTGCGTAATCGTCCGCGCGGGTGGGCTCTTCGATCCAACACAGCCCCTCACCGTCAAGTGCTTGGGCCCTTTGCATGGCCTCAGGAACGGACAAAGACTGATTGTAGTCCGACATCAAGGCGATGTTATCGGGAATCGCGTTGCGGACTGCGCGCACCACCTCAACATCTGTTTTTACATCCGGATAGCCCAGTCTGACTTTGATGGCTTTGAAGCCTGGCTCAACAAGCGCTCTCGCTTCATCGCCGGCTCGTTCGGCACCGATAATTCCCAAACCCGTACTGTTGTAAGCCGGAATCGGTTGGGCTTTTCCTCCAAGCAGCTGAACCAAAGGAAGTCCAGCTGCTTTTGCGCATGCATCCCAGGCCGCGCTATCGATACCGGCGGCTGCCATGGCAGTAAAACCCTGTGGGCCGAGCAAACGAAAGGCTCGTTGTAATTTTTCTTCTAGGGCGAGCGGGGCAACTACTTCACCGTTGATGAGGTCGCCCAGATTGTGCAGCAGCTTGACGAGAGGTTCAAGGACAAACGCGGCATAGCAGAAGATATAGCCACAGCCGGTAATGCCTTCCTCCGTCTCAAGATCGACCAGTACAAGCGGGACCCGAGCGACTGATCCACCCCCCGTTTGTATTGGTCTCGTCATGGGCAGGCTGAGTGCACGGGCACGTAAAGAACGGACTGTGAGGACATGCCTGGGCATGGATTCCCCTCTCTCCCAGTGAGCAGGTGAATGCAGAGTATAGCCAATGCGCTGAGAGGGTCAAGCAGGAAGGCGAGAAGTTGCTTACTATCCAGGAAGTTGTTCCCTCGGTTATTGGGAGGGTAGCAGACAGTCCTCCGGACCGTACCAAGGTTACTGCTGTGTCCAGTTTATTTTCTTGCATCATATGACCTCCCCGTTCTGACGTGTCATAGGACACATACTACTCTCAACAGTTATACCCTTTACTAGTTGACAGTTCAAGAGTGTCACGGTACGCTTCTCATGTGTGGAGGTCATCATAGTGAGACGCAGAGTATCACGGCCACTTGGAGGAATACTTGGCGCTGCGATCCGCGAAGCACGAGAGACAAGACGGTTGCGTCAAGATGACCTTGCAGCGGTTGCACGAGAGGTTGGACTTCCTTGGACACGGGTGACTGTGGCAGCCATCGAAATTGGTCGCCGCAGGCTCACTCTCGATGAATTTCTGCTACTACCTGCTGTTCTGAATTTCACCGAGCTGGCCGAGCTTTTTCCAATGGACTCGTGGGTTGGCCTTACGAAGGAAACAAGCGTACACAGCACAGAGCTGAAATACATTCTCTCGGGGAAAGCCGGGAAAGGTCATCCCGGAAATTATGACACGCCAGCGCAGCGTAAGCTCCAAAATGAATTCCCCAGACAACAGATAAGGGACATCGTTCAAGGGACAGTCATCCCAAAGGTTGTGGAAGTGATACGACGCGTGTGGCCAGAGGTAGAAAGTGGCGGCAATGAGTTCCTTATTCAATGTGAGATGGAAGCCAAGAGGGATGCCGAGCAGAAGGCCGCACGAAGATTGCACGTGTCGCCCTTTGAGGTCGCCCTGGCGGCGCAGAAGTTGTGGGGGCGTTCGTTGACGGCGGAACGAGACCGGCAGGTCGCGTTTCGAGAGACCGACGCGGCGGCAACAGGCAGACGCCGTGCCATCAGGGGCCATGTGACGAGGTTACTTGTTGAAGAGATCAGGCCGCTGGTAACAGGTGCATGTGAGGCTGACGAGGGGTAAACAGGGAATCACAAGGCGCAGAGGACTAAATATGCCTAAATACAGATATGGCGCAGTCAGAGTGTATCGGCGTGGCAAGACTTGGTGGATCGATTATTACCATGATGGCAATCGTGTCCGCGAATCAGCGGACACGTGTGACAAAAGTGAGGCACGGCGTTTGTTGCAAGAGCGGATGGGGCAAATAGCCGAGGGACGCTATGGGGGTCCACGAGCGGATCGGGTAACTCTGGTGGACTTGGCAAGAGGTCTTCTCGACGATTACAAGACGAATGGAAGAAAGACTCTGAGTGACGTGAAAATCCGTATCAATCTGAATTTGTTTCCATTTTTTGGAAAGCGACGGCGAGCCCAATCACTTACATCCACCGATGTGCGTTCCTACATTTCAGAAAGACAGGTAACCGGGAGTTAGCCGCCCTGAAACGAATGTATAATCTCGCCCTTCAAGAGGCGATAATTAACAGGAAACCCTATATCCCTAGTCTTGACGAAAACACGGCGAGAAAAGGCTTTTTCGAGAGGCATGAATTTCTGTCGATGTTGTCGAAGCTGCCCGAGTATCTACGACCATCCTTCATGTTCGCGTATCAGTTCGGCTGGAGGATAAGAAGTGAGGTATTCCCACTACGCTGGGAGCAAATTGATCTGCATACCTGCACGGTCCGTTTGGAGGTAGGGATCACGAAAAGCAAAGATGGAAGACTTATATACCTGACAAACGAACTTCGTGCCGTGTTTAGTGCCTATTGGGAACAACATCTCAGGTCTTCCCCGGGGTGCCCCTGGGTTTTTCACCGTAGTGGTAAACGTATATTCACGTGCTACAAGGCATGGCACAGGGCTTGTCGGGAAGCCGGGCTGATTGATAGGATACCACACGATTTTAGGCGGACCGCTGTGAGGAATATGGTAAGGAGCGGAATCCCTGAGAGAGTGGCTATTCAAGTGGCCGGACACAAAACGCGGTCTGTGTCTGATCGGTATCATATCGTATCGGATATCGACCTCCAGGAAGCAGCAACACGAATGGAATCGTGTAATTCACCAGTCTTGGACACAAATTTGGTCACAGGAACCCCGTTCGCGTTAGGGGAAACCAACGTAAGTCACTAATTTCATTAACGTGCCCTCGTAGCTCAGGAGGATAGAGCACCGGATTCCTAATCCGGGGGTCGTGCGTTCGAATCGCGCCGGGGGCATGTCCTTTCTTTTCAATATCTTATGCAATTTCATAGGTTTTCCAGCTATCTAGAGCAACCCAGTTTGTTGTCCAGTTTGTCTCACCAGTCCGGTTTATCCAGCTATAACTATGAAAAAGGGGCCTGGAAATCCAGGCCCTCTCTTAATCCTGCTTTTGCTTGGATAAGTTGAATGTGAGCTACGCTGCTATTCTACCGTTACACTTTTTGCCAGATTACGCGGCTGATCAACGTCGGTCCCACGGTAAATGGCAACATGATAGGCTAAGAGCTGGAGCGGGATGCTGAGCAGAATCGGCATGAGCAGGTGGTTGGTCTTCGGGACTTGGATGATCTCCCAGGCAATCTCTTCAAGCTCAGGAGAAGGAGCGTCGGTCAGTGCAATAACACGTCCCCCCCGTGCCTCGACCTCTTTCATATTGCTCAGTGTTTTTTCGTACACGGGATCTTTTGGTATAAGTACGACAACGGGCATTTGCTCATCTATGAGCGCGATCGGACCGTGCTTCATCTCGCCGGCGGGGTAGCCCTCGGCGTGGATGTAGGAAATTTCCTTGAGTTTGAGTGCTCCCTCGAGCGCAATGGGATAATTCACCCCCCGTCCGAGATACAAGAAATCGCTGGCATGGCCATATTTTTTGGCAATTTTTCCAATGGCTTTGGCCTTGGTCAGGGCCTCTTGGACAAGCGATGGTAGATTGACGATATCTTCGATGAGTTTGCGGCTTTGGTCTTTATTCAAGACACCCCGACGTTGGCCAAGATGTACGGCTAAGAGATAGAGCGCTGTCAGCTGGGTCGTAAACGCCTTGGTTGAGGCAACGCTGATCTCCGGTCCCGCGTGTGTATACATGACCATGTCAGCCTTGCGCGTAATGGACGAATCGACCACGTTGCAGACGGTGAGGGTAGTGGCCCCTTTGGCTATGCCGGTTTCGAGTGCAGCCAGGGTATCCGCAGTCTCACCCGACTGGGACACGGCAAGCAGCAAGGTGTCTCTGTCGAGCGGGGTATGGCGATAGCGAAACTCGCTACCATAGTCCACTTCTGTCGGTAGGGCTGCCAGCTCTTCAAATAGGAATTTTCCGACCAAACACGAATGCCAGGCTGTTCCACATGCGACTAGGGTCGCCCGTTTTACCGCATCGAGTAAGGGCAGATGCTGGTCGAGTTCGCCCAGAGTGATTTCGCCCGACTCCTCCAAGATACGGCCCCGCATGGTGTCGATAATAGCTTGCGGTTGTTCGTAGATTTCCTTGAGCAGAAAATGCTTATAGCCGCTTTTTTGAGCGGTAATGGGATCCCAGGTGATTTGCCGCGGGGCGCGCTCGATCGGCTGCCCAGAGAAATCTGAGATCGACACGTTTGTGCAACTTACCTCAGCCATCTCACCGTCGTCGAGAAATACGACCTGGCGCGTATAGTCGAGAAGCGCGGGTACATCGGAAGCAATAAAATTCTCACCTTTGCCTAAACCGATGACAATGGGTGTGGCATTTTTTGCTGTGAGAATGGTGCCAGGATTTTTCTCACTCAGGACGACGATGGCAAACGAGCCAGACAGATGTCGGAGAGCCGTCCGGGTGGCTTCTGAGAATGACATGCCTTCTTGGAGGTATTGATCAATCAGGTGCGAGATAACTTCGGTATCGGTCTCTGAGCTAAACGTCCGCCCTTTTTCCATCAAGGCATGCCGCAGGTCGAGATAGTTCTCGATAATGCCGTTATGGATCACGACAACGTCTCCGGCCCGATGCGGGTGGGCGTTCTCCTCAGACGGAGGGCCATGGGTTGCCCAGCGAGTATGGCCTATCCCAATGCAGCCAGGCAGAGGTTCTTCCTGCAACAGCTGATTGAGGTTGTTCAGCTTGCCCACCGCCCGGCGGATAGAAATGTGTCCATTTGTGAAAGCGGCGATGCCGGCGGAGTCATAGCCTCGATACTCGAGCCGCTTCAGCCCCTGAAAGAGTAGTGGGGCTGCTTCACGCTGACCAACATAACCCATGATGCCGCACATGATTGAGTCCTCTTCTGCGAAAGAATCGGGTGTGTGTTCTTACTGAGGGCAGCTGAATTAGCTGTCCTGTTGTGATTCTTCTTTGGCGCGTTTGGCCGCCGTCCAGCCTGCACGTGTTTCTTCCTGACGCCGATTAAAGACAAGCGCCCCGGCTGGAACGTCGTGGCGGACCGTCGTGGCCGTGGCGATATAGACATCGTCGTTGATGGTAATCGGAGCGATCAAAGTCGTGTCCGAGCCGATCTGAACCCGATCCCCGATCTTGGTCTTATGCTTACGGAAGCCGTCATAGTTGCAGGTGATGGTTCCCGCCCCTATATTGGTATCCTGGCCGACTTCGGTATCGCCGATATAGGCCAAGTGCTTCGCTTTTGTATGCTCGCCTATGGTAGATTTCTTGACTTCGACGAAATTCCCGATCTCCGCCCGTGGAGCCAGGAAGGCACTAGCGCGCATACGTGAAAACGGACCGGCCGAGGAATAATTGCTCAGCTCGCTGTCACGTAGGTCAACCGAGAAATAGATCTGGACATTATCCCCGATTGTACAATTTTCAATATACGCACTGCCGTCAATGCGGCAGTGTGATCCTATCGTCGTCTTGCCCTTGATATGGGTATTTGGACCAATGATCGTATCTTGGCCTATCGTGGCTTCGTCACTCAGGTATACGGTCTGCGGGTCTTCAAATGTGACGCCAGCGTCCATCCACTGACGGCGGAGTTGTTCTTGGCGTGTTGTTTCCATACGAGCGAGCTCCTGTCGAGAGTTGACGCCTTCGACTTCGTAAAAGTCTGGAGTGAGGACGACCCGAGTCGGGAGTCCGGCCTGGACGGCCGTCGCCACGATATCGGTCAAATAGTATTCACCTTGGGTGTTGGTCGGCTGCAGGCGGTCCAGGGCGGAAAAAAGAAAATCGGCGTGGACACAATAAATACCGGTATTGATTTCTTGGACGACAAGTTCTTGTTCCGATGCGTCACGGGCTTCAACAATCCGGTCCAGCTGTCCGTCTGCTTGCCGAATAACGCGCCCGTATTGAGCCGGATCTTCGAGCCGTGCGGTCAAGACTGACAGCGTGCTCTGCTGAGCCCGATGCTGTGCGACGAAGCGAGCCAGCGTTTGCGTCCTCAGGAGCGGGACGTCGCCGTAGACGATAAGAATATCACCCCGGAAGCTGTGAAACTGTTCCTGGGCCGCGCGCACGGCGTCTCCCGTGCCGCGCTGCTCGTGTTGGAGAGCGAAAAGAATATCGTCTCCGCCACAGACCTGCTGAACGACGTCGGCCTGATAACCGACCACCACCACAAGACGGCTCGCGTGGAGACGCTGGCTGGCCTGAATGACATGCGTGAGAAGCGGTTTCCCGGCCAAGCGATGCAGGACTTTGGCCTGGTTTGATCGCATGCGTGTGCCTTTGCCCGCAGCAAGAATAATAACCCCGAGTTGTGCTCTTGGTGGTGAGTTCGTCACGTCAGTAGCGCTCATCCCGAATGCATCCCTTATCTAGTGTACCGTCTAAAACGGCGAAATCGCAAAAATTAATTATTGTTAGCCGCATGGAGCCGATCTGGGAGGTTTTCAAACCAGGGTAAGACCAGCGTTTCATTGATAGAGTAGGTATAGGCATGGCCCCAGTCCGGCAGCTCCGTATAGATGATGTTTGCAAACTCTTGTCCTTCTAAAAAGTCCCGTGCCATGCGGGCGGAAGATACCGGAAAAATAAAATCCTTGGCGCCGTGTACGATAAAAATCGGAAGTGCAGTTGCCCGTTTATAATCGAGTCGGGGGAGGAGGACGCCGGCAATGGGCGCAATACCGGCAAAGAGTTTTGGACAACTGATGCCGAGCGCGTACGAAAACGTACCGCCGTCAGAAAGCCCGCTGACCAAAATTCGGCTGGTGTTGACCGCATATTCGTCCATGACTTCTTCGAGCATGGCCAGGATAGAGCGGATATCCAGGCCGGGTTGCTGAATAGACCAGGTTTGGCCCAGCGACTTAGGCGAGAGGAGAATGAGTCCCTTGCTCTTGGCTATCCTCAGCCAGGTCAGCATATAATCGTCCCCTCGTCCATGACCACCGTGTAAGGTGACCACCAGCGGCCAGTGTTGGTCAGGGTCATAGTTCTCGGGAACATACAGCGAATATTCCGCATGTTTCTTGGTTTGGGGCCGATGCATGACGCCGGTCTGCACGCTGCTTCCTTCGACCGGCGTTTCTAGTTCCGCTAGACGAGGTAGATCCTCGGCAAGGAGCCAATACGGCTGAATGGGTGCTAGCTCGGACCGCAGGTCATACAACAGATATTTGCCTAACGAAAACACACGCCGGCTCTGCATATAGGCAACAATAAAATTATGTGGAGAGCCGGTACGAAAGGATGTGTAGGCGTCTTCGAGATGTTCAAGGGCTTCGAGCCATTTTTTGTGAAACGCGTTTCGGTTCGGTGGGATCTCCAGTTTCTCAGTCTCGGAATTGATGGCGGAAAACAGATCTCCTACTTTCCCGACCAATTCTTCCTGATGCTCGTTGATTTTCCCAAGATGAATCTGTTCTTGGAGCGCTTCGAACGTACGTAAGAACGACAGAATCTGCCCCGCATGCTGGGTAATAGTCTCTTGGTAATGGGTCTCAAGCGTCGCCATAGTCGGTCTCTTTCGATGCAGAGCGAAGCTAGCAGCTTGGCTTTTGCAGTTGCAAGGGGGAAGCCCGTATGCCAAGGTAAAGACGGGTATGAAAACACCAGGAGCTGATCCCAAAGCCCTTCTTCGCACGCTCCCGTCCGTCGAAAAAATTCTGAGCGCTGCGGCCTTTCAGCCCATTCTGGCGCGTTACAATAGGACCTATACTACCGATGTCATACGCAACGTGCTGGCGACTGCGCGTCACGACATTCTGGCTGGAACAATTATCGACCAGGTGAATGAGAGAAACGTCGTCGAACGGGTGCATACAGTGCTCCGTCGCGACGACCAGTCCCCGCTGCGTTCGGTCATCAATGCAACCGGGACGGTGCTGCATACGAATCTCGGCCGCGCGCTGCTGGCTAAGGATGCGCTGGATGAAATGGTCCGAGTCGGCTCAACACCGGTGACGCTGGAATACGACATAGCTAAGACCGGACGCGGCGACCGGGATGATGTCATTGAGGCCGACGTGCTTGCCCTGACGGGCGCAGAAGCGGCGACTGTTGTGAACAATAATGCGGCGGCAGTCCTGCTTGTGCTCAATACGCTGGCGGAAGGCAAAGAGGGAATTGTGTCGCGCGGGGAGCTGATTGAGATTGGCGGTTCGTTTCGCATCCCGGATGTCATGCGCAAGAGCGGAGTTGTTCTGCGTGAAGTGGGAACGACTAATCGGACCCATCTCAAAGATTATGCTGGTGCGATTTCTGCTGAGACCGGCGTGTTGCTGAAAGTTCACACCAGCAACTACCGTATCATTGGTTTTACTGCAGAAGTCGGGTTGGAAGAACTGGTTGTCTTAGGCAGGGAACACAACATCCCAGTGATGGAAGACCTTGGTGCAGGCGCGCTCATTGATCTGTCGCAATATGGTCTCCCAAAAGAACCCATAGTAGCTGAGCGGATTGCGAAAGGTGCGGACGTTGTCACCTTTAGTGGCGATAAGCTGCTCGGCGGGCCACAGGCCGGACTCATTGTTGGTTGCAAAGAATGGATCGATAAGATCAAGAAGAATCCACTCAAACGTGCCTTACGGCTTGGCAAACTGACCCTGGCCGCGCTGAGTGCAACCCTGCGGCTGTACCGTCGTTCGCCCGATCTGCTCCAGGCCTTGCCGACCTTGCGTTGGCTGACCCGGCCGATAGAAGACATGGAAGCGATTGCTGCGCAAGCCCTACCGTTGCTTCAGAAAACGCTTGGCGACGAATTCTCGATAGCGGCTGACGACGCTATGGCACAGATCGGCAGCGGTGCTCTGCCGGAAGAAGAACTGCCGAGTAAAGTTATCGCCATTCGTCATCCACAACTGTCGGCTGAAAAAATAGCGACCCGTTTTCGAGACGCTGATCCACCCATCCTCGGCCGCATCCATGACGGGACGTTTTTGCTCGACCTGCGTGGGATTTTTGATGCAACTCAGCTCGTCCCACGTTCTTCCTGACGCTGCAAGCTGAAGCTGGAAGACTTGGCGGAGAAGAGATGGAGTCGAACCATCCGCGCAACGTTACGCCACGCAACTCGGTTTTGAAGACCGGTACAGCCACCGGGCCATATCCTTCTCCGCATAATGAAATCAAGCATTTAGCATGTGGGCGAATTAGCGTCCAGATCCGTTTGCCAACAATTTGCCAACAGATTGGCCCACGGATGTAGGACGAGGACCGTTCACGACGTTTTTGAGCGCTTCAAGGGAGGGTTTATTGTACCTGGCGAAGACCTTATCAGTGCGGTGGCCGGTTATCGCCTTGATATAGTCCCTATCCCACCCCTCTCCGACCTTTCTGGTGACAAAGGACCGGCGCACGTCATGGAAATGGACGTCTTCGAGACCTGCTCTTGCGACCGCGTTATTGAATGACGTCTGGATACTTTTGAACGGTACTCCTCTGAGGGACAAAAATACATGTTGATAGATTTCGGTCACTTTCCTTCTTTCACGGCGTAGGTCCAGGAAGATTTCTCGCAGGATATCGCTTATGGGAACCAAGCGTTTGCGGCTCGTTTTCGTGTCATCGCTCAGGAGTGTGATAATGTCATTCCTAAGATCGACCCGAGTCCAGGTCAGCCTAAGAATTTCACCCTTCCGCATCCCAGTTTCCCACGCACACAACAAGATTGGTTTCAGATGCTCTGCTGCTTGTTCGTAGAGACCAGCGTACTCTTCTTCTGTCAAGACTCGATCTCGCTCGTTATCCTCTCGAAACAATTCGACCGCTGGGAGTTTCTCTAAGATCCCCTCCTTCCAAGCCATACGCAAGATGTGCCGAAGTAATGCAAGCTTGCGGTTGCAAGTCGCTGGGCTTTGCAACCGCTCTGGATTCCTGCGGCATGGTGTCTTTCGGAGTTTTAGACCGAATTCCTTGATCCTTGCGTAGGTAATGTTCGCTAAGGGTAAAGGACCAAATTCCACATTGAGGAACTGCAACAATAATTCGTCGTCCCTGATTGTCTTTTTTCCAGCGGCCAGTTCCAAATATCTGCATCCCCAGCTATGGAACGTCATCCACTCGGTTCTCCCCCTGTCGAAGTCTACTCTGCGCTCATTCTCGCCTAGGAGGAGCTTTTTCTTGCTTCTCGCTCCTCGAAGATCTGTGCCCGCGGGAATCTTCCGATTCACCCCTTTCCAATCCTTGAACCGCACGTAGTAGCGGGTCGTCCATATGGCGCTGTCGGAGCAGTTGTTGATTTGCGGAGATTGGCTCGGTGATTCGACGGCAGGCCATCTTCTTGATGGGATTCCTACTCACCGATCTCGAAGGCGGCGGCATCTCGCTTGAAAGAATACTCTCCAACTGTAAGAGGCTCGCACGACTACCCGACGATTTTGAAACGATGGAGTGGTTTACTCTTGAAATACGCGGGTACAGTACGAGGGATTTTCCAAGATACACAAAAAAAACAAGAGAAATGCTGGACAGCTTCAATCACCAACCTTGAGGCAACTATCGAGGGGCACTTGATCTCACTAAAGAATTTGAAACCGCCCGACCAGTGCCTATCGCCGATAGCGGTTCTGCGACTGAGATTCGCGTGTGTACCTTGTGAAAGTGTGTCGTTCAAACAGTGAATGCCATACGCAGGGTATCAGCCTTAACAATGTCGAGAGCAACTTTGACTGCCTGACGCGCGCGCGGAGACTTTTGGCCTTACCCACATAGATGACGGTTCCGTCTTTATCCTTGAATTTATACACCCCGGGACTTGTTGGTAGGGTTCCGAGCTTGGCTTCAAGCTCGGCACTGTGCAAAAAGGTATTATCCACCCGAGTCCTCAAAATAATAAAGGCGACCACTCAGGCCGCCCTTATCGTTAGCTAGCTAGCCACTAAGCAAGATAGCTGTAGTCTATATCTGTCAATACGCCAAGAGCCATGTTTGGTCTCGTTGACCGCCCAGGGCAAACCCGCTAGATGAAGAGCTGCTATACGACTGAGTAGTGTGTCAGTTTGTGTAAGGAGAAACATTCAGTATGGCTACGATGATCACGGAGGAGTGCATCAATTGCGGTGCGTGTGAACCCGAATGCCCCAACACCGCTATCTATCAGGGTGCCGTTGAGTGGGAATTCAACGGGGAAGAGCACGCCGCAATATCCGAGGACCTTTTCTATATCGTTCCGCAAAAATGTACAGAATGTGTCGGTTTTTACGACGAGGAAGCGTGCCAGGCAGTCTGCCCGGTTGACTGCTGTCTGCCTGACCCGGACATTGTTGAGACGGAAGAGGTCCTGCTCGTACGCGCCAAAGAACTGCATCCCGAGCAAACGTTTGGCGACGACTTTCCGTCGCGATTCAAGGGTGCGGAAGCGCAAGCTACAGCGACTGCCCCGGTAGAAGCTGAGACTCCGGCGCCGGTGACAAATGGAGCCGCTAAACCCGCATCAGCTCCGCCTGCAGTCACTGCTCCTACGCTAGCACCCGTGGTGGCTGCTCCAGCAGTCGCCGCACCGACCCCAAAACCAGTCCCGCCTAAGAAAGTTGAAGAAAAGGTATTCGAAGGTGAGCTGGCCGGCAGTTATGCACAGGCCTTTACGCGCGTACAAGCCAAGCAGAATAACTCGATCATTGGGGTACTGCTCGCCGCAGCACAGCCCATACTAGGCGCTTTGCCCCTCTCTACAAAGAAAGTCTTAGAGCGAGCTGTTGGGGATACACGTTATTTTAGCGTTGGAACCGCGACAGGCCTGAATGTCTTGCTTAATATGGTGCTGTATCCCATTATCTTGCTGGCCGTGTATACCACGGTCTTGGGTGGCGAACTGTTCAGCCAAGCAGGGAATAAATTCATCTTTTGGGGCATCCTGATTGCCTCGGTAGAATCCATGATTCGCCTGCGTGAATCCTTCTTTCAAGGGATACCGATCGAAGAGACGCCACTGCGTGGGACGTTTTACGGTCTGCCGCTTGCGCCGATCCTGGCTCCCTTTCTAGGGTCTTCCAGGGGGCGGACGCCTGATACAGGTGGTCAGCCTATTGAGGGCTATTACACATCAGAGTTTGATGACAAAACAGAGCGTGCGCGTCGATACGGGGAGCGATACGCTGTCGAGGAATATGGCAACGCGTATGTCCTACGCCTGGAACTCCCGCGGCGGATTCCTGTTTCCGCGGCGAAGCGTGAGATGGGTATTGGCGATGAGATGCCCGACTACGACTATGATTTGTCCCTGAAAAACGGCAGTTTCTTTGTGAAAGGCAGTGTCGCCGACCCTGACGTCCGAAAATTGGCCGCTGTGTCGTCCGCTTTTCCACCCGATTTTACTAAGCGGATCGATGTCGGTAAGTCTATCGGGAGCTTCAAACATCGCTATAACGATAAGGTACTTGAAGTGGTGTTGTTCAAACGCTAAACGTGCCGACGTATGGAGCGAGTGGAGCAGCCTCTTCAGAATGTCATGCAGAAGAGATGCTGCTTCGCTCCGCATCTATAATCCACCGACCTTCCCGCCGTTTCTGAGACTGAGTAAGTCTTGTTTTCTGTGCCTTGGACAACCGACTCCTTCGAGGTTGGGCTGTATAATTCTGACACCCGCGCAAGGACTTACAAGAACCTAGAGGTTCCAGAACAAAAGACAGCCAAATCCGAACTCTCTACGCGAGAGGGAAACGCTAAAATGGAGACAGCCGGACCGTCCACTCGGCAGACGAATCTTCCCCTACGCATGGTGATTGGCTACGGGGCAGGGAACTTCGCTTTTGCCCTCCTTGGCCTTGTCGTTGCCGTAAATTTGCAATTTTTTTACACCGACTACGTAGGGCTCTCGGCAGGACTGGTGTCCTGGTCGTTACTCTTGGCTCGCATGCTTGATGCGGTGACGGACCCCGTCATGGGCTACCTGTCTGACCGGTCACAGACACGACTCGGGCGTCGGCGCCCATATTTTTTAGGTGCTGCTCTCCCGTTGGGTGTTGCGTTTTACTTTCTCTTTGCACCCCCAGCTGTTGAGAACCCAGCCCAACATCAGACGTATCTACTTGTCTATCTGCTCACGACGTATACGCTGACCTATCTGATCTGGACGATTGGAGCCGTACCGTATTTTAGCTTAGGCGCGGAGTTGACGGACGACTATCAGGAACGGGTATACGTCATTGCCGTGCGCGAAGCGTGGGCGCTGTGTGGGCTTTTGGCAGCGGCCATTCTGCCTGCCTACCTCATTTATTTGTATGGAGGACGCCAAGGCTATGCCGCGATGGGTGGCATCCTGGGTGTCGGCACCTCGCTCTTTCTGATTATTGCGGCTCTGAGTGTACGCGAACGACCCGAGTTTCAAGGCCGCCCGCCGCTGCCGCCGTATCAAGGCTGGCGGGAGACGTTACGCAATCCCCACTTTCGACCTCTGCTTATCGCGTTTACGTGTAGTGCAATTGCGGGCGCGATTCCTGCAACACTGGTCATTTACGTATCGGTCTACATCATCGGCACGCCACCGTGGTGGACGGCTACGGTTCCCGCTTGGCTGCCGACCTGGTCCTATTATCTGTTAGTCTATTTTGCGAGTGGGATCTGCTCGCTCCCGGTCTGGAATTGGATTGCAAGTCGAGTGGGAAAGAAAGCTACATGGGGCATCTCCATTGTCTTGGCCGTGATTGTGAGTGTCGCCTGTTGGGGCCTCGCGCCGGGAGCGATAGGCTATTTTACCTGTATTCTCATCCTTGGAGGGATCGCCTTTGGGAACTATCTTGCCTTACCCGCCTCGATTGTGGCTGATTTGATTGACTATGATGAGGCACGCACAGGCCGCCGCCGTGAGGCGTCTTATTTTGCCATCTGGGCCTTTGCGACCAAGCTTGGCAATGCGATTACGGGCTTTGCCGCCTTGCAGGTCCTGGAGCACGTTGGCTATGTCCCCGGTGTCCCCCAAACCGAGCTGGTCAAGACATGGATGCTCGGTATGTATTCGTGGTTCCCGGCTGCCTTTTATCTCCTGTCGGGATGGGCGCTCCTTCGTTTCCGTTTCAGCCAGGCTGATCTCGAAGCTGTGCAAAAGCAGCTCGGGAGGGTCTGAATCAGGGCCTTGCTCAAGAGAGCCTGTCCTCGGAACGTTTGCAGAATGCTTGCAAAATTCCCATCCGCCCCATAAGCAATGAACCATGTCGCACAAGCGGGTCTTTGTCTCTGACTCACTTGCTGTTTTGCAAGAGGCGTGTATTTCCGCCATCCAAACGCTGAAGGCGGCTGACCCGCTCACTGCGCTGACCGTTATTGTCCCGAACGATCTTCTCGGAACCCAACTGAGCCAAGAGGTTGTCTGGGCCGGGGATGGATATATAGGGCTCCGGTTTGTGACGCTGGTTGATTTCGCTGCCGGCATTGCTGACGGCGCTTTGGCACAGGCAGGACAACAGCGTGTGTCCGATGTGGCAGCAGCGCGTATTGTGAGAAATCTGATGCAGGCTATGCCTGGCACGGGGTTCCCGGAACTTGCCCAGCAGCCTCGGCTTCCGCAGTTCTTTGTGGAGACCATGACTGAGCTCAAACAGGCCGGCATCCGGCCGCATCAGCTGCAAACATTTGGCGCTCAGATTTCTCTCCAATCGACCATGTATCGAGACAAGATGCGCAATCTCTTTCACCTCTATGATCGCTATACGGACTTCTTGGCCGAACATCAGCTTGTCGATGACGCTGATCTGTTTACGCATGCTGCCCAAGGAGAGACCGTTATCTCTGACGGCCCGCTACTGTTGTATAGCTGTATCGCATTGACTGCACTGCAGCGTCGCCTTATCGAAATAGTTTTCAGACAGCGTGACGGGCTAATCTTTCTTCCGTGGAGACCGGGCTCAGCCTATGAATCTGTGACTCCTGTGTTGACGTGGCTTATGGGATTGGGGTTTCAGTATGCTGCTCTTGCACACTCGGAGACGCTGCCGCGAGACCTCGCTCGAGTTGCGACTCGACTCTTCGAGAGGACTTGGGAGCAGACGAAAACAAAGCCGAGCGCAGGAGAGCCGCACGACGCTCCTGCCTGCGCCGATTCTTCCGTCCACATTACTTCCGCGCCAGATCAAACACGGGAAGCGCGTGAAATTGCGCGTGCGATTTTTGGCCTCGTGCGAGAGCAAGACTATATCTTTGATGAGATCGGCGTGTTTCTCAGAGAGCCTGCAACCTATGCTCCACTCCTGGTTGAGACGTTCGCCAGCCTGGGCATTCCGTACACGCTGGCGGATGGTCTTCCTCTACTCCAGACGCGAGCGGGGAAGGCCGTGCAGGCGCTGTGTCTGATCCTGGCTGAGGATTTTGCTCGGCAGCGGGTGTTTGAGTTTCTCTGGATTGTACGCGATTCTTTTCCCGCACCGCTTGGTGCAGCGGTGTCAGCTGCCGACCTCGCTCAGTGGGAAGCCTTGGCGGTGGAAGCCGGGATTGTGCGTGGGGCACAGGAGTGGCGCATTCGACTCGCTGCTCTTGAAGAAGACGATCAGCAGGGTGAACGTGGTCGAGAAGCGGACACGGGGCAAGTACAAGTCCTGTGCACTTTTATCCGGTTCATGCAGCGCTTTCTTTCGGACGCAGCAGAAGTTCTCGTCCAGCAAACATGGACAGGCTGGATCGCGCATTTCCTTCAAGTATGCCGAAGCTATGTGTCCTGGACCGCTGACGATATGCAAAGTGATGGTTTGCAAATAGAAGAAGCTCTCCGGGGCCAGGACTATCTTTTTCAGTCAAATGGAGCAGTCCAGACCGAGGCGTGGGCCGACAGTGTGTGCGTCATCCTGTCACAAGTACGCCAGCGGCAAAACGTAGTGCATGCAGATGGCGTATTTCTGAGTGATCTGACGCAGGCCTGGGGCCGCCCTTTTCGGGCCGTCATCATCCCCGGACTCGTAGCAGAGTCGCTGGCAACGCAGCCGTACCGAGATCCCATCCTGCATGATGCAGACCGACAACATCTGGCGGAGGTCCTGAGCACTGAAGTTCCGTTGCGCAGACAGCAAGTCGAGTACGAACAACTGCTCTTTACGCTTGCGACTCAAAGTGCGCAAGAGAGGTTACTCCTGACCTATCCACGCTCCGTAGGAGGGGCGTCGCAAAGCCCATCACTTTTACTTTTGCAGATCGTTAGTGCGCTGTGTGGTCGACCGGCAGCGCTTGCAGACCTTGAAAAGAGAAGCCAGTGGGTGTCAAGCGATCCGCTGGACGGCATTTCCCCTCAACATGTGTTGGACACACTGGAGTTGCATCTCGCATGTGTTGAGCGTGCGAAAAGCACAGGCAGCCCACAGCCTGTCGAATATGGCCTCCAGACGTTGCCCTTCTTCGCCCCTGCGGCTCGGGCGATGTTCCAACGCCTGGAGCTTCCACAACTGACGGCCTTTGACGGACTGATTGAGGCGGAGGCTGTCCAAACGACGCTACGGCAGCACCTCTTCCCGCACGGACTGCGCTTGTCGGCCAGTGCCCTGGAGAGCTATGCCCGCTGTCCGTTTCGATATTTTTTGAGTGTGGTGCTTCATCTTACGCCCTTGGAACAGCCGGAACATATTATGACCATCCTCCCGCGTGACCGAGGCGTGCTGCTGCACGACATCCTGCATGACTTTTTCTCACAACTCCGTACGGCAGATCGTCTCCCCTTGGCAACTCAGGACTTGCCTGAGCTGCAAACACTCCTCAGACACGTATCTGAGGAACACTTTTCCCGTTTTGCTTGGAGACGACCGGTGGGACTGCCGTTGTTATGGGAGATGGAACGCGAGCAGCTGTCACGTCGTCTACAGGCATTCCTCAAGCGGGACTATGGTGAAGTAGGTTTCTGCCCGGAAGCGTTTGAAGTGCAGTTCGGACTAGGAGATGAGGAGACAGCAAAGGTGGCTCCTCATTTTTTTCCTCCACAATCCATTCCTTTCACCCTCGATACGGGTGAAGACGTACAACTGCGTGGGCGTATCGACCGAGTCGATGTGTATCATGAGCGCAACTGCGCACGGATTCTCGACTACAAAACGGGCAAGGCTCCGTCCGGATGCTTTGCCGGCGGAACTGCCTTACAACTGTCACTATACCTCTTTGCCGCGCAATACCTCCGGCCGGATCTCACCTGGGTTTCATCAGAATATACGAGTGTTGACGGCTCTGCCCAAACGCAGAAATCTGTATTCCCTCTAGCAACCTTGACTTCTACACTCGGAACACTGCGAACCATAGTCACACGTCTTGCCGAGGGGATCTCTTCCGGACAATTTTTTTTGGCTCCTGACTCGTGTATGCCGTGTGCCTTTCCTCAGATCTGCGCGGCACACGGACTCAAGCGAGCTGGGGAGAAACTCCAGGACCAGCGGACGGCCGCATGGCGCTGGATACGGACTCAAGCATGACCTCATCAGAGTCCCAAGCGTCTCATGATGAAACGACCCAGCGCGCTATTTTGTCCGATTTTCAGACAACGTTCTTGCTTGAGGCGGGTGCGGGGACGGGCAAAACGCAGATGTTGTTGCAGCGCTTGCTCGCACTGCTACGGACCAGGCGTAGCTCCCTCGATCGGATTGCCATTATCACCTTTACGGACAAAGCGGCGACGGAGCTCCGGACGCGCCTACGGGCGGCAATTGAGTCAGCACTGGAGCGTCCTCTTGCTGAGGCGGAGCGGGACGCGTTGCAGACCGCGCTGCGCCAGCTTGATCGTGCCGTTGTGATGACCGTGCACGCTTTCTGTGCAGCGCTCTTGCGCGAACGGGCCCTTGAAGTCCGGCTCGATACGCATTTTGTGGTCCTTGACCAGGCGCGCGCAAGCGCGTTGCAGGACGAAGTTTGGAACGCATGGCTGGCCACAGAGTTCAATCCAGACTCGCACAACTCCCCGCTCTTACGCCAAGCCTTCCGCGCCGGCCTGACAATTTCCCATCTGGCGTCTTTACGGGATTTTCTGAGCGAAAATCGCGACTGCCTAGTATGGCTGCCTGCGCCTGTTGCCTCTCCTTTCCCAACCTTTTGTCACTCTGTACAAGACGCTGTTGCTCGTCTCGCTGCCCTGCGCGGCTGCTGTCAGGACACTACGGACAAAGTCTGGGAGCAAATTACACTGCTAATTGATGCTGTTCCGACGGGTTATGAAGAGGAAGCGTGGGAGCGGTTCCTGATACACGGACTCAGACTCCAGCCGCGCAAAGGCAAAAAAGCAAACTGGCAACCTGCCTCCGCCCTCCAAGAAGCGCGCACCCTGCTGACACAGATGAAGGAGTCTTATCTCCAGGCCCGTTCGGCCTGGTTTCATAATCTCACGGTCGGACTCGCACATTGGATGGAAGGCTATCTTCAAGCCTATCGGGAAAAAAAGCAGCAGCACTGCAGCCTGGATTTTCTCGACCTGCTTGTCATCCTGCGTGACGTACTCAAGCAGAATTACGAGCTGCGGAGATATTTTCAACGCAAGTTCGACTTCCTCTTTGTTGACGAGGTTCAGGATACGGATCCTCTGCAAGCGGAAATCGTGTTTTTCCTTGCGGAAGACCAGCCACAAGCGGAGCACTGGACGCAGGTGACGTTGCGTCCAGGGAAACTCTTCCTTGTCGGTGATCCGCAGCAGTCGATTTATCGCTTCCGTCGCGCTGATATCGACGTCTACCGAGTGGTCCGCTCGATTATTGAGCGACAAGGATCCGTCCTATCGCTTTCGACGAATTTTCGGATGCGTGCTGCCCTTGTGGACTGGGTGAATGAGACGTTTGCGCGGATTCTGCGAGATCCGCGGGACCTGCAAGATCCGCACGACGAGGGAGAAGACCAACCCAGCTATCGGCCTCTATTTGCTGCAAATGGGGAGGAAGCCGACAGGAAAGATCCCACGGTTTTCCTTTTGCAATATCCACACCGCCGGCCAAACGGACAATATAAGTGGGAGACACAGCAGGGCGCCGAAGCCCAGTGTGTTGCGCGATTTGTCCGTCACATAGTCGAGCAGCAGCCGCTGCTGACACAAACGGGACAGGCTCTTCGGTATGGGGATATTGCCCTGTTGTTCCGGACCAACCGGAGTGTGGAGGTCTATGCGGCAGCTTTGCGCGCAGCGCAGATTCCATATCGCAGTGTGCCTGCCCAGCAGAAAACGCCGAGTGTGGAGGGCGAAGAGCTTCGAGCCTGTGTCCGTACGCTGGAACACCCTGCGGATACAACCGCGCTCATAGCAACGCTGCGTTCCTCACTGTTCGGCTTTTCAGATGAGGAGCTAGCCCAGTTTATCTGCGCCGGCGGAAAATTCGATTATCTGCGTGGAGTCGTCCCCGCGCGTCTCCCTAGTGCAGACCGTTTCCATGCCGCCTTTGCGTTGCTGAGAATACTGCACGGCCAACAGTGTAGTGTCGGTATCGCTCCGCTTTTATCCGAGATCTATGCGAGAACTCCGGCATTACCTCTGCTGGCCTTGCATCAGGACGGAAAGCAACGCCGACTAGGCTTGCTCCAATTGGTCGAGGCAGGGTATGAACGCTTGGGTTCAGGCAAAAGCTCTCTAGCCGACCTGGAACGCTTGCTCGCGTATTCCTCACGAGAGCAAGAACCCGGAGAGGAGCCGACCTCCCAAGATCGGCAAGACGGGCTCCACTTGCTGACGATCCATAAGGCCAAAGGGCTCGAGTTTCCGTTGGTGATTTTGGCGGAGCCGGAATCACAACAGAACCGGCTGTCCCGAACCGGCTTTGTCAGGCGCAAAAACACTCGCCTCGATCTGCAAATTGGTCCGCGTAGCCTAACCTGTACAACGCAAGGATGGCAGGTGGCTGAAGTCCAAGAACGCAGACGAGAGGCGGCTGAGGAGCGGCGCTTGTGGTATGTCGCGGCCACGCGTGCGCGGGAGTATGTGGGGATTCCTTTACAGGCAGCAATACGGGCAGGGACACCGAATAAAAAGGGTGAACGTGCTATTCTCGCAAAAGAGGCGCAGCGTTCATCCCACACTGTGATTGTTGACCTCAGCGATCAAGACATAGTGGCTGCTTCTGCTGCATATGCGTCCGTTGACGGGCCATCCGTTGACGAGTCTGGACGTCCGTCTTCTACTTTCCTATCCATTTTGGGGGCGGATAAACCGGCCCAGCCAGTACCGACACAGCCAGCATTTGATGTGCCGTACTCGGATCTGGCTTGGTTGACTGAACGACGCCGGCTGCTGGCGAAAGGGCGTCGGAAGGGTCACCCGCAAAGGAAAAAGATGATTCGTACGGAAATCTCTCCTTGGCAACCGACAGCCGTTGATCATGTGGTGCAACAGATGGCAGCGCGAGTCGGAAAGGATGGATTGTCCGGAGTGGAAGGGGATGGGTTTACTCAGAAACCGACCCATGCCAGCGGGTTATGGGAACGCGTCGCGTCTGCTCCCATATGGGCGCGAGTCCGAGCTGCTCGGAGATGTGTGACGAATGAGGTCTTTGCCCTCCGCTCGGGCGAGATCGCACTCGAAGGTATGATTCCGCTTGCCTGGCTCGAAGACGAGAAATGGATCGTGGTATATTTTCATGAAGGTGAAATGCTCACCGCTGGCACAGGACAGGCACGTGTGTGCGAAAAGCTTGGCCCCAGTGCATGGGCTCTGGAACAATTGACCCCGTTCCCGGTGCGCGAACTGATATTTTTTTTCATCAATCAACAGCCAGAGATTCGCATTGCTTGGAATACAGAGACGCGGACGTCTCTCCAGGGTCAGCTCTTTCGGGTGTGACAACGCTGAGGGAAGGATGAAAACTGTGCCTGCTGACGGGCCGCTTGTCGAGAAAGACTTTTATCTCAAGGAATTCGGGGACAAAAGTCTGCTTTTTGTGCTGCGCGTGGCTGATCTGGTCTCTCTCGAGGATCGCCGCAGCGTTGGAGATGTCCTCAGTACACTGGTTCGCAATGAAACGCGAACACTCCTTTTACTTGAAACGGATGGAACAGCGGAGCAGCAGCGATGTATTGAAACCTTGTACCAGCAGTGCGCTCAAACGCTGAAGTCTACGCTTCCGACTCCCACCGTCTTGTCGCCTGAAGCTGACGACGATCAGCTGCTTATCCAGGCTTGGGAGGTCCTCCGAACAGGACCGATCTTTATCGGTCTGTGGCCAGAGCAGGCGAACGTCTCGTTTCTGTTAGGTGCGCAACGGCTGGCGATCCGCCTGAAGGTATATAAACTTGTTCTCCTCGATCGGCAGGGTGGCTTGACCTCTGCTGGCGGCCCGACGTCTTTCCTAAACGGCCCGACTTTGAAGGTTCTGCAATCCAAAATTGAGAACATTGATGGATCCGTGGAACGTCGCTTTCAGCTCGAAACTGCATGGCGGGCGCTTGAAGGAGGAGTCTCCTCTGTTTCGCTCTGTGCTCCGTCTCACTTAGCGCGAGAGCTTTTCACCTACGAAGGCTGTGGCACCCTATTGACCTTGGCAGATTATTGCCGGGTGGAACGACTCGCCCTTGATGATTTCTACGAGGTCGAAAGACTCATGCAGCGTGGCGAGCGAGAGGGGTATCTGAAGAGCCGAACCCCGTACGAAGTGAGTCTCCTGCTTTTGCATGGTTACGGCGCCAGGCTGGGTAAGGAGAGAGATTTAGTCGGTTTTTGTGCCCTGCTGCCCTACCGAGCTGAAAATGCAGGAGAAATTGCAGGTTTATATACATTGACTCGGTTTCATGGAGAAGGGATCGGAAGTCGCCTTGTCATGACCGCGATTACCGAAGGATGGGAGCGTCATTTTGCCTATCTCTTTGCGTGTACGAATCAGGCGGGGGCGCAACGGCTATTTGAACGGTTCGACTTTGACCAAGTCGGTCCAGACGAAATTCCTGCAGAAAAATGGGAAGGATATGCTGAAGGGCGCCGGCGGAATGTTACAGTGTATAAACGTGAACTGTAGTCCTTGAAGGAATAGTATTTCTGATGAGAAAAGAAGCACACGGAGGTCTTTGTCTCGAATTTTCTCTTGACTTCCCTAAGACGTTGAAATGTGGTTCTGACTGTCCCTATTATACATGGGATTCTGTATTTCGTCAGAAGTTCTAGCCAATTGATCTATCTTCCTATTTCTTTTGGACCACGTATACGAAAGTGGCGCTGTCAGGAAAGCCAAGCCTTTTCTTCTTTCTCTGAATACATAAGGGTGAAGGAGAGTCTGCACCCCTTCGTGCTTTGATGCCGCTCATAATGAAGGGGGCAGAGGCAGTCTATGGAAAAAAAATAAAAACAAAAAGATGTTGGTTGTTCCGCGCACCCCCAAGAAGGCGTCTGCGAAGACTACTGTCACGCCTGTCCAAGCGGCCTCCTCCGCTTCTCAAGGGGTCGCTCCGACAGGAGAGATCGACGGTGTCATGACCATTCTCGAGGAAATGGACATTGAGACGGTCGACGTTCTTGAAGAAGAGAGCAGCGTCAACATTGAGGAAGAGGGCGCCGCTACCGTTGGGGCTTCAAAACGGGGAGAAGGAAACTGGGGAGAGGAAGTTGTCGCGACTGTGTAGATTATCAGGGGCGAGGGAAAGAATTTACATTTCAAACTGAGACACTACCGAATTTTCTCTTGACTTCCCTTTCTGACTGTCCCTATTATACATGGGATTCTGTATTTCGTCAGAAGTTCTAGCCAATTGATCTATCTTCCTATTTCTTTTGGACCACGTATACGAAAGTGGCGCTGTCAGGAAAGCCAAGCCTTTTCTTCTTTCTCTGAATACATAAGGGTGAAGGAGAGTCTGCACCCCTTCGTGCTTTGATGCCGCTCATAATGAAGGGGGCAGAGGCCTATGGAAAAAAAAATAAAAACAAAAAGATGTTGGTTGTTCCGCGAGAAGGCGTCTGCGAAGACTACTGTCACGCCTGTCCAAGCGGCCTCCTCCGCTTCTCAAGGGGTCGCTCCGACAGGAGAGATCGACGGTGTCATGACCATTCTCGAGGAAATGGACATTGAGACGGTCGACGTTCTTGAAGAAGAAGAGCGTCAACATTGAGGAAGAGGGCGCCGCTACCGTTGGGGCTTCAAAACGGGGAGAAGGAAACTGGGGAGAGGAAGTTGTCGCGACTGTAGAACCGGTAATTGGAGTGACCCTGTCCGTATGTATCTCCAAGAGATGGGAAATATCCCTCTCCTGAGTCGCGAAGAAGAGGTGACGGTTGCCAAAGAGATCGAGGCAGGAGAAAAGCACATTCGCCAAGAGATATTCTCAGCACCTTTAGCGCTCCAATATATCTTGTCGCTCGGCGAGCGCCTTAAGCGGGACGAAAACGAAGCACGGTTTATTTTCGGTGATGAAGGGGAAGGTGATGAAGAGGAGGGTGCTGAGGCAACGAGAAAAGAAGATCCACGCATTGAGCTTTTCTTGAGCCGCATGGGTCCCCTGAAACGGCTTGCTGGAGAACGGGAGAAGGCCGAGAAACTCTCCCTCAAGCGCAGCCCGGTGAAAGAACGAGAGAAGGTGCTCAAGCGACTTATCGATCTACAGGGGAAAGTCAGAACATCGCTCGACGCTCTGCCTCTAGGCCGACGCCATATTACGATTGTTGTCGATAAATTGAAGGAAGTGGGCCTTCTCCTGGAAAAGCAGACCAGGACGATCAGACGCCAGGAGAGTCTGCACAATTGTCAGGCGTCCGAAATCCTCGCTCTTTCCCGTATCTACAAGAATGGCGCCCCACGAGACGCGAAAGAAGGCAAGGAATCCAGTAAGGCGGCCCACGCACAAAAAATCCGAGAGGCAAGCCAAATCATCAAGAATACCCGAAAAGAGATCCAGCGCATTGAGGACCGACTTGGGACAAATATGGAAAAGATGCGTCGATCTCTCGCCGTCATTGCCCAAGGGGAGGCTCAAGCCCAGGAGGGGGAAACGCCGTGTTAATCGAGGCCAACCTGCGCCTTGTAGTGAGTATTGCCAAGCGCTATGTCAACCGTGGCCTTGGCTTCCTCGACTTGATCCAGGAGGGGAATATCGGACTCATGCGCGCGGTTGAGAAGTTTGAGTATCAACGCGGATATAAGTTCTCAACGTATGCAACGTGGTGGATTCGCCAGTCTGTGAGTCGGGCGATCGCTGACCAAGCCCGGACGATCCGTATTCCGGTGCATATGATTGAGACGATCAATAAGGTGCTCCGGACCTCTCGCTATCTTGTCCAGCAGCTCGGCCGCGAACCCTCTCCAGAAGAAATTGCGGCGCAAATGGAAGTGCCGCCAGATAAGGTCCGAAAAGTCCTGAAGATAGTGAAAGAACCCGTCTCGCTGGAAACACCCATTGGGGATGACGAAGAAAGTTCGCTCGGTGATTTTGTTGAAGACCGCCAAACGCTCTCTCCAGCCGACGCCGCCATGGCCCTCAGTTTAGAGGAGCAAACCCGCAAGGTGTTAGCCACGCTGACGCCGCGTGAGGAACAGATTCTGCGGATGCGGTTTGGGATTGATGAAAAGACGGACTACACGCTTGAAGAAGTTGGACAGCGGTTTGCGGTGACACGAGAACGTATTCGTCAGATTGAAGCAAAGGCGCTCCGGAAGCTGCGTAACCCAACACGAGCCAAGAGTTTAGAGGCTTTCATTGATGGCTAGATCATAGGAATGTCGTATGAGTATGGAGGACCGAGTGGATTCGAAAGATCTTGAAAGACAACTCAAAATATGGCGGGAAGGTCGCGGACAGAAGCCTGTTCAGCTACCCGTAGCAGACAAAAGGACCGTCCGGGTGAATGGTCAAAATATCGTCGTCGTGAAGCGGTCTCGTCACAGAACTCAGGGATAATGCCCGCCTCGAAAGTCTTTTTCTTAACGAAAAAGCAGCTTTTGAACTTCCGCGCAAAACGCAGTCGTTGATGCTGTGCCCCCCTGATCAGGGGGAAGGACGCCGCCGTCCGCGTATACCCGAGTAACCGTTTCCTCAAGGCGCTGTGCCTCTTCGGGCCAGCCCAGATATTCGAGCATCATGGCCGCTGAGAGCAGTGTTGCCGTCGGGTTGATAATGTTCTGTCCGGCAATGTCCGGAGCAGAGCCGTGCACGGACTCAAAATAGGCATAGGCGTCCCCGTAGCATCCGCTCGGCCCCAGCCCCAATCCTCCGATAGTTCCGGCGGCAACGTCTGAGAGAATGTCTCCGTACAGATTCGGCATCACCACGACGTCGAATTGAGAGGGACTGGCGACCAAACGTCGTGCAAAATCATCAACAATATACCGGTCATACTGCACATCTGGATACTCATTTGCCGCAGCCTCAACAACGTCTCGGAACAAACCATCACTCTTACGCAGCATATTATATTTACTCGTACACGTGACTAAGCCCTTCCCGCCCTGGGCTTTGCGTTTGCGGGCAAGGGCAAACGCAAAATGCGCAATACGCTGTGTCCCCGCCTCGGTAATCACTTTAATGGCAAACTGGCCCTTAGATCGTGTATCCAAGGGTTTTCGAGTGATGGCACTCGTTAAAGACAGCGGCGCCAGCGTATCCAGGTCTCCCTCCAGCCCCATATACAGATCTTCAAGGTTTTCTCGGACAATGACAAAGTTGATTTTCTCAGGATCTTTGAGCGGACTACGAAACCCAGGTCGCCAATGGGCCGGGCGGACATTTGCATAGGTCTGCTTGCCCCAGCGCAGATAGCCGATGCCACCCGTTGTCCCGTTCGTAGAGCCAAACAGCGTTGAGTCAGATTGATCAATCGCTTTACGCAGCGCCATTTCGAATTCCCTGCGGGAACCGTATTGTTTGACCCCCTCTTCGCCGGAGGGGAACTCAGTAAAGCTGATATCCAACTCCAAACTTTTCAGAATGTTGACTGTTGGGGTCATCGCCTCTGGTGCGGCATCGTCACCCGGAATAATCACAACACGCTTTGGCATACTTCTTTCCCCTTTTTTATATGGTGGATAAAGGCGGATCTCAGCAAGATGTATAATAACGAAGAGCCGCCCATATGGGACATAGTCCCTAACCCAGCCGTACGCTGTGATAGTTTTTGCCAGGAGTTATTTTCCCGAGTACAACCGGCGCGCGGGCACCTGTAGCGCTGGGAACGTTGGACGGCAGTCCATGCAAGGTCGCATAGGCCAAGACGGCGAACGCCACGGCTTCGAGAGATTGGCTATCATAGCCGGTCTCTTCGAGGAGGCGGACGCGGACCTCGGGCAGTGCTGCAGCGAATTGAGCCCGGAGAGCGGGATTCAAGGCCCCCCCGCCTGTTAAGAACACCTCGGCAAGCGGACCTCTCGGCAGGATAAAATTACGATACGCCTGCGCCATACTGATCGCGGTCAAGGCTGTGGCGGTAGCGACTTGGTCGGCTGGACTGAGTTTGAGACGTGTTGCGCGTTGACAAAAACGTCGCAGAAAAGGTTCGCCGAATTCTTCTCGGCCTGTGGATTTCGGGGGCCGTCGGGTAAAATAGGGATGACGTAACAGCTCGCCCAGGAGGCGTGTATGTATTGTTCCGGCTCGTGCCAGGCGGCCATTGCGGTCGTATAATTTTTTGCCGTCACTCACCGTGTGGACGACTCCGTCCATGAGTACATTACCCGGGCCGGTATCAAAAGCCACCATATCTTTCGTGGCTGAGCGTGGGGGGAGGGCAGTGACATTTGCAATCCCGCCAATATTGTGGATGGCGACTGACCGGGTCGGATGTTGAAAAAGAAACGCATGCACATAAGGAACCAGCGGTGCTCCCTCGCCACCCAGCGCGACATCTGCAGGCCGAAAGTCGGCCACTGTAGTAATGCCGGTTCGATTGGCAATAACCGCAGGCTCTCCGATTTGAAGAGTCGAACCTGGTCCGGGCCGCTGGTGTGGCCGATGATAGACCGTGTGGCCATGTGAGCCGATTGCGTCAATCTGCTCCGGCGTGACATCAGCCGCGCGACACAGTTTGAGAACGGCACGAGCAAAAAGTTCGCCTAGGAGCACGTTTACTTGTGAGACCTCGCCCGCGTTTGCGCTGGCTCCCTGGCTGAGGCGTAGGAGTCGGTCCCGGACGGCCCGCGAGTAGCGAAACGAGCGAAAAGCGTGTTGGTGGACGTGGAAGCGAGCCTTTGTACGCGCAATATCAACAAGCACGGCATCGATGCCGTCGTGCGAAGTGCCGGACATGAGGCCGATGAGGGCGCGTTTCAGCATGAGCGAGGAATGATGCGGGAAAAGCTGGAACGAGTCAGAGAGAACGGGACAAAAACCTCAGAAAGACCGGAGAGGGCTGGTACTCTTCCCCGGTGAGAGCGGGACGAGGGCCGCAGGTAGCTCAGTCAGTCAGATTAAACTGAAAGACGGCATCGATGCCTTTTGAGGCTTCGGGCTTAAACGCATCCGCCATGCCGTCAATGACTTCTTGTATCGTTTCTGCCGGAGTACTGCCCTCATCAGCCGGCTTAAACAGATTTTGCATCTTCAGGGCTAGTCCCATATCTCCGGCAATTTTCAGCTTACCGCTCATAAAGGCCATCTGCCCGTTGAGCTTGCCGTTGACCATGTCAAGGTAATCACTTTCCTTCATGGTCATCGTGATTTTCGGGGTGTCGTGCGTACCTGTGTGCACGTCAATGCTTTCGTTCGCAATACGGAAGTGGTATTGGGTGGCCATCTTGGTCTCCTCCTCTAACTCCGGGATAAAGCTACGCTATCATAGATATTTGAGATGAGGAACTAGAGTAGAGTATTTTCTCATTGGAGTGGGCGTCAGACGTGTTGGACAATGCGATGCAGCAGCGCACAGAGAAAAGAGAGGGAGTAGGTATGCAGCAGTCTAGGCGAAGAGACTGGTCGTTTGGGACTGGACTGGGGCTGTGTTTCCTCTGCTGGAGCCTGTTCAGTGGAGTGAACGCCCGAGCGCAGGAGACCCCGATTCATGACAAACTTGCCCAAGTGGCTGAGGAGTCGACGCTTGAAATTACGACTCTCGGTCGTACGAGTGGGAAGCCGCGTACCAAACCGATTTGGTTTGTGTACGAGCAGGGATATTTATACATACAGTCGGGACAAGAAGGCAAAACCCACTGGTATCGTAATCTGCAAAAGAATGCCCAGTTGCGGCTCAAAATTGCCCATCTCGTCCTCACTGGGAAAGCAAAGTTTATTGAGGATAGGGTTGAAACGGAGAGAGTTCACATTCTGTTCAGCTCCAAATATACATTCGCCCGGTTTGCCGGGTTGGTCGGGTCGTCAATTGGCCAGGGGAAAGTGGTCGAGGTTGAGCTGTTGACCGAAGCCGAACAGGAGTAGCGAGTTTTCTCATGAAGGTGAACGCGATCATTGTTGCGGCAGGAAAAGGCGAGCGCATGCAGAGTGAGCTGCCCAAGCCCTTCCTGTCTGTCGCCGGCAAACCGATTCTCGTGCATACCCTACGGCGTATTGAGCAGGTGGCCGCAATCAGCCGTATCGTTGTTGTGGTTGCCCCTGAACGTGAAGCATTATGCCGTGAGCTGTTGCGCTCTCACGGGTCGTTTCGGAGGCCGATTGTCGTCGTGCATGGAGGCGCAGAACGGCAGGATTCGGTGCGCAAGGGCTTAGCTGGGCTTGAAACAGGCTGCGATATCGTCGTTATTCATGACGCAGCTCGGCCGTTTATTGCGGTCAGGACCATTGAGCAGAGCATTACGGCGGCGGCTGAGTCGAGTGGTGCAATAGTTGCGATCCCGGCCCGGGATACCATTAAACGCGTCAGCGCTCAGCATTTTATCTGTGAGACTGTTTCACGCTACGACCTCTGGCTGGCCCAAACCCCACAGACGTTTCGGGTTGCGGCCATTCGAGAAGCGCACGAAAGGGCTCTGCAATACGGCATATCGGCAACGGATGATGCCGCTCTTGTTGAGCAAATGGGGCAACGTGTTCGCATCGTTTTGGGTGAGGCTGGCAACTTTAAAATCACTACCCCGGACGATCTCGTTGTGGCTGAGGCACTCCTGCAAAGCAAGCCGGGCTAGAGGCGCTCAAAATGTCGCGGAACCTGAGCCCCTTCGAGTCGGAGCCAGGCCGGTGGCTTCAAACCTTCAGCGCCTACCTCCTGTGTCTCATTGACCTTGATCTTGAGGCGGAGATTATTGACACTGTCTGCATTACTCAGTGCTTGGTCAAGACCAATTAAGCCGTTGCTGTAGAGGTCGAAAAGGGCCATATCAAACGTCTGACAGCCCTCTAGTTCGGCTTGCGCCATCGCCTCTTTCAGCGTATCGACTTCACGCCGTTTGATCAGCGCTTTGATACGCGGTGTATCAAGCAGAATCTCTAACGCAGGGACACGCCGGTTGTCGGTTCCCAGGACTAAGCGCTGTGAGATGATGGCCCGAAGGTTGAGGGAAAGCTGGAGAAAGATCTGGGCATGTTGGGATTCCGGAAAAAAATTGATGATGCGATCAAAGGATTGGTTCGCGTTCGTCGAGTGCAGCGTCGCAAGGCATAAGTGACCGGTGTCCGCAAAGGTGACGGCGGCTTCCATCGTGTCCCGATCCCGGATTTCGCCGATCAGAATGACGTCTGGAGCCTGACGCATCGCGCTCTTGAGCGCGGCCTGAAACGAGTGGGTATCTGACGTGACCTCTCTTTGGTTCACAATCGACTTCTTATGGCGGTGAACAAACTCAACCGGGTCTTCAATCGTAATGATATGGCCCGAGGTAGTGCTGTTCCGATGGTCTATCATAGCTGCCAATGAGGTTGACTTTCCTGAACCTGTTGCACCAACGACTAAGATGAGACCACGCTTGGCCAGCATGATATCTTTGAGAATGGAGGACAGTCCTAGATCGTCCAATGTTGCGATGTCAAAGTTGATTTTACGCACCACCATGCCGACCAAGCCGCGCTGTCGAAACACATTCACCCGGAAACGACTGAACTCGCTGTAAGAGAGCGCAAGATTCATTTCCCATTGTTCAGTAAATTCCTGCCACTGCTGGTCATTCATAGTTGAGCGGGCAAGGACCTCCATATCGGACGGAGTGAGCATCTCTCCTCCGAGGGATTGGGTGCTACCCTCGATCCGGTACATGGGCGAAGTCCCGACAGTCAGATAAATGTCTGACGCGTTGTGACTCACCATAGTCTCAAGGAGGGGTTTTATATCCATGTGCTGCTCCGTTTCTCTATCCACGCAGGGCCATGCGACCGGTTGTCTCGGCCCGTCCAAAAAGGTTGGGGGTCATACTCTTGGTCTGTGCTTCTTCTGCGGTAATGAGGCCGCGGGCGGCGAGGTCCATGAGCGCCATGTCCATTGTTTGCATGCCGTCTTTTTGGCCGACCTGCATAGCAGAAGGGATCTGATGCACTTTCCCTTCTCGGATCAAATTACGGACTGCAGGGGTTGGAACGAGGCTCTCTAAAGCCGCGGCGCGTCCGCCCGCTTTCTTTTTGCACAGGATTTGAGTGATGATGGCTTCAATGGAGTCGGCGAACTGGGTGCGGATCTGGGCTTGCTGGGCCGCCGGGAATACGTCGACAATACGGTCAACGGTTTGGGCAGCGCCAGGTGAGTGTAAGGTGGCAAAGACAAGATGGCCCGTTTCGGCTGCGGTGATCGCGAGCTGAATGGTTTCCAGGTCACGCATTTCACCGACGAGGATGATATCCGGATCTTCACGTAAGACTGCTCGGAGCGCATTGGCAAAGGAATGGGTATGTACGCCGAGTTCGCGTTGGGTGACGAGACATTTCTTCGACTAGTGGGTAAATTCAATCGGATCTTCAATCGTGATGATATGGCCTTCAAAGTCGTCATTGATGTGATAGACCATGGCGGCTAGGGTGGTCGATTTTCCCGATCCTGTTGGTCCGGTGACGAGGATGAGTCCTTTTTCGCGTTTACACAGTTGCTTCAAGAGCGGCGGCAGACCAAGTTTTTCAAACGAAGGGATTTCCGTCGGAATCGTCCGGAAGACTGCGCCTTCCCCACGCTGTTGCATAAAGACGTTGACCCGGAAACGTCCCACGTCACCCATATCAAACGAGAAGTCCAGCTCGAGCGTCTCCTCAAAGTCGTTGCGTTGGCCGTCATCCATAATGTCATAGATGAGAGCGTGCACTTCATCGCGAGAAAGCGCTGGGTGATCCAGACGCTTCATACGACCGTCGAGCCTGATCATGGGTGGTTGCCCGCTGCTCAGGTGAACGTCTGAGGCTCCTGACTGAATCGCGAAGGTCAGCAATGCGGTGACATCAATAGACATGAAAATCCCTTCCACCGTACAGTACAAAAGATCGCGGTTTCCTGTGGGAACTTTACTAAGAAAAGTCATACAGGACAAGCATTTTTCTACCCAATATCTGCCGCAATCTGTCTCTATGCACTCTCCCTCGCATGTGGTAAGCCAGACGTTCTATTTTTTTACGAGGAGGCACGGCATGGGATACGAGGCTATCGTGTATGAGAAGGTCGAAGACAAGATCTCCCGTGTGACGCTTAACCGTCCGGAGAAACTGAATGCCATGAGCCGCCAGCTCCTGTCCGAGCTGGACGATGCGTTGGATGAGTTCGAGCAGGACAATGACGCGAGCGTATTGATTATCCGTGGGGCGGGCCGCGCTTTCTGTGCCGGGTATGATTTGCAGCCGGTTTCCGGGCCGGGCGGGAGATTTACTGTCACCAGTGATCGCTGGGGATTGCGAAAGATCGTTGCACGTTGGCAGCGCTTATGGAATCTACCCAAGCCGACGATTGCTCAGGTGCACGGGTATTGTCTGGCTGGAGCGACCGAGCTTGTTGGGCATTGCGACATCGTCTTTGCCGCAGACGATGCCCAGTTCGGTCACCCGGCTGGGCGTTCGCTTGGCGTGTTACCCTCGCTTGCGATGTGGCCGTATCTTATGGGAATGCGCAAAACAAAAGAGTTTCTTTTCACCGGAGACTCCATGACGGCAGCACAGGCGCTGGAAAACGGCTTGATTAACCGCGTCTACCCCAAGGACCGGCTTGAGGAGGAAGTGCTGGCGTATGCCCGCCGTGTAGCGACGGTCCCGGTAGATTTACTGACCCTGCATAAAGCAGCCACAAATCGTTTTTTCGAAGCCATGGGCCTGTATACCGCAGAGCAATCGGCAACGGAATTTGATGTTATTGCTCACCAGACGGTCACGGTCAAAAACGAGGTCAAGAAGATGATGGAGCGAGGGCTTAAAGAAGCACTGCGGGACCGAGATCGACCGTTTGCCAAGAAATAAGGTGAGACCTCGACGAGATGAGATCTCAACTATGAATGGTCGTCGCATCTACCTCATGCGCCATGGCGAAACCCTCTACCAACGTGTGGCAAACGAGGGGGCACTTGGCAATGGCGCACTCACCGAACGTGGGCAAGAGCAGATCGCAACAGCGGCTCTTTTATTTCGTGCCGTTGCTCTTGATGCAATATACACCAGCCCGCTTGAGCGTGCATATGAAACCACCCAGATTATTGCCAAGGAAAAAGAGCTGGACATTCAGGTTGCGCCAGAGCTCAGCGAGATTATTCCCAGCGATGCAGTGCTCGAGCAAAAGAGTCTTACGGAGATATTCAAGGATATTCAGGAATTCTTTAAGAACGCAGACTCAGACTGGGGCGAATCGTACTTGGGGGGTGAGAGTTTTCAGCAGGTGTATGAGCGCGCTGGTCGATTTCTCAAGACTCTCCTGAGCAAGGATGACTGGCAAACGCTGCTCCTCGTCGCGCATGGGGGAGTGAACAATGCTTTTTTAGCCCACGCTACAGGGACAACGAGTGGACGGGTGTTCAATATTGAGCAGGACTTTGGGTGCATAAACATCATAGACTTTGCCAGGAATCGACCTTTTCTTCGCTTAGCCAATTTTACCCTGTACGATCAGCTCAAAATCAACCTTCGAGAGCACAGCTTGGATATCATTCTTAATCTGCTTAGAGGTCGAGGGGTTATTGATCCTGATTGAGCGGGAATAAGAAGAAAAATTTCCCGACTTTCTGGGCGGCTCATCCTCTAGCAGGCCTCTGGATTTCCCTATGTCATTGATTCTCATAAAAGAATTAGAATGAGGTAAGGAGAAAAAGGAGAAATTGTCGAAAAAGAAGGTACGGTGGCTTGATTTCTTTTCTAATCTATCTTATCTAGTTTAATTAGACTAATTCATAAGAAACCAACAATGAGCGTCCAACTTGTCGTCCTAGGGCTATTATCTGAGAAGCCGAGTCACGGTTATGAACTGCGACAAGAGGTCGAGCGTCGGTTGTATGCGTCATATATCAACCTCAGCGGAGGGTCACTCTACTACAACCTGGGGCAACTGGAGCGCGCCGGCTACGTAGAGAAGACTCGAGTAGAGCAGAAGGGACGCTATCCTGCCCGTCAAGTCTACCAAATTACGCCGGGGGGCAAAGAATATCTCCAGGCTGAGTTGCGACGCCTCTTATTCAATACTGAAGAACGAGACAAGGTTTTTGATCCGCTCAATACCGCCCTGGCCTTTGGCCACTTCCTGAAAAGGGACGAGTTATATACCGCGCTCCAAAGCCATCTGGAGTGGGCGCAGAAAAGGCTGGCCTGGGTGACTGAGCAGCAAGCGTATTGGGGTGCCCAGAGTGCAACATTGCCGCAAGTCCAGATTATTGAGCATGGGCGTGCTCACTTCAAAGCGGAAATCACTTGGCTCGAACAATTTCTGGGTATACTTGAAACACAAGACGGTCAGGAGTTAGAGGCGAACATGTCCCTTGGCGTCTCTTCTCCCGAAGCGGAGGAGGCGGTTGAACAAACGCGTAAAAATCCCATACAAGAGGAGGGTCCAGTATGGAAGGTCTAAGTGTCCTCGATATGATTCAGCAGGGGTGGTACATCACCTATCCCCTGATTGTGATGTCTATGGTTATTATCACGATTATATTTGAACGAATATTCGCTCTGCGTGGACTGATCGCCGGCACTCTCCAGACTGCCGGCGGGCTGGTTGGGCAATTACAGAAAGGTGATTTCCAAACGGCCCTTGCCACCGCCGAGGAGAATCAGAAAAAGCCGGCCGGCCGCATATTTCGCGACGTCATTTCCCAACAAGAGGGGGAATCTCTTGAATATCTGTCTGAAGTCATTGAGAACCGACGCTTCGAGGAAATCGAAGCACTCAAAGGCAGCATCTGGGTCCTGGGAACAGTCGGTGTGAGTGCGCCCTTCATCGGGCTACTCGGTACCGTCATCGGGATTATCAAATCCTTCACAAGTATGGCGGTTGAGGGCAGCGGTGGTTTTGCGGTTGTTGCCGGTGGTATTTCTGAGGCCCTGATTGCAACGGCTCTTGGCCTCGCAGTCGGGATCATTGCGGTGATCTTCTACAATTATTTTCATACCAAACTTGAGCGGATCGAGGCGGCAATGACGATCAGCTCGGACCGTGTCCTCGAAGCAGTCCGTCTCGGGAGGAAAGCTCATGGGAATGGCTAGTCCACGCAAGAAGAAGGCGAGTGGGTCTGCCATTATGGCCGAGATCAATATCGTTCCCTTGTGCGACATCTTTCTGGTGCTACTAATCATCTTTATGGTGACCAGCGTGGCGATGGTCCAATCCGGAGCGCATATTACTCTGCCCGAGGTTCAAGAGACCGATTCCGAGCCGCGACAGATTGTCATTACAGTCACGCCACAAAAAGAGATCTTTGTGAATGCCAGACCTGTGAAAATGATCGAACTCGAAGTGGCGCTTCGTCAGCTTATAATGGCAAAGCCAGACGTACCGGTCGTACTCGAAGGTGATCAGGATGTCATCCTGGGGGAGGCTGTAAAAATCCTCTCCATTGCGCAGCGAGCTGGGGCAACCCAGGTCGCAATTGCTGCCCGGCAAGCGGGCTGAAAAGTGTAAGCGACCTCGTATCCCAAGGAAGGGCATGGTTATGGCTGCATCCGAGGAAAATACGAAAACACCCGAGGAATCTTCGGTCGAGCGCAAAATCCAAGAGGACCTGTGGCTGTCTCGGGGCGGGGGATTTGGCAAAAACGCGCGGTGGTTTGCCTTCTCGACCGCGGCCCATATCCTGGTCTTGTCCATATTTGCAACGACGGCTGTGACCATCATGCGAGAGCCGGAAATGATTAAGGTCAAAGCCTTACCGCTGACGGCAGAAGAGCTGGCGGCCATGGAGGAGGCGGGGGATGATGATTGGGAGGGCGAGCCGTCCTTGGAGGATATTCCGGGCATCCTGACCATGGAGGATCTGGCTCTGAGCAAAGCCCGGCCCACTGGGCCGGCGTCAACCGGCCCCCTTCAGGCACCCATTCAACGGGCAGCTATTCCGGTCTTCCAGGGGCATGGTCTTGTCACGATAGACGTGAAGCGCCCGGACGATAGCTTCTCCGGCTTCGCAACCCAGCTGAGCGGTCTGGTCGGAACTGAAAATTTTGGTGGTGGCGGGTTTGGCGATTATGGCCGAGGGCTGCGTAAGGTTGGTCTTGATGTCGCCTTGGTGATTGATGCCACGGACAGTATGCAGTTTGTCATCGACTCGGTACGCAGTCGATTGACTAAATTGGTGACTCTCTTGCGCAAGCTCGTACCGACCTCGCGCATCGGCATTGTGACTTACCGCGATAGAGGCGAAGAGTATGTGACGAGGTGGGTGGACTTGAGTTTTTCGACTTTGAAGCTGAAGAATTTTCTGGCTAATCTGCATGCGGATGGAGGAGGGGACTGGCCCGAGGCTGTCTATGAGGGCCTGGACGCGGCGGTGAATGATCTGAGTTGGCGTAAACGCTCACGTCGTGTTGTCGTCCTCGTTTCCGGCTCTCCGCCGCACCCGGAAAGTATGGGTGGCGTCCTGAGTTTGGCCCAGGGATTCCAGTCTCGTGGCGGAGTCGTGAGTGTGATGGACCTGGCCGAAAAGATGCACGAAGACTTTGAATACGCCCTGTGGGAACAGACCGGCAAGGTTATGAACGTCCCCTTTGAGCCCACTCCTTTGCCTGGATTTTATCGAGACTTCCGGAATACGATGGCATCGGTAGCGCAAGCGGGTGGTGGAGACTTCATCCCGCTGACCGAGGAGAAGGTGCTGACCAGGAATATTATTATCATGACCTTCGGTTCGCGTTGGGAAGTGGAAATGGCGAAATATCTGCGAGACTTGGAATAGCGGGATAGTGCGCTGTGGAATGGTAATATGCAAAAGGACGCTCGTGCACCTCGGTGCAAGGGGCTCTCTTCATGTCATGCCGGGGATGGAAAGTCGGAGCTTTGGGCGCAAAATGAACACTAGAATATAAAAAAGGAGTACGAGCGTGCGGCGTCTGGTTTCCATTATCGGCATGGTGTCTCTTGTGATGAACATGGGGGCTCTGACCTCTGAGGTCCAGGCCGCCTCACTCTCTGAGCTGTCTTCGCGCGCAAAGCAGGCCCGCAGTAAGGTCAATGGGCTGAAAAAAGGTGGCTGGAGCGCCCAAGAAAAGATCGAAGCCATTCAAATACTTGGCCCTGTTGCGCTTGATTTTGTGGCGGTTCCCAATCTGGCCGCATCGGTCAAAACGACGTCTGGTAGAAAAGCGGTCCGCGCCGTCTACGAGACGCTTTATGGTCCACTCAACCATATCTACACAGGCAGTTTCCTGCGCATTGACCAAATGACGAAGCAGGTCATTGCGCAGGATGGTGACCTAGAGGCCGTGCAAGACTCACAGGCATACCAAGCCGAACAGGGTGTTGCTGCGCGCTCCTTGTATTTCTTGAACCACCTCAACTACATCGGCTCGTTCGCGTTTGACGACGAGAAAAAGAAGGAACTGCTCCAGAAGGCGATGAATGGATATTCCGAGTTCGCTGTGGGGGATCAGGCCTCGCGACTCAAAAACGAAAGTTTGTTTTTTCGGGCGCTGTGCGAACGCGAACTCCAGAAATTCGACTGGGCAGTCCGCGATTTCGAGCTGCTCTTAAAACAGGGCAGATTGTCCGCAGACATGCGGCGTAAAGCCCAGCGAGCGTTGGCCCAGACGCGTAAATTCGCTAAGAGTGGTGGCAAGATTCAGTCCTCTCCTACGGACTTGGCTCTGGCTAATCATCAAAAAGCGAAGAGCTTCCTAAAGCAGAGTCGTAAGGCGAGCGGTAAGAAGCGGCGCACCCTACGGGGTCAGGCGCTCACATTGATTCTTGAGGTCCGCAAGGCGGGTGGCAAGTGGACGGTGCGGGCGGATGAGCTGGCCAGGGCAGAGCTGACGGCTGAAGAGCAACTCGCACTCGCGGAACATATATATCCCTTTCCGCCGTGGCTGAAAGCTAAAGAGCTTATGAAAAAACGCCGCTTTGCCAAGGCGGTGCCTTTTCTGGAGGAAGTCCTGGCATCAAACGAACCAAATGCCGCTGTGTACAAAACCGACGCGCAGTATTACCTCGGAGTCGGGCTGTATGAACAACGTCGGTATCGAGAGGCCATTGCGAAATTGGACGCCTTTCTCCTCAATGGGGGGGCAGAGACCAAGCGCGCGTCTGACGCGGAATATTTCCAGTTCAAGTCAGCCGAGTCGCTGTACGCTGGGGACCAAAGCGACCGAACGGCAAAGATCTACTTGAAAGCAATTAACGACTACACCCGGAAATATCCGAAACACCGCTCCATATACGAGGCGCATTTTCGACTTGGTGAGTACTATCAGGATAAGAAAAACTATCTGAAGGCGGCGGGTGCGTATAAAAAGGTAAGAGGACAGCAAGCGTATCGCGTCCGCGCCGACTACGCGACCCTTCAGTCATACTTTGAAGTTTTGCACGCCATCGAAGACGGAGACACAGGGAGCGGGCTGAGTGAGGATGACCTTCGGCAGCGGATAGGGGAGAGCCTCGATGCGTTCTGGAAAAATAACGCCAAGCTGGCCGAGAGTAGTCCGAAGCTCGCCAAACGCGATCCATACCGTGAATATCCGGGTAAAGTCGGGGTGATGAATGCGGTGTATTTGAGCAAGGATACTGATGCAAATGCGGCCCAAATCGTCTCCTTGCTTGACGGCTTTGAAGAGAAATACCCCAAGCAGCCCGACGCCTTTGAAACCGTGGCGCGGACGCGGCTGATTGCTCTGCAGAAGACGGGGCAATACATCGAGTTGGAAAAGGATGTGGATAAGATTTTTGCTCGTTTTCAACCCGAACAGCAAAAAGAACTCCTCGTCGGCCTGGCCGGCGTCTTAGAGAGAGATGTCCGCAAACTCCGCCGTAAGAATGATCGTGACGGCGAACTCGCTGCGAAGCGGACGCTCACCCGGCTGCACGTAGACCGACTCGAGAATGGTGGGGACTTTGCCGACGACGAATCCCCGGATCGATTCCGGTACGATCTTGCCCAGCTCTATCTCGATACCAAACAATACGACGAGGCCGAGGTCCTGTATAAAGACCTGGAACAAAAACAGGGTCCGTACTCGCTGGTGTCACTCGTCGGCTTGGCCCAAATTGCCGAGGTCAGGGGTAATAAAAAGCTGTCTTTATCGCTCTGGGAGGGCGCGCTCAAGGGGACTCACGTGGGCGATCCGCTCTGGTTTCGGGGCACGTTTGAGGTGGCGCGGCTTAACGGCGATATTGGCAATGCTGACCAAGCGTGCAAGACCGTTAGCAGCGCCCAGCGTATGCTTCATCGTCTCGGTGATCAAAAACTCAAGGCCAAGATTCAGGACTTTGCTAGCCAAACGTGCGGGGTGTAAATCGGGCCGAGGGGGCCTGGCAATATCGCAATATCAAGCGACCAAGCGATATTGCGATCAGCGATTCCCCCCACAGAATATTGCGCTTCCCTTGCATCGCCCTAGAATAAGGCGATGGTCGATCTCCTGATCGTTCTCGCATTTGTCCTGTACGCCGTTTCCACAGGACTGCGGGCGCGCAAGCGTGCTTCACAAAACCTGTCTGAATACTTCCTGGCGGGTAAAACCCTGACTGGGTGGCGGGCAGGGGTCAGCATGGCAGCGACCCAATTTGCTGCCGATACGCCGTTGCTGGTCACGGGTCTGATTGCTACAGGCGGTATCTTCCTCGTCTGGCGATTGTGGATTTATGGTCTGGCCTTCTTACTCATGGGCTTTGTCTTTGCGGCGGGTTGGCGGCGTACGGGGGTAGTGACGGATGCGGAACTCGCGGAACTGCGCTACAGCGGGCCAGGGGTCCTGGCCCTGCGTGGGCTGAAAGCGTTGTACTATGGCACAGTCATTAACTGTGTCGTTATCGCCATGGTGTTGGTTGCCGCCCTGCGTATCGCCGAAGTGTTTCTTGTGTGGCACGCTTGGCTCCCGACCGGACTGTACACGAGTTTTTCTCAGGCGATTCAAGGCTTGGGGATTTCTCTTGCTTCAGGGGCAACTGGTCTCGATGCGTCTATTGCGACGACAAATAATTTCATCAGTATTATTGCTCTGGTGAGTTTTACTGCCTTCTATTCTACCGCTGGTGGGCTGCGCAGTGTTGTCGCGACAGACATTGTCCAATTTTTTCTGGCAATGGCAGGCACGCTTATCTATGCGTGTGTGGTGATCGCCCACATCGGCGGATTGGAAGAACTCCCGAAGCAGCTTGCCGCACACTACGGGGCCGAGGCTGCTGAGGCGATGCTCTCTTTTACGCCCTCTCAAGGCGAGGTGCTGATGCCCTTCCTCATCCTGATCAGTTTGCAATGGTTCTTCCAAGTCAGTAGCGACGGGAGCGGTTATCTGGCGCAGCGCGCCATGGCGTGTAGAACAGACCGTGAGGCGCGGATCGCAGGGCTGGTGTTTGCCTGGCTGCAGATCGTCGTGCGCAGCCTGCTCTGGCTGGTGATTGGGGTCGGCCTCTTGGTCATTTATCCTTTTAACCCTGTTGACCTTGCTGATATTGCGAATGGTGGAGGTGAACAGTTCACTGCGAGCCGTGAGCTTGTCTTTGTCACTGGGATTAACGACCTGCTGCCTACCGGCGTGCGCGGTGTCATGCTGGTTGGTCTTTTAGCCGCCCTGGCCTCAACTATTGATACACATATGAACTGGGGAGCTAGCTATTGGAGTAACGATCTGTATAAACGCCTGCTGTGTCAGGCCTGGCTGCAACGGGAAGCCCAGAATAAGGAACTCGTTTTTGTGGCGCGTGTGTCGAATATCCTCGTGCTCGGCATTGCGCTTATCATCATGACCCAGCTCGGTTCGATCCAAGCCGCCTGGTCTGTCTCGCTGCTCTTTGGGGCAGGGACAGGCGCCGTCCTGGTGCTGCGTTGGCTGTGGGAGCGCATTAATGTATTTTCTGAAATTGCAGCCATGCTGGTCTCCTTGATCGCTGCACCTATCCTGCTCATGACTGTTGATGCCGAATGGCTACGTATAGCGGTCATGGGTGGCCTTTCGACCCTGGCCGCCATCGGGATAACATTTTTTTCTCCTGCAACCGAACATGCTGTGCTGGACCGCTTCTATCAACGTGTACAGCCCCTCGGCTTTTGGCACGACACTGCCCTACGCATGGGGGATGATCCCGACATGCCGCTGCGACGATTTTTCCGTGAGCTGAAAAATACGATACTGTGTGCGTTGTCCCTTTTCTTGACGCTCATCGGATTTGGAAAATTGCTCGTCCACTCGGCTGACGAGTCGAGCCTATGGGCGTGGATTGCTCTTGGCGTGGCGGCTATGCTGGTTCCGTTTTGGTGGCGTGCTGCGGGAGCATCGCCCCGCCAGGGTAGCGATGCGGGACCGGATGAGAAAATGATGTGTGGGTAACCTATGAAGCGAGTCGAGAACACGGCAAATCTCCGCACTGTCTTCCACTGGGGCGCCTACGCGTCTCACGTGCAAGACGGTCGCTTGGTCGGACTAGAGCCCGTACCTGAAGATCCGGATCCTTCGTCGCTGGGGCGTTCGTATGTTGAGGCAGTCGACGACGCACTCCGTATCCGTCAACCCATGATCCGGCAGAGCTGGCTCACAAACGGACCCGGGAGTGGAACCCGAGGGGCAGAGCCTTTTATTGCCGTAGAGTGGGGGCGGGCCCTCGATCTCGTGGCTGCAGAGCTAGGGCGGGTCAAAAACGCGTGTGGCAACCGGGCAATCTATGCCGGCTCATATGGCTGGGGCAGTGCCGGCGCGTTCCATTTCCCCCAGGCTCAGCTCCAGCGGTTTCTGAATCTCTTCGGCGGCTTTACCCGTTCGGTGAATACCTATAGCCACGCGGCGGCAGATGTCATGATGCCGTATATTGCTGGCAATTTCTTTCGTCTGCTGGTTGAACAAGCCTCGTGGCAGACGATTGCTCAGCATTCAGAACTTGTTGTGATGTTTGGTGGAATGCCGCCTAAAAACGCCCAGGTCGCTTACGGCGGGGTCACCCGCCATAGGACGCGCGATGGTCTCCAGGCCTGCCGAGACGCTGGAGTCCACTTCCTCAATATTGGCCCGCTGAAAAACGATGCGGTTGATTTTGTCCGAGCCGAGTGGTTGACGCCACGGCCAAACACAGATGTCGCCTTGATGCTCGGCCTGGCCCACACGCTGGTGACACACGGGCTGGCCGACGAGCATTTTCTTGGCCGGTATTGTGTTGGTTTTGATATATTTCAGTCCTATCTCATGGGCGCCGGGGATGGGCAGCCCAAAGACGCGGCCTGGGCAGCCGACATTACCGGCCTCGATGCCGAGACGATCCGGACTCTTGCCCGGCGCATGGCTGCCAAGCGGACGCTCATCACGCTATCGTGGTCTCTGCAGCGAGCCGATCACGGGGAGCAAACATATTGGATGGCAGTGACGCTGGCCGCCGTCCTGGGACAGATTGGCCTGCCTGGGGGTGGTTTCGGCTATGGCTATTCCTCGGTCGCTAGCGTAGGAAGCCGTGCCGCTCGGATTCCCTGGGCAACGTTAGACCGCTGCGCCTATCCTGTTGAAGATATGATCCCGGTTGCCCGAATTGCCGACCTCTTGCTCAACCCGAATGCCGAGTTTGACTACAATGGACGCCAGGCGACCTACCCCGATATCCGGCTCATCTACTGGGTTGGAGGAAATGTCTTCCACCACCACCAAGATTTGAACCGTTTGTTACAGGCCTGGCAAAAACCCGAGACCATTATCGTCCATGAGCCCTGGTGGACGCCGATGGCGCGCCACGCTGATATTGTCCTGCCCGCGACGACGCCGCTTGAACGCAACGATATCGTGTGCACCCCACGCGACGGATTTGTTGTCGCCAATAAACAGGCGATTAAACCCGTTGGCCAGGCCCGCAACGATCATGATATTTTTGCAGACCTAGCCGAGAGGCTAGGATTTCGGGAGGGGTTTACCGAAGGACGAGATGAAACAGGCTGGCTGCGGCATCTGTACGACATCTCACGCGCACGAGCGGTCAAACGCGGGTTTTCCTTGCCCGACTTTGAACGCTTTTGGGAAGACGGATTGTGTGAACTCCCCCCTCCACGCGAAAGGCAGCTTTTTCTGTCTGCCTTTCGTGCCGACCCAGAGGCCCATCCGCTGGATACGCCATCGGGCAAGATTGAAATCTGGTCAGCGCGTATTGCATCCTACAAGTATGATGACTGCCCATCACATCCGACCTGGATGGAACCCACCGAATGGCTAGGCAGTGAAAAGGCCAAACAGTATCCACTCCATCTGATCTCAAACCAACCCGCCGTCCGTCTCCACAGTCAACTTGACCAAGGTCCGGTCAGCCGTGCGGCAAAAGTCGCCGGTCGCGAGCCTATCCGGATCCATGCTGACGATGCCGAAGAACGTGGCTTGACTGAGGGCGACGTGGTCCGGGTGTTTAACGACCGAGGCCAGTGCTTGGCGGGTGTTGTGATCACACCGGATATTCAAAAGAACGTGGTGCAGCTTGCAACCGGCGCTTGGTATGATCCTCTGGAGCTGGGCGTGCCTGGAACGCTGGAAAAACATGGCAACCCCAACGTCCTTACTCTAGACAAAGGCACCTCAAAATTGAGTCAGGGCCCGAGCGCGCAGACGACCTTGGTTGAAGTCGAACGCTATCAGGGCGAACCTCCACCTGTGACGGCGTTTCTGCCCCCAGAGATTCGCCGGGAAGACGCGTGAATCAGGCACGCGAAAATTGCGCTCAGCCCGTGTGCCTAGAAATTGACGCTAAAACCCTCGTTGGCCTGGGTCTGCTCTTGTATGAGAAATCCTCGTGCGCCAGTATACGAACCGGGTGGATAGGACAGGTAGCCTCTGACACTTGTGCCTGGGGCAATGGTTCGGCTGGTCAACACGGGGGTCGGAGTGTCGTCGCTTGCCACCAAGGGTTTGACCCGTTCGCCTGACGCCGCCCGTAACGTGACTTTGTCGGCTTTCAGAGTATAGGCGTGCGCAGTGGCATTGCTGATCTCGACCTCTACAATAAATACCCCGTTATCCCGGACGCGCTCCCATATAGTCTCCATATTCTCCGATGACCTGCGCAGCGGCGGTTCCCTGCCTCGCAGCGGCGGTTCCCTGCCTTGTGGTACCGCTATGACAGATGCAGTTAATGGCCGTACTTTGACCTCCAACCGACCTTGCTCAGCCTGAATGGGAGAAGTGAGAAGGAAAAACACGCTCGAGACGAAAAGGCAGACAGCGCAGTAATGCGCAGTCCGAAGTGCTCTCGGCAGAGTGTTGAAACGTACAAATGGGGACTTCCCGTTGGCCATGGCATTTTCCTTCTTCCTGGAGTGTTAGAGACTCGTTTTGTCAGGGTATAGAGCATTCAGTTCGGCTCTTTCTACTCTTCTTGTTTTCTTTTGGCAAGGAAATTATGAGGCTTGGGACTGAATTTCCTGCTCAGTTCAGGGCAGACAAAAATTTCAGAATTCCCAAGAAATACGACGTAGACTTTTCCTCCTCCGCAGAGTCTCCGGAAAGAACTCAGGGTCAAGAATTTCCTCCAAATTCAAACCCTTTGGCGTCAGTTTGCATCCATGTATTTTACCGGAATTAACCTATGGCCAAGTATATCCACTGCTGCTCCGCATTGCTCAAGAGCAATGTAACCGAGTAATGGCTCATATTCGCCATTATCTGGTTTCATGTCTAAAAACAGGACTTCGTTATAAATAGGTCGAAACCCCTCGATAGTGATTTTTACAGGACCACAGACTGTTCCTTTTACTCTCTCTTGGGTTGCGGTTTGAAGTTCGATGGTCTCCTCCGAGGCAAATGCCCCGAACCGACTCCTCCACACTGATGGCAACGTCAGATAGCCTGCTCCTGTACCAGCGAGTGCCTCCAGTTTTATGGACGAGCCCGGTTCAGAAAATTTTTCGATATCAACTGTTGCTACTATTCTTCCCATTTGATGACGGCTCCGATTGGTAGCTCGCGTAGCAGATCCTCATAGACTGACACTTCCTACGAATACAACAAAATCCGTAGAATTGTGATTCGATGATAGGAGCGGTTTCAGCGGAGTTTTTGCTTCACCCAGCACCCTTCCCCTGTGAGATTAACTCCGCTACATATACCGCGCTATGCCAACACAAGTGGATTCACCGGGTATTCTGTATTTCATTGAACAAGGCGGGGTGTTGATGTACCTCATCATCCTGTTGTCTATTTTTGCTCTGGCCATTGTGCTGGTCAAGTTCTGGGGATTGTGGCGTTTTCGGTCCCAGTTGGAGCAGCTCAGCCAGCGGCTTAGCCTGCACGCTCAGGGAGCTGGACACGACTCCAGCAAAGAGGCGCACCTGGCTGCCGCACTACAAATCTGTAGCGAGGATAACTCTCCGCTGGGTAGGTTATTCGAGACTGCTTTTCTGTATCGTGCAGAAGGGCGGACTGAACTGACCCACCGCCTCGAACGGTTTGGTGGGGACGTAGTGGCGGGGCTGGAGTCATATATGACCGCCCTGGCCAGCGTCGTTGGGGTTGCGCCCATGCTGGGATTCCTCGGCACGATTATCGGTCTGGTTGAAGCCTTTATGAGCTGGGAGACGCTCGGGGGGCAGATTACGGTAGGCGTGTTAGCCGGTGGTATTTATAAAGCCATGCTGACCACAGGAGCAGGCCTGTGTGTCGCGATTCCATACTTCTTGTTGTACAACCACCTCACTATGCGGGTGCAGGCCTTGACCCGTTTGACTGAAGCGCGGACCGAAGAACTCCTGGATACGCTGACCGAGACGAAGGCGCACGCAGCGGTCCAAGAAGCGGCATCCGAAGCGATGCCGGGAGCGGGGCAAGTGCCAACGCGGGAGCTGACACGTCATGCGGTTTAAACCAGGGTCCAAAGTTTTGGCGAGTATGGAGCCGCTTGCGCTCACAGACATCATCATCAATATGTTCATCTTCTTCTTTATTACTTTCAGTTTCCTGGCCACGTTTGAAAAAACGCGCGAAGGCCAGGTGAATGTCAATTTGCCCAAAGCTACGTCGGCCACGCCTCCGGTAGAAAAGAAACGTCTGAATGTCAGCCTGAAGAAAGACGGCGGGCTGTTCCTCGGTGACACGCCGGCAACTATTGAAGACCTCGAAGCGCGCTTCAAGGCTGAAAAGGCCCAAGGAGCAGACGTAATCCTGGTCATTCGGGCGGACGGCGATGTTACTCATAGCCGGGTGGTCCAAGTGATGGACCTTGCCCGAATCGAAGGGCTGAATCGCTTGGCCATAGCAACGCAGAATAGATAAGGAATTGGGGGTAGGGGAGAGGGGATAGGGATGAGCGCCTTACAAAAGAAAATTCTCCGACCCCTCTCCCCTACCCCCTATCTCCCACTTCGCCATGTCCCCGTGGCAAGAACATAACCTGGGCGAAATTACACAACGCCTCGCCCCACTCTGTCGTTCTCCGCAGGGTGTTCTGTTTGAGCAGTCATCTCTCAACAATCACATTGTCGTCCGACATGGACGGGGACAGATTCTGCTGTGCTATCGACACACGGGGCACCGTATCGAAGAGGTCCAATCTCGGCTTGATCCCACTCATCCGCTCAGGCTGCTCTCCCCTTACACCCAGGCCATGATGCTGGCGCTGCTCTGGTGTCGGCAGCCACAACGCATTTTGCTTATTGGTCTTGGTGGCGGCCGGCTGCAGCTGGTACTACACCACCTGCTTAAAGACGCACGGCTCGCAACCGTTGAACTCGATCCTCTTGTTCTTGAAGTTGCCCGGCGCTTCTTTGGTTTCCTGCCTGATGAACGTCAGTGCGTTTCGCTTGCAGACGGGAGAGCCTTTTTGCGTGAGGAGTCGGCTCATGCCCAGTATGATTTGATCTTTCTGGATGCATACCAGGCCGAAGGTGTCCCGTCTCATATGATAACGCTTGAATTCTACGCTGAATGTCGTGCACGCCTTTGTCCCAACGGGTTGGTTGTTGCCAATCTGCATTCTTCCACGCCGGTGTATGATGCCTCACGCACGACGTTTGCCGCAGCGTTCAGATATATGACGGCTTTCTCTGTTTCGAGTGGTAACGTCGTTGTTTTGGGGAGCGAAGAGACGCCGCTTGATCCCCGGGCACTCCGGAAGCAGGCCCGTATGGCGGAGGAATTCTACGGCGGGGTTCTTCCGTTTTCAACGTGGGCGAGGGATGTCTCTTTACGCGCGCCATATCGCAATAACGCGCGGATACTCCAGGATAGCGTTTCGGTATCGGTATGATTTTTTGCTTGCTCTAGAGGGGTGTTTTCAGTTACAACCTTCAAAAAGAGACTTAGCTGTCCAATAAGGCTAGCGCATGTCTGTCAAACACCGCCTGTATCTCCGGGTCGGAGATTACGTCAAACATCGCCACTATGGAGAATGGGGGGCGGGTGAAGTCGTTGAGGAAATGACCTCAATTCTAGACGGCGGAACATGCCTGGTGCGCGTGAACTTTGCGGATGGCCAGCAGCGTACGTTTGACAACAACCTCGACAGTCAGTCGTGTTGCTACTTCTTTGGAGTGCGTCGCTATCAGCATCCACTGTTTGACCCTGATGGCGATCCGGATTTAGGTGTTTCGCCCCAGCGCCAGCCGCCTGCTAGGTTGCGTACTAAACCCGAGGCCCAGCGTCTCCCTTAAGGCTAGGCGGTTTCTCCGTTCGATGCAGACGCTTCTTCGTCCCGCGATTCGAGAGTTTCGCCTTTGGGACCGGTCCGACTAATCTGCCTGAGCTCGAGCGTTTTGACTGTGTCCTGATTCACCCACGGTAAACCCATGGCGCAGGGTTTTGCCATGCCTTCTTCTTCAACTTCTTCGTACTGGGGAAATCCGACCTTACTGAAGTTGACCATCATCCGTTTGCCCATATCAACGCTCTCCTATCAGCCTGATTTCAGTGTTTTTTTCTTGCCTGCGGCTATTCTTGGCTGTTCTCTGACGGGGGGTCAAGCCCGCTCTAGTGCATGGAGTGCCCTCTAGTAAAAGTATACCTCAATCGGTAGCCTAGAGCACAAATAGCGTGTCTATGTGAGGAATACTGATGAAAGCGGTTGCGGAAAACGTGAAGCTAGCCGAGGTTGAACTCGAAGTCCTGAAGTCTTGGGATGACAACGATATTTTCAAAAAGACGTTGACCAAAACCCAAGGGCAGCAGCCCTTTATTTTCTATGACGGCCCACCGTTTGCCACGGGCTTGCCGCATTACGGGCATTTATTGGCTGGAACCATCAAAGATATCATTCCCCGTTTTTGGACTATGCGTGGCCGCTATGTTGAGCGACGGTTCGGCTGGGACTGTCACGGCCTGCCGGTAGAGATGGAAATCGAACAGGCTCTGGGCATAAGCGGAAAAGCGGAAATCGAAAAATTCGGGGTTGCCAACTTTAACGACGAATGCCGCAAAATTGTGCTGCGTTATACTCAGGAGTGGGAAAAGACCGTCCGCCGAATGGGCCGTTGGGTCGATTTTCGGAACGACTACCGCACCATGGATGCCTCCTTTATGGAGACGGTGTGGTGGGTGTTCCAGCAGATGTGGGACAAAGACTTAGTCTATGAAGGATACAAAGTCCTGCCCTTTTCGACCCGGCTGGGGACGGTATTGTCCAATTTTGAAGCCAATCTGAATTATAAAGACGTTCAAGATCCAGCCCTCACGATCCGGTTTGCCGCTGAGGGCGAGGAGAACACCTTTTTCATTGCCTGGACGACAACCCCGTGGACGCTGCCGAGTAATCTGGCTTTAGCCGTTGGTTCGGACATCGACTATGTGAAAGTTCGCGATCATGTGGATAAGAGCTGCTACATCCTGGCTGAGGCCCGACTGAAGGTCTATTTCCCCAAAGATGGCACCTATACCGTTGAAGCCCGCTATCAAGGCAAAGACCTAGCCGGGCGGTCCTTTGTCCCTCTTTTCCCCTATTTTGCCGAACACAAGCAGGCCGGCGCCTTTCGGGTGATCGAGTCCGAGCACGTCACTACAGAAGACGGCACCGGTATCGTACATATTGCCCCTGCCTTTGGCGAAGACGACTTTTATGCCTGCCAAAAGGTGGGTATTCCTCTCGTTAATCCGGTTGACGATGAAGGACGTTTCACCCAAGCGGTGAGTGATTTTGCGGGCATGCATGTCAAAGAGGCAGACCCCAAAATTATTCAGTATCTGAAACGAGAAAAGCAACTCGTGCATCAGAGCACGATTAATCATAGCTACCCGTTTTGCTGGCGAAGTGACACGCCACTTATCTATAAGGCGGTGGACACGTGGTTTGTGCGGGTTGAAGCGTTTCGTGACCGGTTGGTGAGCAATAACCAGCTGATCGCCTGGGTGCCGGATCATCTGCGTGATGGGCGCTTTGGCAATTGGCTCGAAAATGCGCGTGATTGGGCAATTAGCCGCAATCGGTACTGGGGGACGCCGTTGCCTATTTGGAAAAATGAAGACGGATCTGAAGTCGTCTGTCTGGGCAGTGTGGATGAAGTAGCTGAGCGCACGGGAACACGGGTCAACGACTTACACCGCGAATTTGTTGACGATCTCACCTTTCCGGACTCGAGCGGCAATGGTCTCATGCGCCGCGTCCCCTTCGTGTTTGATTGCTGGTTTGAGAGCGGGTCGATGCCGTACGCTCAGATTCATTACCCGTTTGAGAACAAAGAGGATTTTTCGCGCGTATTTCCCGCAGACTTTATCGCCGAAGGGCTGGATATGACACGCGGCTGGTTTTACACTCTGATGGTGGTGGCCTCTGCGCTGTTTGACAAGCCGGCTTTCCACAACGTCATCGTCAATGGGCTCGTTCTGGCCGAAGATGGTAAAAAGATGAGCAAGCGGCTTAAGAACTATCCCGAGCCTGAGGAGACAATAGCTGAGCATGGGGCTGACGCCCTGCGTCTCTACCTCATTAACTCGCCGCTAGTGCGGGCAGAGGAGCTGCGCTTTAGCGAGCGAGGAGTGCGTGATACTGTCAGACGCTTACTTCTGCCGTGGTGGAACGCCTATAAATTCTTTGTCACGTATGCCGTAGTTGATGACTGGCGTCCGTCCCAAACGCCGAGCGGCGATTCCCCCAATATTTTAGATCGCTGGATACTCTCGCGGAAGCAAACGCTTATCCGCCGAGTGAGTACTGAGATGGAAGAGTATCGGTTATACAATGTCGTTCCCGCGCTGCTCGACTTTCTGAACGAGTTAACGAATTGGTATGTGCGGCTCAACCGGCGCCGTTTCTGGAGTGAAGACAACGCTGCAGAAAAACAGTTTGCCTATCAGGCCCTGTATGATGTACTGCTGGCCTTTGCCAAACTGATGGCTCCGTTTACGCCATTTTTTGGCTGATGCCATTTACTGCAACCTTGTCACGCTGCAAGAAACGGGGGCCGAAGACAGCGTCCATCTAGAGCCTTTCCCCGACTATGATGAACGTCAGGTTGACGTTCAGCTCGAAGATGCGGTGACGCGGATGCAACGCGTGATTCTGCTCGGTCGGAGTCTGCGCAACGAGCGCAAAGTCAAAGTGCGTATCCCCCCTCCAAACCCTGACTATTCTTCATCGCCAGCAGCCGATCCTGGATGAATTACGTCCTTTGGCGGGCTATATCCGGGAAGAGTTAAATGTCAAAGAAATTATCTACAGCACGGCTGAAGATGAAAAAATCACTCTGAGTGCAAAGCCCAACGCCCAGCTGCTAGGCCCGCGCTTTGGGAAGACGTTCGGGCAGGTGCGCAAGCGGATTGCCGATCTTGCCGCGGACCAGATGCTCGCGCTTGAGGCTGGTGATTCGATTCAATTGGACGGCGAGACGTTCCAGCCCAATGAGATTCAGATCCTACGCGCAGCACGGGAAGGGGCGCAAAAATGGACAAGACATACAGGATGTCCGGTCGGATCGATTTATCTCGATCGATTTTCCATGTGAGTTGAACAATGCCCTGATTGCTGAAGGACTCGCCCGCGAAGTCGTGCACCATATCCAACAGCTGCGCAAGGAAGCTGGTTACCATGTTGAGGATCGCATTGCCGTGACCTATGAAGCCGACGGCCGCCTGCTCGATGCGATCACACAACACAAGACGTATATCCAGCAAGAGACCCTGGCGCGCGTGCTTGATCAAACGCAGCCCAGCGGAGACAAAGTGGACAGTGTGAAGATTGATGGGGCAGCGCTCACCGTTGGAGTGCAGCGCGAGAGCGTGTGAGTGCTGATGCGCAAGAAGACTCGCCTTGCCCTCTTGATTGTGGGCGTTATTTTTGCTCCTTGATCAAGCAAGCAAAGCGCTCGTCGTACGCCATATGGCGCTGTATCAATCAGAGCCCATTGTCGCGTCCTTTTTTCATCTTACCTATGTCCGCAATACCGGTGCGGCGTTCGGATTCTTGGCCCAAACACCAGCCTGGTTTCGACAGCCATTCTTTTTGGGTACGACGGTGGTTGCCGTTTTTGCCCTTGGGATATTTTTACGTAATGCGGACGAAACCGACCGTATGACCAATATCGCGGGCGCGACAATCTTGGGGGGAGCGCTGGGAAATATGGTAGACCGTATCCAAGATGGTTCTGTGATAGACTTCCTTGATTTTCACTGGCATGGTTATCATTGGGCGGCGTTTAATGTGGCTGACACGTGTATTACGTTAGGCGTTATTGGGCTGCTTGTGTCGTTTCGCAATCAGCGTGTCGTTTCGAATGACGAAACCGTTCCTTGATATTGACCCGGTAGAAGGTGCCGATAACAGTAGGAAAGGTAATTCCTGCCCAGACCACACGAGCGGGAATTACACGGATTTTTTTTAGGAGGTGTTGGATGACAGTGAAGATAAGAACGGGCAGTCTCTTGGTCATTGCGGTGTTTGCCCTGAGTGCCTGCTCACAGCCACTCTCAACGCGTGAGAAGGGGACATTAGCTGGGGCAGGCCTAGGTGCGGCAACCGGCGCGATTATTGGGGCGATGGTCGGCAGCCCCTGGGGCGGGAGCGGCCATAGGCGGCGCCCTTGGCAGTGTGACCGGTGCGGTGGTGAGTGATAAAATACAAAGCCAAGAAACGCAACAGACTGAGCAGCAGCGGCAGCTTGAACAGCAACGACACGAGATCGAGCAACAACGTCGAGAGCTCGAAGATCTCAAACGACAACAAGAATACTAGACACGAGAAAGCATTGGCTATGAAAAAGGCAGTTCTGCATGGGTGTGTTTTAATGCTCGTCCTCGTGGTTGGTTGTTCACAGCCTTTATCGACGCGTGAGAAGGGGACATTAGCTGGAGTAGGCCTGGGTGCCGCAGCTGGCGCGATCATTGGGGCGGCGCTCGGCAGCCCCGGAGCGGGAGCGGCTATTGGCGGCACCCTTGGCGGCGTGACTGGTGCGGTGGTGGGTGACCGGTTTCAAAAACGGGATAATGAAATCGCAGGCAATGAGCAACAGATTGAGCAGCGACGACAAGAAATCACCCGCAACCGTCGCCTCCTCGAAGAGCTGAAGAAACGGAATCTTGAGGCGCGCGAGACCGAGCGTGGAGTGGTGGTGAATCTGCCCGATGTCTTGTTCGAATTCGGCCAGTCCGATTTGACGAAGGATGCGCGTATCCACGTTCAGAGCATTGCCGAGGTACTGAATAATCAGGCCAATGGACGCCGCGTATCGGTTGAGGGTCATACCGACTCCGTTGGGAGCGACGAGGCGAACCAACGGCTGTCGCAACGACGTGCCGACGGCGTCGCGGGTACGTTAGCCGCAGCCGGTGTGGACCAGGGACGCATTGCCACAACCGGCTATGGCGAGCGCTATCCGGTCGCACCGAACACAAATCCGGACGGGTCGGATAACTCATCTGGGCGGGCCAAGAATCGCCGCGTTGAAGTCGTAATCGAGAACTAGCGAGGAGTTTTTCGATTTCAGCAGGTCTTGCAGGTCTTGGATGAGGGGTGTATCACCCGGCGGGCGAGAGATGACGGAGATTCTTCACGGCGCTGAGAATGGAATCTACAACACTTCCTCTTCGATGTTTGAAGCGGACTTACCACCAGAGTCTGCAGACTCCGCTGCCGTGGCCTCTTCCTCTTCCGGTTGTTCCCAAAAATCCGCCGGCTTTTTGTTAAGCTGAGAGAAGACGTAATCACGCAGGGTGAAGACGGTCTTTCCACCTTCTTGCATGGCAAACCGTTTTTCGGTCCCATCTACCATCGTTTGTCCTAATAGCACTGTCGAAAGGCGTTCTCCGTCTTCATCGGACGCAATCAAGGTGAGAGCCGGAGTATCGAGTCCATAGGTGCTTAAGTCATCTGGATTATCTGCCGCAATTTCAAACCCACGCAGCTCTCGCAGGTCTGCAATGAACTGGCTGAGTGTCGCGGTTTTGAGTGTTCCTTCCTGTGTTGTATCGATTTCCCATTTATTCTCAGCCCCGTGCGTAATGGTGAAGTCTCCTCCGTCCTGTCGTCTGACTTCGACTTTCTCGATTTTCTCTTCGGGAATACTGGCGACGGTCTTATCTCGAAAATCATTGACCGCTTTGCTGAGGTCTTTGAGAATCCCTGCGCGGATGAGATACAGAGTCTCTCCGTCATCCCGTTTGACGTAGCGTTGGATCGCCCTAGCACCTGCTGCTTTTTCATTACCAATAGAGATGGTTTGCGTTGTGTCTGCCCCGATTTGCAATGAAACAGTAAGTTGAGCAGGATCAAGACCAAAGTCTGACATTTCAAGCAGCGGCTGCTCTATGAAGTCTTCTGCCCGCATGCCCTGCAGGGTAGAAAGATAGTTGAGGACTGCTGCCGCCTCTGCTGTGTACGCAGCGGGCTGTTCGAGGGTCCAGCCAGTGTCAGCGTATGCGAGGACAATATTTTCTTCTGGACCGCTGATTGCGATTTTTTTGACATCGGTGCTCACGAACGGGAGAATAGTTTTGTCTCGTAGCTCTTTGACTTGCTTGATCATTCCCAGGCGGAACGCCTGGCGGGTCAAGTGGAGTTGAGGGTCCCCTTCTTTTTGGACATAGGCCGAGTAGCCAACCGGGGTGTCTTTGCCGATCGAGAGCTGCGGGAGTTTCGTCCCGTCGTTCAGAGCGAGCTGTATTCTGACCAGGGGTTCATCCAGCCCGTACAGGGCGGGATCTGCTGCTGCATCAGGATCAAGATGGCGCGTCACCTCTTCATCCGCCAGCGTATTGAGCATATTATCGACGGTGATTTTGTCTGCTTTGGCTTGTATCGGCTCAATAATATCCCACCCGGCTGGCGCGACCTGTTTCAAGCGAATCGTCCGATCCGGATATATCAGTGTGAAGGTATCGACGGCGTCTTTCTCAAAGGTGAGAATGGTTTCCTTTTTTGCATCCCGTTCGGCTTGGGGTAAGTCAATAAAATAGACATACGCGCCCAAAGCCGCCAGCATGACAACCATCACTATGGCTTTTGGTAGACTCATGGTTTCAAAGAGAACAAACGTACTAACGGCGTCGCCACCAACTGGCGAGTCCAGCAATGAGCAAAATCTCCGGCAGGATCAGTACCGACAGGTAAAAGACCTTCGTCTCTTGCTCGGGTGTAAGCTGGATCTTTGAAGCACGCAGGGTCCGGGGGCGAATCGAGATGAGTTCTTCTTCGCCAACCAACCAGCTGATCGTGTTGAGCAGTAAGTCACGATTGAAATACTGGCTAATGCGCTGATTATTGGCAAAGCTGGCATTGCCGAACACGACCATACGAGCAGTCTCTTCGAGTTCTTCTCCCATTTCTTTGAGGTCGGCCGTTACTGCAGCTGCCAGGGAAATCGGGCCTTTGCGGTCCTGGTCGTCAAGGCTCACGGTTTGTTTTTGAAATACTTCTTCCAGGTTTGTTTCCGCCCAAGAACTTGGTTTGGTCTGGACTAAGCTGGTCAGTGTCACGCCAGCAATGCCATCCGCGTCCGCTTCAACCGAGCGTGAAAGTCCGTAGGCGGTGAGAGCCGCGGAACCACGACGACTGAGGTCTGCGGTAATTGGATGTGCCCCATATGTATGCGCAAATGGGGTGAGTGTGAATGTCCGGCCGCGTAAGAGTTGCAGTCGCTGGTCAACAATGACGTCATTGCCAATCTTGACGCCCCACTGAGCAAGATACGGGACCAATTCCGGGGTCGTTCGCGGGCTCAACAAAAAGAGAGCAGCTCCCGCTTGTTTGAGATAGGCATCGATGAGCTGCATTTCATGTTCGAGCAAGGACCGCTGGGCACCCGCAACGATAAGCAGGTTGGTTTCGCTTGGAACGGTTTGGTCGGGTGAAAGGACTAGGGTGTTGACCACATAGCCCTCGTTTTCCAGAGCTGTTTTGAGCTGCCCGTAGCCCCCGGCGTCTTGGAGGTCGCTGATATCCGGTTCCCCGTGGCCCTCGATAAAGTACACGGTTTTCTTGTCCGGCCGGGTCACTTTGATGATGCCATTAGTGAGCTCTTCTTCTGAGACCTGATTGACAACGTTGGTACTCTCCCCATAGCGTAAAACAATAGCCGGCATGGTGCTGATCTGGAATCGTTCGGCTAAATCCGGGCGTTGGTCAGGGTCGATGATGCGAAAAGAGATTTTCTCAGAAACATACTCATAGTTGCTCAGCAGTTCCCGCAGTTGCGGGTCGGATCCAGCTTGGACAAAGGCATCAATTTCCAAGGTCTTGTCCAATCGACGCAGTACGTTTTCAGACTGTTGAGACAGGCTATAGACGCCGGCTTCAGTGAGATCAAAACGGTGGTGATGGCGGGTAGAGAGATAATTGACGAGTACCAGAATGGCCAGAAAGAGCAGCGAATAAAACGCGGCGCCGGCTCCGTATTTGGTCGAGCGCTCACCCAAAAACGTCTTGATTGATCTTTTGGACGAGACCAGCGTGGCCCCTACCGTAATCAGGCCGGTCAGGGTATGAACAATGACATAGACAGACAGCTGGCGAGTCAGGTAATAGGCTATTCCCGCAAATAAGAGGAGAATGACTCCAACCACCCCGTAAAACGAACTCAGACGTGCCATGCGATTACCTCCAGCGCAGCGATTCAACCGAACGCTGGGTTAAGAACAAGGACAGCAGGATGAGACTCATAAAGTAGACCAAATCTCGCGTGTCAACGACTCCTTTGACCATCTCGGCAAAGTGTTCTGTGGCCGACAGATAGCGCAACACCGGCCCGAGAATATCTCCGGCCGTGTCAGCTGGCCAGCCGATGATGTATAGCAGCAGGGTGGCCACCAACGCGCTGACGGCGGCAATGATCTGGTTTTCCGTGAATGATGAGGTCAACAGCCCGACGGCTGCAAAGGCTGTGGCCAGGAGGAGCAGCCCGAGATAGCTTGCCAGCATGACGCCGATTTCCGGATTTCCGAATACCATCAGGACGAGCGGATAGACCCCGGTCATACCGATCATGATGCAGATGAACAGGAAACAAGCGAAAAATTTCCCTAAAACAATTTCTCCGGCGCGTAAGGGAGAGGTCAGCAATAATTCATACGTCCCGTCTTTTTTCTCCTCGGCGTACGCCCGCATGGTGATCATGGGCACGAGGATGACGAGAATGATGGACAGGTTATGCATTAACGGAGAGATGACAAAGTCGTTGAGATTTAACTGGTCCGCCGCTCCTTGCTGCAATTGAGTGTAGATGCGGAGGAGCAGATTAAACCGCGACAGGAGGTTAAAGAAAAACCAGCCACCCAAGAGTAAAAATCCGGTCAGTACGACATAGGCAACGGGTGAGACAAAATAGGAGTGCAGCTCTTTGCGAACAATCGTGAGCACATTTCTCATTCCGACGCCTCCTCAATCGCCGTAGCGCTCTCCACAATCTCACCAGAGTCTTCTTGCGCAATGGCGTGGAGAAAAACGTCTTCGAGGGTCTGACCCTGGGTCAGATTTTCGATCATGTCTTCAACCACAACTCTGCCGGCGCTGATGATAACGACTTTTTCACACACTTGGACGACTTCCGGCAGGATGTGGGTGGAGAGTATAACTGTATGTTCGCCGGCAAGCTCCTTAATCAGATTGCGTATGCCGATGATCTGCTGTGGGTCAAGGCCGACTGTGGGCTCGTCGAGAACCAGCACGTCCGGGTTATGGATAATGGCCTGGGCCAGACCGACCCGCTGACGATAGCCTTTGGAAAGATAGCCGGTGACTCGGTCAGCAACGTCAGTCAAGCCGCAGCGGTTGAGGACCCGATCCAGCGCATCTGGGATAGCTGCGCGCGCCATGCCTTTGATCCGCGCCACAAATCGCAGATAGGCGGTGACCACCATATCATTATACAGCGGCGGGGCTTCCGGTAGGTAGCCGATGCGTTTGCGTGCCTCAAACGAGTCATCAAAGATGTCAAACCCAGCGACTTTGACCGTTCCTGTCGTTGCCGGCATGAAACCGGTAATGACCCGCATGGTGGTGGTTTTTCCGGAGCCGTTCGGTCCCAAAAATCCGAGAATCTGACCTGACTCGACCCGGAAAGAGACCTCTGATACGGCAGTCAAGTCGCCATAACGTTTAGTGAGATTTTGGACTTCTATCATGATCTTTAGTGTGTGTTGGAATGAGCGAGGGTTGGTGGCAATAATAAATTTTTTGCTGTTGGCAGCAATATTTAAGGCCCGTTTCCTCTCTTGTCAAGCGGGCGAAGAAAAAAGCGCTTTGCCTGACGGTATTGGACGTAGAAAATCCACAGACATTCAGATTACTTATCTTACCCCCTGTCCTTGACTAGCGGCCTATGCCTGGGGAGTTCCACGGGGCGAAAGCTCTCGATATCATCGGGGGATGCTTCTCAGCTCCGTATCGTTTGTGCTGAATAGAATATCCTGATTAACGTCTCACTCTAAGGATGCTGGAAAACGGTGGAAATAAGCGACTGGGAACTGGTTCGGCGCTGCAAGCACGATGATCGGCAGGCATTCCGTGAACTGGTGGAACGCTATCAGCGGAAAGTCGGGGCCATTGCGCTCGGAATGCTGCATGATCGTGAAGACGCCCTTGATGTTGCCCAAGAAGCGTTTACCAAGGTTTTTACTAACATCCACAAGTTTAAGGAAGAATCAAGTTTTTACACCTGGCTCTACCGGATTGTGGTGAATTTGGCGATTGATCGGCAGCGCCAACGAAGCCGTAGAGCCGTGTTCGAGCGACGTCAGTCAGGGGGAGAAGACGATGGAGATTGGATTGAGAGTATCCCCGACCGGGACGGACTTGACCCATCGGACCAAGTTGCCGATAGAGAACGTGGACAACGAATTCGGGCGGCGATCGACGAGTTGACGCCTGTGCATAGAGCGGTCATATTACTAAGAGCCGTCGAAGGACTATCCTACGAAGAGATCGGCCAAGTGTTACAGTGTTCCAGGGGGACCGTAATGAGCCGCCTGCACTATGCCAGGAAGAGCCTGGAAGCACGCTTGCCGCGTGATATCTAACCAACCACAATTTCCCCACGTATGATCTACATCCACTTAGACCTGTTGTTTTCCTCTCGTCCCCCTTGTGGAAGGCCGACAACACCATAAGACCGGAAGATGGCGTATGGCGCGTTGCTCTCATTCCGAACGTCTTATCCCTCTGCTATACGATGGCGCGCTTGATAACGCTCTGCGTTATGAGGTTGCTTTCCAGGTCGCCGATTGCCCTGTTTGTACCCGCCGGATGAATGTCATCGAACGAATACAGGAAGTCCTGTGTCAAACACTTGAGGAGGAAGTGGCGCGCTTGGACTTCTCGGATTTTTGGACCAGCGTCGAGCGGCGACTCGCCGCTCCGCCGCATTCTGTCTGGAGCCGTGTGTCGAGCCGGTTACGACTGTGGCGGCTGCAGTGGCAACCCATTTTCTCGTGGAACGGTCCTGTATGGGCAACGGCAACGGCGCTCCTCATTTTTGTGGCTGTGATATTGACCCGTCCTCCTGTTCCGAGGCGAGCTGGCTCAGTACCTCCCGAAAATCCGCCGGTTATGCTCGCTTTAAACAATCAGGCTCAGATCGCATCACTGTCTGCGACATCGGCTGTGTTCGTTTGGAATGAGCCGACGAGCAATGCCACTGTCATTTGGGTTGATGGCGGACCGGGAGGAGAGCTGCCGTGAAGCGGTGTTACTGGATCTTTCCCCCTCCCGTCATCATAGGGCTGCTCCTGTTGGCCTCGTCAGCCGGTGCGGACGACATGATCAATCTGCGCGTCGAGACCGTCTTGGCAACAGATACATCACACGAATTTGATAGTCGTCTTACCGGGATGCGCTCCCAGCTTCTCGCGTTTCGCTATTCTGCGTATCGCCTGGTTCAAGAAGAGCGCCGGAAAGTCGGCTTTGGCAAGCAGGCAAATTTCTCCTTGCCTGGGGGACGGTTTCTCCAAGTCGTGCCAAAAGAATACGCTAATGGGAAGATTGCACTGCATGTGATGCTCATGGAAGGAACATCGCCGTCTCCCCTCATGAGTACACTACTTTCCATTCCTAATCGTGGGATGCTTTTCGTAGGTGGGCAGAAACACCAGGGCGGAACGCTCATCATTCGCATCGGTGCTTCTACCGATGCCTTCCCTGCTGCAATCATACCGACCGAGGAATAGCCGTTTGCCCTCCGCTTAAAGAGCAGAGGTCTACGAAAACACGTAGGACCCTACGCTCAGCAGGCTGCCGAGCGGCCACAGATACCACGTGAAGAGATAAAACCGATCTTGTTGGACAAGACGCAGGATGAGGGCGATGGCTGCGTATCTCCCAGGCTGGCATCATCCTCGCGACATAGGGTCTCGTGGCGGGTTAGGCGGCTACAGGGGAGCGAATTCTGTCCGGAAGAGAGGCAAGGAGGCCTCGATATCACGCAGGAGCGGTGCGATAGCGTCCTTTTCTGAGAGCAGGGGCGTATCAATTGGCCACTCAATCCCGATGTCCGGATCATTCCAGGCCAGGCTGATCTCATCTGCCGCATTATAAAAATCAGTGCATTTATATATGATCTGGGCGTGTTCACTGAGGACAGCGAATCCATGCGCAAATCCAGGTGGGATATACAGCTGGCGGAAATTCTGTGCAGACAGGACAAGGCCAACCCATTGCTTAAACGTTGGTGACCCTCGTCGAATATCGACCGCAACATCAAAAATTTCACCTTCGAAGACTCGCATCAGCTTCCCCTGGGGATACTGACGCTGGGCATGGAGGCCACGAATAGCACCTCGCGCCGATTGTGAGTGGTTGTCCTGGACAAAGGTTGCAGGAATACCGCCTGCCTCGAATTTTCGGGCATGGTAGGTTTCGAGGAAGAAACCGCGTTGGTCGTGGTGGACCTCTGGTTCAACCACAATGACATCCGGTAATTCGGTTGGGAGAAAGCGCATCTGGGTATCTATTTGTTATGGCCGTTATGCAGCATGCGTACCAGATACTGGCCGTAGGCATTCCCTTTCATACTAGCGGCCTGTTGGATGATCTCGGTTGCTGAAATATAGCCCATTTTATACGCAATTTCTTCGACACAGGCGACCATTAATCCCTGTCGTTCTTGGAGGGCCTGAATAAAATTGGAGGCTTGGAGTAGCGATTCATGCGTGCCGGTATCCAACCAGGCAATTCCTCTGCCGAGTTTCTCTACATGCAGGTCTCCCCTGTCGAGATAGGCTCGATTCACATCAGTGATTTCTAATTCTCCGCGGGCAGAAGGCTTGAGGTTCGAGGCAATCTGGACTACCTGATTATCATAGAAATACAAGCCGGTGACGGCATAAGTTGAGCGAGGCTCAACTGGCTTCTCTGCCAGGCTGATGGCTTGTCCTTGCGCATCGAATTCCACCACTCCGTAGCGCTCAGGGTCACGGACTTGGTACGCAAAAACTGTTGCCCCAGCAGTGCGTTGTGTTGCGGTACGGAGAGAGTCAGGGAAACCGTGTCCGTAGAAAATATTATCGCCAAGCACGAGAACCACCGCATCGCTTCCGATGAAATCGCGACCAATCAAAAAGGCTTGGGCGATACCTTCCGGATGCGGTTGCGTTGCATATTCTATGTCCATGCCGAGCCACCGTCCGTCTTCCAGGAGGCGCCGAAATCCATCTTGCTCGTGTGGGGTGGTAATCACCAACACCTGACGGATACCTGCCAACATGAGGGTCGAGAGCGGATAATAGATCATGGGTTTATCATAGATCGGTGTGAGCTGTTTGCTGACGGCACGAGTAATCGGATACAGCCGTGTTCCTGAACCACCGGCGAGAATAATGCCTTTCATGATCGATCCTCTCTCGATTCCTCGTATCGCGGACGCCTTACGAGGGCGTTTGTGAGTTGGGTTTTTCTGTGGACGAGGAGCCGAGCCCGAGCCGTTCTCGGTCATACGTATCCGTCTGAATGGTTGCACACCATGCTCGATTGTCCAGATACCAGCGGATCGTCTGGGCTATGCCACGGTCAAAATCGTATTGTGGTCTCCAGCCCAGCTCGGTCCGGATCTTGGTGGCATCGATCGCATAGCGTCGATCATGGCCAGGACGATCTTTCACATAGGTGATGAGGGCTGCGTAATCCTGAATCCCCTGCTGTTTCAGCGCAGGATTGTCTGCCGCCGGGAGGAGGTCTTCCAAGGTTGTGCAGATACGGTTTACAATCTCTCTATTCGTTTGCTCATTACCACCGCCGATATTATATTTTTCACCAACCGCGCCTTGACGTAAGGCGAGCAATATCCCTGTGCAATGATCCTCGACATGCAGCCAGTCGCGAATATTTTTCCCATCGCCATAGATGGGGAGCGGTTTCCCCTCAACCGCATTGAGAATCATTAACGGAATGAGTTTTTCCGGAAACTGATACGAGCCATAATTGTTCGAGCAATTTGTGATGAGAGTCTGTAGGCCGTAGGTTTCGTGGTAGGCTCGCACGAAATGGTCGGCACTCGCCTTTGAAGCCGAGTAGGGTGAATTCGGGGCATAGGGAGTAGTTTCGGAAAAGGCGCCTATTGCCCCGAGCGTTCCATACACTTCATCAGTCGAGACGTGCAAAAATCGGAATTGCTGCCGGTCGTTTGCGCTGAGCGTAGCCACGTATATTCGAGCGGCGTCAAGTAAATAAAAAGTCCCAACAAGATTTGTCTCAACAAACGGCCATGGGCTGTCTATGGATCGATCAACATGGGTCTCAGCGGCAAAGTTCACAAGAGCGGTCGGCTGATAAGTCTGGAACATCGCCGCCGCCGCCTCTTTATCGGCAATATCGGCTTGGAGGAAGGTGAAGCGAGAGTCGTGCTGTACGTCTTCCAGGTTGGCCAGGCGCCCTGCGTAGGTCAATTTATCGACGACAACAACGCGTGCATCTGTTTCCTTCATCACGAGTTGGACAAAATTGCATCCAATAAACCCGGCTCCACCTGTAATGAGTATTGTCTCCATGCGCATATCCCGTGTGTCCCTTTGGTCCCTCTGGCCCTGGCAACATAAGTGAGAACAAGGGCTGCTGACAGTCCATGCTTTCTCGCTGCCGCAAAGCCACTCTGTAAGAGAGACACGCCTGTCTAGCTGAACTCTATGAGATCAGTCAATTCCCACGGAGTCCAGCTGTATGATCTGAAAGGGACAAAAAAACAAGAGCGCGTCCCATCCGCCCGGCCAGATTAGGCCGTGGTATTTGTGAGGGGTACGACCGTTGCGGTTGCTGTCGGATGAGAGCCAACACCATTGGTCGTAACCGGCGGACTGGATGGAGTGGGAAGAAAGCCCGACAATACCTCCCGGTAGGATGTACCATTCAAGCGAAATGCAGGTCTGGTCTGATCCACGCCGGTATAATAACGCAGCAGGGTGAGATAGCGCCGGACTAATTCTGGCAGTAAGAAGTTTTGTCGTACATGTGCTTGGGCCTGTTTCCCCAGCTGGGCAGTTTGCTCCGGATCATCTAGAATCTGAGCCATTTTTGTGGCAATAGCTTCGACATCAAGCGGCTCGACGAGATAACCGGTTTTTCCGTCTACAACCTGTTGCACGATTCCACCAACGCGGGAACCAATGACCGGTCCCTTGCCACAAGGCCTCGGATACCACCAGGCCAAAACCTTCGCGTGTTGAGACATGGACGAAGCCGCGCGCAAGACGCATGGGGGAGCCGACCACCTGATCGTTGTTTTCGACATTGACCCAAAAGTGGATATCCGGATCGTCGTCGGCTTGTGCTTTGAGTTGCGCAAGCGTGGCTTCCCCTTCTGGATCGTCTGTTGCCGTGTTGCCCAAGAAGATGAGAGAGGGTGCAGGGTCGTAGACCTTCTCTTCACGTAGCCGCTTGAATGCTCCAATTATGGAGGCCTGATTTTTATGCATATCGTAGCGCGAAATTGCGGCCAGAATCAGTCGATCCGGATCGATAGTATGCTGCTGGAAAAGCGGCGCGAGAATATCCTTTGCCTGATTCTCCGTATATTGCCGGTTCTTCTCTGCGCGCGGGTCAATGCACGGGGTAATTTGATACTGCGGGATGTGCAGACTAGGTCCAACAAACTCCGGCATGGTGAAAATTGCCCCAGCGTACTGGTTGATATACGGGGCCAGAAAGCGCCACACCGTAGGGTTCGGGGTTGAGGTTTCAATATGGCATCGCCACAGGACATTGCCTATGAACACCCCATGCATAATGAGCGCTGCGGGTTGGGGGTCGTGGACGATAATTGGATCAGATTCGATCTGGACGTTTTGCGCATTCGCTGCGAGAGTAACCAGATAGGTTTCGAAGAGTTCTTGGAGGGAAATCGGCTGGTCTACACCTTGGAGCGTATTGTGAAATTTCTTGGTGATCTGGAAGAAGGCGTCGTGGCCTTGAAATGGTGGACCAGCTGGCCTGGACCCCGAGTGAACAACCTAGGGGAATGACGCTACGCAGCATTTCCGCCACCCCTCCGCCAACAAAGGTGGAATTGATATTGGCCCAGCCTCGACCTTCGACTGCACCGGCCAAGTGTTTGAGCGCATCGACCCGTTCCTGTCCGATATACGGCTCGTATTCGTCTACGGTGAGAGTCGCTTCGGGTTGATATTCTTCCAACAATGCGCTCATATTACTCACACTGCCCCTCCCTTGCACCACCCGTATCTCCATCCCTATATGAGAACATTCGGCTGTCAGAGAAGAACTCTTAAGCGAGATTGGTTCTCATGGCGTATGTCAAACACGAGATAACGAAAGAATATGGCGCCATAAAAAGTCCGAATCGAGGCGGCTTGTCAATAGGGGGGGCAGGGACAGAAGACTGCTAAGGGCAAGCGGGCGCTCGCTCTTCCTTGATCTGGGCTTTGGGTAAGGCCGACGGGTGTCTGAGAAATTTGGCAAATTCACGCGGCTCAGGCGTTCCGGTGCTCAGGGCGAAGCAGGTCCATTACCGTCTTAACCGGATGAAATGTACTGCTTGGTACTTCTACAAAGGCGGTATTCCAATATGCCATCGCACCGTTCCAGAGGCCCGGTAATTCGAGCGCGTGTAGCGGACGCCCGTCTTTTGATTTCTCAGAAATAAAGCCGGTATCGGGGTCAGTAAAACGTATCAAATCAAACGGCTGACCCTGATAGTCTCGGACGCCGCACACAAGATCGACAGGATTGAAATGGGTCGCGGATTCCCAAATCGCTCGCTGGTTACGCCTCGTCATAGCAACCTGTGAGGACTCGACAATTTGGAGCGAAGTAGTTCCGCCGGCCTGTGTGACCCAGAATGGTCCTCCGCCTGGCTCGCCCGTATTTCTGACCACGCCACACACGCGGAGTGGGCGATTGAGTCGATCAACCAGAAAGGCCCGTTTCTCTTGCGTTGAGAGGCGGGTGAAGTCTGAGGGAAATGTCAGCGCCAGCTTTTCTTGAGCAAATGAGTCGGCTGTCTCAGTAACCCGCTCTAGGGCTGGATCGGACTCCAACCTTTCGAGATAGGAGAAAATTCCTTGCTGTAATTGGAGCAGGTAGCCGCACAGGAGCTTTTTATACCGATACGTATCGGCTTTGAGTTGGTCGGGCAGCACATTATCGATATTCTTAATAAAAATAATATCGCCCTGAAGATCATTGAGATTTTCTAATAATGCGCCATGCCCACCTGGACGAAAGACGAGCCTGGCATCATTTCCTCGAAACGGAATGTTGTGAGGATCCACGGCAATCGTGTCGGTAGAGGGCTTTTGAACGGAATACGAAAGGTCGAATTGACAGCCCTTTTGTCCATAGCGTTCCTGAACCAGAGCGAGGTAGGCTTGAATGGCTTGTTGATGCTGTGCAGGAACAGTGAAATGGACGCGTGCCACGGATGATGCATCCTGCGCATACTCAGCCGCTTCAACAAGATGTTCCTCAAAAGGGGTCCTGGTGTGATCGGTGTACGCATGGAATTTGATGAGCCCCTTGGGTTGATTGGCATAATCTAACCCTGCTGGCGTGAGCAGATAGGTTAGGAGAACGTCATATCTACCCTGGCTCAGGACGCTGTCCAGATTGTATCCGTCCTTTTGCAGGGCGATCTGGAGATCTGTCGAAAAGGCGAAGTGTTGGCATTCTGTGATAAATTTCTGGAATGCTAGGCAGGCGAGATCCCCACCCTCAGCTTCGTTCGTCAGCGTTTGTTTTGTCAGCAAACCCGGGGACTCGGAAAAAGAGAGGAGCAATGTGAACATCCGACTTGCTGCACCCGAGGCCGGGACAAATTTTGTGATCCGCCCTGCGTCGGCGGCAGCAGCATGTAGAGAGGCCAAACGGTCTTGTCCATCGAGCAACGTTGTTATCCCGTCGCCTAGCGTACACGGTCGATCTAATTGAATGGTAGGAAATCCCTGCTGAAACTGTTCGATATCTGAGGCTATTTTCTCAGGAGTGCTACCGCGCGCCCGGATTTCTTTGAGATCCTGATCATTCCATTCATACGGCATGCTAACCGATCTCCACCGTTCCCTGACTGAGAAGTCTCTTCCTGGGCAGGAAGTTCTCAGCCCACCCTCTTATTCTCCCTCAGAGTTGCGCGAAAGGCAAAAGTGTAGCGGAGAGGAGGGCGGGAGATCTCGCTCGTAGGCTGCTGGAGCGACTATGAATTGTGTCGTGGACATCGCAGCTCAATCAGCCCGATCTCGGGAGGACACAAGAATCGTACGGGCAGCCCTGAGGAGCCAACCCCAGTACTCGTATAGCCCTGCATGGCGCGGTACTGCCAGCGGCCTTGCGTGTAGTGCCGTTTGCAGCTGGCATTAAGCAGCGGTGGGCCAATAAAAGGGAGAGCAATCTGTCCGCCGTGGGTATGACCACATAGGTAGAGGTCTATCCCATGAGCTGCGGCTTCTTGGATGATTTCGGGAGTGTGGACGAGGAGGAGGGTAAAGCCGTCCTGGGGCAAGCTGTGCAGCGCGCCGACCAAGTCGTCACAGCCGTAGTAATGTGGATCGTCGAGGCCGATCAACCACAGGCTCTCGGCTCCCTCTTGTATCTCGACTGCATCATTGACCAACATTTTGATGCCGAGTTGCTCCAGTTCAGCAACCTCCTCCGACACATCATGATTTCCAAGAATCCCGAAAGTCCCCAGACGGGGATGGATGCCTTTCAACATTTTTTCCATGGCTGGGTAAATGCCGTCACGCGGACCGGAGACATCAAAGCGGTAATCCCCAGTGAGGACGCATAGGTCGATATCCAGGGGGCGGATACACTCGACAATCTGCTCGGCGAGACCGGGCATCCCGTCTATATGCAAGTCTGAGAGATGCAAAATTTTGAGGCCGCAGAACGACTCCGGCAAGGGATCCATAACGAAGCGTTGGCGAGAGATCTGTGGTGCCAAGGCATTACTCTTGCCTTGATCCAGGAGGCCGAGGGCATTCAGGCCGCAGCGCAAGACGGGGATTAAAAAATATTGCGCGGCAAGATGGAAGGCTCTGCGTCCACGACCAGACCAGGAAGGAGCCCGTCCGTGTTCAATTGCGAGCCGTTTTTGCCATAGGTCCTCTTTGTTTTGTCTCTCATGTGGAAATGTCTCCGGCCGGGCGGTCGGGAGCGGTGGAAAATCTAAGATACGCGGAAGAGTCATACAGGTCGTCTCGCGGATTGTCTTGGTTCGGAACACACGGAGAAGAATGCCGTCGCGATCGTGCTACTAGGCGAACCATCTGGAATATGGTTGCATGCGTACGCGTACACGTACGGCTGCTTCTCCGCCTTCTCAGTCGGCAGCCGCAAGAGGAGATTTAGGGCTAGGGTAGGGTAGCGTTGCACGTTAATGTTTTGAATGGATGTTTTGAATGGCGAAGGGAATTTCGAGAGGCGATAGTAGTGGGTTCTGAGGAGGATAGCTAGATGGCCGTTGAGATACCCGTACTCACTCAACAATTACAAGAATTCTGTCTGACCCATTACGGGCAAGAGGCGGTTGTGAGCCAGGTTGAAGCCATGCCCGGTCATGCCGGACTCAGCTTTGGTTTCACTGTTGCGTACCAGCAGGACGGACAGCCGGACCAAGAATCGCTCGTCATGCGTATTCCGCCTAAAGGCGTTCGCCAGAGCGGAAATACGGATGTCCTGCGCCAAGCGCCTCTCCTGCGCACCCTTAAAAAGAACGGCATAGCCGTGCCGACCGTACGCTGGGCCGGGGACGATTTGCGCTGGTTTGAAGTACCGTATGTGATGGTCGAACGCCTTCCTGGTCGAACGTTTCATGTCTGGGAACCGGATCAGTCGTTTGAGTGTAGCGCGCAAGCGATTGCCCCGCTCTATGAGCAAGGGGTGCAGGCATTGGTGCAAGTCCACCAGCTTGACTGGAAAACCGAACTCGCCGGCTGGGAAGATCTTCGCTCGCTCGAACAAGAAATTCATTTTTGGGGTCCCATTTTGGCCAAGGCGGCTGAACCGGAGTGGATTACCTGGGGTGAGGAGGTCCGTGAGCTTTTACTGGCTCACCAACCGACAGATCCACCCATGGGGCTTTTTCACGGAGACTATCAGGGCACGAATTTGCTTTTCGATAAGCGCTCGGACGGCGAGAAACTGGTGGCGCTCTTAGATTGGGAGATTTCCGGCATTAGTGGACACCTCTTGGATTTAGGCTGGTTGCTGGTGTTCATTGACCCGGAAAGCTGGGATTCCGAGCGGCGACCCATTACCGTTACTCCGCCGATTGAGGACCTCGTGGCTCTGTATGAAGATGGGATGCAGCGTACCGTGCCGGATATCAAGTGGTACCGTGCGCTGGCCGGCTACCGCTTTGGAGCGATCAGTTGCTTTAACGTCATGCTCCACCGTCGAGGCAAGCGCCATGACCCGGAGTGGGAGCTGATCGCGCCATCGGTCAAAACGCTCTTTGGCCGGGCCAAGGAGTTGCTACTCAGTTAGTCCTGTTATTCAGAAATTAGGCCGGTTATCATCAGTCCAGTCTCAGAACCCAATCTCAGAACGCGGAGGAGGCGCCCTATATCCACCGAAGCAAATAAACAGATTGTCAAAGATTCTTTTGCGGCACTCTCAAGAGGCGATAACGAAGCAGGCTTTCAGCTGCTAGCCGGTGATATGACCTGGACCGTGATTGGTGACACGCCGGTCTCAGGGACGTATCGGGGTCTGAAAGCGATCCAAGAGGACTTCCTCGGCAAGGTATTTCAGCAGATCGATCAGGAGGCCGGGATTGCGCTGGAAATGGTCGAGTTGATCGCTGAAGGTGATGAAGTCGTTGCTCGAATCAAAGGGACGGTCACCGGAAAATACGGGCCGTATAATAATCGCTATTATCACGTGTTTACTGTTCGTGACGGAAAAATCGTTGAGAATATCGAACATCTGGATACGGCCTTAATTGAGACCGCACTCTACGGTAAGAAACTGGTCGCATGACCGAGCGTCCCTCACGCATCGTTACCTCCGATGCTTTGCGAGATTTCATCGTGCAGCTGCTGCGAGCAGCCGGCTGTCTGGATGAGGCAGCCAAAACCACAGCCGACGTTTTACTCGAGGCCGATCTGCGCGGGTATGGCACGCACGGCCTCTTGCGTTTGCCGACGATGATCCGTCGTATTCAGCGCGGGATGATCAATCCGCAGGCGCAACCGCACGTCATCAAAGAGTCTGAGGCAAGCGCGCTGATTGATGCAGATCGAGCCTTAGGACCAGTCGGCGTTACTTCTGCCGCTCGCTTGGCTATCCGCAAGGCCAAACAAGCGGGTAGTGCGGTAGTTGGCGTAATCAACTGCGACCATATCTGCATGGCCGGCTACTACGTTGAACAGATCGCTAAAGCGGGCTGTGTCGGCATCCTTGCCGGAGTCACCCAACCCCTGGTGCATCCTTTAGGCGGGGTAGAACGGCTCCTTGGAACCAACCCTTTCGCCGTCGCAATTCCAACCGCTAGAGATGTCCCTGTGCTACTAGACTTTGCCACCAGCGCGATTGCTTTTGGTACGGTCCTTCAGTCCAAAGCCCATCGTGAGCCTTTACCCCGAGGAGTAGCGGTCGGTCCGGACGGGCGACCCACGACGGATGCCGAGCAAGCCGCGGAAGGCGCGTTGGCCCCGTTCGGCGGACACAAAGGGTATGGTTTGGGGCTCATCTTGGGCCTGTTGGCAGGCCCGTTGCTAGGCGCGAAAGTCGGCAAAACCCTAGGGCAGGCCGTTAAAGAAGGCCACTACGACAAAGGGGAACTGCTTATCGCGATAGATCCCGCTATGTTTGGTGATCCGGCTCTCTTCCGTACCACCGTTGAGGCGCATATCGCGGAGATTAAAGCGGTCAAGAAAGCGCCTGGGGTCGAAGAAATCCGCGTCCCTGGCGAACGTAGTTTCGCCGAACGTGAGCGTCGAATTCGTGCGGGAGTCCCAGTAGAAGACGGGCTATGGGAGCAGGTCGGCGAATTGGCGCAGGAGTTCGAGATCAGCCTGCCTGCGCCATAATGCGCTGGGCGCGTTCGATGAGTTGCGGCACCTTCCACTCAAATTCGGCGGTCTTTGGGTTGGCAGCGGATCCTTCGAGATACAAACGATACAGCCCTTCTAGGATGACCGCGTACTTCCAGACCGCAAGGCAGTGGTAGAACGGAAAATGTTCCATGCTGCGTCCCGTTTGCCGCTCGTACCGAGCCGCCATCTCTTCGCGAGACAAAAAACCTGGTTGCTGGGTAATATAATTGCTGCCTATCGGATCGGCTTCGTTTTGCTCGTCTCCGGTTGGCCCCCAAAAGCTGAGCAGCCAACCCAAGTCGGTCAGCGGATCGCCCAGGGTGGCCATCTCCCAGTCGAATATCGCGACGAGCCGAGCGGGTGTCTGAGCCGAGAACATCACGTTATCGACTTTATAATCGCCGTGGACGACGGTGGCTGCAGAGGCTGAGGGTAGGCGTTGCTGGAGCCAGTCGCCAACCTCTTTGAGTCCGGGCAATGAACGGGTATGGGGTAGGGTGAGTTCGCACTGCTTGGTCCAGCGTTTGAGCTGGCGTTCAAGATACCCCTGTGGTCTGCCAATACCCTCAAGATCCGTGCCTTGCCACTGGACCGCATGCAATTCGGCCAGCGCATCAATCAGTTCCTCACCCAGTCGTTTTCGTTCTGCCGGCGGGTCGAAAATCTCGGGTAGGCTTTCACGGACCACTAAGCCCTCCGCGCGTTGCATGAGATAAAAGGGCACGCCGAGTACGTCTTGATCCTCACACGCAATAACCGGCTGTGGAGTGCGCACGTCCATAGACGCCAAGGCTGACAGCACGCGGTATTCGCGTAACATATCGTGAGCCGTGGGCAGCAAATCGCCGCTGGGCGGACGCCGCAGGACCCAGCGTTGCTCTCCCCAGGAGACAAAAAATGTTTCATTTGAATAGCCGGCTTCGTGTCGTTCAATACTGATGTCGCCGATATCGCCTTTTTCGGGGGACAGCGTGTCGCGCAGAAAGCGAATGAGCTGTGGGAGGTGAATAAGCGAGCTTTTTTCTCGGGTCATAGGCTGTCTTTCTACTCCTCTTGGACTTGATACGCATCGTGCTGGCGTCTGCGGTCACTGATGCCCTCTTCAACAGTTCCAGCCGTAATGACTTCGTACAAAACGGCCTGTTTGCCTGCGCGTTTACGCAGAATGCGGCCCATGCGCTGGACGTGCTCGCGGATTGATCCGGAGCCGGAAAGAACGATAGCCACGCTCGCATCCGGGACATTTATCCCTCATAGAGCACTTTAGAGGTGGCGAGTGCCAAATAATCACCTTGGTTAAAGGCTTCGAGGATGGCTTTTCTTTCCTTGGTGGCTGTTTGATGTGTGATCGCTGGGATCAAAAACGCTGCCGAAATTTCATACACGGTATCATTGTCGCTGGTGAAAATAATGGTCCGTTCCCTGGCATGTTTCTTTAACAAGAAATCCGGCGTTCGCAGCTTGGCCTGTGTTCCCAAGGCGAGTTTCTTGGCCCGTTGATGTGCGAGGAGCGCGCCGCGGCCCTTCCGACTCTTGACACTCTCACGAATAAACCAGTGCCAACCGGATAAGCCGTCCGATACAATGCCGTGGTCAACAATGAAGTTATAAAAAGTTCCGCGTGCCGGCGGTATTCCTCTTCTTCTTCTGGAGTCAGCGTTACCTTGATCCGCTCGATCACGTAGTCGGCCAGATATTCACCCGCAAGATCGGTGATGCCCTTGGTATAGACCTGCGGGCCGATGAGTTCGTCGAACAGCGCGTTCCGGGGTCGCAGTCAAACCCAGCCGATACGGCGCTAAACACCTCTCTGCCGCATGGCTATACACTTCGCCTGGCACGTGGTGGCATTCGTCAAAAATAATCAATCCCCAACGATTGCCCAGCCGATCCATATGTCTATAGGCGCTATCATAGGTTGTGACGGTCAGGTCTTCGATTTTGTAATAGCCACCACCGATGAGTCCGATGGTCTTGTCAAACGCCGCACACATTAGGTTGTACCACTGATTCATCAAATCAATCGTTGGGGCAACCACGAGTGTACTGCGTTGGACTGTCTCTATCGCCTTTTGGCCGACGCAACTCTTACCGGCTCCGGTCGGCAGGATCACGACCCCGCGCCGGCCGGCTGTGTCCCAGGCCTCAAGAGCTTCGCTCTGAAACGGGCGTGGCGTCTGGGTTAAGCGGCTGGACAATGTGAGCCTGCGATAGGCAGGCGCGGCGTTGGTATGGGGCTGTGCGGACTGTTTGAAGGCTGCAACGACCTGACGATAGTGGTGAGCTTGGGTACGCCAGCGATCAACGCGCGCATCCCACTGAAAGCAGGCCGGAGGAGTAAACCCTGCAGACGAATTGTACAGAACTAAAGTGCCAAGGTCGAACGACAGGCGCATTGGAAGAGGGGTTGCGGGATAGGGGATAGGGGGGAACAGGGCTCCTACGCAACCCTCAGCTCCTAACCCGCAGCCCCCATTTTTACACTATGTGCTTCTCACGCAGCGCGGCAATTCTCTCCGTGCTGAAGCCGACGCTGCCCAGCACTTCCTCAGTGTGTTGCCCGAGCGACGGGGCAAAGGTGCGTATCGAGCCCGGCGTGTTCGATAGTTTGATGGCGATGCCGGCGTGGGTCACTTTTCCCGCTTGCGGGTGGTCTAGCTCAACCGCCATTTCTCGATGCTTCACCTGTGGGTCTTCAAAGACTTCGGGTACATCGTATACTTTGCCTACGCACACATCCGCTTTGGTGAAAAAGTCAAACCATTCGTCTCGCGTTTTGGTCAGTAAAATCTCCTGAAATTCCTGTTTCACCTGTTGATGTCGTTGGGTCGAGTGCCCGGAGAAATCGCCCATCTTCATGCCGCAGTCTTTCCAATCCGGCCGGTCGAGCACGTCGCACACATTATTCCACAGCCAAGGTTCGGTGCAGCCTATGGACAGCTGTTTGCCGTCCTTGGTGTTATAGACACTGTAATACGCATACCCACCGCCAAAGACGCCTTTTGCCCGGCCCGGCATGGTGCCGTCTGCAAAATAATCACGCACGTTCGGCGTCGCGGCCAGCAGTGAGATGGTCGTGTCCAAATACGAGATATCGACCCATTGGCCTTTGCCCGTTTGCTGACGGGAAAACAGCGCATACATAATCCCGAGCGCGCCGTGCATCGAGGCCCCCGCGTAGTCGGCAATAATATTGAGCGGAATAGAGGGCGGGCCTTCGGACGGCCCAATCAAGTCCAGAACCCCACTCAAGGCGAGAAAGTTCAGGTCGTGGGCCGGAAAATCCCGGTACGGCCCGTCTTGGCCATAGCCGCTCAGCGAGCAATACACGAGACCGGGATTAATCTTGCTCAGTCTCTCGTAGTCACCGCCCAGCCGTTGCATCACTCCGGGCCGGAAGCCCTCGACCAAGACATCATATTCCTTGGCTAACGCATGCAGGACTTCTTGTCCGGCCGGATCTTTGAGATTCAGAGTCAGGCTTTTTTTATTGCGATTGGTAAAGCTGGTGGCAATTTTATGCGCCTCCTCCGGCTGTGGAGAGGCACCGGAGCCCGCTAGTTTGCCCGTAGGCGGAGGCTCGATTTTCAGCACCTCAGCGCCCATATCCGCCAGCATCATGGTACAGAACGCGCCTGGTCCAACCCGTGTCAGCTCAAGAACTTTAATTCCGTCGAGTGCGAGTGCCATGCTTCCCTCCTTACGAGAACGAAGAGTGTCGTCGGGAATTGTTATAAACGATCCGCCCGTGACAGCGCTAGAGGTGTTTATGCATTCATGGCTTTTCCCCTGTATCGTTCAGTAGCCGAATTGTCGCACTCCTACCTATCTGCTAGCGTGTGGCTTCCTGATTACACCAACGACGTGAGGGATAAGGCTTGTGTCTCCGCAAGAGAAACTCCAAAAGATTCGGGAAGAACTGCAACGCAGTTTTCTCGAACGAACGGCACCCATTGACGGTGCGCTCGCCGCTCTGCTGGCGTCTCAGCACGTCCTCATTATCGGTCCACCTGGGACGGCCAAGTCGATGTTGGCCGACGAGCTGTGTCGACGCATCACCGGAGCGAGCTATTTCCAGTGGCTGCTGACCAAATTCACCACGCCGGAAGAACTGTTTGGGGCGGTAAGCCTCAAAGCGCTCGAAGCCGACGACTATCGACGCGTGACGGACAACAAGCTGCCGGAGGCGCATGTTGCCTTCCTGGATGAGGTCTTTAAGTCGAGTTCGGCTATCTTGAATTCCATCCTCACGATTATTAATGAACGGCTGTTTCACAACGGACGTGAGGTTGTGCACGTGCCTCTCCTGACGTTATTCGGTGCCAGTAATGAATTGCCCGAAGACGACGAACTTGTTGCGCTGTACGATCGTTTTTTACTGCGCTTTACCGTGGATTACATTCAAGAGGATTTCCGCTTCCTGCATATGCTTCAGGCGCAAGAGCCGGCTGAACGTACGACCCTCAGCCTCGACGAGTTGCGCCAGCTTCAGACGGATGTCCGAGCTGTCACCGTCTCTGGGACTATTCTTGGCGTGGTGGCCGATATTCGTCGCGAACTCAGGTCAAAGGATATCCTGGCGTCCGACCGTCGCTATCGTCAGAGTATCGGCCTGATGCAAGCTCTGGCGTGTCTTGACGGACGTAGCGCTGTGGTTGAAGCCGATCTGTTTTTTCTTGAACATATCTTATGGAAGGATCCTTCCGAGCAGGCGGCGGTGCATACGGTCATCCATTGTATTATCCGCGGCTATGAGGATGAGGTACAGGAACTCTTATTCCAGACTCGAGAGTTGCGTGAGTATGCCGAGCGGTCTTGGGACGACGCCGAGCAGCACGCCCGAGCCGTGATCGAAGCACATACCAAGATCCGTAATATTCTGACGAAGGTGGAAGAGATTCACCACCACGCTCAGGAGGTCGGGCGGGTAACCGATAAGGTCGAGACCGTAAAACGAGAGATCCAAGAGATCCAAGGCCAGTTGCTGCAAAAGCTCTAACCAAGCTCTCATATGGACGGCTATGCCACGGCGCAGCTCCAAGAAGAAATCCCAGTTTGCTTTCCCCCCGCCAGAGCCTATTCCGGATAATGCGTGCTGGATTGAGAGCGATTCGTATGACCGCGCCGCCTATAAAAAGCTGCGCAGCGAATCTCCCTCGTTGCGCACGCTGGAGGAGAGTGGCGGAACCCTCCTGCCCCATTTTGATGCGCTGCTGCGTAATCTCTTTTGTGCGCTGTTTAAGTACAACGTCATTTTCTTTCAAGACACGGAAGTCTTGCCTAGTGCGGCCTTTAGCCGGGTGTTATTAACCACACTCCATACGGGCGAGCTGGCGCAACTGCTGCGCGAAGCAACCGTCCTGGATGAGGCAAAAGCCGGACTGGCAACCGTGCTGCTTGGAGAGGGGGCGCTGCGCTTACTCAAGTCTGAAAAAGCGCTCACACGTCGGGATTTGCTTGATGTCTGGAACGTGCAGCAGCAAGAGGAGCTGGTGCAAGAGAAAATCGACGAAGCCCAAAACGCAAAGGAATTAGCCGAACAATCTAACGGATCAGTGGACGTCTCAAAACAAGTCAAAGCACTGCTCGAACAAACCGCTGCCAAAATGGCCAGCCAGGCGCGGACCGAAGAGACACGCCTACGACGTCAAGCCAAACAACTCAACGCAGATCTGTCTCGCGCCCAAAAAGAGACCCACAATCGCTTTCTCAAGGAAGTAATCGCCGTTACCCAAAATCTTGACGATGCAACCCAGGAAGCCGAATCCTGGAGTCTGGCCGTCGGCAGTGGACAGAATTCTTCGCCTGGCCGCCAGATTGAACTCGGCAAACATTTGGCTGGCAACGCCAAACTCAAAAAGCTGGCCAAGCTGGTCGGGCGAATGAAACACCACGCGCTCGCCCTGCGGCGTAAGATTTTTGAGCGCAGGAATGATGAGGTCTTCGAAGTCGGTGTAGGGGCTGAACTGAGTCGCTTACTGCCGCACGAGTTACTGAGCCTGCAGCATCCCCTCTTACGGAAAGACTTCATCCGGCGTTTTGTGGATAATAAGCTTTTACAGTACGACTTGCGCGGGGTGGAGGAGAAGGGCAAAGGCCCGGTTATCGTGTGCTTAGACGGCAGCTCTTCGATGATGGGCGATAAAGAAATCTGGGCCAAGGCATTGACGTTAACGCTGTTAGAAATTGCCCGCCGGGAACGCCGCCTGTTTCGGTCGATTTGCTTTTCAGCCGCAAACGTCCCACTCCAGGTTGTCGATCTCAACCCGCGCGTTCGCTACGAGGCGGAAATAGACAAAGTCATGCAACTGGCGGAGTATTTCCCCGGCGGTGGAACGGACTTTGAAAAACCGCTCGATGCCGCCCTGGCGTGTATCCAAGAGTCTCGTTTTAAACGCGGCGATATCGTGTTTATTACGGATGGCGAATGCCGGGTGCACGATGACTGGGCCGAACGCTTTTGGGCGGAAAAGGAAGCACTGGGCTTTTCGCTCTTCTCTATTTTGATTGACGTTGGCACGAGCTCGCTCAATTCGCTCAAAGCCTTTAGCGATAAAATTACCAGCGTATCCCAGCTCACAAGCGAAGGGGTCAAAGATTTGTTTGTAAAGTTGTAGCTCATAGACCTGAAAGGTCTACCCGAAAAAGCGTAAAGACTGCGATACAGATGACTGTGCCATCAGCCCTGTCCGACCTCCGTGTCCTTGATTTGACCGACATTAAAGGAGCCCTGTGTGCCAAGCTTTTTGGGGATATGGGAGCGGACGTTCTCAAGATCGAGCCACCGGGTGGGGACGTTATGCGTCGCATCGGTCCGTTTCTCAATGGCAAACCGCATCGGGAGCGCAGCCTCCTGTTTTGGTTTTACAATACGAGTAAACGCGCTATTACGCTCGATCTAAATCAGACGGCTGGCCAGGAACTCTTCAAAAATATGGTTGTAAAAGCGGACATTGTAGTGGAATCCGCAGCTCCTGGGACACTCGCTCAGCTCGGCTTGGGCTATGACGATCTGAAGCGGATCAACCCGAACATCGTGCTTACCTCAATTACGCCGTTTGGCCAAACCGGACCGTATAAGGACTATCGTGCTTCAGACATAGTGGCCGAAGCCGTGGGTGGGATGATGTGGACCAATGGTTTCCCGGATGAGGCGCCGCTGCACGGAATGGGACTGCAGGCCTACCACAGTGCGTCTTTTTTTGCGGCTATTGGAACCATGTCCGCTCTGTGGGCGCGCGATGCCCTAGGCGAGGGCCAATGGGTTGATGTGAGTATGCAAGAAGCAGCCGCCGGAGCGGTGGAACACATAGCGCCGTTCTATCATCAGGGACTTGGCATTGAGAAACGTCAGGGCAGTCTGCATTGGAGCCGGTATTTCCGCGTGGCCAAATGCCGTGACGGCTATGTCATGCACTGTTCACTCGGCGATTGGACCTCGCTTGTCGAATGGGTGAAGGGCGACGGCAAAGCCCGCGACCTCGATGACGCGCACTGGGAAGACCTCACCTATCGAAAAGAAAACGCCGAACACTTGTTCGATATTCTTGATGACTGGGCGGCAGACTATAGTGTGGCGGAACTGATGGAGGGCGCGCAGTTACGGCGTATTCCGTATGCCATGGTCAGACCGCCCGAAGCCTTGGTGGATGATCCGCAATTGAACGACCGAGGCTTTTTCTCGGACGTTGAACATCCAGAACTGAGTCAGTCGTTCCGTTACCCTGGCGGCCCAAGCCGTTTTAGCGCTACGCCGTGGCGCATCGCGCGCCGCCCACCGCTGCTCGGGGAGCATAATAACGAGGTGTACAGCGGAGAACTGGGTCTGGCTTCAGGCCGGTTGGCGGAACTGGCGGAGTCGGGCGTGATCTAGCAAAACAGAAAAGAAATAAGGGACGGGTAGGTAGGAGAACGAAGAGTCCTCATCTCAGCGGTACCCACGTGGGGTCTGTAGAGAAGGTGGCCCAGTCTGCTAGAATCGCTGCTCTGTTCCAACTGGTGTTATAGTATCGTAAAGAGCGAAGGGAAAAGGCGGCCATGAGTGAGCCCATTGTATTGACGACTAACATTGAAGGACTACCTCCAACGCGACGTGGGAAAGTTCGAGACATTTACGAGACTGACGGACATCTGCTGATCGTTGCAACAGACCGTGTTTCCGCCTTTGACGTCGTGTTGCATGAAGGTATTCCCGGAAAAGGGCGCGTCTTGACCCAAGTGTCACGTTTTTGGTTTGACCGCTTGGCCGACATCGTGCCGCATCATCTTCTTTCTGTTGATGTGGATGATTTCCCGGCTGTGTTTCAGCCGGCCCGGGACAGTCTGGCCGGCCGTTCGATGCTGGTGAAAAAGGCACAGCCATTGCCGGTCGAATGCATCGTGCGTGGTTATCTGGCCGGGTCCGGCTGGCAAGAGTATCGGGCGACCGGAGCGGTATGCGGCATCACACTGCCTGAAGGACTGCGCGAGAGCGAACGTCTGCCTGAGCCCATTTTCACCCCATCAACCAAAGCCCCGGAAGGCGAGCACGACGAGAATATCTCTTTTGCCGAAGTCGAACGTTTGATCGGTGCGGATCTGGCGGTTCAAGTCCGAGACGTGAGCCTGGCTTTGTATAACAGCGCGCATGCTTTTGCAGAGACCAAAGGCTTTTTCTTGGCTGATACAAAATTTGAGTTTGGTCTATGGAATGGCCAGCTCATCCTGATTGATGAAGCCTTTACCCCGGACTCGTCACGTTTCTGGCGTGCTGCCGTGTATCAGCCGGGTAAGCCGCAAGACAGCTACGACAAACAAATTATTCGTAATTACCTGATTTCGCTAGGTTGGGACCGGAGACCGCCTGCGCCGCATTTACCCCAGGACATTATTGATCAGGCTGCTGCACGCTATCAAGAAATCTATAAGCAACTTACCGGCGAAGACGGCTCAGTAACCGGGTAAGCGAAAGGGATACCGCATGTCTGCGAGTCTTAGCCTTTGGGTCGGCTTTACTGTTATCGTTCTCGTTATTCTGATTCTTGACCTTGGAGTCTTTCATCGTCACGCTCACGAGGTCTCACGAAAAGAAGCCGGGCTGTGGTGTCTCTTATGGGTGAGCCTGGCGCTGTCATTTGATGGCTGGATCTATTATACCCAGGGGCCGGAACCCGCGCTTGAGTTTCTCGCCGGCTATCTTATTGAAAAATCGCTCAGCTTCGACAATATTTTTATCTTTCTATTGATCTTCTCTTATTTTTCCGTTCCTCGGATATACCAACACCGCGTCCTTTTTTGGGGGATCATAGGCGTACTCCTCATGCGCGGTATCTTTATCGCCGTGGGAGCGACGCTGCTGCATCACTTCCATTGGGTGATGTATATTTTTGGTGCGTTCTTGATTTTTACCGGTATCAAAATGCTCCTGTCAAAAGACACCGAAACCGACCCCGGCAATAACCCCGCAGTCAAGCTTCTGCGCCGCTTTATGCCGGTGACCGATGCGTATGAGGGCCAGCATTTCTTTGTCCGCAAAAACGGCAAACTGTTTGCCACCCCACTCTTTGTGGTCCTCATCACGGTTGAAAGCATGGACCTCATTTTTGCGGTGGACTCCATTCCCGCCGTCTTTGCGGTGACCAAGGACCCGTTCATTGTCTATACCTCGAACGTCTTTGCCGCGCTCGGCTTGCGCGCCTTGTACTTCCTGATTGCCGGCGTGCTCGATCTGTTTGTTTACCTGCGCTACGGGCTTGGTGTTGTGCTCAGTTTCGTCGGCGTCAAAATGGCCTTGGTCGATGTGTATCAAATCTCGATTGGCCTTTCGTTAGGGGTTATTGCCGTCGTACTGACCATTACGATTGTCGCTTCTCTGCTTTTTCCACCTAAAGAGCCGGAATCGAATGGCTCTGCTCAGCCTGAAGAGGACGTTTCTGAAGTGGGATAGGCTATCTCAAGCAAGCGAATAGCCGTCCGTATCGGCCTAGTCAGGATGAGCCAGGGCTGGGCGGCGACTGATCTTCAGCAATCTTTGAGGAAGAGCATGACAATACAGCGGAAAAGGCGCCGGGCGCTGGAAGGCGTGCGCATTCTCGACTTTACCTGGGTCGTAGCGGGTCCGGTCGCGACACGCATCCTGGCCGACCAAGGCGCGGAGGTCATTAAGGTCGAGCGGCGCGATACGCTCGATCTTGGGACGCGTCGGGGTGGTTTCAGCGGCAATTTGCATCGCGGTAAAGAGAGCATGGTCGTCAATATGGCCGATCCACGTGGCATCGAGATCGCCCAGCAACTCGCCGCAGTGTCGGACGTGGTGATAGACAACTTCAGCGCCCGCGTCATGCGCAACTGGGGCCTTGATTATGAGAGCCTCAAAAAGATTAAGCCGAATATTATTGCCGTTTCTATGTCGGGCTTTGGACACACCGGGCCGCAAAAGGATTATGTCAGCTATGGTCCGACGCTGCAGGCATTGTCCGGCTATACGCTCCAGATGCGTCATCCGGGTGGAGAGCCTGCTGGCTGGGGCTATTCGTATGCAGACATGACCGGCGGCTATAGCGGCGCGCTGGCCGTGCTCATGGCCCTGTGGCATCGCAAGCGTACCGGCCAGGGACAGTTTGTCGACCTGTCGCAGTTTGAAGCCATCTCCAGTTTGATTGGTCCGGGCATGCTGGACATTTTACATAACGACACGCCAAGTGAACCTATCGGCAACCGTTCGCAAGAAGCCCCGGCTGCCCCGCATGGGGTATACCGATGTGCGGGGGAAGACCGCTGGTGTGCGATTGCCGTGTTTACCGAAGAGGAGTGGCAGAATCTGTGTCGCGTCATGGAGCAGCCTGCTTGGACCCAGGAGACACACTTCGCCACCCTAGCCGGTCGCCTGGAGCATAACGACGTACTCGACCGTCATCTTGAAGGCTGGACCCGGCAGCAGACTGCTAAAGATGTGATGTCGCGTTTGCAACAGGCTGGAATTGCGGCCGGGGTGGTGGCAAACGGAGAAGATCTGGACCAAGATCCACAACTCCAAGCTCGTGGCTACTGGGCGCGCATGCAGGCATCCGAGGGACAAGATCGGATGGGTGTGATGGCTGGGATGGATATGATGGCTGGGATGGATATGATGGCTGGGATGGATATGATGGCTGGGATGGACGTTGTCCTTGACGGCCCACCCCTCAAACTCTCACAAACGCCAGGCTATGTCGCAGCACCAGGACCGTTGCTGGGTGAGCACACCGACAGTGTCCTCAGCCGACTGCTCGGCTATTCTTCGGAACAGCTTGCCCAACTCAAGGAAGATCGCGTGATCGCGTCACATGCAGAGATTCACGCCGAGCGGGCGGAGCGGGAGTAAGGAGAAAATATGCCGTTTGCAAACGTCAATGGAATCGAGCTGTACTACGAAACGCATGGCGAAGGCCCAGCGCTTGTTTTGGCCCATGGCGGCGGAGGCAGTCACCTGAGTTGGTGGCAACAAGTCCCTGTGCTCTCACAAACCTATCAAGTCATTACCTTTGACCACCGGAGCTTCGGGTTGTCACGCGACCTGCCCGACGGGCCAGGACCGACTGCCTTTGTCGAAGACCTGACCGGATTGCTGGACCATCTGGGCGTTCACCAGGCTGCAGTCGCCGGACAATCGATGGGCGGGTGGACCGTATGCGGCTTTGCTGCCGCGCACCCGGAACGGACCAGCGCGCTCATTCTGTGTGATACAACGGCGGCCGTGGAAACCCCGGAAATCGACCGGACGCGTGCCCGCTTGCGCGAACGGTCCGAGGGGAATTTGGCTCAGATTCTCACCAGCGCATATGCCTTGTCGTTTCCCGAGCGGCAGCCGGCCTTGTGTTTTCTGTACCAGCAAATCTCGGCACTCAACCACCAGGTGTCACCTCAGCTGATCCCTATTCTTATGGAGATGCAAAACAATACTGGACCGATTGTGGCATATGCAATCCCAACGTTGCTCCTGGTTGGGGAAGAGGATGTCTTAACCCCGCCCCCGGCGATGCAAAGCATCACAACCAAAATTCCGCACGCTCGTTTTGTGACCGTAGCGCAGGCGGGGCATTCAGTGTATTTCGAACAGCCCGAAGATTTTAATCGTATTGTGGCTGAATTTTTACGGGAGAACGGGCCATCTCGACCCCTAGGGGCGACGTAACCTCGCCTACCTTACCCTACGATATTTTGCCACACAGACAGTGACAATGGACCCAGTCGCATTGAGTCGGCAGCCTACATCCAACCGCGTACAATAACACAGGGTGGGAAGCGTCATGTGAGGGCGCGGTATGTGGTGTGTTGTGTATGGCGAGTCGAAGTCATTATTCTGTCACCTCTCAAGACCGGCAGAGTGGTGGACATCCGGTCCGCTTGTTTGTGATCAATCTGGGCTGTCTGGTGCTGCTCGCCAGCTTCGGGTTTGCATGGATCTTTTATCACGACCTGACGCGGGCGCTTCCTGAGGTTGGGCATCTTGCCGCGATATGGCGGCAAGATGCCGCGCGTTACTTGCGAATTGGCGTGCTGGCCGGACGGTCCAAGGCGGCAGCACGATTACCCAACAGGTTGTGAAATCTTTCCTGCTCAGCTCGGAGCGGAGTTACCGGCGCAAGATTCAAGAAATTATTTTGGCAATCCGACTCGAACGCCATGCGAGCAAGGCCGAAATTCTGGCCCTATATCTGAACCAGATTTATCTGGGCGGTGGCGCGTACGGAGTGGAGACTGCCGCGCGGGAATATTTTGGAAAATCAGTCACGGATCCTTCCTTGGCCGAGGCTACGCTCCTCGCTGGGCGTCCGCCCGCACCGAGTCGGTACTCGCCCCGGCGGCACCTTGAACGGGCCAAATTCCGTCAACGCTACGTGCTGGAACGCATGCTTGATGAGCATGTCGTATCCTATACCCAAGCCATGGCTGCCTGGAAGGAGAGTTTCTCTTTCCGCAATCCTCGCCCCGCCGTGTCCTTTGCCCGGGCGCCACACTTTATGATGCAAGTCCGTCAGTTTCTCGGCGGCCGGTACGGGCGGGAGGTGAGCCCGCAGCTTGGGCTGAACGTCTATACCACCCTGGACTCAGCGTGGCAGCGTATTGGAGAACGGGCTATCCGAAATGGTATTCACGCGCTGTGTGAACAGACTGGATGCGGCCAAGGGGATATCCCGTGGCCCTAAGGAGCCCTGATCTCAATTGATCTTACGTCCGTTCACATCAAGGCCATGGTGGGCAGCTACGACTTCCGCCGCAGCCAGTTTAACCATACCACCCAAGCCAGGCGCCAACCCGGCTCGGCCTTTAAGCCCCTGGTTTACGCCGCCGCCTTGGATCGGAACTATACGCCAGCAAGTATCATTGTCGACTCTCGGGTCTCCTACAAAGATGGGAGACGGACGTGGACGCCTCAGAATTACGAACGCCGCTATTTTGGGCCGACTCGACTGCGTAAGGCGCTCACACACTCTCGTAATATGGTAACGGTCAAAATGGCAGCGGCATTAGGGATGGATTATCTCACTATGTATATCTCTCAACTCGGGATTTAGAGTCCCCTGGCCAGAAATCTTTCGCTTGCCCGCGGGACCTCGGAGGTCACGCTCCTGGAGCTCGCCCGCGCCTACGGAGTGTTTGCGACCGGGGCTTTCTACTTGAACCGAGTGTAGTTTCTAGGATTACTGATAGTCAGAGAAATTTTTTAGAGGAGCTGACCCCGCAGCGTAAGCGGGTCATCTCAGCCGAGATAGCCTATCTGATGACCAGCATGCTGCAGAGTGTTGTTGAGGCTGGGACCGGAGGGCGGGTGCAGTCGCTGGGCCGGTCGGTGGCCGGGAAAACGGGTACGAGTGACGACTTCCACGATGCGTGGTTTATAGGTTATACGCCTGACATTCTTACCGGAGTCTGGATCGGTTTCGACAGACGTCGTTCGCTCGGTGAAAGACAGACCGGGGGGCGTGTGGCCGCCCCCATCTGGCTCGAATTCATGCATGCGGCCACTCAGGATCCGCCCCTGCGCAATTTTAAGATTCCGGAAGGCATTGCCATCATGCATATTGACCCTAGGACGGGTTTACGTGCCCGCCCTGGCGGGCCATCCCTATTGGAATGCTTCCGCCGTCGTACCGAGCCGACTGTCTATGCGAAAGCGCCGGTTTATGCTGATCCGGTACTGTTTCCGGGCCTCCTTGCCGCCCGCTCGTCAGAAGACGGATTTTAATGCTCACTATGGGGTAGGCGGCAGCTCCCAATGACGTTGTTGCACGGCGCGTACATTGGGGAGCAGGCCCTGCCGTTCGTATTCCGGCAGTGACTGGTCAATGGATTCTCCGCCCATTTCGTCCAACACATGGATGACTGAGGTCTCAAGAGCCTCAAGGTCGTAGCCCCCTTCAAGAATGGCGGCAAACCGGCCTTGGGCATGATCGCGGGCCACGCGCAGGAGAATGCGCGCGAGTGCGCTAAATCCCTCCTCGGTGACGGTCAGGCCGCCAAGCGGATCACGTACGTGGGCATCAAAGCCGGCAGATATCAAGACAAACTCAGGCTCAAACTGGCGGCAAATAGGGTCGAGCACATCTTCAAAAAGTGGCTGCAAGGCGGCATTTCCCCAGCCGGCAGTAAGAGGTAGATTGACCGTATAACCCTCTCCGCTGCCCTGTCCGGCTTCTTCAGCTGCGCCCGTGCCTGGATAGTATGGGTATTGGTGAGTCGAGACGTACAGCACGCCGGGATCGTCATAAAAGCTCTGCTGCGTGCCATTCCCATGATGCAGATCCCAGTCCATGATGAGAATGCGGCTCAGGCCAAATCGTTCTCTGAGGTATTGGGCCCCAATTGCGATGCTATTGAATAAACAGAAGCCCATCGCCCGGCTGCGCTCGGCATGATGCCCGGGCGGCCGGACCAAGGCAAAGCCATTATCCACATCACGTTCCATGATAGCGTCCAGAAGGGTCAGCAGTCCTCCGGTTGCTAAGAGTGCGGTCTCATACGATTGGGCGGAAACACGGGTATCCGCATCAAAGGCGGCAGACTCTCTTCCGGCAGATGCAGCGACCTGGTTAATCAGGCTGGTATCATGGACCAAGGCGACTTCTTCGTGGGTGGCCAGGCGTGGCTCAAAGAGTGTGAGTCCGTCGCGTTGATAGGACGTAAAGCGACTCAGCAGGGTGCCGATCCGCTCTGCCCGCTCCGGGTGACCTTGGCCTGGGTTATGGTGTTGATAGCGTGAGTCCAGCACAGTGCCTGTCCGCAACATATCTCGCTCCTTTTTTCTCCCGTCCCCGAGCCCCTAACCCCTGATCCCTGTTTGTAACTTGCGTCAGTTTTCCGATTATACTACCGTAACCCAAGAGGCAAATATGTTTGGAATCGGGATGCCGGAATTGGTTGTGATTATGGTCGTGGCGTTGATCGTACTTGGCCCAAAACGCTTGCCCGAAGCGGCCAAGGGTTTGGGCAGAGCCCTGAGAGAATTTCGTCATGCGACCAGCAACCTGACCGAAGAACTCAATGACGCGCAAATCATGCTTGATGAGGAGACGCGTAAAGCGCAGCGCGCCCTGCACGCGAAGCCGAAGCCGAAGCCAGCCGCCACTTCGGAGACGGCAGTAAAGAAAAAGAAAGAGGATGCTAGAGGGGACGCCTAGGGCATGGCCCATGACGATCGGTCGATGCCGCTCACGGACCATCTGGATGAGTTGCGGACCCGACTCGTTCGGTCCCTGCTGGCGATTTTTCTCGTTTTTCTTCCCGCCTATTTCTTTGCGAGTGTGCTGTTTGATTTCCTGGCTCAGCCGCTGCACCAGATAACGACCGATCCGCATTCACTGATTGGGACCAGTCCGACTGAGGCGTTTTTTACTAAACTCAAGGTCGCCTTTATTGCAGCCCTCTTTGGGGCCAGCCCGGCCATCTTCTATCAAATCTGGCAGTTTATCGCGCCGGGGCTATATCCACGGGAACGCCGCTATCTGTGGCCGTTCGTGGTGTTCTGTTCGTTTTTCTTTGTGCTGGGCGCCGGCTTTTGTTATGAGGTCGTGTTGCCGATTGCCTTTGCGTTTTTTTTAGAAGAGTTCCAGAGTATCGGCGTGAAGGCGACATTAAAGATCAGTGAGTATCTGACGTTTACCGCCCGAACGCTGTTGGCCTTTGGGGTGACGTTCGAGATGCCGGTACTGGCCTTTTTCTTTGCCCGTGTCGGACTCATCACGCACCATACGCTCATAGGCACATTCCGCTACGCAGCAGTCGGCGTGTTTGTCCTGGCAGCCATCCTCACTCCCCCAGACGCCATCTCGCAAATGCTCCTGGCCGGCCCGCTCTTGCTGCTGTACGTGCTGAGTATCGGGGTGGCGTATGTATTTGGGAAGAAGGAAGAGCCGAGTGAGGAGACGGACATAGAGCCTACAGACGAGTAGAAGTTCCTCCGATTCCTTTGTCGGCTCTAGTGAAGTCTATACGCGATTTAGAGCGACGTAGCCCAGAGGCAACTCACCGCACCTAGGACAAAAAACGATAGTCGAGACTGATTCGCCCAGATCCAAAACAGAGTGCTCGCAGCCGCCGCGAAGATGCAAAGTCCGGTCGCGATAGATGGCAGAGACCAGGAGATGATGATCGCTAAACCGGTACAACAGGCGACCATTACAAGCCCTGCGCCGCTGAGCGACTCACGCTCTTCATTCCACCATGCGAGTCCAGTGCGCACGGCAGCACCGAGCGCAGTTGTCCCCAAGAGCAGCTGAAGGATTTCGGCTCCGTAGGGAAACCACTCGCGTCCGATATACGAAGCCAGGAGGAAACTCGTGAGTGTGGCAAAGAGAATGTGAAGCTTATAATGGGTTGATAGACTTGCCAAACCCAGCCCAAACAGAACATTCAGAATTGTGAGAATCCCGCCAATCGAGAATCCGGTGAAGATGCAGAGCGCCGTAAGAGCCGTAAGATAAGAGACAAACCCAACAGCAGTGAGACCAAATGCCGGCTTCTCCCTGTCAGGGAAATGTCTAATAAGACCAAGAAGAGTAAACCCCCACGCCCACAGAATGATCAGAAAAGCAATAAAGACGCTAGGCACGGATTAATCCATTTTATAGGAGAAGAAAAATAGCAAATAGTCTCAGTACGCACGGTAGATTCTAGAAGAGCCTCTTCGCCCCCTATCGAACTCGCCAGCTGTTGCGTGTGCGTGAGCTAATAGCTGATTCGCTAATGGCCCATGTATTGTAACCCGCTGTTAGAGTTTTCCCAGCCGGGTATACTATATTAGGTGTTCCGTAATCTCCGCTCACGCGTCCTCAGCGTACTGCGACGTAACCGCCGCTCCCCGCGCATCACATGGAGGATATATACCCGCTTCCCGTCGGAGCGATAAAAGATGCGGCAGGGTGGCTCGACAATCTGCCGATAACGGGAACGAGGGAGTTCCCGAGGTCGAGACCCACTATCGGGAAAGTCCGCCAGATGTTCGACGTGTTGGATCACCCGTTGCACGAGTCGTCGGGCAGCCTTTGGATCGTCCAGCGCGATATAATCCGCAATCGTCTCTAAATCACTTAGCGCAGGTTCAGTCCAGATCAGTTCAGCCATCGGGCCAGCCGTTTCTTGGCCTTGGCGTGGGAGAGGGTTCGTCCGTCCTCAACTGCCCGCTCCCCGCGTGCAATGCCTTCTAGTATGGAGAGCCGCTGCTGGAGGTGCTCAAACGTCTCCACATCGACCAGATAGGCGGCCGGCTTTCCATGCTGAGTAATCAACACGGCCTCGTGGTCCCGGTCCAGGGAGGAAATGATTTCGGTAGCTTTTCGTTTCAGTGTCGTGACGAGTTCTGTGCGCATCTAGTGATACTAAAGTATCACTTATTAGGATGCAAGGAGAAGATGCCTGAGGGAGACCCGTCCTGAGCCTAGTCGAAGGAGAGAAACAGGAGAGGACAGACTGTGGGTGAGGGGAAAGGACCTTGGTACAGCCACGGCAGTCGCTTTACGAACATCCATCACGCAGAAGAAGAGGGCTGGACGCCCTTGGCGTTACGTCTGTGCTGAGACAGCAACCAGGGCCAGAAGTTCGTCGAGACGGCTCACCGTAAAAGGGGCCGTTTTGCCTGGTTCTCCGGAAATTCGATCAATACGTACCGGCGTGAGTCCGGCGGCTTTAGCGCCAACAATATCCATGTCATAGCTGTCGCCGATATGCAGGGCTTGGTGCGGTGTAAGGTCGTGTACTGCAAGCGCCTGTTGGAAAATTTCGACCTCAGGTTTGGCTGTTCCTGCTTGGGTGGAAATCACGATGGGATCAAAGAAGTGCGCGATGCCGAGTCCGTCAAGCAGACCGAACAGACGCGAGTCAAAATTGGAAATTACCCCAAGACGAAATCTACGTCCTTGGAGTATTGTCAGCGTTTCAGTTGTCTCCGGATAGAGCTGCCAGGCGTCTGCCTGAGCAAAGAAGTCGTATAAAGTATCAAAATAGGCTGCGAAGCGTGGAAATGGACCGAGCGGGGCAAAGACTTGGTGGACCAGGTCATACCACCATTGTTTTTCGAGCTGGGGAATGTGTTCCGCTGCTGCGTTGGGAAAGGCCATGGGGGGCGCGTGAGTAAAGCAGCGCCGAAAGCCGGCTTCGAGATCTTGAACCGTCACGTCCTTGCCGTGCTCACGTGCGAGGCGTGCATAGATTTCCCCAACTGAACCTTTGACATGGAAGAGCGTTCCCGCTGCGTCAAAGAAGATAGTGGTAATCTGGCTGAGAGACATAGGGGTCTGTGTCTACTAATCGCTGGCTTTACTCCATACCCGTTGGTGCTGAGTGTGTCGAAGTACGACCGCGTATACGCTGTGACTATAGCTTGGGAATAACCGCATCCATTATTGCTAGCAGCGCTTCGAGATCCTCCCGGCTGGTGTAGTAATGAATCGAAACACGCAGTCCACCCACGCCTGAACAATAGCGCACGGTGGGATAAATTTTGTACTCCTGTAATGCGTGATCGAGCTGGTGAACGCGTTCGGCTTCGGGAAAAGGCTCGCACATGATAATGCCCGACCGCAGTTCGTGGGCGTCTTGAGTCCAAACCTTGATGTCTCGGCGCTTGAGTTCTTCGATCAGGAAATCGCCTAGCGACAAAATGTGTTCTGTGGCTGCTTTTGCATCCAGCCCGTTCACATAAGACACCGATTCCGCCAGCCCTGCCGTCCCCAGAAATTTGGGCATGCCGTGGATTTCAAAGCGTTGGGCATCCGACGCCAGCGGCAGCGACAGGAAAGGCGTCAGGCCCGGATCACCGAGATAGCGGACCCAGCCTTCCCTGGGCTCAGCTAAGGCGAATAAGCCGTGCGCCAAACCTGGCTCTACATGGTCTTGAATAGCTGCACGAATATACAACAGGCCGATGTTGAACGGCGCATTCAGCCATTTCTGTGCGCCTGCAGCCAGAAAGTCGACGCGCAGATTGGATACATCAAGGGGAATCGCCCCGAGCTGTTGAATGGCATCTACGACCAGGAAACAGCCGCGCTCTTGGGCAAGCTGGGAAAACGTGGCCAAATCCATGCGCAGACCGTTGATCCACTGGACCGAACTGACCAGGATCGCGCGCGTATGCTGATCAATCAGCTCCACGTAGTCATCTATGTTGATGTTGCCTTGGCGGTGGTGGGCGACCCGGACCTCGACCTGCTGGTGTTTTTGCGGATGTGCCGCGCTAATGGCAACCTGGGGATATTCTAAATCGCACAGGACAATATTGTCGCCCGGCGCAAACGGAATTGCTGCCAGGGCAATATTCAGCCCCATTGTCGTATCATCCGTAAACGCGATTTCCGTGGGCTGGGCGTTGAGCAACCGGGCCGCTTCTTGTTTTGCCTGGACGCTGGATTTTCCCAAGGCTTGATAATACGTTTGATAGCCCATTCCCGACGGTCCTTGGCTGAGCAAAGTCGCGGCGTGCTGGACCGCCTCAGTCGCAGATCGGGGCGGCAAGCCGATTCCAGCCGAGTTGAGATAGACCTGATTCGTTGTGCCTGGGAAATCCGCCTGCACGGCGTTGATGTCAAACATCTCCCCTCCCGATTTGTCCGATTCGTCGGATTTGGACGATTAGGATGAGGTCCCACCATGGGTTGGTGGAGAGGATTTGTCAAGGAATGGGGTAGGCAGCAGAAGGGGGAAAATAGAACGGGCAAACGGCTCCGCGAACAGCTTCGCGGAGGGCTTCTTAGTGATACACTGCTCGCTCTTCACTTGCTGATCCGATCTCATTGAGAAGGTGATCAACTGACGTACGGATTTGCCGCTCATTTTCCTGCAGACGCTCGTCTAGGCGACCAGCCGAAGTACTCTCGCCATTCAGGGCACGAAAGTGTTCAAGCTGAATTTCGAGCCGCTCAGCAAGCAGCCGGTCCGTATCAGCCAGGGATGGGAGACGGGCCTGGCCCTTGTTCATCTCATCGGCAACGGTTAAGAGCCTATTGAGTAAGCCGGTGTGGTACTTCCCAATATCTGTCAGCAATGCTGAATCTTGTCGAATCGGCTTCAGAAAGAATGCTTCGCCAAAAGTCTGAACGGCTCCTGCTAAATCGCCCTGTTCTAATAACTCGTCTCCGCGACGGCAGCGGAGACCGTGACGGCGAAAAGCAGAGCGTTCAAAAAGGCCCCCAAAGGAACCCTTGAACGCTGACAGGAATATTCTGACCAAGAAATAAATGAAGCCTATCCCAACGATCAGAAAGAACAGGCTGGACAGCAGCGTGATAAACGATACATCTGGCATAATACCCCTCAACGAGAGCAGACCGTCGACACAGACGAAAGCATAGCCCCTTTACTGAGACAAGGGCCTCTGCTCTTGGCTGCTCAGAGCGAGGTCTCGATTAAACGGAACTGTCGCCGCTTGTGTCGTTGCTTGGACAATGGATGGTGGTGCGAGTGGACGGAAGAATCGAATTTCAACGCGCCGGTTTGCAGCGCGATGTTCATCGCTATCGTTTTCGTACAGCGGCCGGTAGTGGGCGTATCCTTTGTGCAGAAATGCGGGCTGGGTCAATGTCACTACGATCGAGCAGTGCACGAGCAACACGACTGGCCCCTGCCGTGGAGAGCTCCCAGTGTGGGGGAAAGGCTAGAGTGGCAATTGGACGATCATCTGTGTGTCCGGTGATTTCGACTAAGAGCTGCGGCTTCGTCTCTGCAAGCTGGACAATATATTCGAGAATGGGCATAACCCCGGAACCCAGGGTGGCTTCTCCTGAGGGAAACGTAATCATATCACTGAGCGAAATGACAAATTCGTGTTCGCTCGACACAACGCCCACCATGTGTTCGAATTCATGCTCATCCACATGCTGCTGGATCTGATCGGCCAGAACCTGCCAACTTTGATCTAGAGTAGGTGTGGCGACTTGCGGTGCTAGGGGGACAAGAATCGGGAGGGGTTGGAGTGGCTTTTGTGCTACGCTGGGTGTGTCTGCCGGATAGTCCGAAGACGGGGGTTGTTGGATAGATACGAACTCCGGCTGTGGAGCAAGGGAAGGCAGCTGAAGCCGTCCGCTCAGCTCGTTCAGCAAATTCAGCTTCTTTGGCAGGTATGTTGGATATGTTTTGTCCCGAAGAGTCTTGGGCCATACGCTTGGCTTGCGTGGCAGGCGTAGTCTGCTCAGCGAGCTCTAACTGTGCCAGAAGTTGCTGTTTCTCCGCCATATGCCGCAGGACGAAGAAGCATAACAGCACTAAGACCAGATCCCCGAATGTCAGTGCCCACCCGTTTGTCTCGTCTTCGACAGGAACTGCTGTGCGTTGGGGGCGCAGGGCGGACAGGATATCCGAAAGAGACGGTGCCGACTCAGCAGGTCGTGCCTTAAAAGGCGGCGGCAAACGACGGGGCATTATTTATTCTCGTGGGCGAGTGGGCCGGGGACCGGTTGCAGAGCAATCCCATCGTCTTCACGGGCTTCCGCAACCAGCAGGGTCGTGAGGTAGCGCTGAGTGATTTTCGGTGTTTCGTTACGGGCCAAGAGGGCCATACCTTCGAGAATGAGATGCATGGAGACTTCGCGATTTTTGATAAAGGATTGCACCTTGGTGGCGAGCGGCAGGACAAACGCCGTGGGCAGCACAACGCCGTACGGCGTTGTGCTGCCCACGGCAAAGGCTGGTGCGGCCGTTTGCGGATCGAAGGCATTTGCCTGATGGAGCAATAACACCAGGCCGATGAGGGTCCCGGCCATGCCAAAAGCGGGTAAGAGCTTTCCCATTGTCAGGAGTACCTGGCGGGCGGTTTTATACTGGTTGCTAAACAGAAAGAATTCGTGTTCAACGTGAGCACGGACTTCCTCTTCGCGGCGCATGTCAACCAATAGGCTGACTCCGCGCCGGAGCAGGGGGTCACTGAGCTGGGCTTCATAGTTCTCCAAGGCGCGTAAGCCACCGTGTCGATTCAGGTCGGCCAGATGCGTGATCGCTGCAAGCTGTTGTTGGGGGGAGTGGAGTTCGGCTCCGAGGACTATGCGTACTGCCGTCCACGAATCTTTTACTGTTTGCCAGGAGTACACAAAGCAGGTGCCGCCTATGGTGATAAGCAGAGACGGCAGGTTGAGAAAAGCGAGGATCGCTCGATAGCCCAGGAGCGTAGCTATGGCACCTGTGATTCCAAGGACAATCCAATATGGCTTTTTCATACGGTCTCAAACCTAGACGTAAGAGTAGAGTCGAGAATATAGACTGCACAAACGGTGCCAGGAAAAGCTTGGAAAGAAAGCAAAAAATTGGGAAAAGGAAGTGGAGGAATATGCCTGAGGGAATATTTTGCCTAGCCCGAGGACTTTCTTTTGCCCTCACACCATTCCGTCGGCCTCGGTCCAGATATGCCAGATAGGATAGATCGAATAGACCTGAGGTGTTGGGATCGGATTCAGTGCTGACGCTTTCCAGCTTGGACGACCTTCCAGATAGCCTCGCCCATATGCTGTTTGGCCTGTGGCGAGAGTTGCTGCGTTGTCATCTCGTACTCTGCCCAGCTCTGGAACTGCTGCTCGTTAAAAGTCTTAAGAGAAAGTCGGTGCAGACCATGGGATACTTGGTCTAGCTCAGACACAATGCGTCTGCTCAGCTCGGCTAATGCAGGTCGAGTCCTCGGGCCCAGTCCGGGATGTGCGCCGGCGGTGTCAGCGATTCCTGTTGGACCTGTTTTGCCAGATCGATCTGTATCCGAAAAAAGCTTTTGATTGCGGTGGCAGACAAACCCCTGAGCTGGGCTTGATCGGTCAGACGTTTGAGGAGGGCTTGTTCTCTCGTACGATCTTCAATAGGCAGGTCGTGCACCCGCTTATACGCTGCCACCGCAGGCATGAGCGACAAGCGCAGATCAAGGAGTGCAACAGGCTGGCGACGTGGCAATGTCAAATTTCCCGGCGCGCAAGTCTTGCAGCAGGTCCGGCCAGCGGAAGCGTACAAAGTGCAGTTCAACATCCAGATCCTGTGCCATGCGCCGGGCGAGATCGATATCAAATCCTTGGCACGACTCCGGGCCTTTAAGGCACGGGCTGAACGGCTAGTAGTCACCACTCGTGCCAACGCGCAGGACGCCGTTTGTCCGAATCTCCGCCATCTGCCGGGCCTCAGTATGCGCAGAAATTGTGAGCGTCAATACGATGCTGAAGACGAGGACAAAAAACACGGAGACGAGCGGGGAGTGCCACGCAGGGCAGCCGATCAGATGCCCTGCTCACTATACTCGCGTGCAAAACGGACACAATTGTTGGCCGAGCGGTGGAGCGATTCGATTTCTTGCGGTTTCAGTGAACGGATGACCTTGCCCGCATTGCCCAGCACGAGCGAACGTGCCGGAATCTTCGTTCGAGGGGTGACAACCGTGCCTGCGCCAATCAGGCATTCTGCACGGATTTCGACGCCGTCAAGCACAATGGCACCCATGCCTACCAGGGTGAAATCGCCAATCGTACACGCATGGACCACGACGTTGTGCGCGACAGACACGCCCTCGCCTAAGATGGTCGGGATCTCTCCGCTGAAAACGTGAATGGTAGAATTATCTTGGATATTCACTCGCGTGCAGATTCGGATATAACACCCGTCACCGCGCACTACAGCATTGAACCAAACGCTGGAGTCCGGGCCGATATGGACATCGCCAATGACATGGGCGCTGTTTTGAATATAGGCACTCGGGTCAATCTGAGGGGTCATACCGTGATGGGGCAGAATCATAATACAATACAGTCCGTTCTGTTGCATCGTCATAAGGGCTGAGTGCAACTTTGGCAATTCCCTCTTGTTCCTCCAAATGGAAGGGTTTAAAGTCGAATGCAGAGGCCAAGAGCTATGCGTACAATCATCCGGGCTGCCATCTTCGCTCGCATTTTTAGTATTGTTGGACTCGTTTTCCTTGGGCTCTCTCTTGCTTTTGCTCAAGAACGGGCACTTCAAACAGAGGGCTGGCAAGGGCCGAAGCCGACTATTCCAGAACAGGAGATGCGCATCCCAGCTCCGCAGCGGCCAGTCGTTCCGTCCGGTAAACAGGTGCTTGAGATCCCAGTTCAGCCCCAGCGGTCAGCCGTCCCGTCCCCTCGTCAGCAGGCGGGCATTCCCGCTCGCCCGCAGTCCTTATGGCCCCGCCCGAACCAGCTTGTGACGGTCACTGTGACCGATCAGAATGGTGGCTATATTCCAGGGCTGCAGTCTAGTGATTTTGTGTTGTATGAAGGTGATGTGCGCCAGGAGATTACCTATTTCAACACGGGGGAGAATGAGCCGGTCAGTCTGGGGTTGATTGTCGATTCAAGTGGCAGCATGCGCAACAAGATTGAGCATGCTCGGCATGCGCTGCGCCGCTTTGTTAGCTCTGTGAAGCACCAAGATGAGGTCTTTCTCGAAGAATTCAACGTCCAACCCCATTTATTGCAGGACTTTACCGACAGTCGGGTGCTACTTTCTCAAGGCATCGGGATGCTTCGCCCGTGGGGTGGTACGTCGTTGTATGATGCGATTCTTGACGGGCTGCGTCGGATCAAACGTGGTAAGCATCGAAAGAAAGCCTTAATTGTTATTACGGACGGCATGGATACGGCGAGTTTGTCTTCGTTGAAGCAAACCATTAACGTGTCGCGCCGTTCCGGCGTGCTGATATATACCATTGGCATCGGCAACCCGCAGAGACGTCACGCCCGAGGTGGGGGCGGAATCCGTATCGGACCCTTAGGTATTGTCGTTGGTGGGAATGATGAGCGGGTTGATTCGAAAACACTCCATCGGATCAGCCAGGAAACGGGCGGGCGTCATTTTCTGCTGAATACCATGGATGTGGTGGGCACTAGCGCCGTGCTTGATGCGGCGACACAGACGATTTTACGCGAGTTGCGCTTCCAGTACAGCATCGGCTATGCCTCTTCGAACGGTGGGAATCGGTACCGGAGTGTTCGGGTTGAAACCAATCGGGCCGATGTCGTCGTCCGAACGCAAAAGGGCTATGCCGTTGATTAGGCTGGCTCCGCGTTAGATTCTCAGCGAGCCCTATTTCTTTTTTAAGAGGTCCTCGCGGACTTTTTCACGATCGAGCGGAGTCGTGGAAAGGGTATCAAACACACTGGCCAGGGCTTGGATGCAGCGCACAAAATCCGGCCAGACCGCTTGGGGGCTGCTGAACGTCAATTGCGTGGAATGGGCGCCTTCATGAGTGTGCGTAGACCCGCCTCGTTTCGTACTCTTTACATCAAACGGTCGTGCCGTGGTGGTGATGTTCAGATGGAAGATATCTGAGTCTTCCTCTCCAACCGGACGACGGAGTTCCATGGACAAGCCTCCATCGCCTCCGTCTACTTCGACAATATACCACTCGCCTGGGTACGCGCTGGAGACCTTAATCTGCGGAATTTTTTCAGTGGGATCAACTGCCATACGTCCTACCTAAAAATTGGAAAGGCCCTTTTCAGGGCCCTCCGGGGATGAATTTGCTCGCCTTAGGATCAACTACTGTGCCAGAACATACCAGTCCTGTACCCTTGCAGTAGTGTTCGCGTCCGAATTTCAGGTCGTTGGACTTGTAACCGAACCGGGACATATGCCCTGCCGCTCTACGCATCCAATAACCTATTTCTATAGGATGGGAACCCCTTTCCCGACTATGAACCCCAGGCAAAGCTCTTTCTCATACAGCTTTTTACCAAAACGGCAAAAAATCATCAATAGCCAAATGGTATTTGGGAAAAGGTTTTTAGAAAAAAAATCCTTTTGGATCAGGGAGTTCTCGGGTTTAAAATAGTGTTGCCAAAAGTGTGGGCCCGGAAATAACAGATTGTTCTAAATTTTTGCAAACACTGTCTCAAGTTACAAAAATATCGCTTTTTGTGAGGCCTCAGGTATTGACCCTGGAAAGGGAGTTCGCTACCCTGCTGGGTGCGTAGAGACTTCCGGAGTGTGGGAACCCCGTCGTCTTGAGCCCTAGGCCCGGATGGTTACATTCGGGCCTTTTTTTACCTTTTCCCCATTTTTTTCTCTATTTTGTCTCTTTTTTATTGTTTCTATACTATTGGAGGATTAATATGCAAACGTTTTTTGTGGCACCCGGCGACTCGCGTGCAGACGCCCCCTCGCTGACAACTGCCCTGCGGCGGGCACAGCCTGACGATGTCGTCCTGGTCGGACCAGGACGCTATGCCCCGTCTCTCACCGGGGAAAGCGTGCCGATCCGAATTCCTCCAAACGTCCACCTTGAGGGAGCGGGAAAAGAGGGGTGCGTCATCGACGGGGAGGGACAGTGTATGCCATCCTTTCATCCTATTCGTCCCGATCAGTCTGTTGTCGTGATCGAGGACGGTGCGAGCCTCAGCGGCGTGACAGTGACCAACGGCGGCGGGCATGGTATCGGCGTTCCTCCTGCTGCCTGCGTGACTATTACAGGCTGTGATATCTGCCGGCATGCTGACCATGGTATTTTCTTATGCGGAGTCACCGAAGCGCTGGTGACAGGGTGTGTCTTTTCAGACAACGGACGTGCCCGGTTTGAACCCGCATTGCCCAGAGGAATAGGTGCGCGCCAGGGGCACCACATTTTTGCTGAGGCCCAGTCTGGACAACAGAACAGCCTGCGCATTACTGACAACGTCATGCAGCGGTGTTTTGCTGATGGCCTGGCCTTCATCTGTTTCTTTCCGCAGGACGACGGCGTGTCTTTTGAGGCGGTTGTCCTGCGCAATACGATTGAAGACTGTGAACGCGGGGGACTGCTGTTCTCGTGTTCTTTTGGCCCAGCGTCGAATCGTTTGTCCCTCACCATTGCGGACAATCAGTTGCGGGGGAACAAACAGTTTGGAATCAATATTCTCACCGCCATTCCTCTGGCTGAGAAAATTCCTCAACATAGCCGGCTCACAGGTGTCATATCGAGAAATACGATTTCTCACAGCCCAATAGGCGTGGCCGTCCAAGGGGCACTCGGAGAAACGCATCATAATGAATGTCGTGTGGTGATTGATCGCAACCAGATGAGCGACTGGCAAACAAATGCAATTCGTTTGGTCGGTGCGTCTGGTCTGGACGATGTCGAGACCAGAAAGAACACGTTATCGGCAGTGGTGTCCCGGAATAGTTTGAGAGGAAAATCTCCCGCCGTTGTTGTCCAGGGAGCGGGGGGGACGGCGAAGAGCAAACCGAGCCAGAATAGCGTAAACGTGCGATTCCTGGCCAATGATATCGAAGGTGCGGGCGACCAGCCGATCCAACCCATCTTGGTAAGCAATGGTCCTGCGGATAACCGTGCTGAAGTCGAGGACAAAAGTGATCCGTATACGCGAACGGATGACGACCTACTGAGCTGACTTCCAAACTTCACCGCACGTTATTTTGCTCAGAGAATCTTTCTTTGAGATCAAGTGGGTATAGCTGTAATAGATTTATCCGATTTGCATATCAGGATATCTTTTGTTTGTGGGAACTTTCTTCTGCGTAAAACGTTCCTCCAAGCAGAACAGGGAAGACAACAGGAAAGGAGTTATGCTGATCCTGAACAAAGCCGCGAAACCTCACAAGATCAAGACAGTCTGCGGGAACCTGATCGCGGTCGGTGCCCTGTGTGTATCCCCGGCCTTTGCCCGGGATCGAGATAACAAGCCGCCGGGGCCGATTGGCGGACCGGGGATGAGTTTGGACGCACGCCCAGGCAAGAAAGCCTGGTATTACAACCCGCCGGGCCCTATCGGTGGCCCAGGTGCCGGACCATACTCGCGCTAGACTCGCCTTCCTTTCTCACTCCTCCCGTGCTAGGGCACACAGAAGCGGGCTGTTCAGACGATCAGCCCGCTCTTCTTTTCTCTTCCTGCGCAACCAGAGATACCGCTTACGGCTGGACAGTCTACGACTGGCCTAACGATTCAGGCAAGCGTCCCGTATCTGCGAGGACGCGGAGAATCACAGACTCGTGATATTGAAAGGGAATGGCGGGTGGATCAAGCACACTGACTGGCGCTACGGGAAAGGGCAGGCGCTGGATAGCGGTATTATACACCTCTGCCAGTAGGGCGGGCAGATGCACGACGTCTTCAAGGTTATAGCGCAGCAACGTTTCCAGTGCGCCGTCTTCGCCACGTTGATGGTATTGCCACAGCACGACAGCACACCATCCATCTAGGTGGGTAACCAATCCCTCCCGCTCAAGACCCAAGAGTCTCTCAATCTTTTTCAGCCCGCCCTTATAACCTAGTGCAGCCAGGGGGTAGCGCAGATCAATGTGCGCGTGGTCGAGCGGAATACCCAGCTTGTTGCGAAGAAACGGCAGGTCAAACTGTTTACCATTATACGTCACAAGCAGAGTAAACTCTTCGATGTCAGTGACAAACCGCTCGAGATCCTGGTCTTGAACATAGACCTGAGGCCGCTCGCCATCGTAAATGCCAATAACCGTAATGCTGGACTCTTCAAAACCCAGCCCGGTGGTTTCGATATCAAGATAGGCGACCCGCTCGGAAAACTCCGAATAGAGTCGCCAGTGGAGCTGGGGTGGCAGTTTAGTCGTGAAATACTGAGCGTCGCGTTGTTCCAGGGCTGCCAACGAACGCTCCAGCTCAAAGCGCGCTTCGTCTTGCAACCACCGAGGAAGAGCGCTGGGGCGGGGGTCATTCAAGAATTGCTCCCAACCCGTGACCCCGGCTTTCCACAAGCGTTTCTCGGTTTTTTCGCCAATGCCTTGAATGTGACGGAAGGTATGCTTCAGCATAACCCGGACTATGAGAGGACGCTCTGATCCCGAAGATTGCAGTAGTTGCAGGTGGGCTAGGTGCGCCAGGTGCGCTAGATACGCTTGTGCAGGTCTCCAGCCAAGAACCGGCACTCCTTCGACCAGCTCGCCTTAAGCTCGATTTGCCCTTTTTACTGCTCGTAACTCCGCAATACCCGCCCAGGACGCGCTCCGGTCGGTTCTCCGTCGCGCAGTAGAATTTGACCGTTCACGACTGTATAGCGATAGCCCTCAGACCGAGCGATCAGGCGTGAGGCACCGCCGGGAAAGTCCTTAACAAATTCCTTGGGTTTGGCCTGGACCTTGTCAGGATCAAAGATAGTCAGATCCGCTGCCATTCCCTGTTTGAGTAGACCCCGATTCGGAATGCCGAGCAATTGAGCGGGCGTAAAAGTCAGCCGGCTCACAGCTTGTTCCAAGCTGAGTACCTTTTTCTCCCGTACCCAGTGGCTGAGGAGAAAGCTCGGGTAGGTGACTTGACACAGAAACGAAATATGAGCGCCACCGTCGGAACCACCCGTCAACACATAGGGATTGGTCGCAAGGTTACGCACGGCTTCCTCGTCTCCATTCAGAAAGCCTTTGATGAGAAACTGGGTATCCAGGTTTTCTGAAACAGCCAGATCGAGCATGGCTTCAAGCGGCGTTTTGCCTTGTTCTCGCCCGATGCTGACGAGATCTTTGCCCACAAGACCGGTATGTTCGTCTTGGCGAACGCTGTCCACAAACACATCCTGCATACGCTTGGAAAAGATCTTTGGAGCGGGATCGTCTAAGTCGCGCTGCATGGCAGCTCTGATGTCTGGATGAGAAAGATTGGCTATCTTCTGTGCGCGCGGGCCTTGAATCGCTTCTTTCCAGGCAGGAAAGTCTTCAAATACTGCCCCCCGCAGAGAGAAGGTGAGATCAAAACGTTCACACAGGGACAGCGGATGAACACGTGCGCCTTCGCGAAAGGCGTCTTCAGTCCAGTTTAATACATCACGCCAATTGTCCGGTGCAGCCCAGGTTTGTGACAGCAGATTCCACAACACCGGCCGTCCGCTCTCGCGTGACAGCCGCGCCAAATAATCCATGTCTTTTGGGCCTATGGTCGGAATCCCAGGCGGAATGACGCAGACCGTGCCGCGGTGGAAGTCCTTGAGGGTGCTGGCCAAGGCAACGGTCTCGTCTTCTTCGGCAAAGCGGCTGGGAACCGGCACTCCATCACCATCAAAATGGACAGGGCCATACGACGAGGAGAAGCCGAAGGCGCCCGCTTTCACACAATCTCTCACAACGGCTTGCATGGCCGTAATCTCGTCTTGCGTGGCCGGTCGCTTGCGCGCATCGCCTCCCATCACGTTGTAGCGTATGGTCGAATGCGGGGCCAACGCCATGACATTCACCCCAAGCTGACGGTCGAGAGCGTCGAGATATTCGCTATACGACTCCCACGTCCACTCCATCCCGGCCTTGAGGCTTGCGAGCGGCATGCCTTCGACTTTGACCAGCATGCGAGTGATGTATTCTCGGTCTTCCGGTTTGCACGGGGCTAAACCAAAGCCGCAGTTGGTCATGAAGACACTGGTGAATCCATGCCAGCAGCTCGGTGTTGCCAGAGGGTCCCAGAAGAGCTGGGCATCGTAGTGGGTATGAACGTCAATAAAGCCGGGAGAGACGACGAGTCCGTGTGCGTCGATAACTTCCGTAGCAGGGCCGTCAACCTTGCCCATGGCGGCAATGTTCCCATCCGCAACAGCCAGGTCTCCAAAATAGCCAGGCTGGCCTGAGCCATCGACCAGAAATCCGTTTTTAATCAATAGGTCGTAGTGCATAGCATCTCCCTCCGTTCCGTCTGTAGCCGATACGCGAGTGTAATCCGAACTGTATCGACTTTCTTGAATTTCGACAAGGATTCGCCGGCATTGCCCAGAAGGGCCAGGGAGCCAGAGAGAAGGCCAGCAGCAGTATGTATTTTTCCTTTACCCGGAAAACTGCTATACAGGATGTGTTGCTGAAGAGGCTAAGATTGAGTCTTGGCCTTGGAAGGAGATGCTGATGTGGGGAGTGGTGGGGTGGATAGGTGGTGTGGTGGTGTGTCTCCTGTTACCTGCCTGCTCATCGAGTAAACCGCTAATACCAACCAAAAATTTTGTGGCGTGGAGCCGAAAAGCCCCGCAGCAGAAGAAGCAGATCTGTGTCCTGCCCTTTGAAAATACAAGCCATATTGATGGTTTGGCAGAAAAGGTGCGGCGAGGGGTAGCCGGACATATAAGCGTCAAGCGCTTTGCCGATGCCGAGCTATATGAAATCGACGCGGCGCTCGCAGGACTCGAAGGATTAGAAGACTGGCGTCCGCTTTCTCCTCAGGCTCTTGGCCACGAGCTCCACTGTGATGCCCTGGTGTATGGTCGTGTCTCTCGACTCGAACGCCTCTACGTTGGTGTGTACTCCCAGCTCGCGTTGGAAGGTACGATCCAAATCGTGGATGCTGCTTCTGGCCGAACCCTGGTGCATGATACATATACGACGCGTTTTCACGATGCAGGCATCCCGTTATCTCCGCTCGGGTTTGCTACGAGCGCAGTCCAAAATTTACGTGCTTTTACCGACTCCCAGTTTATACGGGCCATAGATGATTTGAGTCGCCATCTTGCCTCTCGGGTACCGGACCTGCCCGAAAATGTCTCGACCATTGCTGCAGCCCCCAAAAAACAGTATCCCGATCTGACTAAGCCAGTACGGATCGCTGCGAAACCGTGGGCACCATCGCAGTCAAGGTCGAAATCAAAACAGCCTGTTACACCATCGCCGACATCTCCCTCCCAAGATTCCTACCGCGTTCAAGTCGCCGCCTTTAGCTCGCATAACGAAGCCCAACGTGCCGTAAAACTCCTGCGCGACGAAGGATATACGTCTGCTATTGCCGAGGTAACGGGTACCCAGCAGGCGTGGCACCGAGTCATCATCGGCCCGTTCCTCTCGGTCCAACGAGCACGTGAGATAGGCGCACAGATCAAAGAGCAACTTCCCTTTGAGCCTATTGTGACTCAGGGGCCTCTCCCCGCACCATAGTAAGCTGCGGCTCCTGCTTGTAATCTCGTCACAGGTGTTTTACCCCTGGGAGCACTCTATTGTGTGCTATCAAAGGAGAAGATCTATGGCCGGAAAACTCAACGGACAGGTGGCAATCGTGACAGCTGGTGGCTCCGGAATCGGTGCGGCGACAGCAGTACGTTTCGCTCAAGAAGGCGTGGCCGTGATCGTCGCAGATCTGAGCGGAAAACGGGCCGAGGCGGTCACCGCCCAGATCAATGCCGCAGGTGGAAAAGCAACCTGCATTAAAATGGATGTATCTGATCCCGAGGGGATTCAGGCTACGATACAGCTCGCGCTCGATACGTATGGCCGGCTCGACATTATGTTCAATAATGCCGGGCTAGGCGAACTGGCTTTGCTTGAGGAGACCGCATTGGAAAGCTGGAATAGGACCATCGCAGTGACCCTGACTGGTACGTTTCTCGGTATGAAGTATTGTCTGCCGATCATGCGCGCGCAAGGCAAGGGTGCGATTGTGAACACGGCTTCCATCTCGGGTATGGGAGGAGATTACGGCATGTCAGCCTATAACGCGGCCAAGGCTGGAGTCATCAACCTGACCCGCTCAGCCGCGCTTGAGAACGCAAAATATAATATTCGTATCAACTGCGTCTGTCCTGGAGCGATAAACACTCGCGTGGCCCAGCTCTTGGGTGGTGATAACGCTGCTGCATTTCGGCAAGTCCAAGCCAACGCACATCCACTCGGGCGTATGGGCGAACCCGAAGAGATTGCCAATACTGTCCTCTTCCTGGCTTCTGACGAGGCGTCTTTTATTACGGGTGAAGAGATTGCCGTTGACGGCGGCGTCACCGCCCATACCGGCCTGCCAAATATGCTCCGGATCTGAGGGCGTGAGGATTTGATGTGGACTGGGTATCGCTGAGAGCCGCAAAAGAGGCAGAAATTCAACAGCTAGAATCGACCCGGCTGAGCGAGGTCACGCCGAGCATTCGTGATTTTACCCACTTTGTCACAACCCATAAACAAGAACTCGCGCTCATTGCTGCGCTCAAACGAACCGATCCGGATACGGGTAAATGCTGGCTGGATCGTGACTTGATTGCCCTCGCTCAAGAATGTGACGATGCAGAGGTAGGCGCGGTTGGCGTCTATACCGAGCCGAGTGTGTTCGGAACATCTCTTGACGATTTACGAGCCATCTCCGATGTCGTCAGTGCGCCTATTCTCCAGCTCGATTTTGTTTTTCATGAGAGCCAGATTCACCACGCTCGGCTGTGTGGCGCGGATGCCGTGCTGTTGTGGGCTGGTGGTGTGGATGAAAAGACCCTGGAGAGCTTGGTGATCACCGCACGTTCCATTCATGTTGTGCCCGTTGTCATAGCACAGACGGCTGAAGAGCTGAGTCGGGCTCTCGCGGCTGAGGTCTTCATTGTTGGCATTGCTTCTCCAACCGGGAAATTTGACTCGGAGCACGTCTTATCTCTTGCTGCCCAAGTCCCTCCAAGGAAGACCCTCATCTCTTTAGACGAAATCGCTACAGCGGAGGAAGCGGCTACTCTCTTTGGCAAGGTCGATGCAGCACTCGTCAGCAATTGTGTGCTTGATACGACTGACGTGGAGGGCACGCTAGCCGCAATGAACGGAGAATAGCCTTATTCTTTTGCCCGTTTTTCCAGCGCTTCAAGCCAGATGGTCAAAAGTGGTTCATATTGATTCAGATTGCCGTAGATCTCGTCTGCAAGCATTTCGTTGTAGGTATGAACGGTCAGATTTCGATCATCGACCATCTCAATGCAAAGCCAGGCCTGCTCATCGGTGAGCAGCGCCACTTCTCGACAAGCACGAATGCAGCTCTTCGGAGACCCCAGGCGAAGTCCTTCGATTACGGAGAGGTAACGCTGTGCTGCTTTCCAGACAGCTTCACATGTATATTCGAAGCGTTGGATCGCAGCGTCTCGCTCAATCTGCGACAGGTGCTCTAAGTCTTAAAGCTCTCTCAGACTTTCCAAGGCACGCTGAGCGATACTCGGCCGTTCCATCGTACACCCTCTCGAATGACACGTTGGCGAAAAGCTGGATCAGTCCGGCGCAGATCAACAACCTCGACCCGATAGGGAATAGTGCTTTCCTCAAAGCGTTCCCTGAGTTGAGAGAGGAAGCCTCGCGGAAGAGGGTGGGACGAATCTACGGCAATATCAATGTCCGAGTACGATGCGGCCTCTCCTCGAGCCCATGAGCCAAACAGGTACACCGTAACATCGAGCGTTCCTGTCACTTCTTGCACGATAGACCGCGCTTGCGCAATCGACTTGACTGCGACTGGCGTAGATTGGATATTTCGAGAACGCGTTTCTTGCACGGCCCCCTCACAAAAAGCGCGCTCTATTTGTGTAGTACAATCAGCTCTCCCACTGTATCCTTATTTCCGTTGCGATAACGAATAGCAATATTCTGACAGAAATTGAGGTCTGACTTTTCTGAAGGAATCTATTTATCGCATCTCAAACCCCTCATAGCCGCTGGCGGCTACCTCCGCGCACTTCTTCCGATATTCTCGGGCGCTGTTGGCATAGAGGAGGACGGCGCGTTTCTTGCCGGGAATATTCGACCCCATAAACCAGGAATCCGCAGCGCTCAATATCGTACCTGCGGCCAACTCGTTGGAGTGCTGCACCCAGGCCTCTTCCGCTTCCAGGGTGGGCGCGATGCAGGCCAAGTTCTTCTCGCGCAGGTGGCCGATGCAATCCGCAATCCATTCCACGACCATCTCGGCGCAGACGGTGTAGTTACATAACGCCGAGTTCATGCCAATAAAGAAATTCGGGAAGCCGGCAGTTTGAAGGCCCAGGTAGCTACGCGGCCCATCAGCCCATTTGTCCTTAAACGTCTGCCCACCTTCGCCCCGAATATCGATCCGAGTTAACGGCCCAGACACCGCGTCAAAACCCGTTGCATAGACGATGATGTCGAATCCGTACTCGGCATCCTGAGTCTTTATGCCCTTGGGAGTGATACGTTCGATCGGCGTTTTACGGACGTCGACCAACTGGACATTGTCCCGGTTGTAGGCTTCGTAATACTCGGTCTCCAGGGGGATGCGCTTGGAACCGAAGGGATGATCCTTGGGGGCCAGCATTTCAGCCACCACCGGATCGTTGACACGCGCGCGGATCTTGTTGCGGACGAACTCGGCAAAGGTCTCGTTGGCCTCCATATTGGTCATAATGTCGTGGAAATTGCCCAGCCATTTCTTAAAACCGGGGAGCGCCCACAACTCCTCGTACCGTGCCAGCCGTTCTTCCTCGGAGACCTCCAGAGCAGAGCGTGCGTCGAAGTCATAGTTAAAGCCGACCGGGCTTTCGCGGCATCTCTTGTGGATTTCCGGGATAGCTGGCCTTCCACTGGCGCTGGGCCTCCGGGGTGACTTCCGAATTCCTCAACGGCGCGCAGTAGTTCGGCGTGCGCTGGAAGACGGTCATATGGCCGACTTCCTTGGCCACGATCGGGATGAGTTGGACCGCCGTGGCGCCCGTGCCGATGACGCCCACTCGCTTACCGTTGAAGTCCACCTTTTCCTTCGGCCAGCGGGAGGTGTGAAACGATTCGCCTGCGAAGCTGTCGATCCCTTCAAATGGAGGCGTGTATACTTCGCGGACAGGATGCCGACCGCGCCTATGAGAAATTGTGCCCGCACTCGCTGGCCATTTTCGATCTGGATCTCCCACTGATGCTCGTCCTCGTCGTAGACCGCCGAGCTGACGCGAGAATTGAGCTGGATATCCTTGCGCAGATCGAACTTATCGGCGACATAGTTGAGGTAGCGCTCGTTCTCCGGCTGGCCGGAGAAGTGCTCTTTCCAGTCCCATTCTTGCAGCAGTTCCTCCGAGAAGGAGTAGCCGTAGGTTTCACTCTCGGAATCGAAGCGGCACCCTGGGTAGCGGTTCCAATACCAGGTACCGCCTACGCCCCAAGCGTCCTCAAAGACCCGCACCGAAAGCTCCATCTTCCGCAGACGGTACAGTTGATATAAGCCCACCACCCCGGCGCCGATAATGAACGCGTCAAACTGCTCGACCAGTCCCGTACCGACCGTTTGCGTATTCTGTGTAGAATTGGCCACATCTTCCCCCTTTTCTGACTCTCAATTTTTATCAAATCTGTGTGATTTTGACGACCCAATAGTATGTGTTGTTCTGGAAGCTGATAGACCTCAGCCTTTTTGCAAAACCTCTGGATTGACCGGCGTTGGCGGACGCTGGCCGCTGAGAAAGGTGGCGATATTGTCCGCCGCCAGGGCGGCCATGCGCGTCCGGGTGGCAATACTGGCGCTGCCAACGTGGGGAACAACAAGGCAGTTGTATAGGCTGAGCAAAGGATCGTCCGCGGGAAGCGGGTCTGGGTCAGTCACATTGAGCGCGGCACCCGCAATCTCATTGTCTCGCAAGGCTTCATACAGGGCTAGAGAATCGACAATTGTTCCACGTGCGACGTTAATGAGAAAGGCCGTTGGCTTCATCTTTTTGAGCTGAGGTGTGGAGATGAGCTGGCGTGTTTCTGGACTGAGCGGAACAAGAACGACCACAAAGTCAGACGCGCTGAGTAGCGTGTGCATATCTACGCGTTCACACCCGAACTGCTCTTCGGCACCTTTGTTCTGACTGCGATTATGATACAGCACGCGCATGTCAAAACCTTGAGCACGCTTGGCGACTTCTACGCCGATCCGTCCAAGACCAATAATCCCCAACGTCGCGTGGTGAACATCCGCCCCAAGAAAGGCAAACGGACTCCAGGCTGGCCACTGGCCGGATCGAACCCGGCGCTCGCCTTCGCCTAATCGGCGTGCGATACCGAGCATAAGCGCAAAGGTGAGGTCAGCCGTGGTTTCGGTCAGAACGCCTGGTGTATTGGTCAGCACAACGCCTCTTCTGGTGAGCGCGGGAACGTCTATATTGTCATAGCCTACGGCCATGTTTGCCACGATCCTGAGCTGCGGAGCGTGGTCGAGCAGCTCGTCATCAATGCGCTCACTGACCATGCCCAGCAGTGCGTTTGTGTTTGTGATCTCTTGCAACAGCGTCTCGCGTGGGACGGGAGTATCAGATTCCCAGACGTGCAGATCTCCGCAGGTCCGTAAGGGGGCCAGCGCTTCTTCAGGAAGCCGGCGGGTGACATAGATTTTTGGAGGTTTCTGGGCCATGAGTAATACTCTCTGTACGTTGACTTACTAGTTGACCTTACCGATGAATAATTGTCTGAATGTGCAAGAGAGGGTGGCATAAGCGCGATTGAAATACTAGATTAGAGGCGAAACACAAAGTAACGAGGAGTCAAATAATGGACCAACCCTCAGAAAAAAGTATTAAACGCATGCGCATCTATGTAGAGAAATACATGCAGAAAACCGGCACCTCAGGCCACCCGGATAACGAAGTGACCGAAGCCGTCATTCTGGGCCTGGCCAATAATATCGACGAAGTGGGCCGCCCGCTGTGTCCGTGTAATTTTTATCCTGACAAAAAAGCCGAAGTCGAGCGTAGTCGCGAATGGATGTGCGCCTGCGATGAGATGAAAAAGTGGAAGTATTGCCACTGTCTGCTCTTTGTGACTCCAGAGGGCATGCCTATCACCGAATACCTGCCCGAAGACCACGAAGGCCGACAAAGTTACGGCCTCGTCAAAGACCCCACACCGGACAAAGGGCGAGAGTTGAAAGATAAGGCATAAGAGGAGCCTCAAGCGTTTAGTCCTAAGCTTTTCAAATACTGGTAAGGTCAGCCCGTGTGGCTGCCCTTTTTTTGTTTCTTCTTCAACCTTGCACCTCAGAGACTGCCTGGTGTAGCATGCCTCCGAATCTCAAAAGAGGGAGGAAACGAAAATGCAAACTGGATACTTTGCCATTGGCATTGGCCCGGCTGCGGACCCCGAGGTCGTGAGTGTCACCGCTCAGACAGCTGAGCAATCGGGCTTTCATTCGTTATGGGCGCCGGAACACGTGGTGTTACTCGACCAGTACAGCTCGAAATACCCGTATTCAGCTGACGGTCGGATGCCTATGCCAACGACCCAGGTCGATATCCTGGATCCATTTACGGCTCTCACGTTTGCCGCAGCGCAGACGAAAACTATACGCTTGGGAACCGGCATTTGCCTCGTACCCGAGCGCAACCCTGTTATCACGGCGAAAGAGGTCGCCAGTCTGGACAAACTCTCAGGCGGCCGGTTTGATTTCGGCATAGGCGTAGGCTGGCTGGCGGAAGAGTTCTCCGCGGTCGGCGTACCTTGGGAACGACGTGCGGCGCGTACGCGTGAATATATCAAGGTTATGAAAATGCTGTGGACGGAAGAAGAGTCCGAGTTCGAGGGTGAGTTCTGTAGCTTTCCCAAAGTACGCTCCTACCCGAAACCAGTTCAGAACCCGCACCCGCCGATTATCTTTGGTGGAGAGAGCAAACCGGCCCTCAAACGTGTAGGAGAAGTAGGCGATGGCTGGTTTGGGGTGAATGTCACGCCTGAATCAGTAACAGAACATATTGCCCGGATAAAAAATTATGCCCAAGCCGCAGGCCGTGATCCGGACAAGTTCCATTTTTCTGTATCTCCAGGTATTGGCACACCAGTCGAGCTTGATATGGTCAAGCGCTTCCGTGATGTCGGCGTCCACCAGATCATTATTGGTGGGGTTGCGTCCGATCCAAAGGCGATTAAAGGCGATATCGAGAAACTGGCCGAAAAGATTACCGTACCCGCCGCAAGTCTCTAATTCTGCACAAGGTTGAGCGCAGAGACGTGCGCCCATGACCTTACTGGGATAGATTTTGAGAGGAGAAGTGCTGTGACTCGACTCTACGGTGAGCAACACCGAGCTCTGCAGGATCAGTTTGAAACACGTAAACTGGCGGACCGTGTGGAAGAGGCTGTGCTGCAGTCGGAAGTCTCTGGTGAGAACCAGACCTTCATTGAGTCACGGGACATGTTTTTTCTCTCAACCGTTGATCATCAAGGCCGGCCGACTGTGTCGTATAAGGGCGGAGATCCAGGGTTTGTAAAGGTTGTGGACGAAAAGACGGTCGTATTTCCGAGCTATGACGGCAATGGAATGTTTTTTTCAATGGGCAATATTGCTGGAAATCCGCATATCGGCATGTTGTTCGTCGATTTCGAGACTCCCAACCGCCTCCGCCTCCAAGGCACAGCGTCTGTTTCAGCGGATGATCCCTTGATCGCAGCATATAAGGAAGCCGAGCTTATCGTCCGCGTGCATGTTTCTGAAATCTGGACCAACTGTCCGCGCTACGTCCACCACTACCAAAAGGTCGATCCCTCACGTTATGTTCCTAGAGCGGCAGGTGAAACGCCACTCGCAGAATGGAAGCGCATTGATATGCTGCAAGACGCGTTGCCGCCAAAAGATCACGGCCGGATAGAAAAGGCCGGCGGCACCATCTCGATGCAGGAATGGGCAGACAAAGCCAAAGCGGGTAACGGCTAACCCTCGTACGTGGGTGACCGCCGAAGAGCCGTCACGCTATATGCGTAGGGGCGAGGTTACCTCGCCCCTACGGGTGTCCCGCTTCGAGATCGAGGGGACGCTCCTAAGCCTGCGCCTGCGCGCTCGCCGCAGCAAACTCGGCTTGCTCTTTAGGAAGCTGGAAGGCCGGATCATTTTGGATTACCGGCAGGACTTTCTCGGCAAAGAGCTGGAAACTACGGTTCAGTTGCGGAGCCGGCAGGCCACCAAAGGCAAAGGTACCGACCATGTGATCGAGTGCGACCGTTTTGTGAATATAACGGATTTTTTCAAGCACCTGCTCTGCAGTGCCGGCAGCGTGCAGGCCACGAAAGAACTCGACCGCCTTGGCCTTGACCTGTTCATCCGCATTGAGTTTGGCGAAGGTTTTCGCCATCTTGCCGTAAAACTCGTAGCCCTTGACGTTCTTCAGCTTACCAGAGGAAAAGCCATAGTGGTTTTCAATGGAATCGAACAGCGTGCCCATATACTGCTGAGCCAGATCCTCTGCTTCTTGCGCATCGTCAGCCACCAATACGTTGAAGAGTCCAATTGGCGGACGGGGCGTAATGCCGTTAGCCTGCGCTGTATCGACATAGCGTTGGTAATCCACGGCCGTGTCTTCCCAGCTACGCTGGGAGATGATCAGCACCCCAAAGCCCATCTTGGCCATAATGTCAGCCGACTCCGGGCTCACCGAGGATGCATAAAAACGCTGCTCGGGATGAGAAATCGGGCGCGGGCGGATCTGCATTTCCGGGATCTGGTAATATTTGCCCTCATACGAAAAGCTTTCCTGGGTTAAGCCCCTACGGATGATGTCCGCGCATTCAACAAAGCGTGCGCGCGACTCGTCCATGGGAATCCGGAAACCCTCGTATTCAACTATGGCTGCGCCCCGCCCAAAACCGAAAATGGTGCGGCCGCCCGACACCAGGTCTAGCAGCGCAATTTTCTCTGCCACTTCGACTGGATCGTGCCACGGCAGCACGATCACAGCGGTACCGAGTTGAATCTTTTTCGTGCGGCCAGCCATATAGGTCAGCAACTGACATGGGTCGGGTGACATCACATAGCCGGTGAAATGGTGGTCGAGACTCCACAGCGAGTCAAAGCCATAGCCTTCTGCTTTGTCGGCAATCGACAGTTCTTCTTGATAAGTCTGAAGATCAGGCTTGCCTCCAAAACTGGTCAATTGCATTATCGTGCCTACTTTCATAACAACCCTCCTTGGTTCTCCCTTGGTCAAATTCGGGACCTATTGTAGAAGAGTAAGGCCAATTACACAAACGGTAGGATAAAAAGATTCAAGGTTCAAAGTTTAAGGTTCAAGTCTCCTGCCCCCAGCCCCTAATCCCTAACCCCTGCGGCCTTCCCCTTGGCTTTGAACATTTCCCCTCTTTCTGTTACAGGATCGAATCAATTCCCTGAAAGCAGAAGGAAAACCTATGGTAATAGATTCATTACTCATCGATTGTGACGGACATATTCTCGAACCGCCTGATCTGTGGGAGCAGTATATTGATCCGCAATATCGTGATCGTGCCCTGCGCATCCGCGTCGATAAGAATGACGGGTATGAGTATATTGAGATTGATGGCAAGCGATCCAAACTCACGCGTCCGGGTACCCTCGGCACCTTGGGCGGCATGGGCAAGCAGGTGAATGAGGCCACCCAGCTGCGCGAGCGAGCTATGCGGGGTGAAATAAAACCCGAAGAGGTGCGGGCGCTGCTACCAGGACCGGAGCAGACATATCTGAAGGGGGCCGCTTTCGGCACTATGGATATGAAAGAGCGGATAGAGCTGCTTGATCGTGAGGAGATGGCAAAATCAATCCTGTATCCCACGATAGGCCTGCTATGGGAGGCCGAGTTGTTTGATCCCGAACTGTCTGCAGCCTATTGCCGGGCGTATAACCGTTGGATTGCCGACTTCTGTCGTGACTCAGGCGGACGGCTGATCCCTATCGCACATCTTTCGCTTGGTGATCCGGCTGAGGCAGCGCGTGAACTCGAACGTGCGGTTAAGGACGGCTGCAAGGGGGCCTTTGTGAGTCCGTTTACGATCTCACGTATCCCGCACGGCGACCCGCGCCATGACGCAGTGTTTGCAGTAGCCCAAGACCTGGACGTGCCTCTCGGCATTCATCCCACGTTTGAGCCGCCCGAATGGGGCATACACCAGCGCTACGATAAATTTGGTTGGGCTATGTGGTACGTCGACCTCTTCGCCGGCCAGGGTGTACAACACGCCTTCGGTACATTTTTTCAGCTCGGGGTCTTTGACCGTTTCCCGCGCTTGCGAGTCGTAGTGCTGGAATCACAAGCCGGCTGGATCGGCTACTTCCTGGATCGTGCTGATGCGATTTTCAGCGGTACGACGCTCGGTGCGACCGTTCGCCTGAAAGAAAAACCGTCGTACTATTTTCAACGCCAGTGTTATATTTCTGCCGACCCTGGAGAACGGACCATCGCTTCCCTGACGAGCCTGGTCGGTGAGGACAAATTCTTCTGGGCCAGCGATTATCCGCATCCCGACCATCCGGACAATTATCTCGAAGAGTTGCAGAAGATGATTGCTCCTATGAATGATACCGCCCGGCGCGGTATTCTGGGCGAGAATGTTGCCAAAGCCTATAAGCTGAACTGAATCAAAGGAGGTATAAGGAGACAGTATGGCCGACCAAGACATTAAGAGGGCCGTGCAGGATATTGAGTGTCCGGTGGTTGAGCAGCCTGCCTTCACTACCCCACCTCCTCTGGAAGAAGCGACGGTGGCCATCGTTACCTCGGCGTCGCTGCACCATCCCGACCAGGATGACTTCGCCCCGAAAGATACCAGCTACCGGGTGCTCGACGCGTCGCGGCGCGACTATCTTGTTGGCCACTGGAGCCCCAACTTTGACACGGCAGGTGTTGCCGCCGATCTGAACGTTGTGTTTCCCCTCGACCGGCTAGATGAGCTCGCTGCCCAAGGACGTATCGGCAAAGTTGCCGACCAACACTTAGCCTTTGCCGGTAACCAATTTGACCTGGCTCAGATTCGGATGGACGGTGGCCCTGCAGGTGCGGCGTTTCTCAAAGAACAGGGCGTTGACGTAGTGCTGCTCACCCCAGTCTGACCGCTGTGCACGCGTACCGTGTGTACGCTGGCGCATATCTTTGAGGCAGCTGGAATGGCGACGGTAGCCCTTGGTTCGATCCGCCAACAAATGATCGGTACTGCGCCACCGCGCGGGTTGGCGTGTGACTTTCCGTTGGGGCGTCCCATCGGTAAACCCAATGACGCGGAGTTCCAGCACAAGGTGCTCGCCCACGCGTTCTCCATGCTGAAGCGAACCGAGCCAGGTGTCGAAGATTTTCCCGAATCCATTCCAGACGAAGGAACTGAAATGCTCGTATGTCCACTTCCACCCAGGCACGATCCTGATGCCCATCCCGCTGTTGATGAGGCACGTGGCCTACGGGTGGCCTACGACCGGGCCATCGAGAAGTACGGTAATCGTGTCGGGGCCGGTCGAGCTATCAGTGCGGACGATGTCCCATCTGCCATTGAATCGTTTATTCGGATCAGCGAAGGAACGCCGTGGAAAGAAGCCCAGATTCCCGGCGTTCCAGCCCGCGTCGCCCAGGACATTCGCGGCTACTACGAGACGGCAGCATTGGCCATTGTCGATCATACGCCGGCGGCCTGGGCGGGTCTGCGCTGGTTTCGTGATGCAACCCAAACAGGCAAAGTTATCCGGGCGGCTCAGCAGGCCATGAAAGATGCCGACGTCCGGCGGGACTTGTGGCTCTTCTTGCTGCCTATGGATAGTATGCAGGACTAAAAGGAAGACACAGATATGGCTTCTTTCTTATCAATAAATGACCCTGAGTTCTGGAAACACTACCCCGAGGAGCTGAAAGACTTGGCCGGGACTCCTCCAGAAGGCATAACCGGACTGGCCTATTTTTTGTTGGGTGACAGGAAAGACAACCCACCGACCGTGGTGACCCTGCGCATGGGGCCGAACTGGGTCTTGCCTCGACACGCACATGACTGCCATCGCTTTGAAGTCGTAGTACAAGGCAGCCTGGACGTGGGAGATCGGACGCTCAAGCCCGGAGACGTGATGATTAGCGAACCAGGCCTCGCCTACGGCCCACATATCGCTGGCCCAGAAGGCTGCACGACTTTTGAGATCTTCAGCAACCACCGCGCCTCGTATGTGACCTTCGTTGATACGCCAGAAGGGCGCGTCGAGTGCGACATGTCGACTCCGGAAGGGCTGAAGAAAATGGAGCAGGTCATGCAGCGGGATATGGAGGCGCAGGCGCAGGCGTAGCGGAGACCAGCATAATCCCTTCTCCCTTGAGGGAGAAGGTTAGGATGAGGGGGAATCAGGAAAAACTCCCCCTTCAGCTAAGAATGGAATAACATAAATTTGGCCCCGACCCCACCCGCCGGCGCGCTGCTCCAATCCTCATCTTGCCTGCTTGAGCCGAGTTAGAGCCCCTCGACCAAGACGAGATCGCCGCTGGAGCCAGTTTGGCGTAACTTAATAAGCGGGGCGTACTCCGGGTCGTTGTACCACGCTTGTGCCTTCTCCATGGACGGGAACTCAATAACGACCCTCACCCTTGATGACGGCGCTGTTCCTTCCTTGACCTCCGTCTTCCCTCCGCGCACCAAATACCGTCCCCCATGCTTCTCCACCAGAGCCTCGACCTTCGGGCCATACTCTTCCAACCATGAGGGATCGGCTCACATCTACTGCACCGATAAGATAAGCTGGCATAACTGTGACCTCCTTCGTATTTCCTAAAGTCTCATCTCGCCTATCGTAGTAGTCGAAGGCGGTAAGTCAATCACAACGAAAGCTTCTCAATGTAAAAAATTGTAAAAGGAGACTGCTTCTCCCGCACCCAAACTTCGGCATGACCTGCGTGGCGAACAGCTCCATTGAGCGTTCGGACTGAGCTTGGGTCAGACTGCCCCAAGCAAATGACACCAAAATATAATTGTAGCCGCTCGTCTCAAAGAAGCTGGCAATGGCGCCCTGCATTCGACTGGGCAATCTTTCGCTCGGCCCGCTATCAGCTCGTATCGGGCGGAGGAGTAGGATGGCCATGAGCTTGAGTGTGCAGATCGTGGCCTATCTTCTCTATTTCTCCGCACATGGCGACACCACGCCGGTTGCCTGCCCTTATTGCCCAGGGTAAGACAGAACCATCAGAATAACCGAGGGAGCGTAACGACCATGGCATCAGATATACAGTTCCACTACTTCCACGGAAGAGGCATCGGAGAGCCGATCCGCCTGCTGTTCACCGTGGGTGAGATCGAATTTACAGACCATCGTTATACCGTGGACCGAATTCGCCGATATGGCGGCGTTCAAAGCACAGCTGCCTTTCGGACAAATGCCTGCCCTTGAGGTAGACGGCGTATTCATAGGGCAGACGGACAGCATTGCGCGTCTAGCTGCGCGCTTAGCTGGTTTGTATCCGTCGGATCCTATTGAGGCAGCGCGCAGTGACATGATCGTCGTGCACCAAGCGGAAATTCAGTCTGCCATCGCAAAGATGAGCTTCGATGGCGTTCCCGGTACTCCAGAGATGAAAATGGTTCCGCAAGAAGAGAGGCAGAAACGCATCGCCGCATTTTGCGAGACGAAGCTTCCCGGCCTTCTGCTACGCCTAGAGCATCTGCCACAGGAATCCTGCATGGGTGGGGTCGCAGCTGTCGTGGGCTGATATTTCTGTCTTCAATCGGTTGAACCAACTACTCGACATGAATGAAAACGTATTGCAGCCTGACTTCCCAAAACTGCAGGCGGTATACGAAAGAGTCGAGGCGTTACCGCAAATCCAGTCATGGATGCAGATGCACAAAGACGACTATCCCAGATGCGAAGCAGGGGGCTAAGGGGTATTTACGAAGCCGATCAACTCGATGTGACAGGTCTCAAACCTTCCGACGTGAAGGGATACGGAAGAAGATGCTCTTCCGCATTCAAGTCGTGAATCGAAGCACAGCCTAGGAGCCGCATGGTATCCTCAATTTCTTTTTTCAGGATGGCAAACGCCTTGCGAACCCCCGCCTCGCCACCCGCCCCAAGACCGTATACATATGCCCGTCCAGCCAGCACGGCATCGGCGCCATGGGCTAAGGCAATGACCACATCTCCGCCGGAACGAATGCCTCCGTCTAACAAGATCTTCATCTTGGAGCCTTTGAGTTTGGACGCAATGTCTTTTAGTACGTACAAGGTCGGGTAGACGCGATCCATCTGGCGTCCGCCATGGTTAGATATGATAATGCCGTCCACTCCATGTTCGACCGCGAGCTGGGCATCTTCGACACACTGCACACCCTTCATGAGGATGGGCTTATCCTTGCCCCAGACTTCTCGAATCCAGGGTAGATGCTCCCACGTGACGACCGAAGCGCGCAGCTGAGCTCCAACGTCCGCGTATGGCATTGGCTGTCCATTATTCAGAATAACATTCCGGAATTGCATCATCCCGCCGTCCGCGTAAAAGCTCTTCAGCCAGGAGAGATGGGGTAGCATTTGGGGGCCAAATTTCAGTTTCTGGAATGGCGTGCCATTAATTGCTTGTGAGGCGCCTAACCATTCGTGCTGGGCACGATTCCCCGCGACAGCCGTATCTATAGTGAGCACGAGCGCAGAATAGCCCGCGTTTTTTGCGCGCTCGATGCCTCGTGCTGCGACGTCTTTCCCACCAACGAGATACAGCTGATACCAACACGGTCCTTGTGAGGCAGCTCTGACTTCTTCTAGATCAGTCCCCGTCATCGTTGAGAGGGTGCATATTGTCCCTGCTTCGCCGACCGCCTTGGCAGCGACGGCCTCTCCACGGGGCCAGAGCATGCGGGTGCTGCCTATCGGAGCGGCTATAACGGGCAGACCAATGGTGTGGCCTAGAATTTCAGTCTGCATCTCGACTGAGTCTAGCTGTATCGCAGATCTCGGCTTAAAACGTTCTCTTTGAAAGGCTTCGACATTGTCTCTGAGCGTGATTTCATTGTCGGCTCCACCACGATAATACTCTCTCACAATCGGTGGCACGCGCTTCTCCATCACCTGCCGGAGATGATCTATGCTGATGCATTTTTCGACCTTTCTCGCCCAGCGCTCAGCACTCCTGGCATGCGCGCGTTGGAGGTAGGGTTGAAGCACCCGCAGTCCAGCGTTTTGTCCACTGAGTCGAAGTCCGCCAGCCTCTTCAGCAGGGGCAGCTGTTGTATGAGAATGCTTCACCGAAGCTGAGGGATCAGGAGCTTGCTCTAGAGTTCGTTCGAGAGGTCGCGGGTGAGTCATAGCTGCAATGCTCCATGCAATGCTCGGATAATGCTTGGATGAGGCTCGTATTGAGGCCTCATCCAAACTTCGGCATGACCTGCGTGGCGAACAGCTCCATTGAGCGTTCGGACTGGGTTTGGGTCAGACCACCCCAGGCGAATGATCCCAAAATATAATTGCAGCCACTGGTCTCAAAGAAGCTGGCAATGGCGTCCTGCACTCGACTGGGCGAGCCGACGATGGCGACGTCGAGGCTGCGGGCGACATCCAGGTCCGGGGTGAACAAGGTGTGAGCAACACCAAAGTCCAGCCACAGTTTTTCGATGTTGTCGTAATGCTTTTTGTAGGCCGGCGTAGCAATGGTCTCGGCTTCCTGATCGGTCTCGGCCACAAAAATATGCCGCAAGGCGCCCATCTTGGGCGCTTCAATATGCGGGTTGAGATTCAGCGGATTATCGCGGTTTTGGGACCACATGTCTTGATACTGAGCCGTCAGTTTCTTGAGTCCATTATTCGGTCCGCCGCTGGCCATGTGCATGCCGCGCTCGGCGGCAAATTGGAGGCTGTTCGGATTGACGACACCATACCAAAAGGGTGGATTCGGCGTTTGCTTGGGGTGAAGTTCAATGGGCACGTCTACGCATTCATAATGCCGACCCTGATACGACAGGCGCTCTTGGCGTAGGCCCGCCACGACCATCTCAAGCGCTTCTTGAAACATCGCGCGCGAATGCAGAAAAGGCACCCCAAAGTACGCCTGTTCAAAGGGCGAGACGCCTCGGCCCACACCGATCTCTAAGCGTCCGTTACTCATATGATCGAGCATGCAGATTTCTTCAATAAGTCGTAGCGGATGATACAGCGGCAGCAAATAGACGAGCGGACCCAAGCGGATGCGCTTGGTGTGTTGTATTGCCGCTGCCAGGAATAGACTCGGCGATGGGGCCATACCCAGCGGCGTGGCATGGTGTTCGGCCAAGTGATAGCAGTAAAAACCCGCCTCGTCGGCCATTTTCAGCAGCCGCAGCCGCCCGTCATACAGTGCACCGAGCGTGTCTTCTCTGCGCTCCTGATGGTCAAATATCCCAAAAGCAACACTACTCATTATTGATGACCCCTTGTATTCCGCGTCTGCCTTTTACCCCATGCGAGGCAACACGTATTCGGTGAACTGCATGAAGCTTTCATGGCTCAACGGTGCGCCAATGATATAGTCCAAATGGATCTCCTCTTTGAGGCGGGCGAGTTCGTCCACAACCTTCTCCGGCGTGCCGTGAATGACAACATTGTCAACATAGCGTTGGATCGGGTCCTCGTCCCCATACATTTCTGGCGGTACATAGGTCTTGATAAGCCACTTTGCCCCCTCGCGTGCGACTTCGATCGCTTTTTCTTCCGTTGGCGCAATAGCGAGCAGGCGGGCCATGGGTGTCTGACGGCCTTCAATAGAATGGCCGTGAGCTTCGAGTGTATCTCTATACAACTCCCACTTCTTGCCAAGCTCGACATGCGTGGCGTGTGGGTCCATGAGAATCGAATGACCCTCAGAGGCGGCCCACTCGATTGCTCCCGGAGAAGAAGCCGCCGTCCAGACCGGTGGATGCGGCTTTTGCAGCGGCTTGGGGAGTACTTCCACATTATCGAAGGAGAAATACTTACCGTTGTAAGTGAGACGGTCATTGGTCCAGGCTTTGACTACAATGTCTACGGTTTCTCGAAAGCGGGCGTGGCTTTCTTCAACCGGTACCCCGAAGGCTTTGAACTCATTCATGTCAAAGCCGCGTCCGGCTCCCCAGTTCACCCGACCGCCGGAAAGTGTGTCGAGCAAGGCGATTTCCTCGGCCAGGCGGAGCGGGTGGTAGAAAGCGGCCAAGCAGACGCCGGTGCCGATGCGCAGGTTCTTGGTACGAGCTGCCGCATAGCTGCCAAGGACTGGAATAGACGGACAAACGCTGTAGTCGGTAAAATGATGCTCGGTGAGCCATACCGCGTCATAGCCGTTTTGATCCATAATCTCGATACGTTCCAGCGCCCGCTGGTAGACGGTTGAGAGTGCGGTGCGACGTCCAGGCCAGCTAAAGAATTGCAGGATGCCAAATTCCACAGTGTTCTCCTCGGGGCGGATTATTGTTCCAGATTAGTGTAGCGAGAAGCGGGGATAAGTCTGCCCCCTGTCGTAGCTACTCACCCAACCTGTGAGAGATACGCAAGCAAGACGCGAGAAGTACGGAGTAAAGGAGAAAGGAATCTTTACCACGCAGCTAAGTAAGCTGTCTTCAAAGCGGCAAGTCACTGTTCCCAAAGAAGTGCGTGAGGTCTTAGATCTCACGCCGGGAGATATGGTGGCGTACGATATAGAGCAAGGAACCGTGACCTTACGCCGTGCTGAGCCATTTGACGCGGCCTTTCACAAATCGTTGTCTGCCACGTTAGATGAGTGGGAGACGCCAGAAGACGATGAAGCCTTTCGTGATTTATAAGCGTTGCGTTTAAAGATTTTTACACTCGCCTGTAGGCTGATTCTGAGACAAAGCGACGCTTGTACCCAGAAAGATCGGACGAATGTCTTGAAAGCCCTGCGCGACCACGTGTTCTCCACTGTATAGCTCCTCTCTTTTTTCCTGTTTTTGCTTGTTCGAGGATTGCTATCGCAACCCCGCCTTTCTATCCTCGCTCTTGACTTAATTGATCGCTCGCTTCATTATGGAGATGATCGATCATACGATCAATTCAATAGCTCTACCGATCAGAGAAGAAATCGCAGTGGCACGCCCTGTTAAAACAGCGCACTCGCCTGACTATCAGGCCACAATCTGCACCGTCGCCCAAGCCTTGTTCGCCGAACGGGGCTTTGCCGGTACGACCATCCGAGAGATTGCCGAACAGACCGGTGTCAGATCGAGCCTGCTGTACCACTACTTCTCCAGCAAAGAAGCGTTATATCTGTCGCTGCTGGAGGCAGCCGTCAGTGAGCTCGTTGCGCAGGCGGAACACATTGCGGCCAGCGTGGACACCCCAGAGGAAAAAATTCGTCGCTTTGTCCAGGCTTTTCGCGAGCACTTCCAGGCCCATCCGCAGCGCTTTCGGCTGGTCCAGCGGGCGGTTGATGAATACAGCCCCACCGCGCAAGTCCTAGTGCGACGCTGGTTTTCGCGCGTGTTCAGTGCCTTTCACGCCATCACCACCGAAGGCGTCAAGCAAGGGCTCTTCAAACCGCTACCGCCGCCCCTGCTGTCCTTTGCTATCGCCGCGCTCCTCGAACAAACCATGCGCCTCCATAAGCTCGTGGGGGATATGAGCCCGGACCTGTCTGGTGCGTACCTGTTTGAGGAGCTGGCAGATCTTATAGTGGCCCTGCTCCAGACCGATGTGCCCAAGAGAAGCGTCCCTGTTCGCTGCGGCAAGAAACGTCCGCCAAGTAAAAATCCAAGGAGTAGTACCCCCTAATGGAAGCATTCTTTCGAACCGTCATCCGCTTTCGATGGCTCGTCATTACGCAGTACCATCCTGGCGGCACTCCCGATTCAAACATTACGCTTTGAGGGCGATGTTGACGCCGTCTTCCCATTCGATGATCCGATCCTCGCCTATAGTAAAGTGGTTGAAGAACGATTCGGCATCCGTGATCTCATTATGATCGGGGTACTGAACGATAACCCCGACGAGAATGGCGTCTTTAACCCACGGACTTTGGGCATTGTCAAAGAGTTTTCGCAACACATTGCCCTGCTACCTGGAATCAAAGCAATCTGGGACGAAGATGTGGCCAGTATCGCCACTATGGATAATATCACTGGCACCGTTGACGGTATGAACGTTGAATCGTTTTAAACCGCGTTTTGTGTACGGCGAAGAAAAGGCTGCTGTCATGACCCCTTCGCTGCGGCAAGAAACGTCTGCTGAGCAAGAAGTGTCTGTCGGATAAGAAGCTCAGGAGAACACCATGGCTGAATCTTTTTTTCGTGGCATCATTCGTTTCCGTTGGTTGATTATCGCCCTCGTCCTGAGCTGCACGGTGGTGGCCTGGCTGCAGCTGAGCAAGCTGCGCTTTGATGCTGATCTGGAGGCCATGATCCCGCCCGACGATCCTGTGCAATCCTATAATAATATGGTCGAAGACCGCTTTGGCATCCGCGACCTGATTATTATTGGTGTGTTGAACAACAACCCGGACGAAAATGGCGTTTTCAACCCCCGGACGTTAGGCATCGTCAAGGAGTTCTCCGAGCAGATTGCGCTGTTGCCGGGGATTAAGGCCATCCGGGATGAAGACGTAGCCAGTGTCGCCACCATGGACAATATTACGGGCACGGCTGACGGTATGGCCGTTGATCCGTTTATGGAAGACGTGCCGCACACATCTGAAGCCCTCACGAAGCTGCAGACCAATCTGTTTAGCAACTCCATGTTTGTGAATTGGCTAGTCTCAGCGGACAGCACCGGCCTACTCATTACGGCCAAGATGGAAGAGGCTGGGGGCACGCTTGAGGGCGTGGCCCGCCGAGCGGCCATCTACACGACGATCAGACAGATGGTCCAGGCCAAACAAGCGACCGGTGTACCTGAGCAATTTTATATCGCCGGTCGGGGTGCCGTTGAGGTGACGATTACTGAATATAGCGAGCAAGAAATGGCTAAATTTATGCCGTTTATCTTGCTGGTTGTCGTGGGGACGCTGTACTTCACCTATCGTAGCCTGCGCGGTGTCCTCCTGCCCTTGGCGGTTGTCGTCGTGTCGGTGATCTGGACCTTAGGCGTCATGGCGGCGGCGAACGTTGCGATGTACGTTTTTTCGACCATGATACCGGTCGTACTGATGGCGATCGGGGTGGCGGATGGAATTCATATACTGAGTCGCTACTATGACGAGATCTTGGAGCACCCAGAGACTTCCTCGGCTGAGGCCGTCGTGGCCGCGATGCTGGAGATGTGGCAGCCGGTGGTGTTCACCTCACTGACGACGGCCGCCGGCTTCTTGTCGTTTCTGACCGCCCCGATACCCCCGATCCAAGAATTTGGGCTGTTTACCGCCATCGGGGTGTTAGCGGCGATGGTGTTTTCGTTGACCTTTTTCCCAGCCGTGCTGTCCATGCTACCGGCCAAGGTGACTGGTAGCTTAGTCCGCCAGATGGGCAGTAGTGGGGACCTGGCGGCGACCGGCTGGACCGCTCGGACGCTGGCCGTCCTAGGCCGCGGGGTGGCCCGGCATCCCCGGCTGGTCTGGCTGCCTACGCTGGTGATCGTTGGGGTCTGTTTGGCCGGCACATGGCATATCCCGGTCGAGTCATCGCCTCTTGGTGTGTTTCCGCTCGACAGTCCCTTGCGCAGGGCTGATCGGGTCTTGCGTGACACCTTCCAAGGCACGACGCCGGTGTATGTTGCGATTGAAGGGCATGAGCCTGATCTGCTGAAAGATCCCGGTCTGCTGGCCAAAATTGACCAGATGCAGACGGCAGTCGAACAAGACCCGATGGTCGGTGGTTCGGTGTCACTGGCTGAGTATGTGAAGCGCATGCACCGAATCATGAATGAGGACCGGCCAGAGATGGAGTTCATCCCCAGGGACCGCGACCTGGTGGCTCAATATCTCCTGCTGTATTCGTTCTCCGGTGATCCGGATGATTTCGAGGAGGTCGTGGATTACGATTACCAGCATGCCAATGTAGCGTTTTACCTGCGCTCTGATAGCACCGAAGATGTGCAGCGCGTCGTCCAGCGGATACAAGACTTTGCGGTGAAGGAGTTTGGGCGTACTGAGTCGGTTGATGCGAGCGGGGACCCGCTGTCCTTACGCTTCGGGCGTTGGCTGATCGGCATCAAGCCGACGATCGCCAATTGGGAAACCGAGAGTGGCTTTCGGATTGGCTTTGCTGGCAACGGGTATTTCATTAACCGGATGTGCGAACTGGTCATCAGTGGCCTGACCAGCAGCCTGGTGACGTCACTCGGGGCGGTGTTTGTCCTGACTGCACTCATGTTCCGATCCGTCACGGCAGGCTTGATTAATATTATTCCGATTAGTGTGGTCAGCATCTTTAGCTTAGGCCTGCTGGGGCTGCTCCAGAGTCCTTTGCAGGTGGGGAAATCCATCACCTTTGCGATGGTGATTGGGGTCGGAATCGATTATACGATTCACTTTCTGAACAAGTATCGCAGCAAAGTCCGGGAGGGCTTGATCGACCCGGAAGCGATTACCCTGGCGACCATGGCCACTTCGGGCAAAGCCATCTTTTTTAATGCCATCGTGGTCATGGGCGGGTTCGCCGTCTTGCTGGCTTCGAACTTTCTGCCTAATTGGCACCTGGGAGCGATGATGGTGCTGAACATGGGGGCATGTCTGGTTGCCTCGATGACGATCCTGCCGATGGTCCTGAATATCTTTAAACCGCGTTTTGTGTACGGAGAAAAGGAAGCGCCACTCGTAGCATCCAAAGAATCTGAGCTTTAATATCTGTGAACTCACGCTCTAGTGGCATTTCCAAGTCGAAAATGTACGTTGTCTTATTGCCGTTCCCCTTCGACAGGCTTAGGGCGAATGGGGAGAGCGCTACTAGACCAGACACGTCCGTACTGAGCTTGTCGAAGCCCGTCCTGAGCCCAGCCGAAGGGTATGAACGCCCACGAATGGACGACTTCCAGGTAGGCGCAGTACTAACGTCTATTTGGAAGTGTAAGAACTGTAAGGAGCTATCGTAAACATGGAGTCGTATTTCCGCTGGATTATCCGCTTTCGTTTCTTGGTCATTGGCCTTGTTCTGGCCTCTACTGGCCTGGCTTGGGTCCAGCTGCAATCGTTGCGTTTTGAGGGCGATGCTGACGCCTTCATCCCCCGAGACGACCCGGTCATGAGCTATAACGATCTAGTCGAGGAGCGCTTTGGTATAAGCGATCTGATTGTTATAGGGGTTCTTAATAAAAATCCGGACGAAAACGGGGTCTTTAACCCACGTACCCTGGCCATCATCAAAGAATTCTCGGAAGAGATCGCCCTGCTGCCAGGCATCAAAGCCATCCGGGATGAAGACGTAGCAAGTGTGGCCACGCTCGATAATATCACCGGGACGGCTGACGGCATGGCCGTCGAGCAGTTCATGGAAACGGTTCCTCAATCACCCGAGTCACTCGAAGCATTAAAGCAGGCACTCTTTCACAATTCGATGTTCGTCAACTGGATCGTCTCCCAGGACGGTACCGGCATGCTCATCATGGCCAAAATGGAGCCGGGTGGTGGGACAGTCGAAGGGACTGCGAGACGGATGGCCATTTATACCACCATCCGCGATATGGTTGAGGCGAAAAAAGCGGCCGGCGCTCCAGAGGAATTCCATATTGCAGGACAAGGCGCTCTGGAGGTCACCTTTGAGGAGGGGATGCGGCAGGACATGGAGACCTTCATCCCGCTCATTCTCGTGATTGTCCTCGGCACGTTGTATTTTACCTATCGGAGTGTGCGCGGTGTCTTGCTCCCTTTGGCGGTTGTCCTGGTCTCGGTGATTTGGACGTTGGGTATTATGGCCGCTGTCGGGATTCCCATGTATTCCATTTCCACCATGATGCCGGTTATCCTGATGGCGGTTGGAGTTGCGAATGGCATTCATATACTCAGCCGTTATTACGAGGAGGTCTTGCAACATCCGGACGTTTCCTCACCCGACGCGGTACTCGCCGCTATGCGAGAGATGTGGCAACCGGTGGTCTTCACCTCCTTGACTACGGCGGCCGGGTTTTTATCCTTTTTAACCGCTAGCATTCTGCCCATCCGCTATTTTGGTGTCTTTACCTCTATAGGTGTCGTGGCCGCGATGGTTTTCTCCATCACCTTTTTTCCGGCTCTGTTGAGCCTCCTGCCGGTCAAAGTCAGCCGTGGCTTGCGAGCCCAAATGGGCCGCAGTGGTGACCTGGCGGCGACCGGCTGGGCGGCACGGACGCTCTCCCGCTTAGGCGTCGGCGTTGCGCGAAAACCAATAGTGGTGTGGGGAGTGACAACCCTTGTCATGCTGGTGTGTCTGCTTGGTGCGCAGCTCATTTTTGTAGATACCTCATTTATCAAGATGACCGATCCAAACAGCCCCGTGCGGATTGCGGATACCGTCTTGGGCGAGACGTTCCAAGGCAATCTGCCGCTGTATATTGCGATTGAAGGGCATCAGCCGGATCTACTCAAAGATCCGGTGCTGCTTGCCAAACTCGATCGCCTCCAAGCCTTCGTCGAACAAGATCCGATCGTTGGCGGGTCTTTGTCGTTGGCCGAGTATATCAAACGCATGAACAGGGTGATGAACGAGGATCGTCCAGAAATGGAAGTGATTCCAGACTCGCAAGACCTCGTCGCCCAGTACTTGTTGCTGTATTCTTTCTCTGGTGATCCTGACGATTTTGATGAAATCGTGGATTACGACTATCAATACGCCAACCTGACGATATTTTTGCGCTCGGATAGCACCCAGGACATCAAACGCGTGGTTGAGCTTGTGCGAGACTTTGCCGTGCGTGAATTTGGATATGCCGGAGACAACGACAACGCAGATACCGGCGCACGGGACCCGTGGCCCATCCGCTTTGGCCGCTGGCTGGCTGGCATCGAGCCCACGGTTGTTGGTTGGGAAACAAACAGCGGTTTTCGACTTGGGATTGCTGGGAATGGCTATCTGACTACCCGTTTTAGCGAACTGGTGGTATCCGGGCAGCTGGCGAGTCTGGTCGTCTCCCTCGTGGCCGTCTTCTTATTGACGTCGTTTATGTTTCACTCCTGGGTCGCTGGGCTGATCAATATTATCCCGATTAGTTTAGTCATGGTTTTTAGTTTTGGACTGCTCGGACTTCTCGGCATCCCACTTGAAGTTGGCAAATCGTTAACCGCCTCTATGGTGATTGGTATTGGCATCGATTATACAATCCACTTCCTGAATAAATACCGGATTAAAGTCCGCTCTGGCTTGACGGACCCTGAAGAGATTACCGCAGCTACCATGGCGACGTCGGGCAAGGCCATCTTTTTTAATGCACTAGTTGTGACGGCTAGCTTCTTAGTATTTCTCACCTCAAACTTTCGACCTAATTTTTATCTCGGGGCGATGTTGTCGCTGAATATGGGCGCATGCCTCTTGGTGTCGATGACCGTCCTGCCCGCGATCCTGAATACGTTTAAACCGCGTTTTGTGTACGGCGAAAAGCCGGGGTCTGTGACGCCGCCGCAAACGGCTGACCGAGCAGTTTCAGCGAGAGAAGAAGAGGAAGCAATATAGAAAACCATGTGGACAATGACAATCGGACTCGGGTTGCTCGTCTTGAGCACGGCCCTAGCTGTCTCTGCGGAAGAAATTCCCGGCGAGCCGAGGCTATATTTATTTTGCGCCGCAGCCGCCGATCTGGCCGGCCGGCGCGATCTTCTGGTCCGTACCAATCGACGAAGGCAAGGTACGGGTGTTCACGTGCGCGACCTTCCACGGCGAATCCAAGGATCGTGCCCGCGCGTGGATCATGCAGTTCGTGCATTGGCGCAGTCTTCTCTCCGTACTTGATCTAACTGAACGTTCGGTTAATTATAGTAGGTAGATATGTCTCGACCAGTCAAAACACCTTCATCGCCTGATTATCGGACCAAGATCGGTACGGTGGCTGAAGCGCTGTTTGCCGAACGTGGCTTCGACGGGACCTCCCTGCGCGAGATTGCCGAGCGGACTGGGGCAACCAAGGCGCTCATCTATCACTACTACGAGAATAAAGAGGCGCTGTATCAGACGATTCTCGAGGACGGGGTGAGTGGCGTTGTCACCCAGGTTGAAGAGATTGCGGAAGACGGGACAGATCCCGAGGTCCAGATCCGGGCTATTGTCCAGGTGTTTCTGAATGCCTACCACGATGCGCCGCACCGTTTCCAGATGATCCAACGCGCGATCGACGACCATCATTCGATTGCGGCTGTTCTCGCTGAACGCTGGTTTTCGCGTGCGCACCTTGCCTTACAGGCTATTGTTGCCGAAGGTGTGCGACAAGGCGGTTTTAAGCCACTGCCGGCCCAGATGGTTCCGTTCGCTATCATTGGGCTTATCGTCCACACGCTGCGCGGGCAGAAACTTGTCAGTCACATTGATCCGAACCTGTCTGGCGAGCAGGTTTTAACTGCCCTGCCGGATTTAGTGCTAGCATTGCTCACAGCCGATTCTGGTCAAAAAAAAATCAGCCTAAGCTCTTCACTTCCGTCTCGGAGGCGTTCGCCGAGTCAGGCCAAACGAAGAGCTAAAGGTTAAGTGCAAAGGACTATACAGGAAGAACTGAATGGAAGCATTTTTTCGTTTGATCATCCGATTTCGTTTTCTCGTTATCGCCGCTGTCGTGGGCTGTACGATTGTCGCCGGGATGCAGATGCAAAATCTGCGCTTTGAGAGTGACGCCGAGTCCATGATCCCACCCAATGATCCGGTCCTCCACTACAACGATGTTGTGAAGGAGCGCTTTGGGATGCTGGATCTCATTATTGTCGGCGTCCTGAATGACAACCCGGAAGAAAACGGGGTCTTCAATCCACGGACCCTGGGCATCGTCAAAGAATTCTCTGAGAAAATTGCGCTGCTGCCCGGGATCAAAGCCGTCCGGGATGAAGATGTGGCAAGCGTTGCTACCATGGATAATATTACCGGTACCAGTGACGGCATGTCGGTCGATCCTTTCATGGAAGAGACGCCACAGTCGCCCGAAGAATTGACAGCGCTGAAAGACGCCTTGTTTAGCAATGCGATGTTTGTTGACTGGATTGTATCCCACGATGGGACCGGTCTGCTCATCATGGCTAAGATGGAATCGTCTGAAGGGACGCTCGAAGGCGTTGCTCGGCGGGCAGCAATCTATACCACTATCCGTGACATGATTCGGGAGAAGGAAGCGACCGGGGTGCCCGAGCAATTTCATATTGCCGGGCGCGGCGCCATGGAGGTGACGTTCTCCGAAGATGCTCGCAGCGATATGGAAATGTTCATGCCGCTGGTGCTGTGCATCGTCCTGGGAACGCTCTACTTAACCTACCGCAGCCTGCGCGGTGTACTCCTGCCGTTTGCGGTTGTGATCATCTCCGTCATCTGGAGCCTGGGCAGTATGGCCTGGGTTGGTATTCCGATGTACTTCGTCTCGACCATGATGCCGGTCACGCTGATGGCGATCGGCGTGGCCTATGGCATTCATATTCTCAGTCGTTACTACGAGGAAATTTCCAGTCATCCGGATACGTCTGCGACCGAAGCCGTGGTCGCCGCTATGCACGAGATGTGGAAGCCGGTCGTGTTCACGGCACTGACAACGGTGGCGGGTTTTCTATCTTTTCTGACTGCGGCCATGGTGCCCATTCGTCACTTCGGCGTGTTTACCTCAGTTGGTGTCCTGGCTGCGATGGTTGTCTCGCTGACTTTCTTTCCTGCCGTATTGAGCCTGCTGCCGCCCAAGGCGAGTCGCGGCCTGCGTAATCAAAAGAGCCAAAGTGGAGACCTGGCCGCTACAGGCTGGGCGGTCCGCATCCTTTCCAACCTGGGCCGCGGCGTAGCCCAGCGCCCGGTGTTGGTGTGGGGAGCAGTGGCAAGCGTTATGTTCGTCTGTCTGATAGGCACCCGGCAGCTTCAGGTCGACAGCTCGTGGATAGACGTTTTCCACGAGCAGAGCCCGGTCCGTCTTGGCGACGAGGCCTTGCGGGATAAATTTCAAGGCACGCTGCCCTTGTACGTGGCAATCGAAGGGCATGCCCCGGACTTGCTCAAAGACCCGGCCCTGTTGCGCAAGATTGACCGTCTTCAAGCCGAGGTCGAGCAGGATCCTGTTGTGGGCGGATCGTTGTCCATTGCCGAGTTTATTAAACGCATGAATCGGGTCATGCATGAGGATCGAGAGGAGATGGAAGTCATCCCCGACTCGCGCGATCTGATCGCGCAATATCTCTTGCTGTACTCGTTCTCTGGAGACCCGGATGATTTCGATGAAGTCGTCGACTATGATTACCAACATGCCAATATCGCCTTTTACCTGCGCTCAGATCACAGCGCGGATATCGAGCGCGTAATTCATCGGATTCAGGATTTCGTGGTCCGAGAATTTGGCCGGGTTGACAATGAAACTACTGACGCCGGGGCTCAGGATCCGGTGACACTGAAGTTTGGACGCTGGTTAGCCGGAATCAATCCAACCGTCACCGGTTGGGAGACGAACAGTGGCTTTCGCATCGGTTTCGCCGGGCAGGGCCATATGAGTAACCGGTTTAGTGAACTTGTTGTCTCCGGTCAGTTGAGCAGTCTTGTCACCTCATTGGTCGCCGTTTTTCTGCTCACAACCTTTATGTTCCGCTCTTTTGTTGCCGGTCTGATCAATATCATTCCTATCAGTGCGGTGATGGTTTTCAGCTTTGGACTCATGGGGCTGCTTGGTATTCCTCTTGAAGTTGGAAAATCCATGACCGCCTCCATGGTGATTGGCATTGGCATCGACTATACGATCCACTTTCTCAATAAATATCAGTTGAAAACCAAGGATGGTGTCCTTAATCCCGAGCAAGTCACTGTGGTAACGATGGCGACCTCGGGAAAAGCCATCTTCTTTAACGCGGCGGTGGTGATCGGCGGCTTCTTAGTTTTTCTGACCTCTAACTTCAAAGTCAATTATTATCTCGGGGCCATGATGGCCCTCAATATGGGCGCCTGCCTGCTGGCGTCAATGACCATCCTGCCAGCAATTCTGATTACATTTAAACCGCGTTTTGTGTATGGCGAACAGCCGGCAGCGGGTGCGCCGACGAAAACGATCCACAGCGTAGTTTCAGCCAAAGAAGAGGAGGAAGCAGTATGAAAACCATCTGCATAATGACAATTGGACTCGGGTTACTCTTACTCAGCACAATCGCGCCTGTCTATGCACAGGAAATCCCTGGTGAACCAACCGGACGTGAGATCGCGGTCTTTGTTGATGAACGTGAGGACGGTGACGATCAGATCTCTGAAGCAAACTGGACGTTGACCAATAGTAAGGGCAAGACGCGCAAACGGCACACCCTACGGTATTGGAAAGACTATGACGGCAATGACGGATTGTCCAGCAAGTCCTTTATTTATTTCAAATTTCCACCTGATGTGAAAGACACGACATTCCTGAGTTGGTCCCAAGAGGACGCCGAGGCCGACGACGACCAGTGGATCTATTTGCCTGCGTTGCGCAAAGTCCGGCGCATTGCCTCCGGCGATAAAGAAAATTCCTTTATGGGCAGCGACATTATCTACGATGATATGGCGGACCGGGAGGTCGAGGAGGATACGCACAAGCTGCTGCGCGTCGAGCAGGAGAATGGCACTAAGTTCTATGTTCTGGAGTCCATCCCCAAGAAGGCAAAATACATCTACAGCAAAAAGCTGCGCTGGGTGAATGCGGAAAACTGGACCGAACCGAGGATAGAATTTTATGACCGCAAAGGCCGGTTGCTCAAAATCTGGACGACAGACTGGGCGCAGATCGACGGGATTTGGAACTGGCAACGGACAGTGGTGGAGAATCAACTGACCGGACATAAGACAGAGCTTATGATTAGCAACGTCCGATTTAATCAAAATATCAAGGAATCGGTTTTTACAGAGCGGTCGCTGCGCAAAGGTAAGCCGTAGAGCTTTCCTATGATCGAGGCGTTAGTGCAAAAACAGTCAACCTCTTTGGGAATCCGATTTACCTCCTCTCCCGCTGGCGGGAGAGGAGGGAGGTGAGGGTGGTAGAATTCTCGTTTCATACCCCTCACCCTCGCCCCAAAGGGGCGAGGGAATTGCTATTCCCAAGGAGCTGTCTTGAAGCTGCGTTAGGGTCCCCTTACCTGTTATGAGCAGCCTACCCCCGAGCGTGAAGACATGGTTCTTCATCCTCACCATAATCCTTTGGATTGGAGCGGGAGAATCTTTCGCTCAATCTGATCCTCCCGATCCTCCTTCCGTCATCCGCCTCCAAAAGGCCCATATGACTTCCGAGGGAAGCCAGAGACGCATTGTCTTTCAATTTTCTCAAGCTCCAGTGTCTGTGTACGCGTTTTCCCTCTCGACTCCAAACCGTCTCGTTATTGATATCATCGGTCCGGTCCCACAACGGTTCTCGGCCTCTTACAAAGCAAAAGATAGCCTCCTGCGGCGGGTCCGTGTTGGGGTGCATCCGCAACATCTGCGTTTGGTGCTTGATCTAAAAGGCGAAAAGCTCCCAGCGTTTACTGTGGAGCAGCACGGTAGCCGGGTCACTGCAATTCTCCACAGCTCAGAGCGGATCGCACCGGAAGCGCGTGCTCAGATCCTGTTTGAAAGTCCGCAAGAGCGAATGTTCGCTCAGTCGATTTCGCAGGCGTCCTCCTCGGCGTCTGCTCCGGCTCGCTCTGAGCAAGAGGTCAAGACAGCGGCAGCTGAACCGCAGACCGCCCCGAAAACGCGTTCTTCCCTGTCGGAGAAAAGAGTCGCGACAGCCAGTAGCCAGAGTACGCAGAGCGATACTCAGCCCGGCTTGTTTCATAAGCTGCGCGAGCGCTTAGACGTGACCGGCTTTGTAAAGAATGAAACCGCCTTTCGGCTATACTCCCCGCATCAATTCTCAAAATCTCAGAATTGGTTTCAGGTCGAAATTGAGTTTGAACTCACCGACTGGGCTGAATTAACGGTGATTGGACGAACGCTTTTTGATCCGGTGAATCATTTAGAGACGGACATTACCGATTTCGATTCCTCACCAGTCGATCGCCTAGAGAGTGGCGATTCATTTCAGGCCGAGTTGCGTGAGCTGTATCTCGACCTGGTCTACGACGACTTCGATATACGCCTGGGGCGCCAACAGATTGTATGGGGAGAGTCCATCGGCCTGCGTATCCTGGATGTCATTAATCCCCAAGATTTTCGAGAATTCATTCTGAATAATTTTATTGATGCCCGGATTCCGCTGTGGGGTATGCGCGCGGGTTACATCCTGAACGACTGGACGTTTGAGGCCGTTTGGTTGCCGGACTTTGAGGCCGGCCGAGCGGCTGATGAGGGCAGTGAATTTCAATTTCGAAACGTTCCAATTCCCGCCCTGCCTATCCAGCCTCCACCGCCTTTTCCGTCTATCCAGGCCAGATCGGTGAATGAACCCGAGGATTGGCGACTGAGCGACTCTGAAGTCGGATTCCGGGTCACACGCTTTTTGCGGAATACGGACCTGTCTTTTAACTATCTGTACTCCTGGAGCGATTTCCCCGTACCGTTCCGGCGCGTACTCGGTCCAAACACGTTTCGCTTCGAGCCTAGCCATGAGCGCTTTCACCTTATTGGCGGGAGTTTTAACTATGCCTTTGACGTGTTTGTCATTCGGGGCGAAGGTGGGGTGAAGCTGGGGCAGTACTTTGTGTCCGACGATCCAAACGAACGCGACGGAGTTCAACAGCGCGAACTTTTGTCATATGTCCTAGGGCTCGACTGGACGGTCAGCGATAACCTCCTGGCGAATTTTCAGTTCTTTCAGGATGTCATTTTTAATAAATCTGGAGATCTGGTTGACGAGGCCGTTAATAATGCGGTGTCGATCTCCTTGCTCTCAGACTTTTGGAACGAGACGCTCTTTGCTGAGTTGTTCGTTCTGTACGGCATAAATTTCGGCGACCTTCTCATCCGTCCTCAAGTTCGGTACGCATTCTCGGATTATCTGTCCGCAACGATCGGCGCGGATCTTTTCATTGGCTCACGATCCGGATTCTTTGGACAATACGCGGCTTCGGTTAATCCGCACGATCGCCACTGGACTGGACGTAACAGTCGATTTTTTCTGGAAGTCAAGCGGTCGTTTTCGTTGTAGAGGAGCGCTCAATACAGGGATTACCGATTGTCTTCAACCAACACTCCAGCCTCATGCAGTTGTTGCACCTCTTCAATTGAACGTCTCAAATACGAAGTGAGCGCCATTTCTGCCTCATTTCGGAGAAAAAATTTTTCTTTGTTTTATCCCGGGATACGGAGAAACTTCAACAATTCTTTTGAGGCCAAGAAAGAACTCTTACACTATTGCTCTGGAAGTTAAACGAGTGGACGAAGAGGTTGTATTAGATTACGTCTTGTTCGATAAAGAGGACCTATAGAAACCGTCAATATTCACCAGGCTAAGATCCATCAGTCGCGTCTGCTCGATCGCGTTGTTGCCGGGGAACAGATCATCATTGCGAAGAGCGGGAAGCCGATTGCTAAGCTGGTGCCCATCATTCCAAGCCGGCTCAAGTCGGGACGGTTGAAGGGCAAGATTAAAATTGCTCGGGATTTTGATGCTCCACTACCGGACTCCATTGCCGCTGCATTCAGAGGGGAAGGTGAATGGGGCAGCTTCTCCTTACATATCTCTAAGCTGACCCGATTACCGATTCTCCTCGACTAACACTCCCGCCTCGCGCAGTTGTTCGACCTCTTCAACTGAACGACCCAAATACGAAGTCAGGACTTCTTCGTTGTGCTGACCCAGGGTTGGGGCGTGGAGCGGGAGTTCTTCTGGAAACTCGGAGAACTTGAGCGGAAAACCGGGCACGTCGAGATCGCCATGGATGGGGTCATTGATCGTCCGAACAGTTCCGCGTTGGCGCAAGTGTGGGTGGTCGAGGGTTTCAGCCACAGAGAGGACCGGAGCGACCGGAACACTAAACTTCTCCAAATGTGAGACAGCGCTGGACACATCGGGGAACGTCTGCAGCCAGTCTTCGATCAGGCTGACCACTTCGTCCCGCCGTTTGAGTCGGGCTTGGTCGGTACTATAGCGAGAGTCGTCAGTCAGCTCAGGACGTTCCATGGCTTTACATAAATCCGGCCAATGATGGAAAACGGCCATGATGACCAGATGGCCGCCGTTCCCACGAAACACACCAGCCGGACAGGCATAGGTCATATGCCGGCCAACGCGGGTAGGCTTGATGGCTCCTTCGGTCGCCCGCGGGGTATGCACGTTGACCTCATGATAGTGGTGGTACACATCGAGTAGGGCGACATCCAGGTGTTGCCCTCGGCCCGTTTTGTCACGATGGCGCAGAGCGGCTAGGACGGCCAAAGCGCCATGCACGCCGGTGCTGACATCGCCCATACCGACGAGCGGAATATACGGCGCGTCGTCCTCTTCGCCGATCATTGAAGTTACGCCCGCATACGCCTGAGCGATATAGTCATAACCCGGCTTGTGGGCCAAAGGGCCCGTCTGGCCTAACGCCGAAATGGAACACAGGATGATGTCGGGTTTTAGTTCTTTGAGCAGGGCGTAGCTGAGACCCATGTTCGCCATGACGCCGGGCTTAAAATTTTCAACAACCACATCGACATGCTGAATAAGCTCGGTGACCAGGGCCATGCCGCGTGGATCGCGCAGATTGACACACAGGCTTTTCTTGCCTCGATTGTGCTGGACGTAAAACAGGCTGCGCTCGTTGCGAAAGACGGAGGCGTTGCGGCTCAAGTCGCCCTTGGGAGCAGACTCGACTTTGATGACATCGGCACCCATCTCGGCCAGCATACGACTACAGGTTGGCCCGGCCAGCGCGCGCGTAAAGTCGAGCACGCGCAGCCCGCTGAGAACGTGTTGGCTGCCTTGGGTCACCATAGTTGCCTCCTGTCTACGAATTTTTTTCCACCAACACCCCCGCTTCACGCAGTTTCTGTAGCTCTTCTGGTGAGCGCTTCAGATACGAGGTTACGATTTCCTCATTGTGCTGACCCAGGGTCGGGGCTTGGAGGGGCAAATCTTCCGGAAAGCGTGAGAACCGAAGCGGCATACCGGGAATGTCGAATTCACCGGCAAGCGGATCTTTGATTGTTCGGACGGTGCCACGTGCGCGCAGATGCGGATGCGCGACGGTCTCGGCGACAGATAAGACCGGCGCAACCGGCACCCCGAACTTTTCCATCTGGGCAACCGCACTCTCGGTATCGGGAAAGGTTTCCAGGAGCCAGTCTTCAATGATTTTGACCACCTCGTCACGATTTTCCAGCCGTAGCGTGTCGTTGCTATAGCGTTCGTGTTCTATCAGTTCCGGCTTATCCATGGCGGCGCACAGATCCTTCCAGTGCTGCATGAAGGCCATGATGACGACCGAGCCGTCTTTCGTACGAAAAACGCCGGCCGGACACACATAGCCCAAATGCCGGCCTGCCCGGACCGGATTGATTTTGCCGTTGGAGCCGCTGTATTGGTGCACGTTGACCTCGTGGTAGTGGTAGTACACATCCAGCAAGCCGATATCGAGATGCTGTCCCTCGCCCGTTCGGTCGCGATAGCGCAGGGCAGACACCACGGCCAGTGCCGCATGCACGCCCGTACTGACATCGCCCATGCCGACACCGGGTATATAAGGAGTTGTATCCGGATCACCAATCATGGATGTGACCCCAGAGTAGGCTTGGGCGATGTAGTCATAACCGGGTTTACTGGAGAGTGGCCCTTTCTGGCCCAAAGCTGAGATTGAGCACAGAATAATATCCGGCTTGATTTTTTTGAGATCTTCGTACCCCAGGCCCATTTGGGCTATCACGCCGGGCTTAAAGTTTTCGACTACCACGTCCATTTGCGCAATCAGCTCCTTGAGAATTTCCATCGCCCGGGGGTCACGGATATTAACGCACAAACTCTTCTTGCCGAGATTTTGTTGGATCAAATACAAGCTGCGCCCGTTCTGATAGATGGAGATGCCCCGCACCATATCTCCGTTTGGAGCAGATTCGACCTTGATGACATCAGCCCCCATTTCCGCCATCATGCGCGTACAACTCGGTCCGGCTAAGGCACGCGTAAAATCCAAAACTCGTAAATCGCTCAGTACATGATCCATTCCGTGTGGCATATCTTCCCTCCGCTTAGATATTGATTTTTTCCAGACGAATACCTCAGTCCCACATCAGGCCACCATCCACATTAAACGACTGGCCGGTGATATTGCGCGCCTCATCCGAAGCAAGGAAGACGGCCATGTTCGCGATGTCATCCGGGCTATTGGAGCGTTTGAGGGGAATCGAGGCATCCAGACGGGCACCCGCCTGCTCTTCGGTAATGCCCTCCCGCTCAGTCAGCTGCTGCATGACGTTGTGGTACAGATCCGTACGGGTCGCACCAGGGCAGATGGCATTCACATTAATATTATGTTTGGCAAGCTGTGAGGCGCCGATGCGCGTCATGGCGATGACGGCGCCCTTTGAGCCGGCATAGGAGATGTTTGAGGTGCCGCGAAATCCTTTTCCCGCGATCGACGCAATATTGATGATCTTGCCCTCTTTGCGTTTTACCATTTCCCGTGCAACGGCTTGCATGCAGAAAAAGACACCTTTGGCGTTGATGGCATGAATCCAGTCCCAATCGTCTTCTGTCACATCAAAAAACCCTATGCTTTTTGTGACGCCGGCATTATTGACCAGAATGTCAATCTGGCCGAAGATTTCCACCGCTTTGGCGACCATGGCATTGATGTCTTCCACCCGCCCCATATCTGTTTTTATAAAAAGGCCCCGGCGGTCATAGGCGCTTACCTCAGCTGCGGTTTGCTGGCCGGTAGCCTCATTAATCTCAGCCCCCACAACGTGCGCGCCTTCTTTGGCACACCGCAGGGCAATGGCTTTGCCCATGCCCGTCCCGATGCCGGTGACAACGGCAATCTTATCTTTGAGCAGCATGATGTTCCTCCTTATTGAATTTATTGAAATTCCGGCATGACTTCCTTGGCAAAAAGTTCTAACCCCTGACGTGCGCGTTGGGGATCTCGGCCACCGGCATGAAAGTAGAAGGCAACTTGATCCAGGTCGAACTCGTCATTCAATTCATACAAGCGCCGACGACATTCGGCCGGGGTGCCTGCTACTGCTCGCTCTTCTACATCGTCGGGCATGGAGAGAATAAATTCGAGATAGGAGCGCATAGGGTCGTGTGCCGGGATTTGGCTGAGTGCCTCACGCGGTACAAAGGAGGTGATCAATTCCGTATAGGCGCGTGTGCTTGCGACTGCATCACGCATGGCTTCCTGATGGTCGTTGTTCACAAACATAAAAAAGATACACGTTGTCCGTGTTGATGCATGTCCATGCTCTTTAAGCGTAGCGCGATAATGATCAAGACGGGAGCGGACTTCGGGATGTGGTCCGCTTAGCCACGGGACAATAAACGCATTGTCTCCGACCTTGCCGGCTCCCTCAAACGATTCACGACTGAGTGTGCCACGATAAATGGGGGGGGTGCGGTTTCTGGACTGGCTTGGGGCCGACTGACAAGGGCGGCACCTGCCAGTAGGCGCCTTTATATTCGAATGGATCTTCAGTCCAGGCCCGCCGGATAATTTCGAGCGACTCTTCGTAGCGGGCGCGGTTCTCACTCTGATCAACACAAAATCCTTCAAAATGCTTTGGGATAATGCCGCGTCCTGCCCCAAAGTTGAGCCGGCCGTTGCTCAGAATATCGAGCATGGCAAAGTCTTCAGCCTTGCGAAGCGGATTTTCAAATGGCAGTAGGCTGATCGCTGTGCCAAGCCGGATGCGAGAGGTCTCGCGGGCCACGGCGGTCAGGAATATTTGCGGGCTGGGGCAAATGCCAAACGAGTAGAAGTGCTCTTCGCCCAGCCAGATCGAATCAAAGCCGAGCTCCTCGGCTTTGACGCATATGTCCAGCGTATCTTGAAAATATTGCACTTCGTCTTGCTTATCGCGGAAGAAATCAAAAAGAGAAAACAGGCCAAACTCCATGAGAAACTCCTTATGCAGGATGGGCGAGGGAGCCTCGCCCCTACAGTCTAAAAAAAAATTAGCGAAATTCTGGCATGACTTCCTTGGCAAACAGCTCTAACCCAGACCGGGCTCGTTTAGGATCGCGCCCTCCGGCGTGAAAATAAAAAGCGACTTGATCCAGGTCAAACTCGTCATTCAGTTCTGTCAGGCGCCGGCGGCACTCTGCCGGGGTGCCAACCACTGCACGTTCCTCTACCTGACCGGGCATGGCTGCGGCAAAATCTAAAAATATTTTGAGTGGGTCGTCTGAGCCCATCCTGCTCAGTAATTCAGGCGCAATAAACGAGGTAAATAACTGAGTGTAGGCACGCGTTATGTCCTGGCCTTCACGCAGCGCGACCTGGTGGTCCGGGTCAATAAAGAGAAAGAAGATGCACGTTGTCCGCTTCGGGCCATGCCCGTTTTCTTCGAGCAGCGCGCGGTAGCGCTGGACTCGCTTCCTGACCGTTGGATGTGGTCCGGTGAGCCAGGGCACGATGAACGCATTATCACCCACGACCCCCGCGCCCTCAAACGATTCTTTGCTAATGGTTCCGCGATAAATAGGCGGATGCGGCTTTTGCACTGGCTTGGGTCCAAGCGATAGCGACGGCACCTGCCAAAACTCTCCCTGATACTCAAAGGGATCCTCAGTCCAGGCGCGGCGGATGATTTCTAACGACTCTTCATACCGACCCCGACTCTCGGCTGGATCGACACAAAACCCCTCGAAGTGTTGAGGGATAATCCCTCGGCCTACTCCGAAGTTTAGTCTGCCATTGCTGAGGATGTCGAGCATGGCAAAATCCTCAGCCTTACGCAGCGGATTCTCAAAGGGGAGCAGGCTGATCGCTGTACCGAGCCGGATACGCGAGGTCTCACGGGCGACGGCAGTCAGAAATATCTGCGGGCTGGGGCAGATGCCAAACGAATAAAAATGCTCTTCGCCAAACCAGACCGAGTCAAAACCTAATTCTTCGGCCAGAATACTTAGATCAAGAGTGTCTTGAAAATACTGTACTTCATCCTGTTTGCCGCGGAAGAAGTCAAATAATGAAAATAAGCCGAATTCCATGACGAAGCCTCCTTCTTGCGGGTCATTACTTTACCTACTCCTCTGCGAGAGAGGGTACGATGCGTTGCGCTTTGCGGGTAGCATCAGCAATATATGCGGCGGCATCGTCTGCCAAGAGCAAGCGCTGGACCTGGAGTGACTGTACGGCTGCGGTGACTTTCTCAAGATAGGCTTCAGCGCTTGGATAGCGTTCAGCCAGGGAGGGACGAGGATCGGCCACGACTTCCCGCTCTCGTCGTGTCTGAGCAAACGGGATGAACTGACCCAGATTGCCGCACATGGCTCCTGGGACATCGGCGCGGACTGCCCAGCCCGTGTGTGTGCCGAGTGGTGCAGCGATGTCTGGGAGGCTGATACCACCAAGATCGTTTCCGTCTGTGTCAGTCTTAGGAACTAGATTGTGATAGTGCCGCGTCGAGTCACCAACTTGGAGGGAAGGGGGAGTTGCTGACCCGATATGAGTGACTCCATGAATCTTCGGAAATCCGAGCATACTCTCTTCAACCGGAACAAGCGTGCCGCCTTGACGGGTTGGAATAGCACTGGCTGGTGGCAGCGTTCCGTGCCGAACCCAACCCTGTAAGGCAACTAACAGGGCGCGCATAACCGAGCCTCGAAAGGCGGGATTCTGTTCATGCTGGCAAGGAGAAGATGGAAGGTGCACACGGAGCGAGGTGAGAAAGGGCTCTGAGAAAATAGGAAAATGCTGCGCACTGGCAAAAAAGTAGAGGCGGACGTTGGCAGGAATCCACACGTCATTCCCCCGTGTATCCGTATGCAGTAACGAGGCACTCTTGCGCCAGTACTCACTGGCCGTGTTGGTGACCATGATGAGTGGATCAAAACCATCGCCTGGTTTTCCACTCCCATTGCGAAGGATACCGTCTTGCTTGCCTGTTAACAGATCGTACTGAGGCGCGTACAAAAAAGGAAACCAGTTCTCCGGAAATCCGGAATCCTGATGGCTACCGCGTGTTCGGCCCGGCTGGCCAAAAGCAAAATTGGTAAAGGTTTTTCCAGCTCCACCAATGTCTGCAATCAGGCCGTCGAAAATAATGCGTTTAGCTTCGTCCTGGTTAAAGCCGCCCCAGACGTGTTCTTGCAAATAGCGGCTGGACTGAGAAATGCCGAACGCCAGGACCTTGTCGATGCCTGTCTCTTTTTCGCTCAACCGGAGGGGATTTGGATTGCCGGTGTCGTCCTGTGTCTGGTAGCGCAGAAAAGAAATAACGTCGCGGGTAATCGCAAAACCTAGTCCGAGGACAATGGGATTCTTACCCTGATATTTGATTTCGTACAGTCGTCCGGACTGAAATCCACCTCTAAGACGAATAGTTTGATCGTCTTCAAAATTCCAGCAGGATTTCTTGGTCTCAGTTTGTTCGCAAAACGGAATCGCAACACCTGTTTCTTCAGTCCGATTGCGGACGGTCATGCGCACGTTAGCTGGATCGCGTGATGAAACCGCGTAACTGAGTGTTGCGGTTTTATGCTCAGGCGCATTGGTCTGTTCCCGCCCAACGAACAGGTCACGAACTGTTCCTACAAGCGCCTGGCCATTATCCAAAGGAGTAGGGAGATCCGCACTCATGAACCCGGGCTCATTCCGCACGCAACACTGCGCGCCGGTTTTGCCTTTGGCCTGCCAACCGGTCCAGACAATGGTGTAGCCCTGACGCATGAGAAAGCCGTTGCCTGCATCTGCGGCCGTTGTCGGGTCGTTGGTACGTTTGCCAAAAGGAACGTCGTGCGGCAGGATAAAGTCGATTTTACTGCCTCGATTGAGGATAGCGGAGAATAAGGTTCGGTTGCCTTTGGTGGAATCAATGGGCTTGAGAATGTAGAAATCCGTGCTGTATTCGACCAGGCCAATCGCGTTCTGAGGGGCCTTGTCCAAGTTCACGATATTCGCATGTTCAGCCGTCTTCGGATCAACCGCCCCAAACATCCGGCCCACGATTTTTCCGTAACGGCCTACATCGCCAAATGCCTGTCCCTCAAACGTTGGCGACTCAATACGATCAACAACAACTGCTGTGATACGGGCCCAGGCTGGACTCGCCACGATGAGGAACAGTAGACACAAAAGGACTTCAACTCTGATAAAGCGGAGAGCAAAATGCATGATCCGCCTCTCCTATCATTGTTACGTGAATGTAGGAAACGCCGCGTTCTTCTATGCCGCCTGCGCCTTGTGCGCAGCGCCGTTCTTTATCGGCAACGTAGAACAGACCCATTCGTGCTGAGCTCCGTCGAAGCCTGTCCTGAGCAGAGTCGAAGAGGGGGAACCCGCGGCCATGCACAATTTCAACGTAGACGCGGCCTACCGGACACGTCTACCTTAAAGTTGTGCGTTGATTATGCTATCGCTCTCCGCCCGGACATGAATAACACTGTTGCACAACGTATTCCCCCATGTCCGCCCGAGGCTCAAGTAACCCGCCCTCCGGGATGTGCCCTGGCCCAACCGCCGTGCTCTTCTATGCCGGCTGCGCTTTGTGTTCACCCCGGTAGAAGATGGCATACAAGACCGGTAGGATAACCAGGGTCAACAAGGTGGCAAAGCTCAGACCGAAGATGATGGTCACCGCCATACTCTCCAAAAATGCGTTGGAGAGGAGTGGAGTCATGCCCAGGAGCGTCGTCAGCGCTGCCAGTGTGACTGGGCGAACCCGGCTTACAGACGCATCAAAGATGGCGTCATACTGCGCTTTCCCTCCGGCCTCGGTTTCCAATTTGGTTTGCTCAACGAGGATAATGCCGTTTTTGACCACCATGCCGATCAGACTCAAGATGCCCAGCAGGGCGAAGAAGCCGAATGGCACCCCCATGATGAGCAGCCCGCAACCTACCCAAATCAAGGCAAACGGGACCGTCAGCCATATCACAATTGGTTGCCGCACTGAGTTAAACAGCACTACGGTCACCAGAAACATGGCTAACAGCGCAAGGAACTGCGGCCGGATCACTTTTACTCGGTTACGCCAACTGATTCTGACGGCATCGCTGATCTCGACTCCATTGATAATGCGGTAGGACTTGACTGGGCAAGCGCCTGAGGACCAGTGGGTCTTCCCCGTAGAAGCGCGCCTCAACGTCCGCTTCGGGATGTTTTGTCCGCACCAGCTACGTTACCTCGAGCAACAGCCGTTCGACATCTTCGAGTGACTGCGCACTCACAATGAACTGGACATAGCTGGCATACGCGTCTTCCGGATTATACGACAGGAAAAAACGTGGGGCGCCGCCGCCAATCACTGTTGTGAGCTGCACAACGCCGTCTAACGCCAACAGCTCTTCGTCAATCACCTTGGTCATCTCTTCTGTCGCACGGATATCCGTCCCTTCCGGTAGCCAGCAATCGATCAGAAACATGGGTGTCGTCGAAGCAGGAATGAAGTTCTGTTTGGTGTGACTGAAGGCCAAGCCCCCGCCCGCGAGACACACCAAGGCCAGCCCTATGGTGGTTACCCGATGGTGCAGGCACCACCCCAGGAGCGTCTTGTAGACGCGAAAGAGCATGCCCTGATACAGGCCGTCGGCTTCGGCCGATGTCTCTTGTTTTTCGACACCTGCAAAAAACATGTCAAAAAAGAACGGCGTCAATGTGACCGCAGTAATCCAACTCACGGATAAGGAAATCAACAGGACATAAAACAAGGTCTGGGCAAATTCTCCGATCATGGTCGGCGATAAGCCGATCGGGGCAAACGCGATAATGGTAATGACCGTCGCTCCCAGCAGCGGCCGGGGTCGTCTCTCGGATGAAATGGTGGAGGAAACACGCCGCGCTCTCCAGACGGAACGAGGGTCGGGTTCATGACGGAAGCCATTTTTGTTGCTGATACGAGTTGCATGATCGCGGCTTGCTGCTCCTCCTAATTAAATTTTCTCAGTACCAGCGTTCTGGAGTTGACTTAAGGCTCACCCCGCAGGATAGTCGAAAGTAAAAATAAAATTTTCCAGAGGGGGTCTGACGTATGAAGATGTATAATTTAGGTCTGAGCAACTTTGCCGGTAAGTGCCGGATTGTCATGTATGAGAAGGGACTCAACGTGGAATTCGTTGACGCGCCCGGCGGTCCGAACTCCGAGGACTACAAAAAAATCAATCCGACCGGGAAAATACCCGCCTTGGAGACTGACGATGGGCAACTCATTGCTGAGTCGGAAGTGATCAACGAATATCTGGAGGATAAATATCCAGGGACATCGCTCCTGCCGAAAGATGCCGAGGGCAGAGCCACAGTGCGCGCGATTACCCGCTACCACGATCTCTACATCGACCCGCCGGCGCGTGCGTGTTTTGCCAAGCTGTTTGGTCAAGAGCTGAGCGACGAGTTCATCGCGGATAAGATGGCTGAGTTAAATAATAATCTGGACCAGCTTGAAGCCTCTATTTCTGATGGGCCGTGGCTGACTGGCGATAAGTTTACCCTCGCCGATGCGGCCATTGCGCCGACGCTGTTCTTACATGACAATCTACTGCCGAACTTTGGCTCTAAGAAGCCTTTTGAAGGCAGGCCCAAACTCGCTGCATGGTGGCAACGTATTCAAGAACGAGATTCAACCAAGAAAGTGCTTGGCGAACAGGGTGCTGCGCTGGCAGCCATGATGAAGAAGTAAGAAGAAGTAAGTCTAAGAGAGGACTGAAAAGTAAAAGGGCGGCTTGTGGGCCGCCCTTTTTTGTTGGGCTATAGAACAATTATCTTTGGCTTGGCAGTTGCGGCTGGAAACAGCCGCTCGTAGAGTTTTTTCCACCGGTCGACTTCTTCGCTCAGCGCTTGTGTCACCTCATCCCGCGTCTGCTGGAGGGTATCGAATAAATTCCCCACACTCTCTTCCAGCTGTCGCTTTTCTTCGGATCTCTGGGTCTGATCTAGAGCCCGATTAAACGTCTCAACCTGCTGGGTGAAGGTCTGCACCGCGCTTTCCACGGCCGCAAGCTGACGCCGGAGTTCGACCTCTATTTCAGACTCTGCCCCGGCAATCATACTACCTGAGGGAAGCGGCGGGCTGTGTTTATCAAAAACAACTAAGCGCAGGACGGGACGGCCCGCTCCTGTTGGTGTGATGACAAAAAGCGTTGCCCGTTCCCGCAGCCGGTCAGGAGCGTCCGGGTCCAGAGTAATGACAATATGGACTGATGTGGAATGCGCATCAACGCGCAAGACATGACCGATAGGCCGGCCGGCCTCTTCTACCAGATCTCCCGCCTGGAGACCTTTGCTATTGCTGAGCTGCACCGTCCACGTTGGCGCTGCCGACGGAGTTGCCGAGACGCTGAGAAGAAAATAAAGTGGAAGCCCTAAACTCAGGGCCACAGTGAGTTTGCGCATATCTGTCCTCCGTCATGAGCGTGCATGTGAGTGGACAATGGCAGACGTGATCGTCTCTTGACTTGTCTTGAAAAGAAACACATCTCTTCTCAGAGAGTTGCACAACTCCGTGGTCAGAAAAAGCCTAGTTTCGACAAGTCGCTTCAAAAACACGCTTACTCCGCCGTACACCTGGGGTCGCACCCGGCTGCCTGCTGGGCGGCCTCTTGTTCACACAGCTCGCTAGCAGCATAGGTGTTCTTTTGGTCGAGACACTCAAGAACCTTATTGATCTGAACAGTCATGCAGTTGTTGTAACACTGGGGAGCGTTTGCCCCACCGGCCGCTTCGAGCTTGTCATTCACATAGGCCGTGATTGCACCAAAACGAGCAAGAATATTGGTGGTGCCCTGTTCGGCTGGTTTTGATGGCGTATAACCATCTGGGTAGCCTTGGGCAGCAATGCCGGAAGATACAGCCAGGATTGTCCCTAAGCAGATCCCGCCAAGCAGCGTCAGTACGAATTTTTTCGTTTGCATAGTATTCTCCCTATTTCCGTATGCCTCTGTGAACCCAACGCTGGCTGAAAAGTTGTGTCGGGGTATGCGTCTCATCTATTTCATTTTACTCATCTATCTCATCTTGCTCGTCTTGTGTCTTAACTCGTCTGATTATGAATCCGACTCGCTGCATTTGGGAGCACATGCCGCCATTTTTTGAGCGGCCTCTTTTTCACATGATGCGCTGGTCGCGTACCTATCGTTGGCTTCGGCACAGGCCAGGACTTCATTCCACGGGGTCGTCAGGCAGCTCCGATAGCATTCCGCTGATTTTTCTCCACCTGCGGCCGCAAGCTTGTCCGTCATATACGTTGTTACAGCGAAGACCCGGTCTAAGCTTTTCCTCCGTCCACCTTCGGCCTGAGTCGATGGCGTATAGTCTTCGGGATAGCCTTCCTCAGCAGACCCTGGTGGGGCGCTCCCGAGAGTCAGACTGAAAACAATGCCACCAACAAAACTCAACCAGTAGCGTTTCTTATGCATAGCCCCTCCTCCTCCACACTGAGAGATGGAGTTCTCATACCCTCCTCTGCACGGTTGCGCAACTCCAAACAGCAGACTAAGGACAAAGTAGCCCCTGCCGATGGCATTCGGTAAAGATCGTATGCGCCCTGCTATTTCTCTCAGCATTATTTGGATGTGTCGCGTCGCATCGGTCATCATCGCCTTGTGGTGGCCAGCACTCGTATACGATCCGATCTATACACCCCGGCATGTTCGTCTTACCCAGCAGGAACTCTATCTTCCAGACGGAGCCGTTCCTCAAACGGCCGATGACCGGGCGATGGCCATCTTTTGGATGTGGAAGCAGCGGACCTTGGTTGAGGACCCGTGGATCTTTGGTCCGTATCGTGGACTTCGTGATCCGATCGGTCGCAATCAGACCCTGCTGGTAATTGGCATCATCTGGCTGATACGCGGCGGCTTCTTCATATGGGAACGTTCAACTCCTCACCCTGCTCAAGACAAGCGCGCGTTTTCCTAGATTCCTCTTTCTAGCAGTGGTCGAGCCTGGCCAGCTGTGGTACAGCCTGGGGAAAGAGGGAGGCTTATGGCTAAAGAGGAATCGAACATGCCACGTATGGAGCCGGTCGACGATCTCCCCACTGCCGTCATCCGGGTACGCATGAGCGCGCATGATGCCCATTATGGGGGGAATCTAGTTGATGGGGCGAAAATGTTACAGCTCTTCGGTGATGTTGGGACAGAGCTGCATATCCGCCTGGATGGCGATGAAGGGCTCTTTCGAGCCTATGACAATGTTGAATTCTTAGCTCCAGTCTATGCCGGAGATTTCATTGAGGCGCATGGGCGTATTATCAGAGTTGGACGGACCTCTCGCAAACTCGAATTTGAAGCCTGGAAAGTGATTGGTCCATGCCCGGATCTCTCGGACTCAGCCGCAGATGTGCTAGAAGAGCCTTTTTTGGTCTGCAAAGCAAGTGGAACAGGGGTAACGCTGCTCGAAAGACAGCGGAAAGAAAAATAGCCAACTGAGAGCTATGTAATGCATCTATACTGAAAGGAGTCGAGACTGATTTGAAAAGTTGCATTTTTTCCCCTCATAATAAACGTCTATACTGGAGTGGCACCAGAGGACGAATACAGTGAGGAGGCTCTCAACACGCAATACGACACTCGCGCAGCGTCCCGCGATGCAGGGAAAGCAGAAGACCAAGGCACAACTGTCAAGGAAATTGAGGCGCTGCACCGGATCAACCGGGTGATTAGCGGCGCCCTTGATCCACACGAGACCCTCCAGCGGATTGTTAATGAGACGGTAGACCTACTGGCTGCGCAAAGCGGCTCCGTAATTTTTTCCATCTGGCGGAAGACGAAGGTGAGGTTTCCACCTCCTATGGCCACGACTCCGTGCTCCAAACCTTACACTATCCGCTTGCCGGCTCTCGTGTCGGCTGGGTTGTAGAGCGGGAGCAGTCTTTACGGGCCTTTCAACTCACGCCGGACGAATGGCCAACATCCTGGAAATTAGGCGAACAGCTAGGGCTGCTCCGGATGATGTCTCTATCCTACTCGCGCCGTTGTGGGTCGAGAATACGTTTGTCGGCGGCCTGGAAGTCGTATGGAAGCCCCACCACAGGACTACTGACCAAGAAGTTCGACTCTTGGAAGCCATTGCGGTTCAGGCGGCAATGGCGATTACCCATGCCCGACTCTATCAGGAAAAAGAACAGGCGCTGCAGGAAGTACAAACGAGCGAACAGCGGTTTCGGGCTGCCGCAGAAGGTAGTTTGGACGCACTCTTTTTACTGCAAAGTGTAAGAGACGAGACCGGGAAGATTGTTGACTTTTGCTTTGTGGACCTCAACTCGCTGGCGGAGCGAATGCTGGCCCTGTCCCGAGAGGAGAGCATTGGACAACACCTGTGTGAGCGCTGGCCGGTCAACAGGACTACAGGTCTTTTTGACAAATACGTCCAGGGTGTGGAAACCGGAGCGGTTTTAGAGGAGGAAATTTCTTTCTTCGAACCAGAGATTGTCGCACGGTGGTTGTAGTTCCAAGTTGTCCCTCTGGCCGCCGGAGTTGCCGTTACGTCTCAAGATATCACCGAGCGCAAGCAAGCCGAAGAGGAACGCCAACTCCTGCAGGCCCGATGGAAGCCGTTGGAACACTGGCTGGGGGCGTTGCGCATGATTTTAATAATATTTTGTCCATGATCTTGGGCTTCACCGAACTCGTCACCGATGAGGTGTCAAAAGAGAGCCGGGCGCGCAAGAATTTGGACGATGTCATTAAGGCCGGCCGCCGCGCAAAGGACCTGGTTCAGCAGCTTCTTACCTTTAGTCGGTCCGGAGAGCAAGAGCGACACGTTGTCGATGTGGCCCACGTTATTGAAGAAACGCTGTACTTTCTGCGGGCGTCTCTCTTGCCCACTACTACCCTTACAATCGATGTTGACTCGACCGCATCCTTGGCGTTTGCTTGATCCGACCCAGATCCAGCAGGTTGTTATGAACCTGTGTATTAACGCGGCTCGGGCTATGGAGCAGCAGAGAGGCAGACTGGAGATCAGCCTGCAGCGTGTTCAGGTTCCCCGACGACTCGTGGGTGCAATGTTTACACTTGGGCCAGGAGCATACCTGAAGCTGATGGTCTGTGATTCGGGCTGTGGCATGCGGCCTGAGGTCGTGTCCCGCATCTTTGAACCGTTCTTTACTACCAAGCCGGCGGGCGAAGGGAGCGGTCTCGGACTGGCCGTCGTGCATGGTATTGTGACAGACCATAATGGGGCGATAGCGGTTGAGAGCCAACCTGGACAGGGAAGTACGTTTAGCGTGTATCTGCCTGCTTATGAAGGAGAGCAAGAACAGTATGCTGTGAGGCACTAACGTTCTCACCGGTAGTAAAATCTGAGCGGTGGTAGGACCAAGGAAAGGGTGAGGAATGGCACGTATTCTGGTCATAGATGACGAAGCGTCGATTCGTACAATGCTTCAGCAGATACTTGAACGCAGTGGGCACGAAGTGGCCGTTGCGACACAAAGGGCAGAAGGTCTGACGCTCTTTCAGGAGCATCCTGTCGACCTCGTCATCACCGATATTTTCATGCCCGAAAAGGAAGGCATAGAGACAATTTTGGAGCTTCGCTACCAGTCGTCACAAACAAAAATCATTGCCATCTCCGGCGGTGGTCGAGCCGGCAACCTCGATTTCTTAGCAACTGCAAAAAATTTTGGCGCACATCATACGCTGGCTAAACCGTCTGAGCGCCAAGAGGTCCTTGACCCGGTGAATGCTGTTCTGGCGTAGTGCTGAAGACTAGCGTAGCCGTGTTACGGGGTTTCGTACGCTTCGATTTTTTTGAGCAGTAATTCGCTATACGACAGTGCGATAAGATCCTGTGGCGTGATCAGCAATGCCTCGCGGTAAAATTGGCATTGGCTGAGTAGCTGCTCTGTGCCGAGCATCCTATCCTGATCAATCGCTTCGATCTCAATAAAATGGCCGAGCCCATTGACCGCATCGATGTGGAATTTGACGTTGTCAATGAAATAGATCTCGCGTTGTTTTTCTACGACAACAAGAATCCCTAAAGCGTGGCTGAGGAGTGCTTTGAGAGTTGAATCCGGCCTCGTCTGAGTGAGTATGACATCCGAATGCTTTGGCCCTCGCTGGTTTTTACGTTCGTAATAGATGAGCGCGTTTTCGATCGTGCCCTCTCTGAGCTTGAGTCGTCCGCGAGGGACCTGAAAATAGGTATCGGTTTGGTGATCAATTCCTCTGAAGTCGGCGTTTTTCGACTGCAGATAAACCCGGACACGCTCCGGATTTGAACAGTGCGCCTTTATTTCGATGATGCTGATGTCGGTCATAGAAATGCTGTCGGGGCGGCCGATTGGGCGCCCCGACGTTGCATGCTGAGAGTCTGGCTGAAGAGAGGAAACGACAGGCCTTACGCGCTGCGCAGCACCCGGCCGGCAAAAGCATCGGTGTGATCGAGTCCTTGCATAAAGACTTGTCCGTTGACCAGGGTGTAATCGTAACCGGAAGATTTCTGGATGTAACGCCCGCTGCCAGCCGGGAAGTCATGCACAAAGGTTGGCGGCGGGAGGCGCAGATTGTCATAATCAATGACATTCAGGTCGGCATACGCGCCTTCACGCAGCACACCGCGATCGTGAATATCAAAGAGTTGGGCCGGTTCGGACGTGAGCATATAAATCGCTTGTTCCAGTGCGAAGTGCTGGCGTTCCCTGACCCAGTATTTGAGGAAATAGGTCGGCAGGCTGGAATCCATGATCTGGCCACAATGCGCGCCGGAGTCGCCCAGACCAATGACGACCTGGGGGTGATCGAGCATATGTTGCACAGCGTCAAACTGCGGGTTTAAGAACGGATAGTTGAAGAGCGTTTCACCCTCGTTCTCTAGCGCGAGACGTATGAAAGCTTCGCCCGGGCTCACACCAAGACGATCGGCGTGTGTTTGGAGACTGTCTTCTGTCCCCAGATCATACCGAACCTCACCCTTAGGCAGAACAAAGATTTGGCTGAAATCAATCGACGGCGGATCATCCTTGGCTTCGCGGACCATCTGGGCGCAGTATTCTGGATTACGCAGCTTGACGACTTTTTCTTTGAGACGCAGATCGCGCAGCGCACGCCAGGACGCAGCGCGGTCAAACGGGGTCCGGTTCACAAAACCAAACAGCACCCCAATTCCGCGCGTGGTGGACTGGGCAAAGATGCGTGCTCCGCGTTTTGCGCTCTCGCTAATTTGGGCCAGCATGGACGCATACGCGGTTGGATGCGGTCGGCTCTGGGCCAGGCCAAATGTGACCGGCCGCCCGGTTGCTAGACTAACCTCAGTCATCCAATGCACTTCGCGTTGTAAATCTTCGGCGCGGCCACTGTCGATGCCGGGGGCCGCCTCGACCACGCCGCGTTTGAGATCTCCGAGCGCACTGGTTATCCCCATTAACTCATCAAACTCGGCAAAGGTGCCGGGAACAGGCTGGCCTTCTGGGGTGCGGTGCAAGATAGTCCGTGAGGTAGAGAACCCGAGCGCGCCGCCCGAAATGGCTTCCGCCACAATGTCGCGCATGCGGCCAATTGCTTCCGGACTGGCCGGTTTATTCTCCAGGCTTTCTTCGCCCATCGCCCAGTAGCGTACGGCACAGTGTCCGACCATGCCGCCGACGTTGACGCCCTTGGGCGTGCCGTCGAGGGCCCTGAGATATTCCCCATAGGTTTCCCACTTCCACGGCATGCCCTCGGTGATGCTAGCGGCTGGAATGTCTTCAACCGACTCCATCAAATGAGCCAGATAGTCGCGATCTTCAGGATGGCAGGGGGCAAAGGTTACACCGCAGTTACCCATGACGACTGAAGTCACGCCATGCCAGCACGAGGAGGAGACAGCCGGGTCCCACCATATCTGGGCATCTAAATGTGTATGGATGTCAACAAAACCCGGTGTGACGATCTTACCTTCGGCATCGATGGTCCGTTTTGCCGTATCCGTGACTTTTCCGATCGCAGCGATCCGGTCGCCCTGAATAGCGACATCCGCCTGGCGGCGTTGGCTGCCGGTGCCGTCAATGACGGTTCCGTTCTTGATTACAACATCATAGGCCATGCTTCCTCCTCGATCTTTATGATCTCTTGGAGCAAAGGTTCATCTTATTGCCGCTCCACTTTGCGTAATCCAGGTGGGTGTGTCAATGATTCACCGCGAACTCCCGAATTCCCTCACCGCATCGCCACGGCTTGCAGCGGCTTATAATCCGTCAAACCCTGAATACATTTCCGAATACCATCCTGCATGAGGGTAGTGAGGCCCTGGCTGCGGGCCATGCTGAGTAGCTCGGCGACTGGGGCGCGGGCGTGGGTCAGGCTTTTGATCTCGTCTGTGGCCACCAGGAGTTCATGGATGCCCCCCCGACCTGTATAGCTAGTCTAACCACAGACCTGGCAGCCTTTTCCCCGGACGAGCTGAAAGGTGTTATCGTAGGGAATGTTGAGCTGAGCAAAGGCGTCTTCACCGTAGCCATGTGCGAGCGCTTCGTATTCTTCTTTTGGCGGATGATACTGCTCCCTACAGTTCGCGCAGATGGAAATGCAGATAGACCCGTTCAATTTTGCGGACGCCTTGTTAGGGCTTTGGTTTTGCCCGAGCCAGTACGGGCGCCATACGGCTTGTCCAGTAGTTGTTTGAACCTGCGCAGGTTGTCCGGCGACATCTTGAGCTGATCCAAGGACAGAGACTCGTGGGCGGTGAGGAGGTGTAAAACAACGCCCTCATTCCCCGTTCCTGCAGTAGGGATGGTTGCCACACGCAGCTCGATATCGCGGTCGGCGAGTCGGAATTGAATCCTTCCGTCCTGCGGTTTGCGCCGCTCGGCAATATCGAGCTGAGCCAGGGCTTTGATGCGCGAGATAATGGCTTGTCGGTTCCGCGGAGGCACCTGAAATTGTGTGTAACAGCTGCCGTCCTCACGGAACCGAACAACCGTTTCCAGCCCCTCTCCGTGTGGTTCGATATGGATATCTGAGGCACCGGCGTTATAGGCATCTGTGATGATTTGGTTCACCAGCCGAACGATGGCGCTGTCGTTCTCGTCCGCTTCTTCGAGGCTGTCTGCTGCGTCGTCTTCATCCTCAGCAACCAACTGGCCGAGAATGGCTGTTCGAGACTCATCCGAGGCAAGATCCGTGCTGACTGCATTGACGATCTTGAGAATGTCGTCTCTTAGCCCTACCACATAGGTAATCTTTTTACCCGGAAAAAGGCGACGAATATCTTGCTGCTTATGAACATCGTGTGGAGCGTTAGTGAGAATTTCTACAACATCATCCGTTACCCGTATCGGAATCCAATACTTTGCTTTCAGGTAGCTTGGATTGATGCCCTGAATCAGGTCGGGAGCAATCTCAAGATGTTTACTGGCTTCGAGAAACGCACATCGATAGAAGATGCCGGGCGCTTGCCCCAGGGCTCGTTTCGTCACTCCAAACATCTCCATCAGAATAGCTTCAACTGGTCTGTCGTGTGTCTGAGCTGCTGCTAACGCTTCTTCAAGCTGATGGCGCTTCAGACGCCGTGAAGTGAGGAGAAAGTCAAACTTTGTCCGGCGGGTTGCGACTTGAGTGTTGTTGTGGAGCGCAATACCAAGCGTGCGAGAGATTTCCTGGACTCTGTCCTCATCAGTCTGCGTGAAGCGGGGCGCACTTTTCTTGTTTGCGAGTTGAATAACGCCATTAATCGCTTGATTCGTGTCGTCGATCGGTACGGTCAAAAGCTGTCTTGTGCGCACTCCCGCATTGGTGTCCCAGGAACGATCAAAGGCAAGCTGCCGGCTTACCTGGCCTAGGTCGTCGGTGGTATACGCATCAGTAATATTGATAGTTCGTTTATGCCGAGCGACAAAGCCGGCTACGCTCTGGTCGCTAATCTGAATGCGGATCTCGCGGATCTTGTTAGCCTCCCGAGATCTGGAATAGAGTTCGCTTTTTCAGTATCGATAACGTAGGGTCTCAGACGTTCTGTATCAAACAGGCCGAGGATCTCAGCGCTGAATGAAACAAGGAGTTCATCGAGAGGTCGTGCGCGGCATGGATACGATTCGTGACTTCTTTTACTTGCTCGGCATAGTCTGCACGAGCGCGTAGTGCGGAGAGCGAACTAGGTGCCGAGTTAGATGCCGAGTTTGCCTGAGCCATGCGTTTCCTCCTCGTATTCTCCTTATGGATACGGGAGATGATCGGAAAATTTGATTTTTCTACGGTTTTTAGTATTTAAAAACTATCCCTCCTACGTACCATACGGACTTCTGTCTCATCTCCTCCGGATCTCTTTTTGGACGCAGACGCTGCCCAGCTCGCTTGTTCGCGCCCAAGCCGGTGTGGTACACGAGAAACTCATGAATGAGGGACGCATGAATTTGGTGCACCATTTTTGGAATCGCCTGTCTCAAGACGAAGACCGACTGCTTTTTGAGCGCTTAGAACCATCCGGGCAAGTGACCTGGCGTCAGACGCGTGGAGAGCTGCGGGCTGAAGCGTCCTGCTGGATGGCCGCGCTGCGTGCGGCGGGCATTCGGCCCGGTGATCGGGTTGCGCTGTCGCTGGGTAAATCAAGGGGTCTTGTCACTGCCCACCTGGCTGTGCTTGGCGTTGGGGCAGGGGTCGTGCCGCTTAATCCTGCTTTGTCTGCCGCAGAGACCCAAGCCGTGCTCAAGCAGGCAGACGTTCAACTCGCGATTACAACGGCGGCAACAGTGACTCGTACCCCGGAGATTGTGAAAGCCGTGTCCGGGCCGTGGTGGGTGGCCAGAGATGCGGAAGATCTTCCTGCGCATACGATCGCTCTGGATGAGGCGCTTGCCGGGCACCAGCCTGGCCCCGAGCCGACGACAGGCAGGGATGACGATTTAGCCTTGTTATTGTTTACGAGTGGAACGACCGGACAACCCAAAGGCGTGGGCCTCACTCATCACAATATCGGGTCCAATCTGCAAGCGCTTTTGGTTGACACGTGGCGGATGAACGAAGACGACCGTCTCTTGCATGCGCTTCCGCCCCATCACCTGCATGGTTTGGGCCTGGGCTTATACGGGACGCTGTATGTTGGCAATGCGACTGTCTTGCTGGATCGATTCGATCCTGCCGTGGTCCTGCGTGCTCTGGCTCCGCATCGCATCAGCGTGTTTATGGGCGTGCCGACGATGTTCCATCGGATGGCCGAGATAGAGGGCGCCTTTTCTTTTGACTCCATGCGGCTGTTTATCTCGGGCTCAGCTCCGCTTTCGGCGGAAACCTTTCGTCGCTTTGAAGAGCAGTCCGGCTTCCGCATTGTCGAACGCTACGGTTTGACAGAGACGGCCATTAATACGTCGAACCCCGTAGCGGGAGACCGGCGGCCCGGCACAGTGGGTAGAGCCCTGCCGGGGACCGATGTCGGCGTTTTTGACCCTCAGACCCAAGAACAACTACCGAACGGAGAAACGGGCGAGATCTGGGTGCGAGGTCCGAACGTGTTTAGCGGCTACTGGGACAATCCCGAGGCCACGGCTGCGGCCTTTTGCAATGACTGGTTCCGGACAGGAGATCTGGGTGTCTTGTCTGTGGATGGCTATGTATCAATCAGCGGCCGGATGAAAGAACTCATCATTGTTGGCGGAACAAACGTCACGCCGGGTGAAGTCGAAGTCGTCCTAGAAGCTGAACGTGGCGTGCGCGAATGTGCAGTAGCCGGCATCGCTGACGTTGACCTGGGCGAACGGGTTGCCGCCTTCGTCGTCCCAAAAGAAGGCGAAGATACTGCGAGACTCGAAGACCGGTTGCGCAGGCGCACGGAACAGGATTTAGCTGCCTATAAGCGGCCGCGTCTGTATCGCTTTCTTTCAGAAATTCCGCGTAATGCCATGGGTAAGGTCGAGCGTGGAAAATTAAAAGATATGGGGGATGTGTAGCATCACGAATGAACGTAGAGAGACGACCCCATATGGTTGTCCTTGCGCGCCATTATAGTTGAGAAAGGAATTGGCATGAGACTCGTCACGTATCAGCATAACAATACTCTCAGTACTGGAGTCCTGGCCGATGCCGGTGTCATCGACCTACCCGCCGCCTCTGGGGGAGCTGTGCCAGGTGATATGCTGGGCCTGCTGCAAGGCGGAGGGGCAGTTTTAGCGCAGGCTCAAGAAGCAGCTGGTACGGGTAGTCCCATCCCGTTGGCGGATATTCGGCTCAAAGCTCCAATTGCGAGGCCGGGGAAAATTCTGGGCATTGGATTAAACTATGCCGATCATGCACAAGAAGGTGGGCGAAAGAAACCGGACTATCCCCTGATTTTTGCCAAGACTGTTGCCGCTGCGATTGGCATCGGTGAGGCTATTCGTCTCCCTCGGGTCAGCCAGTGTGTTGATTTTGAAGGCGAGTTGGCCGTTGTCATTGGGACACGGGCAAAAGACGTTACACCCTCAAACGCTTTTGACTATATTGCCGGCTATACGATATGCAACGATGTCAGCGCACGCGATTCCCAACGCCGCAGCAGTCATACCGCTGGGAAGTCCTTCGATACTTTTGCGCCCATGGGGCCGGCCATTGTGACGCGAGACGAACTGCCTGACCCGCACGTCTTGGATATTCGTACCCTGGTGAGTGGTGAGGAAATGCAACACTCCAACACGAAAAACTTGATCTTCAATATTCCCTATTTGATTGATTACCTGTCGCATATCTTTCCGCTTGAACCGGGCGATGTGATTACCACCGGTACCCCGGCTGGGGTTGGCGCCTACCGTGAGCCGCCGCGTTTTCTCAAGGCTGGTGATACGGTCCGCATCGAGGTGGACGGGATCGGCGTATTAGAGAATCCGGTTATGGCGTCGTGATCTGTCAGTAAGGCAACAAGGATATTATGAAAGGTAAAAAAACAGATCCAGCCGCATCGGCTGCTCACAATCCAGATCTTTCCTCTGGCCTCACCCGACGCTCATTTCTGAAAGGCGCCGGGGTTGGGACGGCCGGCCTGAGCGCGCTGCACTTCTCACCCCTTGTTACACAGGTGGAAGACAGACCCGAGATCCCGCCTCTACTCGGGCCGTCTCCCGTACCTGTGAGACTTGAGGTCAACGGCCGGACCTATACCGTCAACGTTGAACCTCGGCTGACCCTGGCCGACGTCTTACGTGATCATCTCGACCTGACCGGCACGAAAGTCATTTGTGACCGCGGGGCGTGCGGAGGCTGTACCGTTCTGCTCGATAACGAGCCCGTTGTCTCGTGCATGCAGCTGGCCATTGCAGCGCAAGGCAAATCTATCCGAACGGTCGAAGGGTTAGCCCAGGGCGCAGAACAGCTTGATCCGCTGCAGGAGGCCTTTATTACCCATGACGCTCTGCAATGTGGTTTCTGTACACCCGGCATGCTGATGAGTTGTCGGGCGCTGCTGGATCGAACACGGCAACCCACGCTGGACGAAATAAAAACAGCCGTGAGCGGTAATCTGTGCCGGTGTGGAACCTATCCGCATGTGTTTGCGGCCGTGCTGGCAGCGTCGGGCCAAGAGCCGAATCTGGTGAAAGAATAAAGCATGGCGCGCAAAGTCACACTCCGGGTCGGCTACCAGAATAATCTCAGCTCAGAAACACGGACCATCCCGGATGACGAACCGTTGCCGTGGGATGCTACAACCGAACTCCGTGTTGTGGGGAAGCCGGTTCCGCGGGTTGATGCCCGCGCCAAGGTGACCGGCCAAGCAAAATACACGCATGACGTGAAGCTGCCGGGCATGTTGTATGGGGTAATTGTCCGTTCGCCATACGCCGCCGCTGGGATTCAGTCGATTGACATAGCAGCGGCGGAAGACCTACCTGGCGTGCGTGCTGTCTATGTGCTGGACCGCAGACGTGTACGCTTTCAGGGGCATGAAGTGGCGGCCATTGCAGCCGACACCCCAGAGCAAGCCGAGGATGCCGCGCGCGCGATTGAGGTTGCCTATGCGCCCGGCCCGTTTGTCGTAGATTTTGAGATGGCCATGCGCGCAGACGCACCCGTCGTTATGGAGGGCGGGCGCGCAGCTGCAGGCGGTCGCGTCCGGGTCCAAGGCGGCATTCGACTCGTCGCCGCTGCCTGGGCGGACGACGGGCCAAAACAAAACAGCAATGTATTTGGGCCAGCCAAGCGATCCCTGTTTGGCTCAAATCGAGGCGACGTGCCCCATGCGGTCCAAATTGCCGATGAGGTTATTGAACAAGAGTTCCGCACGCCTGTTCAAACCCATAGCTGTCTTGAGACGCATGCGGCGGTTGCCTACTGGGAAGCGGGTCGTCTGATTGTCCATTGCGGTGCAAAATCCGTCACCAAGGCCAGAGCCGAGCTGGCCGATTATTTCGGCCTGTCCCACACGCAGGTGCACGTCGTCAACACGTTTATTGGCGGGCATTTTGGAACCAAGTCGTCCAGTCTGCCCTATGCGGCGCTTGCCGCGCGGCTGGCCAAACAAACTGGGCGACCGGTAAAGATCGCTCTCTCTCGCAAAGACGAACATTTGGTCGGTGGTAATCGGCCCCAGAACCGCATGCAGGTCCGCGTGGCGGGTATGCGTGACGGGACCCTGGCGGCCGTTGAGTTAACAAATTACGGCTCTGCCGGTGCGGGCTTTGGCGCTGGGGCGTCCGGGCCGTTTTTCAGCATCTATGACTGCGTGCATGTGCGTGCTGCCGATTACGATGTACTCATGAACACCGGCCCGAGCTGTGCGTTCCGGGCTCCAGGCCATCCCCAGGGTGCATTTGCTCTGGAAGTCGCGATTGACATGCTGTGCGCACGATTAGGCTATGACCCGGTTGAATTCCGCCTCCGCAACAGTTGTGAACGTACCCCGTGGCGGGCCGAAGAGCTGCGGATTGGTGCCGAGCGTATGGGCTGGCACGACCGCCGAGACCCCATGCCGGCAGCACAAGACGGTCCGATCAAGCGCGGCATCGGAGTGGCTAATAGCGTCTGGTATAGCGTGTACAGTCCCGGGGCACAGGTCGAGGTCCAGGTGAACAAGGACGGCAGCGTCATTGCCTTGACCAGCACCTCGGCACCTGGCGCCGGCTCACGCACGGTGATTGCTCAAGCGATTGCGGAAGAGCTGGGTTTGGAACCGCATCAGATCGACGTACGTCTGTCGGATTCCGACTATCCGTACTCGCCAGCTCCAGGCGGCAGCAGGCTGACGTCGACCGTCACCCCGCCCGCGCGCCAGGCTGCCTACCGGGTCAAACAGAGACTCTTGTCCTATGCTGCGCGCAAACTTGAGGTAGGACCGGATACCCTGAGCCTTCAGCCTGGAGGCATGGTCGTATCGCAGTCCGGAAAACGGTTGACCTGGGCTGAAACTTGTGGCCTCCTGCCTGGAGGCAAGACGGTCGCCCTGGGCGAACGGGCTGAAGATTATAGCGGTCCGTCTGTGTCCTTCTCGCGCATCTCTATGGGCCAGGATCTGATAGCTGGCGTCCAGTTTGCCGAAGTCACGGTTGATGAGCGGATCGGCCAGGTGCGTGTTGACAAGATTGTCGCCGTTCAGGACTGTGGCCGCGTCTTCAATCCGCTGTTGGCGGAAAGCCAGCTCCAGGGTGGAATTATTAATGCCCTGAGCTTTGGTTTATTTGAGGAACGGGTGATGGACGGGCTGGAAGGCCGGATGCTGAATCCGGACTTTCTCTTCTATAAGATTGCCGGCCCACGTGAGATGCCGCAGCTTGATACGGTTTTCCTGAACGTATACCACGGGCAGACCAATACGGACGCCCGCAATTTGGGTGAGCCTGCCAAAGTTGCCACTATCGCAGCAGTGGTGAACGCTATCTACAACGCCACGGGCGCGTGGGTCACACAACTGCCGATCACTCCAGGCCGTGTACTCGCTGCGCTTGCCGAGCGTGACCGTGCCTTAGAGGCGAACGTCCGTGCGTCTAAAGCACGGGCCCGCGCATAGTGTAAAGTCAGGAGAAGCGGATGCAGCGTTTTGCCTACACTCAGCCTCATACGCTTGCTGCCGCAACCGCGGTGTTGGCCCAGTATCCAAATGGCACGATTAAGGCTGGTGGGGTGGATCTGCTCGATCTGCTCAAAGAGCGACTGGTCACTCCAGAAATAGTTGTTGATATTAGCCAGGTACCCGAGTGCCAGGGGATACGTCTTGACGCGGACACCGGAGCTTTACGTATCGGGAGTCTCACAACCTTTACCCAGCTTGCCGCCTCTGCTGTGGTCCAGGAGCAGTGGCCCGCGCTGGCCCAGGTCGCCGGTGGGGCAGCGACCCCGCAAATCAGAAATCAGGCTACTCTTGGTGGAAATCTGTGTCAGCGCCCACGCTGTTGGTATTTCCGGCAAGAGGATTATCCATGCCTCAAGAAAGGTGGCCAGCAGTGCTTTGCGCTGGAAGGCGACAATCGTTCTCATGCGATCTTTGCTAACCAGACCTGCGCCATGACCCATCCCTCGGGCGCTGCCGTGCCCCTGTTGGCTTATGCGGCGTCTGTGCACGTCATTGATCCAAAAAAAGGCGGACAGGAGCGGCTGATTCCGCTTGCAGACTTTTTTCTCAGCCCGGAACAGGACGTACGGCGGGAAAATGTCTTGACCTCTGGCGAGGTCATCACTGCCATTAGGGTGCCACGTCCGGCTCCAAAAACGGGCAGTGTCTATCTTAACCTGAAACACAAACAATCGTTTGACTGGCCTATAGTAGAAGCTGCCGTGGTCCTCGTGCCGTCGGCGCGCCAGTCCGACAGCCGGCCAGAAAATATTGTGCAAGAAGCGCATATCGTGCTTGGCTCGGTCGCTCCGACCCCTCTCCGCGCGGCGCGCGCAGAAGCGGTATTGCAAGGAAATCTGATTACTGAGGCGATTGCCGATCAGGCTGGACAGGCTGCAACACAAGGAGCGGCACCGCTTGCTCTGAATGGAGAAAAAATACCATTGCTTGCCGAGCTGGTGCGTCGAGCTGTACTCAAGGCAGCCGGCAAGTTTCCATATGCTGATGAGGTCATGTCGTTATGATTCGTAAGGACCAGATTGAGCTCACCCCGATGAGAGCTGCCGGGCATCCGTGTCGTTTCTTGCGCTCTCAGGGCGCCTTTCGTCTTGGACCAAGGGAGTATGATGAGTCTACACGGTTTTGGTGCGTCCGTTCCCTGGATGCGTGTGGCCCGGACGGAGTATCGGCCCATGCCGCGTGGTGTCAGGCCGGACGGGAGTGTTTCGAATCAGCGCCACTTGTCGTTTAGGCAAGAGGCGGGCTGCAGCGCGCGATGCATGCCTGGATGCTTTCCTATCGGGTTAAGCTTTGTGAAGTCCTCTTCTGAAAAACCGATACTTCTCGTGTTATGAAAGATACAGACAAATCAAAAGCGCAACTCCTCCAAGAGCTTCAGCACCTACGCGGTCGCGTGACCGAACGTGAAGCCGCCGAGGGCGCACGACAAGGGGCCGAGCAAACGCAGGCCCGGTTGCTCGCCATTCTTGAGGCGACGACTGACTTTATCGGCATTGCCGATGTCAACGGCCGCTCAATATATGTGAATAAGGCGGGCCGGCGTATGGTCGGCATGGGAGAGGACGAACCCGAGAGAAATCCCTGGACTGCCTCATCGAGGTCGGCATCGTCATCAACAATGATGGCATTCTTGCCTCCCATTTCGGCAATCACTTTTTTAATACCACGCTGACCCTGGGTGGTTTGGGCGGCCAGGGCGTTGATGCGTAAACCCACCTCACGTGATCCGGTGAAAGCAACAATATTGATAAGCGGATGGGTGACAAGGTATTCCGCGACCTCCTCGCCCAGGCCGGGTAGATAGGACAATACTCCGGGTGGCAGGCCCGCGCTCCGAAAGATGTCCATCAGCTTGGCCGCAGTAACGGGCGTCTGCTCGGCGGGTTTCATGATCACGCTATTCCCGGTCACTAACGCCGCAGCAGCCATGCCGGTCAGGATTGCCACAGGAAAATTCCACGGCGCAAGAACAGCCGCACTCCCGCGGGCTTGATAAAAATAGGCGTTGGCCTCGCCGGGCTCGTCATCGAGCGGCTGGCCTGCCGCGAGGCGGCGCATTTCGTGGGCGTGATACACCAGAAAATCAATAGCCTCACACACATCCGCATCGGCCTCGCGCCAGGGCTTGCCTGCCTTGAGCACTTCCCAACCTGCAAGCTCCAGCCGCATCTCGTCAGCAGCCCGCAGCAGGACGTCTATCCGCTCTTCGACCGGAGTCGCGCGCCAAGCGGGAAAGGTCTGCTGTGCCGCTTGGACTCTCCGCTCCCGCGCAACCTGGCCAATGATGGTTTCTGGATGCGAAGGATTCCGAGAGATCAGGGAGGTGTCGGTGGTGCTGGGCTCGTCGTTAATAATCAACGGGTACGAGCGTCCACATTGTTGCTGCACGGATTCAAGTGCCGCCTGGAATTGGCGCTGGTTTTCCGCTTGTGCGAAATCCAGCAGGGGTTCCTTCTGAAATCCGCCATGCACCAGTCCAGAATTCTCTCGTCCCACCACGCGAAGTGCAAGGCGGATGGGAAGTCTGCCTTAAGATGGGTAAAGAGCTCACGACCAATTGTTTGGATCTGGTGTTCGATTTCGTCGGAGAAAGCCATAGGCGCCCGCCTTGAGTATATTTTTCAGTATAGCGCGGTATGAGTGAAGGGATGAAACACACTGCTAGTCGTTATGAAGCAAAACCCGTCTCAGCTGACGATTCCGAGTTTCCTTGGTACAGTGCAGACATGTCTCCCACTTCATCGCCCGAGTCTCCATCCCGAGCGCAGATCGTTCGAAAAGGCCACCCTATTGTTGTTGCCACGCTCATCAGTCGCCCGCTGGGCTTCATTCGTGAGGCGGTGCAAGCGGCGCTGTTTGGCGCGTCTCGTCTGACGGATGCCTTTCTGGTCGCCTATAACGTACCGGAGATGATCCAGACCCTCTTCTTTAGCGGGGTGCTAAGCAACTTCTTCGTGCCGGTTATCACCCGCTACCGTGAAGACAAGGACGAGCTGAGCACCATTTTTAGTGTTGCTTTGAACGGCGCCTTACTCTTCTCCCTTTTCCTGCTCGGCGTTTGCTACGCTTCAGCCTCCGGACTCATGACGCTGGCCGCGCCGGGTTTGGGCGGAGACGATCATGCTTTGGTGGTGTTCCTCTTCCGCTTTATGCTACCCATGCTCGTCCTGCACTGCTTACTGGCAGTGATGAAGGGTACATTAAATAGCCTCGACCACTACGCCATGCCGGAATACGCCGGCGTCTTCTTCAATCTCGTCATGATAGTCTGCGCGCTGAGCCTAGCACCGACGTATGGCATCACCAGTCTTGCCATCGGGGCGGTGGCCGGCAGTGTCCTGCAACTGCTGGTCCAGCTTCCAACGCTCCACCGCCGTGGTATCCGCTATCGGTTCACCTTTGCCTTTCAGCACCCGGCACTGCGGGAAATGGGTGGATTGGCGCTGGGGGCCTTGGTGGCTACGGCTGTCGTTCCGCTGAATGCCTTTGTGGCGCGGGCACTGGCCTCAACACTGCAAGAAGGCAGTATCTCTGCGCTGGCATATGCCTTTCGTGTTTTTCTGTTGCCGGTCAGTCTGGTTGCGGTGCCCGTCTATACGGTATTGCTGACCGAGCTGTCTGCCGCGCACCACGGAGGCCAGCTTGACACGTTCAAAAAGCAAGCCGAAGCAGGTTTGTCACTGCTCTTCGCAGTTGCCCTGCCGGCAACCGCCATCCTGATAGCCTTGGCTGTCCCCATCACAAGACTTCTGTATGAACGCGGACAGTTCGGCCCAGATGATGTGCGCATGACCAGCCAGGCGCTGATGGCGTATGGGCTCGGTATTGTGGCCTACGGCACAAGCCAAGTCATGGTCCGGCTTTTCACTGCAAGCAAAGACACGCGCACGCCTGCCTGGGTTGGTCTTGCTTCGATTGCGGTAAATGCCCTTGGCTGTTGGCTGCTGATGCACGTCTGGGGGCATTGGGGCATTGCGCTGGTCATATCGCTGGTGTCCTACGTGAACACGCTGGTGCTCTACCTCATCTTCCGGCATCGATACGGGCCGCTGGATGAAGGATTCTTGTCGCGCAGTCTGCTGACTCACTTGACGTTGGCGATAGTTTTGGGAGGCAGTCTATTTTATCTTGGACAGCCGCTTGCCAAAACGCCAGGCTCACTCATGACCGTTGAGCATGTGCTCCATCTGGCTGGGATTGTAACGATAGCTGGAGGGCTTTATCTCGTCCTTGGCCTGCTCTTCAAGGTCGAGGAGATACAGACTCTTATGCGGATGATCAAGCGGTGGATCGTGCGGATCGCAAGATAACTGCCTCTACGGCTGAAAACGGAGGCTATTGGGGTATAGATTCCAAGGTCTCCCAGTGTTGATACGAGGCTTCCAATTCCTGTTCGAGGATTGTTAAGCGAGCGTGCAGGGCAGCAAACTTCTCGCTGCCCTGACGATACAACTCGGGATCGGCGAGCGTCGCATGCACTGCTGCTTGTTCACTTTCGAGCGCTTCAATGCGTGGGGGCAATTCCTCAAGCTCGCGTTGTTCCTTATAGCTCAACTTTCGTGGGCGTTGCGCTCGGTCGCGCCGTAGCGAAGATTTCTTTTGAGCCGGCTGCATCGGAGCAGAGTCCGCCGGCTGCGCCGACCTGCGTTGGCGCAGCCAGTCATCATATCCGCCCACATATTCGTTGATCTGTCCCTCGTCTTCAAATACGAGGGTGCTGGTCGCGACGTTATTGAGAAACATCCGGTCATGGCTGACTAAGAGCACGGTCCCGGTGTACTCAAGCAGGAGTTCTTCGAGCAGTTCGAGCGTCTCGGCGTCCAGGTCGTTGGTCGGCTCGTCTAAGACCAAGACATTCGACGGCTGGGAGAACAGGCGAGCCAGCAACAAGCGGTTTCGTTCTCCTCCGGATAAAATACTGACCGGACTCCGGACACGATCCGCAGAGAACAGGAAATCTCGAAGATAGCCCATAATGTGGCGATCTTTGCCGTTGAAGGTAATATAGTCGTCGCCGCTTCCAACAATCTCCTGAACGGTTTTGTCTTCGTCCAGGGGCGTTCGAAGCTGGTCAAAATAGGCGACCGCGAGGCGCGTGCCTTGTTCGACCTGGCCGTGCTGGGGAGTGAGTTCACCCAGCAGGAGCTGCAGCAGTGTCGTCTTGCCGGCTCCATTCGGGCCGACAATGCCGATCTTATCCCCGCGCATGATGGTGACGGAAAAACCGCGGACAACAGAGTTATCTCCGTACGCGTACCCAACGTCTGTTGCACGCAACACGAGTTTCCCCGAGCGTTCGGCCTCTTGGACTTGTAAACGCGCCGTGCCCACTTGCTCTCGGCGATTTTTCCGCTGTTGACGCAGCTCTAGGAGGACGCGTACGCGGCCTTCATTGCGCGTACGCCGGGCTTTGATGCCTTGGCGTATCCAGGCCTCTTCCTGGGCCAGATTTTTATCGAACTGTGCCCAGTGCCCGGCTTCTGTCTCGAGTGCCGCCTGTTTGCGCTCTAAGAACGTTCCGTAATCACACGACCAATTGGTCAAACGCCCACGGTCCAGTTCGACTATCCGGGTGGCCAATTTTTTGAGCAGCATGCGGTCGTGCGTCACGAACAACAGCGTCTTACTATTTTGCAGCAAGAACTCCTCAAGCCAGGTGATAGAGTCGAGATCGAGATGATTAGTTGGTTCGTCGAGCAGCAGAATATCGGGATCGCTGACTAACGCCTCGGCGAGCAAGACACGGCGTTTGAGTCCGCCCGAGAGGGTGTCAAACCCGACGTGTTCGTCGAGTTTCAGACTCATCAGCGTCCGTTCGACCTGCTGATGGATCAGCCAGCCGCCGTTGCCATCTAAGGTCTGCTGCAGAGTGTCTAATTGACGTAGGAGTTTTTGGTCGCCCGTTTGGCTCATCTGAGTGCTAATCGCGTGGTATTCGGCCAGCGTTTCGCCGAGTTTGCCCAGGCCTTGGGTGACGCGGTGTAAAACCGTGCCCGGTAAGGATTGCGGAATTTCCTGGGGAAGGAAGCTCGTCCGCATATCCTTTGCGCATACCACCTGGCCGCTGTCCGGGCGAACTTCACCCTGAATGATCTTCATCAGGGTAGACTTCCCAGTGCCATTCCGGCCTAAGATACCCACCCGCTCACCCGGTTCGAGCTGCAGACTCACGCCGTCTAATAACGGCGGATCACCAAAGTTGACATGGATGTCCTGGAGGCTCAGTAAGGCCATTGCGGTGAGAGATGAGGGGGGAACGGCTATGTTTATCTGCCAGGCTTAATCATTTTCCGCCATGAGCGCTTGCTGTGCGACCTTTGGGAGCTTGATCGAAGCAAATATTGAGGTTGGATAGAGATAGCCATCGGATTCTGATGTATCCTCATCAATGACGCGAAGCATAGCGTGGGACTCTGCTTCTGTATCCGGCAAAGTCCGGTAGACCTTACCTGGAATCAGACCGGCCGGGTTGCTCTAGTTGTTGATGCAAATGACAAAATTATTCACAGCAGAACTCGCTTAATCTTTCAATATCTCTGATTTCACCAAGGATCTCAAACCCTGCTGCCATCTCCCACCATTCTGATTCAAAATACCTGCTCCAACTATGCCTTTTCTCAGGAGGCTTTTACAGATCACCAAGGTTCTCTTTTGTGTGAAGCACAAAAGAGGGGCTTAGTTCAGCCAAGTTTCAGGACTATTGGGGAAACCACCACACGCCTGGTTCCAACATGCCGGAACTTGATTGATATGTACAGTGTCACGTATTGCTGGAAACGTCTGCCAGCTACGACGGCGTGGATGAGCTATGGTGCAAGGATGTTGCGGCCTGTGAGCGCTGTTGGAGTTCTGTCAACAGTTTGGCCAAGACCTGGTCCGCTGAAAGGGTGCCGTGAGTAACTTTCTCCAGGAACGCCTTTTTTGTCAAACGGTGGGTTGCCTTGAGCGTAGCCATACTTCCCTCACTGGTTCTGACAATGTAGCCGACGTAATCTGCTGAGGCCGCTCACCCTGAGCTTGCCGAAGCCTGTCCTGAGCGTAGCCGAAGGGGGCGAATCCGCTCTTCAATCGCGCGGAAGACGGCGTCGGTGCACCCTTCTACAGTCTGATCGACTGTGGTCAGGCGTAAGGCCGGATTTTCAGGCTGCTCGTAGGGAGAAGAGATGCCGGTGAATTCCGGAATCTCACCCGCGCGCGCCTTTGCATACAGCCCCTTTACATCCCGCTCCTCACACACCTCAAGTGGCGTATCTACGTACACGTCAAAAAAGCGCTCGGGCCCAATGACCTCGGCTGCATTCTGACGATCAGCCAGAAACGGTGAGATGACCGGGACAAGCACGATCAGGCCGGCCTGATTAAACAGCTGGGCGATCTCGGCGATGCGCCGAATATTCTCGCGTCGGTCGTCTGTAGAAAACGCCAGATCACGGTTGAGGCCGAAGCGTACATTGTCTCCGTCGAGACGATAGACGTGAAAGCCTGCAGCATGCAGGCGCTGTTCGAGCTGCTCGGCAATCGACGATTTGCCGGAACCGGATAAGCCGGTCAGCCAGACGGTCAGCGCACGTTGACCGAGTGCACTCTCCCGATCCGTTACTGAAATAAGACCCGTCTCTTCACGAATATGGGCTGATTTCTGAGCATCGACTTGAACCGGCGCCATACGCTGCAGGACTTGCTCTGGCATCCGGTCCAAGACCATACCGGCGCCAACCGTGTTGTTCGTCAGGCGATCAATCACAATGAACGCTCCGCAGGTCCGATTCTTCCGGTAGGGGTCGAACGCGACCGGTTTTTCCAACGTAAATGCACACCGCCCGATTTCATTCAGCGCGAGCTGGTCAGCGCTCTCTCGATGCAGCGTATTAATATTCATCCGATAGCGCACGTCGGTGATCACCCCAGGCGCTTTGTTGGTCGTGTGTTTGATGAAGTATTGTTTGTCCAGCCGTAGCGGCTCTGCGGCCATCCACACCAGCATGGCTTCAAAACTCTTGGCTTCCATGGGCACATTGTTGGGATGGACCAGCATGTCGCCCCGACTGATATCGATTTCGTCCTCAAGGGTCAGGGTCACGGCCAGCGGGGGCATAGCCTGCGCAATCTCTCCTTCAAAGGTGTGAATTGCCTTGATCCGGCTCGTTTGGCGGGACGGAAAAACCATTACCTCGTCGCCTGGACGTACGATCCCGGAAGCCACCGTCCCACAATAGCCCCGAAAATTGAGATTGGGTCGATTCACGTATTGGACCGGAAAACGAAAGTCGATCAGATTGACATCCGAGGCAATATAGACGTTCTCCAGCATATGCATGAGCGGACTGCCCTCATACCAGGGCATGTTTTCGCCGTGATGGACAACGTTGTCGCCTTTGAGCGCAGCCATGGGCAGGAAGTGTACGTCACTGAGTTCAAGCTTGGCCGCAAAGGCGGCATAGTCTGCCACAATACGATCAAAGGTCTCTTGGCTGTAATCAACCAGATCCATCTTATTGACCGCAACGACAATATGTTTGATGCCTAACAAAGAGGCGATAAAGCTGTGGCGACGGGTCTGGGTCAGGACTCCCAGTCGGGCATCAATCAAGATGATGGCCAAGTCACACGTGGAGGCACCGGTCGCCATATTGCGCGTGTACTGCTCATGGCCCGGGGTATCGGCAATGATGAATTTGCGTTTGGCCGTCGAAAAATAGCGATAGGCAACATCGATCGTAATCCCCTGCTCACGTTCGGCTTTCAGTCCGTCCGTTAATAGGGCGGGATCAAAGTCCATGTCTGTCGTGCCGTAGCGTACCGAGTCTTTTTTCATCGCCTCAAGCTGATCCTCATAGATCATCTTGGAGTCATATAGCAGGCGACCGATGAGCGTACTCTTGCCGTCATCCACACTGCCGCAGGTAAGAAAACGCAACAGGTCTTTGCGTTCATGTTGGGCCAGATAAGCTTCAATATCCGTCACGATTAAGTCAGATTTATGGGACATATTGCAATACCCAATAGCGTTCTAGAAATAGCCTTCCTTTTTCTTCTCTTCCATCGAGCTGGACTGATCAAAATCGATCACGCGGCCCTGGCGTTCAGACTTGGTGGCTAAAAGCATCTCCTGGATAATCAGCGGCAGGGTGTCTGCCTCGGATTCAATCGCCCCGGTCAGCGGATAGCACCCGAGCGTACGGAAACGCACCTTCTTCATCTGCGGCCGTTCGCCGGGAAGGAACGGCAGGCGGTCATCGTCGACCAGAATAAGCACCCCATCCCGCTCCACAACCGGCCGTTTCTTGGCGAAATAGAGCCCTACGATAGGAATGTTCTCTAGATAGACGTACTGCCAGACATCCAGTTCAGTCCAGTTCGACAGGGGAAAAACCCGAATGCTTTCTCCTTTGTCTACAGTCGCGTTGTATAAATTCCATAGTTCCGGGCGTTGGTTCTTCGGATCCCAGCGATGATTGCGATCTCGGAACGAATACACCCGTTCTTTGGCCCGGGATTTCTCCTCGTCACGCCGCGCCCCACCAAAGGCCGCATCAAACTCATATTTGTCGAGCGCTTGTTTGAGCGCTTGCGTCTTCATGACATCGGTATGCTTTTTTGAACCGTGGCTAATAGGCCCGATTCCTGCTTTGACGCCGTCTTGGTTGATATACACGATGAGGTCGAACCCCAGCTCTTTTTTGACGTAATTGTCTCGAAACGTAATCATGTCCCGGAATTTCCAGGTCGTATCAATATGCATGAGCGGAAAAGGCGGCTTGCCTGGGGCAAACGCTTTACGGGCCAAATGCAACATGACGGCAGAGTCCTTGCCGATCGAATACAACATGACAGGATTGTCAAACTCGGCCGCAACTTCCCGAATGATGTATATGCTTTCTGCCTCAAGGCATTTTAAATGCGTGAGAGCATAGAGATTTTTTTTCCCCGAATTCTTTTCAAGCAAACTCTTTTCCGTCAAACTCATTTCGGTATAACTCTCCAATTTCTCAGCTCCCTTCTCGACCAGACCGGACTGGATATTTTCATTATACGCAAACACAGAAATAAAACAGAGACACACAGACCACAGACTTATCCAGATTCTGCCAGATTCATACTGGACGAGCCGAACCGGGCCGGCACAAGGAACACTGGGGGTCTTTCTCTACAATATGCTCAGTAAAATGAAAGGCTGGGAATGTACACTGCAGGAGTTTTGGTACGCTTTCTTGATCGGCGGCAACGATCACTTTGAGCGCTTCCGTCGTTTGCTGCGCCCCCATGAATAACGCCGGGGCAGCATCTGTTGACTCGGCTCCCCGAGCTGGCTCTGCATGGAGGAGATCAGGGACTGGGAAATCGGACGAAAGACAGCGTAGGCACGGCCAGTCCGGCTTGTCGCCCCGAAAGACGAATAGATATGCCTGTCCCGGCACGAGGTGCGCCCAAATGAACGGCTTCCGGGCCACATAACAGGCGTCGTGCAGGACCGCTGTGGCACTTAACACGAGGTCATAGTGTTGAACCAGCTGTTCCGGTCGTAGAGCGGCCTCTTCATCGTCCCCTCCGATGTGGGTGATAATGGTGCAATCAGGATTCAGGCGCGTGAGCGTCTTGATCCGCTCATCCTGCTCATTCTGGTCTGATTCACTCGCATCCTCAGCCAAAGCCGAAAAGACCGTGCGAGCTGTTCCAGAGGTACCAGAGGTGACAGATGTACGAGATGTATTAGATGTGACAGATTGCGGGCGGATAATGCCGATAGTCCCAACCCCGGCCGCTGCAAGATACAGGAGAGCGGTTGCCTCCAGCAGCCCGTCAGTGTGGACGAGAACTCGGCTGCGTAGGATTTTTTCCTGCCCTTTTCCCCCACACTGGGGCAAGATGATCTGTCGGCTATAGCGTTCGATCTGGGCGTCAGAGAGCATAGACTATTCGATGACGTTCTTTTCGATCGGCTCGACGGTGACACCTTTTTCTCGCAGCCAGGCTACGGCTTGGTCGATATCCGCCTGCTTCCCTTCGACTTCCAGTGCGACCAGTCCCATCTCGCCGGAAACATTCGCCCCGCGGATATTCGTCACCAGATGAAACTGCTGCCCAACGAGGTAAATAAGGGGCTCTTTGATAAGCGCTGTGGGGTACGTCAAATAGAATTTCTCAGTCATGCCATTCCCCGTGCCTCAGCGTCTGCCCGGCGGAGATCAAAATCTTTCCAGCCAACCCACAGATTCGTGCTGAGGTATTTATCTCCAAAATCAGGGAAGAGCGTCACCACCATGCCGGCATCGATTTCACGTGCAATCTTCAGCGCCGTCCACATCGCAGCACCGGAAGACTGACCCACTAAGAGACCCTCTTCCCGGACGAGTCGATACACAGTCTCATACGCATCCTCGGTCGAAACACTGATCTTGTCGTCAAGCTGCTCTTCGTGGTAAATGCCGGGCACGATAGAGCTGGCCATGTGCTTGAGTCCTTCCAAGCCGTGCAACGCATCATCCGGCTCCACGCCGACAATCTGGACGTCGGGATTGTGCTCCTTGAGATACCGACCGGTCCCCATCAGCGTCCCGCCGGTGCCCATGCCCGCCACAAAGTGCGAGATTTTTTCCTGTGTTTGCCACCACAGCTCTGGGCCGGTCGTCTCGTAGTGGGCGAGAGAATTGGCCGGATTAAAGTATTGATCGGGTTTGAAATAACGCTCCGGATTTTCGTGTAACACCGCACGACACTGTTCGAGAGCGCCGTCCGAACCCTCCATAGGGTCACTGAAAATCATCGTAGCACCATACGCGGCAATCATTTTCTTGCGCTCGATGCTGACGTTGGCTGGGATGACCAGCGTGACAGGATATTGGAGCACTGCCCCAACCATAGCCAAGGAAATGCCGGTGTTACCGGAGGTCGAGTCTAGAATGACCTTGCCCGGCGTCAACGCTCCGGTCTCAATTCCCTCCTGGACCATGCGTAGCGCGGGTCGATCTTTGACCGAACCACCGGGATTAAAGCCTTCGAGCTTGGCAAAGATACTCACGCGCGGAGAGATGCCCGTGGTAATCCGGGTAATCTCTAAAAGCGGCGTATCTCCAATCAAATGAAGGACAGACGGGACCCGCAGCAGTCCGGACTGGGGCGGCCCCTCGGAACGTCCAGGCAAAAGGGACACTTCTCACCCTCCGGCAATGGCAGGCACAACGGACACTTCGTCTCCGTCTTTAACTGGAGTCTCGAGATTATTGAGAAAACGAATGTCTTCGCCATTGACAAAAATGTTGACAAAGCGGCGCACCTGTCCCTCCTCATCACACAGCCGCTCCTTCGTACCGGGATGGTGACTTTCCATATCATCAATTAGCACCCCAACCGTGGCTCCATCGGCCGAGACCACTGCCTCACCGCCGGTCAAGCGACGCAGTGGAGTTGGGATACGTACCTGAACACTCATATGAATTACCTCCTCGTTCGGGTTCACTATTGCGAGTCCACTGTTGCGGTTTTGGTGTGGTCTGACAATCACCCTGTTAATGCAGCTCTTCCGGATTTACCTTCAGCTGTTCGCCTTTCTGCTCGGATGACAGAGAGGCATACAACTGATCAAAGTCGGCTAATCGGGCCTCGATAAGCAACGGCTGCCGCACCTGATCCAGCACGGCCTCAATAGTTTTATACCCATTGCCCGTAATACAAATCACAATGGACTCATCCCGAGGAATGCGGCCTTGCTCAATAAGTTTTTTCGTCACGGCAACAGTCGTACCGCCAGCCGGTTCCGTAAAAATTCCCTCAGTCTGGGCAAGCAGTTGGATGCCTTCGATGATCTCGGCGTCCGTCGCCGCTTCTCCCCAGCCACCTGAGTCACGCACGGCGCGCAGAACGTAATATCCATCGGCGGGGTTGCCTATCGCAATCGACTTGGCAATCGTCTTGGGCTTCACCGGGACAATCAGGTCGGTCTCATTGTGCAAGGCCTGTATAACCGGCGCACATCCTGCGGCCTGGGCGGTATAAATTTTCGGCCGCGGACCACTCTCCATCAATCCAACCTGCTGGAGTTCTTCAAAGGCTTGGGCGACTTTGGGCAGAATCGTGCCACCCGCGGTGGGAACAACGACATGCTGGGGAAACCGCCAGTCCAGCTGTTCAACAATTTCAAACCCGTAGGTCTTCGCGCCTTCCGTGTAATACGGCCGGAGATTGATATTGGCAAACGCCCAGCCATATTTGTCAGCGATCTCGCTGCACAAACGGTTGACATCGTCGTAGTTTCCCCGGATCGCAACCGTACACGGACCATAGATCGTTGTGCCTACAACTTTTCCTTGTTCGAGATCGGCCGGAATAAAGATGAAACAGCGCAGTCCGGCGCGCGCCGCATGGGCCGAGACCGAGTTGGCTAAATTCCCGGTGGAAGCACAGGAGACGGTCTCAAAGCCAAACTCGATAGCCTTTGAAATCGCAATCGAGACGACCCGGTCCTTATAGGAAAAGGTAGGATGATTGACCGAATCGTCCTTCACATAGAGTTCTTTTACCCCTAAATGGGCAGCCAGACGATCTGCTTTGACGAGCGGAGTAAAGCCACTATGGAGGCCGACCTGCGGCTCTCCAGCGACCGGGAGTAGTTCTCGATAACGCCACAGCGAGGCGGGGCGCGAGGCGATAATCTCTCGCGAGAGCTGCTGCCGAATACTGGCGTAGTCATATTGAACCTCGAGCGGTCCAAAACACATCTCACAGACGTGGAGCGGGCTCAGGGGGTAGGCGTGTCCACACTCGCGGCAGGTCAGACCGGTAATTGTGTCCATTTCGTATTCCTCTCGTATCTCATCATTGCTTATTGTCCCGCGACAGCCATTGCTTGTCGCGCCTGTGGCTGCAGAGTCGTAATAGTCGGCCTCGTTCCGCACAGGGGACAGCGGGGGCTGCGGCGGACGCGTACCTCTCGCCAGCGCAACGCCAATGCGTCATATGTCAAAAGGCGGTCGGTGAGGAGTTCCTCTCCCCCGCGTAAATATTTTACTGCTTCATTGGCCTGCACTATACCCAGGCTGCCCGCTACGCTGCCGAGGATGCCTGCTTCTTGACAGGTTGGAATTTCATCCGGATCAGGTGGGACTGGAAAAAGGCAGCGTAAGCAGGTCGTGCGCTCGGGTAAGACGGTTAATGTCTGCCCATGGAATTGTACGATCCCGGCATACGAAAACGGCTTTTTCAGCAGTACTGCTCCATCATTAATAAGAAACTTCGTTTCTAGGCCATCCGTCCCGTCGATGATAAAATCATACTCAGCGAAAAGGCCGGCCAAATTATTCGCGCTCAAACGCTGTACATAAGGAACCACAGTGATTGCAGCATTCATACGCTGCAGTTTCTCTTGAGCGGAGCGCACCTTGGGTCGGCCAAGATCGGGAGTAAAGTGTAAGATCTGGCGTTGCAGGTTCGACAGTTCAACCGTGCCCGGGTCTACTAAACCTATTGTCCCAACGCCGGCCAAGGCCAGTGCGAGCGCGGCGGGAGAACCAAGCCCACCAACACCAACGACTAAGACCTTGCCGTCCCGAACGCGAGCGTGCCTAGCGCGTTCGACCCTTTCCATACCAGATCCTTTCGTGGCTGGTCGTGACTAACGGCGGAAAGCAAAAAGCCCCTTCCCGATAAGAAAGAGGCTGATGAACTCAGATCACTCTCCTTATCTCTCCCTCTCATGTGAGGGTGGGAATTAGCACCATATTTGTCTCTTCTTGGGAAGGGACAAAAGGTTGCTGTGGCGTCACTGGGCCAGTCCCTCAGCCACTCTCGATAAGGTTCTATATATCGCCTGAATAGTCCTGTGTATTCCTCCACATAGGAATTTCTGTGAAGCTACCGAATACTCCCTAAGGTGTCAATATATCTTTGTTATTCCGGCTACTCTGACATGAAGGCTATTCGTCCTCGAACTCGAAGTCGATGCTATCAATATCGATGTCAAGAACTGCGTCCCGCGCCGCTCTAATTTCAGCGCCGCGCTCTATCTTTATCCGGACAACGGAAGCATCTGTATCTACGGGAACAATCTCATCAACTGCCGCCATTTCCTCACGAGCTCCTTCGCGAGGGCCAGCATCATCCAGGGATTCAACCGTTGCGCTCACTTCACGTCCTTCTTCCAGAGTCTCAGCCAGCTCCCTAGCGGTTTCAGGCTCTGGGACGACGCTGTCTGTCGTATTTGAGTCTGCACCGTCTTCTTCAGCGCTCAGAACGCCGGCTGCTTCGAGTGCTGCGACGTCCCCGTCAAGTTCGAAGTCCTCATCGTCCACCGTTAATTCCTCTTCCAGGTCGGCGGCAAAGCCAGTATCAAGTTCCAGCGCGTCGCTGTCACTCATCTCAAATTCATCACTATCCTCACCATCCTCGTCGCGCTCAATCTCTTCCCGATAGTCCTCATCGACTTCGAATGATCTTTCTTCGTCTTCAAATTCCGCATCTAACGCCCGCTCTTCTTGTTCAGCCGCTTTCTCTGCAGCAAACTTCTCCGTATCTGCCTCAGTACGTGCGAGGCGTGCCGCGTCTTCCTGTTTTTTCAATTCAGAAACAAGTAGCAGTAAAGGGTCGACTCCGGACACCAGGAGTCCACCCAATTCCGATGCTGCGGCGTCCGGCTCGTCAGCCTGTGGTTCATCACCTGCTGCCTGGCGCGCGGCTTGCGCTCGTACGGCCAGGTCAGCCAGATCGACATGTCCTTCGTGATTGAGAATTCTTCCGAGTCGGCCTAAAGCGTCAACAGCTGCGTCCGTCTCGGAATACCGCTCAACAAGGGTCCGGAGTCGTGCCTTGGTGGCCACTTTATTCCCCAGCTTTTCGTTAAAATCCGCGACATACAGTTCATGATTGGCCATGACATCGCGCGCGGCTTTGCTCTTTTCTTCCGCTTGCAGGACAAAAGCGCTGTCCGGATAGCGGTCTATCACTTGTTGGAAGAATCCGTCCGCCTTGCGCGTGACCGCCTGATCACGATCCGGGGTACGGATCTGCTCATAGTTCGCCATGCCGAGAAAATACTTCACAAACGGCATGTGCTGACTGGTTGGAAAGGCGCGTTCAAAGTCTCGGAGTGTGGTTATGGCCTCAGCGTAATTTTCTTCAAGGAAGTGTCCATAGGCCGCTTTGAGCTCGGCTTCCTCAGCGTAGGGATTCAGCGGGTACTGCTCGAGCAGTTCCTGGTACTTCTCGGAGGCGAGCAAATAATCCTCGTCTTCAAAGGCCTCGGCTGCCTCTTGATAATACTCTTTTGCTGAGGGTCGTTTGAGAGTCGCCGAGCACCCAACAACACCCACCAAAACGATGCTCAGGAGAAAGACCCCAATTCGTTCAGACATAGCCCTGCACGCTAGAGGATTTCCCCCAGGGTTTCAATGTACCCAACCGCCCTGGGGTTCTTTAAGGAGGAAAGGTCTTCCAATCCAGCCACAGACGTCCGTCTCGATAGATACGTCCGGCAGGAGCGAGGCCGGTCGAATCGTCCTGAATTGCTGTGTGGACGTTGACCGTAGAGGCAAGAAGCGGATCACGGCCCAGGACAAAGCTCTGCTCACGGACGAGCACTATAGCGGCCTTATTCAGCAGGCGTGCGCGCTTGCGCGACGGCACAATCAGAAAAGCGATGTCTCGATCCCCACCCGGAGCCGCACGTCGAACCTGAGCCGTATCGAGCTTCCCTTCCCTTCCATCCTTTCCATACTGAAAAAAACGTTCCAGTACTTCGGTATTGGCTCGAAACCCATCTCCGCCTTGCACCCGCTGAAAATAGGTCAAAATCTCCGGCTCCTGATGTCCGGCTTGGGGAACATCCGGGATCCCGTGTACAGACTGGTGTCTCCAGCCGGCAATACCCGGAACTTTACGCGCAAAAGCAAACGTTTGGTCAACCGTCACACCCAGCGAGGTATGGCAGCCCATACAGAACAAATGCTCTTCTTCAGTTTGCAGCCGTAGTTGACCGGCTGCATCCTCAATAAATCCTTGAAACTGCCAGCCAAAGACATTCCGCAAACCCACCAGGGGCGAGCCAGGAAAGAGCGGCGAGAGGCCCTCTTCTTTTTCGTCCCGCTCATGTTCATACGCCCGGAGCCGAGCCCAATCGTCAAGCCACTCGACTTTACGAGCGTAGCGGACTTCTTTCATCCGAGTGGATAGCAGAGAAGGAACATCCGTATCGATATAGCGTACCGTGTGTAAGAATTCCGTGCCTTGTGGATACAGATAGCGGTGGACTGCTATCTCTTGCGCCGCTCCAATATAGTGGGAGGGCAGTGTCCGGAGGTGCATAACAGCCGGCTGCATTATGCCATCTCCATCGAGGTCTTTCCCCGCTAGCTTCTCATTGAGCGGCTCGACTTCACGATCAATATCTTTCATCAAGGGATCAACGGCTATCGCCGCCTCAAGAATGGCCAGATTGAGTTTATAAATCGGACGTGATTGTCGACCGTACGTATCGGTCTGAAACGTACGTGGCAGGCGAATCATCACGTCGTCCGTACTGCCGTTCGTTGGCCAAAAGGTGCCCGGAAACGGCTTATACCGAATCGCCCGCCACCCACTGCCGTCCCGAGCAAAGCCTTCCCCGTCAAAGCCTTGGCGAAAGTCGAGGTCGGGCACATAACCCGGATAGTCCTGCCGGTTGTCTAAGGCAGCCCGCAGCGGGGTATAGTTATCCGCTCGGATATAGTCCAGCGCTTCAGCGTCAGAAATGTTTTCGATAGCTGCACGCCGGTCAATAAAAAGGTTTTGCCAGCGATTGGTCCGAGAAAAATCGCTAAAAGTATAGGCTGCCTGGAGAGGCCAATCGGTGAAACGATTCTCGCCGAGCGGCTGGGTGTGACACGTCCAACACGGATTGGATATGCCCGCAGTCCGCGTATAGCACTGCGGCGGGACGGTTGCTTGTGTGTTGACGGTCTTCCCAATGCTCGCGCGCGCAACTGCGAGGGGATCGTACGCGTGGCTGGCTGGATACGTTGTGGCATTGTCTGGACCACGACGCAGGAGTGTGATGAGAGCGGCAACCAGTACACATCCAAGCACGGTAGGCAACAGAACTCTTTCCATTTGTTCTTTTGACCGGAGTAAAAATACGGTACAAGGAGGTATACTCATACACGAAAGCGAGTTACTGAGTCATGCCATCTGCTGCGCTAAAAGTGAAGCACCCGTATGTGACGACAAAAAAAAGTGTCTGTCAGGGAAAGCCGACTGTTGTGGGGACTCGGATTCCCGTTTGGGCCATCGCAGGCTGGTATAAGAAAGGTTCTTCTGCAGAACAAATTCAACACAACGTTTACCCAAGTCTTGGGTTAGCTGAGATTTATGATGCGCTGAGCTACTACCACGACCATAGAGAAGCAATTGACCACAAAGTAGAAGAAAATTCTCTCTCTTCCCGTGAGGTCAAAAAGCGGCAAGCCCGATGGCAGCAATCGCACTCTTCTTAGACGAAGATGTACACGAAGATCTGGCTGCTGCGCTCAGTCGGAAAGGACTTGATGCTGTCAATGCGCACGAATGTGGCAGAAAGGGAGCAAAAGACGTAGAGCAATCAGCGTTTGCAGTGTCACAAAAGCGGGCGTTGATGACTTTTAACCTTGTCGACTTTGAGCTATTGGCAAACGAATAGTTCCAGCAGGGAAAACAATACTTCGGAATCATCGTATCGCCTCAGAGATCTCTACGAGAGACACTCCAACGTTTAGTCGACTTAGAAAGTCGATTTGTACGGGAATCTCTTATTGGGCAATTAGTGTATCTGTAAAGAGCTCTGCTCGCTGGTCTCAGCAAGAGAGCCGTTGTCAGCTCGCCTTCTTCGTGCGAGCCTGGATCTCCTCAATAGAGACCGATTCTCCCTCCACCTGCTCCACTAGTTCCTGTGGCTATCCGGCCAGGTCGATATAGCCCGACGCATGCTGAAAGGTAATTCCCACCAGCCGGTCGTCCTTGTCAAACTCCCCCCACGCATACGGGCCGAGGTCACAGGTTTCTTCTAGCCGAGAGGGTGAGAACTGAATATCGAGTAGGTCCGCGCCTTTATAGTATTTCATGCGCAAGGCGCATCCTCCTGTCTATTTTCCAAGGAGCATCCAGCGAGTGAAGCGTTAAAACAAGAATCGCGAGAGCGGGAAATTGACTTAGACCGGCTGATTTCTACTTACACCTTTGGACCGCAGCGAATAAAGAAGTATGACCATTTGTTATAAGAAAAGTCCCGCTCGTAAGAACGGGACGGTAGTGAGCTTCCTGTGGATCTATCCCCACCCTAAGGTGGCCCCACCTTAGGGTGAATCTGGTGCGAGCAATCAAGCCGACGTCTATGGGCTGGAGTTGTCGAGCTTAGGCACTACGTCCCGAGCAAAGAGCTCCATCTCCCGGAGCACATCGTGCGTAGGCTGCTGCGCCCAGTGCCAAATCAAAACCAGATACTCCACTGGAAGGCGATCGAGCTGGCTTTGGAGTTGTTCGCAAACGTCGTCGGCCGTCCCACCTACGTATAACCCACAGTCGATCACTGCCTGGACCGGATCGGCCTTGACCTTAGCCACGTCAAAGGCTTTGGGGAAGAACTTAGAATAAAAATCCACGTAGATGTCTACATCATTGCGGGCGATCGATTGCCGGTACTCTTCCCGCGAGTTCGTGATGTGGACCCAACGTACAAGCGCCTGCTTCTCGCCAAAGCGGATATTATACCCAGCCCCTTGCGCCGCCTCCCAGCACGCCTGCCCATGCTCTGCCGCTTTGTCGATCGGCGCGAAGTAGCACGGGACGAATCCCTTGCGCCCACAATACACCGCCGACTCCTTGCTCGCACTTGTTGCCACAAACACCGGCGGATGGGGCTGCGTGTACGGAGCCGGGACGACACTCACCTTGCGCACCTCGTTGTTCGGCCCAATTTCACCCAGCGCCCCGCTCTTGCGCGCCAGCTCAGAGGCCGGGTAGCCTTCCACGCCGGTCTCGTAGGGATAGGGAATTTTGAAAAACTTTCCATCATATGACACCGCCTCCTGCGTCCAACATTGCAGGACGATGTCCATCTTCTCTTCGAAAATCTGCCGGTTCAGTTCATCATCATCTGACTCGTCCGATAACGTCGCCTTCGCGCCATAGTGCTGTCCTAGAACATTCGCCCAGCGGGACTGATAGCCACGGGCAAACCCAGCAAAAAACCGTCCCTCCAGAATGTGGTCCAAAATCGCACACTCCTCCGCCACCCGTACCGGGTCCTGCGTGCTCATCACATACCCCAGCGCCCCCATCCGAATATTTTTTGTCAGCCCCGCCCACCAGGCGTTTAGGACGCCGGGACTGGGCCCCACCTCATATCCTTCGGAGTGAAAGTGATGCTCAATCGTGCTGAAGCCCCAGTAGCCCAGCTTGTCTGCGGCCACTGCCAGCTTTGCCCAGTCTCGAATCACCGCCTGGTACCGCTCGCTGTTGCGCCCGATGGGACGGAGAGTTTCCCGCTCTTTCCCCTCCGCGGGAATCACCGGGTAGAGTTGGATGATCGGCTTGATGCTCATACATTTCTCCTCTCTATGAGTTATTCAGGGCCAAATCGAACAAACGGGGAAAATGTTTCATAGGGATTGAGTCAAATCAGGAGAGGGGAGACGGGAATCTCGTCTAGCCGATTCTTCTCACACCGCCTTGACCTCTTGCAAATCATTGGTATCAAACCCTTCCGCAAACCAGCTATAGACCTCGTCTAACACGTGATGAGCTTCTTCCTGTCTATGGGTATCAGAAAACCTCCGGAAGGCTATGCCGTCAAGAGGCGAAACAGCACTTTCGGTTTGTCTTGATGGAATCTCGTATCTTACCAATTTAAGCGGCGAAAGGAGATCACGATACGGCACGCCAACAAACTCCTTCCCCCCAAATCGGATTAACCAGCTCCCGCTCGTTGGCCTGCGAACGCCTCACCCTCAATATCTTCGGCTACTAGAAGTAGAGGGCGGCCTGTCTTAGCGACTTTTTCAAGTATCAGAACTAGTTCCCCCCATAGCATGTGAAGCCCCGGCTTCTATCGCGCCGCCTGTTATGTCAGCGCTGCGCTGTATAGAAGACGGGAACCCTTTGACCGAGCTATATGTGAATCTCCTAGCCCGAGCGATTGACAAGGACCGCATCGGAGAAGCACACCCCGCCTTCGTTAAGATTATAGAACAACTCTCCCCGGATGAAGCCCTTATCATGTTAAAGTACGTGCTTTCTGTCCAACTTGCCCTGTTGCCCGTCTCACTCTGGAACACGATCGAGAATTGTGTTCCCGTCCTCTTGTTTCCTTACTTGCGGGGAGGCTTCGGAACCGTGCGTGAAGTCGGCATTCGTGAATCTATATCAGCCAGCCCCGACAAGATGATGGGGGCCGGTCGGGAAAGTCCGCGACCAAGCGGAGCTGGCCCCCCAGAGCTTCGACATAGCCGCGTAGCGTTGAAAGCAATAGATCCGTCCGTTTTTCCAACCGGGATACCCCCTCTTGTCCAATGCCCAGGGATTCCGCCATCCACTGTTGTGTGAGTTGATGGGCTTCGCGGAGATCCCGTAACGACATCTCTTCCGCAATTAACTCCGCCGCCAGGGCTGCCACGGCTTTCTGTTCATCCGCTGAGAGGCGGTTGATCATGTCTTTGAGTTGTACTGTCATGACTGGTTTCCTCGTCGTTGTACTTGCACCAAATGCGCGTCAAAACGTTTATCCGCCGTGGCAATCAACCGTTTGTAACAGCGCTGCTCATTCTGACCCCCTTTGTCGCCAGCGGCCAACACGATTGCCTGCCGGACTGGATCAAAGGCAAAGGCGACCCGCCACACTCCCTCGTCTGCCTAAAACCGTAATTCTTTCATATTCGCGTGGCGCGAGTTCTTGAGCGTATCCACGCGGGGGCGGCCAAGACGGGGACCAAATTTCTCTAGTAACCGGGCATGGGCAAGGACCTGTATCCGTACGGAAGCGGGCATACCCTAGATTTCCTCCGCAAACGCATCATCAAAGAGGACCGTCTAGTTCATGTCTAATTGTGCACTTAAAAACATATGTTTTCAAGAACATCTTACAAAATGTTTACTGCCCTTTTTTCTTGCCTTGGTCCAAGATACCAGCCGCAGTGCTCACGCCCGGTCAATGAACAGCCGTAGCTTCACGACTTCTTCGGCCTACGTTTCTGTGCCGCTTTCCCGGTGGCAGCTGCTTCTATGCGTTGCCAGAATTCCGGGCTGACCTCGCGGTAATCGTCCCGCTCAACCACTTCCAAGAGCTTGGCTTCAACTTCATGACGGGATGCAGCTTTCTTTTGGAGTTGAAAGTTCCATTTTTACCGGAAAAATGGAAGTATGGATTCCATATTTCTTAACCCCTTGAATGGAAAGGTCTTTTTCTCAGCTATGTTTAATACCCCTGCGCCTGCCCACCAAACAAGCGCTTCAACCGTTCCACCGGCCAAAAGCGGTTGATCACCACAATAAACACCTTGCGCAGCCGGTCTTCCGGGCACTGCAGCGGCCGCATGGCGTGCCAGGATTTGTCGCGGCGGGCGAAGAGCAGGCTGCAATTGCCTATGGCTTTTGATTTCGAGACTTTGTCAAAGTCCTCTAGCCGTGGAGCGGACTTGCGAGGGAAGCGGCCCCCATCGTCGAGTAGCAATGTCTGGCCGCCCCAGGTGGGATCCCAGTCCTGTTCGGTGTTGAAATAAAAAATATGTGAGCCGAGCTTGTGCTTGGCATCGCAGTGCGGCGAGATAGAACAGCCACGTGGGGTATAGTGCCAGTGAAAGCTGAGTTCAAATGCTCTCGTCCCGAGCAAACGACTCAGAAAAGTCTGATAGGTCGGGCTACGCAACTCAGCCACAAAGTCTTTCCACTCGTGGACCACCGACAAGTCGTCGGAGTATCCCAAAATAAACCGGTCATGGCCTTGCTGCCCGTGGGCGCGTTGGTTGTCGAAGCTGGGGGTAAACTGTGTCTGGTCGGGCAGATTGTTTAAGAGCCGTTGATAGCCCTCCTCAGTCAGCAATCGTTCCGGATTGATCCATGGATACGGCTGCCGAGCCTGAAAAGCCACCGTATCAATCGCACTGAGCTGATCCAGATCAAGATATTGCATTTACATCCACTGCTTATGCCAGGCTTGAAACATCAACACGTTCCACAACGGCCGCTTCCAATCCGATGTTCCAGCTATATGCTCGGTCCACTTCTGCCGCACCAGGGCTGAGTTGAATATGCCGGTTTGACACAATGCCTGTTCCGACAGCAGCTCCTCTGCCCATTCACGCAACGGTCCGCGCAACCAGCCACTCAGCGGAACCCCAAAACCCTGCTTGGGACGTTCAACAAGCTCACGCGGCACATATTTATACAGTAACTGCCGCAGCAGCCATTTGCCCTGTCCGTTACGGATCTTCATGTGAGCGGGTAGCGTCCAGGTGAACTCGACAATTCGATGATCCAGCAGTGGCACCCGCACTTCAAGACTGACCCCCATGCTGGCCCGATCGACCTTGGTCAGATTATTATCCGGCAGATAGGAAAGGGTGTCCAAAAACTGCATCTGAGAGACAATGTCCACCGCTGGAGTTGTGTGGTGTGTGAGATACGATTTCTGCGCCCCGTCAGCGTCCGCATTGATAACGAGTCTGGCCGGGTCCTCCCAGCGCCGCCACAGTTGGCGATCGTGTAAGTCGGCTGTATCGAGCGATAATGCACGGGAGAGTTGGTGAGTGTGTTTGACCAAACGAGAGAGTGGTTTAGGTGCAAGTGACTGTACATTTTCTAAGAACGGAGGAAGCAAGCCTGTGGCCTGCGCCAACACAGCACGGACAGGACGTGGCAACCGTGAGAATCGGCCCCATAGCTGGGCGGCTTTGATATAGCGTTTATACCCAGCGAATAGTTCATCGCCGCCGTCTCCGGAGAGCGAAACAGTGACCTCCTGCCGGGCCAAATGCGAGACAAAACAAGTCGGAATCTGCGAGGTGTCAGCAAAGGGCTCATCATACCAGTCAGGCAAGCGTGGCAGGAGGTCTGAGGCGTGACTTGGCTCGACAACAAGTGTCTGATGGTCAGTGCCTAGGTGTCGCCCAATGCGCTGCGCATACTGGGATTCATCCCGGCCTGCTTCCTGAAAGCCAATAGTAAACGTCTTGATAGGACGCGGGCTGTGCTGCTGCATGAGCGCGACAATGGTTGAAGAATCAATCCCACCCGACAGAAACGCGCCCAGAGGAACATCGGCAACCATACGCCGTTGGACTGCGTCACTCAGTAGGGTTTCGAGTTGGTCCAGTGCAAGTTGGTCCAATGTTTGTTGATCTCGTGTTTGTCCGTCATCCGCCTGGAGAGGAGCCTCAGTCCCTTGCTGGATAACATGGTTGAGATCCCAATAGCGCGTGATGTGTGGCTCGTGCGACGTACGCAGCTGTAACATGCAGCCGGGTTCAAGTTTATACACGTCACGATAAATGCTGTGCGGAGCAGGAATATAATTATAGCGCAGAAACGGAATAACCATGTCTCGGTCAAGCCGTGCGTCAAAGCACGGATGCGCTCGTAGCGCTTTCAGCTCAGAACCAAAGAGAAAGACCTGTCCGAAACGAGCCCAGTAGAGTGGCTTAATGCCGATGCGGTCGCGTACCAGGGTGAGACAGTGTTCTTGGCGATCCCATAGACCAAAGGCAAACATGCCGAGACAGCGCCTCACCGTCTGTTCGATCCCCCAGGCGGCACACGCTTCAAGCAATACTTCGGAGTCACTGTTCCCGCGGAAGATGTGGCCGTGCGCTTCGAGGTCTGCGCGGAGTTCCTGAAAGTTATACAGCTCGCCATTATATACCAGCACGAAACGCTCATCCGCAGACAGCATGGGTTGGCGGCCGCTTGGTGACAGATCGATGACGGATAAGCGTCGATGTGCAAGACCGATTCCATGTGTCTGATCAACCCAGACCCCATTGTCATCCGGTCCGCGGGATACGAGGGTATCTGCCATGCGCGTGGCCAGCATTGAGAATTCAGACAGTCGAGGATTTGGAGCAGGGTCCAAAAATCCGCTTATCCCGCACATGAGCGGTCCTTTGTCGCTGGAGGCAACTGTTCCGACCTGCCCGACTGTCCCAGATTTCCCAATTTGGTTTTGACCCAACGCTGGAGTTTTGGGGCTCGGCGCACGTAGTAATGCCGCAGCGGATTTGCTTGCTCGTCAAATTCGTACACAAACGGCTCGCCTGTAAGCGAACGTTTCACACCTGGGATGTCGTTTTCCGCAATGCCATCAAGATAGGTGGTCAGTGCACGCAGGCTATTGCCGTGCGCGACTATCAAAATCTGTTTGCCTGCTTTGATCTGGGGAATTATCGTTTCGTGCCAGTAGGGGAGCACGCGCGCGCGGACGGCTTTGAGGGTTTCTGTGCGTGGCAGTTCTGCGTGTGTAAGCTCGGCATAGCGGGGATCATGGCCGGGAAAGCGCTCGTCTGTTGGGTCGAGGGCCGGGGGTGCGATATCGAAGTGCTGCTGCCAGATCACGACTTGTTCCCGGCCATAACGCTGGGCGATTTCTTGCCGGCTGAGTCCTTGCAGTGCACCACAATGGCGCTCATTCAGCCGCCAGCTTGTATGGATCGGAACCTGGAGCTGCATGCCTTCCAGAACGATCTCAAGTGTATGCAGCGAACGCTGCAGATAGGAGGTAAAGCCCACGTCAAACGAAAAACCAGCCGCTTGCAGGAGCTGGGCGGCTCGTCTGACTTGCTCTTGGCCGTGTGGACTGAGATCGACATCGGCCCAGCCGGTAAAGCGACGGGCTTGGTTCCACATACTCTGGCCGTGACGAAGAAGAACAAGTTTGATCATACGACGGTGTGAAAGCCGAGCAGGCGGCGAACCTTTTGGGCAACCTGGTCAAACTCCTGCAGAGCTGGACGTATCTTAAAATCCAAGGGTGCACCGAAAAAGCGCGCAATCTTGCGCTGGACTAGGGTGTCGTGCAACGCGCTCAAATCCCGTCGGGGCTGGACAATGCCGCGTTCAATCAATCGAGCGCACACGTACGACAACCCACTTTGGGGTTGTATGCTGCCGCGCTTTTTGCGCTGCGTGATTTGGGCATGAGTGACTATCCACTCCTTGCAACTCCCGATCAGGTCCGCCGCTCGCTTTGGCAAGGGATAGATGGAGAGCGGTGTAGCGGTGGTTGCGGCTTCAGCCAACATGGACTCGCTCTCTCCGCTCACAATCAAAACGTCCGCTAGTGCCAGATAACCCAAATACGGATTGTCTTGCTGCCCCGCTTCCCAGGTATGCACGTAGTGGGCTGGACCCAGCCCGGCTATCAAGGCGGCTGTTTCCGCCTCGCCCGTTCGTCGGCTGGTCGTGGCAAAAACTTTTCCACCCACACGTTCGGCAAACGTGCGGACATCTTCTCCCATTTTCCGGGCAATGCTGGGATCAAGCTGATAGCGGGCGGTCGCCCCTCCGACCAGCAGCATAATCCATGGATGCGGAGCGTCCTGAACCAGGTGACACCACTGGTCTGCCCCCTGCTTGAGTCGCTCTGGGGTGATTTGCGTCAAAGGTGCCACAGTTTCGATACGCCGAGGATGAGGCGGCAGACGAAAATGACTGCACGCGACCCCGATATCGGTGGTATTGGTGGGCCGGCTGCCTTTACGACCGAGCAGTACCAGCCGGGTGTGTCCTTTGCTTTGGCGCTGAATCCAGCGCGCAACACGCGCGGGGCGCCAGCCTGCGGTAATAATGAGATCGGGCCAGGGTGGGACAAGTGGGTCGGAATGGGCGACGTTTAAACCAAATCGCGTTACCCGCTGGGAGCCGAGCAGGCGTTTGTGCACATCAGCCAGCGCAGTAAAGCGTAAGGCCTTAGTTTCATATGGCCAGTCCAGGGCATCGGCGAGACCGAGCGCTTGGGCGGTATGGCCCGGCTTATGTGAGGTCAGGACCCAGACCGTTGGGAGACGGCCGAGGTTGCCGCCAAAAGAGATCTGGGTGCTGGACTTGGGTGTTGTTGACAACGGTTGGACGGCCAGTTGCCAGCGCACGGAGGGATAACGCGGACTGAGCAGGTCCAATTGCGCCTGCCACCAGGTAGAGGGCCGCGGGCGTCCCCGCAACAAGTCGCCATTCGGAAGTTGTTGTTCATACGGAAACGCATGCACGGCGACGGCCACAAAATGGTGAGCACGGCGAAAGAGCTCTTCCAGCATCCAGGGCACATCTTCGTCTGGCACAAAATCAAGGCTATTCGTACAGACAACGCCGTCCGCGCTTTCTGCCCGACCGGAGTCGCGGGGGTTGCGGGGGTTGTATGATGCCGACTCGACAAAGACAGGATTATACTGCTGCACGCTGGCCCCGTTGCAACTGATTTGTCTGCTGCCTAAGCCAAACGAATAGTCCAGGATAGTGTGGCTTCCAGTCTGGGCGATAAGGGTCTCTACACACTTCTGGAGCGGATGGCCGTCACCGTTCCGGTCTGACACTCTCTGAGGCCGTGATGTCTGCCTGAGACTCGATCCGCTACGGAGGCGAGAGAGCAGCGCGGTGTATTGCGCACTCGGCTGCGCTGCTTGAAAGACCTGATAGCCGGCCTCATTGGCTGTTTGTTCTAAATGAAACCAAAGCTGGGCGACAGGATTATGCTGATACGCATAACGCTGGGGAAATGGCTGCCACGGCTGGGTCTGGATGGTGGTGTAGTGCAGCAGCTTCGATCGCTCAGCCTCGTATTCTCCGTCGCGTGCATTCCAGTGTTGATCAAGCGCACCCCATAGATCAGGGACTTCCCGGGCGGCGGCTTCTAACGCTTTACGGCGTTCGTGCTGCGCCGCTTCGAGTGTCCAGACCGTTTTCATCCGCTCGCAGTCGATCAGCATGACTGACGTGTCGCGGTCGTTTATAGACAGAAAGCCATGGCTGCCCAGAGCTGTGTCAAAAAGTTCGCCGGGATCGGCCAGATAGATTTGGTCCATGTCATTATAGATGGCAGTGCCGTGCCCGTCAGCAAAATGGGGAATAGCAAATCGATAGTTCGTAAATCCGGTCAGCCAACCGTGCTGATCAAAACCGGCCAGGTCTTTCATGAGATATAATTCGTACACCCGAGCGGGATCCCGGACCTGCTCAATGGACCAGATAAAGACGCGCTCGGCTCGGTATTGGGCCGGCTCGGTGCCAACAAAGATGCGGACCGCTGGCTTTTCGCTGGGAGCAACACCAGTGCGCACACCAAGGACGACACGCTCAAGCTGGGTCCGGGTGCCTGGTGTGTGATACGGGTCTGTCCGCAGCAGCGAATCAAGTAATCTGCTCACTCTGCGTGCTGTTGTTGAAAAAGCCATAGGTCTACGACTAGGCAATTTTTTGTACGTAAGGGCGAGAAACGGCTGTGGCTATCGGTCTGATGCGGCCCGGGTAGGCACGGGCAAAGACAAGCAGCAGATGCATGACTAGAGGAACTCCCTAGTGGAGCATGTGGAGCATCATGATGCCTGCGTTCCAAGCAGATGTTTGCGGTTCCAGAACTGGACTAAACGCAGGGTGTGGAAGCCGAGTGAGGCCACCTGCCAGACAACAATGGCAACAAAGACGGGAATCGGAATGTCAAGAAGTAATCCCAGCATAAACAGCGGCACATTGATATTCCGGCGCGAAATAAAGGTCCGCATGCGTTCATCTAGGGAGGTGTAACCGTGAATCGACTGGCCCATCCGGGCGCTAAACAGCCCGGCCACAATACGATCCAGAACATAAAAGACAGCCATCCACACCGCCAGTTGGAAGACGGGTGCGCCCGGTATCCCGCCACTTAATGCCCAAGCCCAGGCGAAATACCACACTGGAGGATGAACGATATCCAGCCCATGATCCAAGATATCGCCGAGCTTGGACGCCGTGAATGTGAGCCGGGCCAACTTGCCGTCCACCGAGTCGAGTACGCTCATGGTGTAGGCGAGCGTAAAGGCCGAGATCCAGTATCCGTACGCGAAGAGCGGCACAGCGAGAAAGGTGATGAAGACATTAAATACCGAGATGACGTTAGGATGTACGCGCCAGCGGGCGAACGGACGTACGGCACGCCATACCAGTGGCGGGTAGACATATTTGGTAAAAAAGTCGGTCGAGCCTTTATAGTTGGACCAAAACAGAAAGCGTTCGGCCCGGTCTCGGCTGGCTGTGTCCAGAATGCGAAAAAGATATACGGGCAGATCACGCCGGAGCTTGCGAATATACGACGGCACTTCGGCCAGTACGACTTCCTGGAGGCGGCCTGCCTGAAGACTGCGTTCCGCAAGCTTCGGCAGCCGGATTCCGGTTGAAGGGGGCAGGGGGTCCTGTCCTTCGAAACGAAGTGCAGCAGTCTGTGCTTCTCCGGCTTTTCCCCGAGCGGCCCAAGAACCCGAGCACTCGCCAAGATGGCGCAACAGGCGGCTATCCACAACAGCGTCCGCCTCTAGTGCGAGCAGCGGTTCGTTTTGGACCGTTTGAGACAGCGTCGTCCGATATTCCGACACTGTGCGACGTTCATGCCCCCAGCGTATCGAAAGCCGGCGCAGGAGATCCGGTGGCAGGAGCGAAGGAAGATCTACCGTCTCAGCAGAGAGCTGGACATAGACTTCGTTCGGGTCTAGCCCAGCTTCGATAATGGTATGTAGCTGGCGTTCGAGCAGCGTCATGCCGAAAATCCGCAGTCTGCTGCTCGGATTGGTCGCGTCTATCCAGATAAACAAGAATCTTTACCCCCTGTGCGGATGCCCATTCCCCACCATTCCCTATCCTAGGTGCAGGGTAGTCTAGCTGGGTGATGATGACGGCGAAAGAGAGGCGCGCTGGCTGTCTACGGCTCAGGCGGCAGTCTAGAGAGGAGGAATTGCGCAGTTGCGTACGCCGTCTACAATGCCGGCGTGGCTAGCGTGTTGGATCAGAAGGGAGACCCAGGAGCCCATAGTTCTGTCACGGCATTTGTTCTTGCCGGACGACGTGGGCCGACGGATGCCTTAGCTCAGGTGACAGGCCAGACGCATAAAGCCTGTATTCCCGTCGCTGGCGTGCCCATGCTGGCTCGGGTGCTGCGTAGCCTGGGCAGTACGCCACACGTACAGAAAATTGTGGTCAGCATTGACGAGACCAGCGTGTTGACTGCCCTGCCTGAGGCAGGAGCAATAGAGTTCCACACGAGCCGCCACTCGCCGCCGGCAAGTGTTTTGGACTATTATGAGGCGCACCAGGGAGATGGCCCGCTACTGGTGACGACTGCCGATCATGCCTTACTTTCCCCACAGATGCTGGAGTATTTCTGTACAGCAGCCGAACAAACTGAGGCCGATGTGGTTGTTGGCGTAGTCACCGCTGCGCTTTTTCGATCTCAGTATCCGGATTCGCGCCGCACGTTTATCACGCTTCAGGATGAGAGTTTTTGCGGAACCAATCTTTTTCTTCTTCGTACGCCACAGGCAGCGAATGCCGTGCGGTTCTGGGAACGAGCCGGACGGTTCCGCAAGCGCCCCTGGCGCTTGGTGAGTGAGTTTGGTTTTGTGAACCTGCTGCGCTTTCTCTTTCGCAGGCTAGATCGTCGGACCGCTATAGAACAGGCTAGTCAGGTGTTGGAAGCGCAAGTGGGCATCGTTGAGATGCCGTTTGCAGAGGCAGCGATCGACGTGGATACTCGAGACGACTTGGCTACTGTCGAGAATATTTTGGCGAGACGCGCGAGACAGGACGCTGCGCTTTCAGGGAAAGAGTCTTAGAGCGTGTCTAATAAGTGTCTCTGTGGCCCAAGCCTGAGCGAAAGCGGCGTGACCAAGGCGCCCGAAACAGCCATATCCACTGTGATATGGCGATGGAGGGTAACAGGGACACGCTGTTTGCAGCCGGGCGACGTCCAGAATGAACTTTTTGGACACGCTCTTAAGAATAAAGAAGGATAAACCGTATGTCGGAGAGCAAAGACCCCAAAGAAATCCTGGAACAGACACAGCAGCCGTTCAGCTCACCTGGATTTGATACATGGACGGCTGCCTGGGCCGTCTCGAAACGAAGAAAGAAACAGGCGTCACCGCCCGCGCCAGATACCACGTCGGACACGCTGCGAGCCGTGGAAAATGATCCGGAAACACTACGCAGGAGAACCGAGAATCTGTTTCAGGGCCCAGTGTTGGATACGTGGACGGCTGCCTGGGCGGCTTCAAAAGGAAAAATAAAGGCGCGGCCACAACGCAAAAAAGACAATGCCACGGTCGTGCGACAGATCTATACGGATATCTATACAGGTATCTCGACAGATATCTCGCAAAACGAGCTGGCTGCAGTTCTGCAAGCGCTTGCTGAGAATCAGACGCTTGCTGAGAATATTGAGTGGCAGTCGCCCGGACCAAAGGAAATTCCTTGGGCTGGAACTATCCGGGGTCGAGAGCAGGTGGCGCAGTGGTTTGCCATACTCGACGAAACGAGAGAGCTTGAACAATTTGTACCGCGAGAATTTATCGCCCAAGGAAATCAGGTTGTTGTGATGTGCGACGAACGCAGCCGGGTGAAAGCGACCGGCAAAGTGTATGAGGTGGCCTTGGTTGCCGTATGGACGCTTCTCAATGGGACGGTCACTCACTACCGCGAGTCCTATGACACAGCGACGGTGTTGGCTGCATTATGGGCAGAGTAGCTTATTTCTTGGCAAGCAGCGTGTAACACATCGGTGGTTTCACCTTGAAATACTCAAAATGAGCCCACAGATTGGTACATCGGGCATCCAGCCCAACACGCCTATGGTGATGATGGATTGTAGAAGGATGTGATTCCAGCTGGGAGTGAGGGCTCCCTCTAGGAGGGGCTTCTCTAGATGGACGGGAGCGTTTTTTCTTTGTCCTGATTTTTCGGGTTAGGGGCTGTACGAAAATAGCTCTCCCGGTCGGAAGAACGTACCACAATTTCCTTGATTTCTGTCCCCTGCAGGAGGGTGATCGGGATGTCGGCTCCGGCGTCACTGAGCGCCCAGATTTTTCGATAGAAGTCGGCTTGGTCTTTGATCGGCTTGCCGGCGACCTTGAGCACAAGGTCATTCGCATGCACTTCCGCTTGTTCAGCTGGCCCGCCGGGTGCCACAGACATGATAATAAGCTTATCCCGGAATTTTTCAGTAAACAGGCCGAGCCAGGGTTGGGGAGAGGCGGCAGTCCGTCCTGTGCGAATGAGATCTTCCAGGATGGGTTTGAGACGATCAACAGGAATAAACATATTACCGGTCAGCGCCTGTCTGCCGGGCAGAACATCGTTCACCAAGAGCGAACCAATGCCGAGCAGTTTACCCTCGGCTCCAATCAATGCAGCTCCGGCATAATGCGGATGAGGCGGGGCGGTGAAAATGGCATCCTCAAGAAGGTATTCCCAAGAGCCGGCAAATTCTCGGCGTGAGGTCACAAGAGTGGGACGAATCGAGGCGGGGGTACTATCGCTGACAACTAAGAGCTCTGTTCGTTCGGTCAGCTGTGACGATTGGCCAAGCGACATCGGTGTTACATCCAGCGGTTCCGTTGCACGCAGCAAGCCGAATCCGGTCCTATAGTCATTGCCAATAACGGTTGCTTGGATGCGCCTGTTACCATTCAGCATGATCTCAACGCTGGAAGCCTCGATGATAAGATAGCCTACGGTCAGAATATGACCTTCAGTGTCAATCACGACACCGCTCCCGTCTCGCTCGGTTCCCAGAAACCGTGCGGTGCGTGCGCTGGCCGGTACTTCTGCATGGATGGTCACAATAGCGGAGAGAACCTCGTCAGCGATGGGAGCTGCGCACACAGCCTGGCCACCTAAAGCGAGAAGAAGGCCGAGCAGCCAGCCTGTGACAGTCGGCCACTTTCCCCGTCTCAGCCCGCATTCGAAAGCGCGCGTGAAAACCTGACGTCGGTCTGTTTGCATGACAACACCCGCTGTTATGTTCTGTTATCTGGGTCTCTTAGCTTCTAGCCCGCTGTATGGGGCAGAGTCAAGAGGAGAGCCCTCTGAGCATGCTTCCCTCGATGGTACCGACGGTGGGCACCGAGAAAGCAGCTAGAGTAATTGTTCACTCAGGTGATGGAAGCTGGCATCTTCGGAACTGTACTCGCGGGTAGTGAGCAAAATGCCGAAACGCGGTCTGCCGTTTGCCTCTTGTTGCTGCTCGATTCGATACAAATGGTAGTGTGAACGCCGCTGTGGCCGGCGTCCAATGGCTGAAGACGCCCGGACTCCGACAACGGGAATCGGTCCGTGTGGTCCTGGAACACTCGCCCGTATGGTTTTGTGAATATGGCCGTGCAGAATGAGCTCGGCGCCGGTTTTAGCAATCACACGGCGAAAGGCGTCGGCATCCGTCAGCCTGCGACGGGCTGCCGTGTGCATCTCTTGCGGCGGATGGTGAATAAGAACGACCCGGCATAAGCGGGTTTCCGCCAGAGCGCTGAGAAGCTGTTCGAGTCGCTGCAGTTGACTCCGGCCTACCTCTCCTGAGGCATACAAAGGCGCGGTTGCCTGTGCTGTTGAGACACCCACGACAGCAATGGGCCCACAGGTTCGGATAGTCGGGAAATTGGACGCGGTATGATTTGCGATATGATTTGAAAGAAGCGCAAGCAAGTCTGACGCAGCACTCGATAAATTGTCGGAGCGCATATAGTCGCTCCAATAATCCCAGGGGAAGCGTTCACTACTGGGTGTATAGGTATCGTGATTTCCGGGGATGAGAGAAACCTGTTGTGGACCGCCCAGCCGTTGAAGCCATGGCAGCGAGGCGGAGAATTCGTCTTCCAGCGCAATGTTTGTCAGATCTCCCGTAATCACAAGGTGGTCTGGCTGCTGGGTACGCAAATCGGTGGCAAGAGCGGCCAATACCTCGGGTCGGTACTCCTTACGTCGACGCAAGGACCATGACAACGCGCCTAAGGCGCGCTTATTCAGGAATGCCCTAGGGTGTCGGAGACGGATTGGGGTCACGTGGAGGTCTGACAAATGGGCAAGTATGAAAACTGACATAATCCCTAAGTTATTCAGCCTATACCACTTCCCTAGGGTATGATAAGACCGCTCTTCCGCAGGAGCACAGGCATGAAGCAGGTGGCAGGCGCAGAAAATGTCCACGCGTGGATAGTCAACACGCCGAGCCATCCGAGCGATGCCGCCGACAGCCCTATCGAGATTTGGGGTCTTTCTCCGCTAGAGCGCCTGCGCCGCAGCCTACACGCGGCCGGCGTCCCTGACAGCTATATCTATACCGGCGCAGCCGTGCCGGCCAGTGCGCAAGGCGCGCCGGTTATTCTTGTGCGGGCGGATTACGTTTTCGACGAACGTTTGATCCGTGCGCTTATTGAACAAAAGCCGACGCGCGGCGTGGTCCTGGTCGATCCAGATAATCAGACGGCAGTAGCGGCAGTGACAACGCGCGACCAGCTTGATGCGGTCTTACCTGTTCTTCTTGATGCAGCAGAAATCCCTACTGAGCAACCCAACAATGTCGACTACCTTGAGCCTGCAGCGCTGGTCTCGGCCTATTCGTCTGCGCTGCGAAAATTCGATCCGCCGTATCTCCTTCCCATTCGGTCAGAGAAACTCATGCAGATTGAGAATCGTATTTTTGGCGCATCGTATAAGGGCATTACCGATGTGGTGACAAAGTGGGTCTGGCCGCTGCCTGCGCGTGCGGTAACACGACTTTTAGCCCGATTACACGTTTGTCCTAATGTGGTGACCGGGCTCAGTTGGGTGCTGGTGGGTGCTGCGACCTGGCTCTTTGTGCAGGGACACTTCGGCCTGGGATTGCTGTGTGCCTGGCTCATGACCTTTCTGGATACGGTGGACGGGAAGCTGGCCCGGGTCACCTTTACCTCAAGTCGGGTCGGGCATGTCCTGGATCATGGCCTTGACCTTGTCCATCCGCCGTTTTGGTATCTCGCCTGGGTGGCGGGATTGTCCGGCAGGGTCTCTCTTGCCGTCATCTGGGCTGATCCTACGACGGCGATTATCATTGGCGGCTATATCATAGGCCGGTTGCTGGAGGGCCTGTTTGTGCTGGCCTTCCATATGGAAATCCACTCGTGGCGACCGGTTGATTCGTTCTTTCGTACCATTACCGCCCGCCGGAATCCTAATCTGATCCTGCTCACTCTAGGGACCTGCGCCAGCCGGCCCGACCTGGGCTTCTGGTTGGTCGCTGTTTGGACGGTGTGTTCTCTTGTGTTTCATACCGTGCGATTCGGCCAAGCCTTTGTCCAACGCTGGTACGGCCAGCCTATTCAGACCTGGCAAGTATCCAGGACGCCGGCATGAGTCGCATGAGTAGACGGACGTGTTCGTCTCCCGTTTCTCAACTCAGACGCGTCTTTTGGACCGTGCCGGTTGGATTTCCCTATATCTTCAGAATTTTCGGAATTGTCGGAATCCTCGGAGTTCTCGCAATTTTGGGAGGAGTTCCCACATTTGGCTTATGGACGGGCTGGAGTGGCGATCTCTTTGCCGCAGCTGAGCGCGGAAATCCGGCCGCCCGCCTACTGCCGGGAGAGCTTGCCCACGAGCGGTGGGATCTGACTGCCCGGTTCGATTCCGGCCATTTTCTGTTCGCTGAATTTTTGATCACCAACTTTGGGCTTGGTGATCGGAACGCTGCAGTGATTGGTCATGTCGTTCGACCCAACGGTCAGAGCCGGCGATTTCGGAACGGTCGGCGTGAAAGTCGATGGCAGCTCTCGTCAGATCGGCTCCGGATGGAAGTCGGGTCGAGTCTGCTCGACCAACGCAGCCCAAAACATCAGCTGCGGGTCAGGAAGAAGAGTACGCAGATTGAGCTGGATTTTTATCCGCGCGGGCCGGCTGTCTGGGCAGCTGATTTTCCGCCATCCGGTTACGCGCTGGATCTGCTTGATCCTGCTGCACGGGCTGAGGGGTCTGTCTGGGTCAAAGGCATGGACACGCCGGTGACGGTACACGGGACTGTCGCCGTCACCCATAGCTGGGCGAATGAGGCGGAATCTGATCTGGTGCTGCGTCGGCTGGAATTCTTTTTGTTTCCGGATAAGCAAAGTGAGATGTCGCTCTACTTAGCGGATCTCACGACACCCCACGGAGCCCACAGCCGTTGGCTTGTTGTCAAAAACGGACAACAGGTGGTCCACGAGGCGCAAAATTTTCAGCTTACGTTTGACGGGAATGTGAAAAATATCGGGTCCTACCATGTCCCCCAACAGTTCTCTTTTGAGAGTACAGCTGCCCATCCACACATAAAAGGCCGGGTTCAGCTCGACCGGGTGCTCCTGCTGTATAATCCTCTGGATGATATCCCGCAGCCCTTTCGCTTTCTGATCTCTCTCAAGCTGAAACCGCGTCGGGTGTGGCTCCTGTCGCCTTTCGAAATAATCTTCCAGCCGGACCAGGCGCGTGCATCAATTACGCTGACAGGCACTGGCATCACAAAAGTCTCGTTTCTCAACCCCTTAGCCCCCACCGCGACCGGATGTAACGGTCTCGGTTTTTCAGGGATTTCGTGCGACTGGGCCTTTTAAGCAATTGCCGGGCTGGTCTTAAGAAAGGCCACCTTGGCGCGCTTGGGCGCGTCCTTAAGGCTGCTCCAGATGTGGTGCATATCGAGACCGCTGGCAGCGAGGAGGTGCCCGAGGCGTTAGCCCGCTTAGCGCGTCAGGAAGTTACAGTGCTGGCTGTGAATGGCGGGGACGGGACGCTGCAGCATGTACTGACCGAAGTTTTAAGCAGCAATATCTTCGAGACGCTGCCCTGTATTGCCCCTCTGTGCGGTGGACGAACAAACATGAGCGCGCATGATATCGGCAGTCGTGGCAAGCCGGCTGCTGGCCTTGCTACGCTCATGAGTAGCGTGCAAGCGAATACGCTTGGACAACGGATTGTCGAACGGCCTGTGTTGCGCATTGACTGCGGGCCACACCAGCGTCCTCAATATGGGATGTTCTTCGGCGCAGGCGTCATCCAACGGGCGCTGGCTTTTAAGCATCAGCTGTATCCCCAGCAGCGCTTGCAAGGACTGTTTGGGGCGGGGCTCTTCTTGGGTGGGACGTTGCTGCGGATCGCGTGTGGTGCGCAAACCGGACTCCTGACACCGGACGAAATTGGGATAGGTCTGCACGCTGAGCATGGTGAGCAGTATGTGAATGATGAGTGTGTTCCGCTGGCACACCTGGAACGGGAACGGTTCCAACTGCTGATGGCTACAACGCTTGCGCGTCTTTTTCTCCGCATTCGCCCGTTTTGGGGACGAGAAGATGCTGCAGTCCGATTTACCTCTATCGCGGCAAGAGCGAAGCGGAGTCTTCCTGCTGTGCTAAAAATCTTGCGGGGGCTGCCACCTGCGCCGTCCATTAGCGCGAGCGGCTATTGCAGCCGAAATGTTGAGAGTGTGACCTTACACATGGACTGTGGTTTCACGATTGATGGCGAACTGTTCGACCCGGAGCCAGGACGAACAGTCCGTCTTGAGGCCGACCATAGACTCCGTTTTGTGCGAGCATGAGTGATATGGACGGACCTGCAACATCCCTCGGTGCAGCACCTGACATGCTCCTGACCGAGCTCTTTTTGAAAGAGTTGACCCAGCCTGTTCCACAAGAAGCTGACATTATCGCTGCTGAAATTCAGCGCCGTCACGGTCAGGCCGTGGATGCCGTGCTTTTTTACGGCTCCTGCCTGCGTACTCAGCAGATGACCGACGCTGTGCTAGATTTTTATGTTCTGGTCCGCTCATATCCGGCGGCGTATGAAAAGCCCATACTGAGATGGCTGAATGCACTCCTGCCACCAAACGTGTTCTATCTTGAGATAGGACATGCGCCGCAGACGCTGCGAGCAAAGTATGCCGTTATCTCGACTGTGGATTTTGAGCAGGCGACTACTCCACGCAGCATTCCTGCCATTATATGGGCGCGGTTTTGCCAGCCCGCACGGCTTGTGTATGCACGCGATAGTGTCGTGCAAGAAAGAGTGGCGCAGGCAACAGCGCAAGCCGCGCTGACGTTCATAAGACGGGCGGTCCTCTTTTTCGCTTCTCCGGAGGGTGATCTGCCTATTCCCTGTGCCGACCTGTGGCACACCGGATTCCAAGAAACTTACCGTACAGAGTTTCGTACCGAACGACCAGAAACCATTCGTGCCTTATACAAAGCAAGCCCTGAGCGATACGACCGGATAGCGCGGTGCGGACTCCAACGACTTCAACAGCAACGCGTGTTTGACCTCCAAGAGCAAGGCGGGCAGTGGACGCTGTCTATGCCGCTGCTTCAACGGTGGACGAGACGCTGCGGCTGGACCCTGCGCCGTTCCTTGGCAAAAATGCTGTATGCTTTGCGGCTCTTCAAGACGGCGCTGACCTTTGGAGATTGGCTGCCCTATGTCCTGTGGAAGCTGGGGCGGCATACTGGGGTGTGGGTTGAGCTGTCTGAGCGGCAGCGCCGCTACCCATTGATCTGGGGCTGGCCGGTGCTGTTTAAGCTTCTTCGGCAACGTGTTCTTCGATAACTGATGCAGATGTCCGGTGTAGGCGTATCCGTCGTATCAAGTGTCGGATCGCCGAAAGAATGCCGCGCTCGCTGGTTTGATTATAGGAAGAGTCCAAGGGCAAAGCGTCCTGCAGCTGGCGATGCAGCCCCCCCAGACTATGATAGGGGACATTCGGCAAGAGGTGATGAAGCGCGTGATAGCGTAAGCCCACCGGCGCAGCCAGAACGGTCAGGACCGGCCATCCGCTCAAATTGATGGAGTCAAGCAGCTGTTCTGTCAGGCTCAGTTGCCGCCCGCTATTTTCATAGCGATGAGCGGCCAGGGTGCGGACTTGATTCAGCACCAATATACCGGCTGTCACCAGGTACCACTGCAAGATCCAAGTGGTGGGCAGGAGGCCCATCATCCAGCTTACGCAGGCGAACCAAACAACCAGGGCTGCGGCCGCTTCTTGAACGCGCCAGCGGGAGATCTGATGTTTGCGTGGCAGCGGACGACAATAGGCTGGGTTAATGACCAGGGTCGAGGCGCGCTGAACAAGCAGCTTGCGCAATGGAGGAATGCTATACGACAGAGGTCCCAGGATACCCCAGCGAAGTACTAGTAAGGCTGGAACGATCAACACACCGAGGACAAACCAGCCAAGGCTGAGTATGTTTCCCTGGGCAAGGGGCGCGTACTCGGGGTCGTTTGCTGTACCGAAAACATTGGGCCGATGGTGATCCCCGTGGGATCCAACATACATCAGGCTGGGTAAGAGGAAAGGCAAGCCGACAAGGAGATGCCAGGCGATTTCGAAACCTGGCAGACTGCCTCGCTTACAAATGTGCAATTTCATGGATAAATAAGGTCGCACGGAGCAGTGCGACCAGAGCGATGACGGTTGCTGCGAAGTAGGCCAAGGAGCTGAATGGCGAGTGAAGACTCAGATAAAAAGCCGTCCAACCCACTACAGATGACAGCAAGAGATCAAGCCAGTAGATGCCAGGATGTGGCTGAAACGTCTTGAGAAACTGTTTGCGCAGCCGTTGTGCCAGCCGCTCGTCCGGTGTTGCTACGAGCAGGTCCTCAAGGGATGGGAGGGTTGACTCTCTTGGCTGCACTCTTTTTTCCTAATCTTGCCTAGTCCCGCCTAGTCTTGCTTACCCCCGCTCATAACAAAGCCGGCTTCTATAAGAGCGCCCTAGGCCGCCTTGTCAAGAGAGATCTCTGGGAAGTCGAAGAGGGGGTCAATTGAGTAACATCGTTATTTCTAGTAAAACAACTGTGAAGTGGGTATGCCCTTGGCTAAATCCGGAAAATCTGTTACCTACCGTGCGATTTCATCGTGATTCAATGGCTTCTGTGAGCATCTTGGTGACAATACCACGTGCGCCGGTGGTGAAGGCAGATTCTCGCGTCCTTGTGACTGGAGGAACTGGATTCATCGGATCACACTTCATCGACGCGCTTGTTGAACAAGGCGTGCGACCGCGCGTGCTCGTGCGTCGCACGAGTAATGTCTCTCAGCTCTCGGCACATGATCTCGAACTTATGACAGGCTCATTAGAAGATTCCGACAGTCTGGCCCGTGCGGTATCTGGGGTTGAGGTTGTCATCCATATCGCGGCCATAACAAAGGCGCCCACAGAGAAAAAATATTTGCGCGCTAACGCGGCCGGTACCCAAGCGCTTGTTGATGCAATGCGCTCTGCTGAGCCACGTCCTCGACGGCTCGTCTATCTCAGTTCGCTTGCGGCAGCTGGGCCAGTGTTGGATGGACAACCCTTCGGACCAGACGACGCGCCACGACCTATTACTGCGTATGGACGAAGCAAGCTCATTGGTGAGCAAGCCTGTCTTGCTGCGTCTGACGCATTCGACGTTGTTGTCTTGCGTGCACCAGTGGTGTACGGACCACGAGAACGTGATTTTTTCTTGCTCTTTCGTTTGGCGACTCGGGGCATTTTGCCTACGCCAACGGGACCGGACCGCGTTGTCCAGCTCATCCATGTTGCGGATTTAGTTGAGGCGCTGATCCGTGGAGCAACAATGCCCGACGCACGTGGCATCTATCACGTAGCCGAATCACAATCCTATGCCTGGAGCGAGATTGCCGCGTGTATGGGGCGAGCAGTTGGGCGCTCAGTCCACCTGGTGCGTATCCCACAGCTCTTGATGCAAATTGCCGCAGCAGGCAGTGAAGTCGGGGCGGCAATAATAGGACGGGCGACCATATTTAATCGGGAAAAAGTCAAGGAGTTACTCGCTCCCGGCTGGTTGTGCGAAACGGCACTGGCCAGGCAAGAGCTAGGATTTGAGGCCAAGATTTCGCTTTCGACAGGATTTGCTGAAACAGCAGCATGGTATAAACGCAAGGCATGGTTGTAGTGTGGAAGGTCGTGGAGCCTGGAGGGGTGAGATGAAACCGGGACCACAACATGTCGCTAAAACTGACAATCTGGGATGTCACGGAGAGAGGGGGACGGGATGAACCTTTTCGGGAAATGTGCTCGTTTTACTCGCGCTCGAGAGGCTCAGGCTACCGGGTATTACCCATTTTTTACGCCGATAGAATCATCGCAAGGGACAGAAGTGATGGTCCACGGCGAGCCCAAGGTCATGATGGGCTCAAACAATTACCTTGGTTTAACCCACCATCCAAAAGTGTTGGCTGCTGCAGAGGCTGCACTCAAACGCTACGGCAGTGGCTGTACCGGTAGCCGTTTCCTGAATGGGACGCTGGATCTTCACGACCAACTCGAAGAGCGTCTGGCCCATTTTCTGAACAAAGAAGCCTCGCTGGTCTTTAGCACGGGTTATCAGACCAATTTAGGCATCCTGGCGACCCTGATCGGGAAAAGCGATTATCTCTATCTTGATAAGCTTGACCACGCCAGCGCGGTAGACGGCTCTCAGCTCGCCCATGGGACAGTACTCCGTTATCCGCACAGCGATCTCGTTACACTTGAACAACAGCTTGAGAAAACGCCCCCAAAGGCGGGCAAGTTGATTGTCACAGATGGCATTTTCTCCATGGAAGGCGACATTGCGGAGCTGCCTGGTTTAGTCGCGCTGGCCGAACAATACGACGCTGAGATTATGGTCGATGACGCGCACGCCCTGGGCGTCTTAGGAGAAAATGGCGGTGGTACAGCGCAGCATTTTCACCTGGAGGACAAGGTCAGCCTGATTATGTCCTCATTCTCCAAATCGCTGGCTGCCATCGGTGGGGTTGTGGCGGGGCCGGAGCCGGTTATCCACTATCTGAAACACCATGCTCGTTCCTTGATTTTTAGTGCCAGCATGCCGCCTGCGTCTGTGGCCACGGTTTTGACTGCCCTGCAGATTATTGAGGAAGAGCCTGAACGTCGTGCAGCACTATGGCGGAACACCCACCGCATGCAAGACGGACTCCGGAGCCTGGGCTACGACCTGGGGGGGAGTGATACCCCGGTGATTCCTATTATTGTCGGGGATATGTGGTTGATGGGCATGATCTGGAAAGAGCTGTTTGACTCAGGCATCTTTACTAATCCAGTCATTCCTCCCGCCGTGCCGGAAAATTCGTGCCGTGTCCGGATCTCGATGATGGCAACGCATACGGATGAACAGATTGATTTTGTCCTAGACGTCTTTGCCCGTATTCGGCCTCACATTCAGGTGGAACAGGTAGAGAAGGTGGCCGTTTAGTTCTTGGCTGGCCTGTCTCTGCTAGCGGGCAAGGTCGAGCATGCGGGATGCCGTACGCATAGATCGTGTGGCAGGCCGGCAGGACCTTCAGCGTTTCATTCGACTCCCCTGGCGCTTATACCGCCAGGATCCGGCCTGGGTCCCTCCGCTCCTCTTTGATCTCAAAAATCTCCTCTCGCCTAAAAAACATCCGTTTCATCAACATGCCGATGTCCAATACTTCCTGGCCCGCCTGGACGGGGAAGTTGTGGGGCGTATTGCGGCTATTGTCAACCATCAGCACGTGCAATTCCATGCTGAGCCAGTCGGGTTTTTTGGGTTTTTTGAGAGCATTGACAATCAAGACGTTGCCACTGCGCTGTTGACGGCTGCTGAATGCTGGGTGGCCGAGCGCGGAATGCAACGCATACGCGGCCCTATGAATTTCTCGACCAACGAGGAATGTGGGCTGCTGGTTGATGGTTTTCACGATGCGCCCAAAATTATGATGCCGCATCATCTGCCGTACTATGGTGTACAGATAGAAACGGCGGGTTATGGAAAGGCGAAAGATTTGTTCGCATACATACTCGATGTGCGCGGCACCCCCCCCCCGGAACGGCTCGTCCGTGGTATTAAGCGGCTGCAGCAGCGCCAGAATATTCGACTTCGACCCATCAGCAAAAAGCGGTTTGATGAAGAGATAAGAATCCTACATGGGATTTATCACCGTACGTGGGAGAAAAACTGGGGTTTTGTGCCGATGACCGAAGCTGAGGTGGATCTGTTTGCGAGCCAACTTCGCCTCGTTGTTGATCCGAAACTGTGTCTTATTGCGGAACACCAAAACGAGCCAGTAGGCTTTGCGCTCGCGATTCCCGATTATAACCAGGCCTTGCGTCATATCGATGGACGCTTGTTTCCGTTTGGTTTGCTGAAACTCCTATGGTACCGGCGCACCATCAATATGGCCCGTATTCCGCTGCTTGGCGTCAATCCGGGCTTTCGTCGTCGGGGCATTGAGGCGATGCTTTATGTCAAGCTGTGGGAGGTCGTGCCACAAAACGGCTACCCGGTGGTCGAGTGTTCCTGGATTCTGGAAGACAACTGGGACATGCGACGCGGACTCGAACAGATGGGCGCGCACGTCTATAAGACGTACCGGGTATATGAAAAGGCGGTGTGAGGGGCGTCTCGAAAGACGAGGGGCGAGGTGACCTCTCCCGGGCACCGCATGCTGGCCGACTGGTCTCCCCTACCTGTGAAGGTTTAGCCCTTATTCGCGTTCGCATCCACCATTTTCTGCATTTGCGGATCAAGCTCCACGCCTAAGCCGTCGGCCAGGCGATCCATAAAATTGAATGTGCAGGTGATGAGAACGATATCGACCACGTTCTCTTCGCTAAAGCCGTACTGTTGTAAGAACTCTGTATCTTCGCGCTTTACGCTGGATGGCTGCTTGGTCAGTTTCAGCGCAAAGTCGATCATGGCACGATCCTGGGCTTCGAGTGGCGCGTTTTCCGGATCGGTCTTGAGATGCTTCACCAGTGTGTGGTCGCCGGTTTCCATACGCAGAAACTCTGCGTGCGAAGACGTTCAATAGTGGCAGTGGTTCAGCGCAGACACGGCTGTGGCAATCATCTCCTCCCGTTTGCGACCGAGTGTTGAAGCCCCAAACGTGATCCCCATATTCATGCGCCACACGCTCAGTAATGCCTCTGGTCGCAGTCCCATGGAATTAATCACATTTGGAACTCGGCCCGCGCCGAGAGGATGGTCCATGACCTCCTTATAGACCTCGGCGAGGCGGCTGGTTGTCTCGTTTTCTGCAAATGTTTTTACCCAAGCCATACTGCCCTCCTTTTTCTTTTCGTTCTCTTTTGGGAATCTATTCCTATTCTCTTCAGGAAAACCATCTCAGCACACAAGAAAGTTCCTGGGAACTTCTTATTCATAAAACAAATTGAACAAATTGAACATGAGAGAAAGATAATCTAGCGAGTTCACCCGGAGGAGATATGTTATGCGTAAGCGGAAATGGCAACGCTGCAGTTGGCTCGTTCTTGTGGTGCTGTGTTTGAGCGGATTCGATTTCGCGCAGCATAGTATTCCGACCGAGAAAATTCTCAGCGGCGGACCACCCAAAGACGGCATTCCGGCCATTCTTGAGCCCCACTTCCTGACAGCTGAAAAGGCGACATTCTTGGGTGAGGATGATCGGGTCCTGGGTGTTGTCAAAGACGGGGTGGCGAAAGCGTATCCCTTACGTATCTTGGTCTGGCACTAGGTTGTTAACCGTCGGCTAGGAGACACTCCGGTCGTGGCCACTTATTGACCGCTGACTGACAGCGCCGTCGTGTACGGACGCACAATAAAAAATAAAGATAAAGACACCGAACTCACGTTTGGCGTGTCCGGCTGCCTGTATGAGAGCAATGTCTTGCTGTACGACCACCAAACCGAGAGCCTGTGGTCTCAGCTCAAAGAAGAAGCGGTGACCGGACCGATGACGGGAACCCGGCTGCCTGCCGTTCCTTCAGTCTTAACCACGTGGAAGCAGTGGCAGGCGCAGCATCCTGGGACTTTGGTGCTTTCAACGCAAACCGGCCATGACCGCAATTATGACTACTCCCCATCTGAGGCCTATGCACGACACCCTTCCCCTCTATTCCCAATTGAAAATCAGGATGATCGTCTCGCACTGAAAGAGCGTATCATCGGCGTCTCCCTCAACGGCAAGCACAAGGCCTATTCTCTTACAGCACTCAAGAAGCGTGGGACGCCGCTTGACGATCACATAGGAGAGAGAGCCATTCAGGTCAGCTATGACGCGGAGGCAAAAAGTGCTCGGATTGTTGATGGAAAATCCGGAGAAATTCTGCCGTCTGTTATCGCCTATTGGTTTGCGTGGGCTTCTTTCCATCCTCAGGCCTCCGTCTATGGGCAGGAAAGCCAAACGGGTCAATAGCTGAGTTGCAGCGCCCACCGTTCACCCATAGACTGCACGGAACAGGGCTAAACAGGAGGGGGAAAATCTCGTGGAAACAGACAAACAGCCAAGTAGAGGAAGCCGCTTCCTCTACCATTGGTTTCGACGCGAGACTGTCATGCGAGCCCTCAAGGTCGCGGGAATTGTGGGGCCGATACTCACGCTCATTAATCAATACGATTTACTTCTGGGTCTCGACTTTTCGCCCAAATTATTTTTCAAGATCACACTTACTTTCCTTGTTCCCTATAGCGTGGCTTCCTACTCTGCTGCCAAGACGTATATGGAGCAGGAGATATCTTGATCAGAGAGCTGTCTGCACTTTGGTGCGTCCCTGCGGCTTAGGAACGAGACTCTTGTAGGGGCGACCGGCCGGTCGCCCGGGCAATGCATGAGTGCCCCTACCTTTGGCTTCATTGCGAAAGCAAAACAGACAGAGTACACAAAGGGCCTGCAACCAAGGAGGTCTCTCATGGACGTACGCATCCGGTCCGCTGTTCCCGACGATAGCGAGACCTGCGGGCGCATTCTGTAGGAAGCGTTTAAAGGTATTGCGGAATACCACCGCTTCCCTCTGGAATATAGCTCTGTCAGGGCTTCGACTGCACTGGCCCGCTTCTTTATCCGCCATACAGCGGTTTTTTGTGTTGTGGTCGAAAAAGACGGGCGCGTCATAGGTGTCAATTTTCTTGATGAGCGTGACGCTATTCGCGGGCTGGGTCCTATTGCGGTTGATCCATCAGTGCAGGAACGTGGCATAGGCCGGCGCTTGATGCAGGCCGTGATGGAACGTGGCAAGGATGCCGCAGGTATTCGGCTCACCCAGGACGCCTATAATACGCTGGCTACGTCGCTGTATGCCTCGCTGGGCTTTGACATCAAAGAGCCGCTGGGGATGCTGAAAGGCAAACCAAAAAGCAAACCTCGGACTGATGTTGAAATCCGTGCGCTCAAGAGCGAAGACCTGGAGGCCTGTGCAAGACTGTGTCAGCAAGTCTACGGCTTTCACCGTACGGGTGAAATGCAAGATGCAGTCAAATATTCGGCTTGCTTCGGCGTTACACGTGACGGTCGGATTGTCGCGTATACGTATTCCTACACTGCCAAAAGCGAGGAATGGATACTGGCACACGGGGTCGCAGAGACAGATGCCGACATGCAAGCGCTGCTCCTTGGCGTAGCTAAAGTCAGCGGGAGACCCCTCTCCTTCTTACTTCCTACGCGCCGGGCGGCCTTATTCCGCTGGTGTCTCAGGGAGGGCTTGCGCGTGGCAAAGCCGGGCTCGCTCATGACCATGGGGGCCTATCAAGAACCATGCGGCTGTTATTTCCCGTCTGGACTGTATTAATGCGCTGCGTCTTTACTGCTACAATCCCGAGCCGAACTGAACTCGATTCACTTTCTGTGAGAGAGGATGAATATGGACTACGGAATTGTTTTGCCTCACTTCAGCTCTTTTGCGCATGAAGATCCAGCTAACCGCATCCTGACTGCCGCCACAACAGCAGAGGAGCTCGGCTACAGTACGGTCTGGGTAGCGGACCATGTCGTCTTTCCGTCTCAAATCCCAGGCGGCTATGCGTTTAATCCCGAAGATCCATTCCTTGATCCACTCACCGTCCTCGCGGCACTGGCGTATAAGACGTCCAGGATCAAATTGGGTACGGCTGTGCTGATTCTGCCTTATCGGCATCCGTTGGCTGTAGCAAAGGTGTTGGCCACGATTGATGTCTTATCCGGAGGCCGTACGGTTGTCGGTGTAGGCGCCGGTTGGTTGGAGCAGGAATTCAGTGCGTTGGGTACGTCGATCAAAGAGCGTGGTGCCCGAACCGACGAGACCATGGACATCTTCAAGGCGGTCTGGACTCAGGAGACGCCCCAATTTTCCGGCAAGCATTTTCAGTTTGCCGACATCAAATTTATTCCCAAGCCTGTCCAAAAGCCGCATCCGCCTATTCTTGTCGGCGGTATGAGTAAAGGTGCCTTGCGGCGTGTGGCGCGTCGGGGTGATGGCTGGATTGCCATGGGCAAGGGGCCGGACGATGTGAAACAGCCTCTAGAAATTCTTCGTGAGCTGACGACGAAAGAGGGCAGAAATCCTGACGACCTGCGTATTTGCATGCTGCCGCTCGGTGCGCCGAGTGTTGATCAGCTCCTTCAGGATATCCCGCGCTATGCAGACTTGGGCATTCATCATGTCTATCTGTCTTTCCGGGCCTGGACGGAGGAGTTCTCCACGCTGATGGAGCTGATGGAGCATTTTGCGCGCGAAGTAAAACTGCCGAATTGAAATGAAACTGCCGAATTAAATACAAAACCAAGCATCTGGCTTACACCTCTCGTGCGTGCCGCTTGCTTGTTGAGGCCGCCTTCGTAGGGAGTCAGGCGGCTTCTTCATGCGGGGCAGCTGGTTGCGTAGAGGCTGGTCGGGGTCTGTCTGTAGCGCGGCGGTGGTGAGGGAGTTCGACACAGAAAACGGCGCCGCCCTCCGGTCGGTTCTCGGCCCAAATCCGGCCCTGGTGGGCGGCTATAATCTCGAGGCAGATCGATAAACCTAAGCCCGTCCCGCCCGCGCCGGTCTTGGTCTTATTCGATTGAATGAATTTGTCGAAAATCGCGTCTTCTTCCCCCGCCGAAATCCCCACGCCCTGATCGCTGACCGTCACGAGCACGCTCTGCTCCCGCTGCTCTACCCTCAGTTCAATGAGGCCGTGGGAGGGCGAGATTTTGACGGCGTTGCCTAACAGATTGCGTAGGACCTGGAGCATTTTGGAGGTATCGAGACTGACCTCCGCCCGCTCGGGGAGGGTGTGGCAGACCACCTCGAGCTGGCGTTCGGAGAGCAGGGCGTGAAACTCGTCGGCGATCGTGGACAGCAAGGGGTTGAGATCGGCCGGCTGGAAGTCAAAGGCCATCTTGCCGGACTCCAGTTTGGCTAGATCGAGCAGGTCATTGAGCAAGGCGAGGAGGACGCGGCCACTGGTGTTGATGTGCTCAAAATAGCCCCGGAGTTTGGCCGGCGGGGCGGTGGTGGCTTTTTGGAGGCCGAAGTCGGCGAAGCTCAGGATGCCGTGCAGGGGGGCGCGCAGCTCGTGGGACATATTGCCTGAGAAGGCACTCTTGGCCAGGTTGGCCTTTTGCAGATCGACGACTGCATCTACAAGGTTTTGGTTCGTTTGCGAGAGTTCAGCCGTTCGCGTAGCGGCCTGGACTTCAAGTTGTTGGCTGTGCTGCTCGAATCGTTCATCGCGTACCTGAATCTGCGCCAACATCCCGTTAAACCCATCAATCAGAGTTCCTAACTCGTCATTCCTCGTCTTTTCAACTCGGATCGAGTAGTTTTCTCATGTGAGATATTTTCCATTGTGTACGCTAACTGCAGGATAGGTTGTGAAATCACACGCTGCAGCAGTGATGACAATAGATAGGCCACGATCGACAAGCTCAGCAAGATAGCGATGACAATTCAGGCAGCCCGCTGCAGGTAGGTCTGCAGTTCTCGTAAATCAGACCGGATGGACACCGTGCCGATCACATTACCGTGGAGCATGATCGGCCGAGATAGCTCTAGATAATCGTTGTGGAAGGTGTGAGCGTTCATGGCCGACTGGACCGAATATGCAGGTGTGACGTTTTCGGGTGCGCCGTGACGCTGGTAGCGAGCAAAGGGCTTACCGTCTTGAGTGTGAATCGTGGCCGAGAGGACGTGCGGGACGGCTCCGAGGGCGGCTAAGGTCTTTTCCGCAAACTTCTCATCTTCGAATGTCAGGGCTGCCGTACTGTTTATTCCGATGACGTCTGCGAGCGTGGTAGTCTCTCTGACGAGGGCATGCCGGAATGTGATGATATCGTTTGCCACAAATGCTGCTGTTGCGAAGAGCAGCATGACGATGCTCGTGAGCAGAAGCAGCGCTTTGAGCTTATGTTCAATGGAAATGTCACCAAAGCGTCGCATCGCGCGCCTTACTCGCGATTGTGGTTGATGACAGTGGCGACACTCAAAAGCTGCGAACTGATGTCCAGCCCGGCCCGCTCCGCTGAGGCTCTATTGATTTCAAAGCGAATTTTGTTCTTGACAATAACGAAGTTGATAATGCAGCCAGACAGGCGCAATTCTTCCAACTCATTGCCTACGGTGAGCACGGGCGCGTCTTTGAGTGTCTCTAACACCTGGGCGATGTGCTTTTGCTGTTGTGAACTAATGAAGAGGATATGGCAGGCGATGATGTCTTCGGTCTTGGTGAAGTGTTTGATTTCCAGTGTCCTGCCATTAACCGACTGTCCCTTGAGCGCATTAAGATGATGGCCAAACGGGTCCTCGCCCAAGATGCCCACGATGAGCGGGGCATCACTACCCCTAAAAGTGGCTTCCGGCCACTCGCTAAAATTGGCAAAATTATACAAGAAGGCGGCCTTCATCGCATACTCCCGGTCTGAGAGGGAGCCTGCATATACGTGCGCGCAGCACTGAGCATGACGCCCCCGAGCAGTACGCGGATGAAGCTGGAAAAGGCAGTCCACAGCCGATCAGTTCGGTATCGTCTAAATCGCTCAGATCGGCTTGCCTGTGCCGCAGCGTGGATATGACGGGCCGCACGTCCTAGAAAGCCCACGTCAAGCTTCCTCCCACCGCCACGTGCCAGTCTGCTTCGAGCTGGGGACCATCCAAGGATTCATACAACGGGAACCCATATTCAACACCCAGCCGAACCCCTTTGAAAAAGCCACGCGGGACGTAGAGATCGAGCCCGAGCGAAAGATCGATGCGCTCTCCGCCACGTCTATCTGGGTGAGCCGTTGGCACGATAGCTGGGTTCAGGTCCGGGTCGGCTCCGTCATTATTGTCCCAAATATGTCCGTCAATGCGTACGGAAGAAGAAAGCCAGCACGTCCATTTCCGGCTGATCCAGACCCCCAACCGATAACGATTCCCCAGGGTATAGTCGTTGCTGTTTTCTCCGACCCTGATTGTTGATATCAGTTCACTCCCCCAGGCCCAATTCTGTGCCTCGCCCAGATACACGAGACCCGGCAGCAGATCGAACGTGCCCGACCCCAACTGCATCGGATACGGCAACTTCTGATCTGGACCGGCAGGGGTGCCGTCCTTCTCGTCTATCCCTCCGGTTGGGAAACTCAAACCCGCACTGAAGAGCAACCGGTACCGATCTTTCCTGACATCGCCCAGCAGAGTGTAGAGCGCCCGCACGGAAATATCGCCTAGTCCCTCCGCCTCAGTAGTGAACCGTGTGCCCATCCGGGTGATATGGTCCATCGACACACGGAGGTAGGGAAACATGGCCATCAAGGTCAGGTTGTCTGTTGGAGCGTACATGACCTCTGCCATGTGCATCTCCATCGTCATATCAGTTGGGGAGACCCGAAAGTCCTGCAGAACGCGGTTGACGCCGATGTCCTTTGTCCCGTCACGATACCCCTCCATATGCATGGACATATAGCGGTAGCCGAGCATCCATCTCCCCTGCCAGATGCGTATGGGTTCCCAGAACGTCTACGGCCTGGACGTCGGCGTCCATCAGTTCCTGAAGGCTCAGCTGCATAAAATCGGCCGTGGACTCTTGGGCGTAGGCCAGGGAGGGAGGCCAGCTAGTGGCTATCCAGGCTACGCACAGTAGCGTACGTAGGGTGAAAAGCTGCTTCTTTGTCATCTGGCTCTGAGGTCGCGCCGTGGGACTATGGACGGGACTAACAACAAGGTGCGCTCTCCCCTCCTTGCTCCTGTATCGGTAAGTACGCAAAGGCATTAAGGAAATTCTTGAGTTGAACAGCAGCAGAAAGATACGGAGGATAAAACACGAGTCTGTCTCCAGAATCCGAAACCTCCCTTTGATTCAGCACCCATGAATGATACCCCTAGCCATGACTCAAGGAGGTCGCATGAGCGACAAAACCTGGCCAATTGAACATCCTGACCGTATTCAGCTCTATTCCCTGGCTACCCCGTGGGTCGGCTGTCTGGATTGGGGCTATGGGGCGCGCGAGGATCTCAAGCTCGACGCAGGTTTTCCCAAATTTGTTGTCTGGTATACACGCTGCACAGAGAAGCCGGCTTCAGTCCGAAGTGCCAAGGTGTGCGCTTTCTCAGACGACTAGGGTTATGGAAACGGAAAGCGGGCCTGACCTTGTTGTTGATATCTTTGTTGCCGGGCGGCTGGTGAACCCGAGTGAGATACCATCCGCTGTTATTATCAAGATTGAAACGTCTGCCTTAAACTCCGAGTCTGGAACGCTGACGTACGAAAGCGTTGTGTATGCATGGTCTACACGGCCGTGTGTCTATCCGTAGATCATATGCGGTGAGGGCGAGTCATGCGAAAAAATTTACGCCCCAAAGACCTGGGTGATTTTCTAGATCAACCCAAGTGCGCGATCTTGGCCACGCATTTCAAGGATGGCACTATTTTGCTCTCTCCAGTTTGGTACGAATGGAAGGACGGTGGCTTTACGGTTGCTGTCGTAGCCGACGATGTAAAGGTCCGCCACATTCAGCGTGACGCGCAAGTCAGTATCAGCGTCGCCGAAGACGTTGCTCCCTATCGTGGTATCGAAGTGCGTGGGACGGCCAAGATCGTCCGAAACTATGCACTGGAAACAACGCGGCGTATCGCCGTGCGCTATCTTGGTCCGAAACAGGGCGAGGTGTATTTTGCTGCGGTGGGTCAGGTTGATCTGGCTCTCATTCGGATTGAGCCGGCAAAACTCCGAGTGTGGGACTTTGCTGACGAAGCGGCGCTGACCGGAGAGGGATAGTATCGAAACGTATCCAGCCTAGACCTTATCCCGAACTGACGTTAACTAAGATTAAGCAGCAGAAAGGAAACTCCCCTGCACATGTCTACAATGAAAGTTGCTCGCTTATATGACTCGACCGACATCCGTTTCGAAGACGACCCTATTCCGTCCGTTGGACCTGGAGAAGCGCTGGTAAAGACTCGCGCCTGCGGTATTTGCTCGGGCGATGTCATGGGCTGGTATATGAAGAAAAAAGCGCCCCTCGTGTTTGGGCATGAGCCGGCCGGTGAGGTGGTCGAAGTGGGTGAGGGGGTGGATGACTTTCAGCCTGGGGACCGGGTGTTTGTCCATCACCATGCGCCGTGTTTTTCTTGCCGCGCGTGTCAGCGCGGCGAGTTTGTCCAGTGCCCGACCTGGCGAGCAACGAAGATTGTGCCCGGTGGCATGGCCGAGTATTTTGTGGTGCCAAAAGACAATTTGGCCGGCGATACTTTACGCCTGCCTAAAGAGATGTCGTTTTCGGATGGCTCTTTGATTGAACCAACTGCATGTACGGTGAAGTCGCTGCGACGGTCGGGATTTCAGGCTGGGGAGAGTGTGTTCGTGATTGGACTGGGTATTATGGGCCAATTGCATGTGGCGCTAGCGAAACATGCCGGAGCCCGAACGATAATAGGGACGGACTTTGTTCCCTATCGGTGTGAGAAGGCTGTTGAACTTGGTGCCGATCTAGTCATTAATCCCGGAGATTTGCCGGAAAATAGGAATGTCGAAGCGGCGCTCAAAGAGTACACCAAGGGTGAAATGGCTGAAGTTGTGATTGTCGGACCGGGTTCGATTGAAGCCATGGAGCTGGGTATGCGGTGCGTGGCAAAAGGTGGAACGGTGGTCCTGTTTACGGCGAGTAAACCTGAGGACAGACTGACTCTCTCTCCGAATGACCTCTATTTTAATGAGATCCGTCTGATTCCTAGCTACTCGTGCGGCCCGAACGATACACGTGAGGCCCTGCGACTCATACAAGCAGGCGTTATCACGGCGGAGAAATTCATTACCCATCGTTTTCCGTTTGACAAGCTGCACGACGCGTACCGCAATGCAGCCCAGGCCCGCGATTCGCTCAAAACGATTATTGAGTTTTCCTAGGAAAACCATGGCTACATCTAATAAAGCTCGCAAAACTCGCCTTTGCCGCTTTCAATGTGACTCGCAGACCTACGCCTGGTCAGACGTCGAACGCGAGGCGTATAAACAGGGTCAGGACGAAGGGCGGGAGTGGAAGAATATTGTTCGCCAGGTCCTTATCGGCAAACGGGCGGAAGAGACGCACTTTCATGTGCGCTATTTCGAAATTGCCCCAGGCGGCTACTCCAGCCTGGAAAAGCATGGCCATGCGCACGTCGTGATTGCCGTGCGTGGCCAGGGTAGAGCCGTGCTCGGCGATCGAGCCCAGGACATGCAGTCGCTTGATACTGTCTACGTCGCGCCGTGGACGCCGCACCAATTTCTTGCCGTGGGCGACGAGCCGTTCGGTTTCTTCTGTATTGTTGACGCGAACCGGGACCGCCCGCTGCCAGTCTCGCCAGATGAATATGATCAGGCGCTCGGCGCGGGGGCAGCTCCCGGAAAATGATCCATTACTTCCCGCTTCTTCAATTGCTGATGAGTCGAGACACGCCTCTTCCTGCCACGACATCAAAATGAGTACGAGAGGCGAAGGTGTTCGACTGTATGGATTGAGTCAGGTTTTCAAATCCCATCCTCATTGTTGAGGATGATCAGAAGACCGCCGCACTCGTTGCGCTGTATCTGGAACGAGAAGGATTTTTGACTGTCCATGCCGCTGATGGCCAGCAGGCGTTGGATTTCACGGAAAAGCATGACCCGATGTTTGTCGTGCTTGATCTGATGTTGCCGAAAGTCGATGGCTGGGAGATCTGCCAGCGCATTAGACAACGCTCAGACGTACCTATCCTCATCCTAACGGCTAGAGAAGAAGAGATGGATCGGGTCCACGGCTTGTCGATAGGCGCGGATGACTATGTCGTCAAACCGTTTAGTCTCTGAGAACTGGTTGCGCGGGTAAAGGCCATTATCCGTCGGACACATCCTGAAGCCATACGGCCGAAAGCCATACTTTCTTTGCATGGCCTGGTGTTAGATCAGGAAAAATACCGGGTCACTGTTCAGAACGTAGCCGTATCACTGACACCGCTGGAGTTCAAACTGCTCCAGGCGTTGATGACCTCGCCCGGGCGCGTGTTATCGCGGGGTGAATTGTTGCAATTTCTCTACCTGGGTGGAGAAGCGGTGATTGATCGGGTCATTGACGTCCACATTGGAAAACTCAGACAAAAGATAGAGCCTGATCCATCCACCCCCTTCTTTATCTTGATAGCCATCGACTAGCTGGCCGCTGACTATTTCATGGTCTTAATGAAGAATTATGGTATCGATCCCACCGACTCGCACGGGATGTTTGTTGAGTCGATTCACACCTATCTCATTTGGGCGAGTCTTGCCGCAGTGGGACTTGGCGTGGTCTTAAGCTATGTCCTGACACGCCGGGTGCTGACCTCACTTTTCCAGATGGCGGAGAGTGCCAAATAAATTGCCGCCGGGAATTATATTGTGACGGTGCCGGTCCTGACAAAAGATGAAATTGGTCAGCTTGCGGAAACGTTTAATACTATGGCTACCCGCCTCCAGAGTATTGAGCAACGGCGCAAGACCTTGGTCATCAATGTGGCGCATGACTTGCGTACGCCGCTGACGAATATTCGGGGCTATCTGGAAGCGCTGAGTGACGGCGTGGCGCCGCCTTCCAAAGGGACCTTTGACTTGCTGCAGGAGGAGACCATGCGGCTGGTTCATCTGGTTGAAGAGGTGCTGCAACTCGCTCGGGCCGATGCTGCGCGGACCACTTTGCAAACCGAGTGGTGCAATGTCAATGGCTTGATTACGCCGATCCTCGATCTCTTTCAGTCGCGCTTTCGCGAAAAGGGAATTCAGGTGAAAATGGCCTTTGCTCCCGAGATTCATGAGGTCACGGCTCACCCGGATAAGCTGACCCAGGTGGTACACAACCTCCTACACAACGCGTGGCAATATACCCGGCATGGGGGCAGACTGGAGATTCGAACGGAGTCCGATAGCGAACAGGTACGCTTTGTCTTCGCCAACACAGGCGAGGGCATAGCCCCGCAAGACCTGCCGCACATCTTTGAACGTTTCTATAGTGGAGAAAAATCACGCTCTCGAGAACACGCTGGGACCGGCATTGGCTTGGCTATTGTCAAAGAAGTTATCGAAGCCCATGGCGGAACGGTTGGCGCGGACAGTTCGTCCCAAGAGACACGGGTTTGGTTTACCCTTCCCCTCTGATCTGTTTCGATCTTTACTGAATCTTTACATTTTCTTTATCTGCGCTTTACACACGCCTTCTATGCTTTCTCATGCCGGGCATGTCCAGCATGAGAGCAACAGGAGGAAGCCATGCCACGTGTGCAAAAACGGTGCAGAGTGAAAACAGGACAGAACGAGGCCCTCCTCGCCGGCTGACGAGCCCGGGATAAATCCGCCTTTGAACAGCTTGTGCGTCGTTATTCTGATAGACTTCTAGCCGTCACGCGGCGCTATCTGCGCAATGAGGACGATGCGCAGGATGCGCTCCAAGATACGTTTCTGTCGGTTTTTCGCGTGATCGATCAGTTTGAGGGCAATGCCCAGCTCTCGACCTGGCTCTACCGTATTGCCAGCAATGCCGCTCTCATGAAACTGCGGACGCGTCGGCGTCGGCCAGAGGAGCCGATCGATACGCACGGTAGCGAAGCATTTACATACGGGACGTATCTGGACGATGAAGCTCGCTGGAAAGAACCCGTCGACGTGTTGACTCAGCGTCAGGAGACACGTTCCTTTGTGCACGATCGTATTACCCTTCTGCCTGAGCTGTATCGGACTGCGCTTGTTCTGCGCGATATCCATGAATTCAATACGCAAGAAGTAGCGGATCGTCTCGGGGTAAGTCCAAACGCCGCCAAACTCCGCGTTCACCGGGCCCGCCGAGCCCTGCGCGGCGTTGTCCAAACACGGCTGGCTGAATGTCCTCTGTAGTCCCGTCTATTTAAGTCCCGTCTGTTTACGTGCAAGCTTGGCTCTGAAGCCTCGTGCTGGTAAGATCATTCAACCAGCAACCGAAGTGGGTCATAAAACAGCGTCCGGGCAGGGATCTTGACTTTGAGGGTCGAGAAACCGGTGTCAAGAAATTGACGTTGAAGCATAAAGATCTTTTCCTTCCTCTTTCCGAACTGCCGCCGACCTTGATCCATAACCGATTGTACGAATTAGGTATTTTGGTTGCTTCGGCTTACGACAGGCCTCGGCATAAGGATTGCCCATTGCAGATTGCCGCTAGGATAAAAATGTCTCGTAAGGTGACGAATAGGACGAGAGCATATGGCTAGATCATGTTTGCTGACTCAAAAGTAGCTATGCTAGAAGAGAGGTGGGGTGGTTCATAAAGCTGATACTGGAGTATCAATGAGGTATTGTGGTATTGATCTGTTCATGTCTTATTCACGACGAACGAGTTCCACGTGAGAACGACGAGGGATGTTATGGAAAATCCATTAGTTGCCGTCCGAAAATTTGGCCAAAGTATTTGGTACGATAATATCCGCCGCAGTCTTATTACTTCTGGCGATCTGAAAGCCATGGTTGATCATGACGGATTGCTCGGCATGACGTCGAATCCGGCTATTTTTGAGAAAGCGCTGACCGGAAGCGATGATTATGACCAGCCTATGCGAGCTCTGGTTGAACAGGGCGTGGGCTCAGCGTTGGACGTGTATGAACGGTTGGCAATCCAGGACATTCAGATGGCCGCTGACGTGCTGTCCGACGTGTACCGGAAAACAGAGGGCAAAGACGGGTATGTGAGTCTTGAAGTCTCCCCCTATCTTGCCCATGACACTGACGGGACACTTGAAGAGGCGCGCCGCCTGCACAAAATGGTTGACCGAGCTAACGTCATGATTAAGGTGCCGGCAACCAAGGCCGGTGTGCCCGCCATCGCTCAGCTCATTGGCGAAGGGATCAATATCAATGTGACCCTCCTATTCGCAGTGGAAGCGTATGAAGCCGTTGCCGATGCGTATCTGACTGGGTTGGAGAAATTGGCGGCGAACGGTGGTGATCTGCGCAAGGTCTCCAGTGTGGCCAGTTTTTTTATCAGCCGGATTGACGCCCTCGTTGATGAAAAGCTGGGTCAGGCCGTTGAGGCCGCACATGATCCTGAGCAAAAGGCAAAGATTGAGGGTTTGCTCGGCAAAGTGGCGATTGCCAACGCAAAAATTGCGTATGCAGTCTATAAGGACCTCACAGCCGGCGAGCGTTGGAAGGCGCTCGAAGCCCAGGGTGCCCGGCCACAACGTCTGTTATGGGCTAGCACGAGTACGAAAAACCCAAGCTACCCGAAGACGATGTATGTCGATGAGCTGATTGGCCCAGACACGGTCAATACAATGCCGGGTGAGACATTCGAGGCCTTCCGCGATGTGGGCCGGCCTGAGTCGAGACTCACGAATAATTGGCCGGAAAATCTAGCCGGCGCGCGTACGATTATCCAAACCCTGGCCGACGTCGATGTTTCTCTTGAGCAGGCCACCGAGCAGCTTCTGGGCGAAGCCGTACGCAAATTCGTTGAACCGTTTGACGCATTGCTCAGTTCGATTGAACGGAAACGACAAACCATATTGGGCGCAGATCTGGCCCAGCAGACGTATAGTCTCAATAGCGCTTCCGATCTGGTTGCCGCCAGCCTGGAAGACTGGCGGGCGAGTGGCAAGGTCCGTCGATTGTGGCAGGGTGATACGGCCTTGTGGTCCAGTACGGATGAGGATCAATGGCTAGGCTGGCTGCATATTGTTGATGAGCAACGCAGTAACGGACATCATCTCACCCAGATTGCGCAGCTTGCGAAAGAGATACAGCAAAGTGATTTTCAGCACGTACTGCTGCTCGGCATGGGCGGCTCCAGTCTGTGTCCCGAGGTCATGAAACGGACCTTCGGGGTTATCGACGGGTGTCCTGAACTCCTGGTCCTGGACTCGACCGTGCCGGCTCAGGTCGAGACGGTTACGCGAAAGATAGACCCGAGTAAGACGCTGTTTATCGTATCCTCAAAATCCGGCGGCACCACAGAGCCGAATGTCTTCAAACAATACTTTTTTGACAAAGTCCGCCAGGCCATAGGCGCGGACCAAGCCGGCTCTCGGTTTATCGCCATTACCGATCCGGGCAGCGCACTCCAGCAGTTGGCAGAACGGGATCAGTTCCGGACGGTCTTTCCTGGCGTGCCGAGCATCGGTGGACGGTATTCGGCGCTGTCGAATTTCGGCATGATCCCAGCTGCGGTTATGGGCGTAGATGTGTCTCGTTTTCTGGACAGCACTGCCCTGATGGTACAGTCGTGTTCAGCCAGCGTTCCGCCCGAGGTCAACCCTGGTGTTACCTTGGGGGCTATTATGGGCACTCTGGCTAAGCAAGGCCACGACAAGGTGACCATTATCACGTCTCCAGGCATTCGTGGCCTGGCTGCGTGGCTGGAACAGCTCATTGCGGAATCGACAGGCAAAGAAGGCACGGGACTGATTCCTATTGACGACGAGAAGATAGGCTCGCCCGCTGTCTATGGTAACGACCGGTTGTTTGTCTACATCCGGCTCAATTTCGCTCCATCTTCATCGGCTGAGCAAGCTGAGCAAGCTGAACAGGACGCCGCAGTTGCGGCCCTCGAAAAATCTGGCCAGCCTATTGTCCGGATTAGCTTAGAGGAAATCATGGACCTCGGCCAAGAGTTCTTCCGCTGGGAGATGGCGACAGCTGTGGCCGGTTCCATTTTCGGCATTAATGCCTTTAACCAGCCAGATGTGGAAGCGAGTAAGAACGCAACGCGCAAGCTGACTGCAGCCTATGAAGAGACGGGCCAGCTGCCGGACGAAACGCCGTTTGTGGAAGACCGAGGGCTGCGTTTCTTCTCAGATCCGAAGAACGTTGCTGCCTTGCAAGCCGCCGCTTCGGGTCACGATGCCGTCGCCTGTCTTGCCGCGCATCTTGGACGCATTCAGGCTGGCGACTATTTTGGGATCAATGCCTATGTAGAGATGAACGAGCCGAATCAGCAAGAGTTGCAGGCCATCCGTCATCTTATACGAGACACAAAGCAAGTCGCTACTACTTTAGGTTATGGGCCACGCTTCTTGCATTCCACTGGCCAGCTCCATAAGGGTGGGCCGAACACCGGGGTTTTTCTGCAGATTACATCAGACGATGCTCAAGACCTGTCCATTCCCGGTCAACGCTACAGTTTTGGTACCCTGAAACGGTTCCAGGCTCAGGGAGACTTTGAGGTCCTGGCCGAACGTGGCCGACGCGCGCTGCGCGTGCATTTGGGAGCAGATGTACAGGCCGGTCTGCAAACCTTGCGAGAGGCCATCGCCAGTATCCTCGCGTGAGACGACATCGTCGGTGCGCCGACTGTGTCGGCGCACCGACGTAAGGATCGGAAAGGATTCCGTATGACCGAGCAAGAGCGTACTGAACTGACTAGTATCAACACGATACGAACACTGGCCATGGACGCCGTCCAAGCCGCAAATTCCGGCCATCCAGGAACAGCCATGGCCCTGGCTCCCGTTGTTTATTGCCTGTGGCAACGCTTTTTGCGTTTTGATCCAACTGATCCGATTTGGCCGAATCGGGACCGCTTTGTCTTATCTATTGGGCATGCCTCTATGCTGCTGTACTCCATGCTGCACCTGTGTGGAGTCAAAGCCGTCAATCCGAAGTACGAAACGCTGGGAGAGCCCTCGGTTCCACTCGATGATATTAAGCGGTTTCGCCAGCTCGACAGCCGATGTCCCGGACACCCGGAATACCGCTGGACTTCTGGTGTTGAGACCACGACCGGTCCGTTGGGCCAGGGCGTGGCCACCAGTGTTGGGATGGCCATAGCAAGCAAGTGGCAGGCGGCCTATTTCAATCGGCCGAACTTTGCCATGTTCGATTATAACGTCTACGCTATATGCGGTGATGGCTGCATGATGGAAGGCGTCACTGGAGAGGCCGCATCGCTGGCCGGACATCTCAAACTGTCCAACCTATGCTGGATCTACGATAATAATAAAATCACCATCGAAGGGCATACGGACTGGACGTTTAGTGAGGACGTGGCCACCCGCTTTATTGGTTATGGCTGGAATGTGACCCGGGTCGGTGACGCCAATGACCTCGACATGCTGGAGCGTGCGTTCCATACGTTTGAAAATACTACTGACCGCCCAACCCTGATTATTGTTGATAGCCACATTGCCTATGGGTCACCCAATAAACAGGACACGCATGCTGCCCACGGTGCCCCGCTGGGTGACGACGAGATCAAGCTGACCAAGCGTAACTACGGCTGGCCTGAAGACGAAAAATTTCTCGTCCCAGACGAAGTATACACCCACTTCCAAAATGGGGTGGGCAGCCGTGGCCAAAACTTACGCGAAGCGTGGATGGCCATATTCGAGGATTATAGGAAGACCTACCCCCAGCTTGCGAGCTATCTGTATAAGATGCAACACCGTGAATTACCGGATGGTTGGGACCAGGATATCCCCTCCTTCCCGGCTGATTCCAAAGGCCTCGCCGGGCGAGCAGCCTCGGGTCAGGTGCTCAACGCTGTGGCAAAAAATATCCCGTGGTTGGTTGGGGGAGCAGCCGACCTGGCACCGTCAACCAACACAAGGCTGACCTTTGACGAGGCTGGGGATTTTACGGCTGAGCATCGGAGTGGGCGCAACTTCCACTTCGGCGTCCGCGAACACGCCATGGGGTCGATCCTGAACGGGCTGTCCCTGTCAAAAATCCGTCCATATGGATCCGGCTTCATGATCTTTAGTGATTATGCGCGGCCGGCCATCCGACTCAGCGCGCTCATGGAGTTGCCGACGATCGCTGTTTTTACCCACGACTCCATTGGCGTTGGGGAAGACGGGCCAACGCATCAACCCATTGAGCAGCTTGCCTCACTTCGGGCCATCCCGGGCTTGATTACCCTGCGTCCGGCGGACGCAAACGAAGTTGCCGAAGCCTGGCGATTAATCATGCAGCTCAAGCATGAACCCGTTGCCCTCATCCTGTCCCGACAGGCGCTGCCGACGCTTGATCGTGAGAAATACAAGCCAGCCTCTGGCCTGACAAAAGGGGCGTATATTCTGGCCGATACCCCGGACAACAAACCCGATATTCTCCTGCTTGCCACCGGCAGCGAGGTGGCGCTGTGTGTCCAGGCCTATGAACAGCTCACGGCAGAGGGTATAAAAGCGCGCGTTGTGAGTATGCCGTCATGGGAGCTGTTTGAGCAGCAGGACCAGGCCTATCGAGACGGTGTCATTCCGCCCGATGTCACTGCCCGCATTAGTGTTGAGCAAGCGGGTACCTTTGGCTGGCATCGTTATGTTGGACCGGCGGGCAGGACCATAGGCATGCAAACGTTCGGAGCGTCTGCTCCGCTGAAAGAACTCCAAAAGAGGTTTGGTTTTACTGCGGAGAACCTGGTTGCCACGGCTAAAGATCTGGTAGCAAAGCAGGCTGGCGGATCTGCATAAGCAGCGCTGTGCCTGGCGAGTAACATGACTCTAGCCGAGCGCGCACTCGAATTTGTGAAAGACGGTGATGTGGTTGGACTCGGTACGGGCCGGGCGGCAACTGCCTTTGTCCGCGCCCTCGGTATACAAGTCCAGGCTGGTTTGCAGATTCGCGCTATTCCGACCTCTCAGGTGACCACAGACTTAGCCCGGGAACTTTGCATTCCGCTGACCACATTTGAGTTTGTCGACACGATCGACGTTGCCGTGGATGGGGCTGATGAAGTCGATCCGCAACTCAACCTCATAAAGGGCTATGGCGGTGCGCTGGTGCGCGAAAAAATCGTCGCAGTAGCGGCGAAGCAATTTGTTGTTCTGGTTGGAACAGAAAAACTGGTCTCTGTTCTGGGCGGGCGGGGCAGACTGCCGGTTGAGGTTGTCCCATTTGGAGTGGCAACCTGCCTGCGACGTCTGCGCACTTTATCCTGCGCGCCCACTGCACGCCAAACCGAAACCGGACTGTTTGTGTCCGACAACGGCAATGCCATCATTGATTGTGAAATCAGTAGCATTGCAAATCCAGCCCAGTTCGAACAGAAAATCCTGTCGATTCCCGGCGTCGTTGGTACTGGACTGTTTGTCGGCATGGCGCATACCGTCCTTGTCCAGGATGGGGAAACCGTCCAGGTGCGAGAACGCAACCAACTAGGATAACGACAGAGCCCTGACTATCGAGAGAATAGACACATGCACATAGTGCAAAGAGGCGGGAGCACGATATGGCAGCGCTTCCGTGTAACTGCCGACTGAGAGGAGTCCGTGTTATGCAACTGGGTATGATTGGTTTAGGCCGTATGGGAGGAAACATGGTGCGCCGGCTGATACGCGGCGGGCATGAGTGTGTTGTATATGCAAGAAACCCGGACAGTGTCAAACAGTTTGAACAGGAGGGCGCTAGCGGTGCCTCTTCGCTGGAAGACTTTGTGCAGAAACTGACTCCACCACGAGCCGCTTGGGTGATGATTCCTGCCGGCGCCGCGACGGATAAAACCGTGGGCGCACTTGCTGAGAAAATGGACGCGGGCGACATCATTATTGATGGTGGCAACTCCAACTTTAAAGATGACATCCGGCGTGCCAAAGAACTGCGCCCCAAAGGCATCCATTACGTTGACACTGGTACAAGCGGGGGGGTGTGGGGTATGGAGCGCGGATATTGCCTCATGATCGGCGGCGACAAAGAGTCGGTGCAACGGCTTGATCCCATTTTTCGGACGCTCGCACCCGGCGAAGGTGATATCCCCAAGACGCCTGGCCGTGAGAATATGAAGGGGACAGCCGAGGACGGCTATCTGCACTGTGGTTCGGCTGGCGCCGGTCATTTTGTCAAAATGATCCATAACGGCATTGAGTATGGACTGATGCAAGCCTATGCCGAGGGCTTTGACATTCTGCGTGGTGCGAGTGCCGAAGGATTAGAATATCAGTACGGGTTGAATTTACCGGATATCGCGGAATTGTGGCGCCGGGGCAGCGTAGTCGGATCGTGGTTGCTAGACTTGACGGCCATGGCGCTTGCCGAAAGTCCGGAGTTGGCAGACTTCTCTGGCGAGGTCCAAGATTCCGGTGAGGGCCGCTGGACGGTTGAAGCGGCGATTGAGGAAGCTGTGCCGGCTGATGTCCTGTCTGCAGCGTTGTACACGCGTTTTCGCTCGCGACAGTCCCACACCTTTGCCGAAAAAGTCCTGTCGGCCATGCGGTTTAAGTTTGGCGGACACGTAGAGCCGCCTAAGGCGGGCTAGCATCCTGCTCGTTCTGTCCTTGACGGATGCCTCCACTTCAACCGCTACGAGCAAATAACGAGGATACCGCAGTATGGATATGGAGACGGGAGTGAAAGCTAAAGTTCATGTGACCAGTAAGAGTAATGGAGATCCTGGCTCTGAACTTTTTCGAGCCAAAGATCCTTTTACCTTGGTCATTTTTGGCGCGTCCGGCGACTTGAGCCGCCGAAAATTGATCCCCGCCCTCTACCATTTGAACGCGACAGGCTATTTGCCTGACCGCTACGCGGTGGTCGGCTTCTCCCGGACAGAGATGACGGATGATGCCTACCGCGACACCATGCTCGGGGCGCTCCAGGAGCACGTTGACGCCGGCTCCAGCGCCGTGCAAGCGGATAATGCCTTAGTCCAATCGCTATACTACCATCCAGGCAACAACGACAATCTGGAATCCTTCACGGCACTCAAAGCGAAGCTCGACGCGATTGAGGCGGAACGCAACTTGCCCGGTAATCGCCTCTTTTATTTGTCGGTTGCGCCGGAGTTCTTTATCACCGTTATCCGGAATTTATGCGAAGCCGACCTCATCCGCGACAAAAACGCCGATACCTGGTCTCGCATCATCATCGAAAAACCGTTTGGTCATGATTTGGACAGCGCCCAGACGCTGAATACGGATGTCACGGCGTTACTGGATGAGAGCCAGATTTACCGTATTGACCACTACCTGGGCAAAGAGACGGTTCAGAATATTCTCAGCTTCCGCTTTGGGAATTCGATCTTTGAGCCGCTGTTTGATCAAAAATATGTGGACAATGTCCAAATCTCTGTGGCCGAAACCCTGGGCATGGAAGGTCGACGAGGTGCATACTACGATACCGCTGGCGCCATGCGGGACATGGTTCAGAACCATATGCTGCAGCTGCTGTGTTTAATTGCTATGGAGCCGCCGTCTGCGTTAGACTCACATTCGATCCGAGATGAAAAAGTGAAAGTCTTGCGCGCCCTCATCCCGCTGTCCCGTAAAGAAGTGGCAGCTTCGACGGTCCGTGGTCAGTATGGGGTTGGAGAAAAAGAGGGTGAGGTGGTGAAGGGCTATCGCCAGGAAGAAGGTGTTGATCCGCACTCGACAACGGAAACCTATGTGGCGCTGCGGACCAAGATCGACAACTGGCGCTGGGCAGGCGTACCGTTCTTGCTGCGCTCCGGCAAACGGCTGCCTAAGCGTGTGTCCGAAATTGCGGTTGAGTTCAAACAACCGCCTCTGCACCTCTACCGCCAGCTCACCAACGATGACGATCTTGCACCGCCCAAGCCCAAGTCCAATGTGCTGGTGATGCGCATCCAGCCAGACGAGGGGATCAGCCTGGCCTTTGCGTGCAAGCGTCCGGGCATGCGGATTCAGCTGGAAGAAGTGAATATGAATTTTTTCTATCATACCTTTCAGCAGCGTTCGCCGGAAGCCTATGAGCGACTGCTGCTGGATGCACTCCGCGGTGATGCCTCGCTCTTTACGCGCTCGGACGAGGTGGAGTATGCGTGGCGATTTATTTCGTCCATCCACGAAGGCTGGGCAAATTTGCCGCCGCCGAAATTTCCGAATTATTATCCTTTTACCGATGGCCCTGATGAAGCCAACCGGTTGCTGGAAGGCAGCCAGGCCGAATGGCGGTCCTTGAGTGGGAGTCGTTACTCTAAATCTCTCAACGGGATGAGCCCACCATGACGATCTATGTGCTTGCCGGGGACATTGGTGGAACGAAGACCAATCTCGCACTCTATGCAGTCGAGGAGCCGCAGCGCGTCGTCCTCGTCCGTGAAGCGTCTTTCCCAAGTGCTGACTATGACGGACTTGAAGGAGTCATCGACGACTTCCGCCAGGCTGGACAAGAATCGATAGCAGCCGGGGCCTTTGGTATTGCTGGACCCGTACTCGACGGCAAGGTAGTGGCAACGAATCTGCCCTGGGAGGTGGAGACCCCAAACCTGCGCAAAATATTGGACGGCGGCCAGGTCCGTCTGATGAACGATCTTGAAACCACAGCCTATGGCGCGCTTTTCCTAGCGGACGAAGAAATTCACATCCTGAATGCGGGCAATCCCAGATGTGGCAACTGTGCAATCATTGCCGCAGGGACCGGCCTTGGTCAAGCCTTTCTCTTTTGGGACGGGCAACGCTATATTCCTACTGCTACTGAAGGCGGACATGTGGATTTTTCCCCTCGGGACGAAAAAGAAGTCGAACTCCTCCACTTTTTAAAAAAGCAATATAATGGCCGGGTGTCCTATGAACGGGTGCTCTCTGGTCCAGGACTTGTCGGTATTTTTCAATTCCTTGACCAAGGTCTCAACCGGTCGACTCGTGCGGAAATTCGAGCGCGTATGCAGGCTGAAGACCCTGCAGCAGTTATTGGCGAAGCGGGCGTGTCTGGTACCTGTGGCGTCTGTACTGAAGCCGTAGACATGTTTGTGAGTTTGTATGGTGCCCAGGCCGGAAATCTGGCGCTGACTGTGATGAGCGTTGGTGGCGTATATATTGGCGGTGGTATTGTGACCAAGATGTTATCCAAGATGACGTCCGGTCTATTTATGGACGCTTTTGTTGACAAAGGGCGCTTTGCCCAACTCTTACGAGACATGCCGGTTCGCATCATCCTCAACCCCAAAGCCGCCCAAGTCGGTGCCGCACACGCGGCGCGGGAGTTGCTGAGCTAGGTCCGCGTCGACGAACCCTGTGCTTTTCCGTTGTCCTTCTCAGTTGGGAGGGAGTCTAGAGGCCCTCAGAAAATGGCAAACGTCCACATCTGCACAGATAAAAACGTCCTCTTCTCTCAAGCCGCAGACCTCTTTGTGAAGTTAGCGAACGAGGCGATTACCTCCAGAGGGCGATTCTGTGTTGCGCTGTCTGGTGGCTCGACGCCACGAGGCGTCCACACCCTGCTCGCGAGCGAGGCGTACCGCCAGACAGTTGCCTGGCAGAAGGTGTATTGTTTTTGGGGCGATGAACGCTGCGTAGCACCAACCCATAAGGACAGCAATTACCGTATGGCCGACGAAACATTGCTCTCGCAGGTGCCTATCCCACAAGAGAACGTGCATCGGATTAGGGCCGAACGTGACCCTGCTGAGGCGGCAAACTGCTATGAACAGACGCTGCGGCAGGTGTTTGGCGTACATACTGGAACACAACCCCAATTCGATCTGGTCTTTTTGGGTATGGGCGCTGATGGACATACCGCCTCGCTGTTTCCGGGCACCCCTGCGTTGCACGCTGAGGACCACTTGGTCACCGCTCATTTTGTTGAAAAGCTCGATGCCTGGAGAGTCACGCTCACTGCTGCAATGATTAACAACTCCGCCTATATCGCCTTTCTCGTTGCCGGGGAAGATAAGGCCGCAACGCTCAAAGCGGTAGTCGAAGGTGACGGCCAACCAGAGCAATACCCCTCTCAGCTTATCCAACCGACGTACGGCCGTTTGTTATGGTTGGTCGATCAGGCTGCGGCAGGTCAACTTTCATTATAAATTCCGGGGAGGAGAATGGTCCCTAGATATCATTCTTTCTGCGGTATGTATCTCATACACATACCATAACTTAGTCCGCTCAACCCAGTTATTAAAGTTCAATTCTTTTATCCACTCGGGCAATGTACTGTATATTAATGTATATGTATACCCAGTCTCTCTTATAGAATCTGGATTTCTGGTGACGAACAAACACGGCCGATCGCTACCCAAGTCGATCTCATTAATTGAGCGAATTTCGCGCATTTCTAAATTACTACGTCTATAAAAAATGATCTCTAATTGTACTCTTTGGTAAGGGCTGCTTTTAATATAATATAACGTAGTTGGGGCGTGATAGTTATCGAATATTGTCTTGTACAAATACGTGTTGGCATCCGCCGGACGAAAAGCTATAATTATCAAAAATACAATATTTATGGCCCAGAATATATGGGTAAATCTTCTGAATAAAGTCGTCTTGAGCAAGTTGCTGAACCATCTATTCTGTATTATCTCAATAGATTTTATAATTAATATAGGAACAAAACAGATTATTGGAAATAAGTAGCGAGTTTCTTTGTGGCCGATGATGCTCTGAATTATGATAAAAGGAAGGATGGTCCAAATAATGACCTCTTTTCTTTTATATATCAAAACGATGAGCAGGCTCAGAATACATATAATACTAATGGGAGGGATAGCTTTAATAAAAACGGCTTCAAAGTAATACCACCAGGATTTAACACCAAATTCTGACAGTTTGTCTAATACAATACCCTGCTCAAAATAATTCCACGCCGTCAGCGTCCAGTCACAATAATACCACCGGTCTATCAATATGCCGAGGGTGATTGCGAATAGTATACCCGAACTCATCAGGATTAAATGGACTAGTTTCTGTCTATTGATAAAGAGGAGCCAGAGCATAAATCCAGCGATGAGCAGGCCGACTTGATATCTAAATAAAAAAGCCAGACCAAAGAGGATGCCAATCAAGAGGTAATGTAATTTGCTTTTCGCCTCCTTTAGAAAAAATAGCGAATACGCTATTAAGAAAATCGAACTAGACCAATTTTCTGAAGAGAATCTTACGTTAGTATATACCGCAAACCATAAGAGGAAAGATAATAGTAAAAACCATTTCTGCAGTAATACATCCTCTATTTCTCGTCGATATACTCTATAAAAGAGGTGTATACTCAGAAAAGAAATGAGTCCGGACAGGATTCTCAGAAATATAGCTATCGTAAACGGATTCGTTATTTTTACTACGCTGAGAAGTGAGTAAACCAATACGACGATTGCCGGCTGTATTGCCGCACGCGTCTGATAGTGATACTCCCAAGCTAAATCGTCTGCCTGCGTCAGGCCTAATTTGAGGCCTGCAAATTCTAAAAGGTGAAAATGTTCATCAAATTGATGATATCCCACAGAAAACAGTGCCGTAATGAGCAATATTATTGCGCTGAAGAGATAGACGAATTTATCCTCCATAGTATGCATAGTATGGCCGTGTTCAATAAGGGGGAGAATACATGGAGCTCCTCGCTTTTACCCCAGCGATGGAAAGACTGCAAGGAAGTACGTTTTGGACATGGTATGATGTCCTCAGTCCACGCGATTCTTGGAGTTGCTCCAGGAAGGGTTAAGGGAAGAGTATATGCCAGCCAATTACGTCATCGACATGGACGGTGTGATTTATCTAGGCAACGAGATCCTGCCTGGAGCGAAGACCTTTATTGACCGACTAACCAAGGGCAATCACCGGTTCACGTTTTTGACGAATAGTTCGGGCCGCACGCCTGCCGGCTTGCAACAAAAATTGAGCAAAATGGGTATCGAGGTCGACATCGAACACTTCTTTACCTCAGCCTTGGCAACCGCCGATTTCGTAAGTAGCCAAATCCCACGTGGCAGGGCCTACATCATTGGTGGAGACGGTTTGCGGGACGCATTGGAAGAGGTGGGGTATACCATCACCGACGAACACGTTGATTATGTCATTATCGGTACGACCCGCACGTATAACTACGACCGCATGGAGAAGGCGGTCAAACTCGTCCAAGAAGGTGCTCGGCTCATTGGCACCAATCCCGATGTCACGGGTCCCTCGGAGCACGGCATCATTCCTGCTTGTGGAGCACTCGTCGCTCCCATCCAGCTCGTCACCGGGGTACATCCTTATTTTGTAGGCAAACCTAATCCGCTTATGATGCGCACCGCCCTACGCCGCATCGGCGCCCACTCTGCGGATACCTTCATGGTCGGAGACCGTATGGATACCGACATGATCGCCGGTACCGAAGTCGGCATGCGGACTATCCTTGTGCTCTCGGGTGTGACTGCGCGTGAGGATATTGAAGCGTATGCCTTTCGACCGGACTACGTATTTGAGCACGTAGGCGAGATCCCGGTTGAGACGATGACTTGATCGGCTCTGCCTCAATAGCTACCGTAGCAAAAGGCATCTTCCTCACCTGACGAAGAAGATGCCCGCCTAAGCGTTGCTGCCTGAGAGTCCGCTCACTATCGTCTTCAGAACCTTCACTAATAATGAGGAGTGCATGTCAGATCCCGGAGTAGAGCTCTCCATCATAGTGCCTACCTATAACGAAAAGGAGAATATCTCTGAGCTGGTTTCCCGGATAGACACCTGTCTGGCGAACCAGTCGTGGGAAGTCATATTTGTAGACGACGATTCTCCTGACGGGACGGCAGACCTGGTGCGCGCACTGGCTCGGGATGATCACCGTATTCGTTGTATACAGCGCATCAACCGGAGGGGTCTGTCTTCCGCATGTATCGAAGGTATGCTTGCCAGCTCTGCTCCCTACCTCGCCGTTATGGATGCCGACCTGCAACATGACGAGCGGTTACTGCAGCAGATGCTGGAAACGTTGAAAGAAGAGGGGTTTGATCTCGCTGTGGGGAGTCGCTACTCCGCCGGAGGGGGCGTGGGTAACTGGGATCCGGTGCGTACCCGTATGAGCCGCTGGGCAACCAGACTCAGTCGCATGGTGCTCCGGGTTCCTCTCTCCGATCCTATGAGCGGCTTCTTTATGATCCGTCGCAGTGTTTTCCTCGGCAGGGTGCGTCAACTTTCTGGTGTCGGTTTTAAGATCTTGCTTGATGTCATCGCGTCTTCTCCACAGCAGCTTCAGGTGAAAGAACTCCCGTATATTTTTCGATCCCGCCAGTTTGGTGAGAGCAAGCTCGACGGACAAGTCGGGTGGGAGTATCTCTTGATGCTGCTTGATAAATTGTTTGGCCAATGCATTCCTGTCGGATTCCTGTCTTTTGCCCTGGTTGGTGGTCTTGGTGTCGTTGTCCATCTTCTGACCCTTACGTTCTTGTTCGAGGGAATGAAAATCTCATTTCTCAACAGTCAAATCGTCGCCACCTTTATTGCGATGACCTCTAACTTTGCCTTGAACAACGTGCTGACGTATCGGGACATCCGACTGCGGGGCTGGCATTGGCTTCAGGGCTGGGCTTCCTTCACTTTCGCCTGCAGCATCGGCGCCTTTGCCAATGTGAGTATCGCTTCCCATTTATTTGAAAAAGGGACAATGTGGATTATTGCTGCGCTGGTCGGCATGAGTGTCAGCGCTGTGTGGAATTACGCTATGACCAGGGCGTATACCGGGAAGAAACCGTAGGCTGTTTGAAAAAATTCTCTTTTGCCAAATACGTGTCAAACCTGTCGTTCCGTATTATTGTGTTTTAGAGAAAATCTGCAACACATTGAGCGCGACTGTTCTTTGCTCAGGGTGGAGAGTCGGAAAGTCCTTCTTCGTCCGGAACGTTACAATGTTTTTTCCAAGATGGAGCCAATCTTGCCTGAGTGGGATCGCATATATGCGCCAGCCACGATGCAGAAATAAGCGCGCTGCCGCCTGCCCATTGATATCTACCTCTACTGGGTAGCAGGCAAACTCCTGAGACTTAATAAACGGCCGCGCTATGAACTGCAGTGTATCAACACTCACGTGAGAGAATTGAAGAGCTATATTCGCCTCGCCTCGTTTCGCCCAGGAAATAGGACCCAGAGGTTCACGTGTATGCGTCTCCCATGCCCCACTTAAACTGTCTAGTGGGGCGCTGCTTCCGAAAGAGAAAGTCAGAAAAGGCGTGTCTTGTACGTAATGGCCTGATGGTAGCGTACTTCGTAGTCGGGGGAAAAAGTAAAAACATTGGTAGCAGATGAAAGATCCCAGACCTAAAAGAATGATGGCATATCGTTTCCGACAGAAGTACGATGAGATGGGGAGGGTAAAGAGGAGCCACCCACTCGCAAGCAGGAGACTGCCGATGATATCGCTGAGCCAATGGTGGGCGAGGTAAATACGTTGCCATATAATGACACCTGTGAGGGCGAATAACAGTCCGCCGCCACAAAGTTTTAGCCATTTTACGCAGCGGAGGGGATTGAGCAGGACCAGCAGGGTGCCAGTGAGCAGGACCGCCCCAACCACGTGACCGCTTGGGTAGCTATTGCCTTCCAAAATAGAGGGAATCACGCTGGGCCGGGCACGTTCAAAACCTGTCTTCAGCACTTCACACAGGAATGTCCCAATAATAACGACCAATGTGGAGTACCATGCTTCAGTCCAATATCTTTGGATGCACATGCGCAAGAGAGCGAGGCAGCCGAGTAGACTGAGAAAAAAGAGTGGCAGATTTTTTAGTATCGTTGCATAATAATCGAGAGTACAGGAGCGTTGCCCTTGTACCCAATAATACATCGCGGCGTCATAAGAGACGATACTGTCGAGGAAAAATATCTCTCCGAGAGCCAGCACAAAGAGTGCTATTGGCAATACCTCTGGGTGCGCACGCGGATACAGAGAAGGCAGCTTATCCGTTTCTTCCAAGCTATTGCCTTTCAAGGAGAAGCACGAAGGGTGAGGATGTCATAAAGGTCTTTTCTTAAGGAGCAGGGCTCTTTCCAAGCTGACACCAGCCGTTTCGAATTCTTCAGGCAGAGTCTTGGAGCCGACTGGATAGAGATAAAAGGGTCGTTCTTTTGCTGTAGGACTTCCATCTAAACTAATCTGAAGATGCCTATGGAGATAGGCGTGAAGCTCCCAATCTCCCCGTTCCGAGGGATGGATCCCGATAATGTTTCCTGCAGGCACAATATGACTGATAGCCTGAAGATCGTGAAACACATCCGTATCCCTGTAAGGCGTATTTATTAGGAAGAGGGAAATCGTCCCTATGCACAGGAGCGCTCCCATCGCTATTCTATGCAGAAGGCGGAATGATTGATCTTTCCATAGTGGTATTCTCCGATCAAACATTCTAGACAGGGACGGACAGAGCAGCAGGCTACAGGCAAGGGCAAAGAAAGGGAGAGTCGGAACTATATAATATGAATGCTGTTTATAGCTAAGGAGGACAGGCAGGCTGCCAGACAGGGCGATGAGTAAACAGGCTGCGGCTTGGCGTGTCATTTTCTGCGGTAAGGACAGCGAGTTGTCATATCGTGCCAAGATAAAGATGAGAGCTATTATGACCAGGCTGGGTATGAGCTCCTTGGTCATAGAGAGGAGAAATGGCAGCGGGCCGATTTCGTTGATACCAGCCTGCGGTTGTCCCTTGAGGGAAGCGAGAACCTGATGACTGAGGTAGTGATTGAGGGCGACCCAGGCGGGTTCGTACAGCAGCAACAAGCCGAATAATCCGACCGCAGAAAAGATGCACAGCAGCGTAACCGAAACCCCTTTGCGGATGTCTGTAGGATCGACAACGATGACATATAAAAGCGGCGCCGTAAGAGGAAAAAGCCCAACAGGGCCTTTGGACAGAAAAGCAGCGACAACCAGCAGCCCGGCACAAAAAGCATACAGGATTTGTCGAAAGAGGTGCGGTGTATATAAAGCCTGGAAGCTGCAAACAAACGAAAGCAAACAAAAGACTGTGAGTGTATTTTCAAGAATATTATTTTGATACGCCCACTGCCATCGAGGCATGGCGAGCCAGAGCAATATGGGAAGCCAAGTATAGCGGCGGAAACTGTCTTCTTCCCTTGTTACATAACACCACAGGCATACAATAGAGATTAAAGACAGGAGCATCGTTGTTAACGAATACAATTTTTCCACCAAATAATGGTCCCCCAGTAATATAAAGAAAAACGACTGTATAACGAATACTAATGGCGGGTGTTCATAAAATTCAGGATGTAATGTTGCTGTATAATAGGGTTTCCACCACTGTCCCAGCCCTATGGATAGATTCCTGCTGATAGTTGCATACGTCACACCATCATGAAACATGCCCCAAGCAGCCAAACGAGGTAGCAAGATTCCTGCTAGCAGAACCCATACGAATAGCCAACTTATCCGGTGAAAACTGGCCACGGCGGGCGTGTTGTTTGTCATAGTGAGAGACTATGGAAGACGGTCGTCGGCAAATTTGGCAAATCGGGAAAGTATGCGCATCCAGAATAGTGCAGAGCAGATCACGGATCATTTATACTGGCATACTGAGGAAATAAGGTTCCTAAGACGCAAACGGCATTGATGCCGGTCTAAAGCTATATGTGGCCATTGTTGTTGAGCTCCGGCTTTGAGACCCTACCCTTGTAGAGCAGGCACTGCTGCCTGACCCGGTGAGCCTCTTACCCCTTTTTTACCATCCCCGTCTTTGTCGTCTCGTAGCCATCGAGTTGCTCAACGGCTTGCTTGAAGGAGTCGGAACGAATGACTGCAACAAGCCGTTGTCCTGTGTCGCTCTTGAAGAAGTCTTTTTGAAAGACGAGATCGTATTCTTCACGCTCAATGGGAACAAAGTCGAGGCCCAAGGCTTTAGCCGCTGACTTCACACCCAGGCCGGTATCAACCAGGCCGCTGGCAATGGCCACGGCCACGGCCATATGAGTAGTTTCTTCGCGTTCATAGCCTGTGATGCGTTCCGGCTTGATATGCAGCCTGTCGAGCTTATAGTCCAGCAGCACGCGCGTGCCAGCGCCGGGTTGGCGGTTGATGAAGGTCACATCTTTACGGGTCAGGTCTCTGAGGTTTTTGATCTTTTTCGGGTTGCCCTGAGGAATAATCAGCCCCTGTTCTCGAATGACCAGTGTCATCACGACTGACCTGGCCAAAAGTTTTTGTTTTTTTACGTCCGGTATATTGTACACACCAGTGGCAGGATCAAGCAGGTGGGTGCCGATTATATGCGCTTCGCCTCGTTTGAGCGCTACGAGGCCGCCGAGCGAGCCGATATTGCTGGCTGATATTTTGAGGCCGGGATAATGCGCCCGGAGCTGATCGTTGAGTACGCCTATGGTGAGGTCATTACTGCCGGTAAACAAAATGGTATTGTCGATTTCTTCAGCCGGACGCAGCAGTTCGATTGTGACCTCTTGTCCAGCGTTCAAGCCTTCGTCCAAAGCGGGAATACGCAAAACCCCGTCGGCCCTGACCATGGTGGTGATGACCCCAGCACCGCGTCCTATGGGGGTAGCGATGAGCTTGTCTCCAACCCGACCGAGGTTTACTCGCACAAACTCTTCCAGACCGAGGCGTGAAGGGACTTTACGCGGCAGCATGGCTCGAATCTTTTGCGGCTCTTCTGCCGGACGGCCTAGATAATGGGCGATGAGTTTGCGCAGGACCTGCTGACAGATGACCACGGCTGAGACTGGATAGCCGGGCAGGCCGATTACCGGTTTGCCGTCAATCACGGCTAGAATCGCCGGCTTACCGGGCATGACGTCAATGCCATGCACCAGGATGTCACCCTGCGACTCTAAAGCACGGACGGTAAAGTCATGCTCACCGGCTGAGGAACCTGCAATGATGATGACAATGTCATGATTCTTGACTGCCTTTGCCAGTGCGCGGGTAATGGGTTTCAGATCATCGCCTACGCGCGCCAAACGTTTTGGCTTACCGCCCCATTCTTCAACAAAGGCGGCGGTAATTCGCGAGTTAAATTCAATAATCTGGCCTGGCTTGGCAGGGTCGCCGGGCTCAATCAACTCAGAGCCGGTGGGAATAATACCCACGGTCGGCGGGGCAACCACAGGAATTTCAGTATGGCCGGCGGCAAGCAGTGCGCCCAGGTCATACGGCCGTAGCTTATGCCCGCGTGGCAAGAGCGGCTCAGTGGCAACAATGTCTTCTCCTACCAGCCGGACATGCTGCCAGGGCGTTGAGGCGTCCCGAATCTCAACTTCTGTGTCATTCTTCTTGAACACCCGCTCAATCATAATGACCGCATTAGCCCAGGTCGGGAGCGGGTTACCTGTGTCCACGTACTGAAACGGCGGCTGAGACGATACGTCTTTATTCCTCTGACTTCGCTGTCTGTTTTTTGCGACTCGGTTGAGAATCACAGGAGAGAATTCACTTGCCCCAAAAGTATCCTCAGCCCGCACGGCAATGCCGTCCATAGCTGCACCATGATAATGCGGGGCGGACAGGACCGCAAAAATCGGCCCGGCCGTGGTGCAATGGAGCGCTTTTTCAACTGCCACATATGCGGTCTTCGTGTGTGGTGGTACTGCTCCTAGGAAGACGTCGAGCGCTTCGCCCAGCGACTTCTTTTTGAGATAGCGTTTGCGGTCTGTCTTGGGGGATGGATGTCCAGCCGTATGATGGTCGTGCATGGTGAACCACTAAAACACAATGACCTCAACTTCTTCCCCAGCCTCGCGACCTTCTTCGTTATGTGGGATACATACCATCCCATCGGCTTGCACAAGGCTGAAGATCGCGCCTGATTTTCCTGGTAAGGGCTGGGCAAGCTGGGAGCCGGTGTCGTTGTGGAGTCTCACCCGCACATAATCCTCGCGTCCGGGTGCTGAAGCAATATTTTGTGCCAGCCGTGCCCGGACTGTCCGTAGCGGAATAAAGGCAGTGTCAGCAGACTCGCCACCGATCATGCGCACTAGCGGCGCACCGAACAACGCAAACACAACCAAGGCGGATACGGGATGGCCCGGCAGACCCATGACTGGCTTACCGGCTGCTTTGGCAAAAATCGTTGGTTTGCCCGGCGCTATCGAAATGCCGTGAAAGAACAGCTCAGAGCGCGGGAACGAACGAATCACATCTAGAGCCATATCTTTTATGCCAACCGAGCTGCCACCGGAAATCATGACCACGTCGGCAACTTTGAGGGCTGTGGTCATGGCCTGGGTAAATGCCTGTGCGTCGTCTTTTATGACTCCCAGGTCGGTCACCTCACCGCCACACTCGGCAATCATGGCTCGCAACGAGTATTGATTGACATTCCGAATCTGTCCCGGTCTTGGCGTTTTTTCGGGTGGGACGATTTCATCCCCGGTTGAAATGAGAGCAACTGTCGGACGGCGGTACACGGGAACCTTGCGAATCCCCACGCCGGTGAGTGCGCCTATGTCCTGCGCACGCAGGCGCCGACCCACCGGAAAGATGGGTTTTTTCTTTTTTATATCCTCGCCAATCCGCAGAATATTCTCCCACGGGGATACACTGCGCAGGATCTCAACCGTTCCGTCGCCCAGCTCTTCGGTATATTCAACCATGACCATAGAGTTTGCACCCGGTGGCAACATACCGCCGGTGGCAATCCGCATGGTCTCGCCCTTTTTAAGTTTGTATTTGGCCTCTTTACCCATCTCTATTGCGCCGACTAATTTCAGATAGGCAGGCAGACTGGCGGATGCGCCGAACGTGTCCCGGGCGCGGACGGCATAGCCGTCCATGTTTGTGCGGTTGAAGTGGGGCAGATCGACGGGCGAGGTGAGCGGCTGGGCGAGAATACGTCCGCCTGATTCCAGCACAGGCACGTTCTCACTCTGTGTGTGGGGAGCAAAGGCTGCGAGCTGCACGCGGGCCTGGGCTGAGCTGACCACACGAAAAAACGCCTTAACCGGGGCGGGTGCTAGAGCCGCCGATGCGCGAGGCACGGCAATTCCCTCCTGACTTTTTCAAGATAATCGAGATCGATCTCTGCAGTAATAACACATTCTTTATCCGGAGCGCGGGCGAGGATTTTCCCCCACGGATCAATAATCATGGAGTTGCCGTAATCCGCAAATCCGTACACATTTTTGCCAATCTGGTTGGGCGCCACGATATAGACTTGGTTTTCAATCGCTCTGGCCCGCAGCAAAGCCTCCCAATGGGCAGCTCCAGTTGGAGAAGTGAACGCTGACGGAACAAAAACGATCTGTGCGCCTCTGTGTGTCAGTCCTCGGTATAATTCAGGAAAGCGAAGGTCATAACAGACGGAAAGACCGACCGTGCCCAGCGGTGTTGTGGCTGTAACGACCTCTTCACCCGGCTTCATACTATCTGACTCTTTTATGCTGACCTGGCCTGGAATATCGACATCAAAGAGGTGGATTTTCCGGTAACAGGCGAGGATATCACCCTCTGGGCTGAAGAGGAGGCTGGTGTTATACGCGCGTGACTCGTCGGATTTCTCAAGAAACGAGCCAGCCAGAAGATGGATAGCATAACGAGTTGCCAGTTCCTGGAGTCGACGTGTGGTAGGACCTGGGATGGACTCGACCTGCGCCGGCTCTTTTCTGTGCCGGCCGCGCCACGAGAATACCTCTGGTAGTACGACGAGAGCGGCTCCTCGTTCTGCTGCCATCCGGACAAATGTCTCGGCCTTAGCGAGATTCTCTGCCTTGGAAGACGAGGCCGTCATTTGTACTGCTGCCGCAAGATAGGATCGCATCGCTCGTATTCCTTACATACTCCGAGGACGAAGACTAGCGAACGCCTCAGACAGGGTCAAGGCAATATATGCGGGTACTTTGCGGCACTGGTGTGTTCCGATAGGCAGACGCTACGGGACGCTGAAACAGTGGACGAAAAAGAGCTTCCAAAAAGCACGGGTTTTATCCTCATCGGCCTGAGTAGCATCATCCTTCTTCTCCCGCTCTCCCTGATGCAGGTGACCAGCGGCCATGAGGCGCAAGAGGGACTGCGGCTGCGCGCTTTGCTAGAGGGCAGGCAGTGGCTCTTTCCTGAAGGACTGACAAAGCCGCCGTTGTTCTATTGGCTGGGGGGGTTGATCGCGCAGCTTCGTGGCGGCGTGATTGATATCCTCTCTCTCCGCCTTCCGTCCGGACTTTTGGCAACATGCGGTGTCCTGGCTGTCTTTTGGCTTGGGCGCTCCGCAATCCCACCGACGGGAAGTTTTCTGGCCGCCTGCATCTTGCTGACCTCGCCTTTGTATGTATGGCAGGCGCACAGTGGACGCATTGATATGACGCTGTGCTTCTTTGTCACGCTGGGTCTCTTGGCCTTCTTCTGGGGCTATAGGCAAGGGCAACAAGGTGGTGAACGCCGATCCAGCTTGTGGCTCTTGAGCGTGTATAGCTCGCTAACGCTGGCAGTCTTGAGCAAAGGTCCGGTCGGCGCGGTATTAATTCTCCTGCCTATTGTCGTTTTTCTGTGCTGGCGCAGAGAATTCCACTGGTTTCGGCTTTTGCTCCGACCTGTTCCGCTGCTCCTCTGTGCTTTGGTTATCCTCGGCTGGTATGGCGGGGCGTTGTTGGAGGATGGATCGGATATTTGGCAAACGCAGATTCTCATCGAGAACCTGGCTCGCTTTGCGGGGAATATCGATACCACCTCGCCATTCTATTATATCGAGCCTGTGCTGAGTATGTTTGCTCCGTGGAGCCTGGTGTTGCCGTTTGCCTTGTGGCAGGCGGTGAAAGAACGTGAACACCACCCCGGTCCTTTTTTTCTTGCCGTCTGGTGGATAACGATCGTGCTGTTCTTTCAATTTGCGGCGTATAAGCGCATTCGCTATATGCTGCCCACGCAGCCGGCTGCCGCCCTACTCGTGGGCTGGTGGCTTACAACGCATCTCCCAGAAAGACTGACGACTTGGAAAGAACGATGCTGGTGGAAGCCTGTGGTAGTGTGTGTTGCCTTCCTGTTGGGTCTCCTGTTCCTGGCAGGAGTTGGTGTCATTATTGGCATCACGCTGCACGGAACTGACGCGATTACCTGGCTGTTACCGCTGCTGAAGACCAAAACTCAGGCGCAGGTTCTGGTGTACGCTCAGTGGCTTGCCAGCTATGCCTGGCCGAGTCTCATCGTCTGGCTGTGTATGGCTGGAGCCGGCTCGATTCTGTGCCGTAGCCTGCTGTGCGGAGAGCTACGCCCAGCGTTCCTGGCCCTGCTCGTTTTGTTGGGTATGTCGTATGCAGCCGTCTATCCATCTTGGGCTGTTGTGAAGAGCTGGGCCGGCTCGCCCCAGGATTTTGCCCATACGATCATAGCTAGGACAGGACAGAACAGAACTGGACAAACGCGCGCTCTCTCTTTTATCGGCCCTAGTGCGATCCGGGGTTTGCCCATTATGTTTTACCTCAAGCAGCGGGTGGCCGTCGTCGTAGTGGAGTGGAAGCCAGGTGCTCAGCAGCCACCGCTCGCCGGCGGGTATTACCTTGTGGCCAAGGAGAGGATAAAAGAACTGGGTCCCACGTTCGGGAAAACCTGGGTGGAAATTTTGCATGACACCAGCGCATCACACTGGCCATTCGTTATATTCCGCTATGCGGCTGCCTGAAAGGAGATCGGTGCTGCAATTGGTACGTAGTGGGTGCAGGCTGTGGCTATTCTTGAGCCTGCTCTTGTCAGGCTGCCAAATGGTTCAACCCGCGCTCTCATTTACTGAGTCAGGCCGCGACTGGCAACTTGGGCAGGTATTAAGCCAGCGGTCGGAGCTTGAAGAACAATACCGGCAGTGTCTGATCGATCGGCAGAGAGGCCAAACAGGTGAGGCAAGCGATGCAAGTGATAATTGTTCTGCGTATAAGGCAGAGCTGGAGAAACCGATTGTCCTACCTGTCGAGCAGTAAGCATATACTCGGCGGAGGGGCAATGCACGAATTGCCCCTATATAAAGACGGCGACCTCGAATTCATGATTTCGAGGTCGGCAAGTCCATGACCGCCATACCTTCCAGAGCCAGGCCATAACCCAGCCCGTCGAGCATTAGTTTTTTGATCTGGTGGGTAAGGGATATGCGTGCATAGCGTAGGGTCAGCGGCGGCTGTTTAGCCAATTGTTCAGCCAGCTCCCAGGCGCGAGCAGACAGCTGGTCCTGGGGCATGACTTCATTCACCACCCCGAGGGTGAGCGATTCTTGGGCGGACAGCTTTTGTCCGGTCAGAAGAAAATAGCGTCCTCGATTCGCTCCCAAAAGTAAAGGCCAGACCAGATGGACGCCGTCGCCCGGCACGATGCCGTTTGGGAAGTGGGGCGCGTCTTGAAAGGCTGCGGTGTCGGAGGCCAGTACGATATCGCACAGAGCAGGGATCTCTGCATGGATGAGTGCCGGCCCGTTCACTGCGGCAATCATAGGGACAGGAATATCGAGCAGATTCATCAGCAGGCGTTTACCTTCCCAATACACCGTGTCCCACCCGCGCGGGGTACCCAGGCTGTCGCCAAAGCTGGCAAAATCAATATCCGCACAATAGGCATCCCCTGTCCCGGTGAGGATGACTACTTTGTTGTCCGGATCGGCGCCGATGTCGACACAGGCATGTCCAATTTCCCGGTGGACAGGCTCGTTCCATACCAGCGGCCCATCGTTGGTATGGAAGGTCACTTCCAGAATACCGTCGCGGCGCTGCATTTTCATCGTTTCGTACTTATGGGCATAGTCTTCGAATTGGCTCATCTTGTCCCTCCTTTGCTAAACTGCTTTTCTTCTATCTCTTGTCTTCATGCACTGTCGAGAGAGAGAGAAAAAAGATGTCAGGAGATCTGATGCGTTTCGTCGATCAGTTTCATGTGATCCTACTGGATATGGCCACGACCTTTGCGTTTGGTGTTAACCGTTTTTCTGAGGAGATATTGTTGGGGCCAAAGGGGTCGGGCTGGCTGCGGTGTGGATTAACGCCCAGCAAGACTAGAGGGCGGACAAGGTGGACGAAGCGGACCAGAACGTTCGGCCCGATCTGGTTATCCGAAATCTGCCCGAACTGCTTGCCGAAACGGGTGTGAAGCGTGTAAATGAAAAAAAAGGACACAGCACATGAATGCTCGCATTTTTCATATTGTTGACGTGTTTGCGGAGAAAAATTTACCGGCAACCAGCTTGCCGTCTGCTTAAATGCAGGCGACCTGACTGACGGGCAGATGCAAGGCATTGCCAAAGAAATGCACTTCTCAGAGACAACGTTTATTGTCTCCGACAGCCAGCCTAACGGGGGCTATGACGTTCGCATCTTCAGCCCAAAGGAAGAGGTGCCTTTTGCCGGGCATCCAACCTTGGGTACGGCGTATGTCATCCAGAGCGAGATGCTGCAGGAGCCTGTAGAGCAAGTTCTCCTCAATCTCACCGTGGGACAGATTCTGGTGACGTTTACCTATGACGGTGGCGAGGCGGACATCCTGTGGATGCAGCAAAAAGAGGCAACGTTCGGTCGACAGCTCGATCCCAAAAATATGGCTGAGGTGTTAGGAATCAAGCCTGCAGACCTGGATGAACGATTCCCAGTTGAAGAAGTCTCCACTGGACTGCCACATATTATTGTTCCGCTAAAGACCCTGGAGAGTGTGCGACGCATTCAGGTTGCCAGGGACAAATACTTTGCTTTAATCGAACAGCAATGGGCAAGATCCATTCTCGTGTTTTGCCAAGAGACCTATCAGTCGCAGAATCAGGTCAACGTCCGCGTCTTTGCCGAGTACTACGCTGTCCCGGAAGACCCTGCCACTGGGAGTGGAAATGGATGTCTGGCTGGATATTTGGTCAAACACCACTACTGGGGCAGCAATCAGATCGACGTGCGATCGGAACAAGGCTATGAAATCGACCAACCGTCGCTTCTTCTCCTCCAAGCGCAGGAGGGCGATGGACAGATTGCGGTTGCCGTTGGTGGGAAGGTCATACAGATTGCTAAGGGAGAATTTATTTAGCAGAAAAGACTAGGCCGAGTGCGTGTGTTGGGTCGGTCGTAGAATGTGGGCAAGGTCTTGGGCTAGGCGTGACGCTTCTTTTGGGGTGAGTGTTGAGATATTGATCCGTACTGCTGGGGGGCTACTCAGCCGATAGCGCTCGCCCGCGCGGACCGCCCAGCCCTGGATTGCCAAACCGGTCACAACGCTGACTTCCTCACGAACAGGAACCCAGACGTTCATGCCTGACCGACCATAGGCGGGAATGCCGTGATTGTCTAAAGCGGAGAGCAGGGCCGTTCTCCGCCGTGTGTAGGTGTCTGCCGCTGTTTGGAGCTGCTGCGCCGTGCGCGCAGTGGTCCACAGGAGCTCAACACACTGCTGCAGAATATGGCTGACCCAACCCGCGCCTAATCGTTGGCGCCCCTCGATGCGGGCTATGGTCGTGGCATCTCCCGTAACCAGAGCCAAGCGCAGGTCGGGCCCCAGTGACTTTGAGACTGAGCGTACGACTGCCCAGCGTTCCTTTTTCGCATAGCAGACGGTATGGGCTGAAACGCCGGCCACCGGGCCGGCGTGATCGTCTTCGATAACCAGGACGGTTGCATATGCGTCAAGGACTTTGCGCAGGGCTTTGGCCCGTTGCGCATCCACGGCCGCGCCCATGGGATTCTGGGCGCGCGGCGTAAAAATACAGGCGTGCACTCCATTTGCGAGAACATGCGCTAGTGCAGCCGGGAGAAGACCACACTCATCAATGGTTACCGGGATGACTACAAGGCCGAGCGCCCCAACCAGATCAAAGATTTCATTAAAGCCGGGGTCTTCTACGGCGACGCGATCGCCGGGACGGAGATGGGCTTGAAGAATCCGTTCAATCGCGTCTAACGCACCGCCCATCAGAGCGAGATGTGTTGCCGGAATGTGATCGCTTGCGAACTGTTTTGCCGCAAGCGTGAGCAGAGACGGACGGTTGGGCGGACCACTATACAGGACGGGCTGGCCGTCGAGTCGCTGAAAAACACTCTTGAGCCGAGGCAAGAGTACCGGATCTGGATTGCCTTCGGCAAGATTGTGTAAGTGTGGGGCAATCTGGTCGCTCGGTCGGATCGGCAAAGGCGGCCGCCGGCTGACCTTGGTGCCGTTGCGCCCTTGAGCGCTCAGAATCCCACGGGCTTGCAGACTCTTATAGGCTGAAGCCACAGTGGCTGGACTGACACCCAAAAAAATCGCCAGTGTACGGACCGGCGGCAGGGCGGCCCCACCCGGAATCCGAGTCGCCACAATATGCTTCTCAATGCTGGCTGTGATTTCGCTTGCGTTTGCTCCTACAATGGAATATTGTACTGCTACTTTCATTTATTTGTAATATTACAAAAAGAAAGGTGTATGTCAATGCAGGATTTTGAACGAACCGAGCAGACCCGATTGCACCGTATGCCGGAACGCGGGTCGTACGACCGCAAACTTGTCAGTGCCATATTGGCTGAGGGCCTGTATTGCCACGTCGCCTTTAGCGTAGATGGGCAGCCGTATGTCATTCCGACTATCTACGCGCAGATCGATGATCGCCTCTATATCCATGGCTCAGCGGCGAGCCGTATGTTGCGCTCCATTGGTGAGGATTTCCAGGTGTGTGTCACCGTGACGCTGCTGGATGGCCTGGTTCTGGCTCGCTCTGCGTTTCATCACTCCATGAATTATCGTTCTGTCGTCATTCTCGGTCGGGCAAAAGAAGTGACTGATCTGGACGAAAAAAATACAGCGCTTAGAGCCATTGTCGATCACGTTATGCCTGAGCGCTGGGACGACGTGCGTGGACCGTCAGCGCAAGAGCTCAGAGCAACGAGTGTAATCCGGGTGCCGTTAGTCGAAGTGTCAGCTAAGATTCGGACTGGTCCGCCGGCAGACGCGGACGGGGACTATCAGCTCGACTGCTGGGCGGGCGAAATTCCGCTGCAATTGACACCGCAGACTCCAGTAGCTGATCCTCAACTCCGTGCGGATATTGCGCTACCTCTGTATGTCCAGGCTTACCAGCGACCCCATTAGTCCTGTGTAGGAATGCGATGGACCACCGTATCCGACTTGTCACCACAGAAGATGAATCCTTCTTGTGGGAAATGCTCTACTATTCCGCTCATATAGACGAAGGTGCAGAACCTCTAGAGTCGGCCAAGACTAACCCTGACCTTGCACCATACGTGACGAATTGGGGTAGGACGGGGGATGTTGGTGTGGTTGCTCTGGATTCGAAGACTCAGGCGAAGGTTGGAGCGGCGTGGGTGAGACGCATGCCTCACACCTTCGCAGTGTATGACTATGTTGATCCGCGTCTGCCCGAACTCGCAATCGCCGTCCGGCCCGAGTCGCTTGGATCTGGGATTGATTCTGCCCTGTTAACGCGACTCCTAGAGGAAGCGCACAACGTTCATCCCGGCATGGTGCTCAGCGTGCAAGCGAATAATCCGGCTAAGCGGCTGTATGAACGGCTGGGATTTGTCGTGGTCGCACAGATTACAAATCGAGTCGGTGGTAAGTCGGCTGTGATGAAGACTGATTTTACAGCCTGATTGCTACCTCACCGTGCTAAATGTTCGTTCGGACCTACGAATCGCCGAAAAGCACCGGCGAAGCTGTCTATAGACTGGGAGTGCATGGCGAAGGAGAGCAGCAGGCTTGAGAGATGAATGGCCGCCACGTCGATTGCGGAAGCGGATGTCTACCCAATCAATTCCGTCATAGTGCTCTTGCAGCGTGGCTAAAAAGACATTGCTGAGAGACACATCATCTGGGATAAGGGCAAGACGCTGTGCGACGCTGGATGCGTGCATGAGACGGTATGGGACGTTTGCGTCTCGTACCCAGGTGCCCGTTGCAGCATAGACAAACCAAGTCAGGGCTCGTGAGATCAGCAAGCGTTTGAGGCCGTCGTCGCGCTTGTATCGAAAACCGTACACGGGCCTTTTTTTGTTCCGTCTGGCCCATAGGCTGGGAAAGTAATGCGAATCACACTGGCCGTCAGAGTCGATCTGGAAGATCCACTCCGCATTCCGAGAGACCGCAGTGTGGTACCCCAGCACACACGAGTGCCCGTGACCGGAGTTCGACTGGTCCACTATTTCGAGCTCAGGAAAATCTGCAGACAGATCGGTGAGAATGCGGAGACTCGAATCGGTCGACCCGTCATTAATGGCACACAGGACGAAATTCCCACAGGCCGCTCTGAGAACGGGAACCCATTCCTTGATGACGTGTCGCAGGGCAGTCTGTTCGTTGTATACAGGTAAGACAACGAACAGAGCAGGCGATTGTGCGGATGATTGCCCAGACGATTGCGATGGCTGCTCCAGTCCTATGCTCCAGTATTATGCTTTTGCACTACGCTTGAGCGCATCGGCTTGGATGCGCTCAAAGGTCTGGAGCGCCCTCTCCATGGCTTGGTCGGAATTAATATAGGTATACTGCGCCAGACGGCCACAAAAATAGACGTGATTTTCTCTCGTTTCTCGTTGCGCGAGTTCTTCATACGAGCGGTATAAGCGCTCAGTGTCGGTCGCTGGGATCGGATACAAAGGGGGACCATCCGCACCTGGATATTCATAGGCAACGACCGTCCCTGGGTGTTGTTGCTGGGTAATGTGTTTGATCTCGGTGGTGCGGGTATAGGTGTACTGGTTAGGATAGTTGATTTGGACGCAGGGTTGTCTGTGTTCTTGCGCAAAATATTGAAACTCAAATGTGGCAGAGCGCCAGGGCAGCTTCCCTAAACGGTAGTCAAAATACGCGTCCACCGGACCGGAAAATACGGTTGCCTTTCGTGGGCTGATTGTTTTTACTACGTCTTTATAGTTGGTGTTGAACCGGACCTCGATATTCGGATGGTTCAGCATGGCGGCAAACATAGCAGTAAACCCGAGTGCGGGGGTTTTTTGAAAAGCGTGGTCAACATAGCGTTCGTCTCTATTGAAACGAATCGGAATTCGTCCAACCACGCTTGGGTGTAAATCGCGCGGATGTTTGTCCCAAGCCTTGAGCGTATAGCCTCGATAAAACGTTTCGTATAGCTCCCGTCCGACACGCGACAAGACGTATTCTTCCGCATTTTGCGGGTCGTCGATTTTCACACGCAGATCATCAATGAACTGTTTTGCTGATGAAGGGCTAAAGGAGCGATTGAAGAACATTTCGAGTGTTGTGAGGTTGATCGGGAAGGGGTAGAGGCGTCCGTTCACACAGCTTTTTACGATGTAGTCGCTGTCTGTCCAGTCAGTAAACTGAGAGAGATACTCGACCAGGGCAAGGTTATTTGTCCGAAAATAATGCGGCCCATTGTGGTGTATCAGTACGCCACTATCATGCGGTCCGTCATAACACATGCCTGCAATATGGCTGCGTTGTTCAACCAGCAGGACGCGCCAACCGAGCTGACGGGAGGCGCGCTCAGCGATGACGCAGCCGACCGGGCCGGCTCCGGCTATGAGGAGGTCGCACTCCAGGGACATGTGTTTTCTGCCCTTGTGGGGTGAGTTGATGCGCGTGGCATCCAGCTTGATAGGCAATTTGACATGAAGAGGAGTATAGGCTTCTTCGGAGTGTTTCGTCAATGAACGCGGTCCTGGCCTCCCTTCTTGGACGTTTTGTTTTTTTAGGGCTAGATCAGCTTTAATGCCTCTTGCGTCAAACGTTTCAGCGCTCTGTCCAGCAAGCGTTCGAGCTCCCTGACCTCTTTGATGTCAAGGTCAACTTCTCGAAAGATCTCTTGTCCTGTTAGGGAGTGTGACTGCACGTGCAGCCTTGCTCCTAAGAGGGTGTCCTCCGGCGCTTGTGCGTATCGCAAATCAATCTGCTGCACTCGCATATTGGTGTCTCCTAAGTAAGCGTGGGAAGGATCATGGATATCTATCATAGCTGGTGCAATCTGCACGGGCCTCTGCTAACTGACTGTGACTACTTCTGTTTTTTAGCCCCCGCTTTCAGCAGCGGGGCAGTGTTGGGAAAAACGGTGCCGTCGACGAAGCGACCTGTAAGGTCGCTCAAATAATACGCATCCGGGGTAAATTCAAACAGGATTTTCAAGCGCTCTTCGGAACTCTTGAGCGCGGCCTCGACCTGCTTGTGTTCGGTGATGTCCTGCACGGCCCCGTAGATGCGCACGGCCCGGCCCTCAGTCTCATCCCACTCCGGACGCATATAATGGCGCAGCCAGCGCACCTCGCCCTTTTTGGTTCTGACGCGAAATTCCCGTGTGTCCGGCCGATTCGTTAACACGGTCTGAAACTGCTCGTTGCATACAGGAAGATCCTCCGAGACCAGAATGCTATGCCAGCCGAGTCGGTTGAGGTCTTCCACGGTGTAGCCGATGACGCGGCTCAAGGCGTCTGTCGCCCATTCCAGGATCGCTTTCCCGCTGGACTTCACTTGCACGGAGAAGGTGTAATCGGAGGAGAGTTCAGCGAACGCACGGTATCGTTTCTCAGATTCTTGCAGCGCGGCGTTCGCCCTGAGCAGCTCTTCCGTCCGTTCCTGGTTCAGGGCCTCTATCTCTTCGCGTAATGCCTCTGGGAGCTGCTGGAGTCTGGATTCTGCAGCTTGGGGTCGCGGGGCAATCGTAGGGCTGAGAAAGTTCTTCATGGACCCTTTCTATGTTCGCTGGTGAGTCAATTTGCTTGAGATAAACATCTGGCGAGGTGAGCAGGGTGCCAAATCTGACGTGGATTCGCTGGGATACGACGGCCCCTCTAGTGCGACCTACCTGCCCTTCCTTCTGTCTCTGTTACTCTCTGTAGCTCCCGGCCTGCGGCTTTCTCATATTGGAACCGAGCGGCATGATGGCGCAGCCCGGCCGCTAGGCGGGAGAATGTGTGGCTGCCCTGTGCCCATGGTTTGCCCCTGAGGTCAGGTTCCTCCCCGCCTGGGCTACAATGCCAGGGTGCTGGGTGCTCTGGGCACTTCACTAGCAACGTACTGACAGTTTCGAGCAACTCCTCGGATGTAAACGGCTTAGCGAGGGCCTCATGCGCCCCCAAATGCTTTGCAGCTGCTAAGACGTTTGAGAAGCTGCGACTGCCACCGCCGGAAATGGCCAAGACCTTGACCTGGGGGAAGTGCTTGCGCATCGTTACAATTGTTTCGATCCCCTCTTTGCCTGGCATAAAGATGTCAGTGATGAGGAGCTGGACAGGGGTGGTGCCCACCAGCTTGATCCCTGCGTCGCCATCGGCGGCTTCAAGCACGGCAAAGCCTTCGGTCTCCAAGATCTGACGCAGCAGGGCACGCACCGGAGCTTCATCGTCAATGACCAGCACGTGTGTCATGTGTCTCACTCTTGTGTTTGGTCATGTTTCCCGGTTTCTTGGTGCACGGGGCGTCCGCCTATAAGAAAACCATAGTGAGGCGGGGTGTTCAGGGCCACAGGCGCGGCGTTCGGAATGTTTTCAGTATGCGTTATATTTTGGGCTAGGGAGAATATAGTTTGAACGTCCTCTCCGGCGGTGTCTGTCCGTACCGGTCGCAATCAGCACTACGCTGATCCTTAAGGAGGAGCGGTAGTTGGATATATAATCGACACTCTCAAGGTGAAATTAAAAGAAAAATTTCTTCTCCTTTTATGAGACACCTTACTTAACACTTTTTCTCAAAGGCTCGGTACAGGCCGATAACGGTCCCTAGAATGCGTGGTGACGGTGCAGGCTGTGTTGACGGAATTGGGGCATAGGCGGGATTCGCTGCTTCTAGGAGCAGGACCTTGCCTTTTTTTCGCAGCCGCTTAACGGTCACTTCCTCTCCCAAAAGAGCGACTACAATTGCTCCAGGGTCGGCGGCCTCTTTTTGACGCACGATGACATAATCGCCTTCCTGAATGCCGGCTTCAATCATGCTGTCGCCCTGGACGCGCAGGGCAAAATGGGTACCCGCGCCTAAGAACTCTGAGCTGAGATTAAGCATCCCTTCTTGGCTCTCTATTGCCAGGAGCGGCTGGCCGGCCGCCACACGGCCAATAATCGGAATGTTTCCCTCTGGCTGCGCCATACGTTGCAAAATCTCAATGGCGCGTCGGCGTCCCGGCGAGCGACGAATATAGCCCTTGCGTTCTAAGGCAGTCAGGTGGTCTTTGACGCCTTGGAGCGACGAAATGTTCATGGCTAGGGCCATTTCTTGCAGCGTCGGCACGTAGCCCTTCTTCTCAATCGAGGCTTCGATGATGCGCAAAAGGCGCTCTTGGCGTGCGGTGAGCGGTAGGATTGACATTTTGCTCAAATACTGTAATTAAATACAGTATATCAGAAAGGTCTTCAGACAATGGGTTCGCACTGGGTTCGATTGTTCTTTCTTCTAGCGTCTTCTCGGTCTTCTCGCCACCTGCTTCGTTCAAATAGGTGGCAACAAGAAGCGGCCTATGGGAGCAGACGACCCTACTGCAATACCATTTCCTACACAAAGAGGAGGAAGATATATGGCTCATCCTTTTACCGGTGGATGTGCGTGTGGTGCGATTCGGTATGAGGCGTCAATAGGGCCGCCTATGGCTGGAACGTCCCACTGTGGTGATTGCCAACGGGCAAGCGGTGGGAGTGGCGCACCTCCGCTTTTTGGGAAGCCAAGCATGATGCCTGATGTCGTGGGGATTCGTGCCGGGAGCCTTGATAATCCAAGTTTGTTTCAGCCCAGCATGGATATCTATACATGGAGTGCTCAGTCCTGGGACTATATGAATCCCGATTTGCCGAAATTCCCGAAGGCACCAGAGCAACCGTAAGACTGGCAGGCGAGCTGAGGTTTTCTTTCAGGAACAGGGTGGCGTCTAATGCTCACCTGGCAACAGTTTGCTGCCGCACAGCCGAAACTGGACAGCGACTTCTCTATTCGGCTCGTCCTTTTTTGATAATGAGGTCGAATTCTTTTTTCATGACCGGCATAACAGATAAGCGGCTTTGTTTGATAAGGACCATGTCTTGTAGTTTTTTGTCTTGTTTCATCTTGCTGAGTGTAATCGGTGCAGTCAGGGTTTCCACCGGCTCAATATCGACAACGCTCCAGCGCTCATCAGCGGTGGTTGGATCCTGATACGCCTCCTTAGTGACACGGGCGACACCGACTACAGCCAGCCCCTCATTGCTGTGATAATACAGCACCAGATCGCCGACCTGCATAGCACGCAGATTATTCCGGGCTTGGTAGTTCCGCACCCCGTCCCAATACGTCCGGCCGTCTTTTTTCAGATCATCCCACGAATATTTGTGCGGTTCTGATTTCACCAGCCAGTACTTCACGCCTGCTCCTCTCGTAGGCCAGCCTGAATCATCAGCGGCAAAATCTGTTCTTCAAACTGAGCCAGGCCCGCGTCGTAATCAACCCAACACAGGGTGAGCCCATCCATGCCGACATCCGACATGGCCTGCATACCTTCGACAACTTGCTGGGGCGTTCCTACAAGCGGCAATGCGCCGTAGCCGGCAATCATATTCGTAGCGAGGGCACGCGATTCTTCAGGAGACATGCTCTCGGAGTTTGGTATAAAGGTGTTGAGCAGATTCCGTACACCGGTCCAATCGCCCTTTTCATGAACGTAATAGCGCTCATAGGCTTTGGCCTCCTGCTCGGTATCGCGACACACCACATAGCCCATGCCGAAGACATGTATCTCGCGACCAAATTCTTGCCGAGCCAGGTCTTTGATTTCCGCTATCGATGCGCGTGCGGTTTCAAGTGAGGAGACGACAACAAAATTAAAATCCGCATGTTCGGCGGCAAAGCGACGACCGGCAGGACTGAGACCCGCGCTCATGATCAGTGGATAGGGTGACTGAATCGGCTTGGGTTCTGAGTAGGCGTTCGGCACGCTGAAATATTTCCCCTTAAAGTCGAAGCTGTCTTCTTCGGTCCACAAGCGCTTCATAATCGTGATCCACTCGCCTGCCATCGCGTAGCGATCATCATGCAGCTTTTGGGGTGCGCCGAACATGGCGATTTCCGTTTCGTTCCAGCCTGCAACGATATTGAGCACAAAGCGTCCACCCGAAATATGATCTATGGTCGCGCCTTGCTTAGCGGCTAAGACGAGGTGGACGGTCGGGACATGCGAGGTGGAAAAGATCGAGATCTTCTCGGTGGCCGCTGCGAGACCGGCTGCCCAAGTGTAGGTCTCAAACGAGCGGTGGTTAAAGTCGACGTCTCCACCGAAGCCCCGCCAGCGGGCAACCGGTACCATGCCTTCGATACCCATTTTTTCAGCTGCCTGCGCTATGCGTTTACTTTCCGCCCATTCGACTTGGATGGTGCCCTCAGCCGAGGTCATAGTGCAGCCGCTGCTGACGTTGACCCCGAAGACGGCTAGCTTCAGCTTATTATTGTTGCTCAAAAGTGAAGACTGGGTGCCGTCGATTCGAGAACTACTCTGTCGAGAACCGCTTTGCCGAGAACTATTTTGCCGAGAATTTGCTTGCGCCGAGCTCATCTTCCTCACACAAGCGCATACACAAACACAATCCCGGCAGTCCGGCTAGATAGCCAGGCTCGAATCGCCGTCATTCCCGCGCAGGCGAGAAGCCAGACAAGTAGGGCTCCGTTCCGAGGCCCGGCTTCCGTCCGTTTCGACAGAGTTTCAAAATGCGCAAAATGCGCAAAATGCGAAGGGTGTGTAAGGATGCGAAGAAGGAAGGGTAGGAGGGTTACACCGAGGCGCGACCCATCGCGCCTCGGCTTCTTTAGCGGGCCTATGCCGCCTCGCGGAGCGGGAGGACAATATCGGGCTCTTCTGCAGGGATACCCGTCTGGATCGCTTTGCGCAGACGCTCGATCGCACGGGTACGGATCTGGCAAATTCGTCCCTCTGTGAGCTGCCATAATTCGCCGACCTCGCGCAGCGTCAGACCTTCATAATACGACAGGGTAACCACTAAGCGTTCTTGGTCTGGTAGTTTTTCTATTGTCGCCGCCAATTTTTCAATCAGATCTTTATTCTCAAAAGTGGTTTGCGGATCCTGGAAGAGGCTCAGCATGCTTTGCCCCTGGGTTGGGGTTGCAATGCCTTCATCCGAAGCAAGGGAGAGGTCTTCCAGGTTTAACAGGGTGGCTTCATTCACGCTCTGATTGACTTGGTAATATTCTTTGAGCGATACGCCGTGTTCAGATGCAATCTCCTGCGGATCGGCATCGCGACCGAGACGAGCAGCCAGATTGACCTTGGCGGAGCTCATTTTTCTTCCCCACGAGCGAACCGAACGGCTGGTCCAGTCGAGAGACCGGAGATATTCCATGATCTCGCCATAGATCCGGTGCCGTGCGTAGTCCTGGAAGACAACGCCACGCCCTTCGTCATAACGTTGCGCCGCTTCGAGCAACCCTACGACGCCTGATTGAGTCAACGAATCCAGCTCGATGCGATGACGTGGCAGCCGACGGTGCACTCGGTCGGCCATTTGCCGCACGAGTGGCAAATAGGTGTCTATCAGTTTTTCTCGCGCCTTAGCCGTGAGCCGCTTCTTGGTTGGTTTGGCTTTTTTGCGAGATTGAGCTTGCCGTGGGGACGTTGCGCCGGCGGCAGATGAAGTAGTGGACATGAGGCTCCCCCTATGAGTGGTGTCAGTGTAGCCATGCGAGACGCACGCTTTCCGGAACTGGAAAAGGGGCGAGGATCGCCTGCCAGCCCTGCGCCCGTATCCCTTTGTATCAGGACGTAGGCCAGTAGCTTTGCGTCCCACCCTTTCGAGTGGTTTGCCATTATCAAGCGCGAGGAAAGAGAAGCAAATGGCATGCCGAATTCAGCGAACCAAGAAAAGTAGGAATTTCAACGGGTTAGAAATTGTTCCAAAAATGAAATCGGCAATTTTTTGTCACTATCTGTCGTAATTGTGACACTTAATGTCAATCAGCATGTATTTCTAATTGCCTTTCCCGGATAGGATCTCTATAAAATGGCCTAAGGAGGGGAGAAATATGCCACGAGAGAGTCGCGCAGAATACGGAATAAAGTCTGAAAAAAACGTCCCAGCTATTATGCGGGATGGGACGACGTTATATGCTGACGTTTATCGACCTGATTCCGCAGGGCGGTTCCCCGTTATTTTGCTTCGCCTCCCGTATGGCAAACAACTGGCGGAGGTCTTTGGCGACCATGAGTATTTCCCTGCTCGTGGCTATGTTGTCGTCGTCCAGGATGGCCGAGGCCGGTTTGCATCCGAGGGCGAATATTATCCGCTTATCGACGAAGCACAAGACGGATATGACACAGTCGAGTGGGCGGCCTCGTTACCGTACGCAAACGGCATGGTCGGCACGCAGGGCCAGTCATATCTTGGGGCAACGCAGTATCAACTTGCGCCTACTCGGCCACCGCATCTCCGGTGTGCCTTTCCCGTGTCCGCTGGGGCAGATTACCACCAAGGTTGGGTATACCACACCGGCGGCGCCTTCTCTCTGGGCTGGCAAATACCGTATGCCATATTCCTCGCCCGCAATACGATTGATCGCAAAGGAATAAAGGACCAACTTTGGCCCAAAGTCAGGCCGGATCTTTTGCGTTCGATTAATTTCGCTAATCCGCTCTGCCCAGAAGCGTATCAACGCCTGCCGCTCATGTATTGGGCCGATCTTCTTGGAGAAGTCGCGCCGTATCTGCGCGATTATTTTACTCATCCCGACGAGGGGCCGTATTGGTGGCCGATTAATATTGAACGGCAGCACCACAACATCAGTATTCCCATGTACCACGTTAGTTCGTGGTATGACATTTTCCTGCGCGATGCGCTGGTCCACTTCTGCGGTCTGCAGTCGCGGGCCATGACGCCGGAGGCACGAGGCGGGCAAAAACTGCTCCTTGGGCCGTGGGCGCATCTTTTCCCCTACACGGCCCCGATTTCCGGTGGGACCGGCGATATTGATTTTGGTCCGAATGCCGCTATTGAGCTGCACGACACCCAGCTGCGTTGGTTTGACTATTGGCTCAAAGGGATAGACACGGGGATTGGTGAAGAGGCGCCTATTCGGCTGTTTGTGATGGGCACAAATCAATGGCGGGATGAATATGAATGGCCGCTGGCGCGCACTCGTTACATGCCGTACTACTTCCATAGTCAGGGCAACGCGAACAGCCTGAACGGCGATGGTGGGCTGAGTGCTGAACCGCCCCAAGATGAACCAAAGGATCATTATGGATACGATCCTGCTAATCCAGTTCCGACGTGTGGCGGCAATACCCTAATTATTCCGGTCGGTGTAGCAGATCAGCGCGAGGTCGAAAGCCGCCGGGACGTTTTGGTGTATACGGGCGACCCTTTAGAAGCACCGCTTGAAGTGACCGGGCCGCTGAAGGTTGTCCTAAACGCCTCTTCTTCCGCAATCGACACCGACTTCACCGCTAAGCTGGTCGATGTCCGTCCGGATGGCTATGCCCAAAACATTGCTGATGGAATTTTGCGAGCTCGGTATCGTGAGTCATTGAGTAATCCTAGCCTCATGACACCAGGAGAGCCGTATGAGTTCAGAATAGATTTATGGGCGACCAGTCATGTTTTTCTACCCGGTCATCGGTTGCGGGTAGAGGTTGCATCGAGTAACTTCCCGCGTTTTGACCGCAACCTAAACACCGGCGGTGATCAAGCAACCGGGACGCAGTTTCAAACCGCGCAACAGACCGTCTTTCATAACAGCCGATTTCGGTCGCATATTTTGTTGCCGGTTATTCCGTCGTAGGAGCATGGTGCCTCTAATTAGCGCAGGCGGCTCATCGTCTAGGCCTCTCAAAGATAGGTACCGCCATTGAGGTCGGGACTGGAAGATTGCTTTTAACCCATCCCCCAGCCAAGATGGCTCAGAATAGTTCTTTGGTAAGGAGGTTGGATTATGGCTAATCCTGTCGACCCGTGTGAGGTCCGTCTCACTGGAGAAAACTCTTTTCTCCGGCTTCGCGCTGCTGAGGACGCCCCGGTGACGACCCAGACGAGCCACTGGCGGGTTTTGCTTTCTCCCGGTGGTCCTGGTCATGCCCTGTTCTTGCAAAGTGAGCTCACAGACAACCAGGTCAGCAACTACTCCGATAACATCGCGTTAGCCCGTTGTTTGCAAGTTGAGGTCGAACAAGGGCTTAATCCGGACTTCGCTGACGAGGGCATCGCGGTGGCCGAGGCCAGTTTTTCCCGGCATGGTGATGTTCGGTCTTTCTCCGCGGAGAAGATTGTATCCCGAGATATGGAGATTACCCTCACTTGGTATGACTTGGGTGACCCGTTCTTTATCCACTTTGAGCCGGGTAGCCTCTCTCAAGGCCTGCCGCATGGGGTGTACAGCGTCTTAACGCCGGCAAATAAGGCTCGACTGGTGGTGAACGGAAAAGACGCTCAGGGACAGCCCTTTGCCATGGACCTCGGGGGGCATGCAGGCAGCTCTTGCTCTCTGGCTTGGTCGGAAACGTGGGTGAGACCCCGGTGAGGTTCCTTAACGACCAAAATTGTTCCGTTCCTATCGGAGAGCCATCCAGCAATTTCGTGAATTGCTCAAAATGACTGTTCTGGGCAATTCCTGCAAAGGAACATAAGGGTGGCTACCGCGACCCAATACCCTACGACTACGCAGAAATGGCGGATACTGGAAGGTTGCTCCTCGTGATGGGATATCTACTCACTCGGTGGGAGTGCCCGGATGGGCAATGCCAGTGGCCGGATCGGAGCCCCCGTGGCGCCACGGAGTTTGATCGGCGCGGCAATAAATGCAAATTCATATACGCCTTCTTTGGCGAGCTCCTCTAACCAGAGCGACTCGACTAGACACACCCCCCGCTCAGCGAGGAGGTAGGTGTGGACACTCGCTGTGGCATTGGGGAATTTTTCCACCCCCATGTTATCAGCACCAATGAGAATCGCCCCATTATCGACCAGCCAGGCAGCACTTTCGCGGGTGATACCCGGCTCGTTGGGGACAAAATTTTTCGGGTCGGGCCAAACTGTCATCCGCCCCGTGCGAATGAGAACAGCATCTCCTGGCTGTAAGGCGATGCTTTGTTTGGTAAGAGCCCACTGCAGGTCTGCGGACGATATCTCGTACGAGTCGGGTAACATCCCGAGCCTTTTTTCGCTGGCCACGTCAATTAAGATCCCACGCGTAATGATCGGTGGAATGGTATCCGCACCAGCTTTCGTCCAGCCCTTGTCGCCCAGGTGCTGCGAGGTTGTATAGCCGTTGAAAATCTTGTCTCCATAGCCGAAGTGGTTGAGGGCATCGATATGCGTGCCCATAATGGGGGGCGTCAGGAACGCATCATCATACAGCGCGGTCTCTCCTTGACTCTCAACCGGCAACAGGCCTTCAGCTTTGAGCCCGCTGGGCGTATGCGGCATCCACATGTGAAATGGGGGGTCTCCCATGCCGACCAGTAGGTCGGGCAGACCAGGCATCCCAACAAAATCGGTGACGCTCAGGTCATACACCTTGCCCTGGTCTACGCGTTGCAACACAGCCAAACTGGTAGCGCCGGTCAGAGTATTGAGTACCCCGATTTCGTCGGTCGGCCCATAGGGGCTTTTTGCTACCTCCGCTGCCTGACTGGGAGATTGCACCAATAGGCACCCCGCGAAGCCAACGATGGAACAAACCATTCGGATAGAGCGGTCTTTTTTCATACGACTCCCCCCTCTTTTGCTGCTCCGCTATACCATCTCGGCTTTCCGCAAGAAATCCTCCGAGTTGAGCACTTGGCGTAAAGAGCCGTGTTGATTTTACTGTGGATTCTGGTCTGTAGCGATGGGTAGTTTTATACTGTTTTGAGCAATTAGGGACTATTTCCTCTCTTTATTTTCGAAGACGATTTTGAAGTGATTCAAAACCTCCTTGCCAGCTTGTTCATTAAAAAGTCAACGGAGGACCGGGCTGGTCTCTGCGTAGAGGGTCATCGTTCTGCACGGTCTACGGCGAGGAGGGATTGGCTCGTTCCTTTGAGCTTCACCTTCGTGCGTTTATAGGCGCGAACGTCTCGAGGCAGACCAGGGATCACAAGCCCCTCGGCATGCAGTCGTTCCAGTGTTTGTTCCGTTGTTCCGACAATAATCTCAGTCGTCGGACGACGAAGCTCAGCAACCACACGACCCCGATCCGTGATCAAAACGCGTTCCCCCTGCGCGACCTCTCGAAGATAGGCGCTCAGTTTATTTTTTAACTCTTTCACTGCGACAGCTTTCATGGCGACAAGGGTAGCCCTGCATAGCTACTTTAGGCAATAGGCGCAGACGTGGAAATCTTGAAGGGGGCGGTCTATTCACCTCCCTTGCTCACCCCGACTGCTACTGATTCCTTGACCGCATGTCGGACATCCTCCCTCCTGATGCGGAAAAGGCAGCCTCAGTGCGGGCGATGTTTGATTTGATCGCCCCACGTTACGACAGGCTGAACCGTTGGCTTTCCCTCGGCCTTGACCAATATTGGCGCTGGAAGACCATCCGAACCATTACCGTTTGTGCTGACGATGTGATTGTAGACCTTACGTGCGGAACCGGAGATTTGAGCGAACTTGCCGCAGCGACTGGTGCCCAGGTGGTCGACGTTGACTTCGCCCGGAATATGCTCGTCGGTGCAACGCGGCGTCGGATCAACGCCGCCTTTGTTCACGCAGATGCGCATGCATTACCCTTACTGTCTGCATCCGTTTCGGTTGTCTTGTCCGGCTTTGCCTTACGGAATTCTGTCTCAATCCCAAAAGCGCTCCAAGAAGCAGCGCGCGTTCTTAAACCAGGCGGCCGCTTGGCTCTGCTTGAGGTTGATACTCCGAGCAATGCTTTCCTGAAATGGGGCACAGCTGCTATTTTCAGCGTATCGTTCCCATTCTCGGCGGCTTGATCTCAGACAAAAAATCGTATGCCTATTTGCCGCGATCAGTAGTGTATCTGCCGGAGGAAGTCGAGCTGTTCGAAATGATCGGGGCGGCGGGATTTGGGCGTGTTGTGAAGCAACGTTTATCAGGCGGGGTCGCACAGCTGGTGACTCTGCGGTACGAAAATGAAAGGGACGGTGAGAGCCGTCCCTTACGCATATTAGCAATAGCGTTGTTGTATACCGTCGAGCATATGCCACAGTGCCGTTAGGGCTTGGTCGCAGGCAGTTGTAATCTGGTCTGTCTCATCTGTCTCATCGGGGCTGACCTGCTGCTCAAGAATCCGACGGCTGGTGTCCGCGTGATACTTGTCGGCCTCAAGGTGAACGCGAAAGAACGCAAGACCGCGTTCATCGTTCACGCCGTAAAACTTCTTGAGTCCGTCGATCTTGGTCTCGGCGATCTCCGGCACTTGGGCCTCATATGCCAGCAATGCCGCGGTGCCAACCAGATATGACGAATCGCGAGTGAGAGTTTTAAAGGTAGCAACTAACGCAGCGGTCTCCGGAGCGATCTGTGCATCTAAGGTGCTCACGAGAGTGGTTTGATTGTCCATGTCTAACCTCAACCACATAAAATAAATTTTCCGAACGGTTGATCTGTATGCCAGGAATTCATGGCTAAGGAAAGCCCGGCTCGTTTCCCCTTTTATGGCTGTGAGAAGGAATAAGGTGCTCAAGCACGTGTGGAATCTCCTCGCACGGCACATCTTCCAGCACCCTCCCCCTCTTCTTCAGTTCTGTATCAGTAGAGACCCGTGGCAGCGTAATGCCTGGGCCAGAAAGATGGACTGAATCCACAAGCTGGGTAAAGCCTAGTGACGAGGGAGGACTACCGCGTTTCTTCCGTTTCATCGTGGGGTTTGACAATACGAGCACGATGCCAGATGCCCGCGTCACCGCTGGCACGACAGTCTGGGCAGGCTTCATCCGAGGCCTGTAAATAGCTTCGGCCATCACACTGACGGCACAAGCCGTTTAGAAGATACAGTTGGTAATAGAAGTTCGTCATATCGTGAACATTGCCAAAAAAGATTTGATTTGCTCGATAATGTGGTCAGGGTAGAAGGCCTGGTCTTTCATGCAGATGCTCCTGTATCTGATGTATCGTTACTGCGCTGCTGACGAAGTGTGGCTGGGGCAGCTTCATACCTGCATCCCTGTCGTCCAAATCGCCTCGTCCTTTGCCTGCAGGAGAATACGCGGCAGCGGCCGCTTGGGTGGTCCGGCAAGTGGCCGGCCATCGTCAAGCGCAAAAAAGCCTTTTTTGTGAGCCGTTCAGAACACTGGACAGCAAAATGCCCAGTATCAATCTCTACAATGTCATGTATTAACAGCATTCGAATGACACGATCAATATTTATCGTATTGTTAAAATAATCCGGCCCTGAACGCTGCTGGTAGGCGTGCGAAAGAGTCAGTGAGATTGCTAACGTCGGCTGAAACGCTTGATCGGGAATGTAGCGTCGGCGGGGTTGGATTCATCCTTCCTTGGCGAAAGGTGGTGACTGAATGACACTGATTTTCAGCAATCGGTCCGCAACTCGACGGGGATTTCGATGAGCACCTTTGAAGAACGTCGTAGAGAGATAATCAAAGCAGGCGAGGGATCCATCCCGCATATGTATCTGGATACCGTTGGTAGGGTCACAGTTGCCGTGGGGAATATGATACCTACCGCCGCAGCAGCCGAACCGCTCACGTTTGGCTGGCTGGGAGGGCCGTACTAGGGCACTGTCTTGTTGATCACGGCCTGTATCGGGAAGTGGTCGCTGTAGCCCTTCTTTGTCTTCTTGTTGAACCGTTTCGGCCTCTGCTTCCCAGAAGTGGCCATGATGGCCGGCCTAAAGATATCGACGGTGGCTGGATCGAGTTGGAGCTTTTGCAAACCGTAGAAGAGTCCGCGGGAAATGATGAACTGATCCAGCACATTCATGCTCTTTTTCGCTTCGCTGAAGTAGTAGGTTCCCCGATCTGTTTCCCCGACCAGAGCCCACATGCAGTTAAACAGAGGCGCCTGTAATCCCAGGTATTTCTTCGCCGTGGGTATCTTGAGAGGAGCATTCTTTTTCACGGGTTCTTCGAGATGATCGACACTGTTGGAGCTCTGCAGATATTCTAGGACGCTTCGATTGAAGGGTTCGTCGTTGAAGTCGCCCATCAACAGCACGTTCCTATCTCAGCGCTCATTGAGTTTCTTGAGAGATTCCTCCGAGTCCGGCAGGGACAGGAAGTCCTGCCGTCCCATCTTCAGCTGCCGGTCCACCAGCAAGCCAGCGTGGTCAGCCACACTGAGTCGATAGGGCTCGGTCTTCTCCGTTCCTGCGCTCCGAGAAGGCCAATGATTGACGAAGACGGTGAGATCCGCGTCATTCTCAAGAACTCTCAGCTGGACTTCGAAGAGGTCCCTCGTCGGGTATCTCTTGTGCACCAGGTGTGCCACCGCCCCAACCAGGTCGAACACATCCTTGGAGTAGATCAAAGACGTATCGATTCCCCGGATGTCTGGGCTTTCTATATGTGCCAGCCGATAGTCGGGCCTCCCAACCGCATTCATCAATGTCGTTGCGATTTTTTTGTTCTCGACCTCACAGATGCCCAGAAGGTCGGCGCCTTTCCCGCCGTGCATAAGCATGAGGACTTTAGCAAGATTCTCGATCTTCTTGTTGAGCGTAGCCTGGTCCCAACCCTCTGACGAGGTGAACTCCAGATCGGCTGCGATCTCGGACGCAGTAGTGTCGAAGAGATTCTGCAGATTCCAAAATGCTGTTGTTATTTCCGTCATAGTTGGCCTCCTTCCCTCATTCCGGAGCGAGCTTCAGCCCTCGTTCACTCTCCACGTTCCCACCCGTAATGCGCGGCGCTCGACATCGCGGCATACCGTCAGATCATGTTCATTCCGCGCGATGAGCAATATACGTATCCCCTTTTATGCTCCGTGGCACTCTAGGCATTATTCCCAAATGCTAGGTATATAGCATTTGGGAATAATCAATTAATCATACCTGACCCCGCTCTCAAGCAGCGTCCCATATCACTATCCATTTTTTCGTTCCTTAAATTTCTGAGGAACCTTAAATCCTAATACACCAAGAACCATAGTTATAGTTTGCCATTCAGGTTTCCATATACCATCAGTAAAGACTGCATGCCCCCAATCTACAAGAGTACCTATTGTTGCGAGGAGTGCGTACAATCGAGAACTACTAAATTGACCATTATTTTCCGGCAAAAATTCCAAAATTTTCGTTTTATCGCCTCCAAAAACTAGTCAGAAAATTGTGATGTATCTCTAGTAGCGCCTCCTACCCTGTGTGATGTAGCGAGGGCGGTCGCACACAAGCCGATCGCGTAAACGCTTTGCCCTACGCGGCTCAGAGCAGACGGTCGATCGAATCCGCAGAGCAGACCTCGACACACTCCTCTCATCCTTTGCCAACCTCTTCTCCTGCGGCGGTCCACTGACACAAGGATAGGCTCCCATCGTCTCCAGGTCATGAGATTCCTGTAAGATTTTTGTGAGAGAAGGAGAAAGGAGGAAAGGCTGAGACACTCAAGTGCGTTCAGTCGCAAAAGGCCGTGGCATTTGTCGCTCTTTCTTCAAAGACAACTTAGCTGCTGAAAAGCCGGACAGGCAGATAGGCGTGCTGCATGGCGTGTATGTCCGCCAGTGGAGCAAAAGCCCCCATCTCTTCGAGATCGCACTCCAGGGCTTCATCAACTAACGCAGATAAGTGTGGACGAAGCTCGATGAGTATCCGCTGTGCTGCGGTGTGCCCGAGACAGCCCAGCCGCAAGGCTGCGCCCAAGAAGCTGACCATGAAGGTATACAGCAGGACGATGCCACCTGCGCGCTGGGGTATGTCCCATACTACGCACAGAAGACCCATGCTCACTGCGCTATTGCCGGCAGTCTTGCCTGCGCGTACGTCGGTGAGAAACATTTGCAGCAGGGGGGCTTGGACGAGCGGGCCGAGCGTTTCAAGCAGGGCTCTGCCCGAACGCGCAGAACCTGTGCGGAGCTCTTGGGGCAGCACAGAAGCGCTCAGGCAGTGATCAATAGTCTGCAAGCGGACAATATCTTCCTCCGCCGCAGCCTGGTAAGCATGCATGTACGCAACCAGGTCGAATCGAGCAATTTTGCTCAGCACATAGTCTTCGAGGAGTTGTGCGATGTCGGTATCGGACGCTGGCTGCCGGCTGATAAAGGCTTCGAGACCGTGCGATAAGGTCACCATGCCAGACGGGAAAAAGGAGTCTGCCAGCTGCAGCGCGGCCATGAGTGCTGCGTCGTCCATGGATTAGTCTTGTGGCCAGGCGCGTTGCTCGTAGTGCAGCGTAAAGCGTTCAGTCAGGTGGTGCGTGCGCAGTACGGTTTCCATGACGGCCCGGCCTAAGGTGACCGGTACCAGAATCTGTTCTCCGACAACGGCGATCGGCCAGTGTTGATTGCCGAGTACGTGCCCGAGACGCACAGCCCACTTGAGACCCTCGGCTGCATCGGTATGCGGCTGTGGGCTGAGGACCATCACCTCTTGGAGCGAGATGTGGACAAGCAATCCGCCTGCCTCGTCCTTGAGGCCGAAAACGTCTCCATCGGCGATGGTTGTCCCGCGCGGCAACACGAAACCGATCTCCCGCTTGCCGGCCGTAAGCAAACGGAAGCGGCTCTTGTGCGCGTGGCGTTCTTCGATGTAGATTTCCTCCAACTGTCCGGTCTGCTGCCACTCACGGACTGTGGTAGCGAGTTTCCGATCAGTATGGATATTGCCCAGACGGTGACTCACGCGCAGCATCGATTTGCTCCATAAAATACTTGACATTTCTTGAAAATATTACTTGAGAAATTGTGTTGCCGGAACGCCGAGGTGACGCAGGCGGAGCTGATGCCGGGCCATATGCAGGACACGCCGTACCGCTCGGACATCTGAGCCGACGACCTTGACGCATAGGCCCCGGTCTTGTGGCAGCAGCGTCGTGCCGCATATCGTGCGTGGTTCGGAAGAGAGCTGATCGTGTACTTCGCGAGCCCAGACGGCAGGCACGTGCGGACCAATGAAAAATGCCTGTCCCCACACATGATGCTGAGCGAGAATACCCGGCCCGGTGGTCGGATAGAGGGCGGGCAGTACCAGGCTGTGGTCACGCACGAGCAGTCTGCCGTTGTCGTCGGTAACCCGTAGGCTTGTTGTGAGTGCATCTAAAGTTGCACCATCAGCGCGGGGATAGGCCAGAAAGATATCAGCCGAAAAAAAGCTTGCTTCTGCTCCCAGCTGAATCTGCAGTTGCTGTCCGAATCGAGATCCGGGAAAAAGGATCGTCGGCTCGGGACAATATTCGGCATAGGCGCCAGCGTCCAAGGCGAAAGAAATGCGCTGTAGGGCACAGTTTGCGGTCATAGTGTGAATTTTCTCTGCGGCTTGGTTTGTAATATGGACCTGAGCGGCAGAGTCTAGAGTAAAACACAGACGTGCCCGGTCGCCTTGAATAAAACCACCGGCTGGAGTTTGGACGTATACGACGGCCATGTCCGGTAGGGCAGGGTCTAAATACCAAGGGTGGGTCAGGTGAAAGGGGTGTGAGACAAACGTATGCTGCAGGCGTGTTTTTCCGGATTTGGTGCTGAAGCTCAACCGACACTCGCCACACTTGCCGACAGAACCGGCAGGACGCTGATCGAGCGGCTCCTCCAAATAGACGCGGAAAGGACGTGGCCAGGAAAGGACGTCGTCTATAGGCGTTGCTGGTAATCGGCAACTCGTGGGTTGTGGCATAGGGACAAGGGCAGCTAGGCAAAGAGCAATTCGTGTTCGATCCACGCCCCTACTGCAGCAATGCCCTGGCCGGTCTTACAGTTGGTAAAAAGATACGGTCGTAGCCCTCGGACATGTTGCGCATCGCGTGCCATGACTTCGAGGTCGGCACCTACGTACGGGGCCAGGTCGGTCTTGTTAATGACCAACAGGTCGGAGCGCGTAATCCCCAAGCCTTGTTTGCGGGGGATATCATCTCCTCCCGCAACATCAATGACAAAGACAAAGGCGTCCGCAAGTTCGGGTGAGTAGGTTGATGAGAGATTGTCTCCTCCACTTTCCAGGATGATGAGGTCCAGGGCCGGGAACTGCGCTTCCAATTGTCGTACGGCTTCCAGGTTCATGGTTGGATCTTCGCGGATCACGGTATGCGGGCACCCGCCGGTCTCAACGCCGACGATCCGCTCTGGTGCCAAGAAACCGCGCCTGCGCAGCCGATCCGCGTCCTCCTGAGTCAGAATGTCATTTGTGACAATGGCGACCTGCTTATTCTGTTGCTGCAGATAGGGTACCAGTTGCTCAATCAGGGCCGTCTTCCCCGAGCCGACCGGCCCTCCGACTCCCAGGCGTGGAACCTCTGTTTGTGCTGTCATATCTTTGCTCCGTACTGAGACTGTCCTTCTTTACGCATCTTTCCCCGCTTCTTCCGCTTCTTCCGCTTCTTCCGCCGATGAGAGAAAACCCTGCTCCGAGGCTCTCTTGAGCGCTTGTTGGCGGACGGTCGCATCCTGGGTGTCGCCGTCAGTCAGACTGTTCAAGCCCAGGACTATACGTTGTCCACCGAACGGGACGAGGCTGACGTCTTTCTCTTCTCCAGGCTCAAACCGAACTGCCGTACCAGCTGGAATGTTCAAGTGTAGACCAAAGGCGGCGCTACGATCAAAACGCAAAGCTCTATTGGCTTCGAAGAAATGATAATGAGAGCCGACCTGAATGGGGCGATCACCGGTATTGACAACAACCAGAGATTGAGTCGGGCGTCCGGCGTTTAAAGTGAGCGAACCTGCTGCCGGGAGTATCTCTCCCGGTATTATCGTGTGTGTTGTGTTCTCCGAAGACATACGATTCCTCTCTTGCTTCTTGCAAGCACTGTTTCTATTTGCCACGTACACGTTCCCAACGCAAGAATCCTGCCTGCCCTGTATGAGGTGAAAAATGGGCGCGGAGTACGGTTTGTTATATGCAGGTGCCGAAATTATAAGCCTGAGAATCAACACCCTGTGCTAAAACACAGCAGATTACTGACTGGCGAACGCAGCCCAGTGTCACGTCATCTTAATGTTTACGGAGTTGAAATACGGTCGTGAGGTGTGCCTGGCGCTTTGATAAGGTTGTATTTATTTGGGACTAGCCGTTTCTGATCTGTGTCGAAAATCACTCTCATTTTTCATTCTTACTTGCTGTTGGCCCCCCTTTTGCTCCTTTCCGTCTCCGCAAGTGCCTCGTTTTCAGTGGAGAGAAAGGAGTGAAAGGCTTTATGAAAGAAAGAAGAGGAATCGCCCTCATCGCAGGAATGTGTCTTGCTTTCGGAGGTTTTGTCGGCGCCCCGACCACCCCCGTGCTGGCATCTGGAGATGAGCTCGGCGAGCTGCGCCAGCTGCTCGCCGAGCAGCACAAGGTCATGCAGGCGTTGGAGAGTCGCATGATCGAGCTCGAATCCAAAGAAATAGAGCGAGACGAAAAAGGGGTAGATTTCGGTTACGCTGCCGGGACACGAAAAAAAGGCTTTGCGGCGGAAGACGTGTATGACAACGGCTTCTTCATACGTAGTAAAGATGACCGGTTCTCGCTGAACGTCAACGGGTTCATTCAGGCCAGATATACGTTGACGGCCCCGGATGAAGGGAAAAGTCGAAATAACTTCGACCTTGCCCTCGGCCGGTTAGCGTTCTCGGGCAATGTATTTGATCCCAAGGTGAAATATTTCTTTCAGTATGAAGGAACTACATTCGGGAATAACAACCGCGCAACCATGCTCGACTGGTGGATGCAGTACAGTTACTCCCAGTACTTAAATGTGCAAGCGGGGCGTTTCATCCTGCCCTATAGTCGCCAATTCTATACTCATCCGGGTAATTTGTTGTTTACAGATTTGTCTGAAGCGGACTATGCGTTCAACTTGCAACGGGCGGTTGGTGCGAATATCAGCGGAAAAGTTGGCCGTCTGTCCTACCACGGTGTAGTGACCAACAGTATTCGGGCACTGGATGCTGGGGGACAGCAGAATACCGGAGCAGAGGTCGCTTGGCAGGGTCGCTTAGAATACGACATCCTCGACTCGTATGGCTATCTGGAAAGCTCACCCACCCCAGCCTCAACACCGCAGCTGTCGATTGGAATCGCGGCGGCCTTCAATCCGGTTGACGAGGGATCGCGCTTTCAGAACGTGATGCCCGGTGACCGAACGACCAATGTCACCATAGACGGCGGATTTCGCTATCTGGGCTTAAGCCTGCAGGCCGCCGGGTATTTTCGCAGGAATAATTATGCAGCCATTAGCGCGATCGGCCATGACTGGGGCTATTATGGTCAGATCGGCTATTACATCACTGAAAACTTAGAGCTGGCCGGCCGGGTATCTGGCGTAGATTTTCAGTTTGCCAATAACCCCCGCACAGGTGGTGACGTGCGCGAGTATATGGCCGGCTTCAACTACTATCTGTATGGCCACAATGTCAAACTGCAGGTGGACTACAGTTACCTGGACGGTGATCCGTTCTTCGGTAATAGCACGCATACAAATCGTCTTCGTATTCAGACCCAAGTTTTATTCTAAAAGTACAAAACAGAGGAGGAAAAAGAAGATGGGAGCACGTTTGTATACCCCAAGCTTTTTCGGTTCTTTACGTTCTTTATGGCGCACCCATTCGCGGAGTGCCGTCGTCGTGCTTGGAGCCCTTATCTACGCATTGACCACGGCAGCCGTCGTCCGGGCAGCCGACCCGATCAAAGTCGGTATTCTGCACTCGCTCAGTGGGACCATGGCGATCAGTGAAACCTCGCTGAAAGACGTGGCGTTAATGACGATCGAAGAGATCAACGATAATGGCGGGGTGCTTGGACGCCAGATCGAGCCTGTTGTTGTAGACCCGGCCTCAGACTGGCCGTTGTTTGCTGAGAAGGCTCGGGGACTGATTCAACAGGAGAAAGTCGCGGTGGTGTTTGGCTGCTGGACCTCAGTGTCACGAAAATCTGTCTTGCCGGTGTTTGAAGAGCTGAACGGCCTGCTCTTCTACCCGGTTCAGTATGAAGGCGAGGAGTCCTCGTACAACGTCTTCTACACCGGTGCCGCCCCAAACCAGCAAGCCATCCCTGCGGTTGAGTATTTAATGAGCGAAGACGGTGGGGGGGCCGAGCGGTTTGTGCTCCTGGGAACCGACTATGTCTATCCACGCACCACCAATAAGATTCTCAACTACTTTCTGGAATCTAAAGGGGTCGCGAAAAAAGACATTATGGAGCTGTACACCCCCTTTGGTCATAGCGACTATCAGACCATAGTGGCGGATATTAAGAAGTTCGCCGCGGGCAAGCCAACGGCGGTGGTTTCGACCATTAACGGCGACTCGAACGTGCCGTTCTACAAAGAACTTGCCAACCAGGGTCTGAAGGCAGAGGACATTCCGGTTATTGCGTTTTCGGTCGGCGAAGAAGAGTTGCGAGGGATTGATACCAAGCCGCTGGTGGGTCATCTGGCTGCATGGAACTACTTCATGTCGGTGGATACGCCGGAAAATAAAGAGTTCGTGGCGAAGTGGAACGCATATGTCAAGAAACACGACCTCCCTGGTGGAGCCAAACGTGTGACAAATGACCCGATGGAGGCGACCTATATCGGCATCAAGATGTGGGCCCAGGCGGTGGAACAGGCGGGCACGACGGACGTAGATGCCGTCCGCCAGGCGGTCGGGGGTCAGGTCGTTCGTGCCCCGTCCGGTTTTGATATTACGATGGACGCCAAGAACCATCACCTGCACAAGCCGGTCTTAATTGCCGAGGTACAGGCAGACGGTCAATTCGACATCGTCTGGAATACCGAGGGACCCGTCCGGGCCCAAGCCTGGAGCCCTTTTATTCCAGATAGTGCCAAGAAGGTGGCTGACTGGACGTACCCCTGGGTGTGCGGTAATTGTACCGAGCCCAGATTCTAGCCTACCGAACTTAGATCAACTCGATTCGGAGGGAGAGATGGGCCCGTTGATCTCATATGTAGATTAACGGGCCCTTGTCGTTGCCCGTATGCAGATGACCGTGGAAATTTTACCTTGGCGATGGGCCTTAGGGCTCATGCTGGGCGCGGCATTTGGTATCTGGGCGGCGCCGGCGAGCGCGTCTGATCTGCAATCTGCACTGGCCGGATTAGGGGCAAAGCGGCGGAGTGATATTAAGCAAGCCGTTGTCGCGCTTGGTACGCTGAATGATCCAGCTGCGTTGCCCGCGCTCGAAGCCTTGCGCGACCGACGTTTGCGGGTAGATGCGGCAGGCCGCGTCTATATTAGTAGCGAGGATGGGAAGGCTGGCGACGCTGGGAAGACTGGAGATACATTCTCTCTAGCGTCGGGTGGAGGGCCGGTTGGCGTTGATGTCAGTCAGTTGCGTACTCCGCGCATCAATAATGTCGTGCGACGTTCTCTGCGGGTGGTGATTGCGCAGCTCCAATTGCACTCGTCGGATGCCGGCGTTCGCTTGGCTGCAGCCCAGGAATTAAATAAACAGCCCCGGGCCACACTGCTGGGGGTTCTGCGCGTAGCATTTGACAAGGAAAACGATCCGGCTGTTCGTAACGCCCTAGCGGTTGGGTTAGCCCAAATGCAACTGAAGAGTGAGGACGGACAAGAACGCTTGGCTGCGATAGCGATGATACGAGAGTCTGGCAATCTCGGCCTCAAATCGCAACTAGAGGCGCTGCTTGCAAAAAATGAGGATGGCTCGTTCGTCGAGGCTGAGGTGGCGATTCGTGTGGCGGCAGGGAAGGCGTTGGAGAGTTTTGAGCGCACCCAGTTCCTCATTAATACCGCAGGGAATTTGTTCTACGGGATCAGTCTTGGCAGCATATTGTTGCTCGCTGCGCTGGGTCTTGGCATCACTTTCGGTTTGATGGGAGTGATCAATATGGCGCATGGCGAGATGTTGATGCTCGGCGCGTATGCGACGTATGTCGTCCAGGGCTTCTTCCAGGAGAGTCTGCCGAATTTTTTCGATTGGTATCTCGCGGCTGCTATTCCGGCCGCATTTGGCGTGTGCCTGCTGACCGGCATGATCTTGGAGCGCGGGATTATTCGTTTCTTATACGGACGCCCACTGGAAACCCTGCTGGCCACGTGGGGGATTAGTCTCGTCCTTATTCAAACTGTCCGTCTGCTGTTTGGGGCGCAGAATGTTCAGGTCGCCAACCCGGCTTGGCTATCCGGCGGAATAGAGGTGCTGTATGGCGTTGTCCTGCCGTATAGCCGGATAGCCATTATCGTTTTTGTGGTGCTGGTGGTTGGACTGGTGTGGATCATCCTGCAGCGGACGCGCCTCGGCTTACAAGTCCGGGCGGTGACACAGAATCGGCCTATGGCGGCATGCATGGGGATCTCGGCTGCACGCGTGGATATGTGGACCTTTGGGTTAGGTTCGGGTATTGCGGGTCTGGGTGGCGTTGCTTTGTCCCAGATCGGCAACGTCGGACCCGAACTGGGGCGATTGTATATCGTCGATTCGTTTATGGTTGTGGTGCTTGGTGGGGTAGGCAGTATTGTCGGTACGGTCGTTGGGGCGTTGGGACTCGGACTCGTGAATAAGCTGCTCGAACCGGTGTCGGGAGCCGTATTGGGCAAGATCGGCGTCCTCATTTTTGTGGTGTTATTCATCCAGCGTCGTCCGCAAGGGCTTTTCGCGCTCAAGGGCCGCATGGCCGAAGGGTAAGGACGTGCCGAACGCCTCATCCATATCTCGCGAATCCAGCGAAAGCCCAACTCGACTCCTTGTGCAGCCCGCGGCGCAGCAGACTGCGGCGCAGCAGACGGCAGGGGCGGCGTCTGCGGGTTCCGAGAGACCGCGCCTCCATACCCGTCGGGAGTGGATCCTCATAGGGACACTGACCGCAATCACGCTCATACTGGTGCCCGTCTTCAACCAGTTACCGGCTGAGTCTGCGGTGCATCTTCCTGATTATTTCATCCCGCTGTTCGGAAAATTTCTGTGTTATGCGCTGGTGGCCTTGGCCGTTGACCTGATCTGGGGCTACGCGGGCATCCTCAGCTTGGGGCACGGCGTGTTCTTCGCCCTCGGCGGCTATCCCATGGGCATGTATCTGATGCGTGCGATTGGGACAGAAGGCGTCTACCGGAGTGCGCTCCCGGACTTTATGGTGTTTCTCGATTGGAAGGAACTGCCGTGGTTCTGGTACGGGTTCAGTAACTTTGGATTTGCGCTGCTGATGGCGCTTTTCGTGCCCGGATTCCTGGCCTATATCTTTGGCTATTTTGCATTTCGTTCCCGTATCCGCGGGGTATATTTTTCCATTATTACTCAGACCATGACGTATGCCCTGATGCTGCTCTTTTTCCGGAATAATACTGGCTTTGGCGGGAATAATGGCCTGACCGACTTTAAGCGTATTCTGGGCTTTTCCCTGCAGGCGCAGTCGACCAAGCTCGGTCTGTATATGGTCTCGGTCGTGGTTTTATTGGGCGCCTATCTGATGTGTCGCTATCTGGTGGTCTCGAAGCTCGGCCGTGTATTGACCGCCGTGCGTGACGCCGAGAGTCGGCTCATGTTCTGCGGCTACAATCCGCACAGCTATAAACTGTTTTTATGGACGCTGTCGGCCGTCATGTGTGGTCTGGCGGGAGCTTTATATGCGCCTCAGGTCGGTATTATTAATCCGAGTGAAATGCAGCCCTCGAACTCTATTGAGATGACCATCTGGGTGGCAGTGGGCGGGCGAGGAACCCTGTCCGGAGCGCTTGTCGGTGCATTTTTGGTGAATGGGCTGAAGAGTTGGTGTACGACTGCGTTTCCCGATCTGTGGCTATATATCCTGGGCGTTTTGTTCATCGCTGTCACCTTGTTCCTGCCGCGTGGCATTGTCGGCCTCTTGCCGACCAATGATGAGTCAACGAAGACCCGGGCGCAGTCATGACTGCGCATGTCACACAAGAAGGCCCCGGCTGGGAAGGCAATCCGGCCTTGGCGCACATTGCCCGGCCCGGCGAGATCGATACGAGTCATGGTGTTATCCTGTATATCGAAAATCTCACTGTCAGTTTTGACGGCTTCAAGGCCCTGGATGGCCTGAATTTTTACCTGAACACCGGCGAGCTGCGCTGCCTGATTGGTCCGAACGGGGCTGGAAAAACCACGCTCATGGATGTGATTACCGGGAAAACTCGGCCGGATACGGGCACGGTGTTTTTCGGAAATGTGGTGGATCTCACCCAGCTGTCGGAGTACGAAATCGCCCTGGCCGGAATTGGACGCAAGTTTCAGCGACCGACGGTATTTCAGGGACATAGCGTTTTTGAGAACCTGGAATTGGCGATGCAGGCCGATAAGGGCGTGTGGCAGAGTCTTATCGCCCGGCTGACGGGTGAACAGCGCACGCGGATTGAAGCCACGGCGGAAACTATTGGTCTCATCGGACAGCTGCATACCCGGGCAGGGTTATTATCCCACGGGCAAAAACAATGGTTAGAAATCGGCATGCTGTTGATGCAAGATCCACAGCTGCTGTTAGTCGACGAGCCGGTCGCCGGGATGACCCAGCATGAGACCGAGCGCACGGCCGAGCTACTGGTGTCGCTTGCGGGCAAACGGACTGTGGTAGTGGTCGAGCACAACATGGAGTTTGTGCGGAGCTTGGCCCGCCAGGTGACGGTACTTCACGAAGGGCGTATCCTGGCCGAAGGCACGATGGAGGCTGTGCAGAATGACCCACGGGTGGTTGAGGTGTATTTAGGAACGTAGGAAAGTGGGCTGGGGCGGCAATGATCAAAATTCGCGGACTCAACCAAGCGTACGGAGAGAGTCATATCTTATGGGATGTTGAGTTGACTGTCCCGACGGGATCCTGCACCTGCCTCATGGGCCGCAATGGGGTCGGCAAGACGACGCTGCTCAAAACGATTATGGGCACGTTGCCCATCACGTCAGGCAGCCTCCAGTTCGAGGGCAGTGAATTAAGCCATCGTCCCGCCGAGCTGCGCGCGCGCCTGGGCATAGGCTATGTCCCGCAGGGACGAGAGATCTTTCCTCAACTGACGGTGGAGGAGAATTTGCGCCTCGGCCTGCAGGCTCGTCGGGATAATGTATGGGCTATCCCGGAGTCTGTCTTTCATTTTTTTCCGGTCCTGCAACAGATGTTAGGCCGTCGGGGTGGAGACCTGTCTGGTGGGCAACAACAGCAGCTTGCCATCGCCCGAGCCTTGGTGATTGATCCCAAGCTGCTGATTCTCGACGAGCCGACGGAAGGCATACAGCCGAACATCGTGCACGAGATCGGGAAAATTCTCCTGCGGCTGAATCGAGAAGAGAATCTCACTATTTTACTGGTCGAGCAGAAACTCCCCTTTGCCCGACGTTTGGCTGATGCGTTTGCGGTCATGGAAAAAGGATCTATCGTTGCCGCCGGGGCCATTGCGGATTTGAATGATGACGTGGTGCGCAGACATTTATCTGTATGACGAGAAGTGAAGGAGCAGTGTCATGAACCTCACCCCACGTGAGCAAGAGAAATTGCTGATCTATGTCGCTGCCCAGTTGGCGCGTGAACGACGTGCTCGTGGTCTCAAGCTCAACTATCCTGAGGCCATGGCCCTGATCACCAGTGCGATTCTCGAAGGAGCGCGGGACGGCCAATCCGTTGTAGACTTGATGTCGTACGGTGCCACCATTCTGACGCGTGAAGATGTGATGGACGGCATTCCGGAGATGATTGATCTAGTCCAGGTGGAAGCGACATTTCAGGACGGTACCAAGCTTGTCAGCGTGCATCAGCCTATTCGGTAAGGAGGACGTATGAGTCGGACAATTGAACGACGCCACTACGCTGAGATGTTTGGCCCGACGACGGGCGATCGGCTCCGGTTGGCTGACACCGAGTTGATCATCGAAATTGAGCAGGATCACACCGTATACGGAGATGAGGTCAAGTTCGGTGGGGGCAAGGTGATACGCGACGGTATGGGCCAATCGCCTCTCCACACCTCTGCTCAGGGTGCTCCCGACCTCGTTATTACGAACGCGGTTATTCTTGATCACTGGGGCATAGTCAAAGCCGATGTCGGGATCAAAGATGGGCGTATTTGCGGTATCGGCAAGGCCGGGAATCCATTGCTCATGGATGGAGTCTGCCCAGAACTCGTGATTGGGCCTGGCACAGAAATTCTCGCAGGGGAAGGCAAGATTCTTACTGCTGGCGGACTGGACGTGCATATCCATTTCATCTGCCCCCAGCAGATTACCGAAGCACTCGCCTCGGGCGTGACGACGATGATAGGCGGTGGCACTGGTCCGGCCACCGGTACGAATGCGACGACGTGCACACCCGGGGCGTGGAATATCGCCCGTATGTTGGAGTCGATTGAACACTATCCGCTCAATTTCGGCTTTCTGGCTAAGGGTAACGCCTCTCGACCTGAGGCCCTCCATGAGCAGATCGAAGCCGGGGCGGTAGGCCTCAAGTTGCATGAAGACTGGGGCTCGACTCCTGCGGCTATTGATACCGCTCTCTCGGTGGCAGACGAACACGATGTCCAGGTCGCCATACACACCGACACGCTGAACGAGACCGGCTTTGTTGAGGATACAATCGCCGCGTTCAAAGGCCGTACCATACATACCTACCATACTGAAGGAGCCGGCGGCGGGCATGCTCCCGATATTATCAAGGTGTGTGGATTGCCGAATGTACTACCGTCTTCAACAAATCCGACCCGGCCCTTTACCGTCAACACAATAGACGAGCATCTGGATATGCTTATGGTCTGCCACCACCTCGACCCAGACGTCCCTGAAGACGTGGCCTTTGCCGAGTCCCGCATTCGACCCGAGACGATAGCCGCTGAGGATGTCCTGCACGATATTGGGGCCTTTAGTATGATGGCATCTGACTCGCAAGCCATGGGTAGAGTCGGAGAAGTCATTATTCGGACGTGGCAGACCGCTCACAAAATGAGAGTTCAACGCGGCCGACTTTCAGAAGAAATCGGCCAGAATGATAATTTTCGGGTCAAACGCTATGTGGCAAAATATACCATCAACCCGGCATTAGCCCATGGGATTGCGAGCCATGTCGGTTCGGTTGAGGCTGGCAAACTGGCAGATCTGGTGCTCTGGCAGCCCGCATTCTTTGGAGTCAAACCCGACATTGTTTTAAAAGGCGGTTTTATCGTCTGGGCAGCAATGGGTGATGCCAATGCGTCGATCCCGACCCCACAGCCGGTATTTGGGCGGCCTATGTTTGGACACTTCGGGCGCGCACCGGCAACGCTTTCGTATAGTTTCGTCTCGCGTGCAGCCTATGACCGTGGGATTGCTCAGCAGCTGGGCCTGCAAAAACAGGTCATGCCTGTACAGGACTGTCGGAGCGTGCAGAAAAAGGACCTGGTGCATAATCAGCTAATGCCGCATATAGAGGTCAACCCGGAGACGTATGTGGTGAAGGCCGACGGCGAGGTGCTGACGTGCGAGCCTGCCCGAACGCTGCCCTTGGCCCAGCGCTATTTTCTTTTCTAAAGAGCGGGACGAGGCTACGTCGACTGGCTCGTCCCTTCTCGTCAGTCGATGAGACTCGCGTTCGAAATAAATTTTCGTACAGGTCTTGAGAGAGATCGCAAACAATATGCTGCTCAGGTCACCGCAAGGTTGACGCAGCGAGATTGAAAACAAGAGCGGGGAAGAAAGAAGTCATGAGAGGTGAGGGTCAGCAGAACAGGGAAACACACAAGTAGCAGCGAGAAGGGAAGGCTAAGGGCGGCTGGAGGGACAGCCGCCCCAGGGGCGTCTAGAAGAGGGCGGAAGGAAGGCTAACCCTCTTCTAAAACTCAATAATGAGCATTGACTTACAAGTGAGGTATAGAGCATGAAGTATGCCAGGTTGAATGACTAGGAAATACTACGCTTTTTGTTGTTTTCTGCTTTGGGCTGCTTATCTTTTTAGCAATGGGCTCGTCCTGAACTGTTACTCTTCCAACAGGGGCAGGAGAGAGCTGTGTTGCTCTTTTGACTTTCTCTGTCTTGAGCGATTAATGAAGGCATGCAACTGAAACGCAATCTAACAGGCAGTAAGCCTGAACATGACACTGCGTTTCGGATATGACAGAAAAATACGACCACGCTGACCAACGGCGGCATGACTATGCTTCCTCACGGACATTATCTCAGTGAACAGCACTTCTTAATTTTCCTCGTGCAGATTCTCCTATTGCTGACATTGGCGCGTGGATTTGGAGAAGTCCTCCGGCATTGGGGGCACCCGCCCGTTGTCGGAGAAATTTTGGTGGGCTTGCTCCTCGGCCCGACCCTGCTCGGACGCATAGCGCCTGAATTGTATCAGGCCCTTTTCCCACCCGATCCGATACAGCACACCATGCTGGCAACAGTGGCTTGGTTCGGCGTGCTTTTACTGCTCTTGGAGACCGGCCTTGAAGTCGATGTATCTGCGGCCTGGCAGCAGAGGGGCTCTGCGCTGCGCATCGGGATCATCGGCGTCATTATTCCCTTGGCGCTTGGCTTTCTTCTGTCTCTTTTCCTGCCCGACCGGTATCTCGCCGCGCCGGACCAACGGATTATATTTGCGTTGTTTTTAGGAACGACTATGGCCATTAGTGCCATGGTCATTATCGCGCGCGTATTGCATGACCTTGATCTCGTCAAGAGTGACCTCGGGCTCTTAACCCTGTGTGGTTATGCGGTCAACGATATTTTGGCGTGGGTCATTCTCAGCCTCGTGTTTGCCTCTGCGGCCAGTGCCACGCTGAGCGTCGGCGCTGTTGTCATATTGCTGAGTACTGCCGTCGGCTTTACGGCCTTTTGTCTGTCGTTCGGCTTGCGCATTGTTGACCGATCTCTGGCCGGACTGGTGAAACAGCTCCCTCAACAACCCGGCACAGTTCTCACTTTTGTGTGCTGCTTAGGACTCCTGTGCGGAGCAGTAACGCAGTGGATCGGATTGACCGCGCTGCTGGGATTTTTTCTGGCTGGGATTATGGCTGGAGACGCGAGCGCCTTATCTGAGCGAGTGCGGCAGATTCTGACCCAAATGGTCCACGCTATTTTTGTGCCGCTGTACTTTGCCAGCATTGCTCTACAGATAGACTTCCTGGAAAACTTTGACACCTTCCTGGTGCTTTTCGTGACTGTCGTTTCGATTGGGGGCAAGTATTTCGGGGCGTGGCTGGGAGCACAACGGGCTGGGCTATCTAACGTGGACTGCGTCTCAATCGGTATTGCCTTTACCCCAAGCGGAGTCACCGGCATTGTGGTGGCAGCGGTCGCGGTTGAGTATCAGATCATTACCATTCCGGTGTTTGTCTCCATCGTTTTCTCCGCGCTGATCTCTTCCCTTATTGTGGGCCCGTGGCTGGTCTGGTCGCTTCGGCGCAGACCGACCATAAATATCAGCGAGCTTTTTGTACGCCGCGCCATGATTCCCAATCTGCAGGCAACGACCCGCCAGGCTGTGATCCAAGAACTGTGTCAGGAGTTGGCAGAACACGACCACGTGCCGGATTATGAGACTTTATCTGCGGCGGTCTGTGCGCGGGAGAAATTGATGGGAACCGGCGTCGGAAATGGTATTGCTGTGCCCCACGCTCGGCTGGAGGTACTCTCCAAACCTATCATTACCTGTGGGCGCTCGCTGATTGGCGTGGACTGGGACGCGCCGGATGGTTTGCCGGTGCATCTCGTCTTTCTCTTGTTAACGCCCACCCAGGATGAGGGGGCGCAGCTCCAGATTCTCGCTGCGCTGGCGCGTACCATGGGGGAGGAAGCAGTGCGTAATGCACTCGTGCAAGCCCCGAATGAACACGAACTGTGGCGGCTCTTGCAAGAGACGCTCAGGTCCCAAGACCTCGTCCTAAATGAACAAACGCATGGACGGGAATAACGGGCGCGGCGTGCCTATCTTATTCTCTAGAGCAACTTATAGCGTTTCATCCGTTCGCGCAGTACGTTCCGACTCACGCCGAGCAGGCGTGCGGCCTGGACTTGATTATAGCGGGAGAGTTCGAGTGCCTTGGAAACAACAAGCTGTTCGGACCGGGCGAGAACGTTGCCCACATGCTGAGAAAACAACTCTTCAAGGGTTGTGTTGAGAGCGATTTCGGTACTTGGGGAGGAGGCTTCGACTGCGGTTTTGTTGCTGATGTCATGCAAGGGCAGATCGTCTTCGGTAATCAAGGGCCCGCGTGTATTGAGTACGGCCTGCGCAATAATATTCTCCAGCTCGCGCACATTCCCTGGCCATGTATAGGAGAGCAGTTTTTCACACGCTGTGGGAGAAAATCCTTGCGGTCCGAGCGTCTTAGCCTTCCCAGTCTTCCTATCGTTGGTGTGGAGCTGCAGCAGGTGGTTCGCGATGAGGAGGATGTCGTCGCCTCGCTCCCGTAAAGGGGGCAGATTGATACGAACGACATCGAGACGATAATACAGGTCTTCGCGAAAACGCCCCTCCCGCATAAGTCTGTCGAGGGATTGGTTCGTTGCCGCGATAATCCGTATATCGATGTGTCGCGGCTGCCGAGCGCCTAACCGGGATATTTCCCGCTCTTGTAAGACCCGCAGCAGTTTGGACTGCAACAGCGGCGGCATGTCGCCGATTTCATCCAAGAACAGTGTCCCGCCATGGGCCAGTTCGAATTTCCCCGGCCGCGATTCCACCGCACCGGAGAAGGCGCCCTTTTCGAATCCAAAGAGTTCACTTTCGAGCAGAGCGTCCGGAATCGCGGCACAGTTGATAGCCAGGAATGGGCCCTTACTCCGTTGGGAATAGGTATGCAGCGCACGTGCAACGAGCTCTTTGCCGGTGCCGCTCTCGCCTGTGATAAGCACGGTGATATCTCGGGCGGCACTCTTGCCGATAATCTTATACACCTCCTGCATGGCCCGGCTGTTGCCCAGCATAGGGACGGCATCCGGCGGACGCGTCTCGGGGATGGCTTGAGGCAGCTGCTGGGGCATTTCTACGGAGGCGTGTTTTTGCAGAGTCTGAGCAATGAGTTGCTTGAGGGCCGCGACGTCAAACGGCTTCACGAGATAGTCGTCGGCGTCTAGCGCTGTCGAACGGATGGCTGTCTCGGCAGACACAAAGGCCGTCATCATGATAACGGGGAGGCTTGGTCGGCGCTGTTTGACTTCTTCCAGCGTATCCAGCCCGTCACGGTTCGGCATACGGACGTCCATGAGGATCAGGCGTAAGGCGGGATCGTCTATCTTGCTGAGGGCTTCGTCGCCTGAATAGGCAGACAGGATTTCGTATTCCTGGCCCAGAACACGCCGAAAGGAGTAATGGACGTTGCGTTCGTCATCAACAACAAGAATTTTTTCCATAGTGTTATAGTGGCAGCCGAATGACGACCGTTGTGCCTTGCCCCGGTTTGGAGAAGAGCCGGAGTCGGCCGTTGTGTCCTTCAATGATACGTTGCGATATGGACAGCCCGAGACCTGTACCGCCTTCTTTGGTAGTAAAAAATGGATCAAAAAGCTGGGACCGAACCAGGGGTGAGATGCCTTCTCCCTCGTCGGCTATGGTAACCAGGAAGCTGCCACCACTAGTCGTGATCCGGACCGTGAGTGTTCCCCCTCGCGCCATCGCCTGGAGGGCGTTGAGCAAGAGGTTGAGGAAGACTTGTTTGATCTGGGCACCGTCCACCCAGGCCAAAGGCAGCTCCTGCGCCCACTCTGTATAGATCAAGATCTCGCGAATACGCGCTTCCGGTCCGATCAACAGCAAGGTCTCCTGCATGATTTCTTCGAGCCGTTCACGTTGAAAATGAGGCGGGCGGGGACGGGCGAATTCCAGAAACTGCTCAAGCAAGAGCTTCATGCGCTGTAACTCGTCCTGGACAACACTGAGATCATCGGCCAACGCATTATCGAGCGGACTCTCAGATGTTCTGTCCTGCGCCATGGCATAAATGAGCATGCTGACCGTATTCAACGGGTTACGGAGTTCGTGGGCCAGGCCGGCTGAGAGTTTGCCCAGGGCTGCCAATTTTTCGGACTGACGCAGCTGTTCCCTAGACTGCAGTTCTTCCCGGTGCAAGGTCGCATTCTCAATGGCGATGGCGGATTGGCTGGCAAGGAGGGTGAGTAGGCGGATATCATTCTCCTCAAAGCAGCGTGGCTCAGTCGTGTATACATTCAGCACGCCGATAATATCGGTCTTAGTCCGGAGCGGAACGGAAAGCAGTGAGCACAATCCCTCACGCCGGGCTAAGTCGGCAACGCGGTAGCGCGTTTCTTTGCGGACATCGGGAGTGTAGAGCGGCCTCCCGGTTTTGATGACTTCGCCGGTCAGGCTAGTTGCCACCTCGCGGGCCGGCTGGGCAAGATATTTCTCGCTAGCGCCGTGAGTGGCCACAGGACGTAAGGTCCCTTCTTCAGGATCAAGCAGGAGGATAGAGGATACGCGCGCGGCCATGAGGCGACAGGCATGAGCGACTATGCGCTGCAAAACTTCTTCAAGCTGCAGCGTTGACGAGATTTCCGCACCAACGGTGAACAGAGCTTCGAGACGTTCTTGGAGCGCATTCATAATGATGCTCGGAGTACAGCAGCGAGAGTTGATGCACTTAATGCATTCCGTCTTTCATCACAGGGGCTTGTCGTTTCGGAGATCCTCAAAAGAAGAAGCGCTGCCTTGAGAGGCTAGTATGTGTGAGAGGGCAGGGTAGACAATCTACCCTGCCCGCGTATTACGTCTCTTCCGTGCGGAGACGCGGGGCTGATTCCGCCTGTATTGCCCGTCTTGATTGATCGCGGGTCAGCCCGATAGCAGAACTCCTTGGAGAGGACATCTAGGAAGTACCGTAGGCCACGTTCCGAGGTTAAATCCGCACAGCGCGTAGGTCAGGATGCCGATGCAGATAATAAAAGTGTTTTTGAATAAGATATTGACCGTGTTCTTGGATTGGGCCAAATCCGACTCAAGTGAGGCAAAGCCCAGGTGCATAATGAACACGAGCGCCGCCGCGATCATCATCCACAAAGTATGCGCGGTAAACAGGGCGAAGCCCGGTGAAGCAGCAAATTCCGCATAATCTTTGTATTGTGGAGCGTCTTCGGCAAAAGCGAGAGACGCAAGCACACCTGTGCTTAGAGCAGCGCCTGTGGTTAAAACAGCGAATGATCCAATAGAAAATGGAGAAAATAGACGTTTCATCTCAACCTCCTTGTGCGGTGCACGACCTTCCTGTGCCTGCTGTTGAGATGCCCCTGATATACCCGGTGTTTGGTGCTGCTGCCGAGGCTCTTCCTCTCGTTGCCCTCACAACCTCGGAGCCCCGGCAGGGATCGTACAGTCGGTTAGATAGCGTCGCTGCCGCGTTCACCGGTTCGGATACGCACGACCTCATCCATGGGCATGATAAAAATCTTGCCGTCCCCGATCCGGCCTGTACGGGCAGCCGTAATGATCGTGTCTGCCACGTCTGCGGCCTTGTCGTCATCGACCAAGATTTCGATCTTGACCTTGGGCAAGAAGTCCACCACATACTCAGCACCCCGATACAGTTCGGTGTGCCCCTTTTGTCGACCAAAGCCCTTCACCTCGGTAATGGTCATACCCTGTACTCCCGCTTTGGAGAGGGCTTCTTTGACTTCATCGAGCTTAAAAGGCTTGATAATGGCTTCAATTTTCTTCATGCGGGCCTCCTTATTCAGGCTGCGGTTTACATAAGGTAGGCGAACTCCAAGATCATGGTGTCTTGGCCTTTCTGGAAGCGGCTGTTCTTCTCGAAATCGCCATGGTTCGACTCATCGTGGCGGTATTCGAGACGTGCCTGCAGATGCTCGGACATTTGCCATTTCAATGTACCGGTGACTTCCCACAGGTCTCGGGCCAATCCGGTCCGGTAGCCATCCTCGTCCGAGAACCACTCACCCCGTAGCGCTAGTGACCACTCTTCCCGTGAGGGGTTGAGCAGGCCGCCACCGAGGGTGACGATACGTGACAGGCCCATCCATTCCGCATCGGTGTCGCCGCCTGCGCCAGCTAAGAGGTTGGTTTCCTGTCCGTAGTCGAAATTCACGAGCAAATCGATATTATCGATTGGACTATACGTCAGGACAGTGTCGAAGACGCCTGTCTTGGATTTACCGTTATCATCTTCTTCTGGACCGAACACGCCGTCGAACGTCCAGGCCAAGTCGCCATGCTGGATGCCCAAGCTACCGAGGAAAGTTTTACCATTATTGTTGTCAACAACATTATCCCAGCCGTTTACCACACCTGCGGTAAGGCTGACCATGTCGTTCAACGCATACGAGAACAATACGCCGGTGTGGGTAAACGGAATGGCATAGCCAAACATGAAAGACCGAGAGATATTGGGATTATACGGGGACTCAATCACTTCACCGCCCAACAGCGTGGCAAACTTACCGAATTTCATGTCCAGCCCGTTGCCGACCCCAAAGGTATAGGTCAGATAGGCTTGCTGGACCTCGAAATTGTGGGCCAGGTCGCCGTCCCAGTCAGACTGTATCAGACCTGCTGTTTTGCCGTAGTCCAACACAGAACGGAACCCAATCCCGCTTTCAGTCTCTTTTGATGCTTCGAGCTGGAGCAGGTCCATGGTGAAGTTATTATGGTTGACATCAAAGATACGCAAGCTGTTGTCGCGCGATTCGGGACTGTTGAAGTTGTAGTTATACGATCCGTACATCAGCCCGCCGAATTGAAAGCCGTTGAGGCCGGACATGCCGCCTTCGAGGGTTTCTACTCGACTGGTGAGATCCGATACGCTGGCACTGCTGCCCTCTCCGCCTTCAGCAGATCTTTCTTTCAGCTGATTGACTTGACCCTCAAGCTCATCACTCCGCTGTTGCATTTTCTGCCGCATTTCCTGCACTTCATGCGAATCAGCCCAGGCACTCATACTTCCTGCAACGACCAGCGCAGCCCCGAGAGCCATAACGCTGAAAAATTTTCTCATGCACTACCGCCTTGATACGAGATATGCCTTGTATTCTGTATAGGGCATCCCTGGTTAAAAGCAAAGCTGATGCCAGACCTGGAGCGATAAAAACTGTAGAAAAATCAAAGATTTTCTGCTTTTGTCAGAAAAAATTGCACAGAAGAGCGGCAATTTGGCAGGCGTCTGCTTAAACTCTGGACAGACTAAGTTGACACAACCCCTATGATTTCTGCTATGTGTCCTGTAAGTGCCTAAAAAAGTCTGAAAGGAGAAACGACTATGTCAAATGCCGATTTTGAGGTACGTCAATTGCTCAAGGCGTATCGGAAGGGTGTCATCTCGGATGCGCTGTTCGAGGAGCAGATGAATGAACTTTCCAACGACCACACGAATGGGGCTGGTGCGTACACGTATAATGAGACGAGCCATGCCTCTGAGAAGGATATGATTCTCGCACTCTTAGACGAGTTCCGATGTGGGGAGAATTTTGCGGCCGAATATCTCAACAGTTGGATTGAGGCCAGTGATCAAGAGTGCGTCAAAGGCGGGTTGCGTACGGTACAGCAGCGTGAGGCCTTTCACGCCCAACTCTTAGAAGCCCGGCTGCGTGAACTTGGTGGGAGTCCGCAGTGCACGGTCCCGGGTGAGCGTCGGGATAAAGAGCTGCCTTTCTATTCGTCAAAGAAAAAGACCGACGTGGAAAAACTCCAATCCATTGCGGAGCTGCTCAAAGATCCCCAAGCCGCGCTTAAGCCGTTAACCGATTCGATAGCTCAGATTCAGGACGATCAGCAGACCAAAGAACTGTTGCGGACAATTCTTGATGACGAGATGTCGAGCATTAAATGGCTATTAGCGTCGTGTGAGGCGCTGAGCGCGCCACAAGCGGCATAATGCACTAGGCATTAGCCTAGATAATCACGCTTTGCGGAGGGGCACGGTATGCCATGCCCCTCCGTGTTTAGAGCCCTTTGCTCAGAATGCCTCATGCCCAGTGTTGACGACGTCTCGCCCAACATTCTCCAGCCGCTCTTTCCCCTCCGTAAAAACCTGACTCCCGCCTGGAATCATATTGTGATCGGTGTTGCCCGCGCTCCGGACCCCGCGCTGGCTGCGGTCAATTTGAGCCGTTTGGTCGAATACGAGATCGGTACGGGAGAGGTGCTGGGCTCATTTGATCTCTGCTGTGATCTCTTATTTATCTTAGGCGCAAGCCGGCATCTCACACACGTATTGCTTGGTCAGGGGCGGGACTGGGAGGCGGCCTTTCTGGCGGACTGTGACGCAGCAGAAAAGACGGCGTCCATCCATCTGTCATCTTTACGAACCAGGCTGACTTTGGATCTGTCTGAAGACGATTTTCGGGCTGGTTTACGGGCGTACCGAAATCGAGAATATCTTCGTATCGGGACGCGTGATTTGCTCGCGCGTGCCTCGTTAGAAGAGACGACGCGGGACCTGAGCGCGTTGGCTGAGGCCGCAGTCCAGATTGCGTATGAATACAGCCGAGCACAGCTCACAGTTGACTGTGGAGAGGCGGTAGTAGGAGAAAAGCCTGGGCGACGCCCGATTGAATTTGTCGTCTTGGGCATGGGCAAGCTCGGAGGAGAAGAGCTCAATTTTAGCTCGGATATCGACCTTATCTATATGTATGAATGTGACGCGGGGATGACTACAGGCGGGAGAAAAGGACAGGTGAATGCGCGCACCTTTTTTACCACGCTAGCCCAAAACCTCACCCAAACCCTGAGTATGCCGGTTGCGGGCGGTATTGTCTTTCGGGTTGACCTCGGCCTGCGACCGGACGGGACAAACGGACACATTGTCAATTCCTTATCCAACACATTGCTCTACTACGAGTCCTGGGGTCAAACCTGGGAGCGAGCTGCACTGCTCAAAGCGCGGCCGATTGCCGGAGAGAAAACCCTTGGGGAACGATTTTTACACGAGGTTGCACCGTTTATCCTGCGGCGTTATCTCGACTTCACAACGGTCGAGGACCTGAAAGACATGAAAGCGCGGGTGGAGCGCTCACTACGATGGGCTGACCGAGAACGGATGAACGTCAAGCTCAGCCGTGGCGGTATACGCGAGGTCGAGTTTATTGCCCAAGTCCTGCAGCTCATCCATGCTGGAAAAGATCCGCGTGTCTTAGAGCGCAATACGCTCCGGGCCCTGGATCGACTCTGTGAAGGGGCCTATTTGACAGCGGCTGATCGCGATGTCTTGGCCCACGCATACCAATTCCTGCGCCAGGTTGAGCACAAGATTCAAGTCGTGCAGGATCGCCAGACGCATACCTTACCGGGCACAGAAGCGGAAATGCGGGCTTTGGCCCGCCGCCTTCGCCTAAATGGCATAAAGGAACAGACTGGAACGGATATCCTAGACCCGCGGGCCGTCTTTGTGACCACACTCCAGATGCACGCGAGCGCAGTACATCAGATTTTCCGTTCGCTGTTTCAGGTGCCTGACGAAAACCCTGAGGCGCAAGTCGCTGAAGAGAACGCCAAGATTGAGGCCTTACTCCAAGAGTTGCGGAATGCACAGCGGACGAAACAGCGCCTCGAACGGCTCGGATTTCGAGAACTGGCGCAGAGCTATGAATGCCTGCGTTTATTGCATGACGGCCCACCGTATGCCCCTGCCTCGCCGAAACGGCGTAAGATCTTCTACGCTCTGGCGCCCATGCTTTTCCGCGAAGTCTGTCAAGCGCCAGACCCGGATCGGGCCTTGGCCTATATCGCGGAGCTCATTGCCTCCATTGGTGCCCGGTCTAGTTTTTTGGCCTTGCTGCGCGAAAATCCCCACACGCTGCGTACGTTGATCGGTCTGTTTGGAACCAGTTCGTATTTGTCCCAAATTTTTTTACGCCGACCAGAGCTCCTCGACAGCTTGGTCCGGGCGGACTTGGTGCATGTCCATAAATCTCGGGCCATGATGTGTGACGAACTCATGGCCCGGATTGATGGGGCTCCTGATTTAGAGGACCGACTCGACATCTTACGCCAATATCGGAGTGAAGAATTTCTGCGAATCGGCATTAATGACACGAATGGTTTGCTGGACTTCCCTGCGGTGAGTATGCAGTTGTCTGACTTAGCCGAGAGCTGTCTGCACGGCGCGTACGAAACGGCGCGGGCGGCACTCCTTGCCCAGTTGGGTCTTACCGCCTTACCCGGACGGATGACTATTGTGGCTATGGGGAAATTGGGTGCGGGTGAACTGAATTATAACTCTGATTTAGATCTTATTTTTTTATATGAGCCCGAGGAAAAAAAGGGGAGCCGAGCGGAGCTGAGTGCGCAAGAGATCTTTACGAAACTTGTCCAGCGGCTTATCTCTGCGCTGCAGGTCCAGACACGGGAAGGCATGGTCTATCAGATCGACACGCGTCTGCGACCCTCTGGTCGAGCGGGTTCGCTTGTGTCCTCTGTAGTAGCCTTTAAACGCTACCACCAAACGCAGACGCAGCTATGGGAACGCCAGGCGTTGATCAAGGCCCGCGCCGCTGTTGGAGACCGCCAGCTGATAGACCAAGTCAACGGTCTATTTGAACATTTTGTCTATGCTGAGGTGATTGATGCTGCCGGCGTTGCCGAGATCCAACGTCTGCGCGGCCGTATGGAACACGAGTTAGCACACGAGACAGCTGAGCGGTTTAATATCAAGACTGGACGGGGAGGTATTGTTGATGTCGAGTTCCTTGTCCAGATGCTGCAGTTGCGGTATGGTCAGCGCTTCGACGCACTGAGACAGCGGAATACATTGGCTGCTCTGGATGCCTTGACTGTATGTGGCATTGTCTCTGCCGAGGAGAGCCAGGTGCTGACGCAGGGCTATCAGTTCTTACGCAGACTGGAAAACCGACTGCGTATCGAACGAGACCAACCCGTCGAAGTATTAGAGAGCGACGCAGAGCAGCTCACGGCACTTGCCCGCCGGATGGGCTATGAAGAGGCGGCACCAGGCCGTCTCTTGCTGGCCGAATATCAGCGCCAGCGCGAAGCGATTCGAGCGTGCTACAGCCGCTTGTTTGTCCGAGAACAAGGAGACTGACATGAGTGAGGAACAGAAGCCCTCGATCCGGAAAGAAGATGTCACCGAAGACGGTGGCGCCGAAGAGAACTTTGCTACACTCTTAGGACGCGAACAGACCGGGCCTGCACTGCACACTGGGCAGGTGGTCAAGGGACGGGTCATTTTGATTAGTGTGGACAGCGTCTTTGTTGATGTTCGAAATAAAGGTGAGGGCATCATTGACCGCGCAGAACTGGAAAGTACGCAGGGAGAACTCGAAGTCTCGGTGGGGGACGAAATCGAAGCGACCATAGTATCAACAGAAGGGGAACTTCGCCTGTCGCGGAAATTACTCAGCGGCGCTCGGGCGCAAGAGCGGTTGGAGCTGGCCGTAGACAATCAATTACCTGTTGAAGGCAAAGTGACAAATATTATCAAAGGGGGGTATGAAGTCACCGTTGCCGGATTTCGTGCCTTCTGTCCATTCTCACAGATGGATATGCGCCGACCCGAGTCGTCGGAGGCGTTTCTCGAACAGACGCTAGAGTTCTATGTAACCCGATACAGTGAGAACGGACGCAATATCGTTTTGTCACGACGGCAACTGCTCGAAGAGCAGGCGGCCCAAGCGGCGAAAGAAACGCTGCGTACAATCGTACCCGACGCTGTCTTGCCTGGCACCGTAGCCTCGCTGACGAATTTCGGGGCGTTTATTGACCTGGGCGGGGTCCAGGGGCTGGTGCATGTTTCTGAAATATCTCACTCCCGGTTAGGAACGCCGGCTGACCGACTCAGTGTTGACGAGGCGGTAACGGTGAAGGTGCTCAAGATTGATGCGCAGACCGGCAAAATTGCGCTCAGTATGAAAGCCCTCGAAGGAGACCCGTGGGCAGCCGTTGCCGAGCAACTCCGTGAACGACAAGTCGTGAGTGGACGACTCGTCCGGATGGCAGACTTTGGCGCGTTCGTCGAATTGCTCTCGGGTGTGGATGGCCTGCTGCATATCAGTGAGATTCCACGTAATCAGCATGGGCAGTTAAAGGAAGCGGTGACGACGCACGGGGAAGTAGCGGTCTTGATTCTGAGCATTGATCCCGACAAGCGACGCATCGCTCTGGCCCTGGCACCGGAAGGGTTGGTCCCCGGCGATCAAGCTGAGGCCCTGACTCTCACCCCAGGGGCGGTTGTGACCGGGACAGTCGAACGTATCGAATCGTTTGGCGTGTTTCTGCGTCTTGGCCCTGGGCAGACGGGCTTGATTCCCAATGCTGAGATGGGCACCCCGCGCGGGACGGACCACCGTAAAGAATTTCCGCCTGAAACCGAAGTCAAAGTTACCGTGCTGGCAATTGAGGAGGGAGGAAAACGCATTCGGCTGTCCAGGACTAAGGCACATGCCCACGAAGAGCGGGCCGAAACACAAGCCTATTTGTCATCCACACAAAAACAACAAGGATTTGGACTGAATCTGGGAGAGTTACTCCAGCAGAGCAAGAAGAAGAAATGATGAAGGATCGAAAGAAAGTCAGATGACCAGGAGCGGGAGAACAATTACCCGCTCGCTGAGAGACTGGCCCGAAGCTGCCGTACGCCTGCACCTGGACCTCCTGGCGCACCGAATATAGCTGAGCCGGCCACAAGGAGTGAGGCCCCTGCGGCAACAACGTGTGGGGCGGTGGTAGAATCAATACCTCCGTCGACTTCAATTGCGGCATGCGCACCACGTTCATCAAGAAGATGGCGCAGACGACGCACCTTCTCTGTGCTGGAGGCAATAAAGCGCTGCCCACCAAACCCAGGATTGACGCTCATGAGGAGGATCTGGTCAACCTCGTCGAGACTCTCTTCCAGCGTCGTCAGGGGAGTGCTGGGATTGAGGACCACACCAGCCAGCTTGTCAAGCTGCTTGATTTGCTGAATAGTCCGGTGCAGATGGGGGCAGGTTTCTTGGTGCACGAGGATAATATCGGCTCCCGCATTAGCAAAATCGACTACATAGCGTTCGGGCTCGACAATCATCAGGTGGACGTCGAGAGGCAAGGTCGTGCTTTTGCGTGCGGCCTCGACGATAAGTGGGCCTATGCTGATGTTGGGGACAAAACGGCCGTCCATAACGTCTATATGGATACGATCCGCCCCAGCCTGTTCGACTTCGGCAATCTGTTGTCCGAGACAGCGAAAGTCAGCAGACAGAATTGAGGGGAGAATTTGGGCTGTAGCCATGATTTTCCTCAGCGCCTGCGCTCTTTTCTGCCTATCTCCTCCGATGGGGGTGGAATTCCACATCCCAGCACGCGAGGGTACCCGGCGCAATGGCCTGTGGCGTGCTGGGCGGTGTGAGTGGCAGGGCATAGATGTGAGGTGGTGCGCTTGGATCTGATGCTGCTGTCTCAAGGAGATGGCCGGCGACGGCCAACGTGTTTCCATCAGGAGCCAGTAGTGGATGAGAGCAGGCATACTGATCAAAGAATGAAAACAGCAGGGCCTGCTCTCGGCTGGGAAGGAAACGGACGAGTTCTGTCGTTTCGCCAGTCGTCCGATCAAGTCTATGCCATCTGAGCTGGTTCTGCTGCATGTCGACGCTCAGGTAAAACAGGTCGGCTCCGTGCGGAGACCAAAAGAACCCGGCTAGCGGGGTTTCGAGTAACGGGGTGATCTGTCCGGTTGAAAGATCAAGGAGGCGCAGGCTGGGGAACAGCAGAGAGCCCTGGTGGGCAGTACTGCCAAAGGCGAGCGTTTGCCCATCTGGTGACCACAGGGCTACCGTCATGCCGGCGGCGACACTTATCGGGGCACTCTCTCCGCTCCGGACGTCGAAGAGCCGCAGGGTCTCGGTTCCGTGTGCATCTCTTTCCACAAACGTGAGCAAATCGCCGCGTGGCGACCAGGCAGGAACGCGAAACGTTCCTGGCCGAGTAGAGAGCTCTCGCACGATCTGTCCAGTTGAGGCCTCAAGCAGGACAATGCGCGCTGGCACCGAGTTCTTCCGATCTTCTCCAACGTGGGCGGCCAAAAGCCCGCCCTGCGGAGACCAAGACCAAAACAGTGGCGCTCCACTGAGCAGTGGGGTGGTATGGCCAGGTTGGGCTAGGATTATGGTTTCTAACGAGAGCTGCTTTTCTCCGCGTTGAACTAAGACGGTAAACACATCAGCCTGTGGAGACCAGTTGCCGTAGATGGGCATGCCATCCCCTAATCCTGCCCGCTCCCACGATTCTACCCCGTCTGCGGAAACCGTATACACACCAGCCTGGCCAGTCTCGCCGCGTACAGCAAAGCAGGCCAGCTGCCTCCCGTCCGGGGACCAGGTCGGCCAGGCATAGGTCAATTGCTGCGAGTCTGCGTTCGCGGGAACGTGGTCATTCCAACTCCAGGTGAGTTGACGACTCTGACCTGATGGGAAATGGCGGACAAAGATCTGACCGTCTAATCCGATATAAGCAAGTTGAGAAGAGGGAGAAGCGCTGGACTCCGACCGGCTTTTCTCACTCACGTTTAGCCCCCTCCAGAATCAGAACGGGTTTCTTCCGGCCCCGTTTACGTCGGAGGAGGATATACATCGAACCCAGCCCTCCATCATGGGGGCGCGCGGATGAGAATGCGCGCACCATTTTAGCCAACCTTCCGCGTGTGAGCCATTGCTTGAGTCTATCTTTAAGAATGGGGAAGTGGCCGGGAGAGTTTTTGCCGCGGCCGTGCACAACGAGTACGCAGCGTATACTGGCACGAGCAGCGTGGGCCAGGAACTGCTCAATTTCAGAGTAAGCCTCGTCTGTTTTCATGCCGTGCAAGTCCAATGCCGCCTGACGTGAAAACTCTCCCTGTCTCAATTTGCGGACCAGGCGGGTATCGGTGCCTGCTATACAGCCTTCAACATATTCATCTGTGTCGGTGATGTCGAAGTCGCTCCGCCCGGCGACGAGATCGTACAGCTCAGCAACGGCCTCGCTCTCACTTTCTCCGGGAGCGCGGCGTACCACGCCAGGCGGGGGATTACTCACACGAGGGTCGTGCTTGAGAGGGGTGACATCTCGCATCTCGCGTTGAAAGAGATCCTCATCGTTCTCACTCCTCTCCTTCTGGATAGGCGCAATTTTCGACACAGCCGGTTTGGCGGGAGGGAGTCCCTCCTTATACGGCTTGAGGGTCTTTTTGAGTTGGCGAAAAGGCGTGTTGAAGCCCGCCATGGCCATGTCATGTTATACGGGAAGAGAGGGGAGGACAAGCAAGGCCGAATACGTCGAGGCAGGCGGCAGAAGGCACAGGACAGACGAGTAGACTGAGAAGAAAAAGGCGTAGGCGCCGACAGCGGAGAAGAGATTGCTACGAGTAGCACCTTTCTTTATACTCTTCGCCTATGCAGGCAGGAGCGTGGGGGGGCTGTGCAGCCTGATTTTTATTCTAGCGGGATGTGGTCATACTACACGGTCAGCGACCGCTACTCGGACGATGCTTGCTCCGCCTGGCCACCCCCCTGGGGTGCATCCGTTGCAGTCCGAAAGTGAGCTCACGAATTTCAATAATCTCAATCCGCAGCCTGGCAGAACTCCGGTTATACACGCTTCACTCTTCGTCCAAACTGGAATGGCTTCCTGGTACGGGCCGGGGTTTCATGGCAAGCTGACGGCCAATGGGGAAATCTATAACCAATACGACATGACGGCCGCCCATCGGAGCTTGCCCCTCGGCACTCGTGTCATGGTAACGAATCTCCGAACAGGACAAGCCGTTGAGGTGCGCATTAATGACCGCGGTCCATTTGTCGAAGGGCGTATTATTGACTTGTCCTTTGTTGCGGCAAAAAGTATTGGCGTCTACGGGCCAGGGGTCGTAACCGTACGGCTGGAGGTCATTTCCGCCCCGACACGAGTGCTCTCGGTGTTGTACGCAGTCCAAGTCGGCTCGTATACCGACGCGGCCAAAGCGGCAACGTTCAAATAATATCTCACCAGGCGCTTCACGCCGGTTTATATCAGTCCGTTTTCAACAAGTCGTTTTCGTTACTACCAAGTGCGCTTAGGTCCGTTTGTAGAACGGCGGCAAGCGGAGCAGCAGGCCCGGGCTCTTGCTCAGACTGGAATGTACGCGGTTATAGTTGAAGAAGACGATCGGTGGGCTGAATGGTAAAGCAACGGAAAATCGGTCAGTCTTCTCTCCGCGTCTCTCGCTGAATCCAGTCTAGATAATTCTGTGCCCCGGCCAGAATGGGTAGGGCGATAACCTCCGGCACCTCGTAGGAATGCAGCGTACGGACGCGTGTGGCTAACGCATCGAATACATCCGCTTGTGTCTTGATCATCAGCAGCCATTCCCGATCATCGGCAATGCCGCCTTGCCAGCGGTAGAACGAACGGACCGGACTGATGATATTTACGCATGCCGCTAGGCGCTCTTCGACGAGAGTTTTGGCAATGCTTTCGGCTTCGGCCTCGGAGCCGGCGGTAACGAAGACGACAATATGCTGTGTCATGCAATATGCTGCGTTATGCAATATGCTGCGTCATGAATGAGTCTCGCGCTCTGTTCCAGCGCGATTCAGACGCTCGCGGCTCAGACGCCGGCGCAGTTCACCGGATGTCACCCGATATTTAAACGCTTTACGGCCATTGACAAAAAGCACCGGGATTTCCTGGCCAAAGCGGGCTTCTAGTTCTGCCTGTGCTGAGATGTCGATTTCTTCAAGGTCAAAAGGCAAGTCGGACTCGACTTCAGCCAGAACGGCTTTCATGTCTTCACACAGGCAGCAGCCCGACCGAGAATATAACGTCAGCGGGACGGCCATGACGGCTCTTCGGGAGTGACTGAGGTTGGCGAAGGTTGCACCTCAGCAAGTTTTTCTATTTTCACTTGGGCAACATGATGGTTGTCGGTTTTAAGGATCGTCATGCGAACAGTATCGTATTCAAATGTCTCGTCAACTTCCGGAATGTGGCCGAGCCACTTATTAATGAGTCCGCTGACGCTGGTGTAATCACTGCCCTCGGGAAGCTCGAATGCAGCAATACGATCATTGACATCTGCAACTGACAGTGAAGCATTCACAACATACGTATGCTCGTCCACCTGATGAATATCGTCCGGCTCGATGTCGTATTCATCCTGGATTTCGCCGACCAGCTCCTCCAAGATGTCTTCCATCGTAACCAGGCCGGCTGTACTGCCAAATTCATCAACAACAATCGCAATATGGACCTTGCGGTGCTGGAACTCACGCAGCAAGTCATCGATAGGTTTCGTTTCGGGCACATAATACACAGATCGTAGCAGGTCGCGCAGGATAATCAGGTCACGATGTTCCATCAGGGTAAGCAGATCCTTGGCATGTACGATGCCGAGGATGGTGTCGAGTGAGCCCTCATACACCGGCACGCGGCTATACCCGCCTTCGACCAAGAGCTTCACCAAGTCATTCGACGGTGCGGTCACGTCCATGGCTGCGATATGTGTTCGTGGAACCATGATTTCCCGAACCACCGTCTCACCAAACTCAAAGACATTCTCGATGAGTTCGTGCTCCTCCTCTTCTATGGTGCCGCCTGCACGGCCCTGCTCAAGAAGAAATCGGAGTTCTTCTCCAGAGTGGTAGTGAGCAGACTCGCCTGCAGGCTCAACGCCAAAGAGACGCAGCACCTGGTTAGCGGCCCAGTTCAGGACACTAATGACTGGGGAAAAAATGAGAGCAAAAAACCAGAGCGGATAGGCAATGGCCAGCGTTGTGGACTGGGGATGTTGAATCGCCAGCGATTTTGGTGCGAGTTCGCCAAAGACAATATGCAGAAATATGATAAAGAGAAAGGCAATAGGCAGTGCGATCTGGTGTGCCAGCTCGGGGTCAACTGCAAACCCAGCCAAGTGCATTGCCTCGATGATAAGTTTGGCCACAACCGGCTCCCCAATCCATCCCAACCCAAGCGAGGCCAGCGTAATCCCGAGCTGGGTCGCGGACAGGTAGGCATCCAGGTGGGAAATGAGATGCTGGCCCAGCTTGGCCGTTCGGCTGCCAGTTTGAACGAGCAGTTCGATTTGAGAGGCGCGGACTTTCACGATCGCGAACTCTGCCGCGACAAAAAATGCGTTGGCTAGGACTAACAAGAGTGCGATCAATAGGCCGAGGGTCGGACTCTCCATGCGTGCGCTTCACACCTCCTGATTGGTCAGGGTGCACCACGACGGAGACTGAGGCCATCGGTCACCAGATGGGGGGTCATCCATATCTTGGAAAGCATAATACGAGTTGGCTCTGTATTGCAAGTGGGAAAATCTGTCGCATCACCCTGCGCCCTCGTTTTCCGTGAGAAATAGATGGATAGCCTCGACTGAGAGGGGCGTCCAATGCTCGGCCAGCGCAACAGCCGCTTGAACGGCTGTCCGTTCACTCGCACCAATCACCTCACGGGTGACGGCATACTGCCGGGTGTGGACCTGGAGCCGAATACTGTTGCCGTTTTCCGTCCAAGCTGATTGTTGGAGAAGAATGGGAGCCATGGGTAAAGAGACAATGACGTCATGTAGGAGCGGATCATCGCCATCAACGAGAAAATGGCACCGAGAGCCCACAGTCTGACACAGGACCTGCATTTCGTCCTGGAGTGTCCGCAGCAGGTCAACGTCGGTACTATAGCTGGGGGTCAGAGTGGTCAGAATAGCAATATCCGGCACAACGGTCCGCAAGAGCTGGCGCATATCTCCCTGACTCCGCGTACCAAATTCGAGCACGAGTACCTCGACCGCATCTTGACTCAAGAATGCAGTCCACACGGCCTGGCAAAAGGCCCGGATCAGGCTCCCCCAGCGCAATGATCCTAATTCGATGTTCAGCACGGCGAGGGGCAAGCCTATCTCGGTATTATAGGAGCGTGGGTTGGTTTGGACGTGGTAACGCATGGCCAGCAACTCGGCCACTATGCGTTTCACCACAGTCTTGCCGTGACTGCCGGCAATTGCGATGACACGCGGCTTTTTACGCCACACAAAGACGCGCGCTAGCGCTTGGAGAGCAAGGATAGCGCATCGTCGCAACCGGTGCCGCGCAAAGGGATGAGAGGCGATAAGAGGAGCTGGAGACTGACGGTCGGGCGCTGAACCGTGGACAGCGGTGTGAGCTGTGTGGACGCGATCCGAGTGAGGCTGCGTGGTGGCTGGGGAACAAAAATAGTCTTCCAGACGTGCAAAGGCGGTTTCAATATCATTCGCTTCGCGGCCAAAGTTGAAGCGCAGATGGGCCTCTCCGCTTGGACCAAACGCAATACCCGGAACAAGGGCAACTTTTGCTTTCTCGAGAATATCGCGCGCGAGCGTGTGTGAATTCCGTGCGCCGGCCACAGTGTCTTTGACACGTGGAAAAACAAAATACGCGCCTTCCGGTTTCTGGTAGTCAAACACGTGGGACAGCCGGTCGAGATGGGTCAGAGTCAGATCTCGGCGGGCCTTAAATGCCTGTCGAAATGCCATGAGGTGCTCGTGACCGTCTTCCAGCGCCGCCAGCGCGGCGTACTGCGAGACAACGGGCGCACACGTCACCAATGCGTCATGCACTTTAAGGATTTCTTGGACATTGCGTACCGCGGAATGCAGATAGCCCACGCGCCAGCCGGTCATGGCGTACGCTTTTGAGAAGGTGAAGATGCGGACAACGCGGTTCCGTACGTCTGCGATCTGGGCCGGACTAAAATATGCCTCTTTGGTGAAAACAAAATCTTTGTACGCCTCATCACTAATGAGGAGGAGGTCGTGCCGTTCGGCTAAGGCAACAAGTGCGCGGGTTTCCGCCTGCGAGAACACGGTGCCGGTGGGATTGTTCGGATTACAGTACAGGATGGCTCGGGTGCGCGTGGACAGACACCGTTCGAACGCCTCTTCGTCAAACGCAAAATTGTGTTCTTCCAGCAAAGGGGCGAACCGCGGGGTACAGCCTGCCATGCGGACGACCTCTTGATAGGAGGCATAACTCGGAGACGGAAGAATCACCTCATCCCCCGGTTGTGTCAGAGTGAGCAGCGTTGCAGCGATGGCCTGGATAGACCCGCAGGAGATAATGATTTCCTGGTCCGGGTCGTAGTGCATGCCTTCGCGTAGGAGAGACTCTGCAACGCATTCACGCAGTTGCGGCAGGCCCGGAGTGAGCGAATATGTGGCGCACGCGCCTTCTGCAATTTTTTGTTGCACAAAAGCCTTAATCGGCTCAGGTGTGTCAAAGCTCGGGATGCCTTGGGCTAGAGAAACTACGCCGGGAATCCGACTGGCTGCCAGCTCGATCTCTTTAATCGGGGAAAGTTTGACCTCGGCAGTCCGAACAAAGTGTCGATTTTCTCCCTTTCTGCGGTCCACAGTGCGTCAATCTCCTTTTGTCATTGGTGGGATGGGTGGGACGTACGGGTGAGATGTACGGTACCCAGGACCCTATGGCTTTGCAATGTGGTAGGCAGTTGGGATATATCCCGGACAAGAACTACAAGCATAAGGAGGGCCGCATGAGCGAACGTTTTTTTTCTGAAGAGGAAATTCGCCAAATGGAAAAACGCACGGTTGATCGATTGACCGAAGCCATAGAAGCCGGTGACACAGAAAAGGCGAAAAAGATTGCCCAACGTATGTATAACGAATTTCTCAGCATGCACGACCTGTACCGCAACTGGACCACTGCCACTTTGAGCGAGGTTGGGCGTCGTTTTGGTGATGAGGTACTTGAAGAGATCATGGCCGAAGGAGTCAAAGCCTGGTGGCTGCCTAGTCTGGAGAAGATGCCCTCAGAGCCTGAAGCCTTGCCAAAGAAGATCAAAATGTTCATTGCCGGGTTGCACGGCCATCTACAACCCATGAATATTGAAGAAGATGATGAAAAGGTCGTTATTCAGATGCGTCCGTGTGGGAGTGGCGGACGGCTTGTCCTGGAAGGAAAGTACGAAGGTCCGAATGCGTTTCATACTGTGGAGAAACCGCAGCGTATGACCTATGGCCGGGAAAATTTCCCAGTTTATTGTGCGCATGAACCATCCATGGAGCTGGTGGATATTGAAAAGAACGGCAAGCCGTTTGTGGTGGTTGAACCGGCCGCCGTGCTTGGAAAAGAACACTGCTCATTTATTATTTATAAAGACCCGGACAAAGTCCCGAAAAAATATTACGAACGCCTGGGCCTCAAGAAGCCGGAATAGATCTGATTCACCGGCTGTAAGGAGCACGTATGCTAGCGGCTGGAGTCGGCTTATCGAAACAGCAGGACACGGAACTGGCCACGCGCGAAGCCGTACACACTGCCCTCAGCCGAGCGGGGAGTGATACGGCCGATTTTGTCGTAGTCTTTGCGACTGCGCATCATGGCGCAGCCTACGGTCGTCTGCTGCGAACCGTGCGAGAGATGACGCAAGCAGATCACGTTGTTGGCTGTAGTGCCGGCGGGGTGCTCACGTCAGACGGCGAAGTCGAGCGCTCTCCAGGTGTGGCTGTTTTGACCGTGCGCTCGGATACGCTGTCGGCTCAACGTTTCTTCGTGCCCCGGCTTCGCGGCCGTGCGGATGCACTCGGCCAAGAGATCGTCTCCAGCATGAAGCCGCACCTGGGCCAGGAGAATCTGACCGTAGTCTTTCCAGATACCTATAATTTTGACTCTCGTGCCTTCTTCCAAGGCATAGCGCAAGGAATAGCAGAGGCCGGCTTGCCGGATGTTCCCTTTGTGGGTGGCGGAGCGTCAGAAGACGGCAGCCTGGGCGAGACCTTCCAGTTGTGTGGGGAGACGGTCGGCAATGACGCGGTGAGCGGCGTTCTGCTCACCGGCCATTTTATCCATACGATTAGTGTCACCCAGGCATGCCAGCCCATTAGCCCCATCTATACCGTTACCAAAGCGCATGGAAATCTTCTTTTGGAGCTGGACGGAAAGCCGGCTTTTGAAGTCTTCTCTAATGCGGTCAGCGCGCCGTTGCGGGAAGATTTGCAGCGTGCCGCCGCGTTTATCTTTGTCGGCTTGCCCGTTGATGCTGAACGCCAGCATATTGCGCCGGGCGAATATATCGTTCGCAATATTACGGGTTTTGATCCGGAACGCGGCATTGTTGCGGTGGGTGACGAGATTGTCGAGGGTCAGAAATTGATCTTCACCCTCCGTGACGGTAATGGCGCACGGACAGATCTCAAACGCACCCTGGAAGAACAGGCTCAAAACTGGCAGGCCGGCAGGCCGGCATTCGGCCTGTATTTCAATTGCGTGGGCCGGGGGAGTGGTCTGTACGGCATTCCCGATATCGACACCTCATATCTGAGCCAATATCTGGAATCTGTGCCGATTGTCGGGTTTTTTACCGGTTGTGAGATCGCTCCCATTCAGCACCAGGCATGGGTGCACCAGTATTCCGGGGTACTGGTCCTGGTTGGGGAAAAGAATCTACACTGAGCTCCACTGATTTTGTCCGAGCCCACGACTAAAACGGCCACAGACTGCTGAGAAAGCTCGGATCTTCTTCGCTCCGGGCAGGCTGGGCCTCTTCTTCGTCTCCGCCAAAGCCCTTGAACGGGTTATACTTGGAGAGCAGACCCGGCTTAGTGATCGTCTCACCTGGTGCGGGTTCAAAGTCACGCGCACTGCCATAGACGGGCACTGACGGTGTGAAAGACATGGGCTCCTGCCCCGCCGTTCTGGCATAGCGTGGCAGGCAGCAGATGTCTCCGTAGCAACACGCGGCCTCTTTTTCGCAACATTCGATTTTTTTCCTCGCGAACGGACCCCACGAACAGGCGTAGGCAAGAAAAAGAAAGCCCAGCAAAAAATAATAGGTTTTGAAACTGCTAGTTTTGTTCATAAATAGCTTGGACCTACGGTCACAGATGGTCAGAAAATACCCTGACAACCACCACGCCCATGCGCGTGACCCGCAGTGGGCGTTACCATAGCACGAGGGGAAAGAAGAAACAGGATACCTGACACTACCTCTTGGCGAACGTCTGCCCAAACTTGAGACACTACTGGCGCACGGCTTCGTAGCTGACGATCACTCCACGCTCGGCTAGTATCTCCTCGACATCGCGGAAGCTGAGGCTAAATCGATGGTAGAGCCAGACGGAGTGAGTAATGATTTTAGGCGGAAACCGATGATTTCTATAGAGACTTATGGTACGGGGGGGCATATCTCAATTACGGCATGCAGAGTCACTGCTGTACAAGGGCCTCGATAACTCGACAGTACCCTTTTAGATTCGAAACGAAGGACAAATTATCGGCATGCCAAACAAGATCATAGACTTGTACTGGGACCTGGGGAGTACCAACACCTATTTCGCCATCAAGTTGATCCAGCCCATTACTGCCCGCTACGGCGCTGAGATTCGATGGCATCCATTCAACCTGGGGTACGTGTTCAAATCGAACCACTATGTCTTGATGGAGGAGCCGCGAGACAAGCTCAAGAATCGGTTTGATGATCTGATGCGCTGGGCAAAGAAGTACGATCTGCCCTTTCATATACCAACCAATTTCCCAATCAAAACAGCCCGCGCCCTCAGAGGCGCGCTGGCCATGAGAAAGTGAGACCTCGAGCTGAAGTACATCGAGGCGATCTTCTCGGCGTATTGGGAGCAGGACGTCGGCACTATTGGCGAATATGAGGAGTTGAGCCGAATCGCGGAAGCCCTGGGCGTTGACCCAAGCGCATTCATAGCCGTGAGCGACAGCGAGAAAATCCGTCAGGGGCTTATCGATTCAACAAATCTCGCTCGCGAACGGGGCGTGTTTGGCGCCCCATCGATCATAATCGAAGACGAGCTGTATTGGGGCAAAGACCGGATGGACTTCGTTGAGGACCATCTCGCGAGGCTGGACTAGCACCGCGAACGCAGAGCAGTCTTGGTGTCTATCTACTCTAGGGTCAAAAGGAAGTTTCGCACTGTACCCTCTCATGTTCCCATATTGCTTAAGTCGGGTCAGACTGGTCAGACTCTGAGGGATCCCCACGAATCACACCAAAAAAGCGTCTAAAAACAAGAGGATAAAAAAATCGATCCCTCCAGGGGACCGGTCCGGTGCGTCTCGATCTGCTCTAATGCGGAGCAAAATCAGGATCAGAGGAGACCGCACCGTGCCAGCTTAACACGTCTTACGCACATTGCTCAACGACACCTGTTCCACCATGCATCAAGCCCGGCGGCGGGCCCTTGAGGTGACTGTGCTGGCCGCCTTGTCCGGGGCACGCTTGACGGTGACGGCTTTAGGCCGCTCCATCGCGAGCCGGGCGAAACAGAAGCATTGCATTAAACGAGCGGACCGCTTGTTATCGAACACGCACCTCCACCGGGAACGTGGCGCCATTTATGCGGAGCTGGTTCGCCGGCTTATCGGCAGGTGCCACCGCCCCATCATCCTGGTGGATTGGTCGGACCTGGGTAACTGCAAGCGCCATTTTTTACTGCGCGCTGCCGTAGCGGTGAAAGGGCGGTCGGTCACCTTGTATGAGAAAGTGCATACGATCCAGACCAAAGAAAAACCCAAGAGCCATCGCCATTTTCTGCAGACACTGAAGGGGATGTTAGCGGCGGATTGCTCCCCCCTCATCGTTTCCGACGCCGGCTTTCGCGTCCCCTGGTTTAAGTTAGTCGAGTCGTTGGGCTGGGATTGGCTCGGGCGCGTCAGGAACCGGACGTTTGTACAATTAGCGGAGGAGGAGCCCTGGTTTCCCTGTAAAGCCCTGTACCTCCTGGCCACCAAAACACCCCAAGCCCTGGGGCAAGCTTGCATGGCCCAGAGCAACCCCCTGGCCTGCCACCTCGTGCTGTACAACGCCCCGTCCCAAGGACGCGTGCATAAGAATCGCCTCGGGCACAAAGCGCGGAATGCCCGCAGTCGACGATACGCCGTCTCAACCACAGAACCGTGGCTCTTAGCCACCTCGCTCCCGCCATGTTCTCACTTCGCCAAGCAGGTTGTTGCGTGGTATGCCTTGCGCATGCAAATCGAAGAAGCTTTCCGCGATCTCAAGAGCACGCGCTTTGGGTTGTCATTGGAACACCATCTGACCCAGCACGTCGAACGTTTACAAGTCCTGTTGTTGATTGCGCTGTTGGCCTTGATGGTGGCTTGGCTGATGGGGAAAGCGACGGAATTAACAGGCCAACAGTGGCAATATCAAGCCAACACCGTGAGGCGGCGGACAGTCCTCTCGACGATTTTTATTGGCTTCATCGTGAGTGCCGATAGACGGACCACACTCACTGCACAGGACCTCACCGGCGCGTGGGAATCGTTGCTGGAGAGTAGTCAGTCCCATTGTCTGTGCCCGCTGATCGAGGCGGCGGCGACCACTCGCAACAGGGCCGCGTGAACCCCCATGAACTTCCTCGAAATTACTCCTATTCGTGGGGATCCCTCAGGGTCAGACCCGATTTATTAGCAACGTAAAACTTACAGGCAATGCTCAGGATATCGTTGTTGTTGGCCGTGTTGCCGGTGAACGTGTTGAAATCCCCTTTTATGTTAAAGCCTTCGTCATCGTTCCCATTTGCTGTGTTGTTAGTGAACTCGTTGTTATCTCCATTAACCGCGAAGCCTTCATCGTCGTTGCCGGCTCACAGCTCATCGCTCATGGGCACAGAAATAAGTTCGTTTCGTACTTCGTTTTTGCGGTTTTGCCAGTTAAGAGATGCAGACCTAACGACGTAGGTCCCGGGTGCATCTTTGCAAGCGTGTCTTGAAACCATTCGACTGAATGCACACTCTTATCGAGCCAGTCGACTACACGTAAGCCCGCACCTTCAATGATGTCTCGCAGATGTGTCACTGGAACGAGAGCACTGATTGAGCGTTCTTCGGCCCACGGTACGGGATAGTGTAGCTCGCCGCCTGACCGCTGGAAAATATCGTGAAAGACCAGCCGTCCCCCGGGCTTGAGTACACGTGCGATCTCGGCATAAAAGGCGTGCTTGTCAGCAATATTTATCTGCACATGTTCAGTCCAGACAAGGTCAAATGTTCGATCGTCAAACGGCAGTTCCAGCGCGTTGGCTTGACGGAATTCTACGGCCGACTGCAAGTCAACCAGCTTTCCGAGGGCATTCGCCGCATCAACATATTCCTGGGTGAGATCAACGCCAGTCACATGACACTGGTACTCCGTTGCCAGATATCTCGCTGAACCACCCAGCCCGCAGCCGACATCAAGCACACGCATCCCGGCCGTTAAGCTGGCGCGACTCGCCAACTCTACCGTGGCTGCGCGACCTCGAATATGGAACTCATCCACAGGTGCGAGATCGATAGGCGTTAGTTGGCTTACATCTTTTCCCATGTCAGCCAGTGCCTTGAGGATGGAGTCCAATATCCCGCCAAGGCCATAGTGATTTTCAACAGGGTTTTTGTCTCGGCCGCACGGTCCATATTTTCCTTCCTTGGCTGCCCATGAACAATGAACATTGAGCGGTTTGTTGTCTTATTTCTGTTGCTGCATCTTATTGAAAAAGCATGGCTCTAACTCAAATTGTAGTCATTTCTGACCTCCCTGGTTCGCGTGAGCGCTTACCCTTCTCAGACCGGTCGACGCCCGGCAGTATTGGCTAGTGGTCAACTGCCACCCCTGATGACCCGGGCGATGTCGATATCTCGTTCCACTGCGCACTAGAGGACGGCTCTCTCATCTCCAAGATGTTACCGACGAAGGCCGACTGACAATAGCCGTGGGTGCCCGGCAAGTTGAACTGGCAGCCTCAATTCACAGCGCAATTGCAATTATCGTAGGTATGGCTCTTGAATTCCCATTGATCGGTCATCAGTCTCCCCTTTCTGGCAGGGCAACCCGGCCACTAGAGATGTTGCACGCTCACCGCGGCGCCATGGGCTCTAGCCTGTGCTGAACCATCTCGGCCGTCAAGTGCAAAAAGTGCACTAGATTCTTCTTTGACTCTTCAGGTAGCCTGCTGGCCGCTCAGCGCTTCTTCTTTCTTGGACTCCATGAACACATCCCTCCCAGTTTAAGTTCGTTGCTTTTGATGCGTTTACTATTGGAACCCCAAGACGAATTCGGCTTAGAGCCTATCAGGACAACCCCGTACGGGTTTTTCCGAAGGCAAAAATCCCCCGCCAACCCCGCGATGCGTGTCTGTCGGCTCCCTTTGACAAAGGGGGCGGCGAAGGCGTAGCCGAGCGGGGGATTTGTCCAGCCTAGCGGCGTAGCGTGCTTGAGAGTTATTCGGATAGGCTTTTAGCATGCTACGACAGAGGAGAAAGTATCGGACCAAGATAGGCTGTTGACTCCCCTGCGAACCCGTGTGAACTTCAGAAAACGCCATTCCCTTATGAAGAACAACGCTGATACGTCTGTGCAGTGGACGCTTGACGACATCGCTGACTACGAATACCTGACTTTCTGTGACCAGGAGAAAGACGAAGATGTTCTGCATGAAAGAGACCGGAATATTTATCTGCGCTGGCCGCGAAAGGCGAAAGACCTAAGACTCGAAGGTTCTGGAAAACCCTCGCTTTTACATTTCTGGCTGGACCAGCGCCGTCATGAACTGGCGAATGCGGAAAAAATTCTGCTGCCGGGTGCTTCTGTTGCAAGCGGTCTCACCTTCCTGAAAACACTCCTTATTCTCTTTGGGCTTCTTTCCGGATTTGGCCTTGTAAAAAACTTGCTCCAGTATGAAGGCAATAATCCGACGAATGTGAGCTATTACTTTCTCTTTGTCATTCTTATTCAGATTGTCTTAATTCTGCTCGCTGTCTTAGTCTCAGTGTTGAGGAAACTGGGGTCGGCTGATCATATGCGTCAGCAATTGAGTCTGGCCACCGAACTGCTCAGACCTGTTTTTACTTGGTTCGCTGAGAAAGCGTATGCGTCTCGGCTGCGACTGATTCCAGCGGACACGCGCCTGCAGATGCTGGCGTGGAGAGATACGCTGACCGCTCGCTCCGGTCTGTATACCCAAGCCATACGCTGGCATCTGGTTGCAATTGTCCAGTGGTTCGGCATTGCCTTTAATGCGGCTGCTATTCTGACTTTCTTTGTGATGATTGTCTTTAGTGATCGTGCCTTTGGTTGGCAGACGACTATTGAATTTGCGAGTGATACGCGTGTGTATCAGCTGTGTCGAACATTAGCCTTGCCTTGGAGCGGGTTTCTCGGCGAAGGCCTAGGCTTCCCCGATCCGCAGCAGATCGCGGTTAGCCGTATCATCTTGCATCAACCTATTACAGACCTGTCTGCCGGAGCGCTGCATGCCTGGTGGCCGTTTCTTATGATGGCCACAGTCGTATATGGATTGCTCCCCAGAGTGCTGCTCGCCGTGTGGATACACACAAAAGTGAGAACTGTCTCCCGTACACTTATTTTCAATGAGTATGAAAGTGATAAGCTCTGCCGTCGGCTTATTACGCCGGTATTTATGGAGACTCCTCAGGAGCAAAACGAGCAACAAGAAGAAGTCGTGCCAACTCCGGTCCAATACCAAGACGTACAAGCGGTGATCCAAAAACCGTCCAATCAGGGCCAGGGAGAAAGTCTTATTCTCCTTTCCGTTGATCTTGAGGATGAGTTGAATACCCAATCACTGAGCGAAGCATTGACGCAGCGTTTCGGCAGCGTGGTGCAGGAATGCCTCATATTTGGTCGCAGTGGCGCGGACGATCTACTGACGGAAGAGGTCATTCGCAGCAAAAAAATCGCTTACCTCTTCTTGATTGATCAGGACTGGAATAGCCCCATCCCTGAGGATCTGGACAGAATGCAAAAATTTATCTCTGCCGCTGGGGATCAATCCTTACTCGCCGTTCTTCTGACCGGTACCCCGACGGACGGTTCTCCGACTGCCGTTGACCCGGAGAATATGCAGATTTGGAAACAGCAAATTGCCACACTTCGCCAGCCTCGGATTGGGGTCCAAGCGGTCCCAGCCCTGGTTGAGTAAACCACGTGGAAAGACGTGAGTATGTCGGATCTCCCGGTTTTCGCCTTTATCGGTCATCCCAATGTTGGGAAAACGTCTGTCCTTGCAACCCTTGCCGAATGCGATAGCGCGGAAATCGATCGAACCCCAGGGACCACAAAGATCACCATTCCGTATCCGCTCAAATTTGACGAGGAAAGATATATCCAACTGGTTGATACCCCTGGATTCGAACACCATCAGTATATGCTGGAGTGGTTTGAGCAGCACTATAATCAACACGACAATCCGGCTCAGGCTTTTATTAATGAACACCGGGAGAAGCGAAAATATCGCCAGGACTGCAAGATCATACACGTCATCGCTGAGGGCGCTATTGTTCTGTATGTGGTTGATGATTCCAACCCTGTCCGTCAGGCGGATAAAAATGAAATGCGTATTATCGGTCTGACCGGCTCTTCACGCATGGCCGTGGTCAATGCCCATAAGGAAAACAGCCTTACACGAGAGAAATGGCGCCGAGAACTGAAGCCCAATTTCTCGATTGTCCGGGAATTTAATGCGTATAATGCCTGGCATCCTGAGCGGCAGGCTCTGCTCAGAGCCCTGCGTGAGGTTGACGACCGTTTCAGGGAGCGCATTGACTACTGCCTGACTGCACTTCAGGCTGACTGGCATAATCGGCTTACCGCTTCTGCCGAGACGATGACCGAGCTGTTGAGAGATATCCTGCAGTATCAGCTATCTGAGAGTATCTCAGGACTCTCAGCTGAGGAGATTGAGAAAAAAAGGCATCAACTCGAAGAGCAATACAAAAAGACGGTTCGCCACCGACTCTCCGTGGCAGAGGAGAAAATCCGTAAGCTCTATAAACACACCAAGTGGCAGAAAAAGCTCGCGGAGCACCCCGTCCGCTCGACAGACCTTTTCGCCGACGAAACAGTTCGCGCACTGGGTATGACTCCTCGGCAACTGGCTGTCGCAACGGCTCTGGTCGGCGCTAGTCTCGGAGGCTCCATTGATGCTGCTGTTGGTGGTACCTCTTTTCTGATCGGCACTCTAATGGGAGGCACTGCCGGTGCCCTTGTCGGCTATTTCTCGACACCGACCCTCATGGAAGTACAGGTCCCCGGCCTTCTGTCCTGGGCGCTGCCGTCCTCAGACAAAAGAATTCAGGTTCAGGCGATTGATAACCCGAATTTCATTGCCGTCATCCTTGACTGGATGCTCCTATACTGTCACGAAGCCATGCGCTGGTCACATGCCCGAGAACAGACTGCTGACACTGACGGCGGTGCGGCGGGTTTTATCCATCAACTGAGCAAACACGACCTCGCCGTTTCAGCAGCGTTCATCGCGTGGGTGAAAAAGGGCAAGACGAGTAGATCCTTCCCAAACCCGATGAAGAATATGAAAGACCTGATCGGCGATCTGCTTGAAAGGATCGCCGACGGTAAACTGCTGCCCAAAGCCAAGGCGGCGCGGTAGCCGGTCAGGTGTAGGATGTTTCTGCGTATGAATCTGTACAATGGAGGCGTTGTGCGTCTTTCACCTGTCTAGTCAGTCACCGAGACCAGCCGGCTCCGTTACACCTTTTGTCGAAGGTTTCGCTCAACCCAAGGGCCTTGTGTTACAGGACAAAGGCCTGCTCGTGCTCGATCACGGTACTAAAGAGCTGCATGCTGTAACGCTGGCGACGAATAAACAGCAGATTTTGGCGAGCCAGCTTCCTGTAGGAGAACCAGATGGGTTGAGCCGCTGTCCAATGGATTTTCTAGGCGGTATTGCCACAAGTATAGACGGCACGATTTATATTGCCGCAGACGCAGAAGGTAGTGTTCTCACGTTGCACCAGGTCTAGCCGCAGAACTCAAAAGAAAACGGTTCGAGAAGGGGCCTCCGGTCCTGAGGACGTGACGGGCTGGGTCCTTTTTCTCCGTTCTCTATCCGCTTAAGTCCGATATTTCTTGACTGGCCTGATATTGTTGCATTATTTATCTCTCTCTATTTTTACAGAAATCTTATAAAAATCTTATATTTTTCTTATGATTTTAGAGCCATCCCCAGCTTATAGTTATGGCCTCTGAGAGGACAGTCCGACATCACAGTTGAAGCGGAAACTCTCTCAAGCAAGCGTTATGTGTTTCAGCATGGAAAAGGAGAGAGGGCAGGCAAAAATGGCATGCCCTTTGCTCTCCAATGTCCAACAAGTAACGGCAGACCTGCGCTGCTGGGCCAAGGTGACCTGTCGAGAGGCGGTCACTACCGTGGGGAACGCATCATATCTCGTCATTGATGCGCTCCCGATGGAAAGGGAAAGACTACATGAGAGGGCGACAAGCGAAATGGCTTAACCTGTCAAATGATGACCAGGAAGTATTGCAGCGCTTAGCATGGGACAAGAACAGTGTCCCACGCACGGCCCGTCGTGCATATGTATTGTTAGCAATGAGTGATCGGACGACGTGTGTTAAGAAGTTGGCGAAACGTGTTGAGCTGACACGAAGCGCAGTATGGCGTCTATGCCGCGGCTTTAATGACCGCGGGCTCAATGCTCTCTTTGATGCGCCACGTCCCGGCCGTCCGAAATGTGCCCCAGCCATTCTTGTCGATGTAGAAGTTCCGGCAAGTAGCGAACAGCACGAGATGCGCAATATTTCATAATCTGGGAGGAGAATGCGGATAAACCGTTCCCGGGTGTTTGTGACAGACTTCTTAGAATCACTAACAAAACTGCCCCAGCCCCGCCCCTGGATTCCCGTTTCCACGGGAATGACAGTCCTTTTTGCGTCATACCTGCGAAAGCAGGAATCCAGGCCTACGGGACAAGGGTGAGTTTCGTTAGGTACTCTTAGCCAGATACATCTGTCAAGAGAAATTCATATTGGACCGGCGTGGGCCGCCCAATTTAAGGTCAGGGCGAAGCAAGTGGTCGTTGGTAGACTACCTGTCCATTCAAAATAACTGTTTGAATATGAGATGTATATTCAAACGGGTCCCCATCGAATAGCACGAGATCTGCATCCTTTCCAGCCTCCAGTGAGCCTACGCGCGCGTCAATGCCGAGGATTTGAGCGGCATCGAGTGTAATCGCACGCAGGGCACGCTCAAAACCCAACCCGTTGACCATGGCAATCGCGGCCTCAAAAAGAACAATGCGGGTTTTCGGTACATAACTCTCGAAACCCGACTGCAGGGCAATACGAATGCCTGCATCAGCTAAAATTGCGGCATTCTCCAAGGACGTATTCGACGTTTCCAGACTGCTGATACGCTGCATGCTGGGATGGACAATTACCGGAACACCGGCCTGCTGGATTTCCGGCACGACCAGATAACCCTCAGTCGTCGCATCAAGGAGAAGGGTGAGGTTGAACTCTTTGGCAATACGCAGTGCGGTGAGGATATCGTCCTCACGATGCACGGTAAATAATGCCGGAAGTTCGCCCCGGACGACTGCGGCTAAGGCTTCTTTTTTTAGGTCTCTGTCAGGCGCTTTATGGTCTTTATCTTCCGACGTATCATTGGCAGACGCTTCTTGCGCAGACGCTTCGTCGGCCGACGAAACATAATCTTGCCACTGCTTGGCATAGCTCTGCGCACCAAGCAGCGCTTGCCGAATCAGAGCAGCAGTACCCATGCGAGTCATAGGCGTTTGTTTACGTTCCCCATACGTTCTCTTTGGAACTTCTCCGAGGGTAAAGATCATGGCCGAGGGAAAGCGAATCGTCATCGCTTCCACGGTCGATCCATGCGTTTTGAAGATTCCGGCCTGGCCGCCTATCGGATTGCTGCGGCCCGGTCCGGCTTGGATGACCGTGACCCCGTGCTGCAGGAGATAGGCAAGAAGAGGCTCTGAGGGATTGAAACCGTCAATTGCTCTGAGCTCGGCGTGGTTCGGCGCTGTGGTTTCGTCCTGGTCTTGATCTGCGAGTACGTTATACCATCCGGCGAGGCCAACCACAGAATGGGCATCAATAAAACCGGGTGTGATGGTGTCACTCGTCAACCGTTCATAGCCGTCTGGCACGGTAATATCAGCAGCCGACCCGATCTGCGTAATCTTGCCGTTCTCTATCAGAACCACGCCGTCCTGAATCCTTCCTGAGGACGAGACCGTATGAAGCGTGGTCGCGGATATTGCAAGCTGCTGTGCCCAAGCGAGCGGACAGGAGAAACCGAGCAGGAAGAGGCTAACGACCGAGAAAGAGTGGATGCGCAGCGCTCCAATGCGCCCCCAGTGATGCACAGCGGACTGTTGCTTTCGTACGATTTTCTTCATTGCGTTTTCTGCCGAGCCGGATACCGATCGGCTACAGCAAAACCTCCAGTTGCATAGCGGATGTCTGATGGCCGGCTTCTATCAAAAACCTTTTCGCCTTCGATATAGGTTTCAAGGACATGGCTGTATACGCTGAACGGCGGGCCGGACAGGACAACCAGGTCAGCATCCTTTCCGACTTCGAGAGAACCAATGCGATCTTGGAGGTCGAGCATTTCTGCCGCGTGGATGGTTAACGCGCGCAGGGCCGCCGCCTCGCTCATGCCGGCCCTAATAGCCAGGGCGGCCATACGCAGGAAAAATCGCGAGTCAGTGATTGGGTCATCGGTGTGAAAGGCGACTTTCACCCCGGCTTTTTCAAGTACGGCTGCATTACGTAGCGTCATCTCGATGGCTTCGGGCTTGCCGCCCGGCGCGTCCAGAACAATGACCGAGCAGGGGATATTCCGGCGGGCAATCTCATCTGCCACTTTGTAGCCTTCACTCACATGCTGCAGAACCAGTGGAAATTGGAACTCCTCAGCCAACCGAATGGCGGTCATGATGTCGTCTGCCCGGTGGGTGTGGAAATGGACTGTACGTTTGCCTTGCAGAATCTCGATAACCGGATCGAGGGCAATGTCGGGGTCAGGTGGTTTGGCCTTCTCGCCCTCTTCTTTTTTCTCTGCGTAAGCGTCCCATTTTTTCTGATGATTCTGCGCACGAATAAAGAGCTGGCGTTGCAGAGCTGCCACGGCCATACGGGTTGCAGGCGTTTGCTTACGTGAGGCATAGGCTCGTTTGGGATTCTCGCCATTGGCCATTTTCATCCCACCCTGAATCCCGTCCTTATGGATGAGCATGTCTTCAATCGTGCGGCCACGCAGCTTCACATAGGCGGTTTGACCTCCAACCGCATTGCCACTGCCGGGCATGATATTCGCCGTAGTAATGCCGCCCGCCTGCGCCATGCGAATGCCGGGGTCAGACGGATAAATCGCATCCAACGCCCGCACAACGCTTTGGACCGGCCCGGTTGTCTCATTTCCATCTGCGTTAGCCGGAACGCGGGGATGCGGGTATACGCCCAGGTGGGAGTGGGTATCGACCAGACCCGGCAGGATGACTTTTCCACTGACATCACGGACAACGGCGTCGTCGGGAACCGTTACCTCAGAAGATGGACCAACTGTAACGATCTTTCCGTCTTGAACGACGAGAATACCGTTTGGCACAATGCCGTCTGTGACGGTGTAGAGGGTTGCGCCTTTGAGAACGAGTGCGGCCACCTGCTTCTCTTCGAGCACAGGCATTTGCGGCTCTTCGGATGCAGCGATCTCAGTAACGCCCCAAGGTATGAAGAGTATGGCGAAGATAAGACAACGGGCGAGAAAGTCTTTCACAGTTCACTCCAGACCGTTTTCGATGTTGATGAAGTTCACCTGTTTGACACAGCCGAGCGCGAAGCACTATACACTGGGAGCCAGGAGGGGAGAAAGGGCGGTTCCTATTTGGACTACTGAAAAGGAGGATAATAATGTCAAGTTTAGATCATACGCATCACACGACTTTTGTGAATGACGTGCGTCTCCATTACGTCACCGCAGGACAAGGCGATCCGGTTGTTCTGCTCCACGGCTGGCCGGAGACGTGGTACCAGTGGCGCAAGATCATTCCTGCCTTAGCCGAGCGTTACACGGTCATTGCGCCCGACCTGCGCGGCTTGGGCGACTCGTCCAAGCCCAAGACCGGCTATGACAAGCGCACGCTGGCAGATGATGTGTATAAACTGGTCAGCAAGCTTGGCCATGAACGCATTTTCCTAGTCGGGCATGACTGGGGTGGGCCGACTGCCTATGCGTATGCCTGTGCGCATCCAGACGATGTCCGGCGGCTGGTCATTCTGGATGTTCCGATTCCAGGTGCCGGTTTGGAAAAAATTCCTCAGATGTCACCCAAAGGTGGTTTGTGGCATATCTCGTTTCACAGCGTACCCGATCTACCCGAAGTCCTCGTCGCTGGACGCGAGCGTGAATATTTGTCGTGGTTCTACCGGACGGCCTATAATCCCACGGCGATCACGGAAGAAGATATTGATGAATACGTGCGCTGCTATGCAGCTCCGGGCGGTATGCGCGCCGGGTTTGAGTACTACCGCGCCTTCTGGGATGATGTTGCTCACAACACCGAAAACGCCAAGACCAAGCTGACCATGCCCGTCCTTGCTTTAGGCGGAAAGTACAGCTTCGGCAAACAGACCCTGCGCTCTTTGCAAACGCTGGCTGAGAATGTACGTGGCGGAGAAATTGACCAGTGCGGGCATTGGGTGGCTGAGGAGCAGCCCGAATATCTAACTAAGCAGTTGCTCACGTTCTTTGGGGAAGAGGGATAAATAAAACAATGCCTAAAATCGAATGACTCTTCTCTTGTCAGTTGTATGCTCGTGACGTTTTCGATCATTGCTTACTATGCCGACGGGGTCGAAAGAAGCACTTTTAAGAGTTCGTCGGGAGTGTACTTCGGGAGAAATCACTGACGTTACGAGTAACGATTCCCCCTGCACCGGCATGGTGAGCTGCCTCGTAGAGAACCGCATCTTCGTAGTCAGTGAAATTGAGTGAAAGCGCATCTAATATGACGACGCCATTGACTGGCGCGACCTCAAATAATGCGAGGAGTGTTCGGAGATGCTTCCTCGCTTGTGTCTTACCAACAGCTTTTGTTGCCAGATAGTGGATAGTGGTAACTGTAGTCGCCCCTAAGAGTCCTTCGATAGCGTTCCGCTCAACATATACAAAGAGGCGAGAAGCCGTAGCGGCATGCGGCTTCCGATTCAGTAAGACATCGAGGACCACATTTGTATCAAAGAGAATTCTCACTAATACTTCTCTTCAATATGTCGATAGTAATCTTGTTTTGTGAGTGATGTATCCTCCAGTGCCCCTAAGAGAGAACGAACTGCCGACGTGAGCTCTTCTTCCGCTCCCCCTGAAGGTGAGTCAAGAAGAGTGAAGAAGTCGGCCACAAGACTGGAGACCGACTTTCCGGACCGATGGGCATACGCCTTCGCTTTTTGGATAAGCGCCTCGTCGAGCCGTAAAGTGAGCTTTGTTTGCATGGTATGCCTCTTCTATGCCGTATCATTTTACTCTTATCGTACGTCTCGAAAGCAATAAGAACAAGATTATTTTACTATCCAAGCTAAGCAAAAGAGCCTTTCGTGAATCTACTTCCCCTCCAACCATTGATTAAACTTCGCTGGCCGGTTTTCCTGAAACGCTTGCATGCCTTCCATGGCATCCGGGTGATGGTCGGAGACCGCAGTCTTGGACGCGATTTCGTCCAGCGACTGGGCAAACGTCATTTCAGCCGCGTTGTAGATTGAGCGTTTGAGCATACGCATAGAAACCTGCGGGCCGTTAGCCAGCTCGCGCGCAAGGTCCAGCGTCCGGTCCATGAGTTCGCTGGCTGGCACGACTTCGTGCACCAAACCCAGCGCAAGGGCTTCCTGGGCGGTGACAATACGTTTGCGCATAAGGAAGTCCATGGTTTTGCCAACGCCCATCAGCTGCGTCAAAAGAAACTGACCACCTTCGTCGGGCAGCAAGCCGAAACGCAGAGTCGCGCTGCCCATCCGGGCGTCTGCTGAGGCAATGCGAAAGTCGCAGGCAAGGGCAAGCGAGAAACCGGTTTGAATAGCAACACCGTTAATGGCCGCAATGGCAATCTTGTCCAGATTGCGTACGGCTTGATTCAGGGGCTGCGAGAGATGCCGCAGGCCGTTGTAAGTCCCGGTCGGGTTGTGATGTCCGGCAGGGATATGCGGCACAAGTGCCTGCTCGGCATTCTTGCCTACTGGCCGGCCCGTAATATCGTCGCCCGCAGAGAAAGCCCGGCCTGAGCCGGTGAAAATGACAACGCGCACAGTGTCATCCATCTGCACCTGAATCAGCGTCTCCACCAGGTCTCGTTTGAGATGATGCGTCATGCCGTTGAGACGTTCGGGTTGGTTAAAGGTGATGATGACGATGCCGGGATCTTGGACGGTGACCTCAAAGCCCCGAAAGTTGCCTGTTTGCATATCGCGTCCTCCTTATGACGTATCCTTTGTTGCCCAGGCTTTGGCCCGCTGCAACGCCTTTGCCCAGCCTGCCTTTAACTCCTCTTTATGCTCTAATGACATATGCGGCTCGAAAATACGCTCCACCTGCCACTGGCTTGCCAGCTCATTTTGATCCTTCCAATAGCCGATAGCTAATCCGGCTAAGTAGGCTGCGCCGAGTGCGGTCGTTTCGGAAATCTGCGGACGAACAACAGGAACCCCAAGGACGTCTGCCTGAAACTGCATGAGGAGATTGTTCACTGTAGCTCCTCCATCCACGCGCAGTTGTGTGAGATGTAAACCAGCGTCTGATTCCATCGCCGTCAAGACATCCATGGATTGATAGGCGATACTCTCTAAGGCCGCCCGCGCAATATGAGCGGCAGTCGTACCTCGGGTCAGGCCGAGCAGAGAGCCACGCGCATATGGGTCCCAATGCGGTGCGCCAAGACCGGTAAAGGCCGGGACGAGGTATACACCGTCTGTGTCTGAAACGCTCGCCGCCAGCGCCTCGACCTCGGAAGACGATTTGATGATACCCAGCCCGTCACGCAGCCACTGCACGACTGCACCAGCGATAAACACGCTGCCTTCCAGAGCATAGTTTGTCTGTTGGCCTAATCGCCAAGCGGCCGTTGTCAGGAGGTTGTTTTGAGAAGCGACGGGCTTAAGCCCCGTCTGCATGAGCATAAAGCAGCCCGTACCATACGTGTTTTTAACCATACCCGGTGTCGTACACATCTGGCCGAACAGCGCGGCGTTTTGATCTCCGGCAATGCCGCTGATGGGCAGCGACGCGGTCAAGAGGTCGGTTGTTGTTTCGGCATAGACCTCACTGGAAGTACAGACTGTGGGCAGCATGGGTCGAGGAATCGTCAGGATGTCGAGTAACTCCTCATCCCACTCACCGGTCTGCAGATTGAACAACAGCGTCCGCGACGCGTTTGTGACGTCGGTGATATGTTTTGCCCCGTGGGTCAGCTTCCAGATCAACCAGGAGTCAACCGTCCCAAAGGCAAGCCGTCCGGCTTCCGCCTTGCGACGTGCGTCTGGAATAGTGTCCAAAATCCAGCGGATCTTGGTGCCCGAGAAATACGGGTCGATTACCAGGCCGGTTTTGTCCCGAAACACGGCTTCCAGGCCGTCCTGCTTCAGTGTATCGCACACGTCTGCGGTACGTCTGTCTTGCCAGGCTATGGCGTTACAGACTGGCTGACCAGTTTCTCGATCCCACACTATGGTTGTTTCGCGTTGGTTGGTAATACCGATAGCGGCGATATCTTTTGCGGACATGCCAGCCCGGGCGAGCGCTTCGGTTATCACCGAAGCCTGTGACGACCAGATCTCATTCGCGTCCTGCTCAACCCAACCGGAGTGTGGGAAAATCTGAGTCAACTCTTTCTGCGCAATTGCACGGATGGTTCCAGAGTGGTCAAAGATAATGGCGCGTGAGCTTGTCGTGCCTTGATCCAGGGCCAATATGTATTGGGCGCGCTGCACGCGTCTTTACTACCATATCGTCGAGACTGACAGCAACGCTGGGCTGGCTCTGCCTGTCTGCCCGATCGGTCATGTCCGTCCGAGACTTGGACTCTTCTCTGTGTATGTAGCAAGTCTAAGGAAGAGAAAAAGCCGTGTGTTTCTCACCGTCTAGATGTCTCGAAAGCTGATTTCTGCCCTTGGCATTCATTTTGTTCTATCCCCAGCATGGCAACAATCCGAAAATGGGCCAAAATGATTCTCTTTGTCTGTTTGACTATTCTGTTATGCCTCTTGGTCCCTCCTCTCTATGCCGCAGAGTCCGGCTCGTCAGACCGGACAGCAGAACGGCCGTTGGCAGCCCCTTTCTTTTTCCCTTCCCTATGCACGTCCCAGCTTTTCCGATAATCGCCCCATCCTTTTCCGCCTGTGTATAGTTGAGCCGTCCGCTCTATTCCCGCATGTAGGGAGCTGTGATACAGCGGGTAGCCTTATGCCGTCTGACTTTTTTCGAGGGGTGAAAATAGGCGTCGGGTTTGCCGTTGGGGCTAGCTCTCTATTCCTGTTGATGATCTTTGGTATTGCGATGTGTGCCGGACATTTCCAGCAGCAGATGATCCAGGAGTTGAAGCAGCAGCTTGAAGAAATCAGGCCCCAGGATGCGCCGGACACGGACTCGGTGCGCTATTCGGAATTTTTGTCGGAATTTTCGTCTTCTTGAAAAATGGCAGGATAGCGGCGACCGGGAGAGGACTGCGGCGGCCGGGAGAAAACTATGGAATACTTTTGCGGGCTGGATACCGGCGGAACATTCACTGACTGCGTGGTGATGGATGCCGATGGGCGGATTACGATTGCCAAGAGCCCGTCTACCCCAAACGATTTTGCAGTTGGATTTTTTAACGCACTGGAAGTGGCTGCCGACAAATTGGAGTTGAGCCTGGCCCAGCTCATGTCGCGGACCAAAATGCTGCTGCATGGCACAACGGTCGGCACGAATGCCATCGTGCAAATGCAGGGCGCGAAAACCGGCCTGATTACCACCCGCGGCCATCGAGATGTCTTGATTATGATGCGTTCTGTGGGACGCTCGGCCGGGCTGCCGATTGAAAAGCTGCTGCACGTGTCTCGACATCAAAAGCCTGAGCCCATCATTCCTCGGACGTTGATCCAAGAGGTCAGTGAACGCATAGACTGGAAAGGGGCGGTGTATCTCTCGCTCAACGAAGACGAAGCGCGCCAGGCTATCACCTCTCTGCTCGCCCAAGATGTTGAGTCTATCGCCATTTCTTTTCTGTGGGGATTCCTAAACCCAGCCCATGAGTTAGCGGTCAAGAAGATGGTCCAGGAGGCTGCTCCTGGCGTGTTTGTGACGTGTGCCCACGAACTGATTGCGAAACCTGGAGAATATGAGCGGACTGCCGCAACCGCTATTAATTGTTTTATCGGCCCGTCTTCTTCCGGATACATCCAGCGCGTGCAAGAGCGAGCCAAGAGTTTGGGTTATGCGCAGCCGCTCCTCATCATGCAGGCGTCGGGTGGCGTGGCGACCGTTACCGAGGCTGCGCAAAAGCCGCTGTTTACCATTGGGTCCGGGCCGGTGGGTGGCATTATTGGGGCGCAGTTTCTTGCTGGGACGCTGGGTCACAAAAACGTCATTGCCTCTGATGTGGGTGGCACCAGCTTTGATGTCGGTATTATTAACGAAGGCCGTGCACTGACCTCATCAGAAACCATTCTCAATCAGTACACCTTTTTCATGCCCCAGCTCGACATTGTATCTATAGGCAGTGGCGGTGGTAGCGTGATCTGGATCGACGAGCTGAGCAACACGATGCGAGTCGGACCACAGTCGGCGGGCGCTGATCCCGGTCCGGCTTGTTACAACCGGGGCGGGAAAGAGCCGACTATTACCGATGCCAACCTCATTCTGGGCTATCTGAATCCGAAGAACTTCCTAGGCGGTAAGTTTGCTCTTGATGCACAGATCTCGCTGCAGACAATGCAGCCGGTCGCAGACCGGCTGGGTATGGACGTGGTTGAAGCGGCCAGTGGTGCGGGCCAGATAGTCGAATTTCACATGGCTGACCTGATGCGCCAAATGACAGTCCAGCGCGGACTCGACCCGCGAGATTTTGTGGTCTACGCCTATGGCGGTGGTGGCCCCGCCCATGCCGTTGCCTATTCCCGCGAGCTAGGCTGCAAGACTGTAGTCGTGCCGTTAGGCTCGGTGGCGTCGACCTGGTCGGCGCTGGGCATTCAGTCCGCCGATATCCTGCATGTATACGAGAAAGCAGAACTCCTCATTGCGCCGTTCGATCATGCCCGGCTCAATGAAATTTTTGCCGTGCTTGAAAAACAAGGTCGGAGTCAACTCGCTGAAGATGGTGTTGGGCCGGAACATATGCGTTTCTTGCGCTATGCGGATATGAAGTTTCGTTTGCAGATCCATCGTGTCGAAGTTCCTGTGCCCGGCGGGCTGCTCACGGCACAAGATGCCGAAATCTTAATGCAGACGTTTAGCGACCAATACGAGACGCTGTACGGCAAAGGTTCCGCGTTTAAGGATGCGGGTATGGAAATCGGCGTACTGCGCCTCGCTGCCGCCGGTGGCATACCTCGGCCACGCTTGCAGAATCAGGCCCAGAAAGCGGATGCGGCTGTCGTGGGAGAACGCGACGTCTACTGGCGAGAGCTGCAACGTTTTACGCCGACACACGTCTACACCGGCATGTCGCTGGCTGCGGGGAGTCGGATTGACGGCCCGGCCATCATTGAGATGCCGGAAACGACCATCGTCCTACGACCTGATAGCATCGGACAGTTGGACGCGTACGGGAATTTTGTGATTGAGCTGCAGTAGCCTTGAAAGAACGTCATTGGAAGACTGCGAAGATTTGGAAGATTGAGGGAATTTCGAAGATAAGGAAAGAGCATGTCTCAACAAGAGATCAAATGGGATGGACGAACCTATCCCTATATCCCGAGCAAAGAGCTGAATATTGATCCGAGTCTCAAGCTCCACTCTCGAGCCGCCGATACAGTCGATCCTGTGACGTATGAAGTGCTCCGGCATGCCATGTGGAATATCAATGTTGAGCACGGCAACACCATCATGCGTATTTCCGGATCCCCCAGCTGCGCGTATGGGCATGATTTCAATCCCAGCCTGCTTGATGAAAAGGGCGACTTTGTGTTCTTTGGCCCGTTTCTCCAATATCTCTCGTCTGCAACCGGATCAGCCGTCAAGTGGACACTGGAGAACCGCTCGGACAATCCGGGCATTCAGGACGGCGATATTTTCCTGACCAATGACCCCTGGGTGGGGGCAACACATCAGTCTGATGTGGCACTCATCGCCCCGATATTTTGGGAAGAGGAACTGTTTTGCTGGGTGGGGAATACCCTGCATCAATGGGATTTGGGCGGCACTGCGCCGGGTGGATTTAATCCCATGGCAGAGGATATTTTCTGGGAGTCGGGTTGCATCCCGCCGATTAAGATTGTCGAGCAGGGCAGGCTGCGTAAAGACCTGGAAGAAGAATATATACGCCGCTCGCGTATGCCTCAGCTGGTTGCGCTCGATCTGCGCGCTGAGATTGCGGGCTGTCATGTGGCCCGAGAACGTTTGCTCACCTTAGTGACTCGTTATGGCGCACCGACGGTCAAAGCCGTGATGCATAAGCTTCAGGACGACTCGGAAACCGCATTCTTGCGGCGGCTGAGAACAATTCCTGATGGGACCTGGCGCGAGTCAAGCTGGATTGAACTTAAAAATCCCAGCGATCGTGGGCTGTATCGTAACGCGTTAACGCTCACGAAAAAGGGCGATACGCTGACCTTTTCCAATGCGGGCAGCGATCCCCAAGCGGGGACGCTCAACTGCACCATGGTGGCTTGGAAAGGTGCTATCGCGGCGATGATCTGCTCCCAGATGCTGTTTGACCAAATGTTTGTGGTGGAAGGCGCCTATCGGCATATGGAGTTTGATGTCACGCCGGGCACAATTACCTGTGCCACGTTTCCCGCTGCGGTGTCTGCCGGCCCTGCCTTGAGCTTACTCCAAACCATTGCCCTGTCTGGGTTAGTGATTTCGAAAATGCTGGCCTGTTCCTCAGATGAACAGCTGCGCAGTGAAGTCCAGAGCTGCATGGGGACCGCCATGTATCCAGTATCGGCGTTCAGCGGAACGGATCAGCGCGGTGCACCGTACGCATCCTTTTTGCTCGACCCGGCAGGCGCGGCTCTGGCTGGATTATCGTGGAAAGACGGGGTGGATACGGGCGGCTGGCCATGGGATCTGCAAAGCACCATGCCCAATGTCGAAGATAACGAATGGTTTTATCCCATCCTGTATTTGTGGCGGAAAGAATTGGTTGACTCCGGCGGAGCTGGCAAGTTTCGCGGCGGCAATTCTGGCGAGCTTGCCTTTGTGCCGCACGACACGGATCGGATTACCTTGTTTACGGCGGCCGGACACTGCGCCGTTCCAGGGCCAGGACTGCACGGCGGCTCCTCGCCGGCAACAACCCGCTTTACCATGCGGCGCGGAACACAGATCGACGAGCAAATCGCACAGACCGGGCATATGCCGTCGAGCATGAATGAGCTCCAAGGCCGCAGTGAAGCTATTGCCCCCAAAGCATTCAATGTTCCACAAGAACCTGGTGATGCGTTTATCCTGTCCTGGGCCGCAGCCGGTGGATATGGTGATCCGCTAGAGCGTGACCCCGAGCGTATTATGCAGGATATTGAACGAGGAAACGTCACGCGGGAATGGGCACAGACAGCCTATGGCGTCGTCTTTGATGACCACGGGGCTATTGATACCCAAGCGACGCTGGAGCAACGGATGTCACTGCGCAAAGCGCGGCTCAATGCTGCGTCCCCGCAGGAACATCAGCACGTGGATCTCGATACCGCAAGACAGATCGCAGAGGGTTTGGTGCTGGCTGATGACAGTATCGGCTGTCGGAAGTGCGGCGTACGCATTGCCAAGACAACGGAGAATTACAAGCTCTCGTGCGCAGTGATCGAGCAACCTATCACTGCGGCCAATCCCTATATCCTCGATCCGAAAACGTATGTGGACGATGATATGGTCTTGCGCAGTTACGCCTGTCCGAGCTGCGGGCTACTGCTGACGACTGAAATGGTGCGGCCGACCGATCCGCCGTTGTGGGATATTCAATTAAATGGCTAAGGAGGCAACAATGCCCCAAGAACAGACTTATGTTGCGACGATAAAAAAATATTACCACGGCTGCAGCACGGCTGACGTAGAGCTGATGAAATCCACGTTTACGGATGACGTGGTGCACTATTTTACCCACCACGCTCCCATTCGAGGAGCAGAGTCTTTGGCGACCTTTTGGGCCGAGATGCAGCCGCGCATCAAGGCGACGTGGACGTGTGACCATGCCATTGTCCAAGCAGATGAGTGCGTTATCGAATGGACGATGCAGTGGACACCGCCGTCGGGACAGGCCGAACTCATGCGCGGTGCGGAGTGGTTCATTTTTCGCGAAGATAAAATTGCAGAGATTCGTGCTTACTATATCAACCGTCATCTACCCTACGAGCAGCCCAATTTTGAACTAGAAGAGTTCCCGTATGCGGAGCGTGATTATTCGGTATTACCAAGCTCGTAAGAAGAGATTTCCCTCTTTATCTTTTCGTCCTCAAGAATCCCCTCGCCCCTTTTGGGGGAGAGGGGTAGGGTGAGGGGAATCTGAACAATTTGTTCCCAAAGTCGACCGTGCCTGAATACACCAGCACCGAGCCGCGCGGCATTTCGGCATAGGTGGTTTCTTCTTCCTTTGCTTCTCGGTCCTTAGGCCAAGCAGGACTGCCTGGCACAACTTGGGTCGCGCCGTTTTCCTGCGTAAAATCTATCAGCCTTGTAGCCTGGATAGAACGGAGTGGAATCCGGGGAATGCGGGCTGCAGTTTATTCGCTACAGGTGTAATACCTCGATGCTTGCTTCGTTTCCTCTCGCTCCCCACGTCGCGAGCGAACTTCCTGCGTAAACTCTTCCCAGTCCAGCAAAGATTCACCACGAGCAACGATTTTCTGCCGGATTTTCCAGAGCCGTTTTGCTAATGGGGTACGTGGTATGGAAGCTGGGTGCCCCGGAGGAAGAAAACTTCCCTTCTTCAACAGAGGCGGGCGCAGGCGAAATATCTTCATCCATTTCTCTATTGTACGGAGACAAAAGAGAATGAAAACACTACGGTTGACCACTGTTTCTGATAACATTGGTGGCTTGTCGCCTTCATCGCATATACGCTATATTCCAAGTAGCCAATGAGCCGCCTTGCTGGGCGGTCGGGCCGCGAGGAGGACCGGGGAGTGGCGTTCATGCATGGTCAGGATGGCCGGTCCGTAGTGGGCGAATACCATCAGAGCGGCTTCCCAGTGGCCGGGGACCTGGCGGTCGGTGGCGCAGGCCGGGCGGTCCGAGAGGGGCCGGCGGGCTTTCGAAGAAGCGGACCGGAGAGCCGCGCTTCTTGCCGCGCCCGCCGCGTTTGGATTTGGCGCGGGGCAGATAGAGCCGCCAGCGGTCATCCTTGGTGCGCGCCAGTTGTGCATAGAGAAACCGGTAGATGCTCTCGTGGCTGATCACCTGGCTGCCGGGCTCAACCGCCAGCCGGCCGGCCACCTGCTCCGGCGCCCAGGGCCTTGACGCGCAGCTCCTTCTTGCGTTCCAGCTTCGAGCCGTTCCACCTCCGGGCGCAAGCCTGCTGATCGGCATAGGCCGGGGTGTAGGCCCCCTGGGTGCCCTGGTTCCGCTTTATCTCGCGAGCAATGGTCGATGGCGCGCGATCCACAACTGCTGCAACTTGCCGGAGCGAGCTCCCCGCGCCTTGAAGACCGGCAATCTTCCACCGCTCCTCAACTGAAAGTTGTCTGTATCTCTTGTCCATGACAACACCTTATCCAGCTCGTGTTGCACTTGGTTTGTGAATCTAGAGAATCCAGGGGAGAGGGGCTGGGGCGCTGAACGTACTCCAGGCAGTCTCATTATACATTTTAGGGTATATAGTAAAGTTTGAACATGGCTACTATGAAGCCAATAGTGACTAGGATTGTTCGTGCATAGGCGAGCAAGTTATTAATCTTAGCCATTCTATTATTCTCGCGAGCGAGTTCTGTCCGTTCTTTAGAAAGATCGGTAAGCAGCACTGCCATTTCAGATTGATTCATCGGTTAACCACCTACTTCGGCGTCTTTGTCTTGGATACGTCCGATTCTATAAAAGTCCACAATACTAATCAGGCAAGAAATGATTAATACTGCAGTAGCTGTGTTTAGTAGCTGAGCTTCAGTGCCCGTCGGTTGTTTTGATAATAATTCTGAAATTGCTGCAATATCTGGTTGGACTTCACCGCCTTGGATTTTGTCGACTATGTGTAGAGTCCGCTCTAGCGTCTTTGTTATCAAATAATAAAGCCCGGCACCTGCACTGCCGGCTAAAACGACACCGGGAATATATTTCTTCAAATGAAAATGCCCAATGCCGAGAAATACAAGAGCCGATAAGAGGGCTGCTTTCGTTGACTTCTTCATTTATCTCACACGGTTTCCGACAATTTTTTCGCCAAGTCTGGCCCCTACTAAGGCGAGGGAAAAGGCAATCACTCCGCCCACTAACATTTTGGTAAGACTGAAATGAATGAAACTGTAGGGTGTAAAAATGGATAAGCACAACATAATGGATACAGACAAAAATGCGCCGGCTGCTGGTTCACGAATTCGAATCCCTGGAGAAATCAATCCGATGATGAAACCGCCGATAAAAAAGCTGACAAGGTTGAGTAAGCCTTGCAGAATGAAATACAGGCTACGTGATAAGAACCTGCCTACAACCATGTTGCCTATGAGTCCTCCCAAAATCAGTTCTACACCAATGAAAATGGCTACGCTCGCAAACATCCATTTTTTTGAAAAAGACTGCTCAATTGGCTCATTCATTTGCATCTGCTTATTTCTTAGAAATATTGTTGGCTCAATCTCAAACCGGACCGCTGCGCAGAATCTCCTTACGCTCTAACTCCTGCACCTCGTCTGTCGTATAACCGAGCCACTGTGTCAGGATCTCGGCGTTATGCTCGCCCAGCGTCGGGGCCTGCAGATCCAGGGTATCCGGAAATTCCGAAAACCGCAGCGCGAAGCCCGGTACGTCGAGATCTCCGAGTATGCGATCATGCACAGTCCGGACCGTTCCGCGTTGGCGCAAGTGCAGATGCTGCAGCGCCTCGGACACTGACAGAATCGGCGCGACCGGCACGTGATGCGCCTTGAGCGTCTCCATCGCCGCATCATCACTCAGCTGGGAGCGGATCCAGCCCTCGATAATCGCCACCAGCTCATCCAGGTTGTTCATCCGCGCTTCATTGTCGGTAAATCGTGGGTCTCGCGCCATTTCCGGCTGCCCCATCGCCTGACACAGCTTCGTCCAATGCTGCTCTAAGGGCGCGATGAGGATGATATAGCGCTCGCGCCCCTTGAACACTCCGGCTGGAGACGCGTACCACGAATGCGCCCCGGAGCGTGTCGGATTTATCTTTCCTTTGCTCAGACTGTACATCTGGAAGCTGGCTTCATGGTAATGCGCGTAGGTGTCGAGCAGTGAGAGGTCTAAGCGCTGCCCGCGCCCGGTGCGCTCGCGGTATAACAGCGCGGCGCAGATCGCACCCATCGCATGCGCTCCGGTTGAGACGTCGCCCATCGCCACCATCGGAAACATGGGTGGTCCGTCCCTCTCGCCGCCCATCGACGTAATCCCCGAGTAGGCCGCTCCCACCCAGTCGAAGCCGGGCTCATGCGCCAGCGGTCCTGTCTGCCCAAAGGCGGAAATCGAGCACATGACCAGCCGCGGATTGATCTTGCGCACCACGTCGTAGCCGAGTCCCAGCCGCCCGATCACTCCCGGGGCGTAGTTCTCCACCAGCACATCGACTTTCTCGACGAGTCCTTTGAGGATGCTGAGCCCCTCGGGTGTCTTGGCATCAAGGCACAAGTCCTTCTTGCCGCGATTGTGTTGGACAAAATAGCCGCTGCGTCCGTCGATCACGACTGGGCCGACACGCGCGCCATCGCCCGCCGGAGCCAGTTCGACCTTGATTACCGCGGCCCCCATTTCGGCCAGCATCAACGTGCACGTCGGGCCTGCCACAATCTGTGAGAAGTCCAGCACTTTGTAGCCATCGAGTACATGTTTCGGCTGACTCATTACGACCCCCCAACTTCTACACCGCTATTAAGTGCTACTTCGGTCCAGGTCTTTTGGGCCATAGCTCCCTCCTTGTTGTACTCGAGGCTCACTGGTACCACATCGACCCGCAGGCCTCCAAGCGTCTAACCAAACGTCTAGCCCAGCATTTAGCATGGACACTGCGCCGCTTCCAACAGAGATTGGGTGGCCCGAATGGGCGGGGAGGAAGGTCCTACTTCGGATGTGACGTTGCGCAATCGAACACACGTATTAACCGGGCCAGCCGTTTTCGGTACAGCGCGGGGGCTTTCCCATCCTCTTTTGCTCCTCTCGAGGCAGCGACTAGGAGATCTGCCGCTGAGGAAGCAGTCAAGCCAGCTTTCTTGAGGTTGAGCTCCCCCTGGCGCGCTGCCTCCTGTAAGACCCGAGCGAGGGTCCGTGCAAAACGTTCGGTTTCTTCACGATAGACGTCCGCGGCCAGTCCCGACCCCGCCTGGATTATCTCATCTGCGTGAGGAGCGGCTACAATCATCTCGAGCGGCTTCACCGACCAGGCCTCAAAAGCCGCAGTGATACGCTTCCAGACCGGACGGGCGCGTTGCAGCTCCACTTCTGCCGCCTGCAGACAGGAAACGAGGAGAAAGCGCGCAAGAGCCAGAAAGATCGCCGACTTGTTCTCAAAATGCTCATACAAGGCGGGTCTCGAAATCTGGGCCAAGCGCGCAATGTCCTCCATCCGCGTCCGGTCCAACCCGTACTGAAAGAAGCAGGTCTGGGCAGCCTCCAAAATCGCGGTGCATCGGCTTTCTATGCGTGTTTGTTCTCCAGTCTTGCTCATGATCGAGACATCATGACAGACCCTTCCAGTCTGTCAATTTCCTCATCTCCTCGGCATCTCTGTAGGAGTATGGGACAAATTTTATTTCGTATGTAATAATAACTTGTTGACAAACTAAGTCAATTTGTCAAAATGTAACCCCAAGAGCTTAAGGAGATTCCAAAGCTGAAGGAGGAGTAATCATGTCGTGGAGCGAAAAAGATGCTCCAGATCAAAGCGGACGCATTGCGATTGTTACTGGAGCGAATAGTGGAATCGGACTGGAAACTGTCCGTGTTCTCGCGCAGAACGGCGCGCACGTTATCCTCGCTTGCCGCAATCAAGAAAAAGGCGAGGCTGCGTGTGCGGATATTATGACGTGCGCGCTACAGGGAAAGGTCGAATTTCAACCTCTCGACCTGGCCAGCTTGGAGTCGGTTAAAACTTTCGCTGAGGACTTTAGCGCTGCCCATCAACGCCTTGATCTCCTGATCAACAACGCCGGTCTCATGATGCCGCCCTTCAGTAGAACTGTAGATGGTTTCGAAACCCAATTTGGCACGAATCATCTCGGCCACTTGGCGTTGACCGGTCGCCTGCTGCAAACAGTGCTTCAGACTGCGGGTTCACGAGTCGTGACAGTGAGCAGCCTCGCACACCGCTACGGACCGATCAATTTTCGGAAGCCGAACACAGAGAAGGGCTACTCGCCAATCAAAGCCTACGGGTATAGTAAGCTCACGAATTTGCTGTTCATGCGAGAGCTGCAGCGGCGTTGTACCCAAGAGTCAAACTCCACGCTCTCCGTAGCAGCCCATCCTGGGTCGAGGAGAACCAATCTCCAGCAGTACTCAGCTCTGTTTCGGTGGAGTATGAAACTCCCATTCTTAGCGTAAGAGTCTGCCGCATGTGCGCTGCCTACCCTGTATGCGGCGACGGCTTAGGATGTCTCTGGTGGCGACTATTATGGTCCTCACGGTTGGTTTGAGTTAACTGGCCCTCCCGGCAAAGCGTATATGAGAAACATGCTCGTAACGACGAAAACGCCCAGAAAATCTGGGAACTGTCGGAGTAGCTCACCGGTGTGACGTATGCGCTCTAGCTGCTAAGGAGAACCTATGCAGTACCATCCGGCGGCGCCTGAGGTGAAAGCGAATCCGTATCCGTATTACGCCTATCTGCGGGCGCATGCGCCGGTGTACCACCTCAAGGACCTGGGCTGGTGGGCCATTAGTCGCTATGCCGATGTGGACTTTATCCTCAAGAACCCCAAGCTCTTTTCGTCGGCCACCATGTTCGCGTCGTTCTTCGGTGATATGGACCCAGTGCCGGACGCCCCCTCGTTGATCGCCTCGGACCCACCCGTGCACACCCGCCTGCGCAAGCTGGTGAACAAAGGGTTTACCCCCAAGCTCATTCGCGCCATGGAACTCCACATACGGACCATCACCCAGGATCTCTTCGCCCTGGTGGCCGGACAGACCGACATCGATTTCGTGCGCGATCTCGCTCTGCCCCTACCGGTGATTGTGATCGCCGAGATGCTGGGCGTCCCGCCCCAGGAACGCGCGGACTTTAGACGCTGGTCCGACGACCTCATTGCCGCGGCCAACCCGCCCCATTCGCCCGAAGAAAAGCAGCGCATTCAAGCTAGCATGGCCGAGTTCCGGGCCTATTTCGAGGCCGCGATTGCGGCCCGTCGTACCGCCCCGAGCGACGACGTGATTAGCACCCTGATCAAAGCCGAGGAAGAGAACCAGATACTGACCGCTGGCGAGATCTTGAGTTTGGCCGTACTGCTGCTGTTTGCCGGCAATGAAACCACGACCAACCTGCTGGGGAATACGATGTTGGCCTTACTCAGCCACCCCGATCAATTGGCGGCAGTTCAGGCCGACCACAGCTTAATTCCAAATGTGGTCGAGGAAACGCTGCGCTATGATGCGCCCGTAGTGGGTCTCCTCCGCCAGGCCACGGAAGACGTGGAACTGTCGGGCACGACGATTTCGGCTGGGGCGATGGTCCTGCCGTTATTTGCCTCGGCGAATCATGATGAAACCCGATTCCCCGACCCCGAGCGGTTTGATATTACGCGCAACGCCGGGGGGCATCTGGCCTTTGGCTATGGCATTCATTTCTGTTTGGGGGCGCCGCTGGCGCGGCTCGAGTCTATTGTGGCGCTCCAAGAATTGTTTACCCGGTATGCCTCGATCCAGCGCGCGGACGACAGACTCGATCGGGTGAATGCGATGCTCCTGCGCGGGCTGAAAAGCCTACCGTTGGTGGTCGGTTCATGAGGGTGCGTACGGAACCTCTATAAAGAAATAAAACAGAAGGAGGAAGATATGACCGGAGAATCGTATGCCCAACGCCTGCTATCGGCGGACTCCCATATCGTGGAGCCAGCAGATCTGTGGCTGACTCGTATGGATAAAAAGTGGCGCGATATAGCGCCACGCATTGAGGCGCTGGACGAAAGCGGCGATTATATTATCATCGACGGCCTGCGTCCACGTCCTTTGGCATTTGAAGGCCCCATGGCGGATCTCAAAGCCCAAGGCATGGATATTCCCGCCCCTAAGGGCTTTAAGTATTCGGATAATCGCCCGGGGAGCTGGGACCCTCACGAACGACTAAAAGATCAGGATCTGGATGGGGTGTCCGGAGAAGTTATCTACCCTGGGGTGGGTCTGACCCTGGTGGGAGCGCCTGACGCCGAATACCTGTACGCCTGTTGCCGGGCGTATAACGATTGGCTGGTAGAATATTGCTCAGCCTATCCGGATCGACTCAAAGGTGTTGGCATGATTCCGTGTCGAGGCCCTATTGAGTGGGCCATTGAGGAAACTGAACGCTGCGCGAAGCTGGGCCTAGTCAGCGTTATGCTGCCAGCCTGGGTGGATGATCGTCCGTATAACCAACCGGACTGGGATCCCCTGTGGGCGGCCATGCAAGATATGAATCTTGTGGTCAGCATCCATATCGGAGGCCGCAATCCGTTTGGCCGCGCGCATGGTCCGGGTGCGGGCGGGATCATCGTCGGCATTGGCAAGTTGGAGATGAACGAGACCCTGCAACAGATTATCTGGGGCGGCGCGCCAGTCCGTTTTCCCAAGCTCAAATGGGCCTTGGTCGAAAGTGGTATTGGCTGGATTGGTGCATCCCTGGGTTTTATGGACCACTGGTGGAATGACCATAAGGGCTGGATGGAGCCGCGTCTGCCTGAGCCGCCCAGCACATATTTTCACCACCAGTTTTACGCCACCTTTGAAGACGACCGAGCCGGGGTACTGACCCGCGAACTCACAGGCGTGGAAAACTTGATGTGGGGTTCGGATTATCCGCACACCGAAGGGGTGTGGCCTTTCTCGCGCAAGAAGGTGGCGGATAATTTTGCCTCTATTCCAGAAGAAGACACACGTAAGATCGTTCACGATAACTGCGTCAAGCTATACGGCTTTCCAGCGCAGTAGCGTTTGGGGGATAGGCGTTGGCCATTAGTCGCTATGGGGGAGTCTTGCTTGACTTTTCGCGCCAACTGACCCACTGCCTGATAATAGTTGTCGATGACCAGATTGATCCGCTGCCCAGGTCCAGCTGTGGCAATCGGTATATTCCACTCCGTGGCGATGTCACTCCGTGGCGATGCGTTCATCAATTTGTTACGGTTGTGAAAATTCAGCTCCAGTACAGTAAGATCCAAGTGATTTGCAAGTCATTGGAAGGACTACATACACGGAGGATTGCAACATGAGTGAAGCGCGGGAGAAGCCCCTGATCAACACCATGGACGGGCTCTCGAAGTCCAGGAAGCCGCAAGAGTATTACGACGGCATCAAACAGAAGTTCGCTGAGGAGCGCGACCTCAGGCTGAACTACCGACCGGAAGGCACGGCACAGTACACGTCCGACCTCACCGGTTCGATGGCAACATACGAAATCGACACCTACGGCGGCGAGATCACCCCCCGCGATCCCATCAACGATACCGTCGAATGCCTGTTCATCGGAGGCGGGTTTTCTGCACTGCTCACCTCCGCCCGGCTGCGGAAGTATGGCGTCGAGAGCATCCGCATCGTGGAGCGAGGAGCAGACGTGGGCGGCACGTGGTACTGGAACCGCTACCCTGGTGTGGCCTGCGACGTGATAGCGTATGACTACTTGCCTCTGCTCGACGAGATGGACTACGTGCCTAAGGACCATTACGCCAAGGGCCCAGAGATCTTCGCCCACTGCCAGGCTATCGCCAAAAAGTACAACCTGTATGAATTAGCCGTCTTCCAAACAACGGTGACTTCCACTATATGGGACGAAGAGGAAGAGATGTGGCACCTCACCACAGACCGAGGCGACCATATGAAGGCACGCTTCGTGATCTGCGCCAACGGCACCCTGTCCAAGCCTAAGCTGGCCAAGATTAGCGGCATGGAGTCCTTTCAAGGCCACTGGTTTCACACTTCACACTGGGACTATGATTACACAAAGGAAGATTTATCGGGCCTAGAAGACAAAGTCGTGGGCATCATCGGCACTGGGGCGACGGCAGTCCAGGCCGTGCCCGGCCTCGGCGCAGCGTCCAAGGAGTTATACGTATTCCAACGCACGCCGTCCTCGATTGACATCCGAGACGACTGGCCGACCGATCCCAACTGGGCGCGCAGGCTCAAGACCGGCTGGCAGGCCAAGCGGCGCGCGCGGGCGATGATGGGACCGCAGTTGACCGAGGAACAAAAGGCGGCGCGGGCGAGCATGCCTCGTGAGGAGAAGATCAGGAGACAGGAGAATGCCAACATCGACTATATGATGCGGATCCACAAACGCATCCATGAGGTCGTAAAGGACAAGGCCACGGCTGAGTCACTCAAGCCATGGTATATGTTCATGTGCAAACGCCCGTGTTTCCACAACGACTACCTGCCGACGTTCAATCGGCCCAGCGTCCACCTGGTCGACACCAAAGGCAAAGGCATCACCCAGATCACCGAGCAGGGGCCGGTGTTCGACGGCAAACAGTATGCACTCGACCTGCTCATCTATGCCACAGGTTTCGAGGTGCAGAAGACGGGCATTTACAACCAGATCAAAGGTGAGAGCGACCTCGACCTAAATGATAAATACAGCGACGGCATCCGCACCCTGCTCGGCATCCACTCCCAGAGCTATCCCAATCTGTTCATCATGGGCGGCTACCAGGCGTCGTTTCAGTTTAACCTGACCGACATGCTGCAATCACAAGGCGATCACATCTCGGCGTGCATCAACTACGTGCGCAGCCATGGCTATCATTCTATCGATGTCACGCCGGAGGCCGAGGAGTGGTGGGTGCAAGAAGTTATCCATCATCGCGGTAAGACCAGCCGTAACGAGGACTGCACCCCGGGCTATTACAATTTCGAGGGCGAGTTCCAGCGGCGCCAGGACGGCAACTACAACGGTGGCTTCCCCCAGTATGTCAGCCATATGAAAGACATCAAGACGGAAATGGAAAAGCACTTCGTCTTTACCACAAAGTAAGCGGGAAGTGCGGGAGGGCAGTTCGATAGCATCTCCTCACTGTAGCGGCCCACCATACGATACATTAAGGAGGAACCTATGGCTACATCATCGTCAACATCAGCTCGGGAAAGGCTTCGTCCGGTTGTACCGAAGCTGATAGATCTCACGGAAAACGTTCTCTTTGGTGACGTATGGGAGCGTCCCGGACTCTCCAAGCGCGACCGCAGCCTGATCACTGTGGCAACCTTGGTGGCCCTCTACCGCCCCGAGCAGCTTCGCGTTCATCTCGCTCGCGCCCTCGACAATGGCGTGACTAAAGACGAGATCAGCGAACTGATCACGCACTTGGCTTTTTACTCGGGCTGGCCGACCGCCATGTCGGCGGCAGGCTTGGCAAAAACCGTCTTCGAAGAGCAGGAGTAGTACCACTAGCAAAGACCCGGTTTGGACCACACTATGGAGGCGAACATGCAGGTGGGCTTTGTTGGTCTTGGGACCATGGGCGCCAAGATGGCCTCGAATCTGCAGAAGGCCGGGTATCGCCTGGTCGTTCACGATTCGCGGCGTGACGCAGCGACACCTCATCTTACCGCAGGTGCGCTCTGGGCTGACACACCTGGGCAGGTCGCCGAGGCGACCGAGGTCGTGTTTACCTCCCTCCCTGGTCCGGCCGAAGTGGAGGCAGTTGCCTTAGGCGAGGATGGTCTCCTTGCCAACATACGTCCCGGCGGGGCATATTTCGATTTATCGACCAACTCACCGGCGGTTGTGCGCCGTATTCATGCCGCGTTCACCGAGCACCAGGCCCACATGCTGGATGCGCCGGTCAGTGGTGGCCCACGCGGTGCGGCTACGGGCAAGCTGGCAATCTGGGTGGGGGGCGAAGAGAGCATCTTTGACCGCTGCAAGCCGTTGCTCGACGCCATTGGTGACCAAGCCCGGTATGTGGGTCCGATAGGCGCGGCATGCGTGGCCAAGCTCGTTCATAACTGTGTAGGCTATATGCTGAATCGCGCAATGTCGGAAGCGTTCACCATGGGCGTCAAAGCCGGGGTAGAGCCGTTAGCCCTCTGGGAGGCCGTGCGTCAAGGCGCACTCGGACGTTCACGAACCTTTGATACGTTGATCAACCATTTCCTGCCCGGGACATACGACCCACCCGACTTTGCCCTGCGCCTTGCGCACAAGGACGTATCGCTTGCGACTGCCGTTGGCCGCGAGCTAAAGGTGCCCATGCCCATGGCGAACCTTGCCTTGGATGAGCTGACCGCGGCACTTAACCGCGGCTGGGGCGAGCGCGATTCTCGCGTGGCGATGCTCCTGCAAGAAGAGCGTGCTGATGTGCAGATTGCAGTCGATCAGGATCGCATACACGAGGCATTGCAGCGTGATGCCAAGAAGCGCGACCTCTAGAGTCCGGGAGTCCGAGAGTCTTATGATGGCCCACGTTACAAAAGGTCACGACAGGTTTCGAGACGTGAGACGTTTTTACAGGGCAGACTGTGGTTGAAGCAAGAAGTAATCTTCATTAATTCGTAGCATGCCGTAACATGCGTATATCGGGGCTACGTCGATCAGGAGCAGGCTCATGACTGAGAATCTGCCTGAATACAAGATTTTCGCAATCAGGTATGCCACCCGCGACGCGCGGCGAGCGGACCATTTTATCGGCGGCGACCCGCATGACGGACCCATGCCCATGGATTATTTTACCTGGGTCATTGTCGGGCCGGACCGTGTCTTTCTGGTTGACACCGGCTTCACTGCGGAAACGGCTGCCCGCCGGAAACGTACGTTCCTGCGCTGTCCGATCGAAAGCTTGCGGCATCTCGATATTGATCCGGATGCAGTCACCGATGTTATTCTGACGCATCTGCACTACGATCACGTTGGCAACTTCCATAAACTGCCACACGCGCATTTCCATCTCCAGGAACGTGAACTCGCCTTTGCCACTGGACGCTATATACACTACCCCTACTTTGGCCACGCCTTCGAAGAGGAAGATATTGTCGGCGTGGTGCGGCTCAACTTCACGCGTCGGCTCGAATTGTACGAGGGTGACATCGACCTCGCCCCGGGGCTTACGCTGCATCTTGCTTCCGGCCATACGGCCGGGATGCAGATCGTGCGAGTTCATACGCAGCGGGGCTACGTTGTACTGGCCTCCGATGCGAGCCACTTTTACGAAAATCTGCAGAGGAACCGTCCCTTCATTTCCGCTGTGGACGTTGGGGCCATGCTGGATACCTTTCGCAAGGTCGAACGCCTTGCCGACTCACCCCGTCATATTGTCCCCGGTCATGATCCGCTTGTTATGCAACACTATCCGGCATTCTCTCCATCATTACAGGACATTGTGGTGCGTCTCGATGTCGATCCTGTGCAGTGACCCTCGCGGGCCATCACCCCACAAGCGTTCACTTAATGTAAAGGAGGCTACATGAAATTCATGTATTTCTTTCTGCCCACGCTGCCTGCAACCATGGAAGAGCGCCGCAGATTACGTCCGATCGCTAACGATCCGGATCGCTGGCAGCGCATGATCGAGGAGGTGGTCGAGGTCAGCCAACTCGCGGAAGAGGTCGGCTTCGATGCGGTCTGTTTCCCGGAACATCACCTGCATAGTGAAGGCATTGAGATGGGCAGCCTGCCGGTACTCACTCAGCATGTCATCCACAACACCAAACGGATCAAGGTTGGCCCAGTCGGCTATGTGCTGCCAGGTTGGAACCCGCTGCGCCTTGCGCTCGAAATTGCCTGGCTGGATCAACTGACCAAGGGCCGGACTTTTGTTGGCTTTGCGCGGGGTTATCAGTCGCGCTGGCTCAACCAAATGGCCCAGAAGATCCACGTCGGCGCTACGTTGAGTGACCAGAGCGAGGCGGACCGTATCAACCGCGAAGCATTTGAAGAAGTATTCCAGATTCTCAAACTGGCTTGGGGCGATGAGCCGTTTCGCTTCAAGGGCAAGTATTATGAATACCCCTCGCCCCAGGAAGGTACCCCGTGGCAGGCCCACGAGTGGACGCGCGAATGCGGCTTTCCGGGTGAGGTCGATGAACAGGGCCGTATCCAGAAGATCAATGTCGTGCCCAAGCCGTTCCAGCGACCGCATCCGCCGTTGTTCCAGGCCTTCTCAGCCAGTGAGGAGACCGTGCGCTGGTGCGCGCGTGAGGGAATCACGCCAACGATTTTGACCTCGCAACCACCACAAGTGCGTAAGCTGGTCGAAGCGTACCATGCGGAAGCCCTGCAGGCCGGACGTGATGTGAAGTTTGGTGAGAACGTCGGCGTCGTACACGCCATGTATTTGGCTGAAAATAAGGAGCAGGCGCGCAAGCTTGCCGAGGACGGCATCTGCGGAGCGGCATTCCGAAACTTCTTCTATCATTTTGGCTTTTTTGAAGGCTGGCGCGAGCCAGAAGACGAAGCCAAATACCCCAGCGGTAAAGTCAAACTGCCAGTTGAAGAATGTACGATTTCCCGTATGGAACGCGCAGACTTTGCCTACCTCGGTAGCGTCGAAGACGTGCAGCGCAGCCTGGATGCCATGGTCGAAAACGTCAACCCCGAATGGTTTATCTGGCAGGGCGACCAAGGCTTTCTACCGGTTGACGAAGTCAAGCGCCAGGTCGAAACCTTCGGCAAGAAATTGTTACCACGCTATAAATAACGTTCGTTGGGGATCACGGCACATTGCAACTCCTGACAAAGAGCATCTTTAGAATCTTGGGAATTTTTGGAATCTTCGGAATCTTGCTGCTGGGACTAGGAGCGAGAGTTGAGCTCGTCCTGGCCTTAGGACCAATCGATGGCCACGAGCTCCCAGCCACTGCGTTGGACCGGGTACAGGTCAGCATGCTCGCTCCTGATTTCACGCTCGAAGAAGAACACGGGACGCCGATTACGCTGTCAGCGTTCCGTGGCAAGCAAGCCGTCGTCCTCGTCTTCTATCGAGGCCACTGGTGACCCTACTGCATCAAGCAGCTCGTCGAGCTGCGAGCTTTGTTGCCCGATGGCGCAGCCCGGGAGGCCGTCCAAATCTTGGCGGTTAGTATCGACACCCATGCAGAGTCCCAAACGCTCAAAAGACGCTGGAGCGTCTTGGTCTCGACGGGCTCAGAGGAGGACAATGTAAGGGAAATCGGATTCCCGCTGCTGGAAGACCAAGAACATAAGGTGATCGACCGCTACGGACTACTCAACCCCAACAGCGCGGGCTTGCCGCATCCGGCTACCTATGTGATTGATAAGGCAGGGATGGTGCGTTGGAAATTTATCGAAACCGATTATAAAGTCCGGCCTACAAATGCTGCCATCCTCGATGCGCTGGCGGCCGCGCACGAAGCGACTGTGCACGAAGCCCAGTAAAAGGAATGGCATAAGTTCGGAAAGGCTGTTAGCATTTCAGGTCATTCATTATCATTCACTATCATGCACTGTCTGCAAAACACCTGAAGGAGGGATCTGATGAGCGGATACTCAATTATTGACGTCGATACCCATGTCACCGAAAGTCCGGATCTGTGGACCAGTCGGGCGCCGGTCTCGATGCGCGACCAAGTGCCGCGTATCGAGACCGATAAAGATGGCAGCCTGTCCTGGGTCGTGGGTGGAAGCCCGATGTTGGCGAACCCAGGTATGACGGCGACCGCCGGGGTGGGGAATTTCAAGAACCCGCCCAAGAATTACGACGAGATGCACCCGGGCGCGTACGATGCCAAGGAACGACTGAAGTATATGGATACAATAGGCATCTGGGCCATGGTCATGTACCCGAACGTCGGCGGGTTCGGCGCCCAGGAGTTCTTAAAGTTGGGTGACCGCGAACTGATGCTCACCTGTGTGCAGATCTACAACGATTGGCAAACCGAGTGGGCGTCGGCCGACTCCCGCCGCTTGCTGCCGATCACATCGCTGCCGTTCTGGGATGTCGACGCCGCAGTCAAAGAAGTCCGTCGCTGCGCCGCCATGGGGCATAAGGGCATTCTGTTCACTGGGGAGCCGCAATCCTTGGGCCAGCCGTTTTTGGGCGACCCGCAGTGGAATCCGTTGTGGGAGGTCGCGGTCGAGCTGGATCTGCCGCTCAGCTTCCACATTGGGTCGGGGAATATGGAGCTGGGCCTGCTGAAAGACAAGATCTCAGCCTACGGCCGCATGGCCGCCTTTACGGAACTGTCGGTCGATATCTTCCTGCGCAACGGCATGCAGCTAAACGACTTGATCATGTCCGGCGTGCTGGCCCGCTATCCTGAGATTAAGTTCATATCGGTTGAGAGTGGCATCGGCTGGATTCCGTTTGTGCTCGAAGCGCTCGATTACCAGTTCCACGGCAATGATGTGGCAGAGGAGCGCCCGGAATTCGATATGCTGCCGTCGGAGTATTTCGCCCGTAATATCTACGCCTGCTACTGGTTCGAGCAGATCGCACCACGGCGTCTGATCGACAAAGTCGGTGTCGATAATATTCTGTTTGAGACCGATTTTCCGCATCCCACGTCGCTATATGGTGACGAAGTCCACGCACGGATCAAAGGCGGCCTATCGGACTGTGAAGAGTCGGTACGGCGCAAGATCCTGTGGGAAAACGGCCAGAAGTTATACAAAGTCGAGCAGCCGACGGCCGACGACGAGGTGAAGCGCGAAACGGTCGCCGCCGCCGCGTAAAGCGCACGGGTTACGTTCACGGACATTGACCAAACATTCAGGGCTGAGGAGGGAAATCCTTCTCAGCCTTTCTTGTCCTGCCTGTGGCAGGAGGTACACGTCATTGCGAGCGAAGCAATCTGTGGCGGGAAAAGAGATTGCTTCGTCGCCTACGACTCCTAGCAATGACACATCCTCTCCACTTTCCAAACACGCTCTAGAAGCGCGTCGCCCTACACCCTGCGTGCGGCTTCCACGACCGGCGCAACTTTGTCTATGCACTCCATGACCTGGCCAGTCGCAATGGCTTGGGCAAACGGTTGCGAGAACAGGACGAGGCGGTTTGCGCCCGCATCTCGAAAGGCTTTCATGTCATCGGCTGACAGCGCGCCGTCTTTGGGATCGACAAAGGCCGACATCTGCAGCGAGTCCGGATCCCGTCCGAACTCCTTGGCCATCTTACGGATGGACTCGACCTTGGTTTTATAGTCTGCCGGATCAAACGCCAGCGGACACCAGCCATCATAGGTCCGCGCCACGCGTTCCAAAGCCTTGGGCACATGACCGCCTAGATAGATCGGCGGACCGGATTTTTGGACCGGCTTGGGATCGCAGAATACGGGCGGGAACTGGACCATTTCGCCTTGGTAACTGGGCTCTTTCTCCGTCCAACACACACGTAGAGCTTCTGTTGTCTCGCGCAAGCGCCGCCAGCGCAAACGGAAGTTCATACCCATGACTTCGGTCTCTTCGCGCAACCAGCCTGCGCCCACACCCAAAATAGTTCGGCCACCGGAATACAGGTCGAGCGTAGCAATCATTTTTGCCGTGACGAGCGGCTCGCGCTCAGGAAACAGGCAAATACCGGTTGCGAGTTTGAGGCTGGTGGTTGCAGCTGCGGCCATGGTCAGGGCTATAAACGGATCTCCCCAGCGGTTGTAGTGCTCCGGCAACGTACCCCCACCGGGCACCTCGGTCTTGTATCCGACTGGGATCACGGGATGTTCCGGTATCCATAACGATTCGAAACCGAGACCTTCCAGCCGCTGCGCAATTTCGGTGATGTTCTTCGTTTCTACCGTCGCCGGCACAAGTATGCCAATGTCCATAGGTTTCCCTCCTTTGCACGAAAAGACCCAGCCAATAGAGATTCACCCTAGTGCAAAGACAGTCAACCTCTTTGGGAATCCGCTTTGCCTCCTCGCCCGCTGGCGGGAGAGGAGGCAGGTGAGGGTGGTTGAAATCTCCTTCCATTCCCCTCGCCCTCGCCCTCGCCCTCGCCCTCTCCTCAACGGGGCGAGGGAATTGCTATTCCCAAGGAGGTGTCTTGAAGTTGCACTAGGCTACGAGCACTGAGCGCTCAGGGGCATCGCACTCGATACCCCTGAAACGCGGATGAGGTCTACGCACTCCGAACGATACGACCCGGACGCGCGCCCGTGTCTGTGCCGTTCTCTTGCACGACTTCGCCACTCACAAAGGTCTTCTCATACCCCGTGGCGGTTTGCATCAGACGCGGCATGCCAGCCGGCAGATCGTACACCATCTCAGGATGACTCACGCTCAGATTGTCATAATCGATCAGGTTCACATCTGCCTTGGCACCCGGCTCCAGCGTGCCCCGGTCTGTCATCCCAAACAGACGCGCCCCATCATGGGTCAGTTTCTTGACCACAAATTCAAGTGGCAAATACTGTGGATCGTCAGCAGCCTTATCGCGCGACCAGTGGGTCATCGAATACGTCGCCATGCCGGCATCAGTAATCTGACGCACGTGGGCGCCGGCGTCACTGCCTCCCAAGACCGTAATGGGATCACAAATCAGCTCGTGCAGCGGCTTCGCGTTGCCGTCCGCATAACCAACAGCCGCATACATCAGAAAAGCGCGACCGTTTTGTTCGAGCATCAGATCATAGACCACCTCACGTGGATTGCGGTCTTGGCGCTTGGCAATCTCGGAAATGCTTTTGTCACTGGTCGGCTCGTAGTTGAGATCCTCTCCCATCGGATAGGTCCGATCCCAGACCTTCTCGTTTTGGTACAGCAGCGACATACCAGTCGTGTTGGGGTCCTTTTCCGTCAGCAGCTTGCGACGCAGCTCAGGATATCGCAGCGCGGCGATCTTCTCGTCATGAGAAAGTTTCTTCAGCGGTTGAAAGCTGGCCAGATACTCAAACGGATTGTCACCCTGGAAGCTGAACAGAACGCAGACCGGGCGTGTGAATACCATCGGAGTGATAGCGACACCGTCTTGCACTGCTGCGGTGCATTTCGCCATGACCTCGCGCCATTGGTCGGGGTAGGTATTATTCTGAGCTAAGAGGAAGGTCAGCGGACATCCCGTAGCGCGTGAAATCCGGATCATCATATCGATCTCTTGCAATAGACCTGGATCTTCACCGGCAACGCCGCGTGGCACCATTTCCAGAATGCCGCGTCCGGTCGAGCGAACAGCCTGGGCAATACCAATCAGCTCTTCTTCCGTGGCAAAGGTGCCGGGCACAGGTTCACCGTCATTGGCAGTGTGCACCAGGGTGCGCGAAGTCGAGAAGCCCAACGCACCGGCCAGAACAGCCTCTTTCACGATGGCGGCCATCTTGGCGATATCGTCCTGCGTTGCGGGTTCGTTCTTGGCGCCGCGTTCGCCCATGACAAAGGCACGCAAGGCCCCGTGCGTAATCATGCCGCCAATGTCCAAAGTGCGCGGCATCTTCTCCAGCACGTCTAGATATTCCGAAAAGGTCTGCCAACCCCACGGCAGCCCAGCCGCCAGCGACGGACCTGGAATATCCTCAACGCCTTCCATCAAACCGATCAACCAGTCGTGGCGGTCCGGCGTTGCAGGAGCGAAACCAACACCACAATTGCCCATGACCACGGTCGAAACGCCGTGCCACAGCGACGGGGTCATTTGTTCGTCCCAGGCAGCTTGGCCGTCATAGTGCGTATGTACGTCTACCCAGGCCGGGGTCACTAATAGGCCATCTGCGTCGACCGTTTTCTTGGCGCTCCCCAGGTCCTTGCCGACTGCGGCAATACGTCCATTCGCAATCGCCACGTCGCCGCTGAATGCAGATTTCCCTGTCCCGTCAACAATCCTTCCCCCCCGAATTAATACATCGTGCACGACATTCCTCCTTTTTCCTTCTCTACATGTGAATCGAATAATGATCCTGAATCATACTAACTGACCATAAGATAATCTTGAGCAACATATAGGTTAGGCCCCCTATATGGCAACAGGTTTCTGATCGATACAGATCTAAAGGGTGCACGGTGCGACGCTCACTGCCAGAGCGCGGGGTTGCGAGGGGAACCGCACGAGGTTAGGAATAAAAAGGTGATTATGTAGAGGAGGGAAATTATGAGTGAAAATACCTACAACGGGAGTTGTTTCTGTGGCGCGGTCCAATTGACAGTAACGGGCGCGCCTGCGGCTATGGGTTACTGCCACTGTGAGTCGTGCCGCCACTGGTCGGCAGGGCCGGTCAACGCATTCACCCTGTGGCAACCCAACGCGGTTGTGGTCACCCAAGGCGCTGACAATTTGGCCAGCTATGCCAAGACCGACAACAGTCACCGCAAGTGGTGCAAAACCTGCGGCGGGCACGTGTTTACCGAGCACCCAGGGATGGGCCTCACGGATGTGTACGCCGCAGTGATACCCGACCTGCCCTTCCAGCCTGGGGTCCACGTCTTCTATGAAGAAACCGTACTGCGCATCCACGACGGCATTACAAAACAGAAGGATGTACCCACTGAAATGGGTGGCTCCGGCGTAGAACTGCCCGAATAGTCAGCTCTTAGTGCCTATCCGAACACCCATAGGCTCCCGGTTCTGTCATTCTGAGCAAAGCGAAGTATCTCTCCCCTAGGCGTGGAGGTGAGATGTTTCGCGGAGTTTATCCTGAGCGCAGTCGAAGGACTCAACATGACACCGTGAAACCCTTATTTGGATAGCCTCTTAGCGGCCTCGCCGTCTATGACAAGGGCATCCCAAACACTTTCTCAGATAATTTCTTGATATGGGGTGCAGTTCAAAACACGCCAGACCGAACAGGATCTTTGCCATCCCAATCCTTTGCCGCGTTTTCAACCATCAAGAACATCTCGTTCAATGAGGCCGTATTTTCCCACAGTTCGGTGAAGTGACCAATCGCCTGGACCGTATCGAAATAGACCACGTGGGTGTCCCCCACCATTAACTCAAAGGCCGCTTCATGACCCAACTCTTTATACTGGGTACAGGCGGCTTGGTAATCTGGCGGCACGAGACCGAAATGATGGATACCAACACGACCCGCCTCCAGAAATTCTTTGTACACAGACGGCTCACTATTATGTTGAAACATAAGTTCGATTTGCACCGCGCCGGTGTTCCGCAGCGTTATGGTCAGATCCACATTTGAGGGCTGGCCACGATAGCGCTGATTTTCGAGCGGGACATGTTCGAACACATAAAACGGTCCGACGTGCAGCACATCGGTCCAGTATTTGAGAGCGGCATCAAGATCTTGGGTCACGTAGGCGAGTTGTCGGACAGTCTGCAGCGGCTGGGTCATGTCTGAGATCCTCCTTCATCTAAAACCTAAACCAAATCACGATACTAAGAACGCCTAACAAAACTGGTTGGAGTACGTTGTCAGCGCGCCAGCCCGGCCCCCTGGATTCCCGTTTCCACGGGAATAACAGTCCGTATTGTGTCATACCTGCGAAGGCAGGTATCCAGGCTTACGGGACTAGGCGGAGTTTTGTTAGTGGCTCTTAGAGCCATCTTCAGCATAATGCTATTCTCTGACAGAGAGTCAGACACTAGCCGACACGTGTACAAACGCCAATCATGCCGACAAGAATCCCTCAACTGCTAGTAGAAGAAGATCAGCTTCGCGTTCCATTTGCGAAAACTTCCGGCTTCGCATAAAGAGAGAGGCATGGCTGAGCAACGGATATTCACTGAACGTGACGATCGCTTTCACTTCGAGGAGATGAGTGGCGACTGGTGGGCGACCGAGACCGCCTGGTTCTCATTTTCTCACCCAGAGCGTCGTTTGGGCGGTTGGTTCTACACCATGGCGCGGCCCAATATTGGTACAGTAGCGGGAGGGGCTTGGATCTGGGATGACTCGGCCCATCTGCCGTGGGAGGCCCTCTATTCGGCAAACTATACCGCCCTTGAGCTGCCGTGCGATCAAGACTTGAATGACATTACTCTGCCGACCGGTGTTTCAATCCGCGTGATCGAACCGTGTATGTCCTACGCCCTGGGTTATAACGATGACTCGCGTTTGCAGGCGTCGCTCCGTTTTGATGGCGTGATGCCACCCGAGCCCCTGACCAGTACCGGCTCGACTTTTGGACGTTCGCACCATTTTGATCAGATCGGGCGCGTGAGTGGAGAGATCATCTTACATGGAGAGACTATCCCCATCGACTGCCTGGCAGTACGCGACCGCACCTGGGGACGACGGCGTGAGGACCGCCCACGCCAAGCCGCTTATGTCACAGGCGTGGCCAGTCCTGGGCACGGATTTCTCGCCGTCAGCAACGTCGAGGAAGAGCGTAATCCAGTCGCCTATGGTTTTCTCCATCGCGATGGACGGACACTGCCGCTGACCCAAGGCGAGCGCCGTCTTGAGAGAGACAACGAAAACGGTTGGATCACTCGCGTCGAGATCCACGCAAATGATGCAGAGGGGCGCGAACTCCATGCTATTGGTACACCGCTGAGTCGGCTCGTGATTAATCGCCACACGTTCATCGATATCAACAGCCTGATTGAGTGGGACATCAACGGCGAGAGCGGTCATGGCGAGGACCAAGACATGTGGCCCGTCCATCGCTGGTCCCGTATGCGCCGGAATGCCCGAGCTGAGAACGGAAGCGGAGCCTGATGTCCCACTACACACATCTGGCTCCAGACGAACTCTTAGAGCGGATCGCTCGTACCCTCAAAAAAGACATTGGACCGGCAGTTGAGGCAGCCTACCCCAAGACACAAGCGTTCATGGCGTCGGTCGTATTACAAAAACTCGCTGGTCAGTTACGACTGGCAGACGAACACGCCGCCACCAGTCAACGCGATTTAAAAGAATTGGCTGAGGAACTCAGCCAACTGACCTCGTCTGACAGCATTCCATCGTCCCTTTCTGATGCGATTCACACGCTACGCCAAGCCCTCGACACAACGAGTGTGTCCCATCTGATTGAAACATTATATGCAACCCGATCCGAGCTGGGTGAGGAGCGCTTTGAGCGCATCATCGGTCAGGTCCGCGTGCGACTTCGCGCGCGCGTCGACCGCGAGATGGTGTATGCAGCATGAGCACGATGCAACAGGCTGCTGACGATCAAGACATGGCGGAACGCATCCGCCAGTATATTGGGACACAGTTACCAAATGCGCCGGACATTCGTCTCGAAGCGATGGAGCGGATTGCTGTAGGCTGGTCGCATGAAACCTGGCTCTTTGACGCGCACTGGACCGAGAACGGCATACCGAAAACTCGCGGGCTGTGCCTGCGGCGTGATCCAGGCAACGCCTTGTTGCGGCACTTCTCGAATCTTGGCGAGCAGTTCCGTGTTCTCCAATGTTTAGAGTCCATGCCACTCCCCACACCCAAGCCGTATTGGTACGAGACCGACCCGAGCATTCTGAGCGCGCCATTCCTTGTCATGGAGAAAGTCGCCGGAACGTGTCCAAGTCCCTGGGGTTCGGCTGGCAGACGTTTCTATGCTGAGGCTGCAGAACGAGGCACACTCCCCGAGAGCTTTACCTCTGCTTTGGCCACGTTGCACACCATCGATTGGCAGGCGGCCGGTCTGTCGTTTTTGGGTGTGCCTGAGCCCGGAAAAGACTTCGCGCGGCGCGAAGTACAAAAATGGTGCGATCTAGTAGAAATCTCTCAGCAGGAGCCCCATCCGATCCTCGTAGACCTCATCGGCTGGCTGAAGGCCAACGCCCCTGCAACCGAGCGTCTGACGCTGGTCCACGGAGCCTATCGCACGGGGAATCTGTTGATCGACAATGACCAAATCTCTGCGGTTCTCGACTGGGAGCTACAAGTCATTGGCGACCCGATGTACGACATTGCCTATGTGCTGACGGATCTTAACCGTGAGGGAAGTGAGTTACTGTCTCACCTTGTTGAGCGGGATACTTTTTTCCGGGACTATGAGAAAGCCACTGGGATCGAAATCGACGAGGAGGCCTGCCGGTATTACGGCATGCTGTACCAACTACGCTCAGCAGCCTTTTGGATGAGCGCGGCTGGTTTATATGCCTCAGGCCAGAGCGAGGACATTCGACTCGCCCGTACAGCCTGGTCCGTGCCCGTTGTCTTGGAAGGCGCAGCGCGCGCGCTCGGCTATTAAACCTCCATAGGCCCTCGGCGCTTACGGGCAAGGCGCAGGGCGGAGTGCCTCAGCTCAAAGGCTGGGGAGCAAAAATTATTGATCGTTTGGCAACAGACTTACGCGCTGCATTTCCAAAAATGACGGGATTCTCACCTCGAAACCTCAAGTACATGAGAGCATTCGCTCAGGCATGGCCAGACGAGCAGTTTGTGCAACAGGCTGTTGCGCTGTTTTGAGTCGTTGGCACCGAATCCCTGACTTTTCTGAAATTGGAGAATCGGCAAAGCTGTTTTATAGATCGTCGGGAGTGAGCCCGGTATAACGTGCGATACGCGCTAGCATTTTGGGGCCAATTTCTTGACGATCATGGAACGCAAACACAAAGTTAGGCCAGCCCTCCCGCTCGAGTACGCGGTGAGAACCGGACTGGCGTTTGATTGTCCAGCCGATACGGTTGAGAGCGGCAAGAACACGGCGAGCCCGTGACGATCGCCACGGGCTCATGCGGTAACAAAAAGTTCTCCAAGCTCGGGCACGGTTTCGCCATGTTCAAGCCTGTCTGCAAGGGTGCGGAGCGCAAGCGCCTCAACCTTGGCCCGGACTTCCTCCGGTGTGGCCCCGTAGGCCATGACCCCTGCTAAGTCGGGGATTTCGGCAATCCAACGGCCATCTTCCTCTTGCTCAAGCTCAATACGTAGCATGTCGCGACCTCCGTGTTGTATGCCTTTTTCTCTACTCCTATCCTCACCTTAACTATCTGAAACTATAGGCAATTTTTACCTCTCGCCTCCAAGGCAATTCAGAAGAAAGCGAAAAACGGGTTAAAAAGACAACTCGCCAATGGCATCCTCACCCCTTCGGCAATCCCAATACCCGCTCGCCCATGATGTTGCGCTGAATCTCACTCGTGCCCCCAGAAATCGTATACTGCCGCGCGCTCAACACGCGATTGACCCAGCGCGGCGCGTCGGGCACAGCCTCTGACGGAAGGTCTACCACGGCATTATGGCCGAGCAACTCGCTGGCAAACGCAGCAATCCGTACGCCCAGCTCAGAGCTACACAGTTTGAGCATTGATCCTTCGGGACCCGGAGGTTGTCCTTTTAGCTGTTTGGTCAGCCCCCGCAAACGAGTGTATTTGAGACTTTCATTTTCAATCGCCAGTTGGGCGATGCGTTGACGCACCCAGGACTGTCTCCAGGCCGGCTCACCATTGACCTCGACCTGACGTGCGAGCTGTGCCAAGCGCTTGATTTGATCACCCTGGCTGCCGCCGCCGGCGATCCCACGCTCAAACATGAGCGTGGTGATGGTCACCTTCCAGCCTTCATTCAACGGTCCAACCAAATTCGCTTTGGGTACGCGGACATCTTCAAAGAAAATCTCATTAAAATGGGCATGGCCGTTTATCAGGACCAGGGGGCGTACTGTCACGCCGGGTGTTTTCATATCAACCAGCAAATAGCTGATGCCTCTATGTTTGGGCGCATCAGGATCGGTGCGAACGAGCATAAAAATCCAGTCCGCGTACTGCGCGCCCGAGGTCCAGACTTTCTGGCCGTTCACCACAAACTCGTCGCCATCTTCCACGGCTCGCGTTTGCAAGCTGGCTAAGTCTGAACCTGCACCGGGCTCTGAGTAGCCCTGACACCAGATATCGTCGCCGCGCAGTATGCGCCGTAGGAATTTTCCTTTTTGCGCAGCCGTTCCCCACTGCATGAGGGTGGGGCCACACAGCGCAATGCCCGAGAAGCCAGGCAGGATAGGGGCCCGCGTCCGTGTGTACTCCTCGTCAAACACTACCTGTTCCATCAACCCTGCTCCGCGTCCGCCGTACTCTGTGGGCCAGGGAATGCCGACCCAGCCACCTTCATACATTTTGCGTTGCCAGGCACGGCGTTTGTCAAACGTCTCCCGGTCGGGTGCAACGCGTTCATCCATCGCATCCTCGACGCACAACTCTGATGGCAGATTAACTTCCAGCCAGCTGTGCAAGTCTGCCCGAAATTTCTCTTGTCCAGGAGTGTATCGAAAATCCACCGTATTCCTTCATTGAGCTACGCGGCTGGGGTGCAGGCAGTCCCCTTGAGGGCCACTCGAAGCGGCAGATGGGCCAAACCGACCAAACGATTATTATTCGTCCATTCACGATCACCCACGATCTCGAAGTTCTCGTACCGGCCCAGGAGTTCCTCGAACACGACCCGAATCTCCAGCCGCGCCAGATTGGCCCCTAAGCAAAAGTGCGAGCCAAGACCAAAGCCAATATGAAAATTAGGGTGGCGACTAATATCGAAGCGGAACGGATCGGCAAACTCATCTTCATCTCGGTTGGCCGACATCTCCCAGATGGTGACCTTTTGCCCCTGGCGAATACATTGTCCACCCAGCTCTACGTCGCGCGTGGTTGTACGGCGTTTGTACACAGAAGGAGAGGTCCAGCGCACGATCTCTTCGACTGCGCCTTTCATGAGAGTCGGATTGCGCCGTAGCCGTTCAAGTTCGTGCGGATTCTCGATGAGCGCGACGAGGCCGCCGGCAATGGAGCTGCGCGTAGTCTCGGCTCCAGCAGGGAAGAGCAAAGCAAAGAAAGCTCGCAATTCACGGTTGTCGAGCTGCGGCGAGCCATCTTCTAATTGAGCGTGGACAATAATCGATAAAATGTCATCGGTGGGATTGTGTCGCTTTTGTTCTACGATTGTATCTGCATACGCGCCAAGGCGTTTGAGATGCTCAATCGCTAAGGCTTCGCCCGTTCCTGCGCCAATGGCAAGGTCAACAATATTCCCCAATTCTTCCCGATCTTCCTGAGGAATCCCGAGGATGATGCAAATGGCCTGGAGCGGCAGTTCACGTGCCACTGCTGGAACGATATCGAACGTTTCTCCGGGCGAGATGGTATCAAGGATGTGTCGGGTCCGTTCCCGGAGCTGGTCCTCCAGCCGCCCGATCATGCGGGGCAGGAAACCCGTGTTGACCAATTCGCGGAGTCGCCGGTGTTTTGGGTCATCAGTCTGGTTCAGCTGATACCCGTGTCCCTTGCCATCGAAAATCTGTGTCCCACCCAGCTCAGACGAGAACGTCTCTGCATCCTTGAACACCGTAACGACATCATTATAACGGCTTACAACCCAGAATCCCTCACCGCCCGGCGTGTGTTCGGTGGGCGCGTGCCACCAGACTGGCTCCTCTCGACGCAGCTGACGGAAGAACTCGTGCGGAAACCCTTGGGAGAACGTCCGGCCATAAGACAGATCAACAGACTCCATGCATGCCTCTTCCTAGCCCGCCCTTACGAGCCCTTCTCTTTAACCCACGGGATCGTAAGCTGCCAGTAATGGCGCAGCCATCTCTTCATTAAAATGAGCTTGGGTCCACGGCCAGCTTGCCGGCACGCCATTTTTGTCGAGATACCAACTATTACAGCCCGTTGCCCAGATAGACTTCTTTGCCGCTTGTGTCCGAGACTCTTCGTAGTCGGCTGTCGCTGAACGGCTGGCACTGATTTCTCGGCACTCACCCTTGCGTATTTTATCCATGAGCTGCATCACATAGCCAAGCTGGAGTTCAGCAATACCGATCAAAGAAAAATTACCAACCGGACCGTTCGGGCCATTTAACATAAAGAAGTTGGGGAATTCAGGAACGGAAATCGACAGATAGGCGACCGGATGCTCGGCCCACACGTCGTCGAGGTCGACACCACCCCGTCCGCGCACTGTCGTCGGTCGAATGAAACGATCTGCGCGAAAGCCGGTCGCCCGCACTAAGACATCTAATTCGTGCAGTTCGCCGTCTTGCGTCCGGATGCCTTTTGGTTCAATAGTTTCGATGCCAGACACGACGACATCTGCATTCCGATGCTGGATAGACTCGTAGAAATTGGGCGAGAGAATCAGACGCTTACACGCTGCCCGATAGTTGGGCCGCAGCTTCTCGCGGAGTTCCGGGTCTTTCACCGTCTCCTCGAGGTTGGCGAGGCAGATGGCTTCAATCTCCTTCATCTGTGGGGAGTCCGCATCAATGACTGCCGCGCTGAAAAGCTCAAAAAATTCATTCTGTTCTTCGCGCAGCGCATAAATTTTCTCAAGGTCATTGGCAAACGCCGCGCGCTCTTCAACTGCATAGGGAGCGTTCTCCATTTTGAATACCCACTGGGCCGTGCGCTGGAAGAGTTTGTAGCGCGCAACACGGTCAACCAAGGCGGTTGTAATTTGGATTGCGGTCGAGCCGGTCCCAATCACGCCAACGCGCTTCCCATCCAACGGGACACTGTGATCCCATTCTGAACTGTGGAAAGAAGCACCTTCGAACGTGTCGAGGCCGGGGATGTTCGGCTCGTTCGGATGGTGCAGGACGCCAGTCGCAGCAATGATAAAATCAGCCTGGTCTTCACGGCCACTGCTGGTTTTGATGTGCCAGCGCCCGTCAAAGAATTCACACGCGGTAATCTCTTCTCCGAAGCGAACCCGCTCTAGCACATTATATTTCTTCGCCACATTCTCGAAGTAACTCCGTATCTCAGGACCTTCAGCAAAGACACTGCTCCAGTCCGGGTTGGGTTCAAACGAATAGGTATAGGAGTGTGAGGGGACATCGCAGGCGAGGCCGGGATAAGTATTCGCTCGCCACGTGCCGCCTATGGAGTCAGCTTTTTCATAGATGACGAAGTCGTCATAGCCAGCCTCGCGCAGCTTAATCGCAGACAGGACGCCCGCCATGCCAGCGCCAATGATGACGACGCGCAGGGCATTTAGATTTTGCGAGTTTTGCAGAGTAGAGTTAAGTTCCGTCATATTCCTTCTTTCCCTCCTTAGACAAAGCGTGGTGTCGTATACACCGGCAAGCCAAACGCTCGGCGACCAAGCAGGGCTTTACCTTCGATACCGGCAAACGGTTGATGGATGATGGCGGCCCGAGCATCGCGATACATCTGTTCCATCGGGTTCTTCTTGAATAGGCCGGCCCCACCGACCATACGCATAGCTTTATCCACAACCTGGAAACACGTTTCCATCACATACTGAAAACACGAAATCAGATTGACAAGATCCTCTTGAGTCCGCACGTTGATGTCGTCGTGCGAAGCCATGGCCTGGTGCAGCATAGCACGTGCTGAGCGAAGGCCTATTTCCATTTCAGCGGCGAGCAGCTGATTACTCGGGTAGTGGGTCATGGGCTGATCAAACGGTTCTTGGCTACGCCCAGAGACCCAATCCATGGCGAAGTCACGTGCAGCTTGGGCAAGGCCAATGTAACACGCTGGGCCGGAAGCGACCCAGATGGAGGAGGTAATATTGGCTACGGCATCCCAGCTTTGGATAGGTCGCAGAATAGCGGCATCCTCTGAGACAAACACATTGTTCCAGACAACATCATTACTCTGAGATGCACGGATACTCATCGTGTCCCAGTTACTCTGAATTTCGACGCCATCGGCGTTCGATGGGAAAAAGCACAGCAGACACTGGGGACCATTATCAGGATCTTCGTATCGAGCAGTGGTCAGCAAATAGTCGGCACCGGCGGACATGGTTCCGAAACCACTTTTCCCTTTGAGCAAATAGCCGCCGTCCACCTTAGTGGCTTGGCGGGTCGTATCATTGATACCGGCAAAGCCGACCGAGCTGTTCATCTTAGGATCGCTGACCGGCCCCCCAAAAATAAGCTTGTCATTAAGTGTCGCCTTGAGCAGAGGCGCAAGCGCGTCCAGCGCCGGCCCTTTGCCTTGTTGATCCAGCCGCCACAGATCGGCAATGATGGCCACGACAATATGATGCATATTGACAGCAATAGCCATAGGCAAGTCGCCATAGGCCAAACGCTCTTGGGCCATCGCTATTTCAAGCGGTGTCGCTCCCGCTCCCCCGAGTTCTTCCGGTACGATAAGCGCGGTATAGCCCGACTCCTTCATCGCCTCCACGTTTTCATGTGGGAAGCTGCCTTCCTCGTCGTGCTGGGCAACCCGCGTTTTGAAATCGTCGGCGTGGGTGGCGGCCATATCGATGAAGCGTTGTTGTCTCTCAGTACGATTGTCTTGCATATTCTGGTCTCCTTTCTATGATTTTCGCATCACCTGATTCACATCATCCGGGTTGATCAGATCCGGAGCCGTCCAACCATCAAGATCATATTCGGCCATACATTGATCAACAAACGATTTGAGCTCTTCGACACGCCCGCTGGCAAGCCCAGCCGGCAAATTTTCGAGTCGGATGTTTTCATAGTTGCCGGCGTAATTACGCTCGTATAGTTCGTGCCGTCCGCCGAACTCCGTCCCAACCGCGTCCCACAGGATCTTGAGCAGCTTCACCCGCTCAATCGCATCATAGTCGTTGGAACCACGCAAATACTTGTCCAGATACGGCCGCAGCTCAGGCGTTTTGAAATCAACTGCGTGTGAGTTGAGGTAGATCAATCCACTCGAAATCGTCTGTTCGATGATCTCCTTAATCCGAGGATATGCTGTGGTGGCCAACACCCGGTAGGCCATGCCGTACTCAGTGTTGGGCTGTACAGCACCGTTGACCCAGGGGTCGGGCGTCTTCGTCATCGCCTCAGTGAGTCCCCAGAACGTGTGACGCCAGGCCAACACCTCACCGACCTGAACCTGAGCGCTGCGTTGATCTTGTGAGCCAACGGCCTCCATCGCCTTAAGCAGCAACCCGGCTAGAAAGTCCAGCTTGACGGCAAAGCGGGTGCAGCCGTGTAATGTGAACCGCGGGATGAAGCCCGACCGAGGGAAAATGCGTTCGCCTTGTCCAGGTCGCGATAAACAAAAATATTTTCCCAGGGGATAAGGACTTTGTCCAATATAAGAATGGCGTCATTCTCATCCAGACGCGAAGACAAAGGATAGTCAAACGGACTGCCCATCGTAGCGGCATGAAGTTCGTAAGACGGCCGGCAGATCAGCTTCACTCCGGCGCTATCTATGGGAATCATAGCAAATATTGCCATCTCAGGTTTGCCCAATGGCGTGGGGCCGTAAAAGCCAATGAAGTTATGATGGGTCAAGGCTGAGCCGGTTGCCACCACCTTGGCACCACTGACGATCACACCCGCATCGGTTTCTTTTTCTACCTGCACATAGACATCTTGCACTTCTTCAGGAGATTTGCCTTTATCGATAGGCGGGTTCACCAGCGCGTGATTGAGGAACAAGCAGCGTTCTTGGGTCTGACGATACCAACGGCGGGCATTGTCTTGGTACGGCTCATAGAACTCGGCATTTGCTCCCAGCGTGCCGGTTAGGCTCGCTTTATAGTCGGGCGAACGTCCCATCCAGCCGTAGGAGATGCGCGCCCATGCAGCAATCGCGTCGCGACTGCCTACTAGGTCTTCCGTACTTTTCGGGACTTTGTAAAACTTATGCGTAAAGCCGCCGTTCCCAGTGTCAGTCTGCGTGGTTAAAGCTGGCTGTTTTTGTGGATCATGCAGGGCGTCATACATACGCGCCAACATCCGCGCCGAATTACGAAAGGCCGGATGCTGAGTCACACTCTTGACCCGCTCGCCGTAGATCCAGACCTCTCGCTCATCCTGTAAGCTGTCCAGAAACTCTTGGCCCGTAAGGGGCCTTTGGGTTTGGGCCATGGCATTCCCTCCGTCGGAGACCAAAACGTAACACTCGGTCCTATTCGATCTGACCCACCGACACAATCACCGACCTGCTCGCATGATCAGTTGATAGGCACAGTGCAACCAATGTCGTTATTTTACTATAGCGCGTGCCCAGTCCCAGCAAGCATCTGAACGAAGTTTCCCTATTCCTCATTCTTCAGAACAACGACTTGGAAACGGCTTGGAAGACTGTGTACCACGCTGGCCGCTGAGAGACAGGAATGGTAGTTTTCCAGCCCAAAGGAGGACGTAATGGCTGGAACCGCACTCAAACACGTTCTGGATGGATTCACTATTTTAGATTTTACCCAGGTCTTGGCAGGCCCGACGGTCACTCGCCTCATGGCCGAGATGGGCGCCGAGATCCTTAAGGTCGAGCTCTCGCCCACAGGCGATATCTCGCGCGCTTTACCCGCGCTGCGAGACGGGCGGAGCGCCTACTTCATTCAGCAGAACCGGGGTAAAAAGAGTTTGTGCGTAGATGCCAAAAATCCAGAAGCTTTGGCCATCCTCAAACAGTTGATCGAGAAAGTCGATGTCGTGGTCGAGAACTTTGCACCCGGTGTTATCGGTCGGTTAGGCCTTGACTATGAAACTGTCAAACAGATCAACCCGCGCGTGGTCATGTGTTCCATATCAGCTTTTGGCCAAACCGGGCCACTCTCAAAACTGCCCGGCTATGACTATATCGCCCAAGCTTATTCCGGCATTACGTCGATGATCGGCGAGCCGGACGGGCCACCGTATTTCCCCCTGCCCGGCATCGGCGATGTCAGTACTGGGGTGCACGCAACAGCAGCCATCAACGCCGCGCTCTTGTACCGGGAACGCACGGGCAAGGGCCAGCACTTGGATATTGCGCTGCTTGACGCCTATTTCCACTGCCACGAACTCAACGTACAGCTGTACTCGTCCAGCTATGGCGCCATTAAGCCGACGCGGTCTGGCACCCAACATTTTGCCCTATGCCCAGGCGGGCTTTTTAAGGGTCATGACACCTATATCTTTGTTATCGCTCTGGATCATCAGTGGCCGGCCGTATGTCAGGCGATTGGTCGCCCTGAGCTGGCCAAAGACCCCCACTATGTGGACAATGCCGCCCGCGTCGAACGCATCCCCGAGGTGGTAAAGATCATAGAAGACTGGATTGCCTCCATGCCGAGTGACGATGCGGCCCTTCGCGCGCTGGAAGCGGTGCGTGTACCGGTCGCTCCAGTGTTGTCAGTCGAACAGGCGATAAATCATCCTCACCTGCAACAGCGAGGGACGGTCCGAACAGTGACTGATCGTGCTTTTGGAGAATTCCAAATTCCGGGCATGCCGCTCAGGTTTTCAGAGTTTCCGGACAGCCTCCCGCTTGAGGCGCCGTTTCTGGGCGAGCACAATGAAGAAATCTTAACTGGCTATTTGGGTTATACGTTGGAACAAGTCCAAGCGCTTGAGCACGACGGAGTGTTAAAGCGGGAGTAGAGAACATCCAGAAGCCCAACGTTTTCAGTAGGGCCAATAGATTCTGAGTAGAAAGAGAGAAAACAATCGTGATCAACCTGATGTCAGACGAGATCGCGAACCAGACGGAAAGCAGGCCGCAGTAGCCTTCCTATCACCTCTCACGAACAGTTACTTCAGGAGAGGCATATATTGCAAATCGCGTCCCTTTCGCTTTCAAGTGGCCCAATTTTCCCGGTTTCGTTGCCAGGGCTCTCTCCGCTGCAGGGAAATTTCCTAACCTCTCAATATTAAAGTTATTTCGGGGAACGTTCAGCGGTCGTACATGCCTGGCTCGCCTGTGGCAACAGCAGGATAAGAAGGAAGACGCCCAGCAGCTGCTGGCTGAGATTTACAACTGGTTCACCGAAGGCTTTGGCACCAAGGACTTGCAAGAGGCGAAGGAATTGTTGGAGAAGTTAACCTGAGATAGATGTTTGTCATTCATGAGCATCGCTGCCTGGTTCTATTTCCACACCTATTGTGAAGACCTCCACTGATGCTAGAGTGACCGCATGTCTGGAGCACAGAGCATGGGAAAAGCTTCTCCATTGCCTCAGCCGCAAGGATTATACGAACAGGACTTCTATGCCTGGGTGCTGCACCAGGTAGCTGCACTTCGGTCCGGCCAGACGCAGCAACCGGATGTGGAGAACCTTGCTGAGGAGATTGAGGATATGGGGCGAAGCCAGCGGTGGGCTGTTAAAAGCGCTCTCACCCTCATCCTGATTCATCTCCTTAAGTATCGTTACCAAGCAGAGCGGCCAACCAATAGCTGGCGCGCGACTATCCGAGAGCACCGGCGGCGCGTGCGCGACGAGTTGGCTGATAGTCCAAGTCTCCGACCGTATATCGAACAGATTCTAGATGGTTGTTATCAGGATGCTCGTGAAGCAGCTGCCGACGAAAGCCACTTGCCAGTAGCGACGTTTCCGACCGCCTGCCCGTTTGCTCTGGAGCAAGCGCTCGACCGTGATTTTGTGCCGGAATAGGGCCGGGGAAACTACCCCGGCGCTACGCGCCACCCCTCCAGGGAGGGGACTAAAACGGATTTTCCAAAAAGGAGTATTCGAATGAATGTGATTGATGGCGATAGCCACTTTATGGAACCGCTTGATCTATACCCTCGCTACATCGATCCGGCATTTCGGGACCGGGCCATGCGCATCGAGAACGATCCAGCAAGTGGCGAGCCCAAGATCCTGATTGATGACAAACCCTTAAAGATGGTCAATACGGCAGACCTCTTGGCAGCCGTAGTTGCGTATGGACAGAAAGAGGCCGGCCAGAATGTCAGTAATTTCGATCAGTATCTGGCTCTGAGCCCTGACTGGCAAGACATGGATAAGCGGGTTCAGTTCTTGAACGCCGAAGGCATTCATGCCCAGGTGATCTACCCCACGCTGGGTTTGCTGTGGGAGGGCAGTGTTGATGACCCGGTATTTGCCGATGCCCTGAGTCGGGCGTATAACACCTGGGCGTTTGAACTGTGTGCAGGCCATAGCGATCGACTTTTTCCAGCCGCCCATATCTCACTGCGGGACGCACCACTTGCCGTGCGTGAACTCAAGCGGGTGGCGAAGCTTGGCTGTCGCACGATTTTTGTTGCAGCCGCGCCGATCAATGGGCGCAGTTTCGGGCATCCGGACTTCGATCCCATCTGGGCTGAGGTACAAGATCTAGACCTGAGTGTTGGCATACACCTGACTGGACACCGGCATTCCACAGGCAGGGAATGGTACCGCGATCGAGATCCGGGCATGATGTTCGTCACCATGAATCTCATCCAAGACCCGCGTATGGCGCTGACCACCATGGTGTACGACGGCGTGCTGGAGCGCTTTCCCCGCCTGCGGGTGGCCACCATAGAAGCCATGGTAGGTTGGATTGGAGAATGGCTGGAGCGGCTCGACTATCGCTATAAATACATGGGCCACACCTCGCAGATGAAACGCTCGGCCTCGGAATATTTCGAACGCAATATTTGGATTAACGGTGATCCCGAGGAGAAGATGTTCCCGTTGATCGTACAGTTTGCTGGGGATGAAAAATTCTTTATCGGCTCTGACTATCCACACGCCGAAGGATTTATAGAGCCCGTGCGCAAAGCCCGCGAGACCTTGTCATCGTTGCCGGCTGCATCGGTGGACAAAATTCTGGGAGGAAATGCGAGTCGTTTCTTCGGGATTTGAGAGGCTATCCCACTCAGCCAGTCCATCGTAACGTTCGTCCAAGGAGGCAATCTGCATGCCCGGACCACTTGAAGGCATTAGGGTGCTTGATCTGACCCGGCTCGCGCCCGGACCGTTTTGCACCATGATTTTAGGGGACTTCGGGGCTGATATCATCCGTGTTCAAGAACCGGGTCCACCAACCGGACGACGGGCCGAGCAAGCCGGAGCGGCTGGAATAAAAATGGCCGGCGCTGGTGGTACTATCGCTCATAATGCGCTTCACCGCAATAAAAAAAGCGTTGGTATTAACCTGAAAGATCCCGAAGCCCGTGATATTTTTTATCAATTGGTCCGCGAGGCTGACATACTGGTCGAAGAAATGCGGCCTGGTGTGGCCCAGCGTTTAGGCATTGATTACGACACGCTGAAAGAGATGAATCCACGTCTCATCTACTGTGCAGTAACGGGTTACGGACAAACCGGCCCGTATGCCAAGCTGGCTGGACATGATCTGAACTATATTGCCCAAGCCGGGGCACTGGGGCTCATTGGTGATAAAGATGGCAATCCGGTTATCCCGCAAAACCTGATTGCCGATTATGCGGGTGGAGGCATGCATGGGGCCATAGGTGTACTCACCGCCCTTTTTGCCCGAGAAAAAACAGGCCGGGGACAGTTTGTCGACATTGCTATGATGGATGGCAGTATGTATCTGATCACGCAGTTCCTATCGGCCTATTATGGCAACGACGAGATTCCTCAGCGGGGCCAATCTTTCGCTGGGGGAGGACTTCCCTATTACAATGTGTACGAAACCAAGGACGGTAAACACATCACCCTGGGATCGATAGAGCCATGGTTTTTTGCCAATCTATGCCGCGCGGTTGATCGGGAAGATCTGATTCCTGACCAGCAGGATAAAGAAAAGCGGCCTGAGATCGCAGCATTCCTAATCGAGACGATGAAAACCAGAACGCGCGATGAATGGTTTGTCTATCTGAATGAAACCGACCAATGTGTGGGCAAGATGCTCAGCCTTGATGAGCTTGAGCATGACCCCCAGGTGCAAGCCCGGCAAATGATCATTGAGATCGACGATCCAAAACATGGCACAGTGAAACAAGTCGGTATCGGCCCAAAACTGTCCGATACCCCCGGCTCGGTTCGGAACCTTGCCCCAGATCTAGGACAGCATACGGACGAAATCCTAGGAGACTTGGGCATTGCCCCAGCAGATATCAGTCGCCTGCGCGAAAAGGGGGCAATCCGATAAAGCAGTGAGTTAGTCCGGCAGTTGCTGAGACGCCACGGATTTAACCCAATCGCTCACTGAAACTTATACAGCTGCCCAGGAAGCACTAGCACGGAAAGACACAGTATCCGACATTGAGCATGCGCTCACTCATGCGCTTCAACACAGTTACCCATCTGAGACAGCGGTAGAGAATCCGAATATCTGGAACGATACCTACGCGAACGCCATGCGTGGCGTGTATGGAGCGTTCCCAGAGGATCTTGATGTGTGCAACTTGTTTGCCGAAGCACTTATGAACCGGACCGCCTGGGCTTGTGGGATCTCAAAGGAGAAGCAGCCGAAGGTGCGAGTACGCTAGAAGCTATTACTGTCCTAGAAAAGGCATTCCAGCGTATAGAGCAAACGGACGCGGAGCCTCATCCTAGCCTGCTGCATATGTACATCCACTTGATGGAGATGTCGCCGCATCCCGAGCAGCCACTACGTGCCTGCGATGCCCTCCGAGACCTGGTACCCGACTCTGGCCACTTGCAACATATGCCGACCCATATCGACGTACTGTGCGGACATTATGACAACGTAGTGACGTCAAATTCTCGGGCCATTGTTGCCGACCAGAAGTTTCTCGAACGTGAGGGGGCGCTGAATTTCTATTCGCTGTATCGCTGTCACGGTTATCACTTCGGTTAGATATTGCCACAGCACGTGCCGACGTTCCGATTAAAGCCTCCTGTTACTGTCGCCTGACAGACGGACGTTCGGGGAGGGAACTGTCCCTACTGTGCAATACCATTTCCCATAGGGAGACTATCTCTGCGGAAAGCCTACTGTCTGCAGATCCATATTGACGCGTTCTGAGAAGACCAAGCTATCAATTTTAAGAAAATCCTGGCATGTTTTGCCTATAGAATATTCCAATTTTTCTAGGAAGGTAGAGCAATGCCGCTTAGCATTAAGAATCCGGAAGTCGATCGGCTGGCCAGGTAACTCGCTGAAAAAACGGGGGAAAGTCTTACGGATACTGTTCTCAACGCACTAAAATATCGCCTCCTACGCGAGCAAGGAAAGACACAGACTCCTCGTCTGAGAGATGAGCTCCGCGCTATTCACAAACGCTGCGCGCAGTTACCAGTATTGGATGTACGAAGTCCAGATGAAATTCTGGGCTACGATAAGAACAGAGTTCCTCGCTAATGGGCATCGACACATCCGCCTTCATTACCATTCTCTTTGATGAGCCCGATGCAGACTATTTTGAAACAGCTCTGGAGTGGTGCGATCTTGAAAGCGATACGCGAGTACAACGCCGAGCATCCGCGCGAGAAATAAGGGTATGAACACTTTTGTTGAAAAAGTTACTGTTGTAACCGGCGCAAGCCGTGGCCTTGGAAAATCAATCGCGCTCGAACTGGCCGAGGCGGGCGCGCGGCTGGTGTGTGTTGCTACGCGGGCGGAGAACGCGGCGGATACCGTCGCTGAGATTGAGGCCGAAGGCGGCGAAGCGATTGCTCTTGGCTGCCATGTCGAGGTTGCGGATGAGGTCACACGTCTATTCGGCCAAGTTGAGGAACAGCTCGGCCCGGTTGATATCCTAGTGAACAATGCTGGCATTACGCGCCCTCAGTTGACCCTTGAGATGACCGAGCAGAACTGGGACCAGCATATGGACATTAACGCCAAGTCCATCTTTCTGTGTTCCCAAGCGGCAGCGCGCCAAATGAAAGCGCCCGGCGCCGGCTGCATTATTAACATTGGTTCGATCTTGGGACGTAACGCGTTCCCTGCCACCTTGGGCTACTGCAGCTCGAAGGCTGCTGTCGATCAGATGACGCGGGTTATGGCGATTGAATGGGCCAGATACGGCATTCGCGTGAACTGCATCGCGTCCGGTTATATCGAGTCTGAAATGGTCAACGGCCTTGAAGAAGATGGCAAGCTCACGGTCAAAGATTTGGTCAGGCGTACGCCCCAACGCCGCCTAGGATCGGGTGCGGATATCGCCAAAGCCGTGCGCTTTCTGGCCAGCGAGGATGCCGGCTTTATAACGGGGGAAGTGCTAGTCGTCGATGGTGGCTGGACTGCATTCGGATACTATCAGGCCAGATAGTCATATCGGGCAGCAAGCAAAGGCAGTGAGGCTCAGATCTTTGTTTTGCTCGTTCAGGAGACAGCCAAATCAGACGGGTGGGTCTAGGCTGACCCACCCGTCCCGCTATTTAGACGTCGAAACGGTATCCATCCCCATCGCGCACCAGCTTGCCGGCGGTGGGACCCGCAAAGTGAGTACCGATAATCAGTGTTGGCGTATCGGCATATTCATTGAACACCCGCCGACGGGTGACCACCGCGGCGTCGTTGTCTATGTCAAAGGGACTGACTAAGGCCGGGTCGTTGAATTGAATCGGATGATGCAGGAAATCGCCCGTGATCATGGCTGATTCACCCTTGGATTCAATAATGACGGAACAATGGCCCGGAGTATGGCCCGGTGTTGGAATGAGGCGTACGCCTTCACACACTTCAGCAGGTCCTTCGATCGGCTTCGCAAGGCCGGCATCCAGAACAGGCTGCACGGAGTCTGCAAAGACGGTCCGCTGAACCTTAAAGAAATCATCTTCTGTATTCTCATCAATATTGCCGAAGAGATCAAGCTCTTTTTGGCCCATGAGATAGGACGCATTCGGAAACGTCGGCACCCATTTCCCATCGACGAGACGCGTGTTCCAACCCACATGGTCAAGATGCAGGTGGGTGCACAGGACGTAATCGATACCGTCAGGGTCATAGCCGGCAGCGATCATGTCGTCCATATAGGACGTCGAGAGATTGCTCATGACCTCGAACGAGCCCCGTTCGCGATCGTTGCCGATGCAGGTATCCACAACCAGCGTAGCTCCGGGGGTCTCTACAATCAGCGAATGAATACTCACGGTGAGCGCGCCCTCCGGGGTCACAAAATGCGGGAACAGCCACTCGACTTTCTTCACCACGTCCGGCGTTGCGGCGGGTATCACGTCTGAGAACTCCGGAAACACTATTTCCGTAATTTTCGTAATTGTCGTATCGCCTACTTTCCATTTCATAGCTTGAGCCCTCCTCTATTGAGTTGTTCGGTTCGTGCTTGTTTCCCGATGTTTAGATAATTGGCGGCTACAGCGGTGGTGACCGGACCGGATTCTTGCCATCCCACCCTTTCGCCGCATTCTCGACCTGCATAAACATTTTTTTGAAGACGTCGACGTTGTCCCACAATTCGGTAAAATGCCCTATGGTCTGGACCGTATCGAAGTAGACTAATTCGGCGCCTCCGACCGTGCACTCAAACGCGGCTTCATAACCCAACTCCTTATACTGGGCACACGTCGCTTTATAGTCTTCCGGCATGAGACCAAAATGATGCGTACCGACGCGACCGGCATCCAGGAATTCTTTATACACAGACGGTTCATCGTTATGTTGAAAAATGAGCTCAATCTGTAGATCGCCACTATTGCCAAGCGCGATGGCGACGTCCACATTCGACGGATTGCCCCTGTACACTTGGTTTTCCAGCGGACAATGTTCAAATAAAAAAAACGGGCCGACCTTAAGAACGTCCACCCAGTATTTGAGTGCGGCGTCCATATCTTTGATCACGTAGGCCAGCTGGCGAACAGTATGCAGCGGTTGCGTCATATGCATCCCTCCTCGTGTGAAAGTTTGATCAAAGCAACCCCCCAAGACGAGCTCATTAATCATTTTATTGCGCGCACGGGCATCAAGGTCACCGAGCATACCATGTGAATTCTTCTTCTCGCAATCACCCGCAATTAAGCGGCCCCTCAGCACCACGGCCTGACGGCCCTCAAGGGAGAACGAGCACCTGGGGGCGTTACCGAAAGGCTGAGGAAAAGAATAATCTTGCCTTCTCCCTCTTCTCCGCTTGACTCACCTTCGGAATTCCCATGAAGTGCGAAGAGCTTCAAACATAAGGAGGGTGGTGTGAAATTCGGCATTGTGATGTTTGCGACCGACTATGCGGTCCGGCCGGACGAGATCGCCAAGGCGTGCGAAGACCGAGGCTTTGAGTCTGTCTGGTTTCCGGAACATACGCATATTCCGGCCAGTCGGCGTAGTCCGTGGCCCGGTGGGGCTGAGTTGCCCAAAGAGTATTGGCATACCCACGATCTGTTCGCCTCGCTTATGGCGGCAGCGGCGGCCACCAAAATGATCAAGGTCGGGAGCGGCATTTGCCTGGTGCAAGAGCACGATCCCATCAAGCTAGCTAAGGAAGTTGCCACGGTGGATCAACTCTCGAACGGACGCCTGCTGTTTGGGATAGGCGGCGGCTGGAACGCCGAGGAGATGGAAAACCATGGCACGCCTTTTGACCGACGCTGGAAGATCTTGCGGGAGAAGATCGAGGCCATGAAGGTGATCTGGACTGAGGAGGAAGCAGAATATCACGGTGAGTTTGTAAACTTTGATCCGATCTGGTCTTATCCCAAGCCGTTCCAGAAACCCCATCCCCCAATTCTATTAGGCGCCCACACTCCAGGTGGTCTGAATCGGGTCGCCAACTACTGTGACGGCTGGATCCCCATTGGGCCACGGATACCGGACCTCAAGACGTCTATCAGCGATATGCGCGGGCGGGCGAAGAAGTTCGGGCGCCTCGCATCGGACCTCTCAGTCTCAGCTTTTATGGCCCCAGCCGAAGAAACGGTCCTCAACCAGTATCAAGAACTGGGGATAGAGCGGGCGATCTTTGCAGTCCCATCTGAGAGCAAAGAGCAGGTCCTGCCTATTCTAGATAACTACGCCACGCTTATTCCAAAGGTGAGTTAACTGTCAGGAGGAACACAGCATGATCGATTTGCACTACTGGCCCACCCCCAACGGCAAGAAGGTGACCATTCTGTTAGAGGAATGTGGTCTGCCGTACAATATGATCCCGTGTCACATCGGCCAGGGGGATCAGTTCAAAGACGAATTTCTCAAGATCTGTCCGAATAATCGTATGCCCGCGCTGGTGGACCGCGAGCCACTCGGCGGGGGTGAGCCGATCAGCATCTTCGAGTCCGGAGCGATGATGATGTATATCGCTGAGAAAGCCGGACAGTTTTATCCTCGGGATCTCCGCATGCGTTACGATGTGAATCAATGGGTGATGTGGCAGATGGCCAACCAGGGGCCCAAGAGTGGCGAGTGCGGTCATTTTCGTCGCTTGGGTGACGACCAAGGCGATCAAACCTATGCGGTCCGACGATTCACGGATGAGGTCAATCGCCTGTTTGGCGTCCTCAATAACCGCTTGTATAAGAGCGCCTATCTAGCCGGGGACGAATACACCATCGCGGATATGATTAGTTATCCCTGGACGGTCAATTGGGAATCTCAAGGCCAGGACATCAATGAGTTTAAATACTTCAAGCGCTGGTTTGACGAGCTCGCAGAGCGAGACGGCGTAAAAAAAGGTATGGCCGTTGGCAGCGACCTGTCCATGGACCCCTCCAAATTCTCGCAGGCAGAAAAGGATAGCCTGCGCAAGATGCTCTACAACCAGCGGGCACGGCCGGTTCCGGAATAGCTCCCTTCCCGTCTCCCCCTGGATTCCCGTTTTCACGGGAATGACCATCCTTTCTGTGTCATACCTGCGCAAGCAGGTATCCAAGCCTACAGGGCGAGACGGGGCTTTGTCAGGGGCTTAGTGGCTCTTAGAGTCCGTAGACGCGAGCGACATTTTCTCCCAGGACCTTCTGGCGGGTGGATGCCGACATCGGCGCCACCAGCTCACCCAGTTCTTGCATATAATTATCCGGATGGTCAGGATGAGGGAAATCTGAGGCCCAAAAGAACTTGTCTGCGCCTACGAAATCCACCACATGGCCGAAGGCTTTCTCGTCTGGGTCCCCGGAGATCCAGCACTGACGCTGAAAGTAGTAGCTCGGCTTTTCTTTGAGCCGCACAGTGTCACCGAGCGGACTGTCATATACCGCATCCATCCGATTCAGCAGATAGCCGGCCCAGCCCGCACCCGACTCTAAGACAACTACCTTGATCTTTGGAAAACGCTCAAACAGGCCATATTGAAACATGGCCGTGAACGCTTGCAGCGGACCTTGACCACCGTGCACGTTAAAATGCCACATCGCCCACCTCTGCATGTCTTTGAAACGTTGGTGGACGCGTTTGGACGGCGGCTCACTAGCCGGATGAATACCTACCGGCACATCAAGTTCTTGGGCCATAGTCCAGAAGGGGTCGTAATCCGGATGGGCGTGGGATTTACTCGTCGGCGTGAACGGAGCAAAGAACGCACCTTTGGCCCCGGCTTTGACAGAGCGCTCCAGTTCCCGTGCTGCTTCTTGAGGATCGCCCATAGAAATGTGAGCAACAGGGACTAGCCGGCCGTTCGTATCAGCGCAGAAGTCGATAATCCAGCGGTTATACGCTTGTACCAGGGCCGCCTGGTAGGCTAGCTCGCCGACCTCTTCAGTTTCCCAAATGAGTCCGATGCTCGGGTAGAGAATGGCTTTCTCCAAGCCTTCTTGATCCAGCCGTTGTACGCGTTCCTGGGCGTCCATAGAGCCAAACGGCGCTTCGCCCACATAGGTGAGGCTGGGGTCGGGTGTGCTTCTGTTGGGCGTGCTTTTGCCCATAGCCCCGAACGCCGACAAGGTACCAGCCGGCATATACTTGAAGGGCCGACCGTCGATTTCCAGGTATTCTAAGCCCTTCTCATTGACGCGTACCCGAATCGCCCGGTCGCGATATTGAGGGTCAATATACTTCTCCCAAATATCGGGCGGTTCAAGAATGTGACCGTCTGCGTCTATCGCACCGGTGTACGGGAATTTACTGTGGGTTGACATCTCGCCCCCTGTTAAAAAATAGACTGCTTAATTCAAACAATACGTTCTCGCTCTTTGTTCGGGAGTATTAGCCCGGCAAATATACGCCACCGTTGACATGAATGGTCTGCCCAGTGATATAGGCTGCATCGTCCGACAACAAGAACGACACGGTCGCCGCGATCTCCACCGGTTTACCCGCCCGCCCCACGGGAATGGGTCGGGCTAGCTTTTCGAGTTCTTGGTCGGAAAACACGACTTTCAGCCCGTCGTGCAAGATGAGGCCCGGAGCGAGGGCATTGACCGTCACCCCGTACGGCGCCAAATCCAGAGCGATGGAACGCGTATAGCCCGTAATCCCGGCTTTGGCTGCCGCATACGGACCTTGCTCTCCGGCTGCCTGATAGGCGGACTGCGAAGCCAGGTTCACAATACGCCCAAATCCGCGCTCTTTCATGGCTGGGCTGAACGCGCGCGTCAGGTAGAACGTGCCATGCAGATTGACTCGCAACGTCCGCTCCCAAACCCGGGACTCCTGTCCTGCTCCGTGAATGCCGGCGTTATTGACGAGATAGGCGATGCAGACGTCTTTTGTCTGCAGCTCCTCAGCCAAAGCGATCACCTGGTCTTCTTTGGTTACATCCAGTGCATAAAAACTCACTCGGTCCTGCTGGTCTGCCGGAAAGCCTTCGAGCCACTCACCCGCCTGCTGTGCCGCTCGGTCGCAGGCGATAATGGTGTGTCCCTCATTCAACAACCGCTGGGTCATGGCTGTGCCTAAGCCGCCGACTGCGCCTGTAATGAGTATGTCTCCGTGTAGTTGGTGAGGCATAGGTTGTCCTTCTTATCTTTTACGCTCAGCAGAGAAGCCGTCCAAGGATTTTGTCCCAATACACCGCTATCTACCTGACTGGTCTCTCTCCCGTCAGGCAGACACAGGGATGCTCGCCACACGGCCGAACCGAAGCGCTGGGGTCTCGCTCCAGCTTTCACCCGCACCCCCGGGCCGCTGCGCGCGTGCCCGGAGGACAGCGCGTCACGCTTTAGACGCGCTCGATCAGGGTTCCCGTCCCGAGGCCCCCGCCGCAGCACATCGTGATCAGCCCATAGCGGTCTTGCGACCGCTATGGGCTCGTGGACGGCCTTGGTGATGAGAAAGCAGCCGGTCGCCCCGAGCGGATGACCCAACGCGATGGCACCACCGTTGGGATTCACGTGTGCCATGTCGGGCTTGATCTCCTTGGCCCAAGCCAACACGACCGAGGCAAATGCCTCGTTGATTTCCACAACATCGATGTCGTCGATCGAGAGCCCGGCGCGATCAAGCAGTCGGCGGGTAGCCGGGATCGGCCCTTCGAGCATCAGCACCGGGTCGCAGCCGACAAGGGCCGTCTCGACAATCCGTGCCATAGGCTCACAGCCACGCTCGCGGGCACGCTCTTCGCTCATCAACAGTATCGCCGCAGCCCCGTCAGCGATCTGGGACGAGGAGCCTGCGGTGTGGACGCCGTCTTCGCGGGCGACGGGCCTAAGGCCGGCGAGGGCTTCGAGACTCGTTTTGCGTGGGATCTCGTCGGCGGTGACAGTCTTCATCTCGTCGGTGCGTTTCCCGTCTTCATCCATGACCGGTGCCTCGACGGGAATGATCTGCGCGTCGAAGCGGCCCTCGGAGATCGCACGTGCCGCGCGCAGCTGCGATTCAAGTCCGAAAGCATCAGTATCCGTCCGCGAGATACCATACTTATCGGCGATCCGCTCGGCGCCCTCGAACTAGCTGATGAAATCGTAGTGCTCGAAGTAGCTGCGCGCGACGGGCTTGCCAAAACCGGCTTTCGCGCCGGCGACCGCATCGGAGCCGATCGGCAGCCGGCTCATGTTCTCGACTCCGCAGGCGAGCACGACGTCTTCCACCCCAGAGGCGATCAGGCTGTAAGCCAGGTTGGTGGCTTCCTGCGAAGAGCCACACTGAGAATCGACGGTGATACAGGGCACTTCTTCGGCGCCACCGTGAGCGAGCCAGGCGGTACGGGTGACGTTCATAGCCTGGGCGCCGACCTTGTTGATACAACCGCCGACGATCTGTCCCACATCGGCGGTGGCCACCCCGGCGCGCCCGAGCACGCCGTTCATGACCTGACCCAGAACGTCGGTCGGGTGAGCCCCGGCCAGAGATCCATACTTCTTGCCTATCGGCGAACGACCGGCCTTGACGATTACGACTTCGCTCATATCTTTCCTCCCTAGGGGCGCCTCGGACCCGCCCTATTGAACGCCCTGTTCTAATATATGAACAATGGTTTGGCAAGGCTGAAAAGCGTGCAAGACATCATTCGCTATTTCTCTCGCGGATGCTCAGTATTGTACTCGCGAATCGCCTGCAAGATCGCCCCACCCGCACGTTTCATGAGTTCTTTCTTATTCGCAGCTACGCGCTTGGCTGAAGCCTGCAGCGGACGTAGTAACCCTTGCACCTGTGGCATGACATGCCGGGCGAGTAGTTCATAACTCTTGAGGGCTAACTCGGGTGGAGCCCAATCGTGGGCAAAGCATAAGAGCGTGCCAAAGCCGCCGGAAATTTCCTGTAAGCGAGCGATTTTTTCAAGCGCCTCCTCAGGCGTGCCAAAGATGCCGCCCCCGTGTTCATCCATACTCCGGGCGGCCTTATAACCATCTTCAAACGGCTTGCGCTTGGGCGTCCCGAGTACGCCGACGATATACTCGTTCTGCCACTGCTGGAGCCCATCCGCCACTTCTTTATAGGCCTGTTCTTTTGAGGTGGATAAATGAAACGGCATAACGATGCGCCAATCCGCTCGGTCGAGACATTGTCCATGCTCACGCGCTGAGGTCTGGCCGAATCCCCATTGCGTGGGCAACGCCGTCAACCCCTCTTCTAAGTACGAGGCAAGAGAGAGCACGCCCACACCATACTTACCAGCGGCTTTCATGCCCGATGGAGAGATCGACGAAGCAACCGCGACTGGTATCGACTCTTGAAGGGGTCGCAATTGCAGGGCTGCTTCGTGCAGGCTGAACCAGTCACTTTCGACCGTGATAGGCTCTTCTGCATTGAGCAGGCGCAGGACGACGCCTAAACCTTCATCCATGCGCGCGCGCTGGGTCAGCGGGTCAATACCCAGCATTACGGCGTCAGACGGTAACGCGCCAGGACCGACACCCAGAATGGCCCGACCGCGGCTCAGATGGTCGAGCTGGACTATCCGCTGGGCAATATTGAAGGGGTGATGGTATGGAACAGAAATCACGCCGGTGCCTAAGCGAATGCGCTGGGTCCTTTCCGCTGCTGCCACCAGAAACATTTCCGGCGAGCCGATGGTTTCCCAGCCGGCCGAGTGATGTTCGCCCACCCAGAACTCGTCAAACTGCAGGCGGTCCAGCCAAGCGGCGAGTTCAAGATCGCGCTGAAATTGTAGCGTCGGGTGTTCCCCGAGCGGATGATGCGGGGCAAGAAAAGCACCAAAGCGAAGTCGTCGAAGCATACGTTTCTCCGTGTTTATGGAAGGAACCCTCCCCTATCTCCAAGCTCCTGAGGCGTCGGATTGGTAACCAAGTCCCCGGTAGACGGCATCCACCAAGCTCTGTCCCCGCTCGTTGAGCGACAGGCCCGGACCCATCTTATTCATGGTGTATCCAAAGGACATGCCCGCTTTAGGATCGGCAAAACCAAACGAGCCGCCGGCACCAACATGGCCGAACGCTTCTTCAGAGATCAAGACACTGTCCTGTACTCCAGCTGGCTCCTTACGGTTGTCCATCGTTTTCATGAAGCCCAGGGCAAATCGGGTAGGCATTATCAGCACCGCGTCTTCGCCGGTTGCGGATGATACGCAGCCCATCCGAGCCAGCGTTTCACTGTTGACGAGTTCGACGTTGCCCTTTTTTCCACCAAGAGCGAGCGGTTCATACATACCCGCCAGTCCACGTGCGTTGGTGACGCCACCAGCGCCGCCAATTTCTGCCGCATGTGCAGCGCGAGAATCAAACATGGGGGGAGGACCCATATAACCACCCATATTGCCCATGGTTAAGGCCTGTATCGTGCCCGGTTTGGCAAGCTCTTGAAACAGCCGGCGTGCGGGATCAGGCTTGGCCGGAATCATGGGTGCAACCCGAGACTCCTTGTCTTCGGGTAAGCCTATCCAGAAGTCTAATCCGAGGGGCTGCGCGATCTCGTCTTTGAAAAAAGTTCCGAGCGATTTTCCGGATACGCGCCGCACAACCTCGCCGTTCAGCCAGCCAAAGGTCAGGGCGTGATAGCCATTACGAGTACCAGGCTCCCAAAACGGCTCTTCTTTGGCCAAGGCATTCACCACCAGATCCCAATCTGCGTAGGCACCTTGCGGCAAAGTCTCGCGCACGGCGGGTAGACCGGCCTGGTGATTCAACAGCATCTTCACTGGAATATTCTCTTTGCCCGACTGGGCAAACTCGGGCCAGTACTTGGCCACAGGCGCATCAAGGTCCAGTTGGCCGCGTGATGCCAGGATATGGGCGCAGATGGCCGTCGCACCCTTTGTTGATGAAAAGACGATGCTGACCGTCTCTTCGGTCCAAGGTATGTCGGTCCTATTGTTGGCCTTCCCGCCCCACAAGTCGACAACGGTGTGACCGCCGACGGTCACACACACCGATGCGCCAACTTCGCCTCGCTCTTGAAAATTGCGCTCGAACTCCTGACGAACTTCTTGAAACTTTTGATCGCACGTTCCCTGAACAGCCATTGAACTCCCTCCTTATATATTCTCTATAGCCTAGCTCTCAGCGGTCCTCACCAAACTCGGTCTTGCCCCAGAAGCCTAGAGGGGCGGAAGAGCGGCAGTACTTATCGATCGCAGCTCAAACCCCTCATAGCCGCTGGCGGCTACCTCCGCACACTTCTTCCGATATTCTCGGGCGCTGTTCGCATACAGGAGGACGGCGCGTTTCTTGCCGGGAATATTCGACCCCATAAACCAGGAATCCGCAGCGCTCAATATCGTACCCGCGGCCAACTCGTTGGAGTGCTGCACCCATGTCTCTTCCGCCTCCAGGGTGGGCGCGATGCAGGCCAAGTCCTTCTCGCGCAGGTGGCCGATGCAATCAGCAATCCATTCTACGACCATCTCGGCGCATACGGTGTAGTTACATAACGCCGAGTTCATGCCAATAAAGAAATTCGGGAAGCCGGCAGTTTGAAGGCCCAGGTAGCTACGCGGTCCGTCAGCCCATTTGTCCTTAAACGTCTGCCCACCTTCGCCCCGAATATCGATCCGAGTTAACGGCCCAGACACCGCGTCAAAACCCGTTGCATAGACGATGATGTCGAATTCGTACTCGGC
>CAXXHG010000044.1:0-25738 GCA_963666315.2 Binatia bacterium
AGTAAAGGTGACTATACGCATGGCAGCCTCCGGCGGACGGGAATGCGGATAAGTATAGCCGTATCTATCGACATGTTCAACTAGTTGGACATGTCGTGGTGCTGCTGAGGTGAGGGCCGGCCGTCAGATTGGATCTGTTCTGATTCTAGAGAGTCGATGGCCTTTCGGATCCATTCCTCTTTGATCGAAACTCTAACTGTCCTGGTTTGTATTGGCGGAAGTGTTCAGTGGACTTCATCTAAACCTTCGGCTGAACTTCCGGATTCGCGCAATTCAGCGGTGCTTCGCCATTCCGCAGCCGGTTCACATTCTCCGCAACACGTTTGGCGATGCCTTGGAGGCTGACGTCGGTCGCGCCGCCGATGTGGGGGGTGGCCAGGACGTTGTAAGAAAAGATCTCGTCGTCCGGGTCAAACGGCTCATACCAAAACACATCCAAGCCGGCGCCTGCGATACGGCCTTCTTTGAGAGCGGTCAGCAGGGCATCGTAATCCAGCACTGGGCCGCGGGCCACGTTGATCACAAATGCCTCTGGTTTCATGCAGGCAAACTCAGCCTGACCCATGAGGCTACGGGTTTCGTCATTGAGAGGCGGGGCGGTGATGACAAAATCAGCCTCTCGCAGTACATCGTGGAGCCCGTCTTGAGCAACATGGCGACTGATAGGAATGTCATCGTCCGGCTTGTCTGTCGCAGGACCACGGCGGGAGACGGCGAGGACATTCATCTCAAAGCCGGATAAGCGTTCGGCGAGCGCCCGCCCGATCCCACCATACCCAATAATGGCTGCTGTTTTGCCTTTGAGGGCCTGACCCATAGGCGAACCCAGGACTTTGTTCCGGATGCTCTCTTGGGTCTGCCGATATTTTCTGGCTAAACCGAGCATAAAAAGCAGGGCGAGTTCGGCAACGGATTCGGCATTGCCGGTTCCCGCCGTCGGCACATTGGCAACATAGATGCCCGCGGCCGTGGCCGCCGGAATATCGACCGTGTCCAAACCTGCGCCGTACTGCTGAATAAGCTTCAGTCGAGGCGAGCGCATAGCGTCCGCCGCAATTGGTGAGACAGTGGGGATTAAGACATCTGCATCTTGGGCGGCTTCTGATACGTGGTCTGGCAGGCAATCCAGGATTTCATCATCAGGAAGCTCATTTTCGAGGATGTTGCAAATATAAGTCAGACCCTGTCGGCAAAAGTAAATCCGCATAACATCTTCCCCAGCCATTCCCTTGATCGTTGGCGCCGCCTGGTCGATAATAGGCCGCCCTGATAATAGATCGCCCGAGTTCGGAAGAAAAGGAGGGAGCAGCATGGACTATAGCCGTTATGAGTGTCTGAGCGCTGAGCGCACAGGAAAGGTTTTGACCGTGTCGTTCAACCGGCCGCAAGCCCTCAACGCAATCAACGCCCAGTTGCATACTGAGTTGTCGCACATCTTTGCTGACATTGCGCAGGATGATGAAACTGAGGCCGTAGTCTTGACCGGCAAGGGGCGAGCGTTTTGCGCTGGGGGTGACATTAAATGGTTTCAGGACATGACGTCAGGTCAGTTGGATGATCTCTTTCGCGAGGCACGTAAGATTATTATCGACATGCTGGAAGTTGAACAGCCGATCATTGCGGCGGTCAATGGAGCAGCGACTGGTTTAGGGGCCACGCTGGCACTGTTTTCCGATGTCATTTATGCGGCGGATAACGCCAAGATCGGCGACCCGCATGTGCGCGTTGGCGTCGTGGCCGGAGACGGCGGGGCGATCATTTGGCCGTGGTTGATTGGTACGGCTAAAGCCAAAGAGTTCCTGATGACGGGCGACTTAGTGCAAGCTGAGGAAGCCGAACGCATAGGCCTGGTGAATCATGTTGTCCCGGCCGATCAGCTCATGGAAAAAGCCACGGCGTTCGCCACGCGTATGGCGAATGGTCCACGTATGGCCATTCGGGGGACCAAAGCTGCAGTGAATAAAATATTGCGCGATACCGTAAATCTGGTCCTCGATACGTCCTTAGCCATAGAAAAGCAGTGTTTTCATACTGAGGATCACAAAGAAGCAATCCGGTCTTTTGTGGAAAAGCGCGCGCCGAAATTTACCGGAAAATAAACTGCTCAATATTCATGGCGACTACGGCTTCTCCGGGACTACGCCCGCTGAGTGTGGCAATTGCCGCCTGCTTGGTAGCGGGCTATGCTGCCATGTTTATTGTCTGGGACATTATTGCCCCGTTTGAGCGGCCGTATGCCGAAGGTCCAGTGAGTGTCGTTTTAGGAATTCGGGTGTTCGGACTTTCGGCGCAACTCATGCACGCTTTGCAGCTCATGGTTGCGCTCAGTATGGCGTTTCGTCTGTGGAAGATGCAGCGCTTGGGGTGGCAGTTGGTCCTGTTTAGTGTCGGGTATATGGTTGCCTCATTCACGATATGGGTGCTGGCGTACCAGGAATCTGGCCTGATTGGTGGCTTTGGTCTTTTCTATACGGTGATACTCGTTGTGCTGCTCGTGTTCACATATCCGCACCGAAAGAAATTTGTGTGAAGCCAAGACAGCGAGAGGACAATACAGGGCGAACGGAGGAAAAATGTCTGATCAACAAGAGAATATTCGGAATCTTCTTGATTTCACTGGGAAAACCGCACTGGTGGCAGGCGTCCTGGACGAAAATTCCATAGGCTGGCCCATTGCGAAGATGCTCAATGATGGGGGCGCCCGGATTGCGCTGTCTATCCAGCGGAAGGCCGTCCGTCGCATGATGGGGAGCATCCCGGACCAACTCAATAATCCCCTGATTGCTGAGTGCGATGTGGGTAAAGACGATCAGGTTGAACGTCTCTTCTCGCAGGTCAAGCAAGAGTTTGGTCACCTGGACTATCTTATTCACTCCATTGCGTATGCTCCTCCGTCCTCTTTTGGGCAACGTTTCATGAACATCTCGCGTTCAGATTTCGCTTTGGCCATGGAGGTCAGCGCGTATTCCCTTATCACGTTGGCAAACGGCGCTTTCCCGCTGATGAAGGACCGCGGGGGATGCATTCTGGCCATGACCTATTACGCGGGCGAGAAGGTCATTCCTGGTTACCAGTTAATGAGTATTACCAAGGCCGCGCTCGATAATATTATCAAGAACCTAGCCTTCGACCTGGCGCCTCATCGCATCCGGGTGAATGGCCTTTCCCCTGGTCCGACCTCAACGAGGGCGGGAACCAGTATCCCTGGTTTTAAGATCATGCAGGATCACATGCGCGAGTATGCACCGTTGCGAGAGGAAATTCTGAACACTGACGCCGGCAAAGCCGCGCTCTTTTTATGCAGTCCCTTGGCCGAGAAAATCACGGGCGAGATCGTCCATATTGACGGCGGCTATAATATTATGGGCATGACGATTAAGCCGCCCGAGGGCATGGGGTAACAGATGAGACCTAGACTGGCTCCAGTCGCCTTTATCGTCATTATTCTGCTGATAGGAGTATTGGCGGCTGGGAATTATCTTGTTCTTCAAGCTGGGCCTATTGCTCAGGCTATCCTTGGCCAGCTCAGCGCCTTGAGCGGCGACGGAGCCGCCGCTTCCCGGGCCTATTTTGTTGGGGCTCCGCTTGTAGTGGGCGTGCTGCTGTTACTGATTGTGCCGCGTTGTGTGACAGCTGGAGCGGACTCCGAAACAGCGGTTCCGGTACCTGATCCGTCGGAGGAGCAAGCGCAGCCGAAGAAACCCACGGCTCCAGGCCGGCCAAATTCTGATGCCGCGATTCAGCTGTTGGCTTTATTGCAACGGGAAGGACGGCTGGTAGATTTTCTGCGCGAAGATATCGACTCGTATGATGACGCCCAGGTAGGGGCAGCGGTACGCAGCATTCATGCATCGTGTCGCCAAGTTTTGGCCGAGTATCTCAGCATTGAGCCGGTGTTGGGCGGCGCGGAAGGCGATGCGGTCACCGTTCCCGAGGATTGTGACCCCTCCACCATTCGTCTGACCGGCAATGTCAGTGGAGAAGCACCGTTTCGGGGTGCATTGCGACATGCCGGCTGGTGGGTTGCCTCTGTCGCGCTGCCCGAACAGCCCCGGGGGCAGAACCTGCAAGTCATTGCCCCGGCAGAAGTGGAAATTCCGTAATAGAGGTACAGTCTTCGGGGGCGACGTCTGATTACGAAATGTAGGGGCGATTCACGAGTTGCCCGGGCGAGGTGACCTCGCCCGGGTACGGCGCTGCAGCGCATCCCCTGTTTCGATATACATTATGCCTATGACAACTGCGCCGTCATCATTACGTCGTTACATCGTCGGCATTGATCTGGGTACAACAAACTGTGCCGTTGCCTATATCGATACCACTCGCTCGGCTGAAGTGCAGCACTTCCCCATCCCTCAGCTCGTCAACGAAGCCACAGTTGCGCACCAGCCGACCCTGCCGTCGTTTCTGTATCTGCCGGGTCCCCGCGATTTACCGCTAGGCAGTCTCGCTCTACCGTGGGATCGTGAGCCGTCCTTTGCTGTCGGCCAATTCGCGCGTATCCAAGGCGCACGCATTCCCGGCCGGTTAGTGTCTTCGGCCAAGTCGTGGTTGTGTCATGCAGGGGTAGATCGTGCAGCCGATATCCTGCCCTGGGACGGTCTGTCCGAAGTGAAAAAACTGTCTCCGGTTGCGGTCACTGCACGCTATCTGCAGCACCTGCGTGATGCCTGGCGGCAAGAAATGGGGAAGGCCCAGCCGCTTGAGGCCCAGCAAATCGTTCTCACCGTTCCTGCCTCGTTTGACGAGGTTGCCCGCGAGCTCACCGTGCAAGCTGCCGAACAGGCCGGCCTGTCGCAGCTGACGCTCTTAGAAGAACCCCAGGCTGCCTTGTACGCCTGGCTGGCCGCCCACGCTGACACCTGGCAGACTCAGCTCAAACCAGGCAGTGTGATCTTCGTGTGTGATGTCGGTGGCGGGACAACGGACCTCAGTTTGATCACGGTCACGCAAGGCAAGACCCAGCTTGGTTTAGAACGTATAGCCGTGGGCGACCACCTGCTGCTGGGCGGTGACAATATGGATGTAGCGCTGGCACGAAGGGTGGAGGCGCGTATGAGCACCGGCCAGCGGCTGGATACCCAACGCTGGCATCTGCTGTGTCAGTCATGTCGTATAGCCAAGGAAGATCTCTTTGCCGACGCGTTACAGGAAAAGGCGACGCTGACCCTACCTGGAAGAGGGAGTTCGGTTATTGGTGGAACCTTAACCGACAGCCTCTCCCGGCAAGATATTGAGCAAGTGATACTCGATGGGTTTTTCCCCAGCGTGGAAGCCGACGCGCGGCCGCGCCGGGGAGGACAGGCTGGACTCCAAGAGTTTGGACTTCCTTATGAAACGGAGCCTGAAATTTTACGCCATGTCTCCCTTTTTCTCAGCCGGCATGCCGACGCTGTCGCGCCTTCGTCGCACGGATTAGCTCAGCCTGATGCCATACTCTTTAACGGCGGAGCCCTGACTCCGCTCGCAATCCGTGAACGCATTGCCCAGACGCTGGCAGCCTGGTTTCAGACCGATGGACAAGAAGACTGGCAGCCGGCAGTTCTGTCTCATACGAATCTTGATCTGGCCGTTGCATATGGGGCTGCTTACTACGGGATGGTCCGCCGTGGCCAAGGCGTACGCATAGGTGGAGGCAGCGCCCGTTCGTACTATATAGGCGTTGGAGGGACCGCGCAGAATATGAATGGGGAATCGACTGAGCAACCTGAGGGTTCGATGTCGGCTGTGTGTCTTGTACGCAGAGGGATGGAAGAGGGCGAAGAGGTCCATCTGACGGAGCAGGAATTTGAGGTGCTGGCCAATCGGCCGGTCAGCTTTCCGCTCTATGCCTCAAGTACAAGAAGTGCTGATCAGCCGGGTGAACTCCTGACCCTCGAAATCGAGCAGATTTCTCTTTTGCCTCCGATACGGACGGTCTTACGCTTCGGTAAAAAAGCTCGTGTGACCAAAATTCCGGTCCACGTATCCGCCCGCTTTACCGAAGTCGGCACTCTCGAACTGTGGTGTGAAGCCCGGCAAACCGACCACCGCTGGCGGCTCCAGTTTCAACTGCGTGGCGAAGGCCGGTCTATCCCCGCGTCCACCGCGTCTTCTTCAGCCGTTGTGGGCGAAGAACAGGTGATAGATGAGAGCCGTTTGGATGAAGCTGCCCAGCTCATCCATGCCGTATTTTCCAAGAGCGCAGATGCTGGAGAAAAAGTCGAGCCGCAGACGTTGGCCCGTCAGCTCGAAACCGCGCTCGGTACCACCCGCGACAGTTGGCCGCTGAGCGCTATTCGGTGCGTGTGGGACGTGCTGTGGGAAGATCAAAAAGGGCGCGCACTCGACCCTGAACATGAGGCCCGCTGGCTCAACTTAGCCGGCTTTTTGCTCAGACCAGGGTTCGGTCATCCAACAGATGAATGGCGCATGCAGCAGTTGTGGAAGATGTATGGCTGGGGGCTGCTGCATGCACAGGCGACCCAGTGCCGGGCGGAGTGGTGGAATATGTGGAAGCGGGTAGCAGGCGGTCTGAGCCGACAGCAGCAGACGGTCCTATACACTGAAATTGCCCCGTGTATCCTGCCGCAGGCAAAGAATCAAAAAAAGTCCGGCGGTCGGAAAGTCGGCCCGCAAGAAATACGTGAGATGTGGCAGGTCGCCGGCAGCTGTGAGCGGCTGAATGTCGAGGCTAAATACAGTCTGGCTGAAGCCTTAGTCCGGCTGGTCGAAAAAGCCAAGGTTTCAGACCAAGAGCTGTGGGCGCTCGCGCGGCTCGGCGCGCGCGCGTTGATCTACGGTCCTGCCAACTGTGTGGTGCAAAAAGAAAAAGCCTCACGCTGGGTCGAACGGCTGCTCAAGACCGACTGGCGCAAATCGGAAGCCACTGCCTTTGCGGTTACTCAGATTGCCCGCTGCACGGGCGACCGAAGCCGTGACCTGGATGAGAGCTTGCGTGAACCGGTAGCTGAACGAGTTGCGAGTTTTCCGTCCGGCCAACGCTGGGCGCGGCAGGTCCGAGAGGTGGTGAGACTTGAGGCCAAAGAACAGGCCCGGATTCTGGACGAGTCTTTGCCGGTTGGGTTGCAGATCCGAAGTGGAGAGGACTCTGCAGCATCGTAAAAGAAGGCTGGAAGACCAGAACAGCGATCCAGGGAGTCTATAGTGTTGTCTCTGGCTGTCAAGGAAAAGAAAGATCATTCGGTCGTTTGACGAATGTCAATAGGAGGTTGTACAAGAATAGATAAGATTGGCCAAAACCAGGTCTCAAGCTGGTAGTGAAGACTTGGAAGGGGACGCTTAGTATGACCGAGATTGCGCCGCGAATCGTAGTGGATGAGAAAGTCCGCTTTGGCCGACCCGTCATTCAAGGGACACGCGTTCCTGTGGACCTCGTAGTAGGAAAGCGCGCCGGTGGGATGTCGATTGAAGCAACCTGTGAGGAATACGAGCTAACGCGTGAGGATATCCTTGCCGCTCTTGCATATGCTGCCCGCATAGTTGCAGATGAGCAGGTGCGCGCAGTGAGATAGGATGACGCGTTTCCTCGTGGATGCGGACCTTCCTCGTTCGCTTGCCCGATATCTTCGGACGGCCAACCGCTAGGCCGAGGATGTCCGAGATCTCGGTTTCCGAACAAGTCCCGACGAGGAGATCTTCGCATATGCCGTTTCGCACCATTTTGTCCTTCTCAGTGGAGACTTGGGATTTGGCAACATCCTCCGTTTCCCTCTCGGATCTCACCCGGGCATTGTCGTTGCTCGATTCCCCAACGAGGTGTCGACTGACAAACTCAATAATGAAATCCTCGGGGCTTTGCAAAGTCTAACGGATGAGGATCTCGCTGGAAATCTTATCATTATTGAGCCTGGAAGAATCCGTCTGCGCAAACAGACCCATTGACACAAGTTACCTTTCTCCCTTTTAGGACCACTTGCGGGGGAGCAGACGAGAAAGGCCCGAAGGGCCGTATCGAGCCGTAGGGGGCTGCTGCATGCTTGTCGCCTCGGCTCACGATCACGCCGGCCACCGAAAAAAAATACCCACAAATAATGTGTTCGTATTTTTCTCTAGCACTATATATGGTATAATCGCAGGAAATCTTTGCCTGTAGGAAAGGGGTTGAAAATGTCGATGCGAAAAGTAGCTAACGCCAATCCTTATCGCTCATTATCGACGATGAAGATTTGGTAGAACGCTATAAGAACAAGACGCCTCTTGTGGCGGGCTAACGAGACCGCCTACAGCTCATCGCCCTCACGCGGCTTCTCGCCGCGCTTGCGGCGCATGATCTTGTCAAATGCTTTGAAGTTGGCCCGGGCTTTGCGCTCTTCAAAAAAAGTTGCCGTCTTCAACGTCGAGAGTTTCTCGACCACCGCCATCACCACAAACTGATTAATACTGGTGCCTTCATTTTTGGCAACGCGCGTCACTGCCTCTTTGACTGACCGTGGTAAACGTAACGGAAAAGTCGATGTCTGTTTCATTGACGATCGCCTCTGCCCCACCGTTGATTGCGGTCTCCAAGACCATTTCATCGTCCGGTTTTTAAGTAAGGGACGCCAGAGATAATACCTTTCTACCGGCTCCATCAGCGCAATCAGTGCATCCAGAAACACGCGGGTTTCCTTCGCCGTGAACCCTGCCGCCCGTCTATGCTTGGGCAACGTGCAGACAGCTTCATATTCCATTGCCAAAGGGAGGCTGGCTAAAAGCGTTACCTGCTGGTTACGTGCGGCCATCATGAGCGCCGCCGACGCGCCTACCGGGCTTCGCATCCCCGCGACTACCATATTTGTATCCAACACCAGCCGCCTCACCATGACATCTTATATGATGTCATGCCAATCGTCTACGAAAAAGTGGTGTAGGCGGCTGGTGAGTGTGTGCGCTTCCAGCCAGCGAAAAAAACGAATTGATATCTTCGCTGATAAGCTCAAAACGCCTTCGCTTGGACAAAAAAATCTAAAACATCCGACTTGCTGCACCGGAGGCCGGATTTCTCCTTGCCATTTGACCCTTCATAAAAGACGTTGAGGTATGCCCTCCTAACGCCCAGCCGCCAGACTTAACCCCCACGCTGAAACTATCCGCTCAATGGAAGCAGGAAAGTCTTTCGGACCGTGAGATTGCGGCTAGGCTCGAAGAAGAATACGACCTCAAAGTCTCCTGTCGCCCTTGGGAGAGAGAAAAGAACGGTCAGCCCATGGTTGAGACGCGTTCGGCCTCAATCTTGTAAATCACCCGGACTTCGCCTGGTTGGCGATTCGGGTATTTGTCTTGATCTAGGTATTTCTTGGCGAGTGTGTCAATGTGGTCGTCCGCACCGTCTTCTGTGATCTGTACAATCGTTCCACGGATTTGCATAAAACGATACGGATTGTCCGGATCGTGGATTTCGAGCGCGACCTTCGGCCGGGCACGCATATTCTTGTCTTTCCTGCGTCCTTTGGCAGAATTGATGCAGAAATGTGTCCCGTCGTAGTCAAACCAAATCGGGGTGACCTGCGGACTGCCGTCGGCCATGACTGTACCCAGATGGGCAAACGCCTTTTTGTGTAAAAGGTCTTGATATTCTACCGGTATTTCTGCTGCCATCAGTCGTTCTCCTTTCGCATTCGAGGATGCTTGTGCGATGCTTGTATGGTGCGCTTACAAGACTCTTGCCCGAATTGTATTGAGCCGCAGGGACAGAGTCGAGCCCGGGGGAAACGGTTACTCCGCCTGCTTAATAGCTCCTGCCCGGAGTAAGTGGTCTAGCTGCTCCTCACTATATCCGACAACCTGGTGCAGAACCTCGCGGGTATGTTGCCCAAGAATCGGGGCCACACGTGGAATGGCTGTTGGCGTACGTGAGAATGTGCCCAACAAACCGGTCTGTCGTACCTCTCCCCATTCGGGATGTCTATGCGTGGCAATCAGGTTGTTTGCCGCAATATGTTCATCCGCAAAGAGTTCGGCGATCGATACAATCGGAGCGCAGGGAACGCCGGCTTGATCGAGCCGGGCTATCCATTCCGCCGTTGGGTGCGTCTGGAATAGGTCTGCAAGGCTCAGGCCCAGGGTGCCGTCAGCGTCTTCCTCTGAAGCCGTTTGCAAAGAATAGTTTTGGAGCACGTTCGGGCGGTTTACTATCTGCCCCAGTGCCTGCCAGTGTGCCTCGTCTACAACCGCTAAGGAGAGGGATGAATCAGCTGTCGGATAAATACGGTAGAGTGGGCTCGTTCCCCAGAGATCAGCTGCGCCGTTTTCAAGGTCGGGTCGATCCGGATAGAAAATAAAATCCCCTGCTTGGACGGCCATGGCTGCATTAGCCAATGACGTTTCGACATGTTGGCCTTTGCCGGTCCCATTACGCACGTACAGGGCGGCACTCACTCCGTAAGCGGTCAACGTTGCAGCGGTGTAGTCGCATACCCCACACGTCAGATAGAACGGCGGCTGAGCATGTCCGCCCTGGGCCTGCATGACACCGGAGCGTGCTTGGAGTAATGGATCAAAGCCAGGTTGATTATAGTCCGGACCGTCGGCGCCAAAACCCGTTACCGAGGCGTGAATAATGCGTGGATTGACGGCGTTCAGCGTCGCGTAATCGATACCATAGCGCTGGGTTGCACCGGGGCGTAGGTTTTCGACCACAACGTCAGCGTTGCGGACCAGGTCATATACGACTTCTTTTCCTTCGGGAGTACTGAGATTCACACAAATCCCCCGTTTGCCTTGATTCCAGCCTAAGAATCCAAAACCAAAGGTGCGGAATGCGTCGCCGGAGAAGGTCTCGACTTTGATCACATCCGCGCCAAGCTGGGCCAGGATCATCGGTCCCAAAGTGCCGGCGATATAACTGGAGAAGTCGAGCACGCGAACGCCTGCGAGCGGAGGGGTGGGGGAATGCGTTGGGTGCGAATCTAAGGCGCTGCGTTCGGAAGGTCTTACTTGCGAACCCCACGGCGGGTCGGATTGGATCTCGGCCGAGTGCTGGCCTAAAAGCGGTGCTGGTCCGCTCATGCTTCCTGGAGTGTCGGACATACGTAAGGGCACGCCCATTTGTACGGTCGGGCCGAGTTCCGGGTCTTCGACTTCAACCCGCATGCCGTTGTGGATAATCTGTGGAAGTGCGATAAATTCTTGACGACTGGTGACGGGGGCAGCCGGGACATCGTTCTCACGCAGAATACGCAACCACTCCTCACGTGGTTTTGTGACCATGACGGTGGCGATAGTATCAATAAGCTCCCGGCGATCTTCCGGCAGGATGCCCCAGGGAGCTTTGCCATAGCGTGGGTCTGCCGTCCATTCTGGATGTTCTAAGGCCAGACAGAATTTATTCCAAAACGTGGCATTGCCACAGGCGACAAACAGCCAGTCGTCCGAGGCTTGATACAGCCGGTAGGCGGGTATGGGTCCGAGCGGGTCTTGGCGACTGCTGAAAAAGCGTAACATGTCCGGGTGATCGAGGGTTGCGCCGGTCTGCATGGCAAACATGCCGGCTAGCCAGGATACTTCGAGCCGCTGTCCTTGCTGACTCTGGTCGCGCTCGAATAATGCCGCGGAAATCGCACCTGAGGCGATAAAGGCTGCTCCGTAGCTGGCAATAGGAATGACGAGATACACGCCGCCGTCGCGGTGTGACCACTGGCTGCCGTGGAGTCCGCCTAGTGCGGCCACAAGAGCATCGTCCGGATAGCGATTGGCCTGCGGACCTGTGCTGCCGAAGGCCGGCATGTGGCAGTAAATCGGTCTAGGGTTGACCGTCCGCAGCTCCGTATACGCGAGGCCCAATTCGTCTTCGGTTCCGGGCTGGTGATCTGTAATGAGGACATCCGCCTCGGCAGCGAGCCGACCAATACTAGCGCGACCTTCTTGTGAAGTCAGGTCGATGGTGATGCTGCGTTTACTGCGATTCCAAACATGAAAGCCGGGCGTGCCGCGCATGGCATCGCCTTGTGGGGGCTCGATTTTGATCACATCGGCGCCCTGTTCAGCCAGCAGCATGCCGGTGTATGGCCCGGCGATGCCTTGGGCAACTTCAAGAATCCGCACTCCGACTAATGCGCCTGGCATAGGGTATTCCTTCATCACACAAATCATCACACACTTTTGCCGACTATTTGACTCATGTGACTAACGCCGTCTCTCTCCAAGATGCGTACCAAGCCACGAACAATCCGCTTTGCGAGGAAGGGACCGGCATAAATCATCCCGGTATAAATCTGGACTACTGATGCGCCGGCACACATTCTCTCATATGCATCTTCAGCCGAGAATATCCCGCCGACACCAATGAGCGGGAGCTGTCCTTCGACTGCGCGGTAGAGAGTAGACAACACTTCGCTTGCTGTACTCGCGAGTGGGCGACCACTCAGTCCGCCCGTTTCATTTGATGCTGAGCGGAGTCCAGAGTGTTCGACGGTGGTATTTGTCGCAATTAACCCCGAGACGCCGACAGAGAGAGCAAGCTGAGCGATTTCTCCAATTTCAGTTTCACTGAGGTCGGGCGCGATCTTGACCAAGAGTGGCTTTGGCGACGCGTCTGATGTTCTGGCGAACTGTCGAATGTACGTAAGGAGTGCCTCCAATAATTTGCTTAAGCGTTCAGGCTCTTGCAGTTTGCGCAGTTCCGCCGTGTTCGGGGAACTGACATTCACCACAAGATAGTCGGCAAACGGCAGCAGCTTTTCGCAACTCTCAAGATAGTCGTCTACGGCTTCTTCGAGCGGAGTGACTTTTGATTTGCCGATATTGAATCCGAGCGGAACGGGGCGAGGATGCTGGGAGGACAAAAGTCCGGGCAGGCGCTGGGCAACTACTGCCGCTCCGTCGTTGTTAAAGCCTAGACGGTTAATCAGAGCGCTGTCTTGAGCAAGGCGAAAAATACGTGGCTTAGGGTTGCCTGGCTGGGCCTTGGCGGTAATGGTTCCGAGTTCGGCAAAGCCGAATCCCAGCGACGACCAGACTCGGGGGACCTGTGCGTTTTTGTCGTATCCGGCGGCAAGTCCGACTGGATTGGGGAAACGTAATCCCCACAGGTCCTGGCTGAGGCGTGGATGGCTGAGTGCCGGCGTGAGTCTGACTTGGGATGCCTGCAGCAGTTTCAGCGCATTGATCGAAAGATGGTGGGCTTGCTCGGGGTCGAGAGAAAAAAAGAAAGGACGGAGGAGAGGGTAGAGCATGAATCGTTCAATCCGCTCCGTCTTTATTCAATCTCTCCAACAGCAGGGGCCAGATCCTCTTGCTCTAGCATTTCGAGTGTCTGGAATGCGGCCGCCTGATGGGCGCTTTTTTTGCTGCGTCCTTCACCGCTGCCATAGGTTTTTCCGGCAATCGAGACTTGGCTGACGAAACGCTTCTGATGGTCGGGGCCGTGAACTTCGATGACCTCGTAGTCAGGCGTTTCCTTGAATATTTTTTGGGTTAGTTCTTGGAGACGGGTTTTACTGTCAAACTCGGCGATGCGACCCGTTTGGCGCAGATCTTCCTCAAAATGGCGGGCAACTAACTGGGCCGCTGGAGTGTATCCGCCATCAAGATAGACCGCGCCCAACACGGCTTCGTAGGCCGCAGCCAGAATGGACGACTTCTGGCGACCGCCACTGTGCTCTTCCCCCCAGCCCATGCGCAGCCACGAACCCAAGGCCAGGGATTCGGCTTTCAGCGCAAGAACCTGGGCGTTGACAAGAGAGGCCCGCATTTTTGATAGATCGCCCTCACGATACTGGGGATAGTGACAAAAGAGCAGCGCACTAATGGCGAGTCCTAGAACTGCATCCCCCAGGAATTCGATCTTTTCGTTATGATCTTCTCCTTCATGCAGCTGAGAGGAGCAGTGGGTCAATGCCAGCCGGAGGAGGGCAGGGTCGCTAAACGTATAGCCCAGAGTGGATTCGAGGTCTGCGATGTCCGTGACTTCAGGCATACAGCTTCTCAACCGATCGGATTGCAGCTCGCTCAGTTATGACTCTTGCGCATATGCCCTGGGGACGACGGCCTGTTCGACAATATTGCCCCATAGTAGGCCGTCACTCGTCCGCGTGATGCTGACGGGAACTTCGCGATTCATGTCTGCGTCGCTACCCTCTGCCAAGACGCGCAGGTAGTTGCGACTGTAGCCTTTGAGGAGACCGCTGGCTTTATCCCGCGTATGCTCAAACAGCACGGGTAAGGTCGCGCTGACAAACTGACGAGTAAAGTCTGCTTTCTTGCGCTCGCCGAGCGTGCGCACCTGACGTGCGCGTGTCGTGATGATGGCTGGCGGCACCTGGTCGGAAAACTTCGCCGCTGTTGTTCCGCTCCGGACTGAGTAGGGGAATACGTGAAAATAGGTAAACGGGCTTGCTTCCAAGAAGTCCATGCCGCAGGCAAACTCTTCTTCTCCTTCGCCTGGAAAACCCACGATAAGATCCGTACCCAGCGCGGCAGTGGGTAAACGTTCACGCAGCCGGCTTAAGACCTCACGCGCGAGCGTGGTATCATAGCGCCGGCGCATGCGGGCCAAGACGGAATCCTCGCCCCACTGCAAGGGAATATGCAAATGCGGACACAGCAGCTTAGATCCGGACAGGAGCTGCATGAGCGGCTCGCTAATCTCGTGCGGGTCGAGTGAACTCAGACGGATGCGCGGCACAGGTCTGCGTTCTTCGATCGCTTCCAGCAGCCAGATCAAATCGACCGTAGGATCGAGGTCTTCTCCGTATCCACCTAGATGGATGCCGGTCAGCACGACCTCCTGAAAGCCTTGAGCCGCCAGGCGATCGAGCGAGTCCAAAATCTTACGTGGCTCGACGCTGCGGCTTTTACCGCGTGACATGGGCACAATACAAAACGTACAGAACAGGTCACAGCCTTCTTGAATCTTGAGAAAGGCGCGGGTCTGGCGCTGAAACGTGACCGCGCCAAACGTGTCGATCCGCGGTGGCGTCCCGTGCTCGGATTTGCGCAAATTGCTGACAAAGATATTGTGGGCCGGCTTGTGGTATGCCGGGCTTTCGTCTGACACAAGACGGACAAGATCGTCCAGCCTGTTCAGTCCTACGACAAAGTCCACCTCAGGGAGGGTGGCGACTGCGGTTGGATTCACTTGGGCATAGCAGCCGGTCATAATCACTCGGGCGTCTGGGTTGCGCCGTTTTGCCCGCCGGGCAAGCTGACGGCTCTCGGCATCGGCCTGATTGGTCACAGTACAGCTGTTGACAATATACACGTCGGCAAACTCGCTAAAGGGAACACACTGGTGTCCCTCTGCGCTCAGCCGCTCCTGAATGCTGGCCGTGTCATACTGGTTGACCTTGCAGCCCAAGGTGGTGAGGGCAACCCGGCGCGAGGTGTGGGGTGAAGGGGCGGCTGCGAGTGACATGAATCTCCCTTCTAGAGCGGCTCTTCAATCCAGCCACCGCCTAACACCTGGTTATCGTCGTAAAAAACGACCGCCTGGCCAGGGGTGACAGCTGGATGTTTGTCTTGAAACCAGACGTCGGCTGTCGCGTTCGGTCGGGTGACGACCGTGGCAGCAATCGGCGTGTGGCGATAGCGAATCTTCACAGCAACCTGGACTTCAGCCGGCTGCTCGCCGGATACCCAGCTGATCTCTTTCGCCCGCAGACCGCGCATGTTGAGCTGGTCTTGAGTCCCGACAGTCACGCGGCCGGACGGTGCGTCAATCTGGGTCACATAGCGAGGTTCGGAAAGCCCACCGAGCCCAAGACCGCGCCGCTGGCCAACGGTGAAACGATGGATGCCATGGTGCGTGCCAAGAACCTGGCCGGCCTGATCAACCACTTCACCCGGCGTCATTTGGTCGGGATCTAAACGCTGCTCTAGGAAGCGGGCATAATTCCCGTCCGGAACAAAGCAGATATCCTGACTTTCCGGCTTTTCTGCTACGCGCAGATCCAGTGCGCGGGCTTTTTCACGCACCTGCTCTTTGGTCAGATGTCCCACCGGAAAGAGGGTGCGCATCAGCTGCGGCTGGCTCAAAGTAAATAAGAAATACGACTGGTCTTTGTACGGATCGGCCCCGCGCAGGAGTTGGGCTTTCTGCGTTTCGTCATCCCAGGCGATCTGGGCGTAATGACCGGTGGCGACAAATTCCGCATCGAGTTCGCGCGCGCGCTGCCACAGCACATCAAACTTGAGGTCTCGATTGCACAAGAGGCATGGATTTGGGGTGCGACCGTGCTGATATTCACGCGTAAACACATCAATAACGCGGGTCTGAAAGGCATCTTTCAGATTGAGTACGTAGTAGGGAATGCCGAGCTGTTCGGCAACCCGGCGTGCGTCCTGAAAGTCATCAATCGAGCAGCAACTGCCTGCATGGCCTTCGGCCGAACCCGCCAGCAACATGGAGATGGCAATCACGTCATAGCCGGCCTCAACCAGCAGGGCTGTCGCGACCGCGCTATCGACCCCGCCGCTCAGGGCGGACAGCACGCGTTTGCCTCGGTTTTTGGGCATGGAGTTTACCATATGTCAAAATCTAACAAAATTGTCGGATGCTGTCGTGGGCGCAGCAGTTGTCTTCGTACGGTACTGTCGTAGGGGCGCAGCGTTTGTCTTCGTATGGCAGCGGCATGTCTCATATTCGTTTCAAATCTACGCCCCTACATTGTTCTTGATGCTTTGCGCACTCGCTCGACAATCTGCGGCAGGACTTCAAGAACCTGGGCGATCTCTTCCTCCGTGGTATGGATACCGGCACTGAACCGAATCGCACTTTTGGCTCCCGCTTCGTCACAGCCCAGCGCTTGGAGGACGTGGGATGGTTCGACTGAACCCGCAGCGCAGGCAGACCCGGTGGAGACGGCAATACCGGCCAGATCAAGACCCATCATCAAGCCTTCACCCGATGCCCCCATAAACCCAACGTTCAGCGTATTGGGTAGGCAGGTCTGCATGGGCGTGTGGCGGACCACCTCAGGGATATGGCTCTGAATACCGTTCCACAGCAGGGCTATGAGATGTATCAGCCGGGCGGCCTGCGTTTCAATATCTTGGCCGGCCAAGCTGGCTGCAGTCCCAAAGCCGACGGCTGCGGCAACGTTCTCTGTGCCTGGGCGCTTTTCACGTTCCTGGGGCCCGCCCCGAAAAACCGGGTGCAGTGCCGTGCCGGTGCGTATATACAGCGCGCCTATGCCTTTTGGGCCATAGATTTTATGCGCCGAGAGGGACAATGCGTCCACACCGAGCTGATCGACATCAAGCGGCAGCTTACCTGCGGCCTGAACGGCGTCCACATGCAGCGGGACACCGTGGGCGTGGGTGATGTGGCTGAGTTCTCGAATCGGTTGCAGGGTACCGATCTCATGATTGGCCAGCCCGATGCTGACCACTACCGTGTCGGGTGTGAGGGCTGCTTCAAGATCGCCAGGACTGAGCCGGCCGGCGGCATCGACTGGCAGCGTGGTGAGCGTGACTTCCTGGCTGCCCAGGATCTTTTGGCTGCTCAGGACTGTGGCCGTTTCCAAGACGGACGAATGCTCGATGCCGGTTGTGATGATGTGTGCGTTCTTACCTTCGCGTGTCTGCCGCCTGCCCTCAGAAATACCACGTAAAGCAAGATTATTGCTTTCCGTACCACCGCTGGTGAACAGGACTTCAGCCGGTTTGGCATGAATCAGGCCAGCCACCTGCTCACGTGCCTCCTCCAGGGCTTGTTTGGCTCGGCGGCCAACCTGGTGCAGGCTGGACGGATTGCCAAAATGCGTTTGTAAGCAGGGCACCATGGCCTCTAATACTTCCGGCCGTATGGGAGTTGTGGCGTTATAATCGAGGTAGATAGGCGGCATGATTATATTCAGTCTTCCCAGCCGTACTGTCCGCGGAGTTTGACAAAGCGACATTCGCCGAAATATTCTTCGCGCAGGCCGCTGGGTTCTTTGCTGACCTTGACCAAGGTTTGGAGTTCTTCTTCACCCATAGGCAGCACCAGGCGTCCGCCTGGTATGAGCTGCGAGAGCAAAGGGCGAGGCAGACAGGGTGCGGCTGAGCCCACAACGACGGCGTCAAACGGAGCGTGATCCGGCCACCCCAGGCTGCCGTCGCCAACGTCGATCAAAACATTGTGATAGCCCAGGGTGTGCAGGGTTGCTTGGGCACGGCTGGCAAGCGATTCGAGACGTTCAACCGAGTAGACCATAGCCCCCAGCTCGGCAAGAATGGCGCTGAAATAGCCCGAGCCGGTGCCGATCTCAAGAATGCGTTCCGTCTGCTCAAGCTGCAGAACCTGGGCCATTATGGCAATCATATAGGGCTGAGAGATGGTTTGGTTCTCCCCAATGGGGAGGGGATAATCTTCGTACGCTTGATCCCTCAAGTAATTTTCAACAAAAGCATGGCGCGGCACCTGGCGCATGACGGCCAGCACGCGGGCATCCGTAATGCCCCGGGCCGCCAGCTGGTCTTGGACCATGCGTTCTCGGGCTTGTGTATATGCTAGGGCCATGGGAGCTGCATGTCTTGCAGTTCTGTGAGTACACGTTGGTGGGTTAAATCTGTGCGTACAGGCGTGACTGAGATATACCCGTCGTGAACCGCCACGCAGTCCGAGCCTTCAATAGGATCAAAACCCAGGTTATCCCCGCTGATCCAGTAATATTTTTTCCCGCGCGGATCGGTCCGCACGTCTATGCTTTCCCCGTAGCGCCGTTTTCCCTGTCGGGTAAAACGGTAGCCTTTAATCTGTTCGAGTGGCAGGTTTGGGACATTGACGTTCAGTAAGCTGTCTGCCGGAAATTTGGGCGTCAGAATCTCAGCCGCAAGCATCGCCGAAAATGTGGCGGCTGTTTGGAAATGGTAGGGCGCGGTGAACGTCACGAGCGAAACCGCAAAGGCTGGGATGCCTAATAACGCGCCTTCTAGGGCAGCCGCGACCGTGCCGGAATATGTGATATCGTCCCCCATATTGGGGCCTTTGTTGATGCCGGATACCACCAGGTCGGGACGCACAGGCAGAAACCCTTTGAGTGCAAGATTGACACAATCGGTGGGCGTTCCATTGACTGCAAATCGCCGTGGTGCAATCCCTTCGATGCGCAGCGGGCGGTGCAGCGTAAGCGAATGACTCACCGCACTCTGTTCCCGGTCCGGCGCGACCGTATACACCTCGGCTATGCGAGACAGCGCCTCTTCAAGGCGACGGATCCCCTCGGACTGAATACCGTCGTCGTTCGACACCAGGATAACCATAACAATATTTCACCAGAAAGCCGAAAAAAAGGAAAGGCGACCACGTCCAGCCATGACCTACCATAGCTATGGTGGGTCTATGAGTGGCCTATAATCGCCTCCTTTATGCATGGTCGGGGTGAGCCGATTCGAACGGCCGACCTCTCGCACCCCAAGCGAGTGCGCTACCAGGCTGCGCCACACCCCGATCTGTTTCCTCATATCGCTTGGGTGACAACAGGGTCAAGGGCCTTTCCCCGATCGTCTGATTCCCTGTTTCCTTGTTTCTTGATATTTGAAACGAGAAAGAACGGCTATACAGAACTGCGCGGCAAGGAGATGACCGTATGCCGACCTACACCGGCGGGTGTCACTGCGGGAGCATCCGATTTGAGGTTGCTGGTCAGATCGATCAGGTGCTGGACTGTAATTGTTCCATGTGTACCAAGAAGGGCTTTCTGCACTGGATAGTCGCGCCGGAGCAGTTCCGGCTGCTGACTTCCCCGGACGCGGCTGCGCTCTACCAGTTCAACACCAAAATGGCCCAGCATTATTTCTGTCCGGTATGCGGGATTGCCTCGTATTATGTCCCGCGCTCCCATCCGGACAAGATCGATGTCAATGTGCGCTGTTTGGATAACGTCAATCTACACGATCTCACCATTGAGCCTTTTAATGGCCGAGACTGGGAGCAGGCGCGGGCCGCTCTGGGTGACGAGTAGAGTAGTCGCATCAATCCACGAAATGTCCGATATCGAGTGTAATAAACCGGTAACCCAGTGCTTTGCCGTGTGCGATCAATCGCTCGCGCACATCCTCTTCGAGCAAACGCTGGCAGTCTTCTGCTGGAGCCATGATACAGACCGTTTCGTCCTCAACCCGAACTAGGTAAGCTGGAAAACCAAGATCGAGAAAGATGGGTACCCAGGCTGCAGACGGGTCGTCAGCTGGGAGATGCTGGGCAGGCGGGGGCTTTATTGGTTTCATAAGCATGCAGTGTACTATAAAAATTTGCTTCACTAAATCAGAGCTCCGCCGGGCCATGAAGTGGCCCGGCTAGCGTACAGCGCCGGATCAAGCCGGCTAAGCCCCATTGGAAAGGGGAAGGAATGAGCGTTCAAGAACTCAACCAAGGCGTAATCTTTGACCTGGACGGTGTTCTCATAGACTCCGAGGGCTTGTACTACCGAGCCTATGGCGCAGTGCTCAAGCCGTATGGCGTCAGCGTGACCCAGCGCGAATACGAAGAGGAGTGGATCGCTAAGGGGACCGGACCGGAGTATATCGTTGAAAAACACAATCTGCCGATGGCCCCGGATGAGTTACGCAAGCTGCGCTCGCCCATTTTCCTCAAACTTTTTAGAAACAGAAGTTACCCTCATGCCGCATGTCGAAACAACCCTCACGCATCTTGCTCCCCACTTCGGCCTGACAGTGGCGACCAACAGCAACCGGAATCATTTGGACTTTGTGCTCCAGCGCTTTGGAATAGAGCATTTTTTCCCACAGACTATTGCGCGCCAGGACTACGACAAAGCCAAGCCCGAGCCCGACGCGTTCTTAGCCGCAGCACAAAAACTAGGACTGGCACGGGACCAGTGTGTTGTTATTGAAGATACGTATCGCGGTGTCACGGCCGCCACCAAAGCCGGCATCGCCTGCATTGCTGTGCCGAATGAATACACGCTGCACAACGACTTCAGCCAGGCGAAACTGGTCTTGTCCGATCTGGGGGAATTGACGCCTGAGGTTGTGCGCTCGGTGCTGGAGGGGGATTAGGTGTTGGGGAATGGGGGCTAGGAGTCCGGGTTGGGCGGTGACGTAGCGCTAAGAGTTTATGTAGGAGCTGACTCCCAGCGCCGCCCGGCGATGAAGTCGCCGGGCTACTATACAGCGCCGGCTCAAGCCGGCTTAACAGCCCCGTCTGGTGATGTATCGCCGGGCGAAGTGGGCTGTACGGAATATGCTTTGGCACTCGATAAGCCGGCTTACTTTGCTGGTTGTTTCGCTCGTTGGGGGGGGGCTGATGCGCTGACTCATGGATAGGCCTGCCCGCGCTGTCACCATTACGTTCCAAGGTGGCTATTACGGTGCCGTGCGCATGGTGCTCTTGCTGCCGTTCAACATAGGCGACATATCGAGGCAAACGTTTGCTATCGAAAGAGAAAACCCCATATTCGTTTTGCCAGGCAAAAGACGGTGACAATTTGTTGAGCCTCGCAGATGTTGCTCCTTTGACCTGGCCGATGAACTTGGCCACAGCAATTTGAGGAGGAATAGTAGCTACCAAGTGGATGTGGTCAGGAAGACCGTTTAACGCGAAGACTGTGGCACCGAGCCCGATGGCCTTGGTGCGTACCAACTCGAAAACGTCCGGTGCAAGATCAGGATGAGCAATGGCTCTCGGTTCTTGGTGGACCAGACAATATGGTAAAAGAGCTGTGAGTAAGGCATAGCTGTCTTCGCGTGCAATCCCACCGAGGTCTTGGAGCCCTCTTCAGAGGGCGTTGTTTCGTAGCCTGGCGAGTTTATCGCCGGGCGAAGGTTGTGCCAAGTCGCGCCGCTTGCGCTGCCCCGGCTATGGTCACTGTGGGAATGGAAGGCTACCGTCATCAGCGCGCCCCTCATTCCGCTGTCCGCCCGGCGATGAAGTGACGCTGTTGCAAAACTCATAACCCGTCTCTTCTGAGCCAAGCAGTAATGGTGCAGAGGCTGCACCCTACGGGAAGAAGAGCGTGAGAGAGAGGCATTGTGCAACAGGATCATGAAGTTATCCCGTCGCATAACGTGAAGGCTGTTGCTGGAAGCCACCCCCACTTGGCGCTAAAGCACCAAGCTCAATATACAAAGGGAGCTAAAGCCCCCTCAAAGGCAGGGTGGGGAGCCTGGTTTACCGGGCTTGGTAGGCTGGGCCTGAGGCTTTAGCCTCGGGCGGACGTGGGGAAAACAGATTGCTCAGTCGGCGAGACGTAGAAGGGCCTTTTCTACAACCGCACTGAGCGTTGTATTCCCGGATTTTGCCAGTTTCTGGGCTTTCTCCCGAACAGAGGCGGAAACATACACCTGAAGGCGTACGTGTTGCTGGGTTTTTCTTCCGGCACCACGGCGTGCGCCACCACGTTGGTTAGAACGGGTGGCCTGAGACGCATCGAAATAGTCAAGGACATTTTCCCCCGCGTCAAATTTTTCTTCAAGATTTGTTGCGTTTGTCGATTTTGCCGATTTCCTCTTCGTAGAGTGTTCGTTCTTCATATCGAGCCCTCCTGACCCTAATAATACGAATGGTCTGTTTGCGTACCGTATATATTGCTGTCCAATACTTATCGCGGATTTTTCCAATGGCGAGTCGGGGAGATTCGTGCGGGTATTTTGAGGGAAGATCGAGGAGATCTTCATCTTGCCACAATCCTTGAGCCGCCTCGAAACCAATTCCATGTTTTTCTTTATTCGCTACACTCTTGGTTGCATCCCATTCAAAGGTCACCTGGGCATTATACGATTTTTTGTTTGAAATATGTAGGTGCTTTTCAAATGGAATTTTATGATGCGTTAGCCATGGGAGCGAATCCACCCGCTAGGGTAAAGCCGAGAGCGGAAAACGTCTTTCCCCTACGCACGTTTTCCTTTATGCTGGCCCCCGCAACAGCGCCGGGGAGAGCGCTGTAAAAGGAGGGCGATGCATGACGGCGCAAGAATCAAATCAGGACCCGAAGCAGTTCACTGATAAATATGTACACGCAAACGGCCTGAAGTTTCATTACTTGGATTGGGGCCGCCCGGACAATCCGTCCTTAGTGTTGCTGCACGGGGTAGGCCAGACGTGTCATACCTGGGATCTGTTTGCTGCGGCTATGGCTGAGCATTTTCATGTCATGGCCTTTGACCAACGCGGTCACGGGGACACGGATTGGGCTCCGGATAAGGACTACTCACGCTCCACCATGGTCAAAGACGCCAATGCGTTCACCGACGAGTTGGGGCTGGATCGGTTTCTCTTAACCGGCATGTCGATGGGTGGTGCAAATTCTCTGGCATTTACTGCGCATTATCCGGACAAGGTTGAGGCGCTGGTGGTGGTTGATGTTGGGCCGCGTGTGGAGCCGAAAGGTGTGAAGCATATTCGGGATTTTATGAAGAATTATCGCGACTTTGACTCGCTGGATGAGGCTGCGGCCGTTATCCATAAGTTTAACCCGCGTCGGTCCCTTGACATCATCCGCAAATACACCGTGGTGTATAACTTGAAGCAGCTGCCCAGCGGGAAGTGGACCTGGAAGTATGACACCTATTTTAGCGACGGCCATCGCACGGTTGATATCAAACAGATGCAAGATGAGCTGTCTGTCGTGGTAAAGAAGATACAGTGTCCGACCTTGTTGGTCAGAGGTGGGGAGAGTGATGTGTTCTCGCTGGATGGAGCGCGCGATCTGCAAGAAAATATTCCCGGTTCGGAGTTTGCCTTAGTCGAGAAAGCCGGCCATTCGGTGATGGGCGATAATCCCGCAGGCTTCGAGTCGGCCGTGCGCGGCTTCTATGAGAAAAAGGGCTATCTGTAGGCGCTGCGTTTGTGGCGCGTGTAGCGGGTGTGCATTGAGGAGATACACATATGGATCTTGGTCTCACCGATAAAATCGTCATCGTCGGCGGTGCAAGCAAAGGCATAGGCAGAGCGACCGCGCTCGCGTTCGCCCAGGAAGGGGCCAAGGTCGTGATCTGTGCCCGGCACCCGGAGTTGCTGGAAAAAACTGCGGGGGAGATTCGGAGCGAAACCGGGGCTGAGGTGCTGCCGGTCGCCGGAGACCTGTCACAAGCCGCTGCGACTGAGAAGCTGGTCGATGCGACAATAACGAAATTCGGGACGGTGCATGTGCTGGTGGCGAATACGGGTGGCCCGCCGATGGGCGGTTTTGGCGATATGGACGACGCGGCCTGGGAAAGCGCTTTTGCGCTCAATTTTCTCAGCACGGTCCGGCTTATTCGGAAAGTGCTGCCGTATATGGAAAAACAGCGCTGGGGGCGCATCGTCAGCGTGATGTCGATGTCGGTCAAAGAGCCGATAGACGGACTCATCTTGTCCAACGGCGTGCGCCCGGCCGTGATCGGTATGGCAAAAACGCTGTCGCGTGAGATCGGCAAGCATAACATCACGATCAACACGGTCTTACCCGGCCGTATTCTGACCGACCGACTCAAGGGCGGGCTGGCCGCGCGGGCGGCGAAAACCGGAAAAACCTTGCAGCAAGCGCTGGAGGCTAGTGCCCGAGATGTTCCCTTGGGACGCATCGGTGATCCATCCGAAATGGCAAGCGGCATTGTCTTTCTCGCCTCAGCAGCGGCCAGTTATATCACCGGCGTGAGTCTGCAGATTGACGGTGGGGCGATACGGGGACTATTGTAGAGAAGCTGAATCGGGGAAACGGAGTCGGTTTGAAGACTTAGACGTTATGAATACAGTCCTCCGAGCCGCGACAGATGCCGCGAAAGCCGCGGGAGTAATCGCCCTTCAGTATTTCAAGACAAACCTAAGTGTTGAACTCAAAGCCGACCGCACGCCGGTGACCAAAGCCGACCGAGAGTGCGAAACGCGCATTGTCGCCATACTGCGCGCGCAGTTTCCCGACTATGGTGTTCTGGGTGAAGAGTTCGGCGAGCAGCCGGGTAAGGGCGCAGCGCGCTGGATTATCGATCCGATCGACGGCACCAAGAATTTTATTCGAGGCATTCCGTTTTTTGCGACGCTGATTGCCTTAGAAGAAGACGGCGAGATTACCGCCGGGGTGATGTATGCCCCGGCGATCGGCGAGCTGCTGTACGCTCAAAAAGGGCAGGGCGCGTTTGCCAATGGCCAACGGGTACATGTCTCGGGTATCGCCGAGCTCGGAGACGCGATGCTGATTCACGGTGGCCTGCATGATTTGAAAGTCCGGCCGTGTTGGCAGCCGTTCCTGCGTTTGGTGGATGGGTCTGCTCGTCAACGTGGTTTCGGTGATGCCCTGGGGCATAGCCTAGTGATGCAAGGGCTGGCCGAGGTGGCCTTAGAGCCTGAGGTCAAGCCTTGGGATGTGGCCGCGAGCAAGATTATCGTCACCGAGGCGGGTGGCCGGTTTTCTGATTTTGCCGGGAGCCGGTCGATCTATTCAGGCGATGCGGTGATATCAAACGGCCGGGTGCATGACGAGGTGCTGCGCATTCTGGAGGGCTGAAAAAGTGTGGTTGACCATGCCTGACCGCTGCCAGAAATTGGTCCAGCCTTGTGGTGTCGGGTTACGTTTCGCTAACCCGACCTACGGGATTTGTTTTAGGAGCGGAGGGTAGGGCGGGCCACGACCCGCCGACAAAGGGGTGGACCGTTGGTCCACCCAACCAATGCAGACTTAAATGCCGTAGAACTTTGCGGCATTTGTTCCCAAGATTTTATCGACAGAGGCCGCGGGTAAAGAGGCCAGCACCTCGCGTGCTTTTTGCACTGGGGCAACAAATCCCTCTGCGTGTGGGTAGTCGGAGCCGATAAAGAAGCGATCGTCGCCGACAAACTGGACCATAAGCGGGAACATCTTCTCTTCCGGATCACCATTGACCCAGATATTACGCGCAA
>CAXXHG010000045.1:0-29011 GCA_963666315.2 Binatia bacterium
TTCGGCCACATTGCGGCAGTGATCGGCGTGCCGGTAGCCGAGATCAAACCGCCGTGGTTGCGGGCTTCAGATTCACGGGCGACATAGCGCCTCTCCTTACACAATATGGAAGAGCTTACTCCTGCCCAACGCAATACTTGCGAGAAAGTTATCCGAAACGTTACTCGCAGTCGAAGAAGCCAGGCTCGGCTCATGCTGTTAGGAGCTTCGCTACAGCTTTGCCCTGTTGTATGAGTCTATGTTTTCCAGAGAATTAGTAGGCCGATGCTGGGATCATCAGCGCCACGTCTCGTATCGAGCCATCCTCTCGCCAAACGGACAGGCTCAGTGCGAATGTACGCGGCTCGTCCAGCCACCAATCATTTGCCAGCATGCCATTGGACTGGCCCTCTTTGGGCGCATGTTACCACTCACAGCACACGCGGCCCCTCAGGGCAGACCACAAGCCCCTCAGGGCGGACCCAGCGCCTCAAGCGGCTAACGAGCCCTGAGTGAGCAGGGCAATTCCTGTCTTGGGTGCTTAGCTGTAAAATTCCCCAGCAATGCGTTGGTTGTACTCACCGACTTGCTCTTGGGCCAAGCCGTAGAACGGTACACACAGCGTAAACGAGTCTGCTATTTGAGCGATGCGGTCAACCCGCGCACGGACTTCGTCAATAGGCCCGACCAGCGAGAAGTTCTCGACCATTGTGTCTGTACAGGCTTTGAGCATGGCTGCATCGTCTTTTGCTTCGGCGGCCTGAGCGATGGCTCGGGCTTCGTCTCCAAAACCACATTCGGAAAAATAGCGTTCATACTGAGAGAAAGACGAGTAAAAGGCCACCGTGCGACGCGCGTCTTCGAATGCACTGCCCCTTGTCCGGTCCTGGAGCGACAAACAGCCAAATGTTGAGATCGAACCCGCTACGCTCTTTCCCCGCTTTATTCAGCCCTTTAGCCACATTCGTTTTCACCTGATTCATAATCCACCATTCACACCAAATCGGATGGCCGGCCAAGCCGTCAGCAATTTCACCGGCCAGGCGTGAAGCAGTTTCATAGAGTGCCGGCAGGTAAAGAGGGATGTCTTCCCGCACTGGGGGATAGAGGGTCTTAAAGCGGTCAAGATTGAGGGTGTAGTATTCGCCTTCCCATTTGCCGAGTTCGCCCGTATGGCCCTTACGAATAATCATACGGATGACTTCGACCGCCTCCCGCAGATGCGAGATAGGCTTGCCGTAGTGCACGCCGTGCCAGTCTTCGTTCCACCAACGTAGCGTCGGCCCAATGCCCAACACTGTCCGACCACCATTGATTATATCCAACTCTAATGCCGCGCAGGCAGTCTCCAGGGGACTGCGCACAAACGCCTGCGCCACACCAGTGCCGAGTTTGATGGTCTCAGTTGCCATTGCCGCCGCAGCCAGAGGGGCAAAAGGCGGACCGTAGAGCTGAATACCCCATAGTCCTTCAAGGCCCATATCTTCGGCGTTCTTTGCAACTTGGCCCAGCGCTTTGGCCGGTAGTGGTGGTATGAGTCCCCAAAATCGTGGTGTGTTTGGCATAGCCGTTCTCCTTTTTAGACTCTCTCGCCTCGTTCATAAGAAAGGATATCGCGTGAAAGGCTAGATAGCGCCACGCTCTCAGAAATGCAACGACAAGGACCGTAGGGGCTAGGCCTGCCCCTACAGTTGGAGATCCTCCTTTGCTACGGTAGTCTTATGGCTGCCTCGCAAGGACACGACATCCAAACCATCCACGAAACAGCCTGCTGTATTGTCGGCGGTGGACCAGCCGGAGCCATGCTGGCCTTGCTCCTTGCCCGTCAGAGTCTCCATGTTACTTTGCTTGAGAGCCATCTCAATTTCGACCGCGACTTTCGTGGCGATACCCTGCATCCATCCGTTCTAGAGATCCTGGATTCGATTGGTCTGGCAGATCGCCTGCTTGAGCTGAAGCATTCCAAGATCGACCGGCTGTCAATTCAGACGCCGGACGAGTCTGTCCAGCTCATTGACCTGCGTCGGCTCAAAACAAAATACCCGTATATCACCCTCATATCACCCTCATATCACCCTCATTCCGCAAGTCGACTTCTTGGATTTCATCACAACCGAGACCAAGCGTTTTCCACATTTCCAACTCCACATGGGAGCCAACGTCCAGGAATTGGTTGAGGCAGGCGGAGCAGTCCGGGGTGTCCGGTACCGTTCCACTGACGGCGGCTGGCATGCCGTTCGAGCACAGCTCACTGTTAGTGCGGACGGGCGCTTCTGACGCCTGCGTCGTCTCGCCCAGCTCCAGCCCCAGACGTCGCAGCCTCCGATGGATGTGTTGTGGTTTCGCCTGCCTCGCAGGTCGGATGACCCGCTCGATGCCGGCGCAACTTTTCGAGTGGGACATGGACGTATGCTCGTGCTGCTCGATCGCTATACATATTGGCAGGCGGGTTGTGTCATCCCAAAGGGAGGCTATCAGCACGTGAATGCGACAGGTTTAGAGGCCTGGCGTCAGGCGGTAGGGGAATTGATTCCATGGGCGCAGGACCAGCTGGAGCAGGTGGCAGATTGGAAAGATATTTCTGTGCTGTCGGTGGGCGCGGATCGCCTGGTCCAGTGGTATATGCCAGGCCTGCTGCTAATTGGGGATGCCGCGCATATTATGTCCCCGGTTGGCGGGGTCGGTATTAATTATGCCATTCAAGATGCGGTCGTCGCCGCAAACGAGTTGGCCCAGCCACTCAAGGCGGGCACGCTGCAGCTCGATCATCTGGCTTTGTTCAGCGTCAACGCGCATGGCCAACGCGGGCCATCCAAGCCTTTCAAGCCCAAATCCAGCGCCGCGTTGTTGCACCCGCGCTCAATACCAATACGCCCTTTCGGCTGCCCCTCCCGCTACGCATCATCCCACGTATTCCGCTGCTGCGGAATTTGCCCGCTCGTATGATTGCATTTGGGGTGAAACGGGTGCAGGTGAAGGAGCGAGGAAGAATCAGATAGCCCTACATTTCCTCTCAGCCTTGCCTCGTGATACAAGACCTCCTGAAAGGAGCCCCCTCATGGCTGAAACGATCGATCTTTTTGAAGCACTCGGCACTATGCGCGCTATGCGACGCTTGAAACCGGACCCGATTCCAGACGAGCTCATACACAAGATCATTAATGCAAGGCTAGGCGCGCCAAGCGGTGGCGATGTGCAACACTGGCGTTTTATTGTGGTCAAAGATCCGGAGGTCAAGCAACAGATCCAGCACTATTATAAAAAAGCGCTCGACAAACTCTTACCGCGCTATCGATCGAGTCCACCGCCGCCGGGAAAAACGCACGAACAAAAAAAGGCGCGTGCTGGACGCGGTTGTGTATTTGACCGAGCACTTACATGAAGCCCCAATGCTGATCGTGTGTTGTTTGCTTGGAGACTTTGCGTCTGCCATGGGACTGGTCAAAATGTCTGGCGCGTCGATTTATCCTGCAGTCCAAAACATGCTGCTTGCAGCGCGCGGTCTCGGGCTGGGATCAACCCTGACCACTCGCCATCTTCTGTTTGAAAAGGAGGTGAATGCCATTCTCGGCTCACCGGAAAATGCCGAGACGTTCGCCATTTTGCCTATCGGTTATCCTATGGGTAATTTCGGACCGGTTTCGCGCTTACCACTCGAAGAGGTGACTTTTCAGGACCAATGGGGCAAGCCATACGCGTAACCCTGGAGTACGGGCAGGAGCGGAAGAGGCGGAAGGAAATGGTATTGTAATGAATGCGAATGCCCTGGTTGCGGCAACGCTCAACATCTATCAACACGTTGTAAAAGACACAGTTAAAAAAATGGGAAGAGGCTGGTGGATTGCCCTTCTGCCGCTTGTGTACACGCCTATCATTTTTTTTGCAGCACACGTTTTTGACCGCATGGGCTTTGCTGGCGGGTTACTCGTCGGGTTGGTTATGGCTCTGTGTACTGGATCATATTTATACTTCATCGACGGCATCGTGCACGGCCAACGCGTTCAACCTCAAGAGTTACTGGATAGCTGGCGGCCCCACTTTGGCTCGGTCATTACGATCTTATTCTTTCTGGCCATTGTCCGTTTATTCCTCTCAATGATACCCGGCGGTACCAGCTCCCAAGTCCTATACGTTTTGGTCCACCTCGTCATGCCGATTCTGCTCAGCCCAGTGACCGAGATCATTTACCAAGGACGAAGTGACGGTTTTGCCATGATCCAGGAGAGTGTCGAGTTTCTGCGCGAGAGCGGCGTGGAATGGTTCCTGCCCTTGATCGCGCTCGTTCTGATTGTATCGGCTACCCTTGTTTTACCACCGATTGCGCTGGCCTCCTCGCTGTTCTTTCCGCTCGATATTCTGGCTATGCCCATGCAGCTTGGTCGGTCGATGTTTATGTCCTTCGGTATTGGCTTCTGGAATTCAACGTCAGCGATCATGTGGGCAATAGGCAGCTCTTTTCTCCTCTACGCGGTTATGGTTTTCCGTGGCCTGCTGTTTAAGGCCCTTGCCGGCGGCACGCGACGGCAGCGTATTTATCGTTCCAAAATGAATTAGATGACAATCACCCTACTCATTATTCAGCGTTTGACGGACTAAGAGTTTTACTCTTTGGGGGACGTGAACCGCTTCGCGAGCGCGTTGTGTGGAACGGTCTGCTTGGTATGCAGATCGGTACTCCATAGCGCTTCCTGAACGCCATCGTTATCCGTGTACGTAAACCGCACCTGCCGCTGACGCGGCGCTTCAATAATATCGAAGTATTGACTCAGAGCTGCCAGATACTGTTCTTTTTTGGAAGACAGTCCGGCCTGCCAGGTCTCATTCTCCCATCGATTTCCGTTGTGCCGGTCCTGTCCGGCTTGCTGCGCTATATTTGAGGCAACGCTAAACCCGCCATCCGACTGGTGGGCTTTGACAAATTTTATTGCGAAGCGCTCAGTCGGAACCATCTCCGTTTGAGGCCCGCAGCCTAAAAGCATGAAGCATCCGGCGACCAAAGCACATTGAAACGTCCTCTTCTCTAGCCATGCATGTAAGCCCATACGCCTTCCTCGGGTATTATTGATATATTTATCAGTAACACTATTAATAAGTTTATCAATATACTATCGATAGAAATCTCAATAAAATATATTATCTATTTAATTTAGGGAGTTATACGGATATGAAACGCGACAAAATATCGAATATACGTGCGAAACGGCTCTCCCAAGAAGAGCGGCGTACACATTTGCTCCCGTGCGCTTTACACGTATTTGCCCAGCGTGGCCTGGCTGGTGCTCGACATGCTGAAATCGCACAAGAGGCCCACGTTTCAGTCCCGACTGTATTTTTCTATTTTCCGACCCGGCCTGACCTTGTGAATGCTGTTTTGGATGAAGTCACACACTTTTATCTAGCAATGACCGAGCAGCTGCTGCAGGCCGACGCCCCTCTCCCCCAGATACTCCGGAACCTAGCCGCTACATACGCACAATCCGTAGACACCCATCCGGACCATGCACGCGTGGTTCTGGATTGGAGCACCGCGATTGGGGAAGATGTGTGGCCGCGCTACTTAGAACTCCAGCAGCGCGTCGTCGGCATGCTCACCGAGGCGATTACACACGGGCAAGACCAAGGCAGTCTCGCCGCAAATGTAAACGCCGAAGATGTCGCCCTCTTACTCGTGGGCACGGCGTCTTTGATTATTCAGATGAAATTCGCGGGTCAACCAGCCGAGCGGGTAGACCGCTTTCTACACACCCTAGTCCAAGTCGCGTTGGCTGGCGCCGCAGAATAGACTGGACTGCCCGTTTTACCTCGCCTGAAAGCAGCATCCATTTCAATCTGGTAAAATCAGAAGTCGGAGTATCAGAGCGTGGAACTCGTCGATTTCTTTAACAGCTTTGAAGGATTGGTAACAGCTATTCTGTCGCTGTTTGTGGGGGTAACCCAACTGCTGAGGACACTACCCTTCGTCTTTCGCCGGGCGGTGAATCAGCGCATCGCGCTCCGGATTATGATCGCAGCGTTACTCGTCCTCTTTGCTGCAATTATTCTTGTCGTCCGGAACCCGGATGGAGAATAGAAGCGCTGACTACGGCGCAAGGCGACGCCAGATCTCGACCTCGTCTGTCTGCGTGGTCTCGACCCAGCGTTTGACCGTTTGGACCAAGTGGTCGAAGTCTTGGGCCGTGGCTTCTTCAAGAAATCAGTCTTGCGCGGCCTTCACTATCCCCGCATCTCGGAGTGCGGTCCGTACGCGGACGAGGAGCCGAAAGGCCGTATCCTCTTGGTCTTTCAGCGAGACGTATATATTAGGATATTTTGGTTGCTCTTTCTCGCCTTTCACGCAGACCCCCGGGACAAAACAGTGTCAACTGCCTGTATACCAAACATCAGAGGTCTCCGCGGAGTGCCTTTTATAAGGGGCTCTCTTCGTCGTCTAGCCCATCTAGCCCATCAAGCTCATCTAGCTCGTCTAATTCATCTAGTTCGTCTAGCTCCGCTAGCTCATCAGGCTCGTCTAGCGCATCTAATTCATCTCGCTCGCCAGCCCATGGGTCTCCGCGCAGGGCCTCTTCCAAAGGGCTCTCTTCGTCGTCTAGCTCATCCTGCTCTTCCCCCTCCTCTGGCTCGCCCGTCCATTCCGCAACAGCGGCCTGCATCGGTTTGACTAATGCAAGAGGAATCCCATATTCAACTTCGGTCGAGGGCTTTCCCATCGTCACATACGACTTTTCTTCGTCGTCGTTTTCTTTGAAAAAGACGCCGCTCATGACTCTCCGCCCGCCCACAAATACGAGTGTCTCGACCCGAAAGAACTTCCCTTTTACCGCGCCGTTAATATCCTTTTGGTCGCCGGTACTCAGCACTTTCCAATCATTCTCAGTGGCGACATCTTGGAGCAGCATGAGGGCGACTTGTGGCGGTACCTTGAGATGCAATCGCTTACCAGCTTTGATCTTCTCCTCCGGCTTTTTTGTACCGGGCATAAGAGCGCTCGCCGCCGATTTCACGGAACTACAGCCTGTTATGCTCATGAGGCCCAGCAGGCTGACGCTTACGATCCCAATAACCAGAGCAGACATCAAAGTTTTCATACGAATTTCATTGCGACGAATAACGTTATCATCCCAAGCTCAGCAGGTTGTTTATACGTGCTGGGCCTGCTCGACAATAGGCGCCAGTTTTTTGATTGCCTCAGTCCCACTGCCAAACGCGGCTTGCGTAGCGGCCACGATCACGCGGCTCACACCAGCCTCTTGATACTGCTTGAGCACTTCCGCATTGAGCCCCGCCTCGGCAGAATTCAGTAAAAGTACAGAAAATTCAAGGGCGTCCGGATTACGACCTGCCTCTTTGGCCAGGCGTTTAATCGTAGGGATATCTTCCTGAGCCTGCTCTGGGGTTAAGCCGCCGGGGCACCAGCCGTCCGCATACCGAGCAACACGCTTCAACGCGTAACGCCGGTCATGTGCGCCCAGGAAAATGGGCGGAGTCGGGTGTTGGACCGGCTTAGGGAAAAGTTTGACTGGGGCAAAGCGCACGAACTCGCCGGCATAGCTGGCCTCGTCTTTTGTCCATAGTTCGCGCAACGCTTCGACCGACTCGCGTAAATGTTGCCAGCGTTTGGCAAACTGGACGCCCATGATCTCGGCTTCTTCAGGAAACCAGCCAGCCCCAACGCCGAGCATGAGTCGCCCATTTGAATACAGATCGATACTGGCCGTCGCCTTGGCCGTAGTAATGATGTCGCGCTCCGGCAGGAGGCAAATTCCAGTAGCAAGACGGATCGTCTTCGTGGCTTGGGCCGCCGCTGACAAGGCCACAAAAGGATCGACCAGATGGGCATAGAACTCCGGTACCTTGCCATCCGCGGAACGTGGATAATACGTGCTGTAGTGCGCGGGCATGACCAAGTGCTCGGCAACCCAAAACGATTCAAAGCCGAGGTTCTCTGCCTCGTACGCAATGGCCCCCGGCTCTCCCGACTGTTCAGTTAAAAAGGCGAGCACTCCGATTTGCATATCCGTCCCCTCCTGCCTTTGGATTCTTTTTTCTGTAAAAAATTGACCATAATAGGAATTTTAACGAAACTCAATTACAGTATTAGCTATAGTGTAGAGCTAAGAGCCACTAACAAAACTCCGTCTTGTCCCGTAAGCCTGGATACCTGCTTTCGCAGGTATGACACAAAAAGAACTGTCATTCCCGTGGAAACGGGAATCCAGGGGGAGGGGCTGGCGCGCTAACAACGTACTCCAACCAGTTTTGTTAGGCGTTCTAAGCGCCAACCGTACCACCTCATGCAACGCCAACAGCACTGGCCCCTCTCTCTTATCTTAAAACAGGTTCTCCTCTTTTCATTCTTGCCACTGCTGCCCCTTCTCCTGCTCTTCCGTACCCCTCCTCTTTGGGCCCAAGGGGCACAAGAAAGTGCTAGTCGGCCTACACAAGACACTCAACCAATCAGACCAGAGTCACCCCCTGCCTCGGAGGAGCTTCCCTCAGAGGAGGCTCTCCAACCAGCGTCGCCTGAGATACGAACATCGGTCTCCCCGGCAGTATTTCTGCAGGGATATCAGGCTTTTCAGAAAAAGGACTGGCCGGCGGCTGCGACAGCCTTTGCACTAGCACTACAAGAAGAAGGGGCCATCCTAGCAGACTACAGCCGCTATTATCTGGCTACGGTGCACCTCAATGCCGGACGGTCTGCTGAGGCCGGCAGCGCCTTGCAGGACTTGCTGCAGGACTATCCGACTACCGTGTGGCAAAGCGAGGCAGCTTTGGCATTAGCCAACCTGGCCGTTGCGCAAAACAAATGGCAGCAGGTTATTCGCTCGGCTACTCAAGCCCTGAGGGCTGCGCTTGCTACTGATGCGACTCGCAACATGGCGCGGCTGCTCATCGCGCAAGCCGTCCAACGCCTGGGGCATGTGGATAAGGCGTTTACACGCTACCAACAACTCCGCTCTACACTGCCTCGGTCACCCATAGGCCTAACGGCAAAAGAGAACGTAGCAAAGCTTCGTGTCAGCCACCCACACCGCTTTGGTCTGAAGACGGATAGAGCGTATTACAATGAGGTCAAGCTTTTGCTCAAAGAGGGCGACGTTCCAAAGGCTGAGGCCCTGGCTGAGCAGTTCAATACCCGGTTTTCAAACAGCGCCTTGCGGCCGGCGGTTCTTTTGCTCCAGGCCGGAATCTATAAGAGCCAAGGGCGCGCTGATGCGGCAGTTGCGCACTGGCAACAGATTGTTGAGCGCTATCCGAAAACATCCTCAGCTCCGAGAGCACTGTATCGATGGGCGCAATTCTTCTGGAACCGGGATCAAGATGAGACAGCGCTGCCGTTGTTTGAGCGTTTGACCCAGGTTTATCCGCGCCACGCCCTAGCGGCCAAGGCGTGGTATGCCATCGGTCGGATTTTTCAAGATCAGCAAGATCAACAAGACCAGCAGGCCCACGCCCGTGCAGCTTCCGCCTATCAGCAGCTTATCCAGCATTTCTCATGTGGGTCACTTGTGCGTAAAGCCCACTGGCGGCTCGGCTGGATGGCCTATCAACGCGGCGACTATGAACACGCCCGCAAGATCTTCCGCACGCTCGCCCGGTCTGCGCCAGGCACGGCTGAAGGCGGCAGTGCATTGTACTGGCAAGCCCGCGCCGCCGACCGAGCAGGTCAGCGCGAAGAGGCGAAGCAAGGCTATCGTCGTCTGCTGCGTCGGTATCCATATGGCTATTATGCCCTCTGGGCGGAAAGACGCCTCGGCATTACGCCCGCAGCCTTGATCATCCATCCACTGCAGCCCAGACGGCCCCCGCCATTGTCAGCCGCCCAGGCTACCCACTATCAACGCTGCACCGTCCTGGCCGAGCTTGGTTTGTTCGACCAGGCTCGGCGAGAACTCGATTGGATACGGCAAAAAGCCCCCAAGGGTGCCACGTGGGCTCGCTTCTTACTGTCCGAGTATAGCCGCCTGAACGGCCATACGACTGCGTTTCAGCTAGCCCGGACACTGCAGGTGGGGAGTCCGCTCAAGCAAGTCTACTCCTATCCTCAAGCATATTGGGATCTTGTGAGTGCCCAGGCGCAGCAGCACGATCTCGATCCCTACCTTGTTGTTTCGCTGATCCGTCAGGAGAGTCTGTTTAACCCAACGGCGGTATCGCCCGCAAATGCGTACGGGCTCATGCAACTGCTGCCAACAACGGCAGCCGGGCTGACGTCCATGCCGCTGAACGGAGTCAGCCCTCTGACCGATCCGGAATTGAATATTACTCTTGGCACGACCTATTTGCGCCAGCTGCTCGATCGCTATAATGACAGCGTCATCCTGGCCTTGGGCGCGTATAATGCGGGCGAAAAGGCTGCCGACAAATGGCAGGCCCGCTCTGGCAATTTAGAGCCGGATGAGTTTATCGAGAGCATTAGTTATCGAGAGACGCGCAAATATGTGAAGCTGGTTTTGCGCACCTATCGGACGTATGTGCGCTTATACGGCAACGGAGAAACGACTCTGGATATCAGTTTACCTTAGTCCGTGTGTAACGCAGCCAGCAGTTTGCGCGGCAGCCCACCAAATGCGCCGTTCGACATCACCAATACCACATCGCCGGCTTGGCACTCATCAGTCAAGAGGGCACAAATCTCCTCAACGCTTTGCCCGGCATACGCATGTTTGCCGCGGACGTGGAGATCAGTCGCAAGCTCTGTCGGCGAGAAGAGCGCTGCGGGATCAAGGGCATCTTGCGGCTTCGTAAAAACAGGGCCGAGTATCACTCGGTCGGCACGCGCCAGCGCATCGGTCAGTGGCTGCTGAAAGATCCTTCGGCGGCACGTGTTTGAGCGCGGCTCAAACACTGCCCAGAGACGGCGTTGGGGATAGCGCAGCCGGGCCGCTTCGATCATCACCGTCACCGCCGTTGGATGATGGGCAAAGTCATCAATAATGGTGATACCGTTTGCCTCGCCAATCAGCTCTTGGCGTCGCTCAACGCCCAGAAAACTGTCTAAGCCAAGCGCAATGTCTTCAGCCGTTAACCCGAGCATCGATGCCAGCGCGCTGACGCCAAGGGCATTGCGCACATTCATGTGTCCCATGGCCGGACAGGTAAAACGGCCAAATTCCTGCCGGCCATGTATGACGGTAAAGGCAAGACGACGCCCGTCATCACGCACCTGGTGCGCCTGCCAGTCCGCCTGAGCGTTTAACCCAAATGTGACAAAAGGCTTCTCTACAGATTGTGCAACATTGAGCGCTTCGGGGGAATCGTTGCAGACGACAATAGGCGCGCCGGACGGCACGATTTCCAACAAGCGGCGGAATGCGGCTTTGATCTGGGCAAGATCCGCATAGATATCCGCGTGATCAAATTCAATCGCGTTAAGCAGCACCGCTTGGGGTCGATAGTGGAGGAATTTAGGTCCTTTGTCGAAAAAGGCAGAATCGTATTCATCGCCCTCAATCACAAAATATTCGCCTATTCCTAAGCAATAGCCTTGGCCGAAATTGCGACTGATCCCACCGACAAGCAAGCCTGGAGCTCGGCCCGCCTGCTCTAACACCCAAGCCAATAGGGCTGTGGACGTGGTCTTGCCATGTGTCCCGGCCACAACCAGCGCACGTTTTCCAGGCAGAAAGAAATTTCCTACGGCTTGCGGAAAGGACACATACGAGATGTCCGTCTTGAGGAGAGCGACAACCTCAGGGTTAGTGCGAGACACCGCATTCCCCACCACCACAAGGTCCGGTGGTGGAGAGAGGTTTTCGGCCTGATAGCCTTGGATAACCGGAATACCAGCCTGGGCCAGAAAGTCGCTCATGGGCGGATAGATGCCCCGATCCGAGCCCGTTATCAGATACGCCTGTGCTTTCAGCATGGCGGCAAGAGTGGCCATACCCGCACCGGCCACAGCAATACAATGGATATGGCGGACGGTGCTCAAGTCCGGTTCAGACACATGCGGCATAGAAATCCAGGCAAATACAGATCGTGCAGATGCCGTCCGGATCACGAGGCCAGAGACGACACCTTATCGCCCGACGACACTTCGTCGCCCGACGAGACTCAGTCGGCGGCATCCTCTCCATTTTGAGTGCGGGAGAGCTGTGCCTGTGTCTCAGCGACTGACGGCTGGCTCTCGCTATCCTGCACTTCATCTGCCACGAATTCAGGGTTCGTCCGGAATCGATAGCCGGCGAGAAACGGGTGCAGCTCGGATTGCGACTGCGCACGCGCTGGACTTGTCAGAGGGCGATTGGGGAGATTGTCCCGAGTTGTTCGTATTACCGAGCTTGGTTCGCTTGGTTGGTCTAGCTCGGCTTGAAGCGGAGACGCATCTTCAGCCGTCTCAGTCTTCATTTTTTTGGGCGGCCCTTGTTCTGCCGCTTGATCGGTCTTTTGTTCTTCCGCTTGTTCTGCCTCAGGCTCTACTTCGGATTCAACGCTCGCTTCAACCGCCATCTCCACTTCCGTTAACGGAATCTGCACTGCAACCGGAATACTGTCTACGCTTTCGGCGGCGTGCTCTTCCTCTTGCACCTCAGGAGTCGGTTCACTCGCCATCAGCTCTTCCGGCTCAGGGGCTGGAGCTTCGACCGCCGCTGGCGGGGCAGCACTCGCTTCAGCCGATATCTCCACTTCCGTCAACGGAATCTGCACTGCAACCGGAATACTGTCTAAGCCTTCGACGGCATGTTCTTCCTGTTTTAACTCAGGAGCCGGTTCACTTGTCAGCACGTCTTCCGTCTCAGTGGCTGGAGCTTCGACCGGCGCTGGTGGGGCAGCGCGTTCGGCTTTGAGCAAGGTTTGCATGATGGCATTATGGAGTACGGGCCGGAAGGCTTGAATCTTGTCATTCTTACGCCGTGGATGGACACGGTTACTCAGCATGATGACATGAATCTGGTGCTCAAGATCAATCCAGATGGACGTCCCTGTAAAACCCAAATGCCCAACAGAATGAGGTGAGAACAACTCCCCGGCGCTAGATCCGTGAGGCGACGGGGTATCCCAGCCACAGGCCCAGGTTGAGTCCGGGACAGTTTCGTCAACCGTCCAGAATTCGCGCAAAATATCGGCAGGCAAAAACGTATGGGCTCCCGCGTGACACTCCACCAAACAGGTCACCAAGCGATCCACGTCATCAATCGGGGCAAAGAGTCCGGCATGTCCGGCTACCCCACCCATAGCGTAGGCGTTATCGTCATGCACTTCACCGCACAGCATGCGCTTGCGCCACGAGCTGCGTTCGGTGGGTGCGATCATCTCTGTGGCGACTTCGAGTTTACGCTGCCGCACCACCTCAAGATTAATAAAGCCCGTGGCATCCATGCCCAGCGGCCGATAAATTTTCTCCCGGCAATACTGATCCAGGCCCATCCCGCTCATATCTTCCACCAATGCACCCAACAGCAGGAACCCCAGATCACTATAGACGACAGCCGTCCCAGGCTCGTTCTCAATCTTTTCACGCTGCAGCTGCGCATACACAAAATCGCGCGCACCCCGCCCGCCCAACGTCACAAGCTTGCCGAGCTTGCGGTTGAGCTTTCTCAGTTCTTTGTAGTATGGACGCCAGGCCGGCAGCCCGGACGAGTGGGATAAGAGCTGACGCACGGTGATAGGCGTCTTTCCGTACGTACCAAAATTCGGGAAGAAGCGGCTGATCCGATCATTCAGCCGGACTTTCTTCTCCCGCACAAAGCGCATAATGGCTATGGTCGTAGCCAACGGCTTGGTGAGAGAAGCGAGGTCGAAGACAATCTCCTCGTTGAGGGGCGTACGCTCAGGCTCCAGGCTGCGGTAGCCGTGGGCGCGACGATACACCACCTCTCCAGCCCGCTTGACTAAGACAACGGCCCCAGGGAATACCCCATCCTGTACCGCCTCTTCCAACACCGCATCGACCGCTGAGAAGTCCATCTTCTCCCTCCTCCCGCTTACGTCACTGCCGCCTCCAGGAAATCAAACTGCTTTTTTTCCGTATCGAGCCGGACGCGAGTGCCCAGTGGAAGGGCCAGATTCTCTCCTCCATGCCCGGCCGGCAGACCAAACCCAACTGGATAGGTATAGTCTGCAAACGCATCGGCAATAACGGACAGGAGCAAAGCCGGATCATCCCCCTCCCCCCAGCACCCAGGCATATCACCAAACACAACTCCCGCGAGATGCTCAAGCAGACCTGCCTGCTTGAGCTGAGTGAGCATTCGGTCAATACGATACGGCTTTTCGTCAATATCTTCAAGGAACAAAATCGCTCCAGCTGGATCAAAAGCAAATGGCGTCCCGAGTGTTGTAGTGAGGACGGATAAACAGCCCCCCAGCAATTGCCCTTCGGCCACTCCGGACTGAAGAGTCATGGGAAACACAAGCCGTTCCTCGCCCATACCACCGGCCAGGAGGTCGAAGAGGTGCGCTTTGGAGCGCGGCGAGAGGCCTGCGGCAAATCCACCGGCCACAAGCGGGCCATGAAAACAGACCAACCCGGCCCGGACAAAGGCGTTCAGGAGCAACGTGGCATCACTATACCCCAGAAAAACTTTGGGCTGTCGGCTGAGGACCGAAAAGTCAAGCAGCGGCAAAATACGACCCGATCCATACCCGGCCCGACTACAAAAGACGGCGCGTATGGCAGGATCTGCAAACATGGCAGTCACTTCATCGGCGCGTTCCTGATCCGTACCCGCAAAAAAACGTTCACGTTTGAGCGTGGACTGTCCCACCTGCACAGAAAATCCGTATTGTCTGAGCGCGGCACAGCCCTGATCGAGCTTTTCCGCTTGTACCGCAGCAGCCGGCGATACGATCCCGATGCGGTCGCCCGGCTGCAGTCTGGGAGGTTTGTGTATAGACATTTTTTACGGGGCGCCAAAGAAGCGCTTTTTGTCCGCGGCGGCGCGGTCTTCATAGTCCCGTTCCAATAACGCGCTCGGCACGTAGAGCGGTTCGATTCGTTTGCGCGTCTCCCAGACTTGCTCACACGCAGTCACCAAGTGTTGCAATTGTTCCGGGAAGAGTCCTTGAAAACCATCCGACTTGGCGATCAACGGATTCGGATGGACTTCGACAAGCACCACAGAAGCACCCGCCATCACGCCAGCCAGCGTCATGGGGTGAACGAGATCCCGCAGCCCTGTTCCGTGCGACGCGTCGACCGCGATCGGCAGGCAGGACAACTGATAATGAAAGGCCGCCACTCCGCCCAGATCCAGCGTATTGCGCGTATACTTATTCGCACTCATGATGCCCCGTTCACACAGAATAACGTTTTCTTTACCCAGGGCCATGATACGTTCAACCCACAGCAAATACGCTTCCATATCCAACGAATTGCCACGTTTATGAATGACCGGCAGCGGCGTGTCACGCATCCGGTTCAGCAAGGCTTGGTTTTTGGCGTTAGGTTCGCCAATTTGCAGGCAGTCTATTCCGAGGTCTTCGTATAGCGAGACATCGCCCGGATCGAGCACTTCGACCACAGTAGGCAAAGCAAACTCACGGCCGGCTTTGACAATGAGCTTCAGTCCCGTGCGTAATGCCCCCTCCGAATTCGCCCCTATGCCTTCCCAGCCGCTATAGGGACTGGAGCGGTATTTTACCACCCCGCCACGCAGCGCCCTGCCGCCGGCTTCTTTGACAATGCGCGCGGCTTCCATAATCTGGGCTTCGCTCTCGACCGAACACGGACCGGCGATAACAGAGACCGTGTCTCCGCCGACTTCGATATTGCCTATCCGAACCGTTTGATGAATGAGATTGCCAGGGGAACCCTTTTGAGCCACGCGTTTATACGCCCGCGAGATGGGAATCAAACTCTCCACCCCGCCCATCTCTTGGACTTCGCCGGTCGGCAGGCGGGTAATATCGCCGTACACGCCAATGAGGGTGATTTCCTCACCGATCATTTTGCCGGTCTTAAAGCCCCAGTCGTGAAGTTTATTTTCAATAGCGACGACTTCTTCCGCAGTCGCCCGCTTGGTCATTTTCATCAGCATAATGACACCTCAACTGCTTCTTTCCGAAGAAAGAGCCTATGAAATACAAAAAAAGACGAACGACTAGTGACAGAGAAAGTATATGCCCCTTAGGGGGCAAAATAGAAGGCGAACGGCAGAAAACAGGGAGGATATTACGCCTGCATCGCCATGATATTCTAATCACTAACGCGTCTTTTGAAACCTTGTCAATAAGCGGCTGTAGTCATGCCCTTTGCTATGTAGCAATATTTCTCATATACTGTGACCATATTTACAGTTGTGGCGCCTTCGCATGCGCGCCTCCGTACGCTACCTTAAAGACCATTTAAGCCAGTGCCTGCTTGAAATCCAACGAGGGACGGAGATTATTGTGACCTCGTACCGTCGTCCTGTGGCAAAACTCGTTCCGCTCTCTTCCCAGGAAGAAGACGCACAGGAAACACGGGAGACGTTCTTTGCAGAGCTTACCGCCCTTCGGCTGGATTTACACAAGAGAGTGCGTGGCAAACCGCTGAGTCAAACCGTCGTCGATATACGCAGTGAGGAACGTTTTTGAGCCTCTATGTTGATACGAATGCGCTCGTCCCGCTATATGTCCCTGAGGTCCTGAGCGCAGTCGTTACGACGCGGCTGGCCCAAGAAGCAGAACTGTATATTTCTCCGCTGACCGAGACGGAGTTCTGCTCGGCACTCGCGCTGAAAGTTCGGCAACGCCATCTGCGCCGGCGTGATGCGGATCGGGTACTCTCACTTTTTACGCAACACCGACAACACAACCGCTACGCAATCGTTCATCTGACTGCCAACGTCTTCGAGTCAGCTGCGGCGTACCTGAGACGCTTTTCAACGCCGCCGCGCACCCTGGACGCCCTGCATCTCGCCTGCTGTGCGTACGCTTCCCTCACCTTGTTCACGGCAGATCGCAGCCTGATGCAAAGTGGACGGCACTTTCAGCTGCCCTGCGAATGGGTGCAGCCGGAATAAAGACAGAGGGAGTCTTTGCATTCCCGTTTCAGTCTTAGCGAGGCTGCAAGGTCATCAGCACTGCTCGGTTAGGCCGCAAGGTAAAAATAGGATCAGGCTCAACTGTGCAGCCCGGGACGAGGCTGAGGCGATATTTCTGAGCCACGGTGGCCAGCACGAGTTGGGCTTCCAGCAGCGCAAACGTATTGCCTATGCACTGACGCGGACCACCGCCAAACGGGAAATAGGCGTAACGTGGACGTTCAGCCACCCGCTCTGGCGTAAACCGTTCAGGATCAAACCCTTCGGGATTGTCCCATAGGTCAGGCCGCCGATGGGTGACATATGGACTGAGGACCACCAGCGCACCTTTTTTAATCCGATAGCCACCGATTTCATCATCATCCACAATGCCGCGTGACATCGCCCACGCGGGAGGATAGAGACGCAGCGTCTCATCAACAACCATGCGCGTGTAGGTGAGATGCGGGACATCTTCAACCGTTGGCGTACGGCCGCCGAGCACCTCGTGTAATTCAGCGTGGAGTTTGCGCTCCACACCGGGATGCAGAGAGAGTAGATACCAGGCCCAGGTCAGGGTAACTGCTGTCGTCTCATTTCCAGCGCCCAGAAAGGTCATCACCTCATCGCGCAATTCCTGATTGGTGAGCCCCTCACCCGTTTCTTCATCTCGGGCGGCGAGCAGCATGGATAATAAATCTCCCGTGTCCTGCCCTGCCTCGCGGTGCGCATTGATAATACAGAATATATTATCGTCAGACAGGCGCATGGCTTTGCGAAAACGCAAATTCGTGCGTGTGGGCACCCATACAGGCAGCGAAAGCGGCCGACGCATACGGTGATTCAAATATTCCAAGGGGATCAGCCTATCCTGCTGCATCTCGTTAGTAGAGGTCGGACTCAGATCCGTACCGAAAAGCGCCTGACCAACAATAGTGGTGGCCAGTTCCTGCATCTCGGTCATAATATCAAGCGGTCGGGCGGCCTGAGCAGCGGCTGCCCAGGCCTCTAACATCGACAAAGCGGAATCAGTCATGGCCGTAGCAAAGCTTGCGATCTTTTCGCGGTGAAAAGCAGGTTGGGCCAATTTCCGGCGACGGCGCCATATGGCGCCGTCGCTGGTAAGCAAGCCTTCACCAACAACGAGTTTAAACAGATCGTTCAACTGATTTTTCTTGCAGTAGTTGTGGTTGTTGTCTTGCAGGACGTGTTTGACGTAGTCCGGGTGACTGACAAAATAGCTCAGCCACGGCCCCGCTCCGAAGCGGACAACATCGCCATGCTGGCGAGCCGCATCCATATACAGGCTCAACAGATCACGCGGCGAGCCAAACACAAGAAAGCGAAGCAAGTCGAGGAGTTTTGCCGGCGGACCAGGCGCCTCTCGCAGCACCTCTTTTCCCGCTTGGGACTGAACAGGCTGGGGGTGAAGTTCGTGCTCGACTGCTGGGGCATCGGTTTGCATCTACTGCCTCCTTGGGTGGCCGACCGTCTCGCTCTATACTGGTGACACCATATTTAGGAAAGGAACTCGGGCGTTCCATATATCAACTTAGCAGAGGCGAAAAGGGAAATCCTACCAAAACAGTGTGATTTTGAGACTCGTCCTATTTGCGTTCCGCAAAAGAATGATTATTGAAACCAGGGCACGCAGCATGCGACAGAGAGGCGAGGCTTATCCGCTGTTGCTGTGTATTTTGGATGAGGAGGACACTATGAGCGAACAAACACACGAGAATACCGAAACCTTTGCTTTTCAGACAGAGACGAAACAACTACTCAATCTCGTTATCAACTCTCTTTATACGAATAAAGACATTTTCTTACGCGAGCTGATCTCTAATGCTTCTGATGCCTTGGATAGACTGCGTTTCGAATCCCTGACTCAGCCGGAGCTCTTAGCAGATAAAGACGCGTTAGAAATCCGCTTGGAAGTGGACAAACAAAACCGGACACTCACGATTTCCGATACCGGCATCGGCATGAGCCGGGATGAGGTCGTAGACAATATTGGAACCATAGCCAAATCCGGGACGCGGAATTTACTGGAACAGGTTCAAAAAGACGGCCAATCGCCCGAGGCATTATCGGAACTCATCGGCTGCTTTGGCGTCGGCTTTTACTCTACTTTTATGGTGGCAGATAAGGTCAGCTTAGTCACACGCCGCGCGGGTGAGGAGACCGCCACAGAATGGGAATCGACTGGTGACGGCGAATACTCGCTCCGGGAGACCACCCGACCTCAGAACGGGACCTCAATTACGCTCGACCTCAAATCAGCCGACCCCGAGAACGGGATCCAAGATTACACGGAACAATGGACGTTAAGCAGTCTTGTCAAACGCTACTCCGACTTTGTCACCTACCCCATTAAGAACAAGCAAGAGCGTGAAGAAATCGAACGCGACGAGGAGGGCAAACCCAGGCCGGACACCAAGCCGACCATCGTCATTGAGGACAAGACGCTCAACTCCATGAAGCCTATCTGGACCCGAACACAGTCCGAAGTTTCAGAAGAAGAGTATACGGAATTCTACAAACACATTTCGCACGACTGGAATCCCCCGCTCAAGACGCTCAATTTTCGGGCCGAAGGCCGGTTCGAATTTCAGGCCTTAGTCTTTCTGCCCTCCCAAGCCCCGTTCGATCTCGCCTTCCACGCCTCCACGTATGGTCTCCAACTCTACGCCCAACGGATCATGATTGAGGAACAGTGCGAGGATCTAATCCCGCGCTATCTGCGCTTTCTGAAAGGCGTTGTTGACTCGGCCGATCTGCCGCTCAACGTCTCCCGACAACGGCTTCAGCAGGACCGTCATATTACCCAAATTCGCAATTGGCTGACCAAGAAAGTACTCGATACGCTCAGCACCCTGGCCCAGAATGACACGGACGTCTATCTCAAGTTCTGGCAGAACTTTGGCCGTACGCTGAAGGAAGGACTGAGTATCGACTATGAGAATAAGGACAAAATTACGCCCCTGCTCCTCTTCCCCTCTTCTAAAGATCCGGACAAGCTCGTCAGTCTAAAAGACTATGTTGAGCGCATGCCGGTAGCCCAACCTGAAATTTTCTATTTGACCGGAGAATCGCGCAACGCGGTTGAGCACTCGCCCCACCTGGAAGCTTTTAAGGAGAAGGGGCATGAAGTTCTGTACTTAATTGACCCGGTTGACGAGCTCGTCGTCCAATCCCTTACCGAGTTTGAAGGCAAAAAGCTCAAATCGATTGGGAAAGGGACCGTCCAACTCGGCAGCGAGACCGAACGCGAGCAGGCGGAGCAGGAACTCAAGGAGAAATCTGAGGGATATGCCGACTTATTTGAGGCACTGCAAAAAATTCTGGATGAGCACATTAAGGAAGTGCGGCTGTCGAACCGGTTGACATCCTCGCCCGTCTGTTTAGTCAGCGAGGACGGCGACCACAGCCCGCAAATGGAACGGCTGCTCAAACAGGCGCAGCAAGACCTGCCCCAGCAAACACGCATTATGGAACTGAATCCGACCCATCCGCTCTTAAAGAAGTTGTACGGACGCTTTCAACAAGACAAGGACGACCCGACACTCAAGACGTATGCCGAGCTATTATTCGGCTATGGCCTGCTCGCCGAAGGATCGGAGATTACCGACCCGGTGAGTTTCAACCAACACCTGGCGGAACTCATGGCGAACAACCTCTAGTCTACGGCTTTCGTATGCGCTTCCGTATCGGTCAGGGTGTGGATATGCATCGGCTGGAGCCAGGCCGCAAGCTCATTCTCGGTGGCGTAGAGGTTCCGTGGGAAAAGGGCTTACTCGGCCACTCAGATGCCGACGTGGTCTGCCACGCGCTGAGCAACGCCCTCTTAGGCGCCCTAGGCGAAGGCGATATCGGCCAACATTTTCCAGACTCGGACTCGCGCTATAAGGGCGTCTCAAGTATTGAGCTGCTTCGCGTCGTTATGGAAAAGGTCAAAGCCCACGGCTACCGCGTGGGCAATGCCGATCTCACCATTCTTGCTCAAAGGCCGAAGCTCGCCGCATATAAAGACGCTATGCGTCAAAACATGGCGGACGTGCTTGAGGTCGAGTCTAGCGCCGTCAACATCAAAGCCACAACGGGTGAGCAAATGGGCTTTATAGGACGGGAGGAAGGCATGCGGGCCGAGGCCGTGGTGCTTTTGGAATCCATCCAAATTAGCGAGAGACGGGTCGGTCGCTAGTCTGTGCCTCTTCCGCTGGGTTCTCCTTCCAAAAAATCAGGACAACCCAGCACTCGGCTCCCGTCCCTGCCTCGCAGGTCTGCTTTGCCGCGTCCCAGGCCTCTACAGCCAGTGCCGCTCCCCGTTCGCCATTCAGAAACACCTGAGGGGATTTTCCCGACGCTTGTGTCGGCCTGCGCATGGACACCGCAAACCAGCCGGGCGGTCCGCCGCCTGTTGCGCGCAGGACACACTTGAAACGATTGATCCTGCAATTGGTCTCAAACTGTTGCTGCGCTTGATCAACAGACGCGCCTGCGCTCATAAAATAATCACGCCATGAACCGTCTTGATAATACAGTTCACCCAGCACCAGCGTAGGTTGATCCGGACGCGGAGCAACAAAGTCGTAGAACGAGCCTATCACCTGACACGACTTTCGCGACGGACCTGCTCTGACTGCAATCCCGCGACATTGTTCCAGCTGCGCTTCTGGGCGTGCAATCGGCCGGTAACAGTTCGGGCCTAGCTTGTGCCCCGGAAGATCTCGTTGCCGCGTTTTCGGATTGAAAACAAAGCACGACGGTGCGGATTCTTCAGTCAAAACTGGCGCAACCGGCAAAACCGTTGCGGGTATCCAACTCAGGATGAGGATACAGGCCAGACAAAAAAATAGCTTCATACTACCCGGGCCAGAGCAACACACTCATGCGCCCCCGGCACTGTAAACGGAAAAAGCGAGAGAAGAAAAGGACCCTACTCAGTCCGGGATGGCAGGCGAGCAAGATGGACTGGGGGGTTGGAGGACAACAGGGGCATACTACTTGAGGGGCTTGGCCGAAAAACCATCGCCGCTATACGCCAGCAAGGCCCGCTTACCGTTCACGACCGTTTCTAAAACGACCTCACGGCCCCACAGGCGATGCAGGTAAGAAAGGGATTTTTCGGCGTATTCGAGTTGCAGATCACGACCGTCGTGCGAGTGCTTGACGTACAGGCTACGATTCTGATTGTAATCCGCATCTTCTATTTTGATGACTGGTACGCTCCCTAATCCCACACTTTTAATCAGTGTTTCTTTGACCTTGCGCCAGCCGTCTTTATCCGAAACCTTGGAAATCACTAGATCTTCGCCGCGCGGCTCGTATTCGAACATATCCATCTCACGCATGAGCTCCTCGGTGAGAAACCGGCGTAAAAAGGACGCGTCTCGGTCTACTTCACGGGCTTCGAAGATCGCCTCCATTCCGGTCTTGGTGGGCTTGCCGTACTTCTCTATCTCTTCCGGTGTTGGATCATCGTGCCGGCGCTTAATATCATCCCACACCTTGAGGCCGAGATAATACGGATTCAACCCCTTCGGGAATGGCCGCACGACTTGGTTATGCCGAACCAGGAATTCCAGGTGTAGCGCTTGGGGCAGATCGAGACTATGCATGATTTCGCGGTGCCAGAAGCTGGCCCAGCCCTCGTTCATGATCTTTGTCTCCATCTGGGGGAGAAAATATTCCAACACCTCGTGCACAATGGTGAGCAGATCGCGCTCCCAATCACTCAGCTGACGGTTATGGTCACGGATAAACAGCAGCAGGTCGGCTTCAGGAGAAAGCGGAACTTTATTGAGATCCGGGGCTTGGTACTCTGCCTGTTGGTGCAGGTCCTCAAAGGGATCCACGGCAGGATGCGCCGCCTCGATCATGCGCTCGCGTTGTTCTTTGGGGGAAAGTTTCTTAATCGCCAGGTTCCGCCGGCACTGCATCGAGAGCGCATGCGCCGCATCAAGGATGGCTTCGACTTTGTCAACACCGATAGAGGGATCTTCAAGATAGCTGCGCACCCGATCGGCGTGGATCTTAAATCGACTGAGCGTATGCTCAGGACGGGTAGTCTGAAACGTAAAATTATTCTTAAAGAAGTCATTATGCCCGTATACATGCGCGATAGTCAGAACCTGAAGACATAATGAGTTATCCGTCATGAGATAGGCGAGAGAGGGATCGGAGTTGATAACCATCTCATACGGCAGACCGGAGACACCGTAGTCGTACAGGGTTTTGAGCTTCTCGAAGCTCTTGCCGTAGGACCAATGCGGATAATGGGACGGCATGCCGGAATAGGCCATATAGCCCAGCATCTGATTATGATCGCACAGCTCAAACTCCTGGTCGAAGCAGGATAAGCCGAACTCTTCGACCTTGACGCGAATTTTCTCTTCCCAGCCTTCCAGGTCTCTGATATCCCAATCAGCCATACCTGCTCCTCTCGGCCCTACGCATCGCTATTCGGCCGCCTCGCGCGTATCGGTTGCCGACGGGGTGCGCTCCTTGGACATAAAGGTTTTAAAACTTGGCCAGATGTCTTCTTTGCGTTCGATCAATACCGTTTGGAAGTTTTCGACCTCCAAACGACGGAAAATGTTCAGCATAGAACTTTCGTAATAGCGCGACCCGAGCGGTTTGATCTCGCCATAGCCAAAGAGGTTGCAGATCTCACACAATTCCTTGGCCGCCTTGAGCGTCGCCGGATTGTCAGAATCGAAATTATCCCCGTCTGAACAGTGAAAGGCATACAGATTCCATAAGGAGGGATGATAACGTTCCTGGATAATGTCTAACGCCTTATTATACCCGGAGGAGATGAATGTCCCGCCGGACTCCCCTTTGTAGAAAAACTCCTCCTCGGTGACCTCTTTGCCTTCCGTATGATGGGCGATAAAGGCAATCTCTACATTCCGGTATTTGGTACGTACAAATTGGTACAGCAAGAAGAAAAAGCTGCGTGCCAGATACTTCTTCATGGTATCCATCGACCCCGAGGTATCCATGATGCACAACACAGCCGCATTCGATTCCGGTCGGATATCTTCGACCATATGGCGGTAGATGAGATCTTCTTTGCGAAAGGGGAAACGCTGCTCGTCGTCCGGTTCATTACCGCCCTGGCCGTCCCGCTTGGCCACTGCCAAGCGGCGTTTGATGCGGGATTTGACCGTCCGTTTTTTATCAAGCCGAATCCGAATCCCCGCCCGTCGATAGCCTTTGCGCTTGCTGACTCGCTCGGACATCACCTCGCGCAAGATCTTGCGTTCCATGTCCGGCAGTTCGAGATCCTCGAACATAATTTCGACCAACTCTTCTAGGGTCACATCGGTCTCATAGTAGTCGATCCCAGGCTGATCGCCGGCTTTATCCTGGCCCTCGCCCTGCCCATCAGCCTTGCCGATGACTTGGCCTTCTTGCGAGTCTCCGTCCCCCTGCCCGACTCCGGACGAATTCTCGCCGTAGATGAAGCGGTATTCTTTGACACCCCGGATGGGGACTTTGATGACCTTGTCCTTGCTCTTACCGATAATGGATTCTTCGGCAATCAAGTCGGCAATGTTCTCACGTACCGCTTCCCGGACTTTCTGACGGTGACGTTGCCGGTCACCCGCGCTACGGTCGGAGCGCAATGCGTCAGACGAAGAGTACGGATGAAAGATTGCGTTGATCGTCGGTTTCATAAATTCACCGCCTCAACAGCCGCTCAGCAGCAAAACCCCAAAGCACCTAAAGACACCGTATCCCTGCGTTTAATCTTTCCACAGATGATTGGCCGCGTACTTTAAGATCACATCAATACTGTCCTCTGGGTAGCCCAGCTCAATCAGCCGCTGCACCATAGACTGGTGCTTCTCCTGCTGCTCTTCATCCCGCGTGCGCGCCTTAGTAATGATCCGGCTGATATCACGCACGGAACTCATAAGCTTCTTTTCGATAGCATCCTTGAGCGGCTCATAGCTCTCGTAGGATATCCGAGATCCTCGTCGTGACGACGCCCACAGATAGGCGATAACCTCTTGACGGAAACCATCCGCAGCCGTGCCGATAATGGCAATTTGCTCTTCAATGGATTTCAGGAAACCCTCATCCGGTTGCAGCTCTTCATTCGTGTTGTGATCTTTGACTTTAGTCTGGTTCACATAGGCTTCGGCGTGATCCAAGTAGTTCTGGAAGAGGGACTCGGCCTGCTCCTGATAAGAATAGACAAACGCCTTGGTGATCTCTTTCTCAAGAATTTCGAGATATTCCTTATGTATCGTGTCTTGCAGAAATTCCAGATACTGCTTACGCGTATCATCCGCGACTTCCATTTCTTTGACCATGCGGATGAGCGCCTCGCGTACGTTGATCGGATTAATTGACGATCCGCCATCCGACAGCGCGTTGTCGAGTGCTTTCATAATAAAGCGGGTAGAGATACCGGACATGCCTTCCCGCCTGGCATCCTCACGCAATTCCTTGACCGTAATCTTTTTGGTGCGCCCTTTCTCAACGACTTCCTCACCGTTGTAGAGGTGCAGCTTGGTCATCAGGTCGCATTTGGGCGTCGGTTCTAAGCGAGACAGAATCGCAAACATGGAAGCAACCTCAAGCGTATGCGGGGCCACACTGGCGCGGAAGTCTGAATTGTGCAGCATTTTGAGGTAGATCTTGACTTCCTCAGACAGGCGCAGGTTATACGGCACTTTGACCACGACGATACGGTCCAGAATCGCCTCATTCGTATGGTCGGCTTTGAACTTCTGCCACTCGGCTTCGTTCGAGTGAGCAACAATCACCGTGTCCACGAATACTGTTCCATGTCGGCCTGGTGCAGGTACGAATTTTTCCTGCGTGGCAGTAATCATGGCATGTAGGTATTCGGTCTCATTCTTAAAGACCTCGATAAACTCGACCATACCCCGATTGCCCACATTAAACGCGCCATTGAGTTCGAGCACCCGCGGGTCACCCTCCGAGTATCGATCCAGCTTGGAGATATCTTCAGAACCGATCAGGACCGATGTGTCTTGGTTATTCGGATCAACAGGGGGAACCACCCCGATGCCGCGCCGATTACGCTTTGAGAAGCCGACCGTGGTCACCGGCATGTCTTCGTAGCGATTCTTCAATTCCTCGCGTAGCCGCCAACGCGTGACGGGACACAGATCCCCTTCAATACGCACGTCGAGCATCTTCTCGAACTCTTTGCGCAAGTGGCGTGGAATGAGGAGCAGGGGTTCCTCATACATCGGAGAGCCGTCAATCACATAGATCGGATCAAGGCCCTCAAGTCCGCGTTGCATTTTTTCAACCAAAGAGCTTTTGCCAGCTCCGACCGGTCCCATGAGATACAGGACTTGCCGGCTCTCTTCCCCCCGCATAGCTGCGGATTGAAAATAGCGCACGATCTGCGCCAGAGGCTCTTCAATGCCGAAGAATTCATCCTTGAAGAAATTGAACACTTTGAATGATTCGTCTTTGAACAGACGCTTCACCCGCGGGTCATCCGTATCGTTAATATCGGACACCCCCTCGCGCATAATCGCGTCATGGATCCGCGCGTGTGCATGCTTCACCACCGACGGATCTTGCCTGAGCTTTTCTAAGTACTCAATGAAAGTTCCGCTCCAATGTTTGCTCTCCCGATTATCTCGATCCTCTTTGATCATTTTCTCAAAGACATTTCGCTCCGTTGCCATAGAGAGCTCCTTATTCGCTCCAAGGTTTGGACGGGTTATGTTGAGAGTTGCCCACCACCTCTTGTACCCATTATAGGAATTCGGAAAACCCCGAATCAAGTCCTATATTTTCAGCGGATGAGAATCGCAAGAAATACTGTGATTTGGAACATGGTCCCAACGGGAATCGAACCCGTGTTACCGACGTGAGAGGCCGGCGTCCTAACCGCTAGACGATGGGACCAAGGGGGAGAGCTGAGGTGGTAGGACTCGAACCTACAATAGCCTGATCCAGAGTCAGGTGGCTTACCAATTGGCCTACACCTCAGTATTTTTCAAAGTAGATAAGCAACTACAGGAAGTCAAGATTCAGACACCGCCGGCGGCTCCGTCAACACACGGTCTATCCGAGCTAGACATCGTTCCTTCCCCAACACCTCCATCACTTCAAAGATTCCAGGACTCGCCGTCTTCCCGGTGAGTGCCACACGGACCGGTTGTGCAATTTTCCCCAACTTCACCTGCTCATCTTCCATAAACGCACTGAAGGCTCCGTGCAACACGGGCTCATCCCATGCAGCTAGGCCGCCCAGGCGTTCCCGCAAGCGCGACAATAGAGAAAGAGAGGACTCTTTCAGAAATTTCTTGGCGGCTTTCTCCTCTAGGGTAATAGTATCGCTCAAATAGAAATCAGACTGCGCGCCCAACTCAACCAGCGTTTTTGCCCGAGGCTGAAGGGTCGTCACCATTTGTGCTAACCAGTTATCATCCGGCAAGGGCGACTCGGTTTGCGGCAAAAACGGCTTCACTTCTTGTGCAAGTCTGTGCGGATCGCGTTCAGTGAGATAGTGGGCGTTCAGCCAATGCAATTTTTCCGGGTTAAACACTCCGGCGGATTTGCCGACATCTTCGAGTTTGAACTTTTCCTCTAGCTCTTGCCACGAGAATATTTCCTGATCGCCATATGCCCAGCCCAGCCGGGCGAGAAAATTAATCAACGCGTCAGGCAAATAGCCATCTTCTCGGTACGCCCGTACAGCCGTCGCGCCGTGTCGTTTGCTAAGCGGCGCCCGGTCCTCACCCAGAATGAGCGGCAGATGGGCGAACCTGGGAAGCGAGGCACCTAGTGCTTGAAAGAGGAGGACCTGGCGTGGGGTATTAGTCAGGTGATCGTCCCCACGGATGATATGCGACATGTGCAGGTCAGCGTCATCAAAGACTGAGCAGAAATTATACGTCGCTGAGCCGTCCGAACGGACAAGAATCAGATCATCCAGTTCTTGATTCTGAAACGTCACCCGACCTTTCAACACATCGTCAACAACCGTTTCTCCTTCGTTCGGACTTTTGAAACGTACGGTAAACGGGCGGGAGTCACCGGGATCAGGGTAATAGTCCCGGCAGGTGCCGTCATAGGCGGGGCTGCGCCCTGCGGCCAGCGCAGCCTTGCGTTTCGCATCGAGTTCCTCAGGTCTGCAATAGCAGCGATAGGCCTTCCCCTGGCTGAGAAACCGTTCGCTGGTTTCTTGGTACAAGCCAGACCGTTCACTCTGATAGTATGGCCCTTCGTCCCAATCCAGGCCGAGCCATTTCAGAGAGGCGAGAATGTCGTCGTGGAATTCTTTGGTAGATCGTTGCCGGTCAGTATCGTCAATACGAAGTATAAACGTGCCGTCCTGCTGCCGTGCAGCAAGGACGGCAAAGAGTGCTGTGCGGGCGCCGCCAATATGCAGATAGCCGGTTGGACTCGGAGCAAAACGCGAGCGGACGGTCGTCATGTCCGAACGCTACCACGGGGGGCAAACAAGTCAACGCCTTGCGGTCAAAAGGCACTTCCTATGCCTTTCCCGGCCGGAAGCAAGCCAGGATAACGGTGGATGAAGGTGACTGCAAACGCTGTCCGATTCCTCATTAAGAACCTACCCATTGCACCCCTACTCCCTTGCTCACAGTGTATTTTTGCATGGCAACGGAGGGGTTTGAGTTCTTGAATTGCATCAGGTATGGTGCATCGAGCTGAGCCGATAGCTCAGTCGGTAGAGCATCTGCCTTTTAAGCAGAGGGTCCCGGGTTCGAGTCCCGGTCGGCTCATCCCTCTTTTACCATTCTCTACGTCCCCGTCGTCTAGCCTGGCCTAGGACACCGGCCTTTCACGCCGGCGACACGGGTTCAAATCCCGTCGGGGACACTTCTCTTTCTCAGTGGTTTAGGCCTCGCATCAACGGTCTGAACAGCCCGAAGATTTACTCCCCCCATCGTTAGATACGATCCAAAACAATGACGCAGATCGTGAAAGGTGAAATTCTCGATACCCACCCGTTTCACCGTGCAACGAAATGCGGGTCACCATACCGGTATGATGTCCGAAAACAGAGAGTCCGTGCCCAACCGGGCAGGTAGACGCCGGATTGTGGCTGA
>CAXXHG010000046.1:0-177782 GCA_963666315.2 Binatia bacterium
ACCTCACCGCTTGCTCGCTTGATGTCATAGAGCATCAGGGGCAATTCATCCCAGAAGAAAATAGTGATCTGCTCTTGGTTTTCACCGAGGTCTTCAATAGTTTTGCTCAAGAGCTCTTTCCAATGCGGAGCTTCGATCATACTTTCGGAATCAGACTATCCCGACCCACGACCTCGGCCGAAGGAATGTAACCACCGCGGTTCGCTTTCATAGCTAAAAACCTCTTTGTACGTCAAAATTCACGTATTCTTAATATACGTCATTTTCAACGTACGTCAAGATTAACGTATATAACTCAGGTAAACGAATTTCTTGTCTTGTCAAGACAAGTGGAGAAGCAATACCGCAGTCCAGGTGTTTAACGTTGCCAGAGCGTCGGTTTAGTGATAGGGCCAGCGGGGGATATTGAGCGAGAGGACGTTGTGATGAAGCACCAAATATTCAGGTCAATAAACCTACTTCTCTTATCTTTACTGCTCCTTATGTGCCCCATCTATTCTGTCTTGCCAGTCTCGCCGGCCTCAGCCAACGATCCTTTGGAAAAGAAGTTGAAGGAATTGATTGTTGGTGCTCAAGAAAAAATAGAGCAGTCGGAACCCGTTTTTCATGATGATTACTTCCAGCAATGGGCGAGGCTGGTCTTTGGCATACGATACATGACCTATATCGTGGACACGCGCGATCCAGAAAAGACGCTGGGTATCGTCACCTTTACGTGTAAAGTGACTCAGAGCGATTTCTTTCCGACCAAGGAGGAAGCCGCGAAGGCTCCGATCAAGAATATGGTCCCGAAACTCATCCCGTGTCGCGCGACCTACCAATGGAAAGCAGACAGCTGGGAGTACGCCGGCGGGGAAATCTATGCCCGCAGAGGTGAATGGAAGCCGATTGCAACCGACAAACCGGATGCCTTCCCTCAGCTCTATTTTGACCTTATGCGAGGTCGGCCGAACAAAGAATACGGCCCACAAAATCAGAAAAATCAGAAAAATCAGCAAGAGCAAGCAACCACACAAGAGCAATCCTCGACTGAATCGATGGCTGAGGCAGCGGCGCCTTAAAAAAGGCGTGCCCTAGAAAGCTGCGCCCTAAAAGGGCGTGCCTTAATAAAACGCCAAGCTAGCAAAGCTGACTGAAGACTGTGTCTGCTGATCGAGGGACCGATCATATTTGAGCAGTTTTCCTTCTGCCGCTCCAATCGTCTCTAAGAACGTATACATCGGCGCAAACCCACACACCCGGCGGCGATCGTTGTCCTTTGCGATCTGCTGAAAAAATCCCGTCGCATCAACCTCCTCTAAGGCACGGATCAATACCCGGTCTTCCGCTTCTACCCAATCAAGGAATTGTGGAGTCAACTCACCTCGGTCACCAAACTTCTGGCCAACATGGGCAAAGTCCACTCCAGCCACCAGACAGACCTTTTGATCGCTATGGGCTATCGTCTCTTTCAATGCCTGTATAAACGACGCCACATGTGGATCTTCGATCGGTGGGTTTTTGCTCCGCAGCAGGTGGTGAAACGAAGATACCAGAACCGGAACAACGGAGAAGTCTCGTTTGCCGCCCAAGACGTGCTGGAGAAACACGGCTTGAAACTCGAGCGAATGCTCGGTCCGGTGGAGTACTTCATCCGCAAACAGGTCGCCGGTATAGCGGCTCTGTAAGCCGCGTATAAACTCACGATTCGTGTGGACTAACCCGTAGGGCGTGTTGTAGTCCTTTTCGGTTGTGATAAAAAGATGGCTGAGGCCGTAATGTGAGGTTCCCAGTAGGACAAAGACGTCCGCATCACACTGCTCGGCCAGCTCCTTATACGCCCAGGCATAGCACGGCCCGCCGACCCGCAGATCGATATGTGGGGCGATTATCCCCTGCACTCGGGATTGTTCTGGTGCTTCCTGGGACACGACGCCCGGGCCCTCGTCACCACAGAAAAATCCGGCGAGCTGAGCCGCGCACTCCTCAGTTTGAGAAGAATAGCACGTATCGGCGTGCGCCATTTCTCGAACGGGGGAGCGCCGAAAGGCCTCAAGCACCTCGTGTTGTAATTCAGCAAATCGGGCACTGTCCAGATAGTAATGCGCATCAAGCTGGTCGATGATGTCCTGGATTTGGTCACGCAGAATAACCTGACCAAATTGGCGCGAAAATGCTTCTTGGATATCAAGCAGGGAGTGCTGACCATCGAAATGGCTCGCAATAAAATATGTGGCATACGGTAGGAGTAATGGCTCTGTGGCGTAGTTGAGCGGATCCCGAATATAGATACGCGTGCTCTGCTCGACTTCGACCGGAACCGCTTCAATAAGTCTGAGCTTAGGCACTGTTGACTGGGCGGCCAGGGTTTTCTGTTCATCCGCCATACCTGTTTCTCCTCGTCTTGTGTCAACTGCTGCGGATAGGCGCGCTCTTAGGGTGACGCCTGGTCGCACTCATGGTATAGCATGTCCAACCGTTCCGGGGGAATAATATTATGGCTGATGCGTTGCTCTCTTGCGGTGTTCCACTTCGCTCCGCAGTTGTTGGTGTTGGGTATCTTGGACGCTTTCACGCCCGAAAATACGCCCGCCTAGAAAACGTAGTTTTGGTCGGCGTTGTGGATACTGATGCGGCGCGCGCAGCAGAGATTGCGGCTGAGTGTCAGACAACGGCCTTGACCGATTACCACGAGCTTTTTGGGAAGGTAGACTGCGTCAGCATCGCGGTCCCGACACACTGCCACCATGCTGTCGCACGGGACTTTCTGACTCACGATATCGATGTTTTAGTCGAAAAGCCACTGGCGGCAACTGGGGCAGAAGGACACGATCTGGTAGACACGGCGGCGCAGTATGGACGCATACTCCAGGTCGGACATCTGGAACGCTTTAATCCGGCCCTGCGCTCGCTGAGCGGCATTCTCACCGCTCCACGCTTTATCGAATGCCAGCGTGTCGCCCCTTTTGTTGAACGGGGAACGGATGTGGACGTGATTCGAGATCTCATGATCCACGACCTAGATGTCATTCTGAGCCTTGTCCGCTCACCCGTGGTCTCGCGCGAAGCTTTTGGCGTCCCGGTGCTGACAACTGAGCCGGATATTGCCAACGTCCGCTTGCGGTTTGCCTCAGGTTGTATTGCCAATATCACCGCCAGTCGGGTTGCCCTCAAACAGGAACGCAAGATGCGCGTCTTCCAGCAGGATACCTATCTCGTGGTTGATTACGGCGCGCATACTATCCGCATCTGCCGCCGCGGACCCGCATCAGACCCGACCGGCATGCCCAACCTCTCCTTCGAGGAACGAGAAGTTGGTGGCGAAGATGCGCTGGAGGAGGAAATCCGAGCCTTTATTCGCGCCGTTCTGGAGCGCAGCACGCCGATTGTCAGCGGTCAGGATGGGCTCCAAGCGTTAGAAGAAGCCGAGCGCATTGTCGAGGTCTTGGAGATTCCCTAGTGCGGATTCTGTTGGTTGCGGGAGAAGCGTCGGGGGACTTGCACGGGGCCGATCTGGTCTCGGCCCTCAAAGCGCACCAGCCTCAGATCGAAGTCTTCGGTGTAGGCGGACCGGCGCTGCGCGGCGTCGGTATGCAAATCTTGGTCGATACGGCAACCATCGCCGGCATGGGCTTGTTTGAAGCCGCAGATAAGGTCCGCGCTATCCTGCGCACCTATCGAAAGCTGACAGCCCTGCTCCGCACCGATCCTCCCGATCTCCTGGTGCTGATCGATTTTCCGGAATTTAATTTGCGTTTGGCAAAAATTGCCAAACGCGTTGGCGTGCGCGTTTTTTACTATATTAGTCCGCAGGTCTGGGCGTGGCGTAAGCGGCGGGTCTGCACCATAGCCAAGCGGGTAGATTTGCTGGCCGCAGTCTTTCCTTTTGAACCGGATTTCTATGCCGCGCATGGCTGCTCGGTTGAATTTGTCGGCCATCCACTTGTTGATCGGGTGCGGCCGACTCGGTCACGGAATGACACCTTGCAGCGCTATCAGCTCGATCCGAGCCGCAAGACCATTGTGCTCTTACCGGGGAGCCGCACCCAGGAAGTGCGCTACCTGCTCCCTCCCCTCCTGCAAGCGACAACTACCCTGGGCGCTACGTATCAATTCGTCCTGGCTGTGGCCTCTACGCTTGATCAGCAAACGCTGCGGGCCGAAGTAGAAGCGCACTCCGCCAGCATGCAGGTCGTTCAGGGCGATACCTACAACCTACTGCACGCCGCTGACCTCGCCATCGTTGCCTCCGGCACGGCCACACTAGAGACCGCACTGCTGGAGCGGCCTATGGTCATCGTGTATCGTATGGCCCCATTAACCTACGCCCTGGCCCGCCTGTTTGTCCGGGTGCCGTACATCGGCATGCCCAACCTTATTGCCGGGCGGTGTGTCGTTCCTGAGCTCATTCAAGGCCAGGTGACCGCCCCGAATATTGCGGCCGCAGCCCGGCAGTTGCTTACGGATTCCCACACATATAGCGTAGCCCAAGAGGGATTACGCGAGGTTCGGAAACGTCTCGGAGAACCCGGCGCAGCCAAGCGGGCGGCCGGTTTAATTGCCCAAATGTTGGAAGGAACGTAGAGAGCACCCCACTGCTGGAGAGCGGGAGAACAGGACCCCATCGCTCTCGCTCATTGCGCTCATCCAACGTAATAGACGCTCATAGACAACACTGCTTATGGATATTTATCGCCGTCTGCTGCCTTTTTTACGACCGTATTTGTTCCGCGCGTTTATACCTGCGGTCATTTGCATGGTCTTATTTAGCGCAACCACTGGGGCTCTGCCTTTTCTGGTAGAACACGTCTTTGACGATATTTTTGCGAAAAAGGATCTTGATGCACTGCGTACCCTGCCCCTCATCATTATCCTTACCTTTTGCTTACGGGGCGTGTGTAATTTTGGCCACGTCTATCTCATGGAGTATGTGGGCCAGCGGATTGTTGAAGATTTACGCAATACGCTGAATGCCCATCTCCAATCCTTGTCGCTTTCTTTTTTTCAGCGCCATCCCACCGGCACCCTGATCTCGCGTGTGTGCAGTGACACCTTGCTCGTGCGCCAAGCGCTTACCCAAGCCACGGCCTCAATGATGCGCGACGCAACCACACTCATAGTCCTTATTGTGGTTGCCTTCTTAAAAGACTGGGTGCTGGCGTCCCTGGCCTTTATTGCCTTTCCCGCCACCATACTGCCCCTCATGCGGATCTACCAAAAGGTTCGCCGCTTGAGCCGCAAAGGTCAAGGATCGCTCGGCTATTTGTCAGCCCTGCTCCAAGAGACCATTCAGGGCACTCGCGTGGTCAAAGCCTTTGGCATGGAAGCGTATGAAAACGCCCGTTTCGCCGCCGAGAATCATCGTCTGTATCGCCATGCGATCCAGGCCGGACGTTTGAAAGCCTTTGTGCCCTCCATGGTCGAGCTTCTCGCGGCCTGTGGCATTGCCGCCGTTGTGTGGTACGGCGGTGCGAGCGTGATTGAGGGTGAGCGAACGCAGGGCGGATTTGTCGCCTTTCTGACTGCCATGCTCCTCATTTATCAACCGTTCAAGCACCTGACTCGAACGAACACTGCGGTCCAAAACGGCCTGGCTGGAGCCGAACGTCTCTTTGAGATCCTGGATGCACGTAGCGATGTAGAAGAGCGCCCCCACGCCCGCTCCATTAGCAGTTTCAGTCAGGGCATAGAGTTCCACAACGTTTCATTTCGCTACCAGGAAAATTGGGTCTTGCGCAATGTCAATCTGAGTATAGGCCTAGGCCAGGTCGTCGCCCTGGTCGGACCCAGTGGGGGCGGAAAAAGCACCCTGGCAGACCTCATCCCGCGTTTCTACGATGTCAGTGACGGGCGGATTACCTGTGACGGCATGGACGTCCGCGACCTCACCTTAGCTTCACTGCGCTCCCAGATCGCTATCGTCACCCAAGCGACATTCTTGTTTAACGACACAGTTCGGAACAATATTGCGTACGGCATGCCCGAACGACCCGAGGCAGAGGTCATTGCTGCAGCCAAAGCCGCGCACGCGCATGAATTTATCCTGGCCCAGCCGCAGGGCTATGACACCATGATCGGCGAGCTGGGCGCTCGCCTCTCCGGCGGAGAACGGCAGCGGCTGACCATTGCCCGCGCACTCCTAAAAAACGCACCGGTCTTAATCCTCGACGAGGCAACATCCTCGCTTGATAATGAGTCAGAACGTCTGGTCCAGGCGGCTATCGAACGTCTCATGATAGGCCGGACGGTACTCGTCATCGCCCATCGCTTGTCCACCATACACCGCGCAGACCGGATTGTTGTCCTGGACAATGGCACCATCGTGGAAGAGGGACCGCACCAGGAACTCTGGGCACAGAACACGCATTACCGACGTTTATACGAGCTGCAGTTCCGCGACGTGCCACTTCCGGCTGCCTAGCCCTATGTCCGATTCTCTACGCATGCCCGCCGGGACGCCAGATCAAGCAGGTCAAGCCGACCCCTTTGGCAGGCAGCCGCAGTTTCCATTTGGTGAAGAACTCAAGATCCGTGTGTGGGCCAGGCTGGCTTTTGCTGTGCTGTGGTTCCTCAAGGTCACTACCCGAAAACACTACATCTGGTCAGATGATCTGCTTCCCCGCTGGAAGCAGGGTGACCGGGTCATCATGGCTTTTTGGCATAGTCGAATTCTGCTGATGCGTTTTGCCTATCGAGGCCACAAGGCCGTCACGCTGAACAGCCCTCACCGCGACGGCGAGATTGTCACGCGTGTCCTCAAGCGATTCGGCATTACCGCCGTTCGCGGTTCTTCGTCCCGTGGTTGGGTCGGCGGACTCAAAGGGATGGTCGCGGCGTATCGACTCGGCTACGATCTGATTGTGGTTCCGGACGGACCACGCGGGCCATGCGACCAGGTCAAATCCGGCATACTCCAGATGGCGCGCATAACCGGTGCGCCAGTCTATCCGACCACCTATAGTGCCGCCTGGCATATGCGGATTAAAAGTTGGGATCGGCTTATGATTCCGTTCCCCTTCAGTCGTGTGGTGTATATGGTCGGACCACCGATTTTCGTCCCAGAGGATGCCACGCCGGAACAAATGGAACACAAGCGCCAAGAATTGGAAGAGCGTTTGCTCGCCATTACACGCCAAGCCGACGCGTATTTCGACCAGAGATGAGTCTCTTTCTCTACAATCTGCTTCTTTCGATATTGGCCCTGATCGTGCTTCCGTTTGTGGTCCTAACCCTCTTGCTGCGCCCGCGTTACCGTCTGGGGCTGGCTCAACGGCTCGGATTTCTTCCGCCGTCAGTCTCCGAACTGGCCCAGCGCGCATCCCCCCTGTGGCTCCACGCGCCGTCTGTCGGTGAGCTACTTGCCACCCGGCCATTCCTGCAAACCCTCAAGCAGCGCTTCCTCGACCGGCCTCTGCTGATTTCCGTCCAGACTGCCACCGCGTATTCGGCAGCCCTCAAACACTGTCCGGAAGCGGATGGAGTCATATATTTCCCGCTCGACCACCCCCTGTTTGTCAGGCGTGTCCTCAAACAACTCAAGCCGGCGGTCTTCTTTTTTACGGAGACGGAGATGTGGCCGAACATGTTGTCGAGTCTCGTGCAGCGGAATGTTCCGACTATTCTGGTCAGCGGTCGTTTTTCTAGACGAGCCCAACGCCGGTATGGATTGCTCTCGCCGCTCTTTCGACCCATTTTTCACAGCACAACGGCATGCTGCATGCAAACGACGGAAGACGCCGAGCGCTTGGTTGCAGCGGGTGCCTCTCCACAGCGCGTCCATGTCACTGGGAATTTTAAGGTCGATGGAGTCAGTGCCGGCAACCCGGCAGGAACGGCAATTCTGGAGCGAGCAGGCCTAGCCGATCGCCCCCTCCTGATCTGCGCAAGCACCCATCACCCGGAAGAGGACATCCTGTTGCGGACCTATCGCAAACTCAGCACCACGGTGCCTCGCCTGCTCCTCTTGCTTGCCCCACGGCATCCGGAGCGTTTTGGCGCGGTCGAGAGCCTGCTAAAGAACGGCGGCTATCGCTACGTCATACGCAGCGCACTGTCCGATTTCTCCGAACCGACGACCGAAGTCTTACTCTTGGACACACTCGGAGAACTGGCGAGCTTCTACGCTTCGGCCGCCCTCGTCTTTGTGGGCGGCAGCTTAATTCCAGGTCCTGGCGGACATAGCGTTATTGAACCGGCTCTCGCCGGCGTGCCGGTCTGTTTTGGTCCATACACACGGAACTTTACCTCTATAGTCGCGAGTCTCAAAAAAATGGGCGGCGGCATTGAAATTCGAGACGAACAGAGTTTATACGCAGCAGCCCTGCCCCTGCTGACCGATGCACACGCACGGATAGAGGCCGGTCAGCAAGCCCGCAAGACAATCCAACAGGAGCAGGGCGCAGTCGACCGGACCCTGATAGTCGTTCTCAAATACTGCCCACCTCCGCCACCGGTCGCGCACTGAGAAGAGGCTATGGCACTGCTCCACTCTCTCGCCCACACAATCTGGAACCGTCAGGGTCTGGGCGGCAAGCTGGGTTGGGCAGCGCTCGTCCCTTTCGCGCTGGGATTCTCCGCCTTGGCCCGTGGTCGCAATATCCTCTACGACCACAGGCTCTTGCCCAGCGAACGGCTACCGTTTCACATCATTAGTGTCGGCAATCTCACCGTCGGGGGGACGGGTAAAACCCCTTTTGTGTTGTGGTTAGCACGCGCCCTGCAAGCCCGGCAGCACAGTGTGGGCATCGTGTGCCGTGGGTATAAAGGACGCAGCAGTGGGATCACGATAGTCGGCACCAACGGACACCCCCAGGCTACTCCAGTTGAGGTCGGCGACGAAGCCGTTATGTTAGCCCGCACATTTTTCGGCGTCGTGCTGGCCGGGCGTGACCGCGTTCAAGCGGCGCGGCAGGCACACCAGAATTTCGGTCTGAATGTCTTGATTCTGGATGATGGTTTTCAGCACCGGCGGCTAGGACGCAGCCTCGACCTAGTGCTCATTCATGCTCGGCAGGGAATCGGCAATGGCTGGCTCCTACCCGCTGGCCCGCTGCGTGAGCCGCTGAGCGCGCTCCGCCGCACAGACATCGTCATCTTGACCAAAGGCCAGAATCTCCCCAACCAAAATTCCCAAGATCACGAACTTCAGGACCTCCAGCACCCACCCTTTTCTTTCGACACGCATAATAAACCCTGCTTTCGTGCGGACCTGCGCCCTACCGTCCTGATTCAGTCAGAACACGGGCAGTGGCGGGAACTGCCACTCCTACGCTTAGCCGAGAAAAAGGTCCTGCTAGTGAGCGGAGTTGCAGATCCGTCGCTCTTCCACCGATTTGTGAGGGAAACCGAAGCCGAAATCATTGACGTGATAGAATTTCCTGACCATCACGTTTATACACAAAGGGACTGGCAAGCCATGACGGCAGCCGGCCGCAGGTGCGATCTTATTGTGACAACGGAAAAAGATCTGGTGAAGCTCGAGAAATTTCCATTTACCCCGGGCAAGCTCATGGCCTTACGGGTTGAGATGGTTGTCAAAGAGGCAGCCCAATTGCTCACGCATATCGAGCACCGGCTGGGTGATACGAAGTAAGAGACTTACGAAAGAATAGACTACTCATATGGCAGCCCCGTTTCTGATTCAGGCCGTTTCCGACCTGCTGGCCGACATCCCGGACGATGGCAAGACTTTGCTCGATCTCAGTTGTAAAGAAGGCGATATACTCCAGTCTTTACATGCCCGCCGTTTTAGTCTGAGAGGAACGAACTTCGAGGAGAGTGGTCCGCAGCAGGACGGCATTCCCATCGACTACGGAGTCGATTTGCGCAAACGCCTGCAGTACGATGATGCCAGCTTCGACGTCGTTCTCCTGGTCGAGGTCATCGAACACTTGTCCGATCATCAAGCTGCGCTGGGCGAGTTGTCCCGCATCCTCAAACCAGGTGGCGTACTGATACTCACCACGCCGAATATCATGCGGCTGAATTCCCGCGTGCACTTTCTCCTGAGCGGGTATCACAAGACCAAGCGACGCTTCATTCCCTTTGACACCCCGCTCGACCAAGCCCATCGGTTTCATAATTACCCTATTGATCTGCCGATTTTGTATTATTTGTGTAAGCAGAACGGACTGGAATTCGAACACATGGGCCACAGCAAGGTGAAATTCTACTCTCGCTTTCTTCTTGCCGTGCTCGGCCTGCCGGTGCTGGCTTATACCTGGTACACCCTCTGGATACGAGAGAAAAATCCGCGCCAGCAGCAAGAAAATATGCGCCTCTTACGCTGGCTACGTCATCCACGGCTGTTAATGGAAGACAATTTGGTTCTGCGGCTACGCAAAGTCGAGACCGGCTAATGGAACGCCTGCTCGTCGCCCAAACCGGCTTTCTCGGTGACGTAGTCCTGACGACGCCGCTCCTGGCCACATTGCGCCGAGAGCTCAGTCTTGAATCGCTGACCGTTCTGACTACCCCGCAAGCACGCCCATTGGTCGAAGACCACCCTGCGGTAGACCAGGTGTTGGTTGACGCAAAACACGGCCAAGAGCGTGGTTTCCTGGGTATGATGCGAACGGCTCACAGACTCCGTCAGCAGACGTTTAGCCTGGCAGTTGCGCCTCACAAGTCGTTTCGCACCGCCCTCTTACTAACCTTGGCCGGCATTCCGCGCCGGATAGGCTTCCGCCAGAGTCCCGGCTGGTTCTTCTATCATCAGACTGCCAAACGGGATGCAGACCGGCATGAAGTTGACCGGATATTGTGCATTATGCGCGCCTTTGGACGTGAACCGGAGGAATGCGAACGTAGGCCACATGTTGCCTACAACGTACAGGCACAAGCCAACGCGCACGACTTGCTGCGAGAGGCGCAGATCGCGGACACTGAGCCGGTGTTTGTCGTGTGTCCGGGCTCGGTGTGGTACACTAAGCGCTGGACGGTTGAGGGCTATGCTGGACTCGTACGGAGTTTGGAGAGCAACTACGGGCGGGTCCTGCTGGGTGGCGGGCCGGACGACGTTGCGGTCGTACAGGCGGTTCAGGAGCGAGCGGGCGGGCGAGTCGCAAATCTCGCCGGGCGAGCAGATCTCCAAACGTTTATGGCGCTCATTGATAAAGCCCAGATGGTGATCAGTAATGACAGCGCGCCCATGCACTTGGCCGTTGCGCGCCAGGTTCCCGTTGTTGCGATTTTCTGTGCGACGACGCCCAGCCTGGGCTACGGACCGTATAGTGACAACGCTGTCGTTGTCGAAAAGAGTGATCTATTTTGTCGGCCGTGCGGACGGCACGGAGGTCCCTCATGTCCGAGAGGGACAGACGAGTGTATGCAGTTGGTCACCACACATGATGTCCTGGCAGGAGTCGATCAGCTCCTCAATCGTGCAGCATCAGGTGATTGCTAGGCGGCTGCCAGGCCGCTGCTTCAATAGGACACGAACAGTGGTGGTGGCATGACCCTGCAAGAACGCTTTGCCGAACTCAATACGGATACTTCCCGGACTGCTGAGACTTGGGCCTCCCAAGGCAAGCGGGCCAAAGCCTGGTGCTTTGTCTTTCCGCCGTTCGGTAGTTTTTGGTCAACGTATATCGGCAAAGGCGAATGGCGGCACGGCGCGGAAGGCTTCACTTTAGCATTTTTTGCCGCCTATTCTGTATTTATGACCTACGCCAAACTGTGGGAAATCCAAGAAGGATTGACCTACCAGCGGCTAGAACCGCACCGCGATTCCGACTCAACGACCCTTGATCATTCCCATTCGGATGCGGCCTGACGAATGGGCATACATACCGTGTAAATCTCCAATGTGACCCTCACCCGCGTAACGACGCCCTCTCCCAATGGGAGAGGGAAACGGGAGCGTAGCGACTGTGGGTGAGGGGGATTAGATATAGTCTCCTCTATGCCCTTCTCCTTCCACCATCTCGTACCCCCAAGCGGCTTCATTGAACAGAAAACGGATACCCATACCTGGTGGTTCAAAGACGGCCTACTAGCAGACATCCTCAAAGCGCTCGAACACGTCGAAGACGGCAGTGCACAAAACCGGCGCGGCGGGAGAGGCACGATCCAGCGCGTCCGGCTGGGCGATCAAGGCAATGCCATAGTCCGCTCCTATAAACGTGGCGGGTTCGTTCGTCACTTTGTGCGCGATCTCTACTGGGACCACCCGCCTCGCCCGTTTGCAGAATTGATCGGCACCGAAACTGTCCGCGAACGTGGCGTTCCGACTGTCGAGGTGCTCGGTGCCGGCGTAGAACGCGTAGCCTTTAGTCTTTACCGAGGAACACTGATCACGCGCGAAGCCGAAGGCTTTCTCAATTGGTGGGACTGGCTGCAAACTCATCCACCAGCACAAGAACGACAGGTAGTCACACAAAAAGTCGTGCAGGCCATTACCCACATGCATGCTGCCGGCATCTACCACGCCGATCTCAATCTGACCAATATCCTTGTCCGTCTCGAATCCGGGCAGCTCGAGACTCTGATTATCGACTTCGACCGCGCCCGTATTTTCACGACCGCCCTTTCCTCGTCTCGTCACAAACACACCTTCGACCGCCTCCTACGCTCGATCAAGAAACTTGATCCCAAGGCACAATTTCTTCCGTTCGCGGAACGCGACGTTTTTCTCAACTGCTGAGCATTCTGCAGCATTCCTTTGCCACCCATTCAGCCCGATCGATCGGCTCTAGCGGGCGTTGGAGCTGGGCGATGGCGCAGGGTGAGGCTGCAGGAGTTAGACGGCAAGAAGCTGCAGTCTCACATCGTTGATCCGAGACTTGAAGATTAGTGTCGAAAGATGCTACAGTTCTCCACATTTGGGTGGTTTGAAGGGCTATTCTACGTTCGGAGTTAGCTTGCAAGAAGTCGCAGTGTTTGCCCATTTCATTCGGCAGATCCCGTTCTTAATTTCCCCCCAGACTTTCACACGAGATTGGAGAATGGAAGGGACATTTGGATAGATGCATATGTTAGAGAACGAGACAAACATTTCTTCGATCATTTCGCCCGACATGGGAGTGGGCAAGTCATACCGAAACCTAGACATGAAATCGAGGTAATACTTAAGGGATTTTCGAAAACCACATGCAAGAGAATTAGAAGAAAGAGAAAAAAGTCAATTCCGAGAGATGATATTTTTATTACCGTGGTTCATCCGTTGGACCGCTATTCTTGTGGCAGCGTTGATTTTCAGGCATTTGCTAATTCATTACCGCAAAATGATGCAGTGGTGATTTGCCATAGCGAATTCTATCCAGCTGACAATTTGGCGAAAGAGCGTATACAACTTTACACTAACGAAAATTCTCAACTAGATAATAGAGAAATGGGTTACCTCAGTGGACTTTTTTCGTAGAATGCAATTGACGACACATAACATAAAGTTCAAGCTGTTCCTTTCAGTCACTCGGTCTGCCTTCGGTGGCCGCTTAACTAAACGTTTAAGCGTCCGCGGTGATGGCTCCGCCTCAATACAATCCAGGATTTTCTGAATGACATTCGAGTCACTGATCTCCGAAGGCGCCGCCGCCGCTGCGGCTGTGCTGGCAGAGGCGGAGGAGTGGCAGAAGATCATGGCCCTGGATGCCGAGAAGGTGTTGGACGTGTACCTGGACATCAAGTCCCCGCACGCCTACTTGGCGGTGCGGCCCTCGCTGGAGGTCGCCCGGGACTACAGGGTCCGAGTCAACTTCCTCCCGTACACGATGAGCTACGTCGCGGTCGGGCTCACGACGGGCGTGGAGCCCGACATGAAGCGTCGCCCCGCTACCCCGGCGGCCGATCGGAAGGCAAGGATGTACTACACCACGGCGCGGCAGTACGCCGTCCTGCAGGGGCTCCCGTTCCGGAGCCCGTACCGGCTCCTCGACTCTGCCTGGCCAAACAAGGCTTTCCTCTTCGCCAAGCGGCAGGGGCTGGAGGTACCCTTCCTGATGCACCTCTACGTGCAGGGCTGGGGCAGCGGCTGGCGGGACTACGAGATCGAGTCACTCGAGCGGCTGCGTGGTACGCTGGCCGAGGTAGGCGCCCGCACCGACGGTTTCGAGGAGTTCCTGGCCCCGAACGGCGCGGGGGAGGCTGAGATTAAGAGCTGTATGGCGAAGGCCGAGGCCGCTGGGTTCACGGGCGTGCCGCATTACGTCTTCAACGACGCCCCTTCGGGCCGGGAGCTCGGCCTCTTCGGCCGGGAGCACCTCGCGCTCATCCGGGAAAAGTTTGGGGCGGAGGGGCTGGCCCGAACGCGTGCAGTGCGCCCGAAGTTCTCGCACGCCTGGCACGGCGCCCCCGCGAAGCTCTAAGGGGAGCTCGTTTCGACGGATGAGCAATGTTCGTCCATTTCAGTCGGCCGCCTCATTAGTAGTTTGCTAAAATAAAATGATTAAAACAATAGAAGCAGCGTACGCATTTGTGCTCGAAGTGAAAATTTGCATGATTTTCGCTCAAAAAACGGTGCATTCTTCTCTGTGGGAGAATGTCGACCTCCCTGACAGACAACCGGGGGAGAAAGGACGGGGGCAGAAAGTCACAGCGGTTTGGGCGTGGAAAAACAAATTGCCTGCGCTCTACCCTGATGAAATCTTTTACGGCAAAATACGAGGTGGACACGCAGTATTAATGGAGATGAATTATCTGCGTGAAGAGCATTTTCCACAAGCGTATCAGCCTGTGGAAAATTTAAGTCGACTGGCCCAGTTTACTTATGAGCAGGTGAGGTTGGAACCTGGAGAGACTGGGGCACTCAGAGATCTCGTAATCTCCGAGTATGGCGCAACAAAAAGTCAGTTCGATACGGCATTGAAGGATTTACAAATTTCACTGAATGTGGTGCGTTCAAATGGCCTCCACGTTGAGAGGGATACGTGGGTGACGTTTGAAGAGCTCTATCCGGATATTTGGGACCAATATGTCACAGATGTAGGTTTCAATGGATATTAAAGTTGATGATTTGACCGGCGCTGAGATAGCTGAATTCTTGCAGGAACATCTCCGGAGTATGGTGCAATATTCTCCGCCCGAAAGCAACCATGCGCTAGATATTGAGGACTTGCGTAAGCCTGAAATTACATTTTGGAGCGTATGGGCTAATTCCGAATTGCTGGGATGCGGGGCTCTTAGAGAATTAAACTCCGATCATGGTGAAATTAAATCTATGCGTACTGCTGCATTGCATCTACGTAAGGGAGTCGCAGCCAAATTGCTCAAGCATATATTAGAAGAGGCGAAACATCGCAAATATAAGCGGGTGAGTTTAGAAACAGGGTCAATGGATGCCTTTGTTCCGGCTCATAATTTATACGCTACTTTTGGCTTCAAAAAGTGCGGGCCATTCGCAGATTATGTTGAAGATCCATATAGCATATATATGACAAAAGAATTATGAAGGAGGCATTATGCCTACCAAAGAATCAAAGGAGGTTCTTATGGGTTTTGAGGCACTCAATACATGGCTCGATGCCTACGGTAAGGCGTGGGAAAACTAAGACCCCGATGCCGCAGCAGCGCTCTTCACCGAGGATGGGACCTACGCCTGGGGTCCGTTCACCGAACCGATCAAGGGCAAGCAGGCCATTCGACGGGCCTGGGAGACGGCCACCCAGGGGAACCACGGGGATCGCGTTTGGTTGCGAACCCCTCGCGGTGACTGAAGACGGTCGGCATATCGCACGCTGGTGGGCGTCGATGAAATCCGTGCCGGCGAGCCGGTCCGTCAGGATGGAAGGGATCTTTCTGAACACGTTGACCGAGAGTGGTCGATGCAGTGGATTCCGAGAGTGGTGGAACGAAGATCCACCCGCAACGGTAGCTTCGGAGTTCGAATAAATTCGGCCAGTCTAGTCCCAGCCCATATAGCCTGGCTCAGCCAAGGGCGTTAGACTCCGGTGGGTTGGGCTACACCAAGCTGCAGTGGAACACCTTTAATACTAGACCTGAAGGTTTGGGGCGAAAGATGCTACAGTCCGACACGATTTTGCGGTCTGCGGAGCTATTTTGCGTTCAGAGTCCGCGTGCGAGACCTTGCAGTGTTCTCCCATTTCATTCACTCAGAAAAAACAGAGAGTACCTGTCACTCCTGGAGGAGTTTATGCGCTGCAGACATACTGTTTTCGCACTGGTCCTTAATCGTTGGGCAGCATGACATTCCAGAGGTGATCAAGATAAGCGACACGCTGGCACAGAAGATTACGACCGCAAAGAGAACGGTACTCCCCAACGCCGGGCATCTCCCGTATCTGGAACAACCAGCGGAGTTCAACCATATTGTATTGGATCTTCTCAACGCACAGTGAGGGCTCTCAAACTTGCTATTACACGATAGAAGATACCCTAACCTGACGTTCCAGCGCTTCGCCGCCGGCTGGCTAGTGGGCCTGGTTGTGGCCACCAGCCTGCTGCATCCGGACCTAACTCAGGCCCAACCCCGGGGCTTTATGGTCGACGCAGTCTTTGGCAGTGAACGGCTCCCCGGCCAGTTTAATCGCCCCAGCGGGGTAGCAGTGGATAGCCAGGACCGCATTATCGTGGCGGATACAGCCAACCACCGCATACAAGTGTGTGATGCCCAAGGGATCTGTACCGCGTTTGGCAGATTCGAGAGTGCCCCTCCTTGCCAGTTTAATTTCCCCAGCGGGGTGGCAGTCGATAGCCAAGACCGCATCATTGTGGCGGATACGTACAATTACCGCATCCAAGCGTGCGAGGCCCAAGGGACCTGTACGGCGTTTGGCAGTCTAGGCAATGACCCTGGCCAGTTTACGACCATCGGCGGGGTGGCGGTCGACAGCCAAGACCGCATCATTGTGGCGGACTATAATATTTTCAGCTTGCACGAATTTAGGGTGATGGAGGCCCGGATCCAAGTGTGTGACGCCCAAGGGGCCTGTACCGCGTTTGGCAGATTCGAGAGTGCCCCTCCTTGCCAGTTTAATTTCCCCAGCGGGGCGGCAGTCGATAGCCAAGACCGCATCATTGTGGCGGATACGTACAATTACCGCATCCAAGTGTGCGAGGCCCAGGGGATCTGTAAGGCGTTCGGCAATTTTGGGAGTGATCCCGGCCAGTTTAGTTCCCCCAGCGGGGTAGCGGTGGATAGCCGAAACCGGATTATCGTGGCGGATAAGGGCAATGACCGCATCCAGGTGTGCGGCCCCCAATGGGCTTGTACCGTGTTTGGCAGTCCAAGCAGCGCCCCCGGCCAGTTTAGTTCCCCCAGCGGGGTGGCCGTGGATAGCCAAAACCGCATTATTGTGGTGGATCGTTCCAACCACCCCATCCAAGTGTGTGACGACCAGGGGATCTGTGAGGCGTTCGGCGTTTTAGGAAAGGCCCCCGGCCAGTTTGATCACCCTAGCGGGGGGGGGGCGGTGAATAGCCAGGACCGGATTATCGTGGCGGATACACGCAACCACCGCATCCAAATCCTCATCGTCTCGGCAAGTCTCCTCGGAAGTCCCAGTTACTGCAGGGTCAATGGGCTGTGTGGCGTAGGGGAAGGGGATTGTGATGGCGGCCACGAATGCCAGGCCGGCCTTGTGTGCGTGAACGATGTGGGCGCGCAGTACGGCTTCCGCACCATCGTCGATGTGTGTGTAGCCCCATCAGGTGGAGCGCAAGCGGGTTGAGATGCCGTGGCGACTGGCAATTTGCGTGCAGCCAACAACGCCGTTAGCCAAGTCGTGAAAGTATTCCAGCCGTCCCCACTGCCGGTACGGAGAAAGGCACAAACATGACCGCAGACCTTTTTGGAGCGATGGAAAAGCTTGAACGCATTCCAATGCAAGACGCGGAGGTTTACTACCGACGACAACTTCCGCTTGCGGAGTCGGATAACGTCGTCATGCGCCGCCTGATTGATGAAGTTCCTTGGAGAGCTGAAACGGTCATTGTGTGGGGAAAGACCTTCCCACAACCGCGTCTCATAGCGTGGTATGGCGATCCCGGTAAGAATTATACATACTCTGGCATTCGTCTCGAGCCGCTGCCCTGGACACACGCCTTGCTCGATATCAAGCGCAGCGTTGAAGCTGTGGCTGGCAACGACTTCAATAGCGTTCTCCTGAACTACTACCGAGACCACAGGGACAGCATGGGGTTGCATAGCGACGACGAGCCGGAACTGGGCGAACGACCCATCATTGCCTCGTTCAGCTTGGGAGAAGAACGGACGATCATCTTCAAGCATAAGACCAAGAGAGAGATGAAGCCCGTTCGGCTGAGGCTAGCATCTGGCAGCCTGCTCTTGATGAAAGGTCAGACTCAGCACCATTGGAAGCACGGGATCAACAAGGAAACACGTCCGCACGGGCCCCGTATCAATTTGACGTTCAGGCGCATCCGTTCTGTCTAAGGGGCAATTTCTTCCGCTCGCGGCCCGCGACGTTTTTCTCAACTGCGCAGCATCTCCTGGCCTTCCTTTGCCACCCACATCGTTGAGAATGGTGATGACATTCCTCCCGCTTAGGACCTCCTGGGTCACAACGATATCCAGACTATAATGATCGATACGCACGTATTGATCCGTGAGCGACATGGGACAACAAGCCCGGCAGATTGCTTAGAGAACCACTGTGTGTGACATGCCGTAGATTTGGCAGGATGTCATTCCGGGGGCGAAGAGTAAGAGGGAACGTGTGGTCAATCCGAATGTTTTGTCACAATCGGGCCAATACGGGAGCAGCTAAACACCGCAAAAATTGCAAGATTTATCTATTTTCAATCAGCATATTATGATTTATACACCTTACGTGAAAAAACGGGAATAGAAACAATCGAGATGAGCATCATAAAATCAATCATTAAGCCTATCCGTATAAAGGCGTATAGATACCAAACTTATATTAAATTATCCCAATTACGCAATATTAAAAAGCCAGCAGCAGTCAAACTTACAAATGCCATTTATAATGCATTAAAGAATAATCTTGACCCTGAAGAAAACAATTGGGTAGAGAGGATAGAGGAAAAAGAACAGTGTTGAATAATTCTTCAACAAAAAACCCAATAACCATTGTTGGAGCGGGAAAACCGAGTTCTGCCCGTACTGAAGAAGAAACGTATCAGGGCGTTACTAGAGATACGACAGTAGGTGCAATGTACCGAATAGCGGGTAAGCTGTATTTTCGGTCATTACTCTCATTTAAGCTCGTCGCAGAATTTAAGCCATTAAAGAGTATAGAACTTGGAACATGCTTAGGTATTTCAGGAGCATACCATGCCTCGGCTCAAATGCTTAATGAAAGCGGGAGCCTGACGACACTCGAAGGAGCACAATCTTTAGCCTCTTTAGCCGAAAAAACCTTCCACAACTTGGCTCAGATAACACCCGTGTAGTCAGTGGACGATTTCAAGATAATTCAGACAAAGTACTGACTGAAAATAAACCTATAGATTATGTTTTCATTGACGGCCATCACGATGAGCAAGCGACCATCGCCTATTTTGAGAAATTCATGCCGTATCTCTCGAAAAACTCAATGTTAGTTTTTGATGATATTTCGTGGTCTGATGGAATGCGGCATGCGTGGTAAGACATTGAAAAACACGAAATCGTTAAAATTTCTGAACTTGGGAGTATTGGGGATCTGCGTTTTAGATGAAACTCTTGAGGAGAAGTACAGTTTTAGCGTTCCGTTGTTCTAATCTCTGCGCGAAGTCCTCACACTGGAGATCTCCAAGCGCCCGGCGACTCCCACTTCCTGGAGTCACAAAAAGTGTTGAAGCGGATTGCTGGAGCGCACGCAGCCACATCCTTATCAAGCTTCCGGCCCGCCCCATTCCCTTGCCACCTCCCAATTTATTATTCTCAATCAGTTTTACGTTCATTTTGTGAACGATACTCAAGAAGGAGAAACAAAATTAAGGTCACAGTGCCTATAAGAGAAACGTTGAGAAGAATATTGAGAAAGTGGCGCCAACCATCCACTTCGTCTGCCACTGCCCCGCCTAAAAAATCGAACACCATGGCGGCCAGATAGCCAATTGCATCAATAATACCCACGAGGACACCGCAGTGTTTGCCACCAAAATCAACCGAGAATACACTCATCGGGATGTAATAGCAGGGGGCAATAGCTAAACCAAAAAACATAATGGCCGAAAGCGTCGTCCACAGGCGGAAAGAGTTCGGCATGCCCAATTGTGGGATGGCAAGCAAAACAGCGACACAACATACAGCCAGCCCCATTAAACCACCGAGAGCGAAAATGCGCTTTTTCTTGGTGAGCGCATCGAAAACAAACCCGCCGGCGAGTACGGAAATCAAACAACCGATCGGAAAAGCCGACGATGTGATCGCGGCAATCCCCGCAGTCAAGCCAAACGTTTCTTTCAGATAGATGGGAATGAAGCTTTGAAACTCCATGAGCACCGTTAAGCACATGATGCTGGCACAGATCAGCCACACGCGCGGGCTTCGGATAAAACTGAGCAGGGCTTCAGCCAAGGTAGCGTCATCGAGAGGATGCGGTCGAGGACCGGGTCTGTGCCGAAGATCTCTGTCGCTTGCCGCAAGCGCCTCTAAGCCCACATCTTTTGGGGACTGCTTGAGGACGAAAAAGAGGCATAAAATTACGCCGGCTGTAATCACAACAGAGACCGCGATAACCTCCCGCCAAGAAATCACGAGCAACAGGCTGCCAAGGACCAGCGCCGTAAACAAGGAACTAAATCTTGAACTAGAAGAGAGGATGCCCCATATGCGTCCGCGCCAGTTCGGCGCGTACCATACCCTAATGAGGTTGGCCATCGAAGGCCAACCCGCCGACTTTGCGAATAGGGCGATGAAGTAGGCTACCGAGAAGTACAGCGCACCGGACAGCGTGCCGAAAATTCCGGTGGCCAACATACACAAGCCGAGAGAGAACAAAAAAACTCGACGTCCCCCGATCTTGTCAGCCAAGATGCCATTGATGAGTTTGCCACTGAGAGTGCCGGCTGTACCCCAGCCGATGATAGCTCCCCAAGCCGTCTTATTGAGGCCTAGTGCCGGGTCGCTGAGCATGGCGGGACCCGAAATCACGACGGTGGCCTGGCACATATAGAGTGCGGCGTAGCCCACATACATGCACCCGAGGATGATCATCTCCCACCGAAATCGTGGATCACCACGAAATCGGTTGCCCACGTCAGCAAACATGCACCCTCACCCAGCCAATTGCTTGAACCGCGGAGCATGTCCCAGTCGTCGTTAGTGGGATATAAGGGATGCTACGCTTAAAAGCCAGAGGGCAAAGGGAACCGTGACACCTCAGAATCAAAAGCGTCTTCAATTGTCACCCTGCCCTTGACTATGACGGAACGAGTTCCGTCCCGACGCGTGACTGGAGCATCTGCAGCACTCCCGTCACACTCCCATCATTTGCCCGCCTGCTGACGGGACGCTTTCGGCTTCAATCGCACCGGCAATCGTTTCAGCCCGCCGACGAAGTTTGCGTGCACGCGCTCGACCGGACCGATAATCTCGATGCCGTCGTACCGATCCAACACCTCTTGCAGGGCGAAGGAGATCTCCATTTTTGCGAGCGGACCGCCGACACAAAAATGTGGCCCGCCGCTAAAACCCAGGTGCAGGTTCGGCTGGCGCGTCACGTCAAACTTGTGCGGATGATCGAAGGCCTCCTCATCGCGATTCGCCGACGCTAACCAGGCGATGATGCGCTCCCCCTCTTTGATGGGCTTACCGCCGATCTCCGTATCAGCCGTGGCCACGCGCATGACCGAAATAACCGGGCTCGTCCAACGCACCATTTCCTCGGCCGCCAGGCGGATCAGCTTGGGATTCTCACGCAGTTTAGTCATCTGGTCCGTATTCTGCAGCAGCGCCAATACACCCCCGGCGAACGCGTTTCGGGTGGTTTCGAATCCTGCGATCAGCAGCACCAGACCGTTATACGCGACTTCGGAATCCGTCAACCTTTTTCCATCAATCTCCGCATTGGCCAACCGTGTGAGCGGATCGCTGAACGGGCAGCCACGCCGTTCGAGAGCCAGCTTGCTACAATAAGCGCGCATGCTGCGAAAGCCACTCAACGTCGTTTCGAGCATCGAGCTGCCCGCCTCTACGTATTCTGGATCACCGCTGCCGAGGGTCATCTTGCCCCATTTGAAAATGGTGTCCCAATCTTCCTCTGGTATCTTGAGGATATCGCAGATGACCGCCATGGGAATCTTCGCGCCGATATCGCTGACAACATCGCATTCGCCGTTTTCGGGCAAGTGATCGAAGATGTCCCTGATGAGGCGCCCGCATCGTTCGGAGAATTCCTCTAGCGCCTTCGGTTTGAACGGGGGATCGACGAATTTGCGCATCTCGGTATGGCGCGGGGGATCGGTAACCAGGATGCTTTGACCGATCCCGAACGCCTCGGCCGCAACGATTTCGACATCACGATTGAAGATCGGCATATCCCCTTCCCGCTCGGAACTGAAGAGGGCCGTGTCGTTGAGAATCTTCTTGACATCCGCATGTTTGAATACTGACCAGAGGCCTAGCCCATCCGGACCCACCGTCCAGTGTACGGGATCGTCGCTACGCAGTTGCGCGAACAAACCGTAAAACCGATCTTCGTCTGCAAAAAACGCGGGATCGGTGAGTTTTTGATCGACCGTTTGGGCGGTGTTCTCCGTCATAGTTCGCCTCCTCCCGGCGGATAATTTCGCGGGTCGTTTCTATGCTAACGCACATCCCTCCCGGTATGGGGCAAAAGGGTCGGTATCACCTCAGAATCATACACGTTTTCATTTGTCACCGCCCCCGACTACTCTTGAAATATGGCCCAGGTGTTCGGTTGCAGGAGGTTAGCCTGCAAGAAGCTGCAGCTAAACACTTTTGATACGAGACTTGAAGATTTGAGACGAAAGATGCTTACAGTTCGGCATGTTTGGTGACCTGAAGAGTGCTTTCGCGTTCAGAGTTCGCGGACAGGAAGTCGCCGTATTTACCCATTTCATGAGGCAGTCTACTGCAGATTGTTTCTACTATAGCCGGTTTAGTTATTTAATAGCAGTACTATACCGCTTTATACGCCCTGCGCCGGATGCCAAGACGGGGTTCGCAAGTTTGCTTACCCTCATTGCCTTTATGCTCGTGGCAGGCCCACTGTGGTCATCGATGACTGTCAAGTCAGAATTCTTTGGGCTCACGTTAACAAAAGAAGCTGAGTCTCAGATGAAAGGCTACGTCAAGATTCTGAATAGCTATGGCCGTTTGGCAGAAGCTCCAGACGTCGGTCTGCAGGAAGCCGCCCAACAACTCGAAGCAAGTCGTCAGCGGGTTCAAGAGGGCATTGAGAGTCAAGATACGACTATCGTTTTGGAAGGGATGCGTAGCGGCACCCAGATTGTAGAGAGGATTGCTTCGAGTCTCTGGAAAAAGAAACCCGAGGAACGCAAGCAGACTCGGATTCAGTGAGCAGAGGCAGAACCTCACACATTGGCATGGTCTCATCCTCGGTTGCACCGGCATGCTCACTCCATGACTCCCATGACTCCGTTGACACCTTTCGAGACTCCTGTTGCATTCAGGTGCTGTTGAAATGGAGCAGTAGGTTCGGAAAAATGAGAGGAGGTTCACAATGGGACTATTCGTCTTGCCCCTTCCCTTCCCCAGCCCACACAGCGTATATCCAGTTTTGAGGGTTCCGGAGAGAGTTGATGAAAATTGGCATTTCGCTTCCGGTGAGAGAGCTGCAAAACGACTTAGGCGCTATTAAGGCATTTGCTCAGATGGCGGACGAACTGGGCCTCACCCATCTGAGAGTCCCGGATCAGGTCTTGCGGCCCGAGAGCGGTCACGTTCACGAGCCGCTGACGCTGCTGGCCTACGTCGCTGCTGTCACACAAAACATACAGCTGGTGCCGTCCGTCATCGTCTTGCCCTCGCGGCAAACCGTGCTTGTCGCCAAACAGGCCGCTGAGCTGGATGTCTTGTCGGGAGGACGCCTGCGTTTGGGGATAGGGATAGGCGCCAATGCGGATGAGTACCGGGCGCTGGGTGAGGACTTCCACACCCGGGGCGCCCGCTGCGAAGAACAGATGGTACTGCTCAAGCAGCTCTGGACACAGCCGACGGTAGAATTTGACGGCCGCTGGGACAAGGTGTCAGGCGCCGGCTTGAATCCGCTCCCCGTCCAAAGGCCGATCCCGCTATGGATAGGCGCGCGGAGCAATCCGGTTGCGCGCATTCGTGGCCGGATTGGACGACTGGCCGACGGCTGGTTCGTGTTGTGCACGCCGGAAGAGTTTCCTGCCGTGCAGGCTGACATTCATCACGCGGCACAGGCGGCCGGGCGCAAGCCGCACGACATCGGCACCGAAGCCGGCGTCGCGGTCGTGGGTCCCAGGCAAGCGGAATGGCGCGAGCGGGTTTCCGGCTGGCGGCGGGTGGGATTGAGCCATCTGTGTTTGCGCACGCTCGGAGGCGGCCTGGACGCCCAGGGGCATCTGGACACGATGCGTAAAGCTTATTCAGAGTTGCCCACGGGCTGATGGGTTCTTTCAGATGTCTTCAGATATTTTGGGCGCAGTAGGGCGAACGACACCTGCTTATTCGGGCAGGCCGAATGCAATCACCGCATCGCCTAGAGGAAAATTAAACAGCTTGTGGCCACCCGACGCCACAACCACGAATTGCTTCCCGTCCACCGCATAGGTTACAGGTGGGGCATTGACCCCGGCCCCGGTATTGAAATGCCACAGCTTTGCACCGTCCTGTGCACTGCGAGCCACAAAGCTGCCGTTGGATTCGCCGTAAAAGAGTAAACCACCCGCAGTGGCCACCGAGCCGCTCATCAGCGGCAAATCCGTTTTGACCTGCCATTTTATTTTTCCATCACCAGGATCGATCGCACTCAGCGTCCCCCACCGCTCCACATCTTTCTCAAACGAAAGCACCACGCCGGCCGGCTCGCCAGCCTCACCCGGCTTGAGATGGTAACGGGTAGGGTTGTGCGTTGCCGATACGTACAGCCAGCCGGTGTGGGGACTGTACGACGTGGGGGGCCAATTGGCTCCGCCGGCCGCGCCAGGCGCAATCAGGACACCCGCGGGAGTAGGTCGATGGAACATCAAGTCGTTCTGCGGCACGAACGCTACAGAGCGCCGCAAGGCCTTTCCGGTCGCACGGTCGAACAGATACAGCCAGCCCGATTTGGAGGCTTCGGCCACGGCGCGTATCGTTGTTCCGTTGGACGGGAAGTCGAATAATACAGGTGGGTTGGCAACATCATAGCCCCAAATGTCGTGCGGCACGATCTGGTGATACCACTGCAGCTTGCCTGTGCGCACGTCCAGGGCAATAAGCGACGAGGTATACAGGTTATCGCCGGGGCGTTTGTAGTCGGCATAGCCGGGCGAGGCATTGCCGGTCCCGAAATAAATCAGGCCCAACTCCGGATCGATGGTGGGTGAGGAGTAGATCGAGCCGCCGCCCGCCTTCCACGCGTCACGGTAGGTGTCCGCATTGGCGCGCTCGGCAGTAAGATCGCGCCCAAGGGCATCACCGAACGAGGTGCGCCCAGCGAATTCTCCTTCCCAACCTTCTGCAGCGGTTGAATACCAGCGCCAGATCAACTGGCCGTTTGCAGCATCATAGGCCGATAGGAAGGCGCGCAGGCCGCGCCGAGGACCGGCACGACCGAGCACAGACGGGTCGTCCGTTTCCGCCTCACTTAATACCTGGCTATAGCCGGTACCGCTCACCCCAACGAACACCTTGCCAGCATAGACAACGGGCGCCATATTGCCGGCAAAGCGCGTGAGCGCCTTTAGTTTGGTAACGCCTTCCGGCTTTGACGCGTCTGTGGCTTTGAGCTCCTTCAACTCCAATAGATCAGCAAGATTTCCAGTAGTAGGATCGACAACGGGCATATCCCACACTACGACTCCTGTCGCCGCATCAAGGGCCACGAGGTGCGCGTCGGCGGTGATCATATACAGCCGTCCATAGCCGATGGCCAAACCCCGATTGTGAGAGCCGCAGCACAGCGTATCGACCGCCATCTCATGAGTGTAGCGCCAACGCAGGGTTCCGGTTGCCGCATCCAGCGCAACCACATGGTTGTACGGCGTGGTCAGATACATAACTCCGTCAGCGACAATCGGGCTGGTGGGGAAGGTGCCCAGCAAACCAGTCTGGAATATCCACTTCGGTACCAGCCGCCGGACGTTGTTGGTATTGATTTGATCCAGGCCACTATAGCGCTGGTTGGCATACCCGTGCCCGTAGGTGAGCCAATTGTCGTGGTCTTCGTGTGCTTTAAGCAAACGTTCGTCTTCGACTGCCATGACAGGGCTGAGTCCAATAAAGATTATGGTGGCGACAAGGGGCACGATTCTCGTGAGATGAACAAGTACGCTAGAAATTTTCAGATTGTCCTGGTTAGGCATAGAAAACCTTAATGCAATAATATGAGAAAAGTTTCTTTTACGTACAGTAAAATCTGCAGCGAAACTATGTACCATGGGTGTAGTTCTTCACTCCTGGTCGGTGGCCTTTTCTCGATTGGTATGATTTGTTTGATCCGACACTATAAAGGGGAACGACAATGCAAACGGGTCGATGTTATTGTGGAACGGTGAAATATCAAATTGAGGGCGATATTGGCTACTTCGTGCATTGCCATTGTCGCAATTGCCGCCGGGTTTCGGGCGCGGCGTTTTATACCGCAGGATTCCTGCCAGAAGCGAACTTTTCGATTACCGCTGGCCAAGATGAGGTACGTGAATATCACTCTCCCGAAATGGGCGGGTTAGCTCGGTGTTTTTGCGGCAAATGTGAAGGACGGGTGTTCATTCGTCTGCCCTTCGCAGGTCTCATCAACATCGCTATGACCATGCTTGACGAGGAGCCCACCGAAGATACAGGCGTCCATATCAACGTCGATTCCAAAGCTCCGTGGGATACCGTACCTCAGACGTTGCCTCAACATGCAGAGTTTCCACAAGGTTTTTTTGAAAAACTTCAGGCCCTCGTCCATGAGTAAGCATGGGGATAAGCATTATAGGGGCAGAACGTGCTGCAGCAAGCTATAGATTTTCGAGAAGAGAGTGATGCCATCTTCGCCCTACTTGATGGATTGGACGATCAGGTCTGGGCAACAAAAACTCAGTTCAAAGAGTGGACCATCAACGATATCATCGCCCATCTTCACATGGGGAATTATGCGGCAGACCTGTCGTTGCAAGATGCCAATGCCTTCCTTGACCTGGTGCAAGAGTTCGCCTCAGGCCGCAAGCAACACGGGCATCTCGCCCACACTCATGTCTGGCTTGATGGTTTGCGAAACCGTGCGTTGTTGAATCACTGGCGTTCGTACTATCTAGAGATGACCGGCCGCTTTGCAGCCGCGGATCCGAAACAACGCGTGCAATGGTTTGGTCCGGATATGAGCGTGCGCTCCTGCATCACTGCGCGGCTGATGGAAACCTGGGCGCATAGTCAGGCCATCTACGATGTGCTGGGCCAAGAGCGAACCGATACAGATCGAATTAAGAATGTTGTCGTCATAGGCCTGAATACTTTCGGCTGGACCTTTAAGAACCGCAAATTAGCTGTGCCAACGGGCATCCCGTATCTCCGGCTCAGCGCACCGTCGGGAGAGATTTGGGAGTGGAATCCACCCAGCGAAGAAAACTGCATCGAAGGTAGCTCGGTCGAGTTCTGCCAGGTCGTGACCCAAGTGCGCAATATTGCCGACACTACACTGCGAGTAGTTGGAGAAACCGCTACCGCTTGGATGTCGATTGCGCAGTGTTTTGCCGGACCGCCGCAAGATCCGCCGGAACCGGGAACCCGATTCAGGCAAGTCTAATACAGTCTCCAACGGTTCAGAACTTCTCCTTGAACGGACGGACTTCGAGTTCCGTCGTCCAGGCACTGCGATCTTGATGGGCCAGATGCCATTATGTCTCGGCGATGGCTTCAAGCTTGAGCATGTCTTCCGCCATGAACTGCGGCATGTCTCGTCCAGGGACGTCGATAACCCCATCGACGTTGACCCAGGCCACGTGGATGCCCTGGGGACCAAGGTCGCGGGCTAGCGATTGCACCAACCTACGCAGCGCGAATTTGGCAGGGCCGAACGCACGGACCGAGCCCCCGCCTTCACGCCCGCCGTGGCACTGAGAAACGCGCCGTACGCGTTGACCCGCCACATGTTCTCGAACTGCTCAGGCGAGACCTCGCTGATCGTGCCGAACCTGCCGCTGCCGGCGTTGTAGGGCAGGATCTCAGGCGGGCCGAGCTGCTTGCGAATCAATGTGAACATGGCCTCGACCTGCGCCCGGTCTCCAAGATCGGCGGGTGCCTCAAACACCTGACGGCCCTTGGCTCGGATTTCCCCGGCCAGCGATTGGAGATAGTCCGCGCGCCGCGCGTTGATTGCCACCGTCTAGTCTTGAGCGAAGCGGTGTGCCAAAGCTGCACCCAATCCGGGTCCAACTCCCAACACCGCCACAACTGGGGTCGATTTTGACTCTGCCATGATGATCTCCTTTGCACTCCTTCTATAAAGTGTTTTTGGGAGCGGCAGCTAGGGAACGCCAAGAATTGGAAGTGTAATTTTGAAGCGTAATTAAAATCCCATAGCCAAAGATGTTGACAGCAGTAGTCGGACAGACCCACTCTTTGTCGGTGGGTTACGCTCTGCTAACCCACCCTCTTGTCCACACAGGATGTCGGATTACGCTCCGCTAATCCGCCCTACGGGCCTTCGCCCTACAGGGCTGAGTGAAATGTGATCCTCGTTTAGATGGGTCTCTGCATCTGCGGCAACACGGCAGGTGGTTACCGCCCAGTCCCGGCCATGAACGCCACGCCGCTTGGCGTGTTTCCACACCATTTGACAAGATCTCGGGCGCGAGACTACAACACTTACTCCTTATTACCCTCAATCCGCTTTTGTAGCTTCTCTAAATAGGGTTTGACATCCGGGGCAAACGCTTCGTGCTCGGACAGCTTCGTATAGTGGGCCAGCGCCGTGGGGAATTCGGCTTGAATCTCGTCGTGAAAAATAAGCGCCAGCCCATGCTCAGCAAGGAGCTTGCCCTGGGCCTTTTCGTTCGAAAATAGGGCGATCTCGGCTACGAAACAAATGTCGGCCAGAGTGATGTTATCGCCGACGAGGTATTCACGGTTTGGAGCGAGACCCCGGTCAATGCCGGACAAATAGATGCCGAACGCATCTTTCGCCCGGGAATGGACATCTGCCGTCATTGAGCCCCCCATCAGGGCAAGCAAATAGATTTGCGAATCGCGGGCAAACACCAGACTAGCGTCAAGAAAGCTGTCAATCCGAGTGGCGGAATACGCATCTGTTCCATAAACCGGATACTTTGCCTGCCCAAGCCGGCCTACAGCACGCATAATGCTATTCGATTCAAAGATGCCCGTCTTGCCATCCGGGCTAAACGCGGCGGGAACCGTCCCAAACGGATGCGCATCTAGAAAGGTTTCAGTCTTATAGAGACGACCGGTGAAACCGGCCCGGCCCTGACGTTCGGTATCTTGAGGAGAGTTTTTTTCTTCGTCGGTGAGTGGGCGGGCCTCAAAATCCCATAGCCAGTTCTGCAAATCGGAGGGAGCGTTGCCGCGTACATCAATCCGGATATCACACAGCCGGGCGGCGATAGTAGCCTTCCAAATGCGCGGATTGGGCAGATACGAAAAAATACGAAGATCAAAATCAGGCATGACGACTATCCTTCCAGGATAAAATACGACACTATTTATTGCACGAGAGAATAGCAGAACAGGGAAACGGTGGACATACCGATAGCGAGCGACGAACGGCAGCCCCAATACGGCACAGGCGATGCATCTTTCCAAGCCGCAGGTGCCGTAGCAGGGCTTCAGAAGTTAGTGAACGATTTTTACGACCTCATGGAGCAACTCCCCGAGGTCAAAGAGATACGGGACATGCATCCTGCAGATCTGAGCCAGTCACGGGACAAGCTCTCACGGTTTCTGTGCGGCTGGCTAGGCGGCCCAAAGCTGTATCGAGAGAAATATGGGTCTATCAAAATCCCTCGCGTGCACGCCCATCTCAATATCGGCAGCAGACAACGTGACGCTTGGCTTTCATGTATGCAAAAAGCGCTTGAAAAACAGCCCTATGCCAAGAGTTTCAAAAAATATCTGATTGAACAGCTGTATGTTCCGGCAGAACGCAGCCGGACGCAAGATTAGGGCCGAGATGAGAGCAATATGCACTTGAGTGTGTCGGACAGTTCTGAAACGCCGTAAGGCAGAAACCGTTTCCTATTCCCAGGGTCGACCGAGTCGCTCGACTGCCGCGTGTGGAGAATAGGGAGACGAGTAAAATCCCACCTCGTAATTTGACCCAGCGGGTAAGTCGTCGCGCCGGATCTCTACCAGCACCATATCCGCAGCAGTAAACTCTGACGGAGGCTGTCGGTCGTCAAGCGCCGGCATGAGATCGGTATAAAACCGATGCAGCCCGATATCCAAAGACCACTGGAGCGTCTCCAACGGACGGTCGTAGGCTGGTCTTCCCCCCAAGGCCAAGAGGCGGTTCTCCTGCCGTACAAACCACACTTTTGCCATTGCTTGCTTCTCCTCTATTTTAGAACTGGAACCACAGCCGTTTGCACTGGATCGCCGGTCACAATAGCCTCTCGCTCCGTCACATAGACGTCGACCTCACTCCGCACGCCGAAGTCTCCAGCCAAATAGATCCCTGGTTCGATCGAGAAACACGTATACGGTAGCACCCGGCGCGTATCCTGAGTCTCTACACCATCCATATTCGCGCCGTTCCCGTGGACCTCTTCGCCGATCGAATGGCCGGTGCGGTGAAAAAACTGCTCCCCATAGCCGGCATCAGTAATGACTTTTCGTGACGCCGCGTCCACCTCATGTCCAAAGAACACGTGTCCACTCTCGACTCGGTCTTTTACAAATGCCACCGCCGCGTCACGGGCATCACGGACCAGATTGAAAATCTGCTGATACTGCTCTGGGACCTCGCTGCCCATGAAGCCCGTCCAGGTGATGTCGGCATACACGCCGCCCGGCTCTTTCGCCCACAGGTCAATGAGTACGAAATCGCCGGACTGAATCACAGCCGACTGTTCCGCCGTAGGGGTATAATGCGGGTCGGCGCTATGTCTGTTAGCCGCCACCACAGGCGGATGATAGGTCGTCAAACCATGGCTGGCAAAGCGCTCCAGGATGAACTGCTGAACCTGGTATTCCGACACGGGAGCACGTTCGCGCAGATAGGTAAAAGCGACATCAACCGTCTCACGTACCACCTTGGCTGCCCGCATATGGCTTTGCCATTGGTCTGCCGTCCACACGGCTTCAAAGCGTTGGACCAAGTCTGCGGCAGAAACCACTTCAACTCCAAGCTGGCGGATTGTTTCAATAGTGCCGGCGTCAACGCGAGAGATATACGGAATGGCATTCCCAGGCGAATACTGCATGGCAATCCGGCGCGTGCCGCGCAGCACCTCAGCCAGCCGCTGCGCGTGCTGCTGCCAGGTAAAAAACGGGAATTTGTGCCCCGGAAGCTCGTCTAAGCGATGCGGCTCAATCGTCGAGACGATACCAACCGGCTCACCGACTGCTGGGATGAAATAATACCAGCGCCGCGTGGAGAGTTCTTTCGGATCAAGTCCGAGAATACGGTATGCTAAAGGATCGCTGCCCCGAAAATCATAAAACAGCCAGCCATCTAGCTTTTCGGCTTGCAACGCGCTTTGGATTTCGCGCAAACGCTGTTCGTCCATAGAGCTCTCTCTTGACCGCCCTCGCTTGAGTTGCGACCCTCGTGGTGAGATGATAATACTACCTTTTGGAGGTTGAGAATGAAAGAAGGAATTCATCCGGCACAGTACCGGCAAGTCGTTTTTAAGGACACATCGGCCGACTACGCTATTTTAACCCGTGCCTGCGTCGAAACCAAAGACTCAATTGAATGGGAAGATGGCGAGACCTATCCTTTGTATAAATTAGACATTTCGAGCGCATCGCACCCATTCTACACAGGCAAACAGCGTATTGTTGATGCGGCGGGTCGGGTCGAACGATTCCGGCGTCGATACGGACTCAAAAACCCAGAAGAGACCGAAGAGGCACAAGAAGGAAAAGAAGGACAAGAAGAAAAAAAAGAGGCATAATGATGCATACCCTCTGTCCCTGAGCGGAGAGACAGACAGTCCTGTGTAGGGGCGGTGTTACACCGCCCCTCATTGTATCCGCCTCGTTCCATGACTTTTTCATTATTTATGAGCGAAACAGCTGCACTCCTTGGAAAATTAGCCGAGGTCGAGAAGCGCTACGAGGAAGTTGAGGCCACATTAGGCAAACCAGAGGTGGCCAGTAACCCCAAAGAGTATGCCAAACTGGCCAAAGAGCACGCGTCCCTGGAAGAAGTTGTGGCCTGTTTTCGGGAATGGCGCAAAGTCGGCACTGAGATCGAGGGCAGTAAGGCCCTGCTCGACGATGCCGACCCGGAGGTGCATGAACTCGCCCAAGAAGAGATCGATGACTTGAGCGTGCGCTCGACCGAACTTGAGGCCAAACTGCATGTCTTACTGCTGCCCAAAGACCCCCTCGACGAAAAGAACGTCATCCTCGAAATTCGGGCAGGCACGGGGGGAGATGAGGCCGGTTTATTTGCCGCCGACCTGTTTCGGATGTATACCCACTACGCAGAACGTCAGAATTGGCGCATGGAAGTGCTCAGTTCGAGCCCGACCGGCGTTGGTGGGTTTAAAGAAATCATCAGCACCGTCAGTGGCAAAAACGCCTATAGTCGCCTCAAGTTTGAAGGCGGCGTGCATCGCGTTCAGCGCGTTCCAGAGACCGAATCGTCGGGCCGTATCCACACCTCGGCGGTGACTGTTGCCGTCCTGCCCGAAGCTGACGAGGTTGATGTCTCAATCGACGAGAAAGAGCTACGGATCGACGTCTTTCGCTCCTCTGGTCCGGGTGGACAGAGTGTTAATACTACAGACTCGGCCGTACGCATCACCCATCTCCCCACGAACTTAGTTGTCTCGTGCCAGGACGAGAAATCCCAGCACAAGAATAAAGCTAAGGCCCTGAAAATTCTGCGCGCCCGGCTCTTAGAGCGCGCGCAAGAAGAACAGCACGCGAAAATCTCAGCCTCACGCCGCAGCATGGTAGGATCGGGCGACCGCTCGGAGCGGATCCGGACGTATAATTTTCCACAATCGAGGATGACGGACCATCGTATTAATATGACCGTACACACGCTTGAGCGTATTCTCGATGGTGAACTCGACGCAATTGTTGACGCACTCATGACCTCGCATCAAGCGGAAATGTTGAAATCCTCAGCAAGCTAATGTCGCTATGAAGGCGGTTTCTCATTCTTCGCCCTCTTCGCCTGAATCCGACACCATAGCCTCCCTCTTGACCGCAGCACAGGCGGATCTTGCCTCACGTCATGTCAGCACGCCTCGCTTAGACGCAGAAGTCCTCCTCAGCCATATACTGCAGACGGATCGTACGTCTTTGTACACGCGTCTCCAAAGACCTCTTTCCGCCGCTCACAAGAGACAGTTCACGGAACTCATTGCGCGGCGGAAACAGCGCGAACCGCTTGCCTATATCACCGGCAGCCGAGAATTTTGGTCCTTGGAATTCCGCGTTGATACGCACGTTTTAATTCCACGCCCGGAAACTGAAATTGTCGTACACACAGCCCTGCGCCTCCTCCACAACGCGGTAATAGCAACGCCGGCTATTCTGGACCTGGGAACAGGCAGCGGCTGTATTGGTATTGCCCTCGCCACGGAACTTCCTCAGGCAGCTCTGTGGGCGCTGGATATCGAAGATGAGGCGCTAGCGCTGGCACGCCAGAATGCCCGCCACCATGCTGTTGACGAACGTATGACCTTCTGTCAGGGAGATCTATTCGCCCCTATCTCGCACCTGACTGAGCGCTTTCACCTCATTGTCACCAATCCCCCCTATATTGACCGCGAGACCCTCGGCACGCTCCAGCCTGAAGTCGGCCACTGGGAGCCCCAGCGTGCTTTAGACGGCGGGCAAGACGGTCTCGATTTTTATCGGCGCCTGCTGTACGATAGTCCGAACTATCTTCGACCCGGAGGATGGCTCGTCATGGAGATCGGGCACGGCCAAAGGGGCGCCGTCCTCCACCTAGCACAGGCCCAATGCCGCCTTTCCATCCAGAGCTGTGTTCAAGACTACGCCGGACATGATCGGGTTGTGGTATTCCAACCAGCAGCCTAAAAAAGATGTACACAAAAGCGGACACGGATGCATATAAATGGATAAAATTGTTCTCCAAGGCGGTATTCCCCTTCACGGCGCGGTAACCGTAAGCGGGGCAAAAAATGCGGCCTTGCCGTTACTCTTCGCCTCTCTTTTAACACAAGACGAATGCACCCTACGGCGCATACCGCGACTCGTTGATATTCAGACGGCGCTGCGCTTGCTGAAGGAGCTCGGGGTGCAAACCGACTGGCTCGGCACCAACGAGGTCGCACTGCATGCCCGAGGGGTGCGGCAAATCGAAGCACCCTACGATTTGGTCAAAACCATGCGCGCCTCGTTCTTAGTGCTCGGGCCGCTCTTGGCCCGCTTTGGCCGCGCCCGGGTCTCAACACCCGGAGGCTGTGCCATCGGCACCCGTCCGGTCAATATTCACCTCAGCGGCCTGCAACAACTCGGCGCATCTATTCATATTCGACAAGGCTATGTCGAGGCCGAAGCCAGTCGGCTCAAGGGAGCGGACATCACCTTCGACTTTCCCTCTGTTGGCGCAACGGAGAATCTGATGATGGCGGCCACGTTGGCCGCCGGGACAACCGTGCTCAACAATGTGGCCCGCGAGCCGGAAATCGAAGATCTGGCAGACATGCTCGTCGCTATGGGTGCTCGCATTCACGGTGCCGGCAGTCGAACCATCGTGATTGATGGTGTGGAAGGACTGCACGGCGTGACCCACACCGTTATCCCGGATCGCGTTGAGGCTGGCACCTTTCTGATTGCTGGAGCCATCACCTCGGGCAACGTGCTAGTCCGTGGCGCGCGCGCTGACCACCTCCAGAGCTTTTTGCAAGCACTGCAACAGGCGGGAGTACAAGTCCACGAAGAAACGGCAGGCATCCGCGTACTCGGCAATGGTCGACCAACCGGAGTCCAGATTACGACCCAACCCTATCCCGGTTTTCCGACTGATCTCCAGGCGCAGATGATGGCGCTCTTAGCCTTGGGCCAGCAGCAAAGTGTGCTGACTGAAACGATCTTCGAGAATCGGTTTATGCACGCCCAAGAACTCGTACGTTTGGGCGCAGATATTTATGTTCAGGGGCATACGGCCAGCGTCAAGGGTGTCGCCTTTCTGAGTGGAGCGCCGGTCATGGCAACCGATCTGCGCGCCAGCGTTTCACTGATTTTGGCCGGGCTCGCTGCGCGCGGAGAAACCGAGATTGGCCGCATTTATCATCTTGATCGTGGTTACGAGCAGATAGAGGCCAAGCTTTCACAACTGGGGGCGAGAATCCAACGCCAGAAAAGTACGTCACAGCAATGACTACTGCGCGCAGATCAACACCCGCTCTTGTTCCTCTTCTAACCACAACGGACCCTGCCTGCCAGCGTCATCTCAAGAAGCTCCTCGCTCGCGGAGAGAGTGCGAGCGCGGAAGTCGAAGGGACAGTCCGCTCGATTCTGCATGACGTGCAGAAACGGGGCGACCACGCACTCCTTACTTTTACCAAAAAGTTTGATCGGGTAGCGCTCACCGCGTCGCAGCTGGGTGTGCCCCAAGCGGCGATGCAGGCGGCACTCAAAACCCTGCCCGTACCGATCAGAAAGGCGCTGCGGACAGCAGCCCAACGTATTCGACGTTTTCACCACAAGCAGCGCCTGTCCTCCTGGATGTATCGAGATGACCTGGGGGTCACCCTGGGCCAAAAAATCACGCCGCTCGAACGCGTCGGCGTATACGTTCCTGGAGGGACAGCGTCGTATCCATCCTCAGTTCTGATGAACGTCATTCCAGCCAAGGTCGCTGGGGTAAAAGAGATTATTATTGTCTCTCCACCGTCACCCCAGGGAGCCAACCCCACCCTCCTAGCTGCGGCTCATATTGCCGGCGCGGATGCGTTCTTCAAGGTAGGCGGGGCACAAGCAGTGGCCGCCCTGGCGTATGGCACCAGAACCATTCCGCGCGTAGACAAAATTGTCGGTCCCGGCAATATATATGTAGCGACGGCCAAGCGACTCGTCTTCGGACAGGTGGATATCGACATGATCGCCGGGCCCAGCGAGGTCTTGGTGATTGCCGACCAGAGCGCAACGCCGACCTATGTCGCGGCCGATATGCTCTCGCAGGCCGAGCATGATCCGCTGGCCGCAGCCGTATGCCTGACGACGTCCCAGCGCGTTGGCAAAGCCGTTGTCCGGGCGCTCACTGGGCAGCTCGCCACGCTAACACGACACAACATCGCAGCGACATCCCTGCGTCGCTTCGGGGCGGTGATTGTCGCCCGGAGTCGGTCGGAGGTGGTCGATCTGGCCAACGCCATTGCTCCGGAACACCTCGAGCTGGCAGTCGAAAATCCGCGCAGCTGGCTCAAAGATATTCGGAACGCAGGCGCAATCTTTCTGGGTCATCTCTCAACTGAACCGTTTGGAGATTATATCGCCGGCCCAAACCACGTCTTACCCACAGGCGGAACGGCCCGATTTTCTTCCCCACTCGGGGTGTATGATTTTCTGAAACGGACGAGTGTGATAGAGGCCTCGTCGCGGGCGCTTGCGACCCTGGGTCCCGAAGTTATTCGGCTGGCCGAGCTTGAGGGACTTGAGGCCCACGCCCGCGCCGTACAGTATCGTTTGAACGGAGGTAGGCATGGCCGTACGTAAGGCAGAGGTGCACCGCAAAACCAACGAAACAGATATCCAACTCAGCCTCCAGATCGAAGGCGAGGGTAAGTATACAGTGTCAACCGGCGTCCCCTTTCTGGACCACATGCTGGAGCTATTTACTCGACACGGATTCTTTAACCTTACGCTGCACGCAAAAGGTGACACTGCAGTTGACGACCATCATACGGTCGAAGACGTCGGCTTGGCACTCGGACTCGCCTTTCGAGAGGCGCTCGGTGACAAACATGGCATTCGGCGCTTCGGGGACGCCACGGTCCCACTGGATGAAGCGCTGGTGTCATGCGTGGTCGATCTCAGCGGGCGGCCCTTTCTGGTCTATAATCTCGACATTCGCCAAGAAAAGGTCGGCACTCTTGCGACTGAGCTCATCCACGATTTTTTTCTGGCGTTTACCAATCAGATAGGCATGAATCTGCACTTCAATATGACCCAAGGCCGAAATCCACATCACATCATTGAAGCCGGCTTCAAAGCCTTTGCCCGTGCGCTGAGCAGCGCGGTGCAGCACGATCCCCGGGTGAAAGGAGTGCTTTCTACAAAAGGAAGTTTGTAGACCGTCTTTCTGCGTCGAGCACTAAACCGCCACGAATGGGGCTGGCTGAAGAGATGTGCCTCAGTCTTTCTGTATTTTTGTGCTATCCACATTGGCATGAAAAAGAAAAAAGCACCCCGGGCCTCTCCGGTAAAAAAAAGACGTAAGACCGAGCTCGCCTCTCCCGCTCGGGCCCAGCCAGCCTCTCAGACGAAGAACCATCAACTACTCAAATCTCTCATCCTGAAGTCTCTGGATGCGTTTGAAGAGTCATTCCGGCGTAAATATCCTGATGCATCTCCGGAAGAGATCCTCAACCAGATGACTCGCTCCCTCTCAGAACGCACACGTCGTGAACACCAGCAGCCAAGGAGATCGTTTCGTTTTGGCCGACATCATTGATCACACCTTCCGGTTGCTCCAGAGGCTTTTTCGTCACATCCCCATTCCTTACGCCATCGTCGGGGGATTTGCAGGAAACGTCTGGGGCGTCGCACGCGCAACGCTCGACATTGATGTTCTCGTCGGCGGGCGTCCATCTCAATTTGACAGGCTTATCTCCTTGGCAGACCGCAACGATCTCCAGCCCCGACCAGAATTTCTCGAATTCAATCCACTCCTGCGGGGCTTCATGGTCCGCTGCCGGATAGAGAATCTGCATGTCGATTTCCTACGCCCTCGTGATGTCCATGATCGCAATGTATTACGACGCCGACGTCAGGCCACTTTTGCCGGACATCGACTCTGGTTTCCAACGGCCGAAGACTTGATCTTAATGAAACTGAAGGTTGGACGAGATCGAGACTTCGACGATGCGACGCGCATCGTCGAACAGCAGTCTCCCAACCTCAACCGACGCTACCTCCGCCACTGGGCCGAACGGCTCGGTATTCAAGACGAACTGCGCTACGCCCTTCACGCCCTCTGACAACTTGGAGCTGTTTTCAACAAAAAAGAAAAGGCGCACCGTCGTGCGCCCCTTTCTGTCCTTCTCACTCGTCACAGCATCCGCTTACGCGTCGGCAAAGTTCGGGAGGACTTCTTCTATCAGCATGCGCTGAGAGTTTTCCCAGGCTTCATTATTTTCTGATTGATCGAAGGTCAACGCCAGCAGACACCCGAATCCACCCGTCTCGTCATGCATATCGCCCAGCTTCTGAGTGACGGTTTTGGGCGAGCCTACGAGCCAGACATAATCGGCCAGGTATTCCAGGGTCACATCAGAATCCGGCACTTCGGGCTGGTGCTTGAACAGACTCAGCATGTCGTACGACCGAAACAACGGCAGCAAATATTCTCCCCAGACGCGTCCCAGCATGCCCTTCAGGGCTTTTTCACGCGCCTCCTTATCCGTCTCTGCAATATAGACCTCGCGCGAAATGCGCCAGTCGCTGCGTGACGGGGTTAAGCCTGCTTTCTCCGCTCCTTCGACTACCGCCTGCCAATGCGTTTTGAGATAACTATTACTCAGCGCTATGCTGAGCGGCAAAAACCCGTGTTCGCCGGCAAATTTCAGGGTCTCGGAGCCTGGGGTCAGTCCGGCAATGCCAATGGGCGGGTACGGTTTTTGATACGGTTTCAAATGGAATTTGAGTGAGTCCAGCATAGTGTCTATGCGGTTGAACGACCAGAACTCACCTCTATATTCGAAAGGCTCTTCGCTCTTCCACAGCTTGAGCATGATGTCGAGCGCTTCGAAGGTCATCCGACGGTTTTCTCCTGCGGCGCCGTCCACATTGAAGAGCTTCCAGTCACTCGGCAAACCGCCAGTGCCGATCCCAAGCATGAAACGACCCTGAGCCATATGATCCAGAAAAGCCACCCGATGAGCCAGCTCAACAGGGTGGTGATACGGCAGAAGATGCGCACCAGGGCACAGCTTCATCTTCTTTGTGCGTAGTAGCGCCTGGGCAATGAGCAGATCCGGAGCTGGATTCGGCTCCCAGGGCGCCGTAAAATGTTCCCCGATCCAGGCCTCGTGAAAGCCCACCTTGTCAGCGAATTCTAAGTGGTTGAGGTCCCACTGGTGACCCTCGAATAAACCCCTCTCAGGCGGATGAGAGGGCATCATAAAGACTCCAGCTTTCATCTTTTTCTCCTTACTTCATTCCTTCGTAGCAAACTGTTTGAACACGTATCGGTTTTACTCTTCTGCCTCAAGTCCGCAGCCTCCCTTTCTTATTTGAAGTCCAGCCTGACACAGGCATCAGGTCTTTAAGGCGGCAGCAGCTCCTGCCGCAGCTCGCCTTCCCTTGATTCTCGTCAGTTGGACCGGAATAATAGCCGTCCAGTGATGATAGCGTAGGATGATAGCTCCTAATGATTGCCATTATTGATTACGGTATGGGGAATCTGCGCAGCGTTCAAAAAGGCTTTGAAAAAATGGGCCACGCGGCGGACGTCACCCGTGATGCGCAAAAGATCGAAGCCGCCGCCGGTGTGGTACTCCCTGGCGTGGGTGCATTTGGGGCCTGCATGAACGGGCTCGCCGAATGTGGGCTGGTTGAAACTGTTCACCGGGTCGTTGAGCGCGGCACTCCGTTTCTCGGCATTTGTGTAGGGATGCAGATTTTGTTTTCCGAAAGTATTGAGTTCGGCCGGGTCCAAGGCCTCGATATTCTCAAGGGAACGGTGAGGCGTTTCGATCTTGCCACTCTACACGGCAATAAGATTCCGCACATGGGCTGGAATCAGCTTCATCTGGAACATCGGGAACAGCGCCCGCCGCATCTTGACGGTATCGAAGAGGGCGAGTGCGTATACTTCGTCCATTCCTACTACCCCATTCCGGATGACGCCAAGATCATTGCGACCACGACAGAGTACGGCACGACCTTTGCCTCCAGCGTATGGTCGGGCAACGTATTCGCCACACAATTCCACCCGGAAAAGAGCCAAACTGTCGGTCTGCGCATTCTTGCCAATTTCGGCAACCTGGTCAAAGACCACATGTTGGGCACCACCTCCCTACCCCCTAACCCCTAATCCTGCGCTTTTATGCTTATTATTCCTGCAATTGATCTTAAAGCTGGCCAGTGTGTCCGTCTGTATCAAGGCGATATGGACCAGGCTACTGTCTATTCAGAAGACCCGGTCGCCACCGCTTTGCGTTGGCAACAGGAAGGCGCACAGCGTCTGCACATCGTCGACCTTGACGGTGCCGTCTCCGGCGCAGGCGTCAACACCGCGGCTATTGGTCAGATCTGTCGAGCGCTAACCATTCCAGTCCAGGTCGGCGGAGGCATACGCAGCCTCTCAAGCCTGGAGCATATTTTGTCTCTGGGCGTAAGCCGGGCGATTCTCGGTACGGTGGCCCAACGTCAACCAGAGGTCGTTGCCGAGGCCTGCAAACGATTTCCAGGCCAAATCACAGTCGGCATAGACGCACGCAACGGCAAAGTTGCTGTCCAGGGTTGGACCGAATCGACCGATTTGGATGCCATTCAACTGGCAAAACGCTGTCAGGACTACGGTGTGGGTGAGATTGTGTATACCGACATTTCCCGGGACGGCACCGAACGGGGGGTCAATCGCGAGGAGACCGGCGCGCTCGCCCAGGCCATTAGCGTGCCGGTGATCGCATCTGGCGGGGTCGCCAGCGCTGCCGACATTGAGCTCCTGCTCCCGCTCGAGGCGCACGGCGTTATGGGCGTGATTATCGGACGCGCGCTGTATACCGGTGCGGTGCAATTGGACGCGGCTATTCGAATAGGCACCAGTCTAGCCTAGCTCTCTCGTCCTTTACTCAACTCGCTAAAACAACAGTATTTTCTCCTAACGTCGAAGATTATCTCGAAATATCCGATAATTCACCAGAGGATAAAGCCACTAAGCTCAACGGCCTCCTCGTGCCGGGCGGGGATGTGGAATCTTTTCTCATCAGGCCGGACAGTCAGCGGGTGGTGTATGTCGCGGATCAGGACGAGGATCAGGTGTTTGAGGTGTACAGCGTGCCGCTGGGCGGCGGGACCGTCACCAAGCTCAACGACCTGCTGGTGGCAAGCGGGGATGTGTTCGCTTTTCGCATCGGCCCAGGCAGTCAGCAGGTGGTATACGTGGCGGACCAGGACACAACTGGGGTGGATGAGCTGTACAGTGTGCCGCTAGGTGGCGGGACCGTGACCAAGCTCAATGGCCCGCTCGTAACCGGCGGGGATGTCATCGCCAATTTTTTCATCAGCCCGAACAGTGGGCCGGTACTGTACCGGGCAGACCAGGACACGAATAATGTGCTTGAGCTGTACACGGACATCTTACAGGCCGAACTCAAAGCCCTGTTTGAGAGTCCGCTCGCAAATGCCGTCGCAGCCGGCATCGCCCTCATCCGGGGCTGGGCGTTTGACACGGTGGCCGGCGAGGTCATCGCCTCGGTGCAACTCTTTATTGACGGAGTCCTGGACGCGGATGCGACGTGTTGTTCCGAGCGCAATGACGTGCGTGCGGCTTTTCCCGCCTTTCCGGCTCCGAACACGCTCAATAGCGGCTGGGGGCTGACGAAGAACTGGGGCAATGAGGCCAGCGGGCCGCACACGGTGCGGGTAGAGATTACGAGCACCTCGGGCCAGGTGTTTCGTGAGAGCCGCACGGTCACGGTGGTGAAACCGGGCGACTTCGGGTTCTTGGATCAGTTTACGCTCAGTGGGGCTACGGCTGGAATTGTGGGCCAGCAGCTGCAACTGGCCAGCGTGCAGATTCGAGATTCGGCCAGTCATGCTACGGCCACAGTGGATATGGCCTATATCTGGCAGCCCCCGTCACAACAGTTTGAGTTACAGACCAGTACGGTGCTGGCCCAAACTGCTGCGCAGCGAACGTGGGCGTTCCAGACCTGGTGGCAGGCGCTGCAAACTCTGTTTACCCCGGCCAGTGTGTCCGCGCAGGGCCTGGGCCTGCGGATCGCGTGGGAGGGGCCAGTGGCCGGACCGGTCGGCGGGGTGGATCTGGTGCGCGGCTGGGGCTATGAGCAGGCACCGGCCGAGGAGCTCGCCACGATCCGGTTCTTTATCGACAGTGTGCAAAATGCCGTGGTGGTATGTTGTTCGCCGCGCCCAGATGTGGCTGCGGCCTTTCCGGCGGATGTGAACGCCCTGCTCAGTGGCTGGGGGCTAACGTTGAACTGGGGCAATCTGAGCAGCGGGCCGCATACGGTACGGATAGAGATTACGAGTACGTCGGGCGAGGTGTTGAGTGAGAGCCGGATGGTGACGGTGACCGAAGCGGGGACGGCCAACACCGCACAGGTGACGCTACGCCTGCGCCGGGACGTCGGCGCCCAGGCGTTGCGCCTCGTCAGGACAACCACGTCGTGATGACAGCGTCGTCATCACGACGACCGCACAGTCGGGTTATGTCGTGCGTATCGTCAGTTTTTGCTGCGATCGTGACGACCGATCCGAACACGAGGGAAATACGGTAGCTCGTCGGCTTCGGCAGTGGACTCCGGATGCGGTCGATGCCTCGCTCTCTCGTTCTCGCTATCGAATGGTTGGGTCTATTCTTCGGGCTGCGGAGTGGCAGATTCCTACTCGACCTGTTCTTGCATACGTTGAAACGTCTGCAGCAAGTCGGTCGAGGTCAGGATGCCACACAGCCGCCCGTTCTCATCAACGACGGGCAGACAGTTGATACGGCGGCTCAGCATCTGACCCGTGGCCTCAGACAGCAAGGTTTCCGGTCGTATCGTCACAACCTCATGCCACATCACATCCGCGACGGTTGCTGACCTAAGGTCAGCCCCGCTGCTCATAAAACGAAGCATATCTCGGTCAGAAATCACACCAGCCAGGCGTGCATCAGTTTCAGTCACAACGAGATGCCGAAAACGGTGCCGCGCTAAAAGGGCCAAGGCTTCAGTAAACGGCGCCGGCGGCGTGAGCGTCACAACCTCGTGCGTCATCACATCTTGCGCCTGTCGAGGCAGATTGATCTGTGCTGACATGGGATCTTTCCAACTTTATCAGAAAACCCGCTGAGCCACTGAGCGGTTGAGCTAAAGCGATCCTAGCATAAGACCATTGAGTGCGACACTACAGGTACGGATCGTACCATATCGCTCTTGGCTCCTTGTCGCCTCCTACTCGCTTCGCTTACAATATGGATAAGGGGCGATATCCATGGCACAAGGGTTACACCCGCTTCGTCGTATACGACAAGCGCTAATTCGGCAGTTTGCGAGTCTCCTGACCAAGCCGCTCAAGAACTATGCCTTTCGTTTTCCCAACGACCTGGATGCGCTCAAGGGCCAAATCCAGAAAGGTGATATTCTTCTGGTTGAGGGGTCACAACGAATTAGTGAAGTTATTAAATACCTCACCCAGAGTTCCTGGTCACACTCGGCTCTCTATATTGGTGATGAGCTGATTCGGCGTAAACATCCTTTGGCAGGCCAAGCGCAAGCCGACCATGGCGAAGACGCAAAATTCCTTTTGGTTGAAGCGCTGGTTGCAGAAGGTGTGGTGCTGTCTCCCCTGTCCAAATACGCTGAGTATAATATCCGTTTATGTCGACCTCACAATTTACAGCCAGAACACTTGCAGGTCATTCTGGACGATGTGATCAGTCAGCTCGGCTATACCTATGATCTCCAGAACGTCCTTGATCTGGCACGCTATTTCCTCCCGGTGAGCCTCGTTCCGCGTCGCTTCCGCCGCAGCGTGCTCCACTTTGGAAATGGACTCCCGACTCAAGTCATTTGCTCCAGCATGTTCGCTACGGCGTTTGGCAAAGTCGGCTTTCCCATCTTGCCGCACGTAGAGTCGGACCCTGCCTCTCAAGAGCCGCCGCCGCCCTTACTGCGGCGGCTGTTCTCCAAACTTGGAGGTGTCACCTCACACCCCATCTTTCGCCGACGCCATCCAACCTTGATTACGCCTCGTGATTTTGACCTCTCGCCATACTTCGACACCATAAAATTCAATATTATTGCCTCGCGACGTTTCGATTATCGCAATATCGTGTGGGCCGAAGATGTTGGAGTAGTAAGCGCCGCATCTGCTGAAACAGATGCGGTCGCAGATCGCCAAGCACCCGCCCTTCCCTCGCCTGGAGACCCCCAACCCACTTCTTAGCGGCCGCCTCTCTTGACACCGTATCCCAAACCCCAGACACTTCAGCCATGCTGTGTAAGCGCATTATTCCGTGCCTAGACGTAAAAGACGGCCGCGTGGTTAAAGGCGTCAATTTTATGGATTTGCGCGATGCCGGAGATCCCGTCGCAGTAGCTCAACGGTATGACGAAGAAGGTGCAGATGAGCTCACTTTTTTGGATATCACAGCCTCACACGAACGCCGGCAAATCATTCTGGATGTAGTCCGGAAAACAGCTGAAACCGTTTTCATGCCCCTCACTGTTGGCGGGGGCGTGCGCGAAAATCAGGATATTCGTAACCTGCTCAACGCAGGTGCCGACAAAGTATCTATCAACACCGCTGCGGTGACTCGGCCCGAGTTTGTCAAACAGGCCGCGCAGCGGTTTGGCAGTCAGTGCATCGTGGTTGCCATTGATGCCAAGCGCAAGCTGGATTCCACACCGCTGAGCTGGGAGGTCTATATTCACGGCGGACGTACGCCAACGGACATCGACGCCGTAGAATGGGCCCAGCGCGTGGAGAGCTATGGGGCGGGTGAAATCCTGCTTACGAGCATGGACCGGGACGGCACCAAGGAGGGGTATGATATTGCATTGACTCGTGCGATTTCTGAAGCAGTCACGATTCCAGTCATTGCTTCCGGCGGCGTGGGGAATCTCCAGCATATGTATGAAGGGCTTACTGCCGGGAAAGCCGATGCTGCGCTGGCAGCATCTATTTTTCACTATGCTGAATATACCATACGAGAGTGTAAGGCATTCTTAGCCGAGCGTGGGGTACGGGTTCGGCGTCAAAATTGAACGAGTTTTCAGGAGGGATATATGGCCAAGATCATGATAGAGGCGGCGATCAATGGGAATGCGGATAAGGCGCTCAACCCCCATATCGCCTATAGCCCCGAGGATATTGCCAACGACGCGATTGCCACCTGCCGGGCGGGCGCGGCCGCTGTTCATTTTCATGTCCGTAATCCTGAGACCGGCGAATGGGTCCAGGATGTATCGTATTACAGCGAGGTGTTTAAGCGGACGCGGGCACAGTGCAATCCCATCTTGTGGCCCACGTTTCCTTTTGGCGACGATCCGGTCAAACGATTTGCACATTTCCTGGAATTGGCAAAAGACCCTGCAACCAAACCTGATCTGGGCTGGGCAGACCCCGGCTCAGTGAATCTGGTTTCTTATGATGCACGCACGAAAACCCTCTCCGGAGGAAACTTCGTCTATCAAAATTCTCACGATGCCAATCGGTATTTTCTCGAACAGTCACGAGAGTGCGGGGTGAGACCGACCCTCCAGATTTTTGACCCGAGCTTCCTGCGCGCTGTTTTGGTTTTTCTTGACCAAGGGCTCCTGACCGAACCCCTGTTGCTCAAGTTTTATTTCGGTGGACCAGAACTGCCTTTCGGGCTCCCGCCTTCACTCAAAAGCCTGGAAGCGTATTTGGACATGCTGACAGGCGTGCGCTGCAACTGGTTTGCCGCCACCCTGGGCGGAGACAATCTGCCCCTTATTCCGCAGATTATCAGCTTGGGCGGCCATGTCCGATTGGGACTTGAAGATTATCAGTACGCGCACGGCGGACAGTTGACCAATCCCCAACTCGTCGAACGTGCCGTTGCCACGATTACAGGTATGGGACATGAGGTCGCCACTCCAGACGAAGCACGTGAGACCATCCAAGTCGCAGTATAGGCATGCCGAAAGACCAAGCCACCCTCATCGCGCAGATTCACGCGAGCCCATTGATGGCGGTGCTGGTCGTGACAGGCGGTGGCACGCAAGCGCTGGCTGACTTGTTGGCTGTCCCTGGGGCATCACGCACCGTGCTGGAAGCCTTGGTTCCATACAGTGCAGCCGCACTCACAGAGTTCCTGGGGACGCTACCAAACCAAGTAGTCTCGATAGAAACCGCGGCGGCCCTGGCCCGGGCCGCTTATCAACGCGCGTCGACATTACACCATGAGCAGGAGACCCCGCTCGTCGGAGTCGCTTGCACCGCCGCTCTCGTGACAGACCGGCCCAAAAAAGGCGAGCACCGCGCGCACCTAGGGGTCAGTTCCTCAGATGAAACACGCGTTTACTCGCTGACCCTGACAAAGGGCGGCCGTGATCGGCGGGCGGAAGAACGCGTCGTGAGTGATCTTGTGTTGGACGTTCTCGCGCTAGCATGCGGAATTCCGGTTGCCCTGAACGCCTCGCTGCTGACAGAGGAGCGTGTCACTATACAGGCTATGCCGTCGCCCGCAGGATAGCCTCCTCCCGTCCAGAGTGCAGCCAGAGTGTGGCCCAAGTATGAATTGCCTGCTAAGTTTCAGCCGTTGCCCCACTATCTCGGTAGAATAATGAGAAGAGGCCCCAAGCAAGAAGCCCCGGCCCTCTTGCTTGGGCAATCCGCAGCCCATACAAAATAGGGAAGTTTTTAATATTATCTTTCTTCTGGAATGCGAAGGAATGTATGAAAATTGGCATTGTTTCTGACATCCATGCTGATGCTGGAGCGCTGAGACGTATTCTGGACGACATGCCGTCAACGGACCTGTTGTTATGTCCGGGCGATGCGATCAGTGAGTATCGATTCTGCCCTGACACGATCTCTATTCTGCAAGACGAAAAATTCCTGTGCATTCAGGGCAATCATGAGGTCGTCCTGTTTGGTGGCCGGAATCCAGCTTATTTAAAGAAATGTCAGGAGACTTTTCCCGCAGCCTCCCTCGCCTTTCTTGCCCAGGCGCCGCTCACGCGTGAACTCGAATGTGGCAAGCTCAAGATCCTCATGATCCATGCCAGCCCGTGGGAGCCGTATGACGAGTATATCTATCCGGGCAGTAAGCTTTTAAACGAATTTTCCGCCCTGCCCTACGACATGGTCTGCTTTGGTCATACTCACGTCCCTCTCGTCCACACAGCCGGAGACGTTGTAGTCATCAACCCAGGCTCGTGTTCACAACCACGTGACCAGGACCGGCGTGGTGCCTATGCTCTTTTTGACACCCAGACGAAAGAAGCCACGATCCACCGCGTAGCCCTTCATTGATTTTGGTCTCCGTCCACGTAATCATGTGGATTGTCCACGCTTGCTCCTGATCATGTGCACCTCTACACACGAACAGGACGCACTTCTTCTGTCGTCGCAGTCAGGAAGGAAAGAGGAAGTATTCCATGCAAAAACAGCAGCCTGGCCGTCCCGAGTCTCTCCAGTCGGAAGAGCAGCCTATACAGCCTACCAGCCGTCGCCGGTTTCTAAGAAATGCGGCGCTTGGAGCTGTAGGCAGCGGTGCGGCCCTTGCCGCTGGCTGTGAGTATCAAACCCAGCTCTTTCTTTTGAGTCGGACGGAAACAGAGGCGGAAGAGCCGAGTCCGGACTGGCAGACGGCCCGTATTCGCAGCTACCGGCCACTAGGAAACACCGGCCTGGAAATATCTGATATTTCGTTTGGCTGTTCAGGCCTTGATAATCCAGATGTTGTCAAACGCGCCCTGGACCGAGGGATCAACTATTTCGACACCTCACCAGATTACTCGCGGGCCGGTTCGGAAAAAGCGTTGGGCCAGGGGATTAGAGGCTATCAACGCGATAGGCTGTGTATCGTCTCGAAGTTTTGTACAACGGGGGGACATCTGAGCAATACCACCCCGGTCAAAGACGTCATGGCTGCAGTTGAAGCGAGTCTGCAACGCATCGGTACCGACTATCTTGACCTGGCCCACATCCATGCCTGCAATTCCATAGATCGCCTCATGAATCCGAATATTCACGAAGCGTTTGATCGTCTCAAGGAGCAGGGCAAGCTCCGCTTTTTGGGCGTTTCGTCTCATACGCCTCGGCTGGAAGAGGTCATGCGGCATGCCGTCGATAGCGGACGCTTTGACGTCATTATGGTCGCCTATAATTTTCGCAATTGGCCCGAGCTGAGCACTATTTTCCACGACGCCAAAGAGAAGGGCGTCGGTGTGGTTGCCATGAAAACGCTCAAAGGCGCCAGACATACGGCGCTATCAGACTTCACGCCAACACAGCGTGTATCCTTTTCCCAGGCAGCCTTTAAGTGGGTGCTGTCCAATTCCGATGTCAGCGGCCTTGTCGTGACCATCGGTTCGTTCAACCAAATCGACGAATATCTGTACGCCTCTGACCAGCAGTTCCAGCAAGCCGATCTGGACCTGCTCGACAAATATGATCGTCTTGTTGCCAACGACTACTGTCCGCCCGGCTGCGGCGAGTGCTTGGCGTCGTGTCCGTCCAACGTTCCGGTCGATGATATCCTGCGCTACGCGATGTATTATGAGAACTACGGTCAGCAGCGGGTTGGCATGGAAGAGTACGCCAAAATTGCGAGTCAGCACAACGTCTCGCAGTGCGTTGACTGTCGCGCCCCGTGCGAGCAGGCCTGTCCGCACGAGCTACCGATCAAGGCAAAGTTGCTCCGAGTGGATCAACTGCTTCGACTTGCGTAAACGAAAGAGGAAAGCCAGCCTTCCGCTTGTCCTCACCCGACAACCGCGCTCACCGCTTCACGAAGCAGCCAGCGCACTATTTGTCGTGCGTTTGCCGTCCTTGGTCATATGACAGGTGCAGTCACGGCCATATAGACCGTAGCGATGTAAGATGGATTTTATCTTTTCTGGGATGCGATCAAGTAGTGTGCCTTTTAAGCTAATACTAAACGTATTGACGCTAATAGATGCGCTCAGAGATTCGACTTCGTGCCACCAGCCGCGCGGTATATACAACATCTGCCCGGAGTTGAGGTGAGAGGTTTGCATACGAACCTCGGCAAAACGAGGAAATTTCTGCGGATCGTATCGTCGTGAGTCGATTTGGCTCAACTTTGACCCATAGTCGAACTTCGTGCTGGGATACATGCAGGCTGACTACTCGGGCGAAACGAGCCGAACAAATTTTTGACCGCAAACCTGGGCTAATAGACCATCCGCGTAGTCGAAGTGGAAACCAGTAAAGGTTCCTTTCGGTCCGATCCAGCCCAGCATAATGTTTTTCCATTTAGGCTGAGTGAGGACCTCAAGATAGGCTTCGACCAGCTGCGCCAGGCGGTATTCTTTCGAGTAGGTCTCAGCCTCAGCATCATAAAATATGGGATAATCCTGCAGGTGTTGTTCCGCAACGATTTGTATCGCTAAATGCCGACTGCGCAGAATTTCATACTGGGTCTCATAGTAATCGTGGGCATCAGTTCCCAGTGACTCAGACAAGACCTTGCGGATGTCCAAGATCGCGGGCGACCGTTCTTCAATCAGCAGGGTGGCAGAAGCGGTATAGACGGGCGTCATGAAAAAGGTCCCGATGCCCACACACAGCACCACAACGGCAAAAAAGACGGCGATCTGCCATTTTCGTTTCGTCAGCACCTGCCAGTAGCGTTGGAGGTTCAGGCTATTGTCGCCCGGCCGGAACTGATCGAATCCCGCCGGCCCTCCATCCGTTAGGACAAGAGTCGATGGGGCCGCATAGGGAGTGATGTCTCTCACCATCTTTCTCCTCTATGGAACCACAGAAGCGCCGATACTGAGCACGCGCGTCGCAAAGTCATACAGCCCGTAGAAAATGAGTTTTCCGGTGGAAGAGGGGACCTCAATCACATCACCCGCTTGGACCGGCATATCGGACGCCTCACCACGCAGAATTCTTTCGAGGTCAGGCGACAGCACCTGGGTTTGCCCCTCACGGTCCGTACGAATCACTTTCACGATCCAGTTATCAGCGACAAATCGGGGCCCTCCGGCAGCAGCAATCGCACCAATAATCGTCAGCCCTGGGGTGATGGGATAGGTGCCAGGCTGCTTGAGCCAGCCTTCCACCAGTACGCCACCAGCATCAGGCGCGATAATGACGTCTTGCGGGCGAACGGGGAGGGCAAGATAGATTTGATCGCCGCCTTTGATCAGGTTCTGAACATCGATGATAATGGGCTCCCCGCGTTCCGCCAAAGAGGATGCTCGGAGAGAAGAGGACGTCAGAGGGACGGAGAACGGGACCGAATTCGCGTGTTGCCCTGCATCCCCCGCCGGCAGAAAATGAATCTGGGCCGCAGCTTTCTCGGTTCGTCCACCTGCCAGGGACAGCACATCGAGAATCGTATCTGTCCGGCTGGTGGGGCTATAGAGTCCAGGCTTTTCGACCGCACCGACCACGGCAACTTGTCGGCTGCGATACTCACGCACAGAGAGGTTCACCTGGGATTATCCATATAGTCCCGTTCGAGCCGACTTCGAATCGCTTCCTTAAGGGTCTTTTCGGTCAGTCCACCGGCCTGCATGATGCCGATGAACGGCAAGGAGATCGTGCCTTCTCGGGAGACACGCACAATATGGCCGGTATCAGATTGGCGTTCGAGCTCTACCATGCCCGGTACAGAAATCTCCAATACGTCTCCGGGTCCAAGCGGATAATCTGCCGTCATGCTGTCCCCAGCTCGCTGAGCCCATAACTGCGCCAGTCGAGCTTCATCACGCTGAGCATGGCTGCGTGGGCTGTCCGTGCCCACGGGCGTGGGAGTAGTCGCCGGACTTTGTCTGAGAGACGCAGAGTGAGACCCGGTTGACTGAACGCTGGTCGTGCAGCCAGCTACACACAGGATCACACCCACACCGAGAACAGCATGACCAAAAGGCGTCGGGCAGAGGTTCCGAATATGCAAAAAGAGGTTGGAAATTTTATCCATACACAATCAGCCCAGCGGCAGTTTTTCCCCTCTTTTATTTTCGGCTGACCGCGAACCGTCTTTAATTACGTAAAAGGAGGCTCTATAAGCTCTATAAACTCGGCCATCCAGTATCTCATCTTCGGTATATATTTTGCGTACTTAAAGTTGGGACTGCTCTCAGACGGCACGGGTCTGCCCAAAGACAGCCGACAAGACCTCAGGCGATGACGAAGTTGAGAGTGCAGGGTCTCTAAGGATGTGTAAGGATGTACACTGAGGAGTTAGGATTTCAGAAAGAGCCTTTTAGCCCTACGGCTGATGTGGAATTCTTTTATGCTGCCCCGACCTACCGAGCAGCATACGAGCGCCTCGTCTTTGGAATTCAGAATCGTAAGGGCCTGCTCGCCTTGCTTGGTGAAGCGGGGACCGGGAAAACCACACTGCTGCGCTGGCTCATGCACAACATCGAGCCTAACGTACAGTTCGTCTACTTCTTCAATACGAATCTGACCTTTGAAGAAATGCTCATCTTTGTGTGTGACGACCGTGGCCTGCCTGCCGAAGGTGTCGATCGGGTAACAAAAATTAAGAACCTGTATAACTTCTTACAGACACAGTTTGAAAACGGCGGGACCGGAGTCTTCTTAATTGACGAGGCCCAAAATTTAAGTGATGAATTCCTCGAACATCTGCGTCTCTTATCAAATGCGGAAACCGCAGGACAAAAACTCCTGCAGATCGTTCTGGTCGGGCAGCCAGAACTTGAACGCAAGTTATCCCACCACCATCTCCGCCAGTTGAAACAACGCATTACGACCTATTGCCGTCTCAAACCCCTTGACGCGCAAGAAGTTGGTCCGTTTATCAGCCACCGGCTCCAGGTTGCCGGGTACACAGGTGAACCACTTTTCCCTGACGAGGTCACTCAGCGTATCGCACACTACTCGCACGGCATCCCCCGGCTTATTAATACCCTGTGCGAAAACACGCTGATTGCTTTGCCTGCGACAGGGCAGACGGTCGCTTCGGTGCAGCTCATTGATGAGATGGCCGACGAGCTGCAACTGTCCTCTGACCAGGCTACGCCTCACCAGGCTCCCCCCAGATTCACAGACCAGACCAACACCGGACGCCCGGCATCGTCCCAGCCGCCGCTCCTCCGCCCGGCACCGACGACAAAGACAGGGACAGACGAGCAGGCGTGGGCAACCGCAGTGCCACCCAAACCACTCCTCCATCCAGACGACCAAGCCTTATCTCCTACGCACAGTTTCCCGTATTTTCCTGGTGCGAGAATTCAATCCGCATATCACCGATCTGGATCGGACCGTCGTGGGCGAAACATTGGGGTTCCCACCCCTTGCCCAGGACACCCTGGTGCGGCGACAGCCTGATGGCTCCTACCTCTTTATTCTCAAATCCTTCTTCTCACTTGCAGATGCTCAGCACGCATGGAAACTCCTCCGCAGTCAGACAACCATGTCAGCCCTGTAATCCAGACCCGCAAAAGAGACACTCCGGTGCGTAACCCTCTTGTCCCGTAGGGATGAAAGGGAACTGGCGCGAACCGCTTGATTCTTGGGGATCGGGTTGTCACTCCACCGCCCTTCAAGCTAGGCTGTTCCGAACTACACGGAGGAGGACAGCCCATAGATCAGGTGCTGCGGTCAATGCATGGGCTTGCCAAGGAAGTGATGCCCAAGGTAGAAGCCTGACAAGGTGGGAAAAGCGGGGGGAGTATGCAAAAACTCAGTCATGTCGATGCCCAGGGCCGCGCCCAAATGGTCGATGTCGGGGACAAATCTGTCACCGCACGGGAGGCAATTGCAACAGGTACGGTACAGATGCGTCCAGAGACGCTGGACCTCATTGTCACCGGCCAAATGCCCAAGGGAGACGTTTTGGCAGTCGCTCGTATAGCCGGCATTATGGCTGCAAAGAAAACGCCAGAACTCATCCCGCTGTGCCATCCCCTCCTCATTTCATCGGTCACGGTGGAATTTACTTCACATAAGGAGACAGGGCGCATTGATATTGAAGCCCGCGTCGAGGTGAGCGGAAAAACCGGGGTCGAAATGGAAGCGCTGACCGCTGTCTCGGTGGCGGCCCTGACGATTTACGATATGTGCAAAGCCGTGGAAAAAGACATAATCATCTCAGCAATCAGCCTCCAGCATAAAAGCGGAGGAAAAAGCGGAACCTATAGCAGAACGCCATGACCAGTCTGAGAATTTACAAGAGAACTATAAAATTGGAGAGATAAACGACAGACTGACAATTTCACTTCATGCACACATGCGGCCCCCATTCAGATGATCATGAGGAATTCTCTCTCATTATTCTTTCCGCCTTTAGGAGAAAATTTTTTCCAATTTGTCTTGGCTACTGCCGGAAGTCGATAAAACCAGTATTATCCGTCACTTAGGCCAAACAAAGGGCCATCCAGTAAACGCATTCCTCCCGGAGGGGCCTATTCAAAATAGCTGAGACTGCAGGTAGGGGATTGAATTATATGAGAAAAAATGAAAATCTCTTACTTCCTATGACGTATTTAACTATTCCCTGTATGAACCCTTCTTTTGCCGAATAGCGTGCGCTAGACATCAAGACCACCTGTCTGGCCCCTGTATGCGTCACTGAGAAAAGAGGCAGATCAGCCGATATACACAGGTTTTTGAGCTTCTCGTCGTTAAGGGAAATTGAGAGGAAAACGTATAATGAAAAGCCATGCTGTCCAGAGAACCAAAAAGGAGACACCGAAATCGAAAGCAGTGAAATCAGCCAAGAAACCGGCAAAAAAATTGGCCCGGACTGCTGCTCGTAAAACGGTGACAAAAAAGTGACCTCCCCCAAGAAGACGGCAATAAAAGAGAATCCGCCGCCGAAGGTCATGGCGACGAAAGTCGCGACAACTGAAATTGCCCCCCAAGAACTGGATGCCTCGAAAACGGCCACACCCCAAGACCCAATACTGCAACCAGAGCCTGCTACTCCGCCTCTTGAACTGTCACAAGGTTCTGAGGAATTGCCTGCAAAGGATGCACCCCCGGTCACAGCTCCGCCTGTTTTTGTAGAACGTGATCTCACCGGACCAGATGGCAGCAAACGGCCGGGCTGGGAAATGTGGATCGGCGATCATTGTTTTGGTCGGGCAGATAGTAAAGACCTGTTACTTGCCAGCTTCGAGCGACTGCAGAGCCCGCCAAGCAGTTTTCACTGGCGCGAAGTCCGTAATCGTATGCCCATGCGCGGTCGACCCAGGAACGCGCCGGGACAAAAAGCCCCGAGACAGGCGCTGGCCTCCAAACAAGAGAAGCTCCCTGGGGAATTAGAGGAAGAGGTTCCAGAAATTTCTTAGGCTGAAGACGATAGTCTGTTAAAAAAATGACATAAAAAAGGGTACCCAAATGGGTACCCTTTTCTCGTCAATTGCTCCCCAACGGGCTTCGCTACGGGTCAGGAGATCTCTAGGAGGACCTCCTAGCCCTCAGACAATTGCTTCAGATCTTCGGCCCAATTCTCGTAAGGGCGGAGGGGGATAACCTCAACGTCCTTGACGATATGCGCGTAGCCGAGCTGCCAGATGGGCAGACTGTGAATCGCAGCATCAAGCGCGTCGCCGGATTCCACGTCCATCACCAGTATTACCTCAGGCTTTCCTGCGACTTTCCATATCCCTTTAATGACTCCAGCTTCCTTCGCAGCTAAGGCAGCTTCAGACTCCTTGCGCCACACAGTATAAAAATCTTTGTTCGACATATCGGCGGGTTTCTCGATGTGCGCCTTGAACAGAACCAGCACGGTGTTCTCCTTTCTTCTGTAATGTACAATTCTTTAGATTTGACCTATAGCCGACCCTTCACCAATCCGTCAAATCCTCTCCATAAGCAGGAGTCTTCTCCGCATGCGCTGGACAAGATGACATTGCAAGCGTAAAGAAAGTATGCATCTGTCTGAAATGGTGGAATCACAGCACACAACGATATCTAGTGCATTCTGGGGAGAGCCTCCACAAGCGAGTGTATCTCGCTCAACCCCGAGCGAGAAAGTCCTTGCGCGGCTACGTTGGCTAGCCTTGGGCATATGGGGCGGCTTGCTAGAGCTCAATCCACACACTATGCTCCTGCCATTTGCGCATTACTGTCTCGGCGCAGGATTTGTCTACTGCACCTTCGGACAATATTTTGCGTACCGTCAGTATAAAGGCTATCTTCTTACCTTTCCCATAGGCCTCACCGATATTGCCTTTGTGGCGATCCTGTGTGCGTTCAACGGCGGTCTGTCTAGCCCAGCGTATGTCTATTTCTACGGACTCACATTAATCGCAACGCTCCGTTTTGGCTGGCAAGCAGGGTTTGGGATGGCCCTCCTGTCAAGTCTGACGGCTGGGCTGCTGTTTGCGCTGGCGCAGCCAGCAATATTCCCTCTCGCTTATCTGAGTGCAGATCTGGGCCTCCGATGTGTCCTCTTGTTCGGTATCGCCGGGCTCACCGGCCTCTTTTTTGGGCGAGAACAATCCCAGACCAGCCAGCCCACGCCGGTTGTCCAAAAACAACCATTGGAACAACCACCAGCCGATCCTCTTCAGACTCTCAGTGAAGCACCTCTCACGCTTGAGCTCAACAGTCTGTTACAACGCATTGTGGATGAAACGTTACAACGTATCCCCTGTCATGGAGTCGGTTTTGTCCTACTTCAGCCCGATACCCAAACGTACGAACACGTAGTCTCTGCCGGAAGCTTTCCCCTCCTGCCGGCATCCACATGGAAACAGGCGTTGGCCGCAGGAGGTGTCCTGCATAGTGCTCTTCACCACACCCCTGTGGTCCTCAATACACCACAAGATCTTCAGTCTCGCCTACAATCTCTTTCGGATACTATACTTGCGCAAAGGCATCTCCTTATTCTTCGGCTTGGTGACACACCTGCGCTGGGTTGCTTTGTCTTGATTGATAGAAACCATCCGGATGGATTTCGTCCGGAGGATATCCGACTCCTTACCGAGATTGCGCAACTCACGGCTCCAGCGGTAAAGAATGCCTACGCTTTTACCGAAGCCAGCAGGTCATCGAAAGAACTGCGCGGCCTCCTGCATGCCGTGCTCGATGCGCAAGAGGAAGAACGCCAGCGTGTTGTCAGTGAATGGCACGACCAGTTGGGAAAAAGGCTGTTTCGCATGCTGCAAGATTTTCGGGGTTGTCAGGAATTTGTCCTTCAGCACGCCCCCGAAGGACGCGAACGCTTTGCCAAGCTGGCCTCTGAGATCGATTCGATTGCGGCCTTGGTCCGCCAGTTCGCCGATGACCTCCTGCCTCCTGTGCTTGAAGATTTCGGTTTTGTCGCCGCTGTGCGCGAATATGCGATCGAGCTGCAAGAGCACGAACCTTTTGAGGTCGTTATGCAGGCCGACAACGACGACCCGCCATTGTCTACCCAGACGAGTCGTAAGCTCTTTCGGATTACGCAAGAAGCCCTCCTAAACGTCAAGAAACACGCGAAGGCCCAGCATGTCCGGATTGCGCTCACCTTTGAGCAATCCGGGGTATCCCTCATGATTAAAGATGATGGTCAAGGATTTAATCGCGCAGCCTACACCCCTGGCCACTACGGTCTTCTGTATATGCGTGAACAGGCTGCTGCGTGTGGCGGACGGTTTTCTGTCCAGAGTGAGCAAGGGCAGGGAACCGAGGTCCGGGTAGAGCTACCGCTAGAAAAAGACACACTTCCAGCACCGTTGACGTAAGTGTCTGGCTGAAACCGACGTGCTGAAGTAGGCGTGCGCAGGTTCGTTGCCGTTTTTGGCTGGCCCGATAGATAAAAGCAAGAATTTCTGCCACAGTTTAGTATACGTGCGTGGGTACCTCCTGATCAAGATCGAGCCGTGAGAGGACCTGGATCATATCCTTATCCTCGTGAATTGGAATCTTATGTTCACGCGCGGGCTGTACGATGCGTTTGGCCACATCTCCACGGCCTTTGGCCGTCACCAGAGGCGCACGATCTTCCCGCGGCGCGTATCGGCGAGCGACCGCCTGATATGATGCACCTTTAGAGCTCGAGGGAGTCTGCTTTGCTGCCATATTAGACCTTCACATCCAGGAGACTCACGCTATGTGGCACTCCACAAGCTGCTGTTAATGCCTCAAATGGCTGCCTTTTGCCTGGCGAGAGCAGGGCATAGGGCTTTGCTGAGAGCTGCAAGTGGGTATAATCCAGCGCGTGTAAGATTTCCTCAAAAACTGGGAATTCTTCACGGAGAAAGGCCTCTGCACCCGTCTCCTCAACCTAGAAAGTCGCCTTGAGGGACTGTTCAGTCAGCTGGGCATCGACCCGTGTCAGGCCTAAGCCCCCAAGGTCGAGCAGAAATAGCAGGTGGTAGTGTGACTGTTCTCCACGGTCTTCCTGCTCCACGGTCTCTCGTACGCTTTCCCGATCATGTCCAATCGAGACATACGCCGCCGTCAGGACATGCCCGTCCAGAATCGGCAACTGGAGTTGTATAGGTTCGCCACGTGCTTGCGCCAAAAGATTCGTCGCTTGTTGCCGCTCGATCTGGCTCAAATGTGCGGTCAGAGGAGAGAGGTCCTCCGACCTTTTCGATACTGCCAGCAGATCATCAAGAACCTGGAGGAGCAACCCTTTCACATCGGCTTCCGCAACTGTTTTCAGCGCTTGCGGAGAGAGCCGGTTCAGGCCGAGCAGCTTTGCCTCATATTGCAAGCCAGTAGCGCGAACCAATGCTGCAATATGTTCTGCATTCAGTCGCGTTCCCTCTGGCACGAGCGCGGTAAGCAAAGCCCGGAGCTGAGTCACACTTGCTGGGACTTCGTATCCCGGCGCATCCGTGATGCGTACCAGCGCTTCCAAAAGGGCGGCGAGTGAACTATCAGCGTCGGTCTGGTGCGGTAAGGACATCCGGAGTAAGTTGAGTGTTTGCCCCTCATCGCCCTGCACATGGTTCAGCATGCGTAAGACTACCTGCGGCTGGAGTTGTTCGACACGAACGAACAGTGAGTCGCCGACGTTGAGCCCGCCCGAAGCGGTTGTCGCTAATAGCGTGCCACGGACATTCACCAAGTAACGACCGCTCGCCAAGCGATCAGCAACCGACACGTGGAGTTCTTCGCCAACTGCGAGATGGGGTTGGGACTGCCCGGGTCTTTGAACTCCCGCATGCTTACTGCCTACAGCCCTACGGGCACGCGAGGGATCTAACCTTCCACCTTCGACCTTCACATTCCTTAGTATACCGGATATGCAAGATGTATGGGGAGTCGTCGCGATCACCTCGTACTTCCCCGGCTGCAGTCGTGTAGACAATAAAGGAGTCTCTGACATGAAATTTCATCTTTTCATTTATGCTACCTTGGGCCGCCGACATGAACTTGAAGCCGGGATGGCAGGAAAACGACCCGAGCTCTATCAGCGCATGCTCGACGAGGTGGCTGAATATGTCCAGTTTGCGGATGAGGTAGGCTATGCCGGCTTTGGCCATCCCGAACACCATCTGCAAATTGAAGGATTTGAAGCCAGCAATGAACCCGGTCTGCTGTCCATGTGGATCGGCCAGCATAGCAAAAAGCTACGAGTGAATATGGTCGGCTGGGTGGCACCGACACATAATCCGGTCCGTACGGCAGAGTATATTGCCACGCTGGATCACATGCTCAAAGGACGCCTGGCAGTGGGCATAGTCCGGGGCTATCAGACACGCTGGGTACATAATTTTCGTATTCGGCCTGACCTGAATGCCGTTGGTGAATGGAACCGCAATTCGGCAGAGGACGACGCGAACCGCGAATACTTCCGCGAGTTCGTTGAAATCGTGCTCAAAGCCTGGAAAGAAGACACCTTTAGTTACAAAGGGAAATACTGGACTATTCCGCCGGATGATTTTGTCAATCCGCACCAGCAGCCGGTGTACACCGAGTATGGGGCAGGTGTGGATGACACTATGCGCATTCGTGAAATCGGCATTGCGCCGAAGCCGTATCAAGACCCGCATCCGCCCCTCTATGGCGGGTTTACGCACAGTATGCGTACGGCACTCTTCTGGGCACGCCATGGCGGCAAACCCATCGTGCTGTCCTCAGACCTCGACTTTTGCCAGCGACTGTGGGCCGGCTATCACGACGAAGCCTTGAAACATGGCCACGATGTTCAGCCGGGAGACGAAGCCGCCTGGGGCGGCGCAATGATCTGCCATCCCAATAAGACGACGGCCCAAGAGTGGCTGACTGATCCGATGTGGATGTGGGATAAGTGGTTCAGCCCGTTTGGACAAGGCCACCCAGAGCTGCTGGTCGGCGATCCGGATTCCATTTCTCGGCGAATCGAAGAAGCCAGCAAAAAGTTTCCCATCAAAGAATGTTTTCTCCTCATCCCGCAAGGCATTCATGAACGTGAGCAGATCATGAGTTCGCTCGATCTGTTTGCCAACAAGGTCATGCCGCGCTTTGCAGACTGACCACGTGGCCAGATGATGTGGACAGGCCGTTGAGAACCCATGCCCCATCAACCAGGCGTTCCCCCTCAGGGAAGGGGTCAGCTACGGCTGGGATACGCGTCGGCATCGACATAGGCGGGACATTCACCGATGTCCTTGCCTATGATGAAGAAGGCCTGGTCTTCCGCAAGAAGCTCCCTTCTGCCCCAGATTCGTCTGCCAGTTTTCAAGCCGCGTTTGCCGCCCTGTGGAGCCAGCATCTTCACCCTGCCCAACTCTGCTACAGCACAACGGTGGCCACAAACGCACTGCTCGAACAGCAGCTACCGCCTATCGGGCTGCTCGTCACAGAAGGTTTTCGCCATATCTTGGAGCTTACCCAGCCGCAAACCGATGAAGAAAACACACCGATGTCGCAGAGAGAGACCCTTCGCCCACTCGTTCCCCTAGAGCGCATCCGAGAAGTGCGTGAGCGCATGGATGCAAAGGGCAGAGTGCAACGTCCGCTCGATGAGGACGCCGTGCGCACTGTTGCGGCGTGGTGCCGCGTGCAAGGCCTGACAACCATAGCTGTCTCACTGCTGCACAGCTATCGCAACCCTGCGCATGAGAGACGCCTGAGGCATATTTTTGGAGGAGAAGATCCGCACCTGCGCGTCGTCCTGTCCTCCGATGTCTTCCCCGAATTTCACGAATACGAACGCACGGTGGCCACGTGTCTCAACGCGAGCTTACTCTCGCTCATGGGAAATCACCTCGATCAGGTGACGCAACAGCTTGAGCAGCACGGGGTTGCTCTTCCTCTTCTTGTCATGCAGTCGAGCGGTGGACTGCGCAGCACGAAAGTCATACGCCAACGCCCGCTGGCAACCCTCTTCTCCGGACCCAGCGCTGCAGCAGTTGGCATGGCTCGACTCGGAGTCCACGCCGGCGTTCCTGACCTGATTACGCTCGACATGGGAGGCACCTCAGCTGATATTGCGCTCATCCAGGACGGCTGCCCTCTCCTGACGACCCGCGGTCAGGTCGGTGGCTATCCAATTCGGACGCTGACGATTGATATCATCTCTATTGGCGCCGGCGGGGGGTCGATTGCCACAGTTGGGGCGGACCAACGCTGGCATATTGGGCCACGCAGTGCGGGCTCCAGGCCGGGTCCGGTCTGTTATGGGCGAGGCGGAACAGAGGTGACCGTAACGGATGCCAACCTCTTGCTCGGTCGGCTGCCGCCTACCCTGCTGAACGGAGAGATATCGCTGTATGCGCAACAGGCTGAGGAGGCGCTGGCCAGTTTTGGACAGTCACGGAGCAAAGGGTCCGCTGAAACAGCCGCTGATCTTATTCAATTGGTCAATCACAATATGTGTGGAGTCATTCGGCGCGGATGCACCCAGCGCGGTCTCGATCCGCGGGATTCGGTCTTGATGGCCGTCGGGGGAGCCGGCCCACTCCACGCGGTCGATCTTGCTGACCTTTTAGGCATTGCCACTATTATCGTTCCCCGAGATCCGGGATTTGCTGCAGCTGCGGGTTTATTTGTGGCTGATATCAGAGAAGATCTTGCTCAGGCCTGTCCCCAAAAAGAATCCGCGCTCGATCCGGCGCAACTGACACACATTATGACTGAACTTGAACAGCAGGCACAGATCGTCTTCGCTGAAGAGAACATTCCTGCAACCTCCCGACAGCTCATCCGTTCCGTGGACTGCCATTACCTCGATATGTCGGCCCAACTGACCATGGACCTGCCTGAGGGAACTCTCACCTCAGAGATCTTGCAGCAGGCGATTGCACAGTTTCATAACAAACACGAACAGCTGTACGGTTTTGCGTTTCGCCAGCGTCGGGAGGTCGTGTTAACGACCCTCCGTATGGGCGTGATAGGTATTCGGCCTAAGTTTGCTCTTCCCGCTCATATCCCCCCTGGGCCAGACGTTATCCTGCCTAAAGCGGAGCGGGCGGTTTTCTTTTTTGCTCCGAACCATTTTGTCGATTGTCCAGTCTACGACCGGACAGTGTTCGGAGCGGGCGCCCGCCTCAATGGCCCGGCCATTATCGAGCAGTATGACACCACAACGCTCATTCCGCCGCATTTTCAGGCACACGTCGATATGTTTGGCAATCTCATTTTGAAGCGAGCGGTCCCAGGCTATAATACCGCGGCATGATTACTGAACAGCCTCCTCGTTGGGCTTTCTTGTCCTCCCCCCGGTGGCAGCTGGGCTGGCAGATTAGCCTTAATCTCGTTCTTCTTCTATCAGCGTTCGCGCTCTGGAAATGGGTCACCTGGCGCGCAGTGTATTTCATGGCCCTGGTTCCGATCGCCATTGTCCCCTTCTCTTATGCTCGGCTTCGCCTCCACTCTCAATGCGTTCAACTTTTTGGTTCCCATGCAGCACTTCTTGCTCTATTTGCCATTTTCGGCATGTTCTGTGACGCGACCATGATCGCCCAGATCCTCACTGCGCGTTCCGGTAGCCCCTTGCCCTTTCTCCATAGCCCAGGGATCGCCTGGATCGGCACAATCTGGTTTAGCACCTACGGCCTGCTCTTATTGGGGTATGCCGCGGTAGGAATCCTGTGCGTTGGTCAACGCGGGGTACAGTGGCTTTTTCAGCGGTATCGGCAGCGCCAACCGGATGCTCTGTCTTCTCTTGAACGGCGACAGTTTCTGCAACAGCTTGGTCTCGTAGGCGCTGGAGCACCGTTTTTCTTTTCGCTTTCCAGTGTGAAACTGACGTATGATTTCCGAGTCGAAGAGCGAGAGATCAGTCTGTCCTCTTGGCCGCAGGCGTATGACGGTCTGCGTATTGCTCACTTGTCAGACATTCATGTTGGCGGAGGCATGGATCGCCCCAAGCTCCTGGACGTAGCGGCACTGACGAATGCCGCTAAGCCTGACATCGTTCTCCATACAGGGGATTTTCTTACTCACCGGACCGGGGATTTTGATGCACCCCTGTATGAAGCCCTGGCGCAGATTCGTGCGCCCTACGGCCAGTGGGCATGTTTAGGCAATCACGATTTTGATACGCCCAGACGCTTAGTACATCGTTTACGTCAGGCTGGAGTGATCACGCTGCGCAATCGCATTATTACTCTGCCTCTAGATGGATATCCGATTGAGTTGGCCGGCATCGACTTTCTTTTTCAGCGCCTTGACCAGGCAGCTTTATACCAGCGCATCGTCACGTCCTGGGGACCGCGAGAGTCCGCGCCGCGCCTCCCTCGCATATTGCTCAACCACGATCCACGTGCCTTCACCGCCCTGCCGGCCGGCTGTGCGGATCTCGTGTTGTCCGGCCACACGCATGGCGGTCATGTCGGTATTCAGCTTGGGAAAGGCCGCGCACTTAGCATTGTCGGGCTGCTTGGTATTCCCGATCAAGGCATTTTTCACCGAAAGGATATGCAGATGTTTGTCACCCGCTGTGTGGGTTTCTACGGCTACCCCATGCGGCTGGGTATTCCACCCGAGATTGCTATTTTGACGCTGCGGTCACGAGGTTCTGTCTCCTTGTAGGTCAATTTTCTATCAACACATATTGATTCGCCACGCCGGGCTTGTAGCTTGGGTCCACGAAAGAACTCGACGTGACAGAGTTTCAGACCAATTGTTTAGCCATCCTAGATGAGGTCAATAGGACCGGCCAGACCGTCATCATCCGCAAAAGAGGCAAAGCCGTTGCGCAGTTGGTTCCGCTAGCCTCCCAAATAGACCAGTATCCGCAGCAGTCGCTTATCGGCACTGCTACCATTACAAGGTGACATTATTTCGCCTGTTCTCGACCCCGACGAATGGGAAACTGATGAACCTCAGAAGTGAATGCGCACATTCAGATTAATCTCATCGTACGGAAGAGTGGGGGCTTGAGCTGCACCACGACGCTTCCCTTTTAGCTCGACCAAGCCCAAACGAGAGAGAAAAGCAAGATCTTGGCTGACATTTTGATATCGCGTTCTACCTGCCCAGCCAGCTCCCGCACAGACCGAGGCGTATGCTCAGCAATAGCCCACAAAAGGTCGAGTCGTTTCGGGGACAACGCTTTACGGAACGCCTCTAAGGTGGAGAAGTATAACTCCTCTTCCCGTTCGGGCAGTTTTTCTCCTGCATCAATCCGTCTTGCTATTGCTTTCGCCTCTTTCAGCGAATCCTCGGGGCGTTGCACGCCAATCTTAATACGTCGAACTTTCATCGCTTACCTTCCAGAATACGTTGAACATCGTTGGCGAAATCGTCGAGTAATTCTTCAAGTCCTCGAAAGACGTATTGCGCTTCTTGTCCGCGAATATGTCGATGATGTCCTTTCCCTGGATGAATATCGTACCCAATAATTTTCGATCCGTTTTCGGGATCGACCTAGTAAAAAGAATACTTGATGCCTTCTGTGTATGTTCGACTGACTGGCACTTCATATATCCGAATCTCTCTGAGTAGCCCGCCAGGCAAATAGTCCTTGAGATGCAATAGCTGGCGAGCCTTTGGCATACTGATGGCATCTTGTACCATCACACAATTTCATTCAATAAAATTCACTCCAGAAACCCTACTTGCTTGTCGCAGACCCCCAACCTCCCAGCTCCTTTCCGTAGACAGGGCAAGCCGAGCACCATACACTGCGCCTGAGGAGGGGGAACATGATCTGGCGGCTCGCTGTTGATATTGGCGGAACGTTTACTGACATTGTTGCTCTGGAAGAAACCAGTGGTGCGCTGCACTTAGCCAAAGTCCACAGCACCCAGGATGATCCGGCAAGCCGCTTCCTGACCGGAATCGAACAGATCATGCAACAGGCCTCCATTGCGGCCCCAGATATCGGAGCGGTGTTTCATGGGACCACAGTTGCAACCAACGCAATCTTAGAGCGCAAATACTCGGAGCTGGGCCTCATCATCACCCAGGGCTATCGAGCAGCCTTGGAATGTGCCCGGCAAACCGTGCCTGGGGAATTTGGGGACATCACCTGGTGGATTAAACCCCCACGCGTTGTTCCGCTTGAACGCATCCATGAGATCAGCGCCCGAATGGATGTCCAAGGGCATACTGTCCGGCCCGTGGACAACGACCAGGTTGCCGCCATTGCCCAAAGATTTAAGACAGAGGGCATTCAGGCTGTAGCGGTCTCGTTGCTGCATTCCTATCGCAACCCTGAGCATGAGGAGGAAGTCCGTCGGATTATCCAGGATGTCTATCCCGAGTGCTTTATTTCCATCTCGTCGGATATTTTACGCGAATACCGTGAGTACGAACGCACCAATACGACGTGCTTAAACACGGCCCTTATGCCCCTCCTGTCCGCGTATCACAGCCGCATCGAACAACACTTACGCAAACGGAAAATCAGCGCTCCATTTTACATCATGCGCTCCAATGGCGGACTGGCCCAGGCTCAAGAAATCTCTCGCTTGCCTATTGCTGCGGCCCTCTCTGGCCCGGCGGCTGGTGTCATTGCCGCCGCTCATTTTGGAGCGCAGAGCGGGGATCAGGACATAATTACTTTTGACATGGGTGGCACCTCGGCTGACATCTGCCTTGTCGAAAATGGCAAGCCCCGCATGCTGACCGAGGGGAAAATCGATATCTATGACATCAAAACCCCAATGATCGATCTGCACACTGTTGGTGCCGGCGGAGGGTCGATTGCCTGGCTGGCAGGCGGACGTAGCCTGAAAGTTGGGCCTCATAGTGCTGGCGCGAATCCGGGGCCAGCGTGTTATGATCGTGGCGGCACCCAGCCCACGGTCACCGATGCCAATCTCGTTCTCGGTCGGATTACGCTGTCCATTGCCGGTGGAACGATTTCTCTGCATCCTACGAAAGCATCTCAAGTCATTGAAGATCTAGCGGCAGGTCTCAAACTCGATATTACAGCAGCAGCTGAGGGTATTCTGCGTATTGCCATTGAAAATATCGCGGCGGGCATTCGGACGGTCTCGGTCAAGCGCGGGCGCGATCCTCGGAGCTACGCCTTGGTAGCATTCGGCGGAGCAGGACCGCTTCACGCCTGCTACCTCGCTGACTGGCTGGGGATGCAACGGGTCATTATTCCACCTAATCCGGGCGTTACTTCAGCCTACGGCCTCCTGCTCACGGACGTGCGGGTTGATCTTGTTCATACCGATGTCCAACGTGAAGACCGCATGGATGTGAGCCGTATTGAGCAAGAGATGCAAGACCTTGAGCGTCGTGTCACAGCACGGCTGGGAGAAGAGGGCTTACACACACAGGGCATGCAACTGCTCCATTTTGTTGATATGCGCTACGCGAGCCAAGCGTATGAAATTCGTATTCCGCTGCCGCAAGGAATCGCACCAGAGCCTATGCAGACGCGCATCCAGCAGGCTATCACCACATTTCACGACAGCCATAAAGATCTCTACGGCTATTCCTATGCGGGGAAAGAGCTGGTCGAACTGGTCAACGTCGGCGTGACAGGTTTAGGACTCCTTAAACGCCAGCAGGTGCCCGAAGCCCAAGCGGCAGGCAAGAGTCCGGAGCAGGCACAGACGGGTCAGACGCAAGTATATTTCTCCCATAATAAGAGTCGTGTCGACTGTCGGGTGTATGATCGCACGGCTTTGCTAACAGGTAACGAAATAGATGGCCCCGCCATTATCCAGCAGTACGATGCAACGACGGTTGTAGAACCGGGTTGGAGGGGGAGAGTCGATCAGTGGGGAACTTTGCTGCTCAACAAAAAGTAATCTTGCAGCAGTCTTCACCATAGGCGGAGGCAGTATGCCGGACCAAAAACAGTTTTCGCGAACCTATTACGATAAAGCCAATGAAGAAGAGGCATTTAAGGACTACGCCCCGTTCCGGTACGGCAAAGTCGAGCAAGATCCAACTGTCGCAGCGCGTGTCGAAGCGCTGCGGAGAGACCTCGACCCCATCCTAGTAGACATTGTGGATGGTGGGATTGAAGCTGCCATTATGGAGGCAGAAGCCGCAGTCGAACGCACCGCCCGGTCCACCATTATTCGGGAACAGCATGACTACCGGGCGTCGCTCAATACACTCGATTGCCTGTCTGTCTCGCGAGTCTCATGGGCGGCTACCGCTGATCCGATTCGGATGAAATTTCCGGTTGAGAAGATCTTGGAAGGTGACGCTTTCATCTACAACGACGTGTACGAATCTGCTGGGACCATAGGCCATCTGCCCGACTACTGCATCGTCACCCCCATCTTTTGGGACCAGCGGCTGATCGGATTTGCCCAGATTTTCGGTCATGTGAATGACGTTGGCGGACGCATGGCGGGTTCTTGGCCCAATACCTCAACCAGTATTTTCGAGGAAGGGACCATCTGCCCGCCCGTCAAGTTGTACGAAAAAGGTCAGCTCAACGAAGGACTGTACGATGTCCTGCTCAGGAACAGCCGTTTTCCTGAGGACCTACGTGGAGACATTGACGCTTTTGTTGGCGCGAATGAAGTCATCCGACGCCGCATTACTGAATTATGCGAACGCTTTGGTGGTGATGAAGTAGAAGTCGCCTTTTATGAGATTATTGATCGCTGTGCTGAAATCGTACGCGAGAAGGGTCTCGCCCTCTTCCCTGAAGGAGAATTCACGGGTGAGGATTTTATTGAAAACGACGGTCTGACTTTAGACAAGCCAGTCAAGCTCCAGATCACCATGCGCAAGTATCCGGACAAGATGATTCTGGATTTCGAGGGGACCAGTCCCCAAGCCAAGGGTCCCATTAATTGGCCGGTGGATGGTCGCCATTACTCCAAGTGGCTCGGCGCGTTCTTTAAAGCCCAGATTCCTGGCATCATTATCAACGAAGGTGTTACCCAAGTCTTTCGTTGTCGTATTCCTCAGCGGACGATTTTGAGCCCGGAGTTTCCCGCTCCGGTTGTGAGTCGTATGACCTGCATGTTGCGCATGATTAGTGCCTACACAGTTGCGCTGGCCAAAGCCTTTGACGGAGAAGTTGTCGCCGACATGCAGAACATTCAGATCTATGGCCTGTACGGACAGGACTTTGACGGCAACTTATTTCTCATGCGCGAAATTTTTGGCGCAGGGTCTGGGGCTCGACCATATGCCGACGGCACCGATGTCGTAGATCTTGTCCCGTATTCGAAAAACCTCCCTGCCGAATTCATCGAACAGCGCTTTCCAGTCGAAGTGTTGCGGGTCGGTTTAGCAACTGATTCAGGTGGGGCAGGCAAGTATCGTGGCGGCCTCGGCTATGAAAAGGAGATTCGAACGCTTGTCGACGGCCATTATCTGACGGTCACCGAACGCACTGCCTTTGCCTGCACAGGCATCAAAGGCGGCAAATGGGGCGCTCCGAGTTCCTGTATTAAGAACCCTGGAACACCACAAGAAGAGCACGTCTATTTCAGCCGTGACGCCATCCCTGTGAAAGCTGGTGACATCGTTCGCCTCACCACGCCAGGCGGTGGTGGTTGGGGCGATCCGTTAGAACGTGAAATCGAAGCCGTCCGAATGGATGTGATACGTCAGCTCGTTTCCCTTGAAAGTGCACAGCGGGATTATGGTGTGGTCATGGACCCGGTCTCGCATGAAGTCGATCAGTCAGGTACAGAAAAACTCCGCAAACGTAGTGCCGAAGAACGCGGACCGGTCAAACTCATCGACCGTGGGCCGTATGCAGAGACGTTAATCAAAAAGGGATTGCTGGAGGTTTCCGACCCAGAGCTTGAGTGTCTCAGTTGTGCGGACGACAAAATTTTAGACAAGTATTGGAAGGATCTGTATAAGTATACGGTAAGACCTTTGAGCGGATAGAGATCGTAGAATGGGGCTAGCGTAACGCGACCTGCCACAAATAGGGTGAGTCATTGAGCCAGTCTACTTCGCTGAGTGTTTTTATCTTTCCTTGAGCATCCTTATTGCATATTTTAATAGAATATTAATTATGGAAACCATCTCTCTCAAGTTATCCGAAGAACTGCTCAAAACGAGTGGCCAATGCGCCGAGTTCCTCCAGTTATCGAGAGCCGAATACATTCGCCGATCTATCGCGAGGATGAATAGCGATACCCGCAAACAGCGCCGAGCTAAACGGTTTGCCGATGCCTCCGAGGTCTTGTCAATAAGTGTGTAAACAGCAGAGCTGGCGGGGCGGGCGGCTTACGCCGCTCGCCCCGCCCCCCAAAGGCCGAAGGGCCACAGGACGACTAGCGGACGCAACGAAAACCAATAACGCTGTTCGCGTCCGACGGCCCGATCTTCGACGAGGCCCTAGATTTTACCTGTGCGATTGCATCCCCAAAAGGAGAAATGCTTGCGGTTGCCGAATTTTGCCCAGCCCAGATTGGTGGCATGCCGCTCCTGATTCGTTCCTGTCTGCAAGAAATCCCTCGGGAAGAGATCGAGCCGGGAGACGTCTTGGTGCACAACGACCCCTATCGGGGCGGGCTGCATACACCTGAGCATACCCTCTTTTGCCCGGTCTACGTTGACGATGAACTGATGGCCTTTAGCGTCGCCATCGGCCATATCGCCGAGGTTGGGGGCATGGTGCCCGGCGGCTTCCCAGCTGAGGCAACCGAGATTTTCTATGAGGGCATCCGCGTCCCGCCGGTTAAAATCAGAAAGCGGGGCAAAGATGTCGCAGAGGTCTGGAAGATGTGGCTCGCGAACGTTCGGACGCCTCGTTACAACAATGGAGATATGCGGGCCTTGATTGCAGGCGTCGAGGTTGGCACTGACCGACTGACCCGGATCATCAACAAATACGGCCGTGAGGTGTTCCGTACGACCTGTCGCGACCTCATGGATTATTCAGAAGCGCGCATGCGCGCAGAAATCAGCGCTATTCCTAACGGCAAATATTACTTTGTAGACTATATGGATAACGACGGAGTGTCGGATTCAGAGATCCGCATTGAAACCAACTGCTACGTCCAGGATGAGACTATTGTGGTTGATTTCACGGGCAGCAAGCCCCAAGTCCGGGGTCCGATCAATGCCACGCTGGGCGTCACCTGGTCGGCATCGTATAATGCCATCCTGCACTTGACTGACCCATCCATCCCCAAGAACTCCGGCTGCTTTCGGCCCATAAAAGTCATTGCGCCCCAAGGCACCATCGTCAATGTTGACTATCCCGCCCCGGAGGTCGGCGGGAATACAGAAACCCATCCTCGTATCGCCGGTGTCGTCATAGGCGCGCTCGCTCAAGCCACGCCGGAACGTGCCATGGCGGCGGAAGGCGGCACTCATCTGAATTTTGTGTTCGGCGGACATGATAAGAAAAATGATGAGTATTTTGCCTGCTATGACATTGAGACCGTCGGCTGGGGCGCCCGCCCATTTGCGGATGGGAATGATGCCACCGATTCTATTAAGGGTAATTGCCGGGTGATCCCGGTGGAAGTGTATGAGACGCGCTATCCGTGGCTGACGGAAGAATACAGCCTGCGTCCGGACTCGGGGGGAGCGGGCCAATACCGAGACGGATTGGGGACGCGCAAGGTCTGGCGGTGTATAGATGCGGAAATCACCTGCAGTCAGCTCACCTACCGACATGAGCATCAAGCCTGGGGTTTGCACGGCGGTGGGAAGGGCGCACCCCGACAAACCTTATTCAAAGCCGCCGAGAGTGAGACATGGCAGACTATGGTCGAAGCGTTTCAGAAACGCTCAACCAAGCAAATGGTCGAATGTTCGTATCCAGCCCGGCGACCGGATACAACTCTTAACTCCCGGCGGAGGTGGGTGGCGTAATCCGCGAGAACACGATCCCACCCTGATTGAAGAAGACCTGGCCGAAGGCTGGGTCAGCCCAGAGGCCGCCCGGACCGAGTACGGCCTTGAGCGCGGCGTTAATCGGAAGAGGTAAGGAATTTGCGATTTTCTGAGAACGGCTATTATATCGAACGCTATGTGAAGTGTGATAACTGCGGCGTCCTTATCTACGATGAGAGCATTCCGGTCCAGCAACAAGAACATGGTGCCATGATTTTTTGTTCTGCCTGCTGCCAAGAATGGAAGGCCCAAAAACTAACAGGCGTAGATAGACCACAGGTTTCCATTGCATTTGAGGCGGATGGCTCATGAAACACAGCAGGCGAACCCACCTTCCTAGCTCAGCATGGCGAAAAAAAGGAGAGACGTTATGCGTATTGAAGCTAACAAACAACTCGTTCGCGACGCGTATGCATCAATCTCCGCCGGCAACCTCGGCGGATTTATGGACCGCCTCAGCGATGACGTGACCTGGACGTTTTTCGGCTCCCACCGTTTCGCAAAAACGTTCAACGGCAAAGAGGACATCACCCGGAATCTATTCGACGTCCTGGGCGCCCAGCTTGAGGGCAGCCTCACCGTCAACGTGAAAAATCTCGTTGCCGAAGGGAATCAAGTCGTGGTCGAGGCGCTCGGCGAGTCGCGCACCAAGGACGGACGAGACTATAACAACATCTATTGTCTCGTCCTCAGACTCGAAGACGAGAAAATTGCGGAGATTCGCGAATATTTGGATACTGAGCTGGTCAAAAGCATCTTTGGTTAATAGGCCAAGGGGACAGCATGGCGGAAGAAATCTTATACGAGCATCGTGGACGTGTTGTCATTATCACCATCAACCGTCCCGAGTCGCGCAACGCGATCAATATCGGCGTGCGCGAGGGTTTGTTTGCGGCCTGGGGACGTTTTGAAAAAGACACTGCTGCGCGTGCGGCTATCCTCACTGGCGCAGGAGACAAAGCCTTTTGCGCGGGAGCGGATTTGAAGGAGATGTCGCACAAGAAGCTGGGCGTACTTCCGCGCAATTTCATGCCGACGCTCAACATGAACGTTCACGTCACCAAGCCGGTGATCGCGGCGGTGAACGGGGTCGCGTATGCAGGCGGTTGGGCGCTGGTGCAGATGTGTGACATTGTCATGGCTTCTGAAACCGCACGCTTCGCCATCACCGAGGCCAAAGTCGGTCGTGGTATGCCCTGGGCGGTTCCGCTCACACATTTGATTCCGCAAAAGGTATTACTCGAAATTCTCATGACGGGCGATCCGGTCAGCGCCCAGCGCGCCTACGAGATCGGCTTTGTGAATCATGTCGTTCCTGCGGACCAGCTCATGCCCAAAGCGCTGGAGATCGCCGCAGCCATTGCCGAGAATGCACCCCTCACCGTCGCTGCGGCCAAAGAGATGGTGTATATGGCAACCGATATGGGCCGCCAAGCCGGGCTTGAGGCGGCCCGCCACCTCTTTGAGCATGTCTATAGTAGTGATGACGCCCAGGAAGGGCCACGCGCGTTTGCACAGAAGCGCAAGCCCAACTGGAAGGGCCGCTAACGACTACGAGTATTTGGTTCAAAAAAAGTAGGTCTTGAAGGACCCACCCTACACGCCTGACGACTCAACCAGGCGTAACCGACACCTGCTCCTCTCCACACTGTTGTCAATTTGGATATTTTTTATCATTATCGAACCAGCATTGGAATAGTTATGAGTTGCCAACCAGCCGGGGGTAAGGCTGGACGATCATCATCTGTGACTAGGTCCAGCTTCTTCATTCTCAGGAAAATCGTAGCTCTCGCGAAGGAGGAAGAAGATGGCTGTTGACCCTAGGCTGCCGCGTAAAATTTTGGTCGTCCATGACGTTCAGACTTCCACGGACGCCCAGCAAAACCAACATAAAAAAATTGAGGCGCTTGTGAAGGACCGCCTCAACGGACTGCCGATCAATTTTGCGACCGAGATGTACCGTTACGAGAATCTGAATGATGCAGCCCAAAAAAAGTTCCGCACAGTTCTCAATCTCTTCCTGACGCCGCTGAAGGCCGAGGTTCCTCTCGGTTGGGTCGATCCTGCGATAGATCTTGTGGGAGATGTGGTGATCGCACTCAAGGACGATTCAACCGCAGCCAAGATCCGTAAGGGTCTTTCGAACCGTATCCTGCAAATCTATGACAAAGGCAATCCATGCTACGTCGTGGCCCATAGTCTGGGCTCTATCTATGCATTCGTTGTCATTAATCAGCTCATTACGGAAAATGGCCTCTTTGATCGCGATCGTCGCCGAACCTGGCCGGTGCAGGGCTTAGTGACCATAGGCTCGCCGGTCGGCTTGTCCATGTTTAAACGCAACAAAGTCAAGAATATGGGGCCGGGCAGAAAGCTTCTGCGTTGGATCAATTACTGCGATCGAACCGATCCGGTTGTGAGTGGCTCCTTCTACGGAAAGCCCCACCAAGGCTACACTATTGTAGAACGCTTCAGCCAAGACGGACCCGATACCGGCTGGTTTATCCAGGATCGCGTCGTCGATATTGGCCGAGCCTGGCTGCTGGCCCACTTCGGCTATTGGGATCACCCTGCGATTGGAGATGCCTGATTACGCTTATCTCCAGCTAAAAGGAAGGGAAGACTCATGAAAAAAATACTCGGGCTGACTCTCCTTGTAGTGGTCATCTCAAGTTGTACGACGTATCAGTACCATGGCCGGATCAATGCCAAGAACAGCACCGGTGAAAATGCCCAAGTACTGGCATATTGGCAGGCTACGCATCGTACGCTCTGGTATGACACGTATGCGGGAGCCGTCCGGGTGAAGACCCAGTGCAGTCCACCCACGCTCGTCTTCAATGAACGCGAAGACGGTATCGTCGCGCTGTGGGAGCCAGGTCTTGTCAAAGAAGACGGCAGTGGAGGAAGGGGGACCATTTGCGGGCGGGTGATTGGCGCGAAGCGGATTCAAGACTTAGAAACCGGGCCGCTCCAGATCGAGGTCTAATGTAAAGCCGAGGTAGATGAGTTCGATGTCACTTCTGTGGACTCTTCTTTTATCGTACCACAGGCCACGCCGTATACCTTCCAGATATCCAGAGAAAAGGGCAAAGACGCTCCCCCGGTTTCGAGATGTGTGCGGTAGAGGGCTGTGGAGCGCAGAATCGTAGGGCGGGTTAAACGCAGAGCAACCCACTAAAAGAAAAGGTGGGTCCCTTCAGACGTTTTAAAGGACCCATCCTAGCCTCAAAAATCCAGCAGCTTACTTTCCCGCAGCCCGGACGCCGATCGCGCCGCACCCACGAAGTTGCTCGACCTCCGCGGCATTAAAACCCCAATCGCGTAACGCTTCTTCGGTATGCTGACCAGGACTGGCAGGCGGACCCTGGATAGCGCTGGGGGTACGGCTAAAACGGGGTGCCGGGGCCGGTTGTGGAACGCCGTCGACCTCGACAAAGGTTCCCCGTTCTTGGTTATGCGGATGACTCGGCGCTTCCCCCATATTAAGGACAGGCGCGAAGCATATATCGCTCCCCTCGAGCAGCTCATTCCACTCAGCCCGTGTCTTGGTCTTGAAAATAACCGCTAATTTCTGTGTTAAGTCCGGCCATTCAGAGCGATCATTCTGAGGCGGCAGCTCTTCTCGTTCCAATCCGGTCAGGCGTAGCAGTTCGGCATAGAACTTGGGCTCAATCGAACCGATGGAGATATATTGCTCATCGCTGGTTTCGTACACATTGTAATAATGTGCGCCAGTGTCCAGAATATTTTCTCCGCGATTATCCGTCCACTTCCCAGCCGCGCGTAAACCATAGATCGCAGTCATGAGCGAGGCTGCCCCATCAATCATGGCCACGTCGATGACCTGGCCTTTACCCGACTTCTGCGTTTCCAGCAGCGCGCCGACCACACCCAGGGCAAGAAAGACACCACCCCCACCGAAGTCGCCGACCAGGTTGAGCGGGGGAAGCGGGGCTTCACCTCGTCGGCCAATAGAGTGCAATGCGCCTGTCAAGGCAATATAGTTAATGTCATGGCCGACCATCTTGGCCAGCGGCCCTTCCTGCCCCCAGCCAGTCATGCGTCCAAAGACCAGACGCGGGTTTCGTCCCAGGCACACGTCCGGGCCAAGTCCCAAACGTTCCATAACCCCAGGTCGAAAGCCTTCGATCACGGCATCGGCCTGCTCGATGAGTTTGAGCGCGGCCTCGGTGCCTTCTTTCTTCTTGAGATCAATCGCGACGGAACGGCGGCCACGACCCAGCAGGTTGAACTTGGCATCCATCGCAATGCCCAGATTTGCATCCGCTGCCCGGTCTATCAGTAATACCTCGGCTCCCATATCCGAAAGCAGCATGCCACACATTGGCGCAGGACCGATGCCCGCGAATTCCACGACTTTGTACCCAGATAATACGCCCATGACTTCTCCCTCCTAAATCATCAGATCTACCCGAAACTCTACAAATAGATCAGATCATCATATTGAAAGACTATTGACTGCTCCGTCACAAAATTGCAAGACGTTCTATTAAGAACCCCAGCCAGGAGCTAGTAGTCTCGTCGCCATACACAAAATCCCACAGGCCACGAGAGCGAAAGGAATAAGATCATGACTACAGAAGAAGAACGCAACATTGAAGTTGCGAAGCGCTACGAAGACCTTTACAACACCGATATCGAGCGCTTCGTGCACGAGTGCTACACATCCGACTGCGAGGTGAATGGCGGTTTTATCCGCGGACACGAGCCATTCGTTAAAGTCGAACGCGACGTGCTTGAGGCAGCACCCAAACGAAAAATGCGCGTTGATCGCAGGCATGCAACCGGAAACGTCGTCGTTGTCGAGGCTGTGCTGCTCGACCCGGACCAGGGCGAGGACTGGAATTTACCTTTCTGCGCGGTGCTGACGTGTCGGGACGGGAAGATTGCTACAGATTGGACCTACGCCGAATTCTCGAAATGGCCGGGACTGACAGGGCTTTAACCGATACGGAGCAGGTCGGTGCCGTCGCATTCGCTTGAGCGGCACCGATAACATCCAGATTCCCGCCCTAGGAAAAGAGGCATGCACCGTATCCACAATGATACACGCGACGGCTTGCCTTCAGCTTCCCAGGGAGAGCCGTTTCTACCCGGTCCCACTTTTGCCGCTCCATATCATGCAGCCGGCGACCCTGCACAAGCGCCATTCACCTACGGCCGCTTCCACAATCCGACCTGGGCCCGTTTTGAACAGGCGCTCAGTGAACTGGAACGCGGGAGCGTCTTGGTCTTCGCCTCGGGCATGGCAGCCGTGAGCGCCGTTTTTGGAACCGTTTTACGGCCCAAAGATATTGCCGTTCTCCCCTCGGATAATTACTACACCACGCGCGTCATTGCCCAGGGCTATTTTACGGAAATGGGGGTGCAAGTACGCATGGCACCCACGGCGGGAAACGCCTTAGGAGAGTGTCTCGATGGCGCAAAACTGTTGTGGCTCGAATCTCCCAGTAATCCGGGACTCGATGTGTGTGATATTGCCGCGCTGACAACACAAGCGCATACAGCCGGAGCCTTCGTCGCAGTTGATAACACCACGCCGACGATCCTGGGACACGTGGCAGTGCGTGACACCGAGTGGGCGGATCGGCTCCTCACCTGGCGTACCCAGGGCGGCGCTGTTGCCGGTCCGATGGAAGTCTGGTTGGCGCATCGGTCGCTGGCAACTCTAGGCGTACGGCTCGACAGACAATGCCGGAATGCGCACGCGATTGCTGCCTATTTGGCAACACGACCGGAAGTCAGCACCGTCCGCTATCCGGGCTTACCCACCGATCACGCCCACATACTTGCCAAACGTCAAATGCAACTGTTTGGACCAATTGTGAGTTTTGTCGTGGCTGACCAAGGTCACGCCGAACGTTTTCTCCAGTCATGTGAACTCGTGTATGAGGCGACCGGTTTCGGCGGTATCCATACGACTGCCGAACGCCGCGCGCGTTGGGGAGGCGATAACATCCCTGCGGGCTTCATTCGCTTGAGTGCCGGCTGCGAAAACACTGAGGACTTACTGAACGATCTGGCCCACGCGCTCGATACCGCCGGACATGTCTAAACAAGGAAACGTGTAAGAGTGATGCTGAACGCTATACTGTCGTCGGCCAAAACGGCTCGCCCTACTCGCTGAAGCTGCGGGCGGTCATGCGCTACCGTCGACTGCCGTATTAAGCCGGGTGCTCCGCACCCGGCTTAATACGGAAGAGTTCGCAAACGTGAAACCGCTGCTCATGCCCATGATCCGTTTCCCTGGGGAGCAGCAATGGCGCATAGACTCAACGCCCATTATCGACGCGCTGGAGCAACGTCATCCCGGGCAGCGCTCGATTATTCCAGACGCTCACGGCAGCGCCTTTCTGGCCTATCTCATTGAGGACTTTGCCGACGAATGGCTGACCAAAGCCATGTTTCATTATCGTTGGGCCTATGAGACCGATATCAAGTATGCCTCGTTGTGGATCGCAGATGACGTTTTCCCTGATCAGAAAGGGGAGCCACGCGCGGCGGCAGCAAAAAGTTTTGCTGACCGACAGATTGAACGTGTGCCGCTTGTTGGCTGTACTCCAGAGAACGCCTCGGTGATCGAGGGAACATATAGACGCAGCCTGGAACTGCTCGAAAGTCACGTCGGGTTGCACGACTACTTATTCGGCACCCAGCCATCCGTCGCCGACTTTGGCCTGTTCGGACAGCTCAGGACTTTGGCTACAGATCCAACACCATTGGCCATTATACGAGGGCAAGCCCAACGCACCGAGAGCTGGCTCCGTCAATTAGATGATGCCTCAGGCGTAGAAGGAGCATGGTATTCCGAATAGGAAGGACTACCGGAAGCGACGGTCGGACTCCTACGTTTAATAGCGGACACCCATCTGCCCTTTCTCGTCGCCAACGCCACAGCAGCGCAGCGAGAAGATAACAGATTAGAGATCGAACTACTCGGTCTAACCTACACTCAAGCGCCGTTCGGCTATCAGGTGAAATGCCTCGCCGCACTTCGGGAACGATTCGCCGCGCTGGATGAGGCCAGCGTGAAGAAAACGGCTCCGCTGCTGGAGGAGACAGGGTGCCTACGCTATTTCGTGAAGTAGCTCGGATCCAACCGAGGGACAATCGGGGAGGTCTCCTTAGGCCGTTAGCCTGTTCTACTCCTGCCTCTTCCCCCACCGGCCCCAGTGGATAACCTCTTCAACCAGTGCGCGTGAGGTGGGGCCAAACCGGCCTTCCGGGAAGCCGAGCGGGATGAGGCCGGCAATCTCTATATCTTCAGGAATATCGAGCCTCTGCTTCAGCTCTTCTTCAAAAAAATGATGTACGGTCGTCAGCGTCGCACCGACGCCCAACGCACGGCATGCCAGAAGAATATTCTGAACCGCCGGATAGATCGAAGCATGCAGCGTTGCCGTAATAGACCGTGGATTGTCCGCATCCGCATACGTGGGAAAATCTGTCCCTGCACACGCTAATAAGATAACCGGAGCTTCATCCATATGTTCCGCCAGATGGACAGCAGACGCAAACACACGTTGTCGGGCAGGCAGTAAGTCATCCATAGCCGGAATAGATCCCAGCCGCGCCAGCTTTTGATAAGTCTCCAGATAATGGTCGCGAATGAAACGTTTATCTTCCGGTTCTTGGACAAGAACAAACGCCCAGTTTTGAAAATTACTCCCGCTCGGGGCATGCACCCCCGCTTCTATTATCTTTTTAAGAGTCTCGTCTGGAATGAGATCAGGCTTGAGTCGGCGCATCGAGCGCGTTGAATAGATCGCCTCAAAAAGTCCGATTTCGGCCATATATTTTCCCCTTACTCCTGCTTCACTCAGATCGCATAAATCTATGCTCTACAGCCAAAAAGCCCATTGTCTCGCCAGGAGCCACGCTCAGTCGGTCAGCGTAGCCAATGTTTCATTGCCGTGCTCCTTTATGAAAACGGGCTAATGCCCCAAGCCGGGAATCTCTTCCAAATGTGGCAAGGGCCGACCAAGCACATCGGAAAACAGGGTGAGGACGCGTAGCGTGATACCCCAAATCACTTGATCCCGGAAACGAATCGCGGGGTACAGAAGAGATTTGCTGTCTTTGGCAAGACTCAAATGTGTAGCGTTCTTGCCATTCCACGGGTGGCCAAGCGGCATCCAATACGCCTCTGCCACTTCATGGTTGAGAGTAAACTCCGGAGGAGATTCGCCCAGGTAATACACACACGGAAAGAGATATAAAGGCTGTTCTCTCCCACTCAGCCAGATCGATATGGCTTCGAGCGAGCCGAGTCGGTGCGAGGGATGTACGACCAGACCCACTTCTTCGTGCGTTTCCCGTTCAGCCGTGACCTGCAGGTCCGCATCCTCGGCAGAAAAGCGCCCGCCAGGGAAAGCCATATGGCCTGACCACGGATCCCCTTTCTTCTCTGCGCGACGGATCACACACAGTTTCAGATCCGGTTCGCGGCCCGTCAACACCATTGCAACTGCGGCGCAGTTTCGGTTGGCCTCAAAGCGTGTCGGATCAGGTTTATGTTTGGCAAGGGCCGTTTCAATCTCTTCAATGCTGAACATTTGGCTGAACATTTACAGGACTACCCTTTAATGGCTCTTCTGATAATGGCTCTTCTGACCGGCCGGAAGCGCGCACGGCTTCGTACTAGTTTGACAGCGTGTCTCCTAAAACGTAGCAAGCGGATTTACAGGTGAGCCCGTGCCGCCGGGAACCCGGAGCGGAGCCGCAACAAAGAGAAATTCCCACCGGTTGCGGGCCTGTGCTGCTCGGGCCAAGTCCTCCAAATTGAGGTTATCCAAAAGCGGCATGCCGAGCGCGACCACGGCGAGCTGGTGAATAGGAAATGGGACCCCCTCGATTCCAGACGGGAAGACTTCGTTGGTTGCATCAGAGCCGACCACGGCAACATCACGTTCTTTGAGCCAGGTGGCCACCGAAGCGTGCAAGCCGGCGGCAGCCTGGACAAAGTTCCAGCTGCCCACCTGCCGTTGTCGCTCGTACAGACCCGTACGAACCAAAAGGACATCCCCGCTCTCGACGTGCAAACCCGTCTTCTGCTCCCACGCCTCCAGATCCTCTATCCGAATGGCCGTTCCTGGTGCGAGATACGGCACCCCTTTGAGCCACGGCACATCCACCAAGACCCCGCGCGTAAAAATACCCTGTTTCATGTGTTGGACGCCAAGCTTCTCGGCTCCCGACGGCTTCACCTCAGACCGCAAAAAGCCGTTATACATTTTTCCTTGATGAAAGATGTGACACAACGCGTCCACGTGTGAATGGGCAAACCCATGGTAGCGTATGATATAAGTGTCCTCGGCAAAGACGCCGCCGTCATTCTCATGCACCCGTAGGCTATGCTCAAGTGGAAATTCGTTATTAAGGTTGGCCTCCTTGGCTAGATCAAAGGCAAGAGACACGGAGACGCCCTCGGTAACGAGCGCGGCAGCCTGGCGGCGTTTCTCGGGGGTAATCAAATTGAGGGTGCCAAGTTCGTCCTCTTTTCCCCAGCGCCCCCAATTCGAGAGATCGTCCATCCACTGATCGAGTATTACGGCTGTGAGCTTAGGGAGGGAGTCTACAGTTTGAGCGACAGCAGGACGTCCCGTCAGGAGAACGAGCAACAGCAGTAGGCCCACGGGCAACACTCGGGTTCGATGTCTCATAGCTCCCCCTCCTCGGCTAGTCATGCTGGTGGCATGTGTACTCGGGATGAGGCTGGAGAGCAAGACAAGCGACCCGCCCAACGCCAATGCCGTAGGGCGGATGAGCGCAGCGTAATCCGCCACCGCAGGACTAAACCAGACTTCATGAGATTCGTGCACAACCCTGACAGCCGATGATTTTCCCTGGAGGCGTTCTTCTACCCGCCTCCGCCCGACGCTAAAGTCGCCAGGCTACAAGACAGCGCCCCATCAATGGGGCTAGCCGGCTTGAGCCGGCGTCGTTGTGTAGCCCGGACACTTCATGATCCTGTTGCACAATGCCTCTCTCTTCCGCTCTTCTTCCCGTAGGGTACAGCCTCTGCGCCGTTCTGATTGGTGCGCGGGCGCACCCTACCGGACACTACTGGCCTCTGGTCATGCTCAGACGGGTTATAAGTTTTGCAACAGCATCACTTCATGTCCGGGCGGGATGGGTTCATCACAGCCAGCGTACTCTTGTAACAATCTCTTGCATTTCGATTTATGGCATCGCCGTCTTTCGCATCAACTCGGCCAAGGGTAAATTCCCATACATGAAAAGGAGTCAAGCAATATGGCAAGACTAACAAAGCTGAGTCGATCGATCAAAGGGAAAATTGCCTTGGTAACTGGGGCTGCAAGTGGTATGGGGCGAGCGACGGCACACCTGTTTGCTGATGAAGAAGCCAAAGTTGCGGTCCTAGATCGAAATGCTGAAGGTGTTTCAAGCGTCGTCGAGGAGATCAAACAAACCGGAGGGAACGCCACAGGCTGGACCTTAGACCTGTCCAATAGCACGGAGATTGCACCTACTGTGACCCAAATCGCCGAACATTTTGGAGGGCTAGATATTCTCGTCAACAATGCCGGCATCGATGCGTCCGCCCGTATTCAGAGTAGCAAGTACGAGGACGTTTGGGAGCACTGCTTCAACGTCAACTTGGCCGCTCACCACCGTCTCATCCGCGCTGCCCTGCCTCACCTCACTAAAGGTGGAGCTGGACGAATCGTCAACATTGCTTCTACCGAAGCGGTCGGAGGTAGCGCCTTTGCCAGTCCCTATACTGCGGCCAAGCATGGCGTTGTTGGCTTAACTCGTGCATTGGCAGTCGAGTTGGCCACACAAGGGGTCACGGTCAATTGCATCTGTCCAGGCGCTATTCATACTGGTCTCACAGCCACAATCCCCGATAAAGCGAAGGACATCTTTGCCAGGCGACGTGTGCCACTCAAGCGCTACGGCGATCCGGAAGAAGTCGCGCACGCGACCCTCAGCTTGGTCCTGCCAGCATCGTCGTACATCAATGGTGCCACCGTTGTCGTTGACGGAGGATTTACCATTCAAAACAACGGCAGCGCGTTGAGCCGTTGAAGTGGGCTGACGTAGTACTGAGAGCCTTGCCTCAACAAACCACAATAAAGAGATAACGCGGGGTTTAGATTAGGAGATTACCTCAATACCGTATTGGGAAAAGACCACGTCAGTAGTCACCACGGGGAAATGATGAAGCTGAGCCGTAGCGATAATCGTCCTGTCGCAAGGGTCAGTATGAACAAGAGACAATTCAGTTGAACGGATACAAACATCCATGGTCAGTGCCAAAACCTCAATGTCATGATGTTCGAGGACTGAGTTAAACCAGTCAGCAGACTGAGCGGGGAGTTTCAGTTTCTTCTTCTGAACTTTAATCCCGATCTCGAAGCCGCTAATAGCAGATACATAGACCTCAGGTGCAGCCTCAATAGACTGCAACGCTATAGTAGATAACTCACCCCCTCCCTGGGCTAACCAAAGCAACGCGCATGTATCGAGGATCACCGACCACTCTCCGGCCACTCGTCTTCAGAGAGCGGCTCTGTTGGATCATAGTCGATATGGATCTCCCGCATCACTGGATGTGGCCTCAGACGGCTCCGCTTTCGATGCGGGACTAGTTCGGCGATCGGTTTGCCATGGCGACAGATCCGCACCTTCGAACCCGTCGCTTCTATTTCGGCCAGCAGAGCCGATAGATGTGTCTTTGCCTCATGGACGTTAACGGTTTTCATTATGCTCTCCTCATGCTTAACCGCAGTGACGATGCCGGATGTCATTCTGAATCGAAGTGGAGCGCAGGTGAAGAATCTCTCAGGAGTACTACTGGGAGAGAGATGCTTCGTCGCTTTATTCCTCAGAATGGCAAGGCCGCAAAATCCATGCGCTGAGTGATTAGGCTTTTAAATTAGTTTAGTTAGTCCATTATTGCAATGGATGGAAATAGCCGCGACATCGGCGGCTCACAACCTCAGAGATCTCGGAGCCCAATTGAGAGCTTACAGCGTTTTTATGTTGGTGGCTGTGCTGCGGAGGCACTGTCCTATTTATGATGGACAGCTTTCCAGGCAACCCAGATCAGAGCGGCATACACACCCAGCCCACTTATTAAGGGCGAATAATTCATGCGTCTCCATACTGATCTTTCTCCTCAACGAGATTGCCAACCCTAAGGTACTGCGTCAAGCTAAGCACAATCAAGACAAACATGCCTGTACCGTGCGCTGTACGCGTGACGCCTGCTCTCTGCCTCGTAGGGCCAGCCCCCACTGTCTCTGTGACTGTACTTAGCTAAGCGCTATACTTATTCCAATGAACCCTGACATTCCTGCCCTGTTAGCCGAAATCGGCCAACTCAAATCCCAGCTCGACGCTTTGCGTCCGCTACCGGAACATACCGTCCGCACTCTGCATGAACAACAAGTCCTAGAGTGGACCTACCACTCGAACGCCATTGAAGGGAACACGCTCAGCCTCAAAGAAACCAAAGTCGTACTGGAAGGCATCACCGTCGGTGGCAAATCCATGCGCGAGCACCTTGAAGCGATCAATCATCGTGAAGCGATTGACTACGTTGAAACTATTGTCTCCGGTGAAGAAACCCTGAGCGAGTGGCAGATCAAGAATATCCATCAGCTCGTCCTAAAAAATATCGATGACCAGAACGCTGGGCGTTACCGGCAACAAAACGTCGTAATTGCTGGTGCCAGTCATACGCCAACAGATTTTCTCCAGCTTCCGCAGGCCATGACCGCACTCATAGCCTGGTATCAAACCGCTGCTGACCTGCATCCGCTAAGACGCGCAGCACGCCTACACGTCGATTTCGTTGGGATCCATCCCTTCGTTGACGGCAACGGTCGAACCGCGCGGCTCTTAATGAACTTCGAACTCATGCGCTACGGCTATCTTCCGGTCATAATCCGTGTTGAGCAACGCCTAGCCTACTATGACGCCCTCGATACTGCTCATATGTCCCAGAACTATGAACCCTTTATCCAGCTCCTTGCCGAAGAGGAACACCAGACACTCAAGCTCTACTTATCGGTGATTCATGGAGAAGCCTGACTGTGTCTAGTAGGGAGTCGGGTTACGCTACGCTCACCCGACCTACGGTCTTCGCTCTCAGATTTAGATCAGGAGGCCCGCGTAGCGAAGTAGGTAACGCGAGGACTTGTCCTCCTTACGACGCCCACTTCATTCTCAGTTTGCGCTCATTCATAGCACAGTCACGGAGGTATAAATTAATGAGGCTCTGATATGGGATGCCTATTTCCTCGGCCATGGACTTGAAGTAGGCAACCGTATCCCTGTCTAAGCGCATAGTCACCGGCTGCTTGAGGTACTTGATATAAGGATTTTTGCGCCCTTTCATTTTTGAGAAGTCATAATGGTCTCTCATATTTGCCGCCTCCAGTAATCGCGCTCTTCAGCTTTGTCTGCCTTCTTTACAGAAATAATGCGCACGACCGTCTCACTTTCGTGGAAACAGTGACAGACAACGACAACCCGCAGCTTGAAGCTCATGCTAAGAAGGATAAAATGATCTTCCTCTTGAGCATGATCCGGATCGAAGAACTGGATTGCGTTCTCGTCGTAGAAAGCCGTGCGTGCCTCTTCAAAAGCTACACCATGCTTCCTAATGTTCCCTTTGTTTTTCCGCTCATCCCACTCAAAGCGTAGCTCACGCATATGTACAATGTACATATATTATAGCTGACGGATCAAGACAACACCCAGAAGCCGATCTTTACACCTAGAATCGATTTCTTCTACTTCGAAAGAGCCTTAGCGGTCGGCGGCAGTGCCTTTGCCAGCCCCTATACTGCGGTCAAGCACGGCGTTGTGGGACTGACTCGCGCGCAGGCGGTCGAGTTAGCCACGCAGGGGGTCACCGTCAATTGCATCTGTCCAGGCGCTATTCACACGGGTCTCACCGCCAAAATCCCCGATAAAGTGAAAGACACTTTTGCCCGGCGGCGTGTGCCACTCAAGCGTTACGGTGATCCCGAAGAAGTCGCTCACGCGACCCTCAGCTTGGTTCTGCCAGCAGCGTCGTATATCAATGGTGCCACCGTTGTCGTTGACGGAGGATTTACCATTCAGAACAAGGGAAGCGCGTTGAGCCGGTAAATCGGATTGTGGGAGAGTTCTCCATTATTCAGAGGAAAGCGCACCCAGTGGCCCAGACCAACACTGTGCCGTTCGACTTCATCCTTGACCGTGCTTGTTCCCCGCTGTATAGCGCATGTATGGCGCATAAACTTTCCACAACCGTCCAGCTGGATGTCGAAGATGTTGAGGCGCTGGCGCGCGCACGCGCCGATGGGCTGTCGGCTTCTGATCTCATTCGCCAGGGTCTACGTATCGTCGCGGCTAAATACTACCGCGGCCATCGACGGCCACCTTCGACCGGCCTTTTTATCTCGACGATTGCCAAACTAGGTGAGGAATCTGAGCTATTCAAAGACCTCGGGGACTGAGGTTGCCCCTTATTGCTGACACTGGCGGCTTGCTACGCGCCCTCGCCCGGCGACCAGCACGGCCAGCCTACGAGCAGGTGTTACGCCAGGCTGCGGTCGTGGTGGTGTCTGCCCTAGTGCTGGCCGAAGTCGATTATTTTTTACGTGGCGAGCGTGCAGCCATGCGCAAGCTGGTAGCCGAGCTGTTCGACCCGACAACGACCTACGAGTTTGAATCTATTCTGCCTTCCGATATTGTCCGGGCGCTTCAGATTGACGCGAAATTTCGCGAACTAGAGCTTGGCTTGGTAGACGGAAGCGTTGCTGCAGTAACGGAACGCCGACGGATATATCGCGTATTCACAATAGACCGCAGGGACTTCGGCACTCTGCGGATTGGGGAACGATATAATCGCGCGCTTACCCTTTTGCCAGAGCAGCCCTAGAAAAGGGCAGCCACACCACTGATACGCACAGACCGCTTACTGCTCCTCCGCGAGAGCCTTCCGTGCGGCGAGCCGCTCAACCTGGCCCGCCACAACGCGGACTTTACGCGGACTGGCCATCCACATACTCCCAATGGATACGAAACACAGTCCCATAGCCAGCCAGAACGCCACGGTATAACTCCCGGTTTGGTCAAAGAACAGGCCCGTCACCCAGGGACCCGTCCCGCCACCCACACTGCCCGCTATCGTCAGCGTGCCGTAGATTCGGCCGTATTGTTTGCCTTGAAATATTTCTGCTGGGATTGCTCCGAACACCGAGACTGTGCCATAGCCCAACATGCCTTGAGCGACGACCATACCATATAGTAAGACCGGGGTCGGATGCTCGGGCATGAGGAGCAGCAAGACGTAGCACAGCACAAAACCTAGCATGCTGATCGTCCAGACCCATTCCCTCCCAATCCGGTCAGACAAAAACCCGAGCCCAATCTGACCACCGCTGGCGGTCAGCCCAACCAGTCCCAGAGCGAACGCCGCCGTCTCTAGCGAAAAACCAATGTCGTTGAGATATTTCGTTTGATGCACTTGGATGGCATACCAAGCGTATAGACAACTGGAAAAAGATACGCACAACCACCAAAAACGTGTGGTACGGATCGCACGGGCCAGCGTCCAATCGGTGGATGCCCAGGCATGATCAACAATATTGTCAGCGCCCGCCTGCCCGCCGGATGTTGTGTCAGGGATCGCGTCTCCGTCAGGCGCCAAGCCTAAATCCTCGGGACGGCGGCGTTGTAGCAGGATATTCAGCGGGAGCACGATAACCAACAGCAAACCGGCCACGACCCAACACGCCTCACGCCAGCCAACCTGGTCGATCATGCTTTGGACCCACGGAAAGAGGATGATCGAGCCCACGCCCACGCCGGAAAAAGCGAGCCCAAGCGCTAAGCCGCGTTTACGGACAAACCAGTAGGGCAAAAACAAAGAATGACCGAGATAGCTCACCGCAGCACCGCCTCCACCAACCAGGGCACCGAAGGCCAGGTAGAGATGCCAGGGCTGACTGATGAGCGTAATCAGGACCATACCTGTACTCGCCATAACCGCACCGAGGGGGATAACGAAGCGAGGTCCAAAGCGGTCCATCAATATCCCAATCAGTGGGGCGTACACCGTCGAACCGAGAAAACCGAAAGAAAACGCGGCCGCAGTGCTGCCCCGGTCCCAGCCAAATTCCGTCAGAATCGAGGGGAATAATAAAGAGAAGGTCGTCCGGGTATTCACCCCAATGGCCAGGGTGACAAAGGCGACGGCAACCACTATCCAACCGTAAAAAATAGGCAATCTATTATGCGACATGATGACTGTTTCCACTCTACCAATAGCAACCCACTCGTTGCCCGTTGTCTTCTGTGCCCAGAGCGATTACCCTTTCTTGATCGCGATACAGCATGGTAAGGAGTGCCTATATGGAATTCGAAACCTTGGCCACTGGCTACGGACTTGTCGAAGGTCCACGCACCGATGATCAGAATCGGCTCTATTACAGTGATGTCCGTGGTGGCGGCGTTTTTCGACGTAGCCCGGACGGAGAGATCGAGGCATTGCTCCCAGACCGCAAGTTTGTAGGCGGGATCGCGCTGAACGAGGGCGGCGGCATATTGGTCACGGGTCTGTCGCTTGCTCAATGGAATGAACAATCCGGCGAGCTGCGAGAAATCTTTACCGAATGGGAGGGCAAACGCCTTTTTGGTCTGAACGACTTGACCATGGATGACCAGGGCAGTATCTGGGTCGGCTCGTTCGGTTGCAATATCCAGCAATTCGATTTCAAGAGTACACCCCCGCCGGGCTCGCTCTTCCGGATCGATCCGCCCGGGCAGGTGACACATATGTGGGAGGGTGTCGAGGTGACAAATGGTCTGGGTTTTAGTCCGGACCGGAAACTGCTCTACCACTGTGATTCAACCACGCGCGCCGTCTGGGTGTATGAAGTCCGGGCAGATCGAACGGTCAGCAATCGACAGCTCTTCGCCAAGCTGCCTGAAGGTATGCCCGACGGCATGACCGTTGACGTTGAAGGTGGCGTCTGGGTGGCCACAGTTGCCGGACGAGGTGAAATCATTCGTTTTAAGCCTGATGGGACAATTGATCAGCGCATCAAAGTCCCAGCCAAAACGGTCACCAGTGTCGCGTTTGGGGGTCCCGACATGTGCGACCTCTACGTCGTTACCGCCAACAACGACCAGCGCGACCTCAAGGGGACCGTTTTTCGCACCCGTTCGGAGATTCCTGGTTTACCTGTTCCGAAGGCGCGCTTTTAGTGCTGGCCATAGATGCAGCAACGTACTCAGAGCCCTCTCGTAGTCAACCACAGGGAAACCAAAATCGTTACGCATAAGTGGTAACTCGATACGGCTGGTCAGGTGTCTAAAGAATACGGCTTTTTTACACTGCGGACAGAGCTAGGACGGTTGGCATTAAGGAGCCTATGCCTATAAGGGAGAATCATTAGGAATGAGGCACATAACACCCGGATGCGCCAGCATATTTGGTTGTCGGCTGCTTGTCCTCGATTTCTTCTTATTTGTCGTGCTCGGCTTGGACGTTTCCTTCGCTCAGGAACGCGATGAGTCTTACGGGCTGCAGCTTGACGGCTGGCAGGGAACGCGACCGGCGCCTCAACAAGCTCCCCGGCCCTCCTCTCCTCAACGATATGCACCCCTCCAGCCACAAGTCTTGGAGTTGCCGCCGACCGGACAGCCGTCTGTCCAGGAGTTTCCTCAGCAGCAGACGATTCCATCTGTACGGCGACTGCCGTCCTCTAAACGGCCGAAGCAGTTGCTCACCATCACCGTAACCGACCAGAATGGGCAATACGTAAGCGGACTGCGGGCTGAAGACTTCATGCTATACGAAGGCGATCTATCGCAGCCGATTACGTATTTCAACACGGGCCAACAGGAACCGGTGAGTCTGGGCTTCCTGGTCGACATGAGTGAGAGCATGCATGGCAAGCGCAGACGGGCCGTACAAGCGCTACGTAAATTTGTGCTCGCTATCAGGCCCCGGGATGAGGTTTTTCTTGTCGGGTTTAACCATCAGCTCCATCTATTGCAGGACTTTACCGACAGCCGGACGCTCTTGACCCAAGCCACCGCCGGACTCCAGACCTCGGGAAATACGGCCCTGTACGATGCCTTGCTCGACGGGCTCCGACGGGTCCAAACAGGCCAGCGTCAGAAGAGAGCGCTCATTCTCATCAGTGACGGCATGGATACAGCGAGCCAGGCCTCTCGTGAAGAAGCCGTTCGTGCCGCGCGGCGTGCCAACATTCTCGTCTACACCATAGGTCTTGGCGATCTCAGCCAACCCACCCGGAGACCGAGCATGCCCATGATGGGAGGTATGGGTGGCCCTTTTATGCCCAGCCGCGGGCGGTCCAATCTCGGCGCGGTCGATGTGCGTCTGCTGCAGACCCTGAGTGATGTGACTGGAGCGCGGCACTTTTTTCTGAGCACTAGAGACGTCCTCGGCAGTCAGGATGTGCTCGAATATGCAACCCAGACCATAGCCCATGAACTCCGTCAGCAGTACAGCCTCGGCTACCTCTCCCCGCTCAAAGGCGACGTATACCGCGACGTACGAATCGAGACTCGACGGCGAGGACTGACCATCCGCACCCATAAGGGCAGCGGTTAGAACCTCTCTCGTGACCTTCTCCGGGTGTGAGGACACGGCGCAATATACTCTGCCCAAGAGCCGTGCCGCCCACCGCTTCCTCTTGCCTAGACCTCCAGTCTCTTATATCTCTGATACTCTTAAACAAGGAGGGACGATTATGCATTTCATGTGGTTCAGTGAACGAGCCTACCATTATGATCTGGACGAACATCCGGACAAATACCGTGAACTCGAAAACGAAGTCATACGCAAACGTAGCTTTTTTGGTACGCCGAATAGTATGTTTGAGCCTGCGCACGGTGCAAAACTGCTCAATCAGTATCTGGATGAGAAGATCTACACAGACCAAGAGCTGCTCAACTTCGATGGCATTATGCTCAATGAGCACCATGCCAACCCGTTTTGTCTGGGTGCAGTCATGGATGTCGAAGCCTCTGTTTTGGCCAAGACGACCCAGCGAATCAGAATCGCCCTGTTGGGAAATCCGGTTCCTACCGTAGCGAATGCGCTGCGTCTGGCCGAAGAGCTGGCTATGATCGACCTGATTTCAAACGGCCGCTTGACCACAGGCTGGGTGCGTGGCGCGGGCCCCGAGCAGCTCGCCAATAATGCCAACCCGGCCTATAACCGTGAATATTTTGAAGAGGGTGTAACCTTTATCGTGAAGGCATGGACCCAGGCCGGTCCGTTCCGCTATGAAGGCAAGCACTTTCACTTCCGGCATGTGAATCCGTGGGTACTGCCCGTCCAAAAGCCACATCCGCCCTTCTGGATCCCTGGCCTCATCAGCCCTGAGACAGTGGCGTGGTGCGCAAAAAACCGCTATCCCTACGTAGCCCTGGCGACGCGACTCGAGCCGACTTTAGAGCTATGGAATTTTTACAACCAGGCCGCCGCTCGTGAGGGCTACCAAGCCGGTCCGGAGAATTTCGGTTATTTGCAGCCCGTCATGGTCGCGGATACACAGGAGCGCGCCGAGGAGATGGGCAAACGCATTCTGTACGGCGGTGCCTTCGCCCACTTTGCCCGTCCCGAATGGATGTTCCCTCCGGGTTATAACTCGAAAGCCGCGACTCAACGCCTGGCCCAAACAAACTTCGGCATCAACGCCTCTGCGAGGGCGCTGTATGGTGAAGGCGGAGAAACGACTGACGAGGAGATCGAAGCCGTCAAGAAGGTCATTTATGACACCTATCCTGGGGTACAGAAAGAGATGGTTATGATCGCCGGCACACCTGACAACGTGATTGCGAAACTCAAAAAAATCCAGGATATTCTACGGCCGGGTATCTTCTCCTTCTGGCTCGACGGTCCGGTTCCGTTCAAGGATCGGAAGCGTTGCCTGGAGCTCCTCAACCGAGATGTCATTCCCGCCATGCGCGAGCACGGCAAGACGCTCGGCTTGGTCGGTCCGTTTGAACAGCAACCAGGTTTACGCCCACTGGCCAACGGCAAACCCGAGCCGGTCAGCGATCCACAGGTGCTGGCCGAGCTGATGGCTGCCTAAGCCTCAAACGTCATTGATCAATCTCACCGGCCGGACGGCTCTGCCTTGATTTGGGGAGCCCAATCCGGTCGGGATAACCCTTACCTCAGCACTAGAAATCATTATCGAGGCCGCTGGTGACGTGCCGCACCTGGAACAGCGTAAGGTCGTTGGAATAAAACCATGCCCGCAGCCCATTCACTCCTCAAGCAGCAGCAAACCTTTCCCGCATATATCCGCTACCCCGTACTGGCCCTCACCTATGTACTGATCAAACCGGTCCTGTGGTTGGTGGACAAGGCCGGCTACTCCGATCGCCTCTGGACGGCGGTCGGATACAAAATGCGCGCGAAGCTTGTCGAGGGCCACGACTTCGGCGACTACCGCCCTAGCCAACACGATGTGGTGGTGTGTACCTTTCCCAAATGCGGCACAAATTGGACCATGCAGATTGCCTATCAAATCGCGATGCGGGGTCGGGGAGAGTATGGGCATATTCATGAAGTGATTCCGTGGCCGGATTTTGCCAAGCAAGACTTGGTGGTTCCCTTATCGGACGATACGGCGCGCCAAGCCGCCCCTACAGGACTGCGCGTGATTAAGACCCATTTGGAGTGGGACCGGGTACCCTACACCGATAAGGCACGCTATATCTGTGTGATCCGCGACCCTAAAGATGCCTTTGTCTCTAACTACCACTTTATCCGTGATGTGATGCTCGGTCCCCTGATGCCCGCTGTTGCCATATGGGTACGACTCTTTTTTTCTGATGCGACTCCTTTTAACTGGTCTGAACACTTGCACGGCTACTGGCAGAACCGTCACCTGCCCAACTTGTTGATCCTGACCTTTGAAGAGATGAAAGCAGACCTGCCCATGGTCGTGCGTCATATTGCCGAGTTTATGCGGGTGGAGCTGACGGACGGCGAGTTTGACCTGGTGTGCCAGAAGAGCACGTTTGCCTATATGAAAGGGATTAACGAAAAATTCGCCCCGCCGGCCTTGAGTCCATGGTCATCGCCCAACAGACAAATGATCCGCAAGGGTCAAAGCGGAGGATCGTCCGAACTCTTGTCTGCTGAGCTGCAGCGCTTTATCGATACCCAATGTAAAGCCGATCTTCAACGCTTGGAATGTGCCTTCCCCTACGGCGAGGCGTGGGAGGACCTGTCCGTTGGCGCAGAGCGCGCCGCCGCCCAAGCGTAAAGCGGTTTACCCAGCCCTCCGCTCGAGCCCAACGCTCCGCTTTTGCGCAGCGCGCTGACCCTGTCTGCATCGTATCCGAGTTCGGCCAGGACCTCGTCCGTGTGCTCGCCCAGCGGAGGTGCGCGCTGTGGCTGGCGTTTCGTTTCGCCCTGAAGCCAGATCGGACTGTTGACCACTTCTACCTTGCCTACGGTCTCATGCTCAAAGCCAACAAAGAAGTCGTTGGAACGCATCTGCGCATCGTGGGGGGCCTCCTCAGTGCGTCCAACCACACCGAAGGTGATCTGCGCATCGTCCAAAATCTGCTTCCACTGGGCGAGGTCTTTAGTCTCAAAAGCAGCCTGGATCTCTTGGGCCAGGGCTTGGGCATTGTCAAGCCCTGGGCGGACTTCGGCGAAACGCACATCTTCCAGCCACTCAGGGTAGCCCAGGGCTGTGACGAAAAGGGGCCAGTCTTTGTCGGGCTGGATCACAGCCAGGCTTGTCTATCTCGTCCCCGTTTTCTCCGTCGCCCGTGACCTGGGCATAGACCAGGCGCTCATTTACCGGCGCCAGGTCCTCGTAGCGTATCTTCAGCCGTTCCAGCACGCGGGGTGGGAAATTGGTCACGAATACGTCCGTTGTGCGGATCAGGTCGAGCAAGATTTCATGTCCGGCATCAACTTTCATATCAAGAACCATCCCATGCTTGTTACGGTTATCGTGCTGGAACATGTAGTCCAGTTCGCTGGCTGGGAAGGGCGTTACCTTATGCGCATAGCGGTACGGATCTCCAATGCCGGGGCTCTCGATCTTAATCACCTCTGCGCCGAAATCGGACATCACGGTGGTACTCGCCGGACCAAAGATATAGGTCGCCATGTCTATCACCTGAATGCCGGACAAGATCCCTTGCGCCATACGCTCCTCCTGTCATGTGTGGACGGGTCAATGCGGTGACTTCATCTTTCGTCGGCCTGCGTAGCAAATTCCTGCGCTAGAGTCACGGGTTCAGCTGCGGAATCTTACGGTCGCACACAACTTTCCGAACGCCGAGCACTCGAATTTGTGGATGGAAAAAGTTACTATGCACCAAGGTGGCGATACGAGTCGCAAGTTTAGAGGGATACAGGAGGGATACACATGAGCGATTTCGATGCGACGCAGCGTGTCCTAGTCAGCTATATAGACAAGTCGCGCGAGTACTACCTGGCACGCGGTCACGCCAATCCCTACCGCTGGGCGACCCATGAGGACACGCCCTTCGCATCGCTTGTCAAACCGCTCAGCGAGAGCCGGGTCGCCTTGGTCACGACCGCGAGCCTCAGCTCGGAGGATAGTCGTGCGCGGGCAGTGTACGCCGCTGCCACCCAACCAGCGCCGGAATCCCTGTATACGAACCACCTATCATGGCACAAAGAGGCCACGCACACGCGTGATGTCGAGTCCTTCCTGCCGATTCACCGCCTTGAGGAGTACGCGGCTGCCGGTCGCATCGGCAGTCTGTCAGCACGCTTCTACGGCGTCCCAACAGACTTCAGCCAACGTCAGACCGTCTACGCCGATGCCCCGGCAGTCCTTGATCAGTGCCGCGCCGATGCCGTCGATGCCGTGCTGCTCGTCGCACTCTGACCGGTCTGCCACCAGACCGTGAGTCTGGTCGCTCGATACCTTGAGGCGAATGGCCTGCCGACCGTCATCCTCGGCTCGGCGCGGGATATCGTCGAGCAATGCGGCGTTGCTCGCTTTGTATTCACAGACTTTCCCCTGGGTAATCCGTGTGGCAAACCGGATGATGCCGCCATGCAACGAGAGATCGTCGCTATTGCACTCGACCTGCTTGAGACTGCGCGTTATCCGCGCACTACTGTCCAGACTCCGTTTCAGTGGGACGCAACCGGTGAGTGGCGCGCCACGTATATGGAGCTGCCGTCGGATAATGAGGCCGCGTAATAGTGTTCCCGTAGGGTGCAGCCTCTGCACCCTTCTGCTTGGTGCGCAGGGCGCACCCTACTGTCGCGTCCGAGTCGAAACTGTGCGTTGTGTTGTGACCGATCCTTCCTTCGACTCTGCTCAGGACAGGCTTCGACAAGCTCAGGGCGAACGGAAAAAGAGGTGGCAGACAAGGTCCCTTCGTGCTGAGCCCCGTCGAAGCATGAACGGACCGTCATGCACAACTTCAACGTAGACGCGACCCTACCAAAAGATCTCTCAGCCTACCCCAACAAATGCTCACGCAACGTCATACCGTCGTAGTCCTGTCGATACACGCCGCGTTTCTGTAGCTCCGGGACTAATAGGTTCACCAGGTCTTCATAATAGTCGGGGGCATAATACGGGGGCGTGATCTGGAAACCGTTGCCGCCACCTTCTTCTAAAAAATGCTGCATCGCATCCGCGACTTGCGCCGGTGTACCGACTAGCGGATTTTTGTCACTCCCGGAGAGATAGGTTTTCGCAATATCGCGCAACGTAATATTCGGGTCATATTTTTGGTACATCTCAAACAGGCCCCTGGTGCCGGGCACCTCTAAATTTTGGACCGGGACATCAATATCAAACTGAGACAGGTCCAAATTAAAGTGCATGGACATCTGGGCCAACGAGGCTTCTAAAGGAATACGGGCACGAATGGCAGCATAGCGTTCACGCGCTTCGGTCTCACTCTCTGCCACGAGAGGCTGCCCGGCCCACATAATTGGGATCTCGTTCGGGTTACGTCCTAACTGCTCCGCCCGACTGGCAATATCGTCGCAAAACGAACGCATCTGCTTTATGCCACGCGCTGCACTGAAAATGCCCTCAGCGTGCCGGGCGGCAAAGGCCCGGCCACGGTCTGACTGACCAGCCTGAAACAGAAACGGCCGTCGTCGAGGAGAGGGAATCACCGTAAACGGCCCCTGGGTCTTATACCACTTGCCGTGAAAATCCACCCGATGAACTTTAGACGGATCGGCAAAGATCTTGTGCTCCATGTCCATCTGTACGGCATCGTCATCCCAGCTATTCCATAAACGGTGACAGACTTCCATGTATTCGTCTGCACGGTCGTAACGCTCGTCATGCGCTGGGAGATCGTCCAGGCCGAAATTTTTTGCCTCTGCCGTTGAGGTCGAAGATACAATATTCCATCCAATCCGGCCTTTGGTCAGATGATCCAGGGTCGCTAACGTCCGAGCCAACAAAAACGGCGGATAAAACGTCGTGGACATAGTCACGGCAAAGGCGAGCTTTTTAACAACAGCGGATAGATAGGTCACGAGAGAAACCGGATCATGGCTGGGGAATTGGATCGCATAGCGAATTTGATCGGGCTGCATTCCGCCGGCAAGCCCATCAGCAAAGAACAGCATGTCGAACTTGCCGCGTTCCAGCGTCTGCACGACTGATTCCCAGTACTCACCCTCATACCATTTGTAACGAATCTTCTCGCGCGGATAGACCCAGGACAGCGGCATATGCGGGGCTGGGGTAAAGAGCGCGAAGCCGGACAGGTGAATCTGCTTGGGCACCGATTACCACCATCCCAGCTGAAACGTGTGGATCGCTCTCTTTTTATAGTCATACAGAGAGGTGCCACAGAACCCACACACGAGCGAAGACCAGACCGAACGCGGTCGAATCGCCGCATGAAGCGGCTTCATGAAATTCTGGTTGTCATCCAACAGATCCTCAGTCAGAGCCCAGCGAGTCACCTCGTAGAGTGCATAGCCACACGTCGGAGAGGGACAGGTGATGATCATCCCAGCAATGAACGGATGGCTCGTCATGGTTGTTACACTATTCACACAAAAGGGATGAAACAACCGTGTGCTTTTGCATACGATCCCCTCATTACGCAAATGGGCTATCGTGCCCGCATTATCCTCCAGGCAAGCAAAAGTTGTCAATCGAAAAAAGAGTCTGCGGTGTATCTTTTTCTCATTGACCTTTAGTGCCTTTAGCGCTAGAGGGAATCAAAGGGATATATCCATCTTTCAAAGGAGGGGACTATGAAACTCAAAGTCACCCGTTGGGACAAACCGGAACCACCGACCCAATCGGAATTGGTCCGGGCTATGGAAGCCGAAGGCCTGGTTGCCTATATAGAAGATGATGAGCCCAATCATTCCTACGAGGCGCATACGCATCCGAACGATGAGGTTTTGGTTGCCGTCTTGGGTGAGATCACGCTGGGTGTCGGCGACCAGAAGTGGATGCTCCGGCCAGGCGATCGGCTCGATTTACCAGCGAACACGCTGCACTGGGCAGAGACTCCATCAATGGGCCCGATCCGCCTACTGGGTGCAAGCATCGGAGACAAGCCCGATCCAACCCGGGCAGACCGTTCGGAGGCAACGCGCGCACGTCCGTAAGGCTGGTCCTGTTCCGGGATCACAGAATTATAAAGGGTGGGTGGGTCCTTCTGACCCACCCTACGAGACTCCCCTCTAGCCCAGAGGATCTCGACATCCAGTGGTGCATCAACGTCCTCAGCTATCTGTACTTTTCCTGCATCCTGGCCAGGAATGCGCGGTTCCTTCGGCGGCGCGCAGGCAATCAGTCGCGCAATAGGTTTCCCGGCCTTGGCGATTACAATTTCCTCGCCTCCAATCACCCGGTCAAGGAGACGGGACAGGTGGGGTTTTGCCTCGTGGACGTTTACTTGGATCATTATCAGCTTGGTAGGTTAAGTCATGAACTAAGTCAATGAATATTCCTCTACTTCATCGGCGGCAGTATCTCATGAGGATCGAGTCCTAGCTCTAACGCCCCCAGGCTCGACAGACAAAAGTCACTCGGTGGGAACTGAATCGCACCGACCGTACCGTCACGAAACAGCCGCTCAAGCGCTGAGGTCTTAAACAGGGTATGCGCACCGCCCAGCGTCAGGGCAGCGCGTCCGATTCGCGCCACGGCCTCGCCCACGAGATACTTCGCGCGGTAGAGGGCCGCAATGGTATGCGGTGTCGGCCCTTCGGTATCGCTCAGCCAGGCCGAGTGGTATACGCACAACCGCGCTGATTCCAGGTCAACGCTCATCTCTGCGACCTTGCGCCGCACATCGGGATGGTAGGCCATGGATTGGCTAAATCCACGCGGCACCCTTTCTTGGACAACCTGCGTGATTTCATTATAAATAGCGGCAGCCACGCCCAGATAGACAGCTGTGTACGATGCCCAAAACCAGTTCGCCCCACGGGCGATAGATGGAAAGAAATCGTCGGTATTAAACACAACGGCCTCGTCCGGCACGAAACAGTCTTCTAGGAGCAAACAGTCGCTGCGCGTGGCACGCATGCCCAAAACATCCCAGACTTCCTCGATGGTCTGACCTTTGGCCGCACGTGGAACCAGAAAAATAATTGCTGCTCCAGGAGTCGTTGCGTCCTCAAGGCGAGCCGGGACAGCGCGGAAATCAGCCGGACCGACCATGGAGGAGAAAAATTTCTTGCCGTTTATGACATAGCCATCTTCAACCCGTCGGGCTTGAGTGGCCGGAGCATACGAGGCCAACAGGGCGGACGTCGTCGGCTCAGAGGTTGAACCCGCAACAAGATTATTCCCTCTCACAACCCAGTCTGCCACTCGTTGTTTCACATCCGGCGTAATCTCGGTATTTTCCATCAGATACCCAACCCAGGCCAAATGCATATTGAACGACAAGGCCGTGGCCGGGCAACCTTGGGCCAGTTGTTCAAGGGCCAGAGAATGGCCAAACAGTTTTTCCCCCCAACCACCCAGGTCTTTGGGGATGTTTAAGATGTGAAATCCCGCATCACGGAGCAAGGCATAGTTCTCGACTGGGTTGCTGGCCTCTCGATCATGCTCAGCCGCCCTGATCGCAAAGTCTGCTGCCAACTCCTGACATTGGGCCTGAATACGCTTGTGTTCTTTTGTCAGCTCGAAATTCACGGTGGCCCCCTTTTCTCTGATCGGATGCTAGTCCCTGCCTCTCCTCGCAGTCAAGAGAAAATAGCACTCTTCTTCTCTCCTCGAATCATCTTGTAGTATGATAAATCAACAAGGAGGAGTGACTGATGGGTATTGTTGATTTTTCACTGGACACCAAAGTTGCCATTGTCACGGGCGGTTCTAAAGGGATCGGTCGAGCAATTGCTTTAGCTTTTGCCGAGCATGGGGCGGACATTGTTCTTGCCGCCCGAGGGCTGAAGGCGCTTGAGCAAGCGAAACAGGACATTGCCGTGACTGGTCGGCGCGTACTTATCGTGCAGGCAGACATGTCTAACAGTGTGGACTGTGACAAATTGTATCAGCAAACGGTTGAGGAATTCGGGGGTGTGGATATCCTGGTGAATAACGCTGCCGGAGTCTCGCCGGTGACCTTGGCCGAGGAAAACGAGGCCGATTTCCTCAGAGTGATGAAGACAAATGTATGGACACCGCTTCATTTGGCGCGGCTGTGCCGGGAATCTATGCGCCAACGGGGCGGTGGTGCTGTCATTAACATCACGTCTAATGAAGGTATTCGTCCGTCCATGGGCATCGGAACGTATGCCCTCTCTAAGGCTGCGTTAATCAATATGGCTCAACTCTTAGGTAAGGAATGGGCAAGCGATAAGATTCGCGTGACCTGTATCGCGCCGGGTCTTATTCGCACAGAGCTGGCAAAGGACTTAGTCGAGGCGGTCGAAACGAGCGGCTCTCCGATCAATCCGCAGAAGCGGGTTGGTGAGCCAAACGAAATAGCAGGCTTGGCATTATTCTTGGCCAGTCCAGCCGGCGCCTTTGCCACAAGCATGACGTATGTGGTTGACGGTGGTGAGGTCAGCGCCGGGCCAGGAGACGTTGTAGTCATGATAGCCGAAGAGTCTGTGCAGGCGGCACGGCAGGACAAATAACACCTACGGCCGACTGTTAACCCAGCGCCTGCCGAATGACTCCAGCCAAACGCTCCTGCTCTCCAGGAACATCCTTGGGCTCCACCGGAACCGGCAGCCGGTCGAGTTCGTCTTTGATGACGCCTGTGAGTATCTCCGCCTCACGGGTCGAGAGCTGCCACTGGGCAACGATATCCTTAGGGCTCCACTGGACAATTTGCCGGAATCCGTAATCAGCCACCGCCTTATTAGTAATTTCTATTAGTTTCTCCATGGTCTCCTCCCTAGCACCTTGTCAACGCGGATTCGATGCGTGTCATTCTGAGGAGCCCTGAGACGAAGAATCTCTTTGCCGGGTACGTCCGAGAGATTCTTCACCTGCGCTCTGCTTCGGTTCAGAATGACAGGTCCCCCACTTCATTCCTGATAGAGCACTAGAGTCGACTTGCAACCGACCACGACCCCCCGTCAACAATAAAGGTCGAACCACTAATGTAAGAAGCTTCGTCAGAGGCCAGAAAGAGAATCGTGTTGGCAATTTCCTCAGGCTGGCCAATTCGGCCCATGGGATGATAGCGGGCCGCTTTCTCTATAGCTTCCGTACTCTGCGTGCTGCCTCTCGCCTGAGGCGTATCCACAAAACCTGGGGCAATACAGTTTATCCGAATCCCCTGGGAGGTATATTGGCTGGCCGCGACTGAATTGAGATGGATGATTCCGGCTTTACTGACCGCATACGGCAGAGACTGGCTGTAGGGTTGGACACCGGCCATAGAAGCAATATTCACGATCGATCCGCCGCCACCCTTGAGCATGACCGGAATTGCGGCTTTGCAGCAAAAGAAGAGCCCTTTGAGATTTGTCGACATAATAAGATCCCAATGCCGTTCGTCTATTTCTGCAAGCGGAGGCGTCAGAATGAGGACCCCAGCCGCATTGACCAATACGTCAAGGCGGCCAAAGTGGTCAACGGCGTGGTCAACCATCGCCGACACCTGGTCCAGTTTGGACACGTCTACAGCAATGGTCTCAATATCTGGACTGATTTTCTGAGCCAGGCTCTTGGTCTGCTTCAGACCGCCCGAGTTACGGTCTGCGGCCAGCACCTTGGCACCCTCTTCGGCAAAGCGGAGTACAGTGGCGCGACCAATGCCTGAAGCGCCTCCGGTTACAATAGCAATTTTGTCTGTGAGTCTACCGGCCATCTTTTGCCTCCTCTCATGATAAGGTTTGCCGCTCTTCTTGTCCGAACAGTCTGAAGCTGGACGCATACCTTCTCAGGATCTTATGCCGATGTATCCCGGAGCTTACATTGGCGCGCCCCACGTCAACACACGTCTTGGATTCTCCACTATAAGAGTATTGATCTGTTCTTCACTGAGCCCGCTTCGACTCAGCATGGGTACAACGTTCTTGACTAAGTGGGCATACCCCCAGCCACCATAACGGGTGAGCTGAATCTTCATGGCAATATCGTGGGACAGGACCAGTCGCTCCAAGCAGCCTTTGTCAATCAGACGTTTCAGGGCTGCAACGCCGCTCGCGTCCGAACCAAGATAACGGCCCACGCTATCGACGTAGAACTCCATGCCAAAGAAATCGTATTCCACATAGGCTCCGCGTTGGATCAAGGTCGTATGGTATTCCACATCGTCACTTGTCGGACTGAGATGGCACAGGATGACCTGGTTCGGATTAGCACCTTCGCTTTCGAGGATATCCAGGACCTTGATACCGTTTTTCTGCCACGGCAACAGATGCACGCTAATAGGTGCTCCAGTACGACGCTGAGCACGAGCCGCTGCGCGTAAGACCTTCTGCTCGTTCTCACGGATCTTAAAACTGGTGCCAATCTCACCGATGAGGCCGGATCTCACGCCGGTGTCCTCAACGCCTTGCATGAGATCGTGTTCAATCTCATCTGCAATCATCTCAACAGACCGATCAGCCATGTCATACGGATGGGAGCGGCCAATGTAATAACCCGAGCCCATAATGATGTTGACTTCAGCGGCCTGGGCAACTTCTTTCAGGGCAAGCGGGGTACGGCCCAGCCCGTTGTTGGTGCAATCCACCACACTGCCTCCTCCAGCAGTCTTAAATCGGCGCAGCTCCTCAACGGCCAGGGTTGTATCATCAAGGACACAGTTATCCAGGTTGCCGAAGGGTTCGCGCCGAATCGCGCCGAGAGTAGACATCTCGACTGGTGCATGCGCAAATACTTTTTGCTCCTCTTCTTCTGGTTCTTCGCACCACACACGCAGGTCAACGAGCAGGTGTTCATGTGTCAACGTTATGCCCAAAGTCTCGGGCTCAATCGGTCCAAGAACCGTCATCACTTTGCCCTGCATGTCCCCTCCCTTGCCCTACCACTGTTGAGGTAGATGCAGGCTATACCACCTCACCTTTCAAATAAAAGAGCGCCTGGCCTGCTCTGACTCGAAAAACAATAGTCTTTGATAAGATGAGATAAAATCATCGCGTTTGAAGGAAAGAAGGAGAGGAGGAATAGTCTATGGCGAACAAGACACGTCGCATCGTGACCGGGCACGACGCAAACGGAAAAGCGATCATCCAACACGACACTGCTGCGCCGGTGTTTTTGCCTGCGAATAGACCTGGAGTTGAGGTGACAAACCTGTGGCTGACTACGGAGACACCCGCAAAGCTGGCCGACACCACAGACCGGGCACAGGGACCGGTAACGCTGACACCGCCATCACACGGTACGGTCTTCCGCATTGTCGAGTTTTCTCCCGAGAAAGATTGGATCGAACAGGTTGACCGTCAGGCCGCACGGGAGAGCTTTGCGTCATTTGGAGCGGAGCAGGCCTTGGATGACGCGGAAGAGCCGCGCCACCCGTTCATGCACAAGACCGCAACCATCGACTATGCGATTGTACTCTCGGGCCAATGTTACATGCTACTCGATGACTCGGAGGTACTCGTCACAGCCGGAGATGTCATTATCCAGCGCGGGACAAACCACGCCTGGAGCAACCGCTCGGACCGTCCCTGTAAGATCGCCTTCGTCCTGATCGACGGGACTGTCACTGCTGCCTGAATTTGGGCAATATGATTATCCGGGCGAGAGGACCATCCTCCACGAGCATGAGCAGATCAAACTGCATCGTCAAGAGTTTGCGGTCAAGCGGCGAGCGGCGGTAGCAGAATTTGCCTAATATCTACTAGACATATATTGGTCGAACTCCTTGCGGGCGCTACGTCACTGGCATGCGGCACGATACCGCACAAAAAGACCGGAGGAAGACATGTCGTTCAAACTAGAAGAAACTACCATCTCCAAAATCCACGCGGCCTTACGCGCTGGCGAAGTAACCTGCGCCGAGCTCGTAGCCGGGTATCTTGCGCGGATTGAGGCCTACGATCGTAGCGGCCCGACGATCAATTCGATCGTGACCGTGAATCCCCGTGCTCAGGACGAAGCCGCGCGGCTTGATGCTCAGTTCGCAACGTCTGGCCAGCTGTCAGGCCCCTTACATGGCGTGCCTATTGTGGTGAAGGATCAGGCTGAAACGGCTGGGATTATGACCTGCTTTGGCTCGATTGCCTTAGACGGCTATATTCCCGACAAAGACGCGACGGCTGTCGCAAAGCTCCATGCGGCAGGCGCGATTATTCTGGCTAAGACCACACTGCCGGACTTTGCAACATCCTGGTTCGGATACTCGTCCAAGTCCGGCACGACCAAGAATCCGTATGATCTTGCGCACGACCCAGGTGGCTCAAGCAGCGGAACAGGCGCTGCGGTTGCCGCCAATCTAGGCGCTATCGGGTTGGGTGAGGACACGGGCGGCTCGATCCGTTTGCCGTCTTCGTTCGATAACTTGGTCGGTCTCAAGGTCACACCGGGCCTCATCAGCCGGGCTGGCATGTCGCCGCTGGTGGTGTTCCAGGACTCTGCCGGACCGATGTGTCGGACCGTCACGGATACCGCCAAAATGCTTGGGGTGTTAGCTGGGTTTGATCCAGCCGACCCGTACACCGCGACAGCGATTATCGCTGGTGAGGTGAAATATTCGGAACGGCTCGACCAGGCGGCACTCTCGGGGGCCAGGATCGGCGTGGTGCGTGAAGTCTTCGGAGACGCGTCCGATCCGCAAGCGGCAATGGTCAACACGGTGATCGAAGCTGCGCTGGCAGCGATGACAGCGGCAGGCGCAACTCTAGTCGATATAACGATCCCCGATCTGCAGCACTATATTGACCTGTCTTCGATGTACGTCATCCGTTCACGCCACGATATCGATAGCTTTTTAGCAGCCCGACCCCGGCTACCGATGCGGACGTTGAAAGACATCGTCGATGCCAAAAAATACCATCCTAAGTGTGATCTCATAGACGCGCTCGTCGAAGGGCCAGAAGACCCCTATTCTGACCCTGAGTACTATCAGCGCTATACCGCGCGAGAACAATTCCAGCGGGTAGTAATCAATGAAATGGCAAAGGCAGGGGCAAGCGCGCTCGTATTTCCAACCACACAAGTGCCCTCACCTTCCAGAGCCGAACTCGATGGCGGCAAATGGCCTATGTTAGAGTTCCCGACCAACACACTCATCGCAGCCCAGACCTGGATGCCGGCGATGAGCGTGCCTGCCGGATTCACGCCCGGCGGCATCCCCGTAGGCCTGGAGATCGTCGGCTTACCGTATCGCGAAGCGGATCTGCTTTCGTTAGCCTACGCGTTTGAACAGGCAACCATGCATCGCAGACCATCTGCACACGTCCCCGAGCTGGCAGATTAGGTAGACAAAACCGGTAGCTCAATAAAGGACGGATGCTCCTCAGTGTGATGCACCACATTGGTGGCGATGTGAATGTCAGCCTGCGTGTCATTCGCGAGCACTGCGTTACCACTATTTGTGTTACGCGCACGGCGGGGGAAGTTACTGCTGGTGACATCCACTTGCAAACGGCTGTCTGCCGGAAAAGTGTGATGAATATCAGCCAGGTGAATCTGGACTTGGTAAACTTGATCAGGTTCTAAATGCTGCGGCTTCGTCGTGGCGTTGCGATACATCGCCCGCACCACACCATCCATGAGCAGCAGGGCGCATCCGTCCGGTTGCAGCTCAATCAATTTGGCAATGAAATCCGTATCGCGGCAATTCGATTGGACGTGGAGCGTGACAGAGACCGCTCCTGCTATCGTCATATCTTCATCCAAAACCTCACTCCGGTAGCTCAAACCATAGTTCGGCAAGACTTGCACTTGGCGTTGATCCTGAGGCCCACTCGCGATCAACATATTGCGACCGCCGAGCGTTGGGATGGGACGGTTGGGGTCATATATATAGCTTCTCTCGTCGCCGCCTGGACCGTCAGCGCTGAGGCGTCCGTCACCAGTCAGATACAGCCGCTGCTGGACAGTCCCCAAAGGCGGCCACTGGTCAGCGTGGCGCCAATCATTGGCCACGTAGTTTTTTTGATCTGCGGCCCAGGCGCGCGGCGCATAGTATACTGCCGGCTCATCCATGATTGCGGACGGTAGTCCCTTGAGCCAGTAATCAAACCACTCAAAGTAGGGATCACGCGGCCAGAAATTGCGCTCATACACAAAGTGATGGCTGTTTGGCCCGATCCATAGCCGCTGGTTTCCGACTCGGGACTGGATCTCGGTAAAGGCGGCTAACACGCTGGTTTGGAAAATATCGAACCAGGTCGTAACGTGAAAACCTGGGACATTGATCGTCGCGCGGAAGTTGTGACGGGCGCGAAAATAGTCAGGAGCGGGATGACTAATAATTTCGTCAAGATAAGGCTGCCATACAGAGAAGTCGGGATACCCGCTCAGGGGTAAACGCATCCATTCGTCCGTATCGATGAAGGGCGGGTCTGCATGTCGGGCAGCATCAAGCGCCGTATAGCGCACGTTCGCCGAAGCGGCTGCCGTGTCCAGTTCTTGTTTACTCAGTCCGTGCTGCTGCAGCATAGCCTCACGGTGCGAACGTGAAAGACCCGGAATATTCCGGGCTACCCACAGCCATAGCCGCTCCATCTGGATGGATTGGCCCTCATAGACCACGTCGTCATAGATACTCGATCCACCCACTTGGGTGAAAAACGCGCGTACACTGGGATGACACTGCGAGGCCGCGGCAAGCGCCGTGGTCGCAGCGGCGGATGATCCTGACAGTCCGACGTGTTGATTCGACCAGGGCTCACTCGCTATCCATTCGAGGGTGTCGTATCCGTCTACTGCATCGTCGCCATACACATGGTCTACTCCTTCAGAGCCATAGCGTCCGCGTGTGTCTTGGTAGACTGCCGCATTGCCGCGGCGCACGATCTCGCGCCAGCCACGTAGGAGTGAGCCTCGCAGAGGGGCCTTTGCATCCGGCAGCCAGCCTTTCGTGCAGTCGGTTACGTTCTGGCCTTCAGGTGAGGTGATGCCGTAGGGCGTGCGTTGCACAATGACCGGATAACGAGGTCCGCCGCGTTCGGGCAGGAAGACAAACGTATTCAGCCGTGCGCCATCACGCATAGGCAGCATCACTTGGAAACACCGCGCCCCGTCAACAATTTCCATAATTGACCTTTCTCGTGAAGCAAACGTCCGTCAATCCTACGGAGTGGGGGCTGTGAATCTAGAGAATCCAGTACAGTATGGACCAAGGCAAGCTGGTTGAGGGCGTTAGTCGGTATCTTCGCTGCTCTGGGCAGGTCGCGGTGCAACCGGCTCCGGATTTAGAGCTCGGTATTTCGGTGGACTCCACGGGTTATCTCACAACGACATCTACAACTGATCGTAATGTCCACCGTTTGCAAAGATATAAATATATCGATCGTCGAATTTATAAATGACACGATCTTTCTGGCTCATTCGGCGGAACGATTATGGTTCAGGGGCTCTGGTTTTCCAATTCCACTACTGGGGTCGCCACGCAACATCTCTTTCAATATACGGCACAGTGCTTTATGAAGCTTTTTGTCTTTTGCTCTGAGGTCTTCGTAAATGGCCCAGGTGTTTCCTTCAAACACCAGTGATACGCTTTAAAAATAGGCTGAAACCACTGTAACTTAGTGAATAGAAATAACTTTCTCCGTCTGTCCCAAAACCGGCTTCTCAGGGGTGTCGTGAAAATTCGCGGGACTTCTTCCTGGGAATCGGCGTTCCATCTGCTCCATTGCCCCTCTTTTGTGGTCTGGCGACAGGTGCGCGTACCGCATGGTCATGTTTATATCAGCATGTCCCATGAGTTCCTGCACGGTGCGAATATCAACGCCGCTCATAACGAGCCGGCTAGCAAAGGTGTGTCGCAGGACATGGGGGCCAATCGGGGCAATCACACGCTTGCTATAGGACTGCTTGATCGATCCGAACTTGATTACCGATGCGTTGCGGCGACAGTGGCTCCATATTCGCCCTGTACGGCACGATCTCGATGCGACCCATAACCGATTCGTTCCTCGACACGCGCGCAACGGAAATGATCGAGCCGATAGCACCAGACATCGCGCGAGTTCATTCAGATTATTTGACCGTGCCTAATCGTGACCCGGACTGCTCCATGACGGCCACCCGCGCCGCCAGTTCCTGGATCATCCTATCTTGCTCAATCGTGTACAGCGTCAATTCCTCCACCTTGGCCAACAGCTTCATCTGCATGTCCGTCATATTCACGCCCGTCTCGCTTATCTCCGCTGCTGACGGAACGTTGGGCAGGTGTTTTTCGTGTGCAACGAATGTAGCCAGTTCTGGCAGTGGCATAAGCAGATAGTCGGGCTCGAAGACGTAGTCAGGCACGTTCAGGACCGTACTTCCGGAGATGAAGCTGCCCTCGGCACGGATGTGCCCGTTGACGTGAAGCTCGTCCGTAGGGTTGGTCGTGCCGATGCCAATGCGGCCCTGCGCCTGGTCAAAGGTCATGACTGCGATACTGCCAGCACGCTGCAGAAGCAAATCTTGCGACGAATTCCCCTCTTGTACAAATTGCCACTGCATCGTATTGCCTGTGGAGAACCGCATGGAAAGATCTGCCCCTGTCGAGGCACGGTCAAACTTCAGGAATCCGTTAGACGCCTCCATCAATATCTGCCCATTGACATGCAGTTTCACCTCTGGGTTCGCCGTCCCAATCCCGACGTTGCCCCCACTATCAAGATCGAGCTGCGCAAAGACAGGGGAGGCTACAAGTAAGAACAATACAGCTGTAATCAACATAACTGACTCCTTATAGGTTAGTTTGTTGTCTCGCTACTTAACACGAAAACAGAGAACTTTCCATTTCCGCCCGTAGCGCCTACGTGCAAAGGCAAGACGGCTTGTGACGTTTGCGCACATCACTCACGACCTCGCCCACGTCACGAGGCCCTGAGTAGTTTAAGCAGGCGGAACAAATGGAGGCCGCGCAGAAGAAAGCCAAACGGAAACCGCCCGGGGAGGAGGGGCCCCGGGCGGTGAGTCGGCGCGCCTCTGCAGAGTCTGCGCCTTCACAGTGTAAACACGGTTGGGCTAGGGAACAAGTTCAAGCGTTGTCTCAGTGACATTCCCCCCTCCCCCGCTGACCGTGGACGCCCACCAGCTCGCCGTGTTTCCCCATCCTCCGTTGACCGAGGACTGCCACCCGCTCGCCTCATTTAGATGTCCGCCGCTGACCGAGGATGATTTCCCACTCGCTGTGTTTTGGTCGCCTCCGCTGACCGAGGACTGCCACCCGCTCGCCGTGTTGCCGCCTCCTCCGCTCACCGAGGACCCGATCCCGCTCGCCGTGTTGCCGTATCCTCCGCTCACCGTGGAGTCGTACCCACTCGCCGTGTTCCAGCCGCCTCCGCTCACTGTGGCATGGTCCAATGTCGCCGTGTTTTGCCGTCCTCCGCTCACCGTGGACGCGAAACCGCTCGCGACATTAACTTGGCCCCCGATTATTGCGGCACCGAACCCGGTGATCGTGTTACTGTCGCCAGTCACAAGACCGCTGCGATTCGTGTAGGTGTGGTACGCCCCAACAATCACATTATGGGAGCCCGTCTTTTCGCTGCCATCTTTGTGGTCTTCATTATAGCCGACAATAAGATTGCCGAGGCCATTTGGCACCGTGTTGTATTGTGTGGAATCCCCGGTCCCGTCTTGTACATGCAAATTACACCCATCAACGTACAGGCCATTCCCGGCTTGATAGAGGCAGTCCATCGCGTCTTGTTTGGTCTCCACCTCGGCCTTTAACGCTGTCACTTCCGATTGCAGCGCTCCGAACCGAGCCTCAAGGTTTTCCTGGCTCTGCCGTCGTGAGCCGCCACGTTCCCGGCGCTACCCATCATGGTTATCATCGCTATCGCCGACAGAGTTCGCTTCATCATGGGGTCCTCCTGATACCGCCCAGTAAATTGCTGTGTGTCACAGTGTGGGCGGGATACGAAGGAATAGAGCACAACCCGTGCCAACCGCTCAGGAATGAGCACGCTCTTTCTGTATTTCAAGTTATTTCAATATGTTATAGCGTCAAAGCACGGTGAAGGTAGGCAGACGGGTCCCCAGCGGTCTCATCCATCGAGACCGTTCTGATATATCGCTTTGATGAGTTATGGCGAAACGATATGGCCGCTTGAAGTCGCCAATCAGCGCGCCGGTAGGGGTATTTCGATAGTCGTGTGGGGAGCCGGCGGCCTCCACTGCCAAGACGCCCGAGTCCTCATTGAGGTGCGACTCGCCAAAGTATCTAGAAAAGAAGAAGGCGAAATATCATTTGGACAGACAGTCCCGAAGAGCACAATGTCTCACCGCCGGTTCTAAGAACCAGGAAGTGTGTTTCCGTACTGACAGGTTAGGATTGAACATCAACTGTTCAGGCGTCGGCTATGGGCGGATTTGTAGCCACCTTCCTGGCCTGGACGGCTATCTCCGGGGATTTACCGTCAATGAGAGACGACTCAAGCTGTCGCCCGAGCATCAGGCAATGTGTCGTGGGTGGCTACGGCTCGCAAATGACGAGAACGAGTCGATGCATTGGCTATCGATCTACGACGTGATCATCAAAAAATTGCGCGGTGGAAAGGCGATTCCGGAGCTGGTTTTTTCAATGGCACACTTTCCTGCTCACTGGTCAGCCCGGATTTACGAAGACATTTATCCGGGCCGGAAGGAGAAAAGCGCCGCGGAGAAGAGCGGTATGGGCAGAATGCCACTGTACCTGTGCGCTTTGTGCGACCTAGCTGAGGAGGGTAAGGTGGAAGGGATACTCGATCACGAAGGAGGATACCGTTGGCGCCGCATCTTACAGCGAGACCAAAGGCGACCCGAAGTCGTCAAGGGTGAACTCACCTAGAAACGTGGGCTTGTTTTGAAGAGCGTAGGTATGGAAGGGAACCGCATGGAAGATCGATTGTTCCACATCATGCACATCATGCACATCATGCACATCATGCACATCATGCACATCATGCATGAAAGAAAGTGAATGGAGGTTAGAGTTTTGACGGTGCGGATACTCGGAAATATTTGGAAACGAACAATGCCTAACAAGAAGAAAAGAGGAGAGAGCATTATGAAGTGGGAATGGACGCTGAAGTCAGCATGTACATTCTCGTGTCTGAGTAATCACGCAGCCGACTGACACAGACTATTTTCCAAAATATGGCGGATGGTCGAGGCGTACCATGTTCGCCCGTTCTTCGTCGGCACCTTGCGGGTGTTGAGTGTCCCAGCAATCTGCCGCAAGGTATGCCCCTCCTGGCGTTGTTGCCGTATCCATTCAACCGTCTTTAGCTGGCCAGCACCAGCCCTGAATTGACGGTTCGCCTGCAAGGACTCATTGGGTCTTCTGTCGCCATTCCCGTGCCATTTTCTGGGCCTCTGCCACCTGCGCAGGGCGGATCTTTGCTTCGACAGCAGCCCGACGTTTAACTGCCTGGCTGCGATCATATCCGGTTAAGTGCGCCGCGGCGAGATTATACCACTTGTGTGCCTGCACATAATCCTGCACTACGCCCCGGCCGTTGTCGTACATGACTCCGAGGTTGTTCTGCGCCGAGGCCTGTCCTTGATCGGCGGCGAGCCGGTACCACTCCACGGCTGCCTCATAATCCTGCACCACGCCCTGGCCGTTGTCGTACATGACTCCGAGGCTGTGCTGCGCCCCGGCCTGTCCTTGATCGGCGGCGAGTCGGAGCCACTTCCCGGCTGCCTCATAATCCTGCACCACGTCTTGACCGGCGTCGTACATGCCTCCGAGGTTGCTCTGCGCCTCGGAGGCACCTCGGGTGGCTTGCGCTCGAAGCGCGGCAATGTCATCAGCCTGATCACCGCAGCCCTGCGCCAGCATCAGGCTAAGCAGCAGCAGGAAAACCATACCCATTCGTCCTTGGTTCTGAAGATATTGCATTTCTTACAGAGGCCTGCTCAAGGATACACAGCAGTCCATGTTGTCAAGCTGTTACATACACCGGCCGGTCACAAAATCGACCCCGCGGCCCTGACAGCGCATAATCGCTTGCCCCGGGTCCTGGCGGGGGAGCGAAAACGGCGGCGCCACATCATACGGACTCACTTGCCGTCCCTGGGATCCAGAACAATTCCTGGTCGCAAAATCGACCCCCAGACCGGCCGCACCACAGCTTGCCACCAGATCGCCATCCGTGGGGCTGGCGTGAGCGGGAGACACACCGGCGGGGGCGGAGTGAGCGGCGGTCCTCAGCGATCCGGTCCACAGTGAAAAATTACAAGACGAGCCCAACAGCAGCACTGGCCCACAAAGGATGGTTCCGAAGATGACACGCCTGCTCAGCATGCCCCTCCGTGCTCCACACTTTTTCCCGCTCACTCCTGACACCGCCGGATACTGGCCTGAGCTTTTATGCGGCCCGGGCGTACTGCCATGTACTCCTCCATCTACGTGAAACGACGTTCTCTCAGCCTCAACTACTTAACCCGAGGAAATATCGGTCACTGTCTACGTCTCAGCGAACTCAATCCTCAACGGCGTGCATTGCTGACCATTGGGTCTCTGGCCATCGATTTCTATATCATACGGACACGCCGAGACTGCAACTAAGCAGTCCATCAGAGCCCTGAGTGCAATATATTCACCCGCTTGGGTTGCCGCAGGCCGACCATCAACGGACCCGTCGGCCCGCACGCGGGTATATTGGAACAGGTTAATCGGATCCGGCACATCAAGATAACCAAGACCGTAAGGCTCCACGGCCAGGGTGAGATTGTCTCGACAATTACGATGGTTGACAGCTCCGGCAGCCACATATAAGGCGCTGCTGCACGGAGCAAAAAGGGCGTCGTGTACACCGTTCGCCTGATCCTCAACAATCTCGAACATGGGGTGCTGGAGGTTTGAGTAGAATTTACTGTTGACCGTAAAATGCATGGAACCACTACCAATCAAAGTATTGAAGTTCACGGTTTCACCCGTAGAGAGTTTTTCTGCCAGGCTATGGAGGTGAAAACATACGAAATCGCAGATCTGCTGGCCCTCCACGTCGATAATCCGAATCGTTTCACCTTGCCGGACCACACAGGCTCCCCCTTCGGTTGCCGGAATAAGAATGTCTCGTTTGTCTGTCATGGCTCAATCCTCCTGCCCCTTTTATTTTTTGCTGACGGTTCCCGATCACTGTCGAAAAGTTTTCATCTTTACGCAACCCCGGTCTTTTCCTTGACACTCGGCGCAAGACAGAGCTAGGGTCCGTCTCAAGGGGAGAGCTCACCTGAGTATCTCGCGAAAGGAGGAGGAGAAGACCATGACTAGGGGAATGACCAAAAGTGGTTTTATGGCAGCCCAGCTGCCGTTGTCCCAAGCCTCGACATTACCATCTCACTGTTACACATCACGCGAGTTTTATGAGCGAGAAGTCGAGCACATCTTCTTGAAAGAGTGGCTGTGCACCGGGCGGGTAGATCAGGTGGAGAAACCTGGAGATTTTTTTACATTGACTCTATTAGGAGAACGACTGATCGTCGTGCGCGATGAGGAAAATCAGGTCCGGGTATTATCGAATGTCTGCCGCCATCGCGCAACGCAAGTCGTCGAAGGACAGGGGAATCGGCGCACTTTTGAGTGTCCCTACCATGGTTGGACGTACTCCTTGAAAGGAGAACTCATTGGCGCGCCTGAGATGCAACGGACCGACAACTTTGACAAAAACCAGTGTCAATTAGCCTCGCCCCGGGTCGAGACGTGGGAGGGGTTCATCTTTGTCAATTTTGATCAGCAGGCACAGCCGCTTGGGCCCAAGCTCACTCCCCTCTCCCAGCGATTGGAGCACTATCATCTCAGTGAGATGCGGACCGTCAAAACGTTGGTGTATGAGAGCAACTGGAACTGGAAAATTATGGTTGAGAACTATATGGAGGCCTACCACGTTCTTGGCCTGCATAAGGGACCGCACGACGTGATGCCCGTCCATTCCGTCCATGATGCTTCGCCTCAGGCGTACAATATTACCAACACGGCGTATAACGGCGTGTTTGGGGTCATCTGGGGGGATTTTGCTACACCGGGCGCAACGTTTTATTCGCCGGGGGTGACGGGAGCCGAGTCCGGTAAGACCGAGTGGTTGCCTTCTCCTTTCCCGTTGATTGAGAGCTTATCCGCCGAAGAACGCCAGCGCGGCGACTTCGTTAATATCTATCCAACGCATCTCTTTACGCCGCTGCCTGACGGCATGTTTTACGGACAGATCTTGCCGCAGGCGGCCGACCGGATTACGTGGAGTCTGACACTGTGCTTTCCTCCGGCAGCCATGGAGATGCCAGACTTTGAGCAACAGCTCGAACAGGCGGTCGAAGGGCTCGAGTACATAAATAAGCAGGATATGTGGGCGTGTGCGTCGGTCCAGCAGGGGTTAGCTTCGCGCATGGTGCGGTCTGGACGCTACTGCCACTTGGAAGAATGCATCCATCAGCTGGCTCAATACGTTATGGGCCGGATGCAAGACGAAGGACGTCTCACCCAATGAACCGCACGGCGGGCAGCACGTGCTTTTACCACTACCTTTTCCGCCTTTTGGAATAATGCTTCACTTTGCTGCCGGCGCGCCAGTTCCTCTTTGATGCTGTCAATATTCTGTCTGACAGCACCCGCTAGCGCACGCGGGAGCCGCTTCATTAGCAGGGGGTCCCAATGGCGGAGAAAAGAAAAATCATGAGTAGTCAGAGGGTCAACGCGTCGGCCCTGTGACTGCCCTTGGTGACTGTGAAGTGGCTGGGTGTGCTTTGCGGCGTTTGGAAATAAGAAAAGGTGGGAATTGATGGCAATTGATTTTTCACAGACCCTCCCGTGTCCTCCGCTACTCGCACTTTTTCAGTCCCTTCTGAATAAGTCCGGACAAATTCGCCAGGGGTCTTCGTCCAGTTGCCGCAACGGTGCCCGCGAGTGCCTCGTAACATGTTGCGGTGTGATTTCCACAGGGAGGAATATGGAGCGCGGTAGCGTGTCCTTCGCGTAGGAGAACTTCATTAACAACAGTTGCGCCGACAATCACATAAGCCAGTGTACGGCCATATCGATCTTTCGCATTCTCCTCACAGTCATCAAGCGTGACGGTCTTTCCTTCAACAAGGGCGACATTACGTGCTGTTGCCGCACCGAATCCCTTGTCTCCACGCTCAGGGGTATTGATAACCTGGAATACCGCAGCGCGTTCTCGTAAACTCGACGCCCAAGCACGGTTTCTGGAAGAGAGAGTACCGGACGTCATTAGCCCTCTAGAAAGTCTCACCGCTGACGTTTGCCGTGTGGCATACCACGCTGCCAGGTATAGGTTTGCCTTTTGTCAGGTCGAGTCTGCCAGATAAACTTGCGGGGACGAGGAAGCGGCACCTTGAAGCGGAGGGGCTGAGTCAGAATACGCCGGTCACCTCAAGCCTCGCCAGGAGTCTCCGTTTTACTCTCGCGCCTGTTGTGAAAATTCGCGGGACTTTCACGGGAATTCGGGGGGAATGGAGAGGAATGGGGAGTAGTCACCGTGGCCCGTAACCCCTGTAGAATTAAAGCTTTTTGCCTCTTTTCGGGGGGTTACGAAACTCACGGTTTGTGTTTCCTTCAAACACCAGTGATCTCATTGAGTTCCTCAGGGGTAGGTGAGTATCCAGAACCCTTAACGTGGGTACGCAGGGGACTGGCAATCTGCCTCATCAGACTGCTATTCTGCAAAACATAGAGCGTTTCTTCCTCCCGCTCCCAGTCCTCCGCAACCACCACCACAAAATCGTCACCACCACGTCGTGTAACCTTGAGTGGAAGGTGCCGGTCCACTATTTGTTCAACAAAGGATTTTAAATGTTCTCTAAATTTGTTTACACTGACACTATCTACCTTGGCAGCCTTTTTGATGTACTGAATTTGTGTACATACTAGTCTGAGCACTTGGACAAAGCAATGCAACGTACCGGATGTGTCCGCATAGGTCGCACAGGCCACGCGACGATCATCTCATTTCGTCGGCTGTCGAAAAAATGCGGAGATCTTATATTCTCAGGACATGAACGAACTGCAATCGCAATTCCGTAAAGACGGCGTCGTCTTCATTCAAGGCGCGCTCGACCGCAACACGCTGAAACTAGCCGAGGCAGCCTTTGACTGGACCTTCAATAATCCGGGGCCTGGCGCTGGGGACCTTCTCATCGGCACACCGGGTACGTTTTATCAGGACCAGGCGAACCCGGAGTGTTTCGATGCCTACCGTGAACTCTTACAGGACACCTGCATCCCTGATCTCGTAGCCGGGCTACAGGCGAGTGATAACGTATGGTTCTTGTATGAGCAGATCTGGTTTAAGGACGGTGGCAATACACGGCGTACACCCTGGCATCAGGATCTCCCCTATCTCCCCGTCGAGGGCGATGATCTCGGCGTTTTGTGGACGAACTTGGATCCGGTCACGCAGGATACGTCACTGGAACTCGTCCAAGGCTCGCACCGTGGCCCGCTATTTAATCCCACGGCCTTTAACCCGGACGACGTAAGCGCTGCTTTGTTCGACGAGGGAGTCCTGCCGCCCTTGCCGGATATCGAGGCGGCACCTCACGAGTGGCCCATCGTCTCGTGGGCGATGCAGCCCGGCGATGTCATCATCTTCCATCCCGCCATGCTGCACGGTGGCGCGCCGACCTACGCAGGCCAGCGTCGCCGGACGCTGTCCGTCCGTTTTTTCGGCGATCATACTTTCTGCTCGGACCTACCCCACAAAGGCTTAGCCGACGTCGACGGACTCAAGCACGGCGGCGACCTGCATCCGCTGAAGAAAATGGCTACCGTTGCGCCAGGGACGCCGTTTCGTCATCCCGATTTTCCCAAACTCAGATAATTTGCGCAGGTCCCTACTCAATGACAGCGTCGGCCTCAATCTCAATAAGCAAATCCGGATGAGCCAGGCGACTGACTTCGACTGCAGTTGAAGCCGGACGGATGGTACCGAAGACCTCGGAATGCGCTTTCGCCAGCGCGTCGAGGTGATCCATAATATTCGTGGAAAAGATGCGGGTACGCACCACGTCTTTCATCGACGCCCCAGCCTGTTGCAAAGCCGCTTCAATCGTCTTAAGCGCCTGGGCTACCTGCGCGTACGGGTCGCCCACGCCGGCAACGCTGCCGTCGGGTTGAATCGCGGTGGAACCCGAGACGAAAACCATATTCCCGACTCTCACGGCCCGCGAGAAGCCAAAGGTCGGCTCAAACGGAGAACCAGAAGAAATATTTTTCCGAGTCGCCATACCATACTCCTTTCATCATATTGACTGCGATGCGAAAGCCCACGGAGTCTGCGTTTACCACAGCGGCCGTCTCTCCATCAAACATCTATTCAAGGATGTAGCGTCGCAATCCTTCGATTGCCGACACCACCCCGGTATGGCGTCGCTGCCAATGCTCCAGAAACGCGGCAGATGTCATGCCAGGACGGCGGCGAAAAAACTCGGTGAATTTGATAGCCAACGTTTCCCTCCTATTTAGAAAAACCCTATTGCGTAATACAAGTAACGTTACCGTGCCCAAACAAATTGTATTATGCAACTCCACTTCTCAAAACCGAAAGGCAGGATTCACACCATGCTGAAGCAGCTGTCAAAAATACAGGCCGTACTCCTTCCTCTCTCGTTCTTTCTATTTATAGGCACCGAAACCTGGGCGTCGCGTGATGGCGAAACGATCTACAATGGAGAGTGCGCGACCTGTCATACGAGTGGCGCGGAGCGGATGCCAACGTTGCAAACTTTGAAAGCTATGCCGACTGAATCCATTGTCCAATCCTTAGAATCCGGCACCATGCGGATCATTGGCACCTTTAATCTCAACGGGCCGGAACGTGTTGCCGTTGCTGAGTACATCACTGGCAAAACGTACGATCCTAATTGGAATGCTCAGCAGCAAAATACATGTACTGACCAAAGCTGGCCGCGCGCAAAAGCTGAAAACACTTTTATCGAACCACACTGGAACGGCTGGGGCAACGGCCTAGAGAATAGGCGTTTCCAGAATGCCGAGTCTGCCAAACTCAGCCTCAACGATGTGAAAAAGCTTGAACTGCAATGGGCGTTTGCTTTCCCTGGCGAAACCATTGCCGAATCGCAACCGACCGTCGTGGGAGGGCGGATCTTCGTTGGCAGTCGAAGCGGCGTGGTGTATTCACTAGACGCCAAAACCGCGTGCATCCACTGGACCTATCAAGCCGACGGACCGGTGAAAAATTCAGTCCTTATTGGTGAAGCCACAGTTGGCAGTGCACAGCAGCTGGTCGCCTACTTTGGCGATCTTGGCGGCAACGCCTATGCAGTCAATGCACAAGACGGACGCCTGCTATGGCGCAAGCGAGTCGACGATCACCCAGCTGCGCGCATTATGGGTAGTTTTCAGTTGATCGGGAATCAGCTTATTGTCCCGGTGACTTCTCTTGAGTCCACCCTTGTTGCAAAGGTTGCTGCCACTTGCTGTACATTCCGTGGCAGCGTCGTGTCCTATGACGCGAGCAGTGGCGAACAACGCTGGAAGCGATACACCATCGACCAGGAACCCGCAAAGGTCGGGGAGAATGCCAACGGCGCGGACATCTATGGACCTGCTGGTGCCACGGTGTGGACGGCACCGACTTTTGATGCCAAGAAGCGCTTGCTGTATATCGGTACGGGCGAGAATTCCGTCAACCCGCCGACAACAACGAGTGACGCTGTGCTTGCCGTCAACGTTGACACCTCGGATGTCGTGTGGACCTACTAGGGTTTGAGCGGAGATGCCTGGAATATGTCCTGTGGGACGGAGGACAAAGTCAATTGTCCTCAAGACGCCGGCCCTGACTATGACATGGGCAGTTCGCCGAGCTTATCCACGCTCGCAAATGGGAAGCGCGTGCTGATTGCAACCCAAAAGTCGGGAGTAGTGCATGCCCTGGACCCCGATGACAATGGGAAACTGCTGTGGCAGCGACAAGTCGCCCAAGGCGGTATTCTGGGCGGGATCGAATGGGGGCCGGCGACTGATGGTAAAAACATCTACGTAGCCATTGCCGACATTAGCTGGGACAGTGAAGACCTGCTCGACCCCGCTTTGGCCCTGAACCCCAATGCAGGCGGTGGCCTGGTAGCGCTCGACCTTGCAGACGGACACGTGGTGTGGGAAGCGCCTGCGATCACCTGTGGGGACCGCCCGCAGTGCAGCCCAGCCCAAACAGCGGCCGTGACTGCGATCCCGGGTGTCGTGTTCGCCGGTTCGATCAGTGGTCATTTGCGTGCGTTCGACACGCGGGACGGTAGGGTGCTCTGGACATACGACACCGCGCGCACGTACCAAACCGTGAATAAAGCCAAGGGCAAGGGCGGTGCGCTCGATGCCACAGGCCCAGTAGTGGTCGACGGCTGGATGTACGTTGTCTCCGGCTACAGCAAATGGGGCGGGCTACCAGGCAACGTCCTGCTTGCCTTTGCTCCGGCCAAGGAGTAGTCAGGACCTTTTCTCTTGAAGGAGAAGGTGTCAGCTCATCTAGCCTGAGTGCTTCAACGCGATGCGTTGACAGGGCCAATCAGGGTGCTATGGGCAGAAGTAAGAAGCAGTGGGAAAAACCGCTGCACGAGCAGCTGTAGAGCCGTGCTCTAATACGGTATAGGTCGGTCCGATTCATGTTGGGTCAACGTTCTCCCGACGGAGGAGTCCTATGAAGTTCGGTGTCTTTCTCCCTAACGGCAGTAATGGCTATATTATGAGCAAGGCGATTACGCCGTATATGCCGACGTGGGAGCTGAACAGAGATATTACCCTTGAAGCGGAGCGCTTCGGGTTTGATTTCGTCTTATCCATGATAAAATTTCGCGGGTTCGGTGGCGAGACAGGGTATTGGGATGGGTGCCTGGAGTCGTTTTCGCTTACCTCAGCTTTAGCCACAGTAACGAAGCGGATCGGATTGATTCCGACTGCGCCGCTCCTAGCGCTTCATCCTGCCTATGTGGCTCGGACAATGGCAACGCTGGACGACATTAGCGGTGGTCGTGTCGCGCTCAATATTGTCACGGGATGGAATAAGCCCGAGTATGCCCAGATGGGTCTGTGGCGCGGTGATGAGTATTACGAGCAACGCTATGCGTATGCGCTCGACTACGTACACGTACTACGAACCCTCTGGAGAGACGGGACAATGACTCACCACAGTCCGTACTTTGATCTGGACGACTGCCAGTGTTTGCCCACGCCCACGCACGAGATTCCCCTCGTTTCCGCGGGGCAGTCGAGTGCTGGCCAAGATTTTGTCTCTCGGATTGGTGGACACAGTTTTGCGATGGTTGCCCCCGACCGGCTGCATGCTATCGCCTCCGGCCTCAAGCAAGCGGGAGCCAAGTACGGTACGCGGGTGGGCATCTACGGATTGTTTCAAATTGTCGCAGCAGAAACCGACGACCAAGCCTGGCAGACGGCCGCAGATATCGTGGCCGGAGGCGATATAGAAGCAATCAAGTCGCTGGTTTATTCCGCAAGTCTGGATACGGTCAAGGGTGGCACCTCGGGCCAGTTCCGGAATGAAGACGCTGGCGCTGATGAAGACTTGCTGGCCGGGGACATTGAGGCCGGGAATATGGTTTTTATGAATGTGCCCGTCCTGGTGGGCTCATATGAGACGATCGCCCGAAAGATCGACAATATTTCCAAGGATCAGAACATTGAGGGTATGTTATTCACCTGGCCGGACTGGGTCGCAGGGATTCAAACTTTTGGCGATCGTATATTACCGCTGCTCAACTGTCGGAAAGATTGGGATGGTGCAACCATGGGAGACCTACGGACACTCCGAGCCGACTTCTGAATCATTCTCCTCTTATCCATCGATTCAAAAGGAAAAAACCATGCAAAAATCGACGCGCGGAGCCCCAGGTATGACGGCGCAGGAAGATCATACCGGCAATGGCCAAGCACCACATCAGTCCAAGGATACACAGCCAAGAGTCGTACGCGAGCCGCCAACGGGCAAGGAATTTCTGGAAGGGCTGCGCGACGGGCGCGTCATCTATTTTGATGGTGAGTTAGTCAAAGATGTCACCACCCATCCGGCCTTTGCCACCAGCGCCCGTTCGTATGCCCGCATGTACGACACGCTGCATGACCCAGAGAAGTATGATGTGTTGACCTACGTAACTGAGCGAGGCGCCCGTTCACATAAGTTCTACAAGCTGCCACGTACTCACCAAGACCTCTTCGAGGCGCGGGATGCGATCGCCGAGTGGGCACGACTACAAGGCCGCGTTAGTCGGGACCCTGGCCTGTGACGTAGACTTCTACGGTGAGTACGCTCCGAACGTACAGCGTTGGTATGAAAAGATCGCCGATGAGGTGATGTTCGTCAATCTGAGTCTGGTCAATCCAGCTGGCGACCGTTCAAAGCCACCGGCTGAGCAGCGCGATGTCTACATGCACGTCGTTAAAGAGCGAGACGATGGCATTGTTGTTCGTGTTGCTCGCATGGTCTCCACTGGGGCCGCCTTCAGCCATGTCGCCTATATGAGCCAGTATATCCAGCCGGCGGGACTGGCTGAGAACGAAGAAGACTTCGCGATCGGCTTCTTCGTGCCCTTCAATGTCCCAGGCCTCACGTTCATGGGCCGGTACTCCCACGAATATCTGGCTAAAAAGATCGGCTCTCCTTTTGACTACCCGCTCTCCAGCCGGTTTGACGAGTCTGATCTGAGTATCGTGCTCGACGACGTGTTTATCCCCTGGGAAGATGTGACTGTGTACCGCAACCCTGCGGTTGTGAACGGTCTCTTCCCGCGAGGCTTTGCCCGGCGGTTTGCCTTCCACGCTGCTGCACGGACTGCAGTCAAGCTCGATTTTATCTGCGGCCTGTTCCTCCAGGCGACAGAGATGCAGCAGAAGACCGGCTTCCGCGAGGTACAAGCGGTGATCGGCGAGTTACTCGGCATGCGGCACAATATCTGGGCCCTCTCCACGGCAATGGCCGCCGATGCCGAGCCTGGGCCAGGGGGGTATTTGCTGCCAAAGACAGAGTACGCACTCCAGTGGCGCAATATTTACGGCGACACCTTTAGCCGGGCTCGGACCATGTTTCACAATCTGCTGTCCGGCAACTTGATCCAGATTCCTTCTTCGGCTCAGGACTTCAAGAATCCAGACAGTCGACCATTACTTGACCGTTACTGGAAAGGCGCGACCGCCACGGCGGAGGAACGGGTGAAGCTGTTGCGCGTGATCTGGGATATGTTTTTGACAGAGTTCGCTGGCCGGACAGAGGCCCACGAACGCAACTTCGCCGGCGGCTACGAAGCGAATCGGGTCGAGACATACCAAGCGGCAGAGCATTCGGGCCTGAATTCCAAGATGAAAGCCATGGTCGACGAATGCATGAGTCACTACGATCTCGACGGCTGGACGGATTCTACGTGGGCAGACGTGCCCTGGTCGACCTCGGATTCAAAACCAGATTCAGAATAGGCAGACTGTCTGGCCAGCAACTAAAGGAACCAGCATTCAGTCAGCTACGCCCTCGGCTGGCATACTTTCAGGTTCCCACACAATCGGCCGAATCGGAACGGTCAACAGAATGATCGAACAGACAACGCCGACACCTGCGGAAACAAAAAACGGCAGTAGCCAATTACCATCACCCGCGAGCATATAGCCCGCGCTCAGCGGTCCCAGAAATCCAGCGAATGTTCCCAAGGTGTTAATAAAGCCAAATATCGCACCAGCCAAATTCGGATTAAATTCCATCGCCACGGTCGAAAAGCCAGACAACGCAGTCGTAAAACAGGTGTAGAAGAGAACCAGGAAGACGACACATACTCCGGCCGATGGAGTCAGCGCAGCAGTTAATAAACAGGGGACTGCGCATGCAACGCCTATCCCCCCTAATCGCAGACGGGCAAACTCAGCGCTCCAGCCCTTCCGCAACAGATAATCTGCCAGCGCGCCACCGCCAACCAGTCCAATAAACCCGCCCCCATGCACAAAAACACCGAGCGTCCCCATGGCCATGAGTGTAAAACCTCGTGCTTCTACCAAATAGGTCGGAAACCAAAACAAAAACAGCCAACCAATATAGGCAAAACACATAAAACCAAGCGCAATCACCAGCAGCGACCAGTTAGTAAAGAGAAGCCCAAGCGGTAGCGGCACCTTCGGCTTGGGACTGACATGCGCCGCAATATAACTCTGTTCCTCAGCCGTAACGCTGGCATGGGTTTCAGGAGAATCCGTCGCATACCAGAGCCAGATAAAAATCCACACGATTCCCAGGATGGCATTCACATAAAAAACCATATGCCACGAACTGTGCAGAATAATCCAGGTCGTGAGCGGATAGGCCACCATCTGGCCGACTGTAATACCGGAGATGCTGATATTATGAGCCAGGCCAAACTCAGAGCGTGGAATCCAGCGGGCATTGATCGATGCCATAGCCGGGAATGTCATGGACTCGAACACGCCGACCAAAAAACGATACGCTAACAGCAGAGCAAACGCCCGCTCGGCAAACGGAGTCAAAAAGGTAAACACTGAAAAGCCCAAAAAAGCGAGGGCCAAAACCTTGCGGCCACTCCAGCGATCCGCCAGCACGCCGCCCGGCAGCTGTCCGCTGGCATAGCCAATCAAAAAGATTGAAAACACCCAGCCGAAGAGGTCTTTATCCCACCCTGTGGCCGCCATTATGACCGGAGCCGCAACAGAGATATTGACCCGATCGATGTAATTAATGACCGAGCTGCAAAACAGGAGCCCAATCATGTTGTAGCGAACCGGCCAAGCCATTATTCTTGCCTGCTTCCTTGAATCCGAGCCGTGCTCCCACGTGCTCTTACCATGTCCCCCTGCGCTGAGAGCCGCCTGGGCCGCTATAGGAGGCAGTATAGCCCGGCTCACGCTGGAACAGATCTTTCGGAATCGTATCGACCGCTTGTTTCCAGGCTGCGACTAATCGATCCTCGGCTGCATAGTCAAACGGATCTTGCAGCATCGTTTCCTCTCGCCCCCCACGTTCCAGTGGATTGTCGCGCAGCCACACCGCGGCCTGTTTGATACCTTCAACTGGCAAGACAATATCCCGATAGCCCAGCTCTGATTTTATTTTGGTGAGATCAAACACGCGGTGGGTCGTCCAGGGTTGTGTGATTAAGGGCCTGGCGCTTATGGCCAGCTCGTACGGCATCGAAACAATCTCCCACACGTGATCGAGAGCTTCAGCACACAGTTGCACCACTTGTTTCAGAGTTAAGACATGATCATCCCCACAGTTGTACACCTGTCCGGCTGCAACCTCGGGTTGATCCACGGCCAGCAGCAAGGCGTGAGCGACGTTAGCAGCCGCCCCAGAGTGGTTCAGCGATAAACCGTCATCGGGAATGATGATGGAAGAACGTTTGTCCACTATACGTCGGACAATGGGCCATTCTCGCGGGACGACTTGATACGCTCCATAGATTTGAGGATAGCGAAAATGAGTGGCGCTGGGGTGGTGTTTGAATACCACTTCCTCCGAGCGATACACCCGGAAGCCTTTGCCATCTTCGGCTTCGCTCGCAGTCTTGGTCGCATCTTCGGCAGTGGGTACAGGTAGTCCCGGAGGTTGAACCATGTCGGCATTCATATAGCCTCGGTAAGCGGGCCCCCCACCAACCGAGATAAACCGCTCAGTCCGACCGACCATAATCTCGACCACCCGACGCAAGCGGCCGTACATGGCCATGGTCAGATCAAAATGAGAATCGCCAAGGGCATCAATCAATGCCTGGTCATCAAACGGGTTAGTATGAAGGTGGACCACAGATTCAGGAATCTCATCCACCTCGTGGTTGCCGGTATGCAAAATAGACACATCGAATCCGCGCTCGATCAATCCATTGACGATAAAGTGCCCCGTCGGTCCAGTCCCACCGATGACTAAGGCCTGCATTGTTGTTTCACTCCAGTATTCTCTTCATTTATTCCCTAGCCTCGGCATCACCTGGCGATGATCGCTAGGAGGGGCCGATCTCGATTATGTGACGCATTACCCGGATTCCACTCCGTTCCATCCAGGCTACGCTATTTGACTTGCTCTCTCCGTTTTCTCTACCTGGGAATAATCGGCAGTAGGACATACGATGCGCGGTCATCCTGATGGAACACGGTCTGCTGGGCTGACACCCACTGTGTTCCCTCGCCAAACGGCTCGCCCGTATTCAGGTTGCGATCAAACTCGGGGAAATGGCTGGAGCTGATTTCTAGCCGGATGCGATGGCCCGGCAAGAAGACGTTACTCGTCGCCCATAGATCAATCATAAACTGATACGGCTTGCCCACTTCCAGCAATTCAGGCGTGCTCGCCGAGTCCCGATAGCGGGCCCGGATAATGCCATTAAGCAGATTCTGCGCGTAACCGTCTGGATGGACATCAATCAGTTTGGCCGTGAAGTCAGTATCAACGGCTGAAGAGGATGCCCACAACGTAACCGTTACTGGTCCGGTAATTTCCAACGACTGGGTGAGCGGTTCGGAGGTATAGACGAGGACGTCATTGCGTTCTTCGACCGGGCGTTGGTCCTGGACACCCATATCAACCGTAAGATTATTGCCGCCCAGCGACGGAGCAGGATTGTCGGGGTCATAGACATAGGTGTCTATCTGTTCCTGGCTGGGCGGGACGGTTGAGAGCGTCCCATTGCCGTTCAGTGTGTTCGCCTCGCCGCCACTGTGTAGGAAGTAACGAACCTGGCGCATATTGGGCGGTGGCCAATTGGACAGATGCTGCCAGCGGTTCTCACCAAGAGTGAAGACGCTGACCGGCGGCTCGTCCATCATGCCGTTGTCCACATCTTTGAGCCAATAGTCAAACCAGCGCAGCAAGGTTTCATTCAGGTCGATCAAGGCATTCGGACCAAAATCAATATCGCCTGCGCCACGTGAACTCGGCGTGGTATACGGCAGCAAGTGACCCCATGGTCCGATGATCAGCCGTTGGCCGCCCCTCGCCGCTTCAGACTGGCTTTTGGCGGTGATGCTCTGATAGGCGGCTGGCCCACCCTCAGCAAACGTATCGTACCATGAGGTAACGTGCAGCATGGGCGTACTGATCGTCTCAGCAAAGTGGTTCACATTGGCCCGGTACCAGTACTCGCCGTCGTCGGCATGCGCGATATGATCCGCCATATACGGGGCGGTTTCTTTGAGCAGCTCGCCCCAGTCTTTGATTGGCAAGTGCCGATACCATTCATCAGTCAGCGGGGTGAACGCGTTTAAGCCCCAGCGGGTCGTCCGTACTCCGGCTAACTCACCGCCTTCAACATACTCCTTCATTTTTTCCATCAGATCTCTGCGCCCTTGGCGTTTGAGCGTGTCCAGACCCTTGAATATGGCATACGGCACCATCCAGCCCCACTTCGACACCCCGCCGGTCTGGTAGATCCAACTGGCATGGTAGTCAGCCGAGGCCGAGACTGGAGCCATGCACTGCAGGGACGGCGGCATAGGGTCATTACACGCAATCAGATATTGCGTCAGCCCCAAATAAGATTGGCCCGTCATCCCTACCCGTCCATTTGACCACGGCAACCGGGCTGCCCATTCGACGGCATCGTAGCCGTCGGGCGCTTCTTGAAAGATCGTGTCGTATTCGCCTTCAGACTCAAAACGGCCGCGACAGTCCTGGGTAATACAGACATAGCCATACTGGGCATACGAGGCATTCAGTCCATTGGGATCGGCGGAGCCCTTTTTGCCGTACGGGGTGCGGCTTAGCAGGACGGGAAAACGCTCGGCCGAGTCCGGCCGGACCACATCAGCATACAGCGTGAGCCCATCTCGTGTCTTCATGGGGACATTTTCTTCGGTAGTGACTTTGTATTGTTTGCGCGCTGGGACGATCATACCTGGCTCCTCCTCAGTATGCTTCATAGCACGTATGCGTCATACCACCTCAACAATGCGCGCGATACAATTGATACTGCTTCTTTTTGATGCGTATCCATGTAACCAATCCCGTAGGTCGGGTTAGCGTAGCGTAACCCGACACATCAGACTCGGTGCGCAGGCCGCACCCTACGGGAAGAGTTGTACTGTGACAGTCGAAGAGATAAATAATCCCAGAGGCTAACCTATGACGTTCGATGAGGTATTGGATCAGGTCCGCGACTTATTGCAGCAACGCGGGCGGGTGACCTATCGGTCACTCAAGCTGCGCTTTCAGCTGGACGATGAAATGCTCGCAGGTGTGAGCGAAGAGCTCATCGAAGCCGAGCGGGCGGCACGGGACGATAATGGGAAAGTCCTCGTCTGGACCGGCGGCGATGAAGCAGCCGCTACGCCAAGTGATACTCCACCCCTTACACCAACTTCCCCGGTGAAATCCTTGAAGCTGGAAGCTGAGCGGCGACAGCTGACGGTCATGTTCTGTGACTTGGTCAGCTCGACAGCCCTTTCGGAGCAACTCGACCCCGAAGAGCTACGGGAGATAGTGCGCGCCTACCAACAAACCAGTGCAAAAGTCATTGAACGCTACGAGGGTTATATCGCCCAATATCTGGGCGACGGCATACTTGTGTACTTCGGTTACCCGACTGCTCATGAAGATGATGCCGCGGGAGCCGCACGGGCCGGGTTGGAAATTGTTGCTGCATTACAAAAGCGAAACGTAGGGGCGACCGGCCGGTCGCCCCTACAAGTACGTATCGGTATCCATACGGGTCCAGTTGTTGTTGGTGCGATGGGTGGAGGCGACAGGCAAGAACAGCTGGCCATAGGTGAAACACCGAACATTGCCGCCCGGGTCCAAGGGCAAGCCGAGCCGGATACGGTCGTCATCAGTGCAACCACATATCAGCTGATACATGGATCGTTCGCCTGTGAAGACCAGGGACCCCAGACACTAAAAGGAATCAGTACTCCACTGTCGCTCTATCGGGTTACGGAAGAGCGGGCCGTCCAAAGCCGCTTTGAGGCGACGGTTCAAAAGGGTGTAGAGGGCTTATCAGCATTGGTCGGCCGCGAGGAGGAGATCCAGTTCCTACACGAGCACTGGCAGCGTTCCTGCACAGGGGAAGGTCAGGCCGTGCTGGTAAGTGGGGAGCCCGGCATTGGCAAATCACGGCTCATGCAAGAACTCAAGGAGAGAGTTGCCAAGGATGCAGGCAGATGTATTGAGTTTCACTGTTCTCCCTATCACACCAACAGCGCCCTGCATCCAGTCATTGAGCATCTGCAACAACGACTGCAGTTTGAGCGGGATGACACGGATGAGACCAAGCTGGAAAAACTCTAACACGCGTTCGCCTCTAATCGCTTTGCGAAAACTGATCCCCTGTCTCTTTCCCTGCTCGCAGCGCTGTTATCACTGCCGCAACCTGAGGACTCTCCTCCACTGGCCTATAGTCCTCAAAAGCAGAAAGAGAAGACTTACGAGACGCTTGGGCGCTGGCTCGTGGAGGAAGCCGAGGACACTGCCGTATGCTGCCTGTGGGAAGACCTGCACTGGGCCGACCCGTCAACGCTTGAACTGCTGGCCCTCTACCTGGACCAAGTTCCGACTGCGCGCATGTTGGCCATGCTCGTCTTCCGTCCGGAATTTACACCCCCGTGGACGATCCGGTCGCACATGACCCAATTCACACTGAGCCGCTTGGGACAGCCGCACGTGGTAGCGATAATTGAACGCGTGACGGGGGGTAAAGCACTGCCAAACGAGGTCGTGCAGCAAATCGCGGCTAAGACCGATGGGGTGCCGCTGTTTGTGGAGGAGTTGACCAAGACAGTGCTGGAATCTGACATCGTCCGGGCCGTCAACGGTCACTATGAACTAACAGGTCCGGTGTCCGCTTTGAGTATTCCCGTCACCTTACAAGACTCGCTCATGGCCCGGTTGGATAGGCTGCCACTGGCCAAAGGGGTGGCGCAATTGGGGGCAACGATAGGCCGAGAGTTTAACTATGAACTCCTCCACGCTACAGAGTTACCTGCCGAGGAGGAGCTGCAACAAGGTCTCGAACAATTAGTCCAGGCCGAGTTGGTTTATCAGCGCGGCTACCTGCCCGATGCTCAGTACACGTTTAAGCATGCGCTGATTCAGGACACAGCGTATCAGTCTTTATTGAAACGCACCCGCCAGCAGTACCACCGTCAGATTGCCGAAGTCATGGAGCAGCAGTTTGCCGAGCGGGTAAGCGCGCAGCCGGAGCTGCTAGCGCACCATTACACCGAGGCCCAGCTGATTGAGCAGGCGCTGCCGTATTGGCTACAAGCCGGGCAGCAGGCCACGCAGCGGTTTGCCAACACCGAAGCTATCCAGCACTTGGACAAAGGTGTCGCGCTCCTCCAGACTCTGCCCGACAGCCCTGAGCGGGCGCAGCACGAGCTGCCGTTTCATATGGCGTTACAGGCGTCGCTCTTTACCACGACCGGATGGGCCTCTCCCGAGCTGGGCCGGAGCATGGAACGGGCGTACACCCTGTCTCAGCAGGTTGGCGAGCCCCGGCAGATTTTTGATGTGTTGATGGGGCTGTGCCCATTTCATATGGGCGGTCAATCTGAGCTGCGGACAAGCCTAGAAGTGGCCGAACAGATGCTGCGCCTGGCCCAGGGGCAGGACGACGCCACCCTCATGCAGAGAGCCCATTTGATGGTGGCGAATACGCTATTCTATATGGGTAACCTCTCCACGACGCAGATACACCTTGCGCAGGGGCTGGCCCTTGGCGACGCCGTGCAGGACGGTTTTATCAAGCAGCTCGGGGCGGACGCGCGGATGGTTCTGCTATCCTACGTCGCGCTGACCCTCTGGGTACAGGGGTTTCCCGAGCAGGCGTTGCAGCGGAGTACAGAAGCTATAACCCAGGCGCAGGAACTGGGGCACCCCTTCAACTCGGTGATGGGGCTCGAGCTGGCTACGCTGCTCCATGTATTACGTCGCGAGGCGCAATCGGCCCAAGAGCGAGCTGAGGCGGCTATGACTCTTGCGACGGAGCACGGGTTCCCAATGTACGTGGCCTGGAGCTCTATCCACCACGGCTGGGCCGTCGGAGAGCAGGGAGCCCCTGAGGAAGGGAGCGCACTGTTCAAGGAGGCACTCTCCCTCTACCAGGCTCCAGGGATAAAGGGATGGATACCGTTTTATCTGGGACTCTTGGCGCAATTAGACGGGCAGGGGGGGCGCGCCGAGGAGGGCTTGTCCGTGTTGGCCGAGGCTCGCGAGCTCAGCACGCAACGAGGGGACTGCTGGAGTGAGGCAGAGTTGTATCGGCTGACCGGCGAGTTGACATTACAAAAGTTCAAAGCCCGTCCTGAGCAAAGTCGAAGGATTCAAAGTTCAGAGCCTGTCCTGAGCGGAGTCGAAGGGATCAATGGCGAAGAAGAAGCTGAAGGCCATTTTCTCAAGGCCATTGAAATTGCCCAAAAGCAAGAAGCCAAATCCTGGGAACTGCGCGCCGCCACGAGCCTTGCTCATCTGTGGCAGCAACAAGGCAAGAAGCAAGAAGCCCTCGATTTACTCGCTCCATTCTACAATTGGTTTACCGAAGGCTTTGACACGCCGGACTTGAAAGACGCCAAAGCGTTGTTGGATGAACTAATGGAGAGGCAGTAATGGACTTTCCCGAGCTGCTAGACCAAGTCCGAGAGCTACTCCGCACCAAGGGTCGTGTATCCCCTATCTATTTTCTTTATTAGGGATAGAGGAAGCGAATTCGTCTCTACAGCAGATGGACGCCCAGATTCGGCGGCAGCGGACGTTTGAGGCGCTGAAGAAACTGTTTTTACGAGAGAGCCTCAATCAGCCATTCCTCTTCATCTTTGAAGACCTACATTGGATTGACAGTGAGACACAAGGTTTTCTAGATGCGCTGAGTGAGAGCATCGCGTTGGCCAACCTACTCTTGTTAGTGAACTACCGGCCTGAGTATCGCCACGAGTGGGGCCAGAAGACCTATTGCACCCAACTGCGGCTTGCTCCACTGGGCAAAGACGAAGCGGAGGAGCTGCTGACCTCCCTCCTGGGAAGAGATGCTAGCCTCAAGGCATTGAAAGGGCTGATCCTAGAGCGCACTGATGGCACGCCCTTCTTCATGGAAGAGGTGGTGCAGACTTTGACGGAGGAAGGTGCGTTAAGCGGTGAGCGTAGCAACTACCGACTGGAAGCGACCCCGACCGAGCTCCATATTTCTCCGACCGTCCAAGGCGTGTTAGCCGCCCGCATAGATCGACTCACCGCAGAAGAAAAAGAATTCCTTCAGCAGCTCTCCGTAATCGGTCGCCAGTTTCCGGTCAGTCTGGTCAAGCAAGTTGTTCCTCAATCCGAGGCAGACCTGTATCGCATCTTAGCGTCTCTGCAGGCCAAAGAATTTCTGTACGAACAGCCCGCCTTTCCCGAGGTCGAATACCTCTTTAAGCACGCACTCACCCAAGACGTGGCCTATGGGACCGTGCTCCAGGAACGGCGCAAGGCGCTGCACGAGCGGACGGGGCAAGCGATAGAATCGCTGTATAAAGACAAGCGCGAAGACCATTACACTGAACTCGCCCATCACTACAGTCTGAGTGACAACACCGAGAAGGCTCTCGAATATCTCTATCTGGCCGGGCAGCGGGCTATACAAAGGTCCGCCAATGCCGAAGCAATTAAGCACTTGAACCAAGGAATCGCGCTCCTCCAGACACTACCCGACAGCTCAGAGCGGACACAACACGAACTCCAATTCCATGTAGCGTTGAATGCGCCGCTGTATGCCACCAGCGGATTTGCCTCACCTGAGCTGGGACAGACCATGGAGCAGGCGTACGCGCTGTGCCAACGGTTAGGGGAGCCCCCGGAGCTCTTCAGCGTGTTGACGGGGTTGTGGATGTTTCACACCGGCGGCCAGTCCGCATTGGAGACGGGCCGTGCGTTAGCCGAGCAGATGCTGCGTTTGGCCCAGCAGCAGGACGATGCCACTCTCGTACAGAGAGCCCACGCATGGATGGCGAACACTCTCTTTTATCTGAGCGACCTATCCGCGACGCGCAAGCACCTTGAGCAAGCGATCGCGCTCGACGACATCGTACCGGATGGGATCATTGATCAAATGGGACTCGATCAAAAGGGAGTGCTACATCTCATTGCCGCACTGACCCTCTGGGTGCAGGGGTATCCAGAGCAGGCATCACAGCAGAACACTGAAGTTCTGACCCGGGCGCAGGTGCTCACCTTGGCCGCGCTGTTCCATGTCTTGCGTCGCGAGGTGCAGCCGACCTTGGAGAATACCGAAGCAGCCAGAATACTTGCGATAGAGCGCGGGCTTCCATTTTACTTAGCTTGGGGCTCTATCCACCAGGGCTGGGCCGTCGCAGACCAAGGAGACCCTGAGCAAGGGGTCTCACTACTTGAGCAAGGACTCTCCCACTACCGAGCGACAGGGCAAGGGGGCTGGGTACCATTTTATCTCGGTCTCCTGGCGCAGGTGCAGGGGCAGGCTGGACACATGGAAGAAGGTTTGTCGATATTGGCCAAGGCGCGGGAGATGAGCACGCAGCGGGGAGAGGTCTGGAGTGAGGCGGAATTGTATAGGCTGACCGGGGAGCTGACGCTACAAGAATGGAAGGTCAAAGGTCACAAGTCAAAAGTCGAAGAAGAAGCGGAAGGCCATTGAGATTGCCCAGAAGCAAGAGGCTAAGTCCTGGGAACTGCGTGCCGCCACGAGTCTGGCTCGTCTATGGCAACAGCAGGGCAAGAAGCAAGAAGCCCTCGATCTCCTCGCTCCCGTCTACAATTGGTTCACCGAAGGCTTTGACACGGCAGACTTGAAGGAGGCTAAGATGCTGATAGATCAGTTGTCTTGATCCGTCCCTTTATGAGTATGACTGTAGGGGCGAGGTTACCTCGCCCAATAAGGTGTCGGGTTACGCTCCGCTAACCCGACCTACGGCTCGCGCATAGATATCAACGTCAGTTTAGTGTGGTATCCGTCTGAGCGCGTTCAGAATCTGCCCCAAAGACAATCTGCCCAGCCGCGTCTTGCGCTCGAATACGCGCTTCGATTGTAGGTGAGATCTGCAAGTTACGCTCTGTGGGGAATTTGTCCTTGTATAAATGCGGGCGCAGGAAGAACTCTTCGGGAGTCCGGATCACCGCTTGGGTTTTTAAAGGCGCGGGGAACCAACCGCGACGCATGAAGTCTGGAGAGAAGAACACGTCCTTGTCTTGCTGTGACCAATCTTTGACCTGCATAGCATCATGCAGCGTGTAGCCATAATAGTCTGCCTGGGCGTCCCACCAGACCGCAATCAGGTTGTGATAGCCGCGCTCCCCGAGGTTCGGATTCATCATTTTGGTAATCCGCGTCTCAAGAAAGATGAGCTCATCCTGCTGGCCGTACACCTCCATCCGGAGCGGATAGAAATAGTGTTGATCCAGCCAATACACCACCTTGCTGGCATAATAACCCGGCAGCCATTCCGGCTTTGGACGGGATTCAACGACGTAGAAGCTCACGCTCCCATCTGGCTGATAATGTGGATATTCGTCTCCCATTATTTTCAGGTCTTGGACGGGAACGTCGGTGAAGGATCCATCTGCTGTTGCCAGGGTGATAATCGGTCGCGTTTTTGGGAAGCGGACCGTCTCGGTCAAAGTATCGGTTCCCAATATCCGCCACGAAAACTCCCAAGCGTCGCGACCCAGCGAGTCATCAAACGTCATCGGCCACGTAGCCAGCTTGTCTTCTCGTTGGGGTTGCGGGAAGCGGCGGACCCGACGGATTGCGGGCGAATAGCCAAACAGGTCGGCCTTGATGCGCTTCTCCTTATCCGTCCGGTAGGTCATAAAGAGCAGTTGATTGCCGTAATTTTCAGGCGGAGATAAATCCTGAGTCAACCAGTGAGCCAACAGTTCCCCCGGTTGCGCAGTCAGGTGTCCAATCAACCCCTCGGGTTTCCGATAATGAACGAGGACGAGAATTTGCGAACTGGACAGATAGCCGCTCGGTGTCAATATCCCTGCGTCTTCGATCTGAACACAGCTCCAACGCGGCATGTGAGGGAATTCCATGCCGCGAAAGCCCATTTCCTCGGCGGTGTATGGGGTTTTGAATGGATAAGCTTCAGCCGGTAGATACGGGGTGTTCGCATCGCGTGGCGTATCCTTCGCCATATCGATACCAATCCGTTCGTCTTCAGAAAGCTCAGAAAGTGCCTTCCATGTTCTCCCCGGTGCCTCAGTCTGCTCCCCTGCAGCCCAGAGAGGCTGCAAACAAAAAACGAGGCTCAAGCCAATGAGGATAAAAAATCTTAAGCTTCGGCCGAAAAGGTGTCTCACGTCGCCGCGCATTCAGGCCCTCCTTTCGCTTTCGTACCATACCGAAGACAACCCATCGGATGCAAGTGATCCGTCGCGGCGTACAGCACAGCGAGAAGCCTTGGCCTTTATCCTCCAACCGATTAGGATACGCTTAGCATCCGTATCTGGATAATCAAGATGAAGAAATCACTCAGCCGGGCATATTTCTTATTTGCTTTGAGCCTTTTTGGCCTTGCTGGCCTGCATACGATTTACTTAGGAAAACCGATTAAGGGGGTCCTTTTTCTGATTGCGACCTGGGCAGGCCTCTTCGCTCTCACAACGGTACTCATCCTGCCTTCTCCGAGTATCCCTCTGGTGATTGGGCTGGCGCTACCCAGGATATGGCAGACTTTCGTGCTCACCATCCCCTCCCCCAGTACTCTCCTTGTGGTTGGGCTGCTCGCGCTGCCTGTTATTGGGGTATGGTGGTTCGTTGATTTGTTCTCTCTTCCGAGGCAGGTACGGAAGGCAAACACGATGAGAGAGCATGTCAAAACGTAAGGAAACATGCCCAGCCGTGCACCGCTGATGACAACACCGGTCTGATCCCTCGCTCCCATAGAGTTTGAGAAGCACGCCTGATCTTGTTATCACTTGGCTGCCAGAAACATCAGACACAGGAGAACATCATGACCATACCCTCAGCCCCAGCAGTTCAATCATTTACCATCGGTAATATCAGCGTCTCAAAAGTGTTGGACTGCATCGAGCCAACGAGTCCGCGCTTTCTCTATGTTGATAAGAGCAAGGAAGACTTTCAGCCGTATTTGGACTGGCTCCAACCACACTTTCTTGACGCAGGCAGACGGATGCTGCTCAGCATCCATACCTTTCTCATTCAAACCGCTCACAACACCATCCTCGTCGATACTTGTGTCGGCAACGACAAACAGGGCCTCGCCTTTCCGCAATGGAACGAACGCCAAGAAGACGTCTACTTACGGGACCTTGCTGCAGTGGGCTACTCTCCACAAGACGTAGACTATGTGTTCTGCACCCACATGCATCTCGATCACACGGGTTGGAATACCCGTTTGCAAGACGGCCGTTGGACGCCCACATTTCCAAACGCCACCTACCTGTTTAACAAACAGGAGTGGGAACACTGGAAAGACGAACCCAACCCAGAGGATCAAGCCGTTGTTGAGCAGAATATAACGCCAATCATTGAAGCTGCGCTGGTAGAATGGGTGGACAACGCGTGGGGCATTGATGATGAAGTCAGCCTGGTGCCAACGCCTGGTCATACACCGGGGCATTGTAGCGTCCAGCTCGGCTCCAACGGTCAGCAGGCCATTATTACTGGCGATATAATGGTCAACCCGGTTCAGGTTGCCGAACCGCACTGGAGTCAAATCGCGGATACGGACAAAGCTCTCGCCATTGAGACCCGGACTCAATTTATCGACCAGCACTGTGATACCGACACAATGATTCTAGGGACGCACTTCAACACACCAACCGGTGTCTATATTGTCAGTCAGGGTGAACAGAAACGGATCAGATGGTAAAGGACACCGCATGAAATTTGGATTGCACTTTCAGCTTCCCCAGTCTCCCCATCAATCGGACGTGGCGCTCTACCGCGACTCTTTGGATCAAGCTGCTCACGCAGAGACGTTAGGTTTTGAGTCAGTCTGGCCGGTCGAGCAACATTTTAATGCAGCATTCTCCTTGCTGCCTTCGCCTCTGCTGTGGCTGGCTGCTCTGGCGGAACGCACGCACACCATGCGTCTCGGCATTGGCATTATCTTATTGCCTCTTTCACACCCAGTGCGGGTGGCAGAGGAAATCGCAACCCTGGATGTCTTGAGCAATGGACGGGTCGAGTTCGGTATTGGTCGAGGGGTGTTTCCCGCTCACTTTGCGGGTTTTGGTATCGACCAGGCAGAGAGCCGGGAGCGTTTACTGGAAGGCTTAGAGATCATTCTCAAGGCATGGACCGAAGAACGTTTTTCGTTCCACGGCAAGTTTTTTAACGTAGAGAACTTGTGTGTTGTTCCAAAACCGATCCAACAGCCGCACCCGCCTGTGCGCGTGGCCTCGAATACGGTTGAGACCTTCGAGCTGATGGGAAAACTCGGATACTCAATCCTGTCCGCCTCTCAGGTGAATACGTTTCCCAAACTGCGCGAGCTGATTCCGCTCTATTACCAAGCTCGTCAAGCAGCCGGACATACAAATGGAGACGCTGACACACTCAGCCTGCTCTCCCCCGTCTATGTTGGGGACACCGCAGACCAGGTCCGATCCGAGTCTGCGCCGAGCATGAGTCGATTTATTCAATCGCTGCTTGAGGCTTTTCCAGCAATCACTAATGACGGTTCGGAAAAAAGCAAATTGCTCCAGGAAGCCGCAGATCGTCTCCGTGACACCACATATGAGCAGGTGTGTGAAACAATGGCCATCTATGAGACGCCGGAAGTGTGCGTTGAACGGCTTCAGCAATTGCAGGCAGAGTTTGGCATGGGCCGCATGATCTGCTGGTTTAATGCGGGCGGACTCGTTCCGCATGAAAACGTTATGCGCAGTATGGAACTCTTTGCCGACAAAGTCATGCCGAATTTTGGGTGAGCAATACACACAACCAGTTCTGCGTGATTATAGCCCCCCGTTATCAATCCGGACTGCAGGACTATGGGAAGTGCCGTGCGCTATGCTGGAGCGTCATGCATCCGCCACGACTTGTTCCCTGCCGGCAAATTGAAAAGCTGGGCTGCATTCTCACGCATGATGTTTTGGCGCTGCTGCTCTGTCAGGTCGGCCGTGTGTTCGGCCAACAATTGTTGAGAGCGCGGCCAGGTTGAATCGGTATGAGGAAAATCACTCGCCCATAGCAGTTGGTGGTGAGACATCAGGTGTAGGGATTTGAACGCGGTCAGGTCGTCTTGGAAGGTCATCCACACGTTGCTCTGTATATATTCGCTGGGCAGTTTGGACAGGCCGTCGAGAATGCCGCCCTCAACGTTGAACTTAGCGGCGTGATCCATACGGTACATATAATGTGGCATCCAGCCGGCATCGCCCTCGGCACACACGAGTTTCAATTTCGGATGACGCTCGAAGACACCCCCCAGGACCAGGAGGCCCACCACATCTTGGACAGCCCGGATGATGCCGAGAAAATTGTTCATGGCGTGTCCACGATGAGGCATATTCAGGCTGCCGTCGCGTGAGGTCAAAATATGAAAACAGATGGGCAGACCGAGATCCGTGGCACACTCCCACAGGGCGTCGTAGTCGGCGTGATCATAGTCCTCGTAGATAGGACGACCGGGCATCATCATGCCGACCATATCCATCTCCTTGGCGCGTCGAAAATCAGCAATGGCACTATCAACGCTTAAGACCGCCGTCTGTGCCAGCCCCAGAATGCGGTTCGGAGCCTCGCTGCACATAGACTGTAGCCACAGGTTATAGGCCTGCATACAGGCGTTTTTATAGTCCGGATCGCGGTGCATGCACAGACCCATACCAATCGAGGCGTAGATGACTTCGGCTGCAATCCCGTCCTGGTCCATGTACGGAAGGCGCGCATGACCGCCATACGCGCCCTCGCGGATATCGGAAAACTTCGCTCTCTTTGCGCGCTCGTTGCGTTCTGTGACGCCGAAGCCGGCACCATCAATAAATCCCAGCGGAATCGGACGCTTCATCCCATGCACGACAAAGGCGTCTGTGCCGTCAGGTTGTTCAACGATGCGCGGTGCGACGTCGCGATATTTCGGATCAATATAGTCAATATAACAATTGGGCGGCTCACACACGTGGCCATCAGCTGAAATTATCCCGACTGGTATCTCTGGCATCATATTATTTACTCTCCGTTTGCCGTTACATATTGAGCCTGACACTCCGAAGCTCGGCGATAACGAGAACACTGACAATCATAAGAACACTACCGTGGCCTAGAGTACGCAAACATCCGGATCTTTTCAAGGAAGAAGGGGAGAACTGCTATTCTGCTCAAGGAGAAGAGGCCGGACAGGCTACACGCCTTGAGTGCCACCCCAGGCTGGGCTAACGTATCCGCATGAATGCCGTACAAGAATTCCAGACATCAGAAGCATTAACATTCGACAATCGATTCACCCGCGAACTGCCGGTCGATCCTGAAACCGAAAACTATCGCCGGCAGGTCACGCAAGCGTGTTACTCGCGTGTACAGCCCAGGAAAGTCACTCAGCCCCGGCTGGTCGCTTACGCGTGGGATGTTGCCCAGGAACTGAATCTTACGCCGGCGTTTTGCGAATCAGACGATTTCCCACACATCTTTTCGGGCAACCGTTTGCTGGCAGGTATGGATCCCTACGCCACCTGTTACGGCGGCCACCAGTTCGGCAACTGGGCCGGGCAGCTCGGAGACGGCCGGGCCATCAACCTGGGCGAGATAGTCAATCGGGACGGCAAGCGGTGGGCATTGCAACTCAAAGGCGCCGGCCCTACGCCGTATTCACGAACGGCCGACGGTTTGGCCGTCCTCCGCTCGTCGCTGCGCGAGTTCTTGTGTAGCGAGGCCATGCATCATCTCGGTGTCCCTACTACACGCGCGTTAAGCCTGGTGTCGACGGGCGAGCAGGTCGTCCGGGATATGTTTTACAATGGCAACCCCAAGCCTGAGCCAGGAGCTATTGTGTGTCGGGTCGCGCCATCATTTACACGCTTCGGGAATTTTCAGCTATTTGCTGCGCGCGGAGAGATCGACGTGTTGAAACAACTGGTCGATTATACCATACGCACCGACTTCTCCCATTTGGGCGAACCATCGCGCGACACTTACCCGGTCTGGTTCGAGGAAGTCTGCCGCACAACGGCACAGATGATCGTACACTGGCTGCGCGTCGGCTTCGTCCACGGTGTGATGAACACGGACAATATGTCTATCCTCGGCCTCACCATAGACTACGGCCCGTATGGTTGGCTGGAAAATTACGATACCAACTGGACGCCGAACACCACCGACGCGGCCGGCCACCGGTATGCCTTCGGCAAGCAGCCACACATCGCGCATTGGAATCTCGTCCAGCTTGCCAATGCCATCTATCCACTGATTGAACAGACTGAACCGTTGGAAGAAGTGTTGAACAGCTATGCAAAAGAATTTGAGCACGGCTGGCAATCCATGATGGCCCAAAAACTGGGGCTGCGAGCCTTCAAGCCTGACCTGGACGATACCCTATTCTCGGGCCTACTTGAGATTCTACAATTGGCCGAGACAGATATGACTATCTTCTATCGGCGGCTGGCTACAATTGATGTCAACGTCGAATCTCAGGACAAAACAGACGCTACCGCTCTCATAGAACCTGTGTTGGACGCCTACTACGTCCCGGAGCAATTAACGCAAGACACAACGATGCGCGTCACTAATTGGCTGCGCCGCTACCAAGAACGCGTGAGAGAAGATGGCACGGATAACGAGACGAGACGCAAACGAATGAACGCGGTCAACCCGAAATATGTACTGCGCAACTATCTGGCCCAGCTTGCCATCGACAAGGCCGAACAGGACGACAATTCGATGCTGAACGAATTACTGGAACTCCTCCGCCATCCATATGATGAACAACCTGACAAAGAAGAATATGCGAAAAAACGTCCCGACTGGGCGCGCCAACGTGCGGGCTGTTCGATGCTGTCGTGTAGTTCGTGATGATCGGCAAAGCTCGACCACCCAAGGTAAATAAACATACCTCATAAAAAGTTGCATTGGCCTTGCGGGATTGATGCGAAGAAAAAATGATGATGGATCGTAACTTCGAAATGATTAAAACAAACGGTGTCACGCTGCGCACAGTGGCGGAAGGAGATGGACCGCTGGTTATACTGCTGCACGGCTGGCCGCAGTGTTGGTATTTGTGGCAGCATCAGATCGATCCCATCGTCGCGGCGGGTTATCGCGTCGCTGTTCCTGATCAACGTGGCTACGGCGGCAGCTAGTGCCCCCCCGCAGTCTCCGATTACAATATTCGGACTCTTGCCGCCGACGTTGCCGGCATTGCACTAGCCCTAGGCTACGATGAATTCAATCTGATCGGCCACGACTGGGGCTGCGTTGTGGCCTGGAATACCGCCCTACTCCATGAGGACACGTGTAAAGCGATAATGGGACTGTCCGTACCATTTTGGCGCATGGGGGATGCCGCTATTAATCCCTCCGGGATGGACGATCAGTTTTGGTATTTCCGCTACTTCCAAGAAGAAGGCATCGTCGAAGCCGAGCTTGAAAAAGATTTGGAACGCAGCCTCCGGATACTCTACTACGGCCTCTGTGCCGACTCGCCTGCACAGAGTTGGATGAAGCAATTGGAGCATCCAAAGTCGAGCGGCCTGCTGGATGTACTGCCTGAGCCAGAGCAGCTGCCGACCTGGCTTACCCAAGCGGATCTGGATTATTATGTCGAGCAGTACCGGACGAGCGGTTTCGGAGGGCCGGTTAATTGGCACCGCAATATTCCGACCAATAATGGCATCACACCGGAACTCGAAGGCAAAAAGTTTTCCCAGCCTGCGGCATTCGTTGCGGGTGCTGAGGATAACGTACTGCTCTACGATCCCGACTGGCGGAACACGTTTCCGGCTGCTTTCGATGATCTACGCTTCCTCGAAATAATCGCAGGCGCAGGCCATGGGTCCAGGCCGAAAAACCACAAGAAACGAACGAGCTGATCCTGTGTTTTTTGCGGGAACTGTGAGTTAGATACGGTGGGTCGCTCAGACCCACCCGGTTCAGACACGAACCCCTTGGCTACTTCCCAATCGCCTTGGCCCGGTCGAGCGAAGGCCGAGCATAACAGGCGTCGGTCCAGCGCTTCACATTGGTGTAGGCTGCGCTATCGAATTTCACCATCGATAAAAGCAACATAACCCCAGACACGTTCAGATCAGCGATACTGAAGGCGCCACCAACCAGCCAGTCTTTATTGGCCAGCGTATTATCAAGCACCTTCAAGGGCCGAGCCAGTGTTTTCTCAGCAGCAGCAATAGCATCCGCACTGCGCTTTTCCTCAGGTGTAAAAAACTTTTGGACGACGATGTCCATCTGTGGCGGCTCGATCTCGGTCATGACCCACACACTCCATTGCCAGGCCAGAGCTTCATTGGCAGGATCGCGCGGATACAGATCACCACCGTAGGTCTTGGCCAGGTAGAGATTAATCGCCATGGACTCAAAGAGGGTAAGGTCGCCATCTTGTAAGGCGGGAATACGACCATTCGGATTCACCGCGAGATACTCCGACTTTTTCGACTCCTCCATGAAATTGACCGAGACATGCTCATACTCAATCCCGACTTCCTCAATAGCCCACATCGAACGTATCGCGCGCGAGCCGGAAATACCGTACAGCTTTGGTTTTGCCATGTTTGCATTCCTTTCTGTTTCTTTACGTCATGGAGTATCATCTTGGGTGGCAGACGTCTGCACGCTACCCACGGATTGAGCATCTCGCGTATCAAGCATTGATTGTGACTCGACGCAACTCGCGAGATAAGGTAGAAATCGAGCCTTACATTGACCATCTGATAAGCTCTTCGGCGTTCATAACATCCCCGGACGGGGAGAAAGGGTGTCAGGATGAACAGTGCCGCCACAGCAATTTCCGCAGATTACGGCTCGGAGGAAACGGCGATGCAAGCCTATCTCGCTGAGGGCGGGCGCAAGGCATTCTCCCTCCAGAACCGTGGGCCTATCCGCTACACGCCGGACGGCAAGATCGACCCCGCCATCCTCGACGCCTATTGGCACTATGGGTTCTACGTGTTTGAAGGGGTACTCGGTGCGGAAGAGCTCGCTGACATCGAGGTGGACTTTCAGGAGATCCTGGGGCGCCTTCCCAGCGAAAAGGGATCGCCGGTTGATGCTACGGGGCGTCCCGCTCTCGCCCACGGCTGCCAGGCGCACACGTTATTTTGGTCGAACCCCCTGGGAGATCCCTTTGGCGGAACGAAGTTCGGCAACGGTCGTCATCCGGTCAAAATGGTCGAGCCCACTCCAGCGGACGACGCGCCAGAAGAGATCGTCTATCTGATCCTGGGCTCGCTTCAATTCTCGGATGCGTGCCTACGCACTTATGGACATCCTGATCTCTTAGCAGTAGCCGCGGCCGTGAACGGCGAGGACTTCGTGCCGTACACCGATGCGCTGTTTATCAAAGCGCCGGGTCTCGGCGCCTCTGTCGCGTGGCATCAGGACGGTATCACTCACTGGGAGAGCGCCGATTGGGATCAGGGCTCGCACGGCTTCAACTTTATGGGCCAGCTCTATGGTTGCACACCCGCCAACGGGGTTTGGGTGGTGCCTGGATCCCACAAAGTGGGCCGGATCGATATTAAGGCGAAGGTGGCCGAAGCGGGGACCGAACGGCTTCCCGACGCGGTGCCTATGGTCTGTCAGCCCGGCGACGTCGTAATCAGCAACCGTCAGCTCCTACACGGCTCGTTCGCGAATACAAGCAAAGATTGGCGGGTCACCGTCAATATGGGGTTCCACCGCCGTGCGTCGGTGCTCGGAGTGCAAGGCGGCGGCCTGCTCGGCAAGGATACCGTCTACGATGCAGACCATATCAGACAACGCTCGCGGACTATCGGTTACGCCATCGACGCGCGACACCAGCGCTTCCCCGAAGAAACCCCTTTCGTCTATCGACCCTTCGCCAATGCCGGGGAGACCTACGAGTGGAACGCCGCGGCCAAGGCCAGCCTCTCGGACTATAATCTGCTCGACATAGGCGTGTAGGAGAACCCATGCCGCGGAGGATGCGGAATACGGAGGAATCAGTATGACGGACAAAATGAATGTGGGCATCTATCTGTTCGAAAATATGACCATGCTCGATGGCTTTGCGCCGCTGCAAATCCTGGCATACGTTGAACAGTTCAATACGTTCACATTTTCGCCAAACAAGGGACCGCTACAGTCCGATAGTGGCGCAGTCCTCACTCCGGATTATGATTTCGCATCGTGTCCACCACTCGATATTCTTGTCATGCCCGTGGAAACGGGACCGTGGATTCACATTTGAAGTGCAACAGTTGCTGTAAAAGAACCTCTGCAGGAGTGTGGTAGGCAAGACATTTTCGGGGTGTGTTGTTGTAGGCACGGATGAGGGCATTAAAGCGGTTTGTGCGCAGGCTGGCGAGGGCGGTGTTGCGCGGGATGGTTCGCCGCATGCGACCAAGGGCATTTTCAATGCCGCCCTTCTGCCACGGCTTATGGGGGTCGCAAAAGAAGGTCTGAATGGCCAGGGGATGCAATTGGTAGTGCTGGACGAACTCGGTGCCATTATCGAAGGTCAGGGTTTGGCGCAAGCTTGGGGCAAGGGTTTGAGGAGCTGGACCATCAGCCGGGCCATGGGCTGAGCCGCCTTGCTGGGCGGTCGGGCCGCGAGGAGGACCGGGGAGTGGCGTTCATGCATGGTCAGGATGGCCGGTCCGTAGTGGGCGAATACCATCAGAGCGGCTTCCCAGTGGCCGGGGACCTGGCGGTCGGTGGCGCAGGCCGGGCGGTCCGAGAGGGGCCGGCGGGCTTTCGAAGAAGCGGACCGGAGAGCCGCGCTTCTTGCCGCGCCCGCCGCGTTTGGATTTGGCGCGGGGCAGATAGAGCCGCCAGCGGTCATCCTTGGTGCGCGCCAGTTGTGCATAGAGAAACCGGTAGATGCTCTCGTGGCTGATCACCTGGCTGCCGGGCTCAACCGCCAGCCGGCCGGCCACCTGCTCCGGCGCCCAGGGCCTTGACGCGCAGCTCCTTCTTGCGTTCCAGCTTCGAGCCGTTCCACCTCCGGGCGCAAGCCTGCTGATCGGCATAGGCCGGGGTGTAGGCCCCCTGGGTGCCCTGGTTCCGCTTTATCTCGCGAGCAATGGTCGATGGCGCGCGATCCACAGCTGCTGCAACTTGCCGGAGCGAGCTCCCCGCGCCTTGAAGACCGGCAATCTTCCACCGCTCCTCAACTGAAAGTTGTCTGTATCTCTTGTCCATGACAACACCTTATCCAGCTCGTGTTGCACTTGGTTTGTGAATCTAGAGAATCCAGAGAAGCGGGGTTACACTCCGATGACTGGCTTCAGCCCGTTTCGTTAGGCGCTCTTAGGACGTTGGGATGCGGAGTACTTTCCCAGCCTGAATGCGACGGCTGCGGAGCCTGTTGACCCGCATCAACGTAGAAATCTTTGTGTGGTATCGACGCGCGATACCACCTAAGGTATCCCCCCATCGGACGCGATACCGTGTAGTTCCTCCCCGGCCTGAGGCTGGAATGCGTAAAGTCGAGCCGGCATTAATACGCGTACTGCGCAGCCCGTTCGCAACCCTGAGGGCGGTAACGGTCGTACGGTGACGCCGCGCAATTTTTTCAAGCGAATCTCCCCAGCGCACGGTGTATGTGCGGTATTTTCGAACGCTTGCTCGCCGTGCTGTCTCCCCCCGGGAGGAAGACCGAGTACGCATTGTCGCTGCCCCGTCAGACACCCCGCGCGTACCGGGCTTAGCCACAAGGGTGGTTGAGACCGAGACCTGCTTTCCCACTGGCAGAGGATGGAAGTGCCACAAATCGTTATTTTGGTGAAAGGTATGAGGGTCGATCCGAAAGACGCCGGCCAGGACGTCGGGCGCATCTCCAATACGAGTCGTGTAGACAAGATTGTTTGTAGCCAGTTTCGTCAGGTACTCCGGCCCCGTGGCGGGATAGGCGACCAGCATGCCAGCCCGCAGTGATCGTGTTGCCAGCATAGGATTGTAGAAGCGCAGGACAGCGGGCGGCAGTTCTACCGCGCGCGCCAGCGATTCCCACGACTCTTTATCCTGGACTGTGCGGAGCTTCAGCCGTTCGGCCTGTCTGCGCACCTCGGCTTCGTACTCGCGCAATACGGATTTATAATGTCCTACCCCAACGATATAGCGTAGGGTTGTGAATCGGAGCGGCTGATCTTCCTCGACCCGGTCAGGCCCCACGGTATAGGCCGCCAGCACATAATCTTCACGCACAAACTGGTTTTGCAACTGCGCAATATATTTCATTCCGGCATCGATGTTGGCCTCAACGCCCAGAAGCCGAACGAGGCCAGGTGAGAGCTGGAAATAGCCGACGTCGCCGTCGGAAGAAACCCAGCCGGCGTTGCCACCTGATTCCTGCAGAATAACAGCCCGTGCCAGGCGATGATCCACCCCGTAGCGAGCCGCGTAGGTGAAGAGTTCGCTGTCAATCTCAATCGTCTTGCGGTACATGCCTAAGAGCGCAGGAGAGATCTCTACTGCAGCCCAGGCCGACTGGCCCCAAAGCAGACCGCTCAGAAACACCAACCACCACAACATCCTTCATCCTCCAGTGTTACTGAGTTAAACGATCACTATAGCAAGGATCATGTCTCAGAGACAAGGATTCCTGTCATAATTCTCGACAATCTCGATAATTTCCTCCCGGGACTTGATCCTTGTATAATGATGTATGCATTCTTTCGGAACTGCTCACGCCGATTTTCTGCTGACGAGCCGGGCAAAACATTTGCCAAAACACCGGCATACAAAGACACTTCTGAATCATGCGCCAGCCACTTGCAGAGCAGAACCAAAAACTCTTGTAAACGCGGGCCAAGAAGTCCGAGCGAGGCAGGACGTAAGCCGCATTGAGTCGGAACCAAGTTTTCCGTATGGTGGGAAACCAACAGCACACGGTGATAGATAGTTGGAGGAAAGAAAATGGAAAATCAGGGACAAGGGCCAGCCTGGATTGTTTTTTTCGTATGGATGCTCGTACCGCTGCTGCTCTTCTTTCTTGTTCTCACGTTCACCGGGTAGAAGAGGCCAAGAGTAGGCTAGGTAGGCAACACAGGAAGAGGGGAACCCCAAAGCATGAAAGGAAGTATTGTGACACGGTCAGCATGGACGAAAAACGTCGGTCTCGCTTTCACCTTTCTGGCGGGGATTGCGGTCGCGCCCAGCATACTCCAGGCAGAGGCTACAAGCGCCGTCCTGGCAACGGTCGGCGAGAAGAGCATCAGCGAAGCCGACATCGCCAAGCAGATAAAAGGTCAGATGCTACGGCTGGACAACCAGATCTATGCGCTGAAAAAGAAAGCCATCGATACCATTATCAATAATCATCTCATGGCTGGGGAGGCCAAGAAGCGAGGTATCACGCGCCAACAGCTTACCAAACAGGAGGTGACGGACAAGGTCGCAGCCGTGACAGACGCAGAGGTCACTGCCTATTATACTAAGAACAAAGCGCGGCTGCGTGGAAAAAAACTGGAAGAAGCCCGAGATCAGATCAAACAAACACTCCAAAGCCAAAAGCAGCAACAACGGCAGCGAGCATTTACGGCCGAGCTACGCAAGACGGCCGCAATCGACATGAAGATCAGCCCTCCGGTTGTTGAGGTACCGATTGCCGGCGCACCGACCAAAGGTCCGGAGAACGCACCGATTACGCTCGTTGAGTTTTCCGACTTTCAATGACCTTACTGCGCCCGAGTGCAGTCTGCACTCACCCAAATTCAAGAGAACTATAAAGATCAGGTCAAAATCGTTTTCAAAGATTTTCCCTTAACCCGCATTCACGCTCAGGCGTATAAAGCCGCAGAGGCCGCCCGTTGCGCCGGCGATCAGGACAAGTATTGGGAATATCACGATATCCTGTTTGCCAATGCCCGCGCGCTCCAACCCGATAAGCTCAAGCAGTACGCTGCAGACCTCAAACTCGACACCGCCCAGTTTGACGCTTGCTTAGACAACAATGCCTATACCGGAGCGGTCAGCAAAGATTTGGCGCTGGGCACCCGGCTCGGGGTAACCGGTACGCCGGCTTTCTTTGTGAACGGGCGTTTTCTATCCGGAGCCCAGCCCTATTCGGCTTTTGCCGAATTGATCGACGAAGCGCTGGCAGCGCAGTAATCTTGCTTTATAGGGGCGACCGACCGGTCGCCCTTAGGTTTCCTCCCCTATTTTCTGGGGCATACGTCGTGGCAGCCCCCCACAACGTTGGAGGGCTAAGGCGTCAAGCCGTTCTTGGAATGTTCTTTTTTCAGCCGGGGTCCGGCAGGGCAAGGCACCCAGCTCTTGGCGTTCTTCAACCCTCAATGCTTGCCATTCTTTTAAGTGCAGTTTGATGCCAGCCTGATCAAGCTTGTCGCGGACAGAGCGAGGGATCCAGTCGAGATCAGCTTTCTCCATAGCCGTCACCTTTCAGAATACTGTCAGCATACTGATATTTTTGGCCCTACCCGCTTTCTTGAAACAGCGCAAGCCAGTCTCTCTACCCATCCGTTTTTTTACCCTTGCGTCTACCCCTCTTGGCGATACAGAAAAGGGTATGGTAAGGCTTCAGTCCATGTCAGCAAAAAAGGCAAAAGCAGAACGTCGAAAGGCGACGCAACAAGACGGCGCCCACCAAGCACCAACGCGAGTCCCGAGCTGGCCTTTACTCGCGATTCGCATTCTTGGGGCGCTGGGACTCGGTATCGGCATATATCTCTCGCTCCTCCACTATCAGGCCGGAGCAGAGGGAGGCATTGATTCAGCTTTTTGCGGTACGGGGACAACGGTCAACTGTAGTCTGGTCTTGGGCAGTGCCTATGCCCAGTTGTTCGGAGTCCCGGTAGCACTGTGGGCGACCGCAGCCTACGCCGCTCTGCTCGCCACTACGTTGCTCTCCTCGACCGGGCTGAGCCTCTTTTTGTGCGGCTGGATATTCGTCTTCTCGGCGTATATGGCCGGACTTTCATTCATCAAAATCGGGGCGACCTGCCCTCTGTGTATGAGCCTGTATCTGATCAATATTGGGCTCTTGATAAGTACCTTTGTTTTAGGACGTGCAAACGGGGTACTCACCACAACTCGCCTTGCTTATACCTTAACCGCGTTCGCCGTCGTCCTGCTTGGGATAGGACTCACGCAAACCAAGGAGGCGGCAACCGTAGTAACGCCACAAGAATTTATTGCGCCGGCGCCGGCTGACATGGACATGAGTTTCGTTCGCTATTATCATGCACAACCTGCCGTCGTCCTACGGGGTGCCGAGCGTCATGTCGAAGGGCCGTCTGACGCCGTGCTGACCATTCACGAGTTCGTGGACTTTCGCTGTCCTCAGTGTGCCCGAGCACGGAGCGTGCTCTCACGATTCCAGCATGCCAACCCCAACGACGTCCGTATTGTGTTTCGCCATTATCCATTAGATCAGCAGTGTAATACGGCGATGAAAGACCAGGTTCATCCCGGTGCGTGCACGGCGGCTATTGCGGCTGAATGCGCAGGAGAACAAGGGAAATTCTGGGAGTATGCGGATTTATTGTTCGCGGACCAAAAGAAATACAAACGAGCAGATTTTGAAGAACATGCCAGAACCGCCGGGCTGGATTCTGAGCCGTTTTCCACGTGTTTGGACGAACGACGGACTGAAAGCCTGGTCAAGAACGACATACAAGAAGCCCGCCGCATTGAGATCAAAGCCACACCAACCCTGGTCATCAACGGTCGCGTGATCTCGGGTATCCCGCCGATTAAGAAGCTGGCAAGTCTTGTGACGTTTCAGAACAAGCAATCGGCAACGCAGTAAGCGCGGTGTTGCGAGAACGCTACGGAGTATTCGCGCTACACAGCGTTCGCGCTAAGAGCGCTTGACGATACTGCTCAGGAGCGCGGGCGAGGTGCACGTCCAGCTGGCTAGACCTTTTGATCGTGCCGACCCAGGCATTCCATGGCCGAGTTCCACCGGCGCACAAGGCGGTCATCCGGTCCGGAGGCGGCAAGCGTAGCGACGACCGTTGCCCGCGCCACTTGCTTCGCACTCTCCGTCACCGCCTTGTGTGGGATATCGCGGCGTATGACCATGTCAGAGTCTTCTTGGACTTCTCTCCACGTCCCATCAGGGTTTGGATAAAAAGGCATTTTCGCCTCCTTTCTGAGCGCTGCCGATACGAGCAGAAAATGTCCCCAATATGTCCTCTTGTGTCCGCCTACTCGCTCTTCTTGCTCCTCTTTGCCCCTCTTGCCCCAGCTGCCTTAATCCCGCCATATGCCTGTCTCTTATAAGAAGTCAAGGCATGGCTTCGGTCGAATATGCTCGCCGCTTTTTAATCCACAATGATGTGTTCTGTGGTGATAATAAATGGGAGTTTCGTGCCATCGATAAAATTCGCCTCATCCGCACGCGTCGTCTCGTATTCCGCTAAAGTGGCTGAGGTGCGCATGGCCTGCGTGTCGTCAAACCAGGTAATAGCAATGCCGTCGTAGACCGGAGTTTTTCCTGCTTTGTACACAGACAGCCGGGTATGGCTTTGAACATAGCGTTGGACCACAGGAATCGCCGCACCAAGCGGACCGTGGATATCGCGCCAGTGCTTTTGAAACGTCTCGATCGGCATATCCGGTTTATGGGTGACAAATTCCATGTTCTTGACCGCATTGAGCGAAATCTCACCGTCCTTGATGACATGCTCTTCCGTAATAATGGAGCCCATGGTTGAGACATCCATAAAATTCGGCTCATCGGCCCGTACGGCGGCGTATTCCGGCGTGCCGGCTTGGGTACGCATCACTTGGGTGTCGTCAACCCACACCTCAGCCACCCCGTCGTACACGGGCTCGCCTTTGCGGTAGCCGGACAGCAGGGTGTGCGACTGCACATAGCGTCGAATACCCGCCAGCTTCACAACCTCCTCAGCATGTTTCGTCCGCCAATATGCCTGGAATGCGTCAACTGACATTCCCTGTTTCCGCTTGAAAAACGACATGAGTTTGACCATGATCTGTCTCCTTTCTACAGTAGGGGCGAAGCGTTCATTCTATTTGATGAATGCTTCACCCTACATTCCCACATTGAGGCCCGAAAGCCAAACGCGTATAAAAGTCTAACGGCATGGCGGACAGCAACACAAAGGAGGACCTATGATTTCGGTTGGTTACCTTCCTGACACCCATGGAGGGCCCTATCAACAGCCGGAACCGAGCCCCCAGCGCTCGGCCGATTTTGCTACCCAACTGCTTAAAGAAGCCGAACAAGCGGAAAAGTCCGGCTTTGACGCTCTCTTTGTTCCGGAACGACATGCCCGCACGGAATGCATGTTTCCTTCGACGCTGACACTGATGACCGCTTTTGCGACTCGCACCGAGCGGGTCAAAATCGGCTCCTACATCATTATGCCCCCGCTCTATAACCCAGTCCATTTAGCCGAACAGGCCGCCATGATTGACGTCCTCTCACGAGGCCGGCTGATTATGGGCGTGGGTGTAGGCTATCACGCTGACTACTTCAACCACTTCGGCGTACCCATTAAGGAGCGCGAAGGCCGCTTCGAAGAATGTCTCGAAATCATGAACAAGGCCTGGACAGCCGAGGGGCCGACCGAACACCACGGCAGGTATTACGACTATGATGCCATCCACGTCACGCCCAAGCCGTATCAAAAACCCCGTCCCCCCATCTGGATCGGCGCCTTTGGCCCCAAGTCGATAGCACGTGCCGGTCGGCTCGGCGATGTGTGGTGTATGGCTCCATTTTTCGACAGCTTTGATACCCTCAAAGCCCAGCTTGAGATATATCAGGAGGCAGCCATCAAGGCGGGCAAAAAACCGTGTATTGCATTGCTGCGCGACGGTTGGCTGGCGTCCAGCATGGAAGAAGCCGAAGAGACGTTTGGCCGCCTGTGGGTTGAGGAGTGTAAGTTTTATCTGCGGATGGGCATGCTCACACCAAGCAAAGATTTTCAGTCTGAGTCGGACTTCACCCTAGACAAAGTACGCAAATATATGGTGATAGGCACCAAAGACGACTGGCTCGAACACCTCGGTCTATGGCAGAAAGAACTCAGCGTTGAGCACTTTGTTCTCCGCTGCCGGGTGCCGCTTGGGCCTCAGCCGGAGCAGGCGCTGGAATGTATCCAGCGGCTGGGGGAAGAGGTCGTGCCGCACATCAAGACACTGGCAAGTTAAGAAAATTGAGCGAGTTAAAAAAATTGAGCAAGTTCAGCAAGTTAAATAAGTTCAGCACGTTCAACGAGCGAAGAGGGCAACTGTATGGATTTTCAATACACGCCGGAACAAGAGATCTTTCGAGCTGAAGTACGTGGCTGGTTAGCAGCCCATGTATCACCGGATCTGTGTATCGATGATCCCAAAGATGAGCGTGTCGCGCCTGATCACGAAACGTTTGTGAAACAGCGCGCCTGGCAACGCTAGATGTATGACGGCGGCTGGGTCGGGATTTCCTGGCCCAAAGAATATGGCGGGCAGGGTGCGGACTTGCTTGAGCAGGTCATTTTCGACGAAGAATACTCAAACGCCCACGCACCGATCTTACCCGGTTATTCCGGTATCGCGTTATGCGGTCCGACCCTGATGCACTGGGGCACGGATGAACAAAAAGAGCGTTTTCTGAATCGCACCCTGAATGGCGGTGATGTGTGGTGTCAGGGCTATTCCGAACCAGGCGCGGGCTCGGATCTAGCCGGACTGCAAACCAAGGCGGTGGCTGATGGCGACGACTTTATCATCAACGGCCAGAAAGTCTGGACCTCGGGCGCGCAGTACGCGGACTGGATTTTTATGCTCGTCCGTACTGACCCTGATGCTTCCAAACATAAAGGCATCAGCTATATGCTGGTCAATATGAAAACGCGCGGCGTAACGGTTCTGCCTTTGGTGCTGATGAACGGCCACTCGCATTTCAACGAAGTCTTCTTCGAAGACGTCCGAACTCCCAAAGCTAATCTCGTCGGTCCACTCAACCAAGGCTGGAAAGTCGCCATGACCACGCTCATGTTCGAGCGAGCCTATGCCGGAGTCGGCAATTACGGCGATCAGATCGGCCGCCTAGTCGAGCTGTCAAAACGGGTCCACATCAACGGCGGCCCGGCCTGGGAACAGTCGTGGGTCCGGCAGAAGCTGGTCCAGTTTCAAATTGAGAGTGAAGCGCTCAAATACACCCGTCTCCGTGGTCTGACCAAGATGCTCAAAGGCCAGCCACCAGGACCGGAAGGCTCCATGCTCAAACTGTGCGGTTCAGAGCTGGGAATTGATATTGCCGCGTTTGCCAGTGAGTTACTCACCGGCGCAGCCGTTACCAACGAAGCGACCGAAACCGTACCCGACGCCCCACGCTGGTTCAACCGCGTCCTCAGCGCCCGGCAGTACACGATAGCCGGCGGGACGAGTGAAATTCAGAAAAATATTATGGGCGAGCGGGCGTTGGGGTTGCCGAAGGGGTAGTCTCAAACCTGTCGGGCGCGGGAACCGCGCCCCTACGGTGCATCCAGGGGGTTTTCTGAATCCTCAAGCCAGCGCATAGGGTTGTTCGCTATATATTGGCGGGTCGCATGCAGATCGTCTTCGTTGCGGATGATGTGTTCGTAATAATTGCGTTGCCAGACTGGAACACCCGGCATCCCGTGCATCTCATTTATTCGTTTGGTAGATTCGTATTTGAAAGACGCCACAATTTTCCCCAAAGGCATCACCGTTCCTGTGCAGGGGCGGGGTTCCCCCGCCCTGGCATCGATCAATTGAATGATCCCATGAACATGGTTGGGCATAACAACGAACGCGTCGCATTCCACATTGCAATATCGACGCGGTAAATCGTTCCAACATTCTCCGACAATCTTTCCGTACTCATTGAGGATGACGGTTCCGTCTAATAACCTGTCCGAATACACAGTCCCGTTGACGGGTACACATAGTCAGGAAATAGGCTCCGGTTTGGGCATAATTGTGGCCTGGTGATCGGAGGGAGCGTCGATGGTGTTTGTTGGGGTTATAGGGCATGGTTGCTCGTAGACCGGACAGGGCGCGGTTCCCGCGCCCCTACGAATTATTCTTTCCCCTCGACCCTGGCTAAATCGCGTCTCGCTTGGTTCGCATGCGGTGAACCGATATTTTCAAATATCGTCAAGGCTTGCTGAAAAAATTGCGCCGCTTCTATCTTTTTTCCTTGGCTCTCGGAAAGTAAACTTGACTGCCCAAAAGAGAGCGCAATGCCCTGCTGGGTGACTTGGACTCCTCCCGCAACATCCCCATCACAACCGTGTCGAAGTAACGCTCATCATAACGATCTTGGCGGAGAGTGGCTTCGTGGCTGAAACCGGCTCTTTTTAATCTTCGGATCGCGTGGTTATCACAGGCATCAACGTGGAGTCAGATGCGGTTCATGTCGAGGGTCTCAAACGCATACTCCGCAACGAGATGAACTGCTTTAGCCTCATACCTCTTCGGTGTTTGGGCTCTGCTCGCCAATAAAAACCCTAAGACTTCTTTGGCGGACCGATCAGGCAGGCGATAGAAGAGATCGAGAGCCGTTTGTACTTCTGAACGAGCCAGCCACTTGGTCAGTGTAGGCATGTCTCCTCGCTCAAGGGGTCTGAGGTAGATGCGTGTTCCGATAAGAAAGGCGTTGTGCATTATCCATTCATTTCCCCTCTTGAGAGGGGTGCCGCGTAGCGGCGGTGTGTGTTTCGGGCGGACGAGGGAGCCCACCCCAGCCACCGACCAAAGGTCGGACGGCCACCCCTCCAAGGAGGGGATTTTTCAGACAGAAGCTAGTCCCTCGTAAATGTTAATCGTTTCTCTTCTCCCACTCGTCTCGCACTATCACCATCACGCGTGTCCCAATGGCGGCCGGAATAAAAATGGTCCTGGCGCGGAACGCCTTCGGATTGAAAACCCGCTTTTTCATATGCGCGTATAGCGTGCGGGTTGTACTCGTATACGAATAACTGAACACGATTCAGATCGAGCACGACAAAGGGCGCAGAGAGATCTCTCGTCCTATGAGAGGCCGCCTTTTCATAGTCATGTCAGACCCTTGCCCGCGGTTCCTGATTCTCCAGGAAAGGAGAGAAGCTGTCTATTTGCTTTGTTTCGTTCAGCTTGGTATATGAATGAACCATGCTGAATCGTCCAAACAACCAGAATTGGTGGTGGCTACCTTAGGAGGTGGCCCGGACGTAGTGTAACGACTCTACACGGAGCCGCCTGAGATATGAGGCGGCTTTTCGTTTTTTTGGACCGCCACCTCATCAAAGGTTGCGGTCTTTTTCATATAGGCCCGGCTCCAGAACAACGGAGGATAGTGTGGCCAATATTTCGTCCCGACTGCAAAACATCGATCATTATCACACCCGAGGCGGCGTGACCGTCCACCGAGTGGTCGACGACCTACCGGTGGCAGACACCATCGAGCCTGTCTTAGATGCACTCGACAGCCAGCGCGGCGTCCTGTTTACCTCAAGCTACGAATATCCCGGTCGGTATACACGCTGGGATATGGGCTTTATCAACCCACCCTTGGCCGCGGTCTGTCGTGGTCTGGACTTTCGGGTGTCAGCTTTAAATGAGCGTGGGGCGCTGCTCTTGCCGATGATCACGGCAGTCGTCCAACATCTCCCCGCAGTTGCCTCGTTTGAAATCCAGGGCCAGGACCTCAGCGGCACCATCAAACCGACGGCGGAGCGCTTTCCCGAGGAGCAGCGCAGCAAGCAACCGTCCATCTTCTCGTTGCTCCGCGCCTTGATTGAACTCTTCTATAGCACCGCCGAGCCGCATCTCGGTCTGTATGGCGCATTCGGCTACGATCTGGCCTTTCAGTTTGAACCCTTAAAATTACGTCTCGAACGTCCGGCTGACCAACGCGACTTGGTGCTATATTTGCCGGATGAATTGATTGTCATCGACCATAGGCGCGAGTGGGCTATGCGCCGACGGTATGAGTTTGAGGTGGACGGACACTCGACGCATGGCATGCCACGCACAGGCGAAAGTCAGCCGTATACCGGTCAGGGAAAAGTAAAACAAAGCTGTGACCATGAACCAGGAGAATACGCCAAACGCGTCGCGGCTGCCAAAGAAGCGTTTAGATGCGGCGACCTCTTTGAAGTCGTCCCTGGACAAACCTTCTTCGAGCCGTGCCAAGCTTCTCCGGCCGAGCTGTTCCGGCGTTTGCGTGAACGTAACCCTTCCCCGTATGGTTTTTTGATCAACCTGGGACAAGACGAATACCTGGTTGGAGCCTCGCCCGAAATGTACGTGCGGGTAGAAGGCAACCGGGTTGAAACATGTCCGATCGCCGGCACAGTCGCTCGTGGCAAGGATGCACTTACAGACGCAGACCAGATCCTGGAGCTGCTCACCTCAAAGAAAGAGGAGTCGGAACTGACCATGTGTACCGACGTGGACCGTAACGATAAATCTCGCATCTGCAAGCCGGGCAGCGTGCGCGTCATAGGCCGACGCCAGATCGAGATGTACTCGCGGCTCATCCACACGGTTGATCATGTTGAGGGCTATCTGCGAGAAGAGTTTGACGCCCTGGATGCCTTTTTAGCTCATACCTGGGCGGTGACGGTCACTGGCGCGCCCAAAGCCTGGGCCATGCAGTTTATTGAGGATCATGAGAAATCGCCCCGCGCCTGGTATGGCGGCGCAGTCGGCCTGATCCGGTTTAACGGCAGCCTCAACACCGGTCTCACCTTACGCACGATTCGCCTCAAAGGCGGCGTCGCCCAAGTGCGGGCTGGTGCTACCCTCCTGTACGACTCTGACCCCGAGGCCGAAGAGAAAGAGACGCATATCAAAGCCTCTGCATTTCTCGACGCCATCCGACGCCCACGTGGGTTTACTCCGGAAAAAGGGATGCCTTTCCCACTAACTGGCCAAGGCAAGAGAATTCTCCTCATCGACCATCAAGACTCGTTTGTGCATACCCTGGCTAACTATTTTCGTCAGACCGGGGCTGAGGTTACCACTTTGCGCGCCGGTTTTCCACAAGACGCACTCGACGCGCAACGACCTGACCTTGTGGTGCTCTCTCCTGGTCCCGGCGAGCCAAAAGACTTCCAAGTTTCTGAGACCTTAACCGCTGTGTTGCAGCGCAACCTGCCGGTTTTCGGCGTGTGCTTGGGTCTGCAAGGCATTGTGGAACACTTCGGCGGGCAGCTGTCCGTCCTGCCCTACCCTATGCATGGCAAGTCCTCGTTGATTCACGTGCTAGAGATACAGATTGGTGAAATTGATGGACGGATTTTTGACAACCTACCTCGCGAATTTCGTGCCGCACGCTATCATTCCCTGTTTGCCGTACAGGAAACACTACCGACCGTGCTGCGCGTCACCGCAGCAAGTGAAGATGGCGTAGTCATGGCCGTTGAGCATTCAGATCTGCCCATAGCCGCTGTGCAGTTTCACCCGGAGTCTATTTTGACGCTTCAGGAGGATCTTGGCTTACGTCTTATCCATAATGTAGTGGCTGTGCTGACTGCGCCGCGTAAGGCACAGGCAGCATAAAGAACAGGTCCGCCCGGTTTGGAGAAAATCTCGTTAAGAAAGAACTCACTACTCTCCTTGGAGCTTATAAGAGGAGGTAGCGTTCGGTATTGAAATTCCACACTGTAGCCTGGATGGAACGGAGTGGAATCCGGGGCATGCCTGAAAAGGTGAGCCCAGACTTTTTGTACACTGTAACCTTTCTCCCTTCTCAAACGTGATAATGGGTAGGAGGACAGGTTATGTCACACACCCAATCGTCTGATGTTGCTATTGTCGGCGGTGGTCTGGACAAGACACGCCAGACGCTTGAGCGGTTTTTGTTCGGTCTGGCCAACCAAGATACGGCTGCCATCGAATCCTTGCTCGCCGCAGATGTCCATGCGCTGAGCGACGGTGCTGGAGAATTCTTTGCCGCCCGGGTGCCCATCATCGGTCGGGAGCGCGTCATGCGCTTCTATATAAACACCTCATAAACACCTCGGCCAGGCATAGCGCCCAATTTCGAGCAGAACTCCAACTCATCAACGGCCTACCCGCTTTGGTCGCAGAATGGACGCAGGCACGACCGGGACAGCCGCCGCGCATGGTTTTGCACTGTGAGGTAAATCCGAGTGGCCAGATTACCGGCCTGCACGCGGTCGTGGCCACACGCAAACTCACCGCGATTCAATTTTCCCACTGAACGCGGCCACCCAGCTGCGGAATGACCCTGGTAAGGAGCCTGAATCGGAAGCAGAAGCTGGGGTCATTGTTCTTCAGCTTTGCGGAAGATATGGAAGAGGCAGATCGAAGGTTTGCCTTTGTAAAAGAGCACTATCATGTTGGATAGCGCTTAGCCGTATAACAAGGCATTAAACGCGGACGTGGAATAGCGCGGTCCGATCTATACTGTACCCTTTAGCATCGACCTCTTCCGGCTCGGCCCAGTCGGAGGCGCTATGCCCCGCCGCTTATGCCCGGTCCGGTATGCGGCGGGGAGAGGCCATGCGAGCGGACAGTGTACTGCGGGGCGCATTATTCGTCGCTGTCTACTTCGTCGCGCTGCCGGGCGCCTTCATAGCACTCAACGAGCGGCTCCGTTGGCCGCGCTGGCAGGACCCTGTCCTCATAGCAGTCGGCACGCTGCTCATTCTGGCCGCACTGGGCGTCTGCCTCTCTTGCGCTCGGCTCTTCTGGCGTCTCGGGCGCGGCACCCCTGTACCGAGTGAGCCACCAGGTCGTGTCGGGGCTTTTTCGCTTCTCGCGCAATCCGATGTGCGTTGCCTACATTGCCCTCGGCGCGGGCATCTTCTTCATTGCGGGCCACCTGACTCTGCTGTTGTACCCACTGGCCTTATGCCGCCTAGCGGAGATCTATCTAGTCAAGATCGAGGAACCACGTCTCGTGGAGCGATTCGGAGCGGAATACGAGGAATACTGCAGGCGTATCCCGCGGTGGCCGCGCCTGGGCTAAACCTGACCGCTTCGCCCTCTTACGTCCCCCCGTTGTCTACTGCGCCACGAGCAAATAGCGGCTTTGAGCTGTGTATGCCGTGCTGGTCGGCCCCCTGGTCCCGCACTATGATGTGGGCGGCTTTCTGGCCGGGCTGCTGCTCGACGTGATGGTAGTGTGTTACCGCCGCAGCCTGGACCCGGCGCTGAGGCACCGCGGCTAACTGACTCGGCCGTAGAGGAACGGAGTGGCAGCGCCAGCAAGCTTTTCCCGTCTTGGGAGCTGACAAAGGTAGGTAGAATTCCGGAAGGTGTTGAAATCCCACTATGTAGCCTGGATGGGACGGAGTGGAATCCGGGGAATCCGAGCGCACACTCCCCCCCGGGACGGACGGTATTCCTGGACTCCGCTTCGCTACCTCCAGGCTACACAATCTAGGGAGAGGGCGGCGGAGGCGGGTAAGGGTCGCTCAGATGAAGATTTCCTTTAGATTCCCCTCACCTTCATCCTCTCCCCTGAGGGGCGAGGAAAAAAGAGGCACAGAGTCGCGTACAGCATTAAGTTTCGTAGGATAGGTGGAAGCGGAGTCTCACCCACCGAACAGCTGGTGGGTCTGGGAGGACCCACCAGCTGTTGCGCAATGCGCAGAGAGCTCCTGGACGCCACCCCCGCCGGGCGCTGAAGCACCAGGCTCAACACTGAGCTGTTCATGCTTGACCTCATATTCTGAGACTCTTACCCTGGTGCTGAGAGAGGAAGGCCTGATGAGCACGATTACCATTGATCTGTCCCAAGAAACGTATGAACGCCTTGAGGAGCGAGCGCGCAAAACAGGGCAGACGCCCGAAGTACTCAGTCGTCATCTTCTTGAAACTTTCCTCATGCCTCAGACAGCGCCTTCACCACACACAGTCCGCAATGCCCTGTATGTCACAGGCCGCGCACGTCCGTTAAGTGAAGCCTTGCGTCGCAAGATCATCCCTGGGGTGACCCTCAACACCACGCGTAAAATTCTAGCCAACACCGCTGGGCCGTCCTTAAGCGAAATGATCGAAGAACAACGGGGCTCGCGTCTGTGACCACGTATTACTGTGACACCAGTGCCCTGGTGAAGCGGTACACGGAAGAACCAGGAAGCGGCTGGGTCCGACACATTGTAGATTCGGCCGCGCAACATACGGTCTTGATCTCCGAGATTACTGTGGCAGAAGTTGCGGCAGTCTTGGCCGCCAAACACTGAGCGCCCAAAGGCATTACCAGCGACGAGCGAGACCAGTTGTTGAGCCGTTTTCTTGAGGATTGCACGGAGCATTTTGTTCTTCTTCAGGTTGATCGCGCTATTATTGACCGGGCAGTAGAACTGACGCAGCGACACCGCCTCCGGGGGTATGATGCTGTTCAGTTGACAACTGCGCTGGTGACGCAAGACACTTTGCTTGCTCAAAACTAGATCCGCTTACTTTTGTGGCCTCGGATGGAGACCTGCTTGCCGCAGCCTCAAATGAGGCGCCCGCTGTTGAAAACCCACTCGATCATGTCGATATGGATGCCACAGCGTCGTCCCCGTCAAACACCTAATCCTTCCTCCCGATCGCGTGGTTAAGCAAGTTTCTCCCTCCAAGGAGGGGACAGTTTCGTAAGGGGGGTGGGTGGAAGCGGAGTCTCAACCACCGAACAGCTGGTGGGTCTGGGAGGATCCACCCCACCACCGTTGTCCAATGCGAAGAGAGCTCCTGAACGCCACCCCCGCCGGGCGCTCAAGCACCAAGCTCAACGTACAAAGGGAACTTTGCCCCCTCAAAGGCAGGGCGGGGAGTCTGGTTTGCCGGGCTTGGTAGGGTGAGCCTGAGGCTTGAGCCTTGGGTGGACGTGGGCTAAAGACGTTTTACCACAGGCACATCGCCTCTCCCAAAATCTCTTAGGAGTCCGCTTCTCTCTCAGAGATATGGAAGAAAACGAGTAGCGCAGCACTCAGCCCGTACATCAGCGCAAAGTCTGGAGCAGCAGCAAAACCAAAGGAATTTTGCACTCCTGCTGGTGTCAGTTCATACGCGTGAATGACACCGAAAAACGAGAGGACCGCCGCCACCATAGTCCACGTAGCGGCTCTGAGGAATTGGCGCTCAATTATAAAAACGACCATTGCGGCCAAGACCATAGCGCTCAGAAGAAAGCCCTGACTCAGCGCAATCACCCCGTGAATATACAGATCAGTGCCGAACTTGGGAGCTATTTCAAATAAGGAAGTCCCGGCTTTGCGCAGACTGGTGTCAATCAACTGCAGAGCCCAGGCCGCGAGTGCGGGAATGAGTCCAAAGGCAACCGCCAGCGCATGTGGCTTGGGCACCTCTTGAAACGCCTGAGCGGTCATGATGATGCCGATCCACAGCAGTATGCCCAGCGTGGCCTCCAATGGGAGCACCTGGAGTATCAGCGTCATGCCACCCACAAGACACAACAAAGCAACGACCAGCCCGTTCACGACCGAATAGCCCACGCGCGCACCCATGGCCTTCCAGGCCGGGTGGCCAATATAGATGGTGGTGGGAAATACACTCCCAAAAAGGGCCGCCACCAGCGTGCCGACGCCGTTTGCCAACAACGAGGGCTTGGTTTCGTACCGATCCCCCGCCGCTTCGGCGCTCTCTAAATTTTGCAGCGAGCCAATGATATTAAACAGGCCCATAGGAAAAATGACGGCCAGATACTGCCAGCCACGTCCGCTGGTCAGCAAGGCAAAGAGGTCCTGGGGGACCGGCACGGGCAGATGCAATCCCCATCGGTACTGCTCCGCCACCGGCTCAAACACCGGCATGCCTAAAGCACGCAGGCCCCAGGCCAGAGCGACACCAGTCAGGACTGCGACTAATCCACCCGGCAGACCGCCCGGAAAAGTCTGCCGGGACGCATAGGTTATAAGGATCATCATCATCGGCAAGAGAGCAATCATCGGACTGGCGAAAATCTGAAAGATAAATCCCATGGCAATAAATGTAATCGCCACGCCCGCCAGAGCAGTCAGCAGAGCCGCCCGCGGGGTATGCCGACGCAGCCAGTCGCCCACAAACGCCCCGCCCGTTTCCATGATCCCACTCAGCAAACAGGCAAACAGTCCAACTTGCCAGGCTAAGGTTGGATCGTGTGTCTCCCGATAAATGGGCCCCATAATGAGAAAAATATAGGCAAACAGGCTGGGCGTATTGATGCCGTACGGCAGCGCGGTGATGTCGCTGCGTCCCGTCTGTTGCATCAAACGCCACGCCTGCCAAGCGTAAAAGGCATTGCCGAGCAGTATGGAAATCGCAGCACCCGGCAGGATACGACCGATCACCAACTCTTGCGGAAACCCACACACCAACGGACACAGGACGGCGATCAGCATGAGTTGCAGCAAATTATCGATAAACAGGCCGAAAAACCCATCAACATCTCCCCTCACAAACCAGCCAAACCAGGGACGAGGATCGTTCGCTCCGTCTGATTGCATAGGGCGGCATCCTAACGTTCGCACCGACAGACGTCGAGCAGAGTCGGTATGGAGTTGAGTCGCCCTTCAATTTTGATTATCTCTAGTCTTGCGCAGATATTAAGCAGACGGGGCCACACAAGGAGACGGTATGAAAACAATACTACGGTGCACGGGACTGACCGTGCTGATCGGCAGCCTCATTTTCTTCTTCCAGCCGTTGGTGCAGGCACAAGAAGAGGCCGATACCATTCAGGCAGAGGCTGAGAACGGCGATCCCAAGGCGCAGAACAATCTTGGCGTCCTATACGTCAAGGGCGAAGGCGTTAAACGCAGTGCCAAGAAGGCGGTCGGATGGTTCCGCAGAGCGGCCAAGCAAGGCCATATCGGAGCGCAATTCAACCTGGGCATGCTGTATTTCGCGGGTAAAAAAGACGACACCGGGAGGAAAGAAGCCGCCAAGTGGTTTCAGAAAGCTGCAGAGAGCGGCCACACCAAAGCCCAGTACCGTTTGGGCATGATGTACGTCAAAGGCCAAGGCGTGGAGAAGGATTACGCCATGGCGGCCATTTGGTTTCGGAACGCAGCCGATCAAGCCTCCGCTAATGCGCAATACAATCTCGGCGTGCTGTACGATAACGGCTATGGCATTGAGCAGGATTTCTCGAAAGCGCGCGGCTGGTATCTCCAGGCGGCCGATCAGTCCCACTCCGGAGCTCAGTTCAACCTCGGGACCATGTACTTCATGGGCCGAGGCACGGATCAGGATGATGCCGAGGCGGCGGTATGGTTTCGGGAAGCAGCCAAGCGTGGACATTCGGGCGCGCAATTCAATCTCGGGGCCATGTATTTGGAAGGGCGCGGGGTTGCAAAAGATATGGATGCAGGTCTCGAGTTGATGCACAAGGCGGCGGATCAGGGCCATGCCAACGCCCAGAAAATGATTGATCAGATTAGTGCGGGGAGCTAACCGAATAGGGAGAAGAGATGGCTGTGACCAAAAAAAACCTGCTGCTCGCAACCTTTTCCGTCCTGCTAGTCGGACTGGCCGTCGTATATTTCCTCTTCCCTGGTGTTCTCCTTACACTCGCAACCCAGGCAGAGCGCCGGGCCGCCGATTTTGAGCAGCGAGAGGTCGATATTGTGGGCCATCGTATCGCCTACCTGATTGGTGGGGAAGGCGATGTCCTGGTGTTGCTGCACGGCTTTGGAGCGGACAAAGACAATTGGACCCGCGTAGCGAAATATCTGACGCCCCATTTCCATGTGATCGCACCCGACCTGCCGGGCTTTGGTGACAGCAGCCGTGAGCCCAAGGCGCGCTATGCCCTGGACGATCAGGTCGACAATGTCGACGCGTTCGTCCAGGCATTGGATCTGAGCGCTTTTCATATTGGCGGGAATTCTATGGGTGGGGCCATCGCCGGGCTGTATGCCGCCCGCCACCCTGACATGGTCAAAAGCGTTTGGCTGCTAGCTCCCGGAGGCGTGGATACAGCCGAACCGAGCGAGCTTGACGGCCTGCTCGGACAAGGAGACAACCCCCTCCTTATCCATACTGCCGCAGATTTTGAACGCTTGCTCGACTTCGTGTTTGTCGAAATCCCAGCTATTCCAGATCCCATTGTGGGGTATTTGACCGAGCAAGCCATAGCCCAGCGTCGGTTCAACGAGAAAATCATCCAGGACTTTATCGCCAATCCGGCGTCTCTGGAATCCGAAGCACAGAAAATTCAGGCGCCGACCCTGATTACGTGGGGAGATCAGGATCGCCTGCTGCATGTGTCCGGTGCCGCCATACTCGATGCGCTCATTCCCGATAGCCACGTGGTCATTATGAAAAATATCGGCCATATTCCGATGATCGAACGGCCATACGAATCGGCCCAACAGTTCCTGCGCTTGCACGGCCTGGTGTCCGAATAAAACAGTTCACCGGATCCCGGATGACCACAGTCACCAAACGCGCGCGGCTCCTGCTTGCCCTCTGCATCCTGATATCAGGCGTCGGCTGCGATCAGGTCACGAAGCAGATCGCGACTCAGCAGTTACGTGGCTCGCCGCCGCTGTCCTTCTTGGGCGATACCGTACGCTTACACTACACAGAGAATCGCGGCGCTTTTCTGGGGCTGGGCAATACGCTGACTCCTCAGCTGCGGTTTTGGATACTCACCGTTGCAACCGCGGTCCTGCTGGTCGGGTTATCTGTATTCCTCATGCTGCAATGGAATATCGCCTCGGCATCCTTTATTGCGCTCTCCTTCGTCTTAGCCGGAGGAATCGGGAATATGCTGGACCGGGTCTTTCACGATGGCAGAGTGATTGATTTTTTGAACCTGGGTCTTGGGCCGCTGCGGACCGGCGTTTTTAACGTTGCAGATGTGGCGATTACGGGCGGCATAGTCGTGCTCTGGGTCGCGAGTTTTCGGACGCGGGCCGAATCAAAAGAACAGGCTTCTTCATAGAATTTACCTACAGCCCGGCTTCTTGCCTGCGAGACACGCCTTCTCATACAGCGGGAGAGCCGTAGACATGCGTTTACGCAGGTCCTCAATACGCGTCTGGGGCGAAGGATGAGTAGAGAGAAACTCCGGCGGTCGAGGGCCGCCGGCTTCATCCATGCGCTTCCATAATTGAATACTCTGACGCGGATTAAAGCCTGCGCGCGCCATGAGATCGATCCAGATAATGTCGGCTTCACTTTCCTGGGTCCGACCAAAAGGTAAAGCCACGCCGAACTGGGCGGCAACCCAAGCACGGCCAAGGCGCGCTCTTGGGTTGCCGCTGACGCACCACTAAAGATCTTGGCCATCTGCTGCACTCCCGCCCGGGTGGCATACGCGGTCGAGACACGCTCATTAGAATGGTTGACAAGCACATGCCCCAGTACGGTTGCCAGCTGATGCTGATTCTGGGCGACCTTGAGTAAGCCGGTATGCACGCCGATTTTTCCTCCTGGCAGGGCAAACGCATTCACCGCGTCATCTTGAAAGACGACGACCTCCCACGAACCTGGTCCACCTTTGCCCGGCAGTGCCGCCGTAATCCCATGGGCGACACGGCGCACATAGCGGTTTACTTTCCCGCTTTTCGCTGCAGGAGTTTATTTTTTGAGTTTTGCAAACGCGGCCACGCCCATGGCGTTCACTTCCGACGCCGGGGAGAGGCGCAACTGACTTCGGCCCAAAGGCGACGTAGCACAGGCAGACGAAAAAGCCAGTACGATCAGAGTGACACTTACATACTTACATATTTCAGCATTGTTTTCCTTCTCCACTCAAATGGTGTCCTGTAGATATAGCGGAAAAGAACACGCGTGAGGAATTCCCCCCTACACACTGAACAACATGTCAGCCAGTCAGCCATGTGGTGTCGGGTTACGCTCCGCTAACCCGACCTACGGGATTGGCTTGCGAGCGGCTTTGCCAAAGTGTTACAGTTCAGCCTGGTTCTCAACCCTACGAGTCAAACACAAGCAAAGGAGACACTATGGCCAAAGACGTTGTTATCCCAAAGGGCATGGAAGCGTATTATAATGACTACCACTTTGCCCCGGCAGTCAAAGACGGAGATCGTCTGTTCTGTTCCGGACAACTTGGAAGTGGCGCAGAGAATAAGATCTCAGACGATGCAGAAACACAGTTCACCCAAGCGTTTGAGAATGTAATGACCACGCTGGAAGCAGCCGGGTCGTCCTTCGATGATGTCGTCGAGATGACGACCTTCCACGTTGACCTGCAAAAAAATCTCGCTGCTTTTATGAAGGTCAAAGACCGGTACATGAAAGACCCCTTCCCGGCGTGGACGGCGATTGGGATAACAGAACTGGCTTTTCCCGGCGCCTGGGTCGAAATTAAAGTCATAGCCCGGTTGAAATAGTTGAAATAATCGTTTCTTCAACACGTACAGATCGAGTGAGGAAGCATGGCAACCGAGTCGCAGCCTTTTTGGAAAACAAAATCGTTGTCCGAAATGAGCACAGAAGAATGGGAGTCGTTGTGTGACGGCTGTGGACGCTGCTGCCTGAATAAGCTGGAAGATATAGATACCGGCAGGATCCATTACACCAACGTGGCCTGCCACCTGCTGGATCTGCAGCGCTGTCGTTGCAGCCGGTATACACAGCGCACAGAACTTGTCCCCGACTGTGTCAGCCTGTCACCCAAAAACATTCATACCAACCCCTGGCTTCCGCATACATGCGCGTATCGCCGCCTGGCTGAAGGGAAAGACCTGGCCTGGTGGCATCCCTTGGTCTCACATAGTCACAAGACCGTCCATCAGGCCGGTATTTCGGTGCGCGGCAAAGTCATTTCTGAAGGCACGATTCCGCCACAAGAATTTGAAGAACGGGTTATTGATTGGATTAAGCACGACTGACACTATTTTGTACTATCCTGCATTATCCTGCACTATCTTGAAGAAAGAGAAAAAAGACAGCCTGAAAATGCTGCAGCACCAATCCATCACACCCTGCAAATCCATCGCGTTTATGGGCATACTGCTGCTCGGACTGAGCGGCTTTTCCCCAGGCCCGGCAGCCAGCGCTGACCTCACCCTGGTGATGAAGACGATGGACGTGGCTCCAGAGGCCTATCCCGATCGAAAACAGCTCATGGCCGACCTGCTAGCAGGCTGGAAAAACGTCAGAGGGGTGCAAGAAAAACAGGAAATTCTCTTTCAAGCCAAGGGTGACAATATCAAGATCAGTGGGTTTGAGCAGGGAGATGGTCGCGGCGGCTATATGCTCATCGAAGGCGACACGTATCACTTTGTCCAGCCCGCAAAGAAAGAAGTGATTACCTTCAGTCGGCAAGGCGTAGCCAAAACAGCCACAGCCGCACAATCCGCCCAGTTCGACATGCAGGCTCTCATCCAAAAACAGATGCAACAGCGACTTGCCAACGCCGAGAACCCCGCAGAACGACAACGTATGCTACAAAGCATGCAAGCGCTCAAGCAATTCAACCCCGGCCTGGCCAACATGCTGGGCATGGGAGCCGCAGGGCCATCCGCACCACCTACGGTCAAAAAGCTGGCAACAGAATCGATCGGAATCAAAGGGCAAGGCACCATCCGGTGCGACGTGTACCGCGCCGTTCAAGCACAGAAGAAAGCGCTAGGCTGTGTCACCCGGAAATTTTCGAAGATAAAGGCCATGATGGAAAAATTTAATGACAGACGAAAAGGTGCCCTGGGCGGGCTGGGCCAGAAAAAACAAAAAGGTCCAAGAGACGCCATCCAGGAGCAGGGGTTTCCGCTGGCCGGATATCGGATCAAAACGAAGAATTCCCAGACTTCCGACGAGGCGAACATCGACGCGTTCCGGGTTCTTCGTATCACTGAGGCGTCCATTCCGAACCGTGTCTTCACCTTTGATCCAACCGATACGGAAACGAGAATGGATCAGAAGCTCCAAGAGCAGCGCCAAAAAATGCAGCAGTATATGAACCGCTAATTGGACAGCCGCTCACATTGGGTACTCTCTCACAAGGGACAGCAATTCATGCGTGCGCTTGATATTGCGACTTCGGCCCTGTCTACTGTTGCCCGCTTGGGCTATGCCGAGCGTATTGGGGCACTCGGGCCACGCCCCAAGCAAGCGCTTGAGCTGTACGACTTCGAAGGCTGACCGTTTTGTCGCAAGGTCCGTGAGGCCTGCACCGTTTTGGACTTAGACGTCAAGATCTATCCCTGCCCCAAGAGCGGCCCGCGCTATCGTGTAGCCATCAAGCAGCGCGGTGGGAAATACCAATTCCCATATCTTATTGATCCCAATACCGGAGCCGAAATGTACGAATCCGACGCCATTAATGACTATCTGTTTGAGCACTATGGCAGCGGCACGGTTCCCGTCATGCTGTCCTCGGGTCTGCTGACCACGCTGGCCGTTTCTTTAGCTTCACTGGCCCGTCCCGGACGCGGGTCATTCTACCGCCGCGCTACACCGCCGCAAGAATGGCTTGAGCTGTACAGTTATGAAGGTTCACCGTTTTGTCGCCTGGTGCGTGAGACCTTGTCCGAGCTTGAAATTCCCTATTTGCTCCATAATGTTGCCCAGGGCAGTCCGCGCCGCGCAGCATTCGTCGCCCTCTCCGGCAAAATGCAGGTGCCGTATTTGATTGATCCGAATACACACACGGCCATGTTCGAGTCGGCCGATATTGTGGCGTATCTGAAACGGACCTATGCACTAGGGCGAGCGGGCTCCTCTTTCCTCGCCCCTCAGGGGAGAGGATGAAGGTGAGGGGAATCAGCATTGTAGACAGTCACCTCTGACGATAATTTCACTTCTCCCCGCATTCCAACCATCCCTCATCCGGGCTACATTTTTCTTGGAGAGAAATCCCGGGGAAATCCGAAGGAGGAGCTTGAGATGTCGGATTACGCTCCGCTCATCCGACCTATGGGATTGTCATACCTGCGAAGGCAGGTATCCAGGTCTACGGGAGATCTCTTATGAAAGTCTTTGTCACAGGCAGTACAGGTTTAGTTGGCAACAATTTAGTCCGCGCACTCGAAGCCCAAGGTTTTGACGTGGTTGGCCTGGTGCGTTCGGAGGAAAAGGGCAAACGCCTACTGGGCGATACCAACGCGACGCTGGTCAAAGGCGATATGCTGGACGTGCCAGGCTGTGCCGACGCGCTGGACGGTTGCGAAGCCGTGTTTCACACTGCGGCCTATTTCCGCGAATACTTCCAGCTCGGCGATCATGCCCAGGCTTTGGAAGACGTCAACATCACAGGTAGCTAAACCTAATGACCCAGGCTGACAAACGCGGCGTGCGCCGGTTTGTGCATGTCAGCTCGAGCGGTACGATCGGCATGAAACCCGACGGCTCGCCAGGCGATGAGGACACGCCGACGCAGGCCTCACAATTGGAGAATCTCTACTTCAAGAGCAAAGTTTGTCGACGAAGCCCTGCGCTTCTTTGGCGATGAAGACCCAACTGTTGGTTCACCCTGGGATAAAGGCGAAAGGCTAGCACAGCTGGTACGCGAGTCTCGAACCTTACTCGTCCTCGATGGCCTTGAACCACTCCAACACCTGCCAACATCCGGCGATGCAGGTCGGATCAAAGATCCTGCCCTCCAGGCATTGGTCCGCGAATTGGCAGCATCGAATCCAGGCATGTGCGTTATCAGCACGCGCCAGACTGTGGCGGACATCTCCGGTACGCTTACCATCGATCTGGAGCACCTCTCGGACAAAGCTGGCGCAGCACTCCTCAAGGCGCTGGGTGTCAAAGGTTTGCAGGAAGAATTGAAACACGCTTCTCAAGACGTGAATGGTCACGGGCTCGCGCTGACATTATTAGGCACTTATCTGAGTAAGGCGTATGACGGTGATGTACGTCGGATTGGTGAAGTTGAACTACTCAAAGCGGATGATCGTCGAGGCGCGCACGCGCGTAAACTTATGGAGAAATACGAGCACTGGCTCGGCAATGGCTCAGAACTGTCGATCTTACGGCTCTTGGGACTGTTTGACCGCCCAGCAGAGGCTGGCTCGATTCAGGCCTTACGAACAGTACCGGCTATCTCTGGCCTAACCGATTCTTTAGTAAATTTAAGCCAAGAGGATTGGTCCTATGCCGTTTCAAATCTTCGAGATTGCGGTCTCGTCTCTCCAACAAGTTCTGGAGATTCTGATTCACAATCGTTAGACGCCCACCCCCTGGTCCGTGAGCATTTTGCTGAGCAGCTTACCGAACGCTTTCCAGACGCAGCCAAGGAAGCACACCGCCGCCTGTACGAGCATCTCAAACAGTCCGCACCTGAACTCCCCGACACCCTCCAAGCCATGATGCCGTTGTACCATGCCGTGGCGCATGGGTGTAAGGCGGAGTTGTGGCAGGAGGCGTTGGACGACGTGTACCTTGAACGAATAGTTCGGCGTCAGGAGTGTTTCAGCATCAAAAAGCTCGGAGCATTCGGTACCGATTTGTCCGCAGTCTCTTGTTTCTTCGAAGAACTGTGGCAACGTCCGACTACGAACATAACTGAGGCTGACCGAGCATGAATACTGAACCAAGCAGGATTCCACTTACGCGCTCTTGGACGACTGCAAGAAGCCACTGAACCTCTTAGGGCCAGTTTTGAAGCGACAATAGCGCAGCAGGAATGGCACCGAGGCGCCATATCCGCCTCCAATCTCAGCGAACTGCATCTGACGCTAGGCAACGTATCTGCCTCTGTGCGTGCCGCCGAACAGAATGTGGAGCTGGCCGACCGTAGCGGGGATGCCGCTGAGAGAACGGAAGATCGGGTGATAGTGGCTTATGCTCTGCACCAGGCTGCTCGCAACGCCGAAACCCTGGCAGCCTTTCGAAAGGCAGAGGTCTTGCAAAAAGAGAGGCAGCCAGACTACCCTCTGCTCTAGTCGGTGTGGGGCTTCTATTACTGCGATTTGCTGCTGGATGAGTCCTCAGCCCTCAGCTCTCAGAACTGAATGTAAAACCCAAAGACGTTGACACCACCCAATCCGCAATCGAGACTTGTCGCGAAGTACGAGAACGTGCTCGGGGTACGTTGAAGACTGCCGAAGATAGCGGATTATCTCTCCTCACCTTCGCCCTTGACCACCTAACGCTGGGACGGACACATCTTTTGGAGGCCCTACTTCAATCCGCAAGCCCAAATTCGCAATGGAGCAGGCAGAACAACAGCTAAACGAGAGCGTCTCCCTCCTACGTCAGGCTGGGCAGCAAAATCACTTACCTCTTGGCCTGTTGGTCCGCGCGGCACTCCGTCGGGTGCAAGAACGGTTTACGACGGAGAATGTGATCTTGCCGAAGCCGAGTCCATCGCCAAGCGTGGCTCGATGCTGATCTTCCAGATTGATGCGGCGATTGAGCGATGTCGATTGCATTTGGCTATGGGGAAGCATGGCGCTGCGCGGGAAAGTCTTGAGCTGGCGAAGGAGTTGGTCAAGAAAACTGAGATGCCGTATGAGCCGCAAATTCCCGATTGGGACGAGTGGGAGCCGCCGAGTTATGTGGGTGTTTTCCAGGAGGGCGAGATTGTTGGCTATCATCGGCGGAATCCTGAGATTGCGGTGTTGGAGGGGAAGGCGTAGGCATTCCGAGCCCCACCCGGTGGGTGCCCACGACGGGCTCCGACTGGCGATGAAACTTCATGTCCGGGCGGTAGGGGATGACGGACCACCGTTCGCTTCCCCCTTCGACTAGCTCAGGACAGGCTTCGACTGGCTGCTCATGAACGCAACCGTCGTCCGCAACGGAAAGGAAACCATTTTGATTCCCCTCAACCCGTCGAAATGCTCAGGACAGGCTTAGTGCTCTCCCCAAAGGGACGAGGAAATTAAAGGCATGAACACACAGCCTCACATCCAAACCGAACGCCTTACCATACGTCCTCCAATCCTGAACGACCTCGACGACCTCCATCGTCTGTGGACTGATCCGGATGTCCGACGCTACTTGTGGGACGATCAGATCATTCCAAAAGAACGCACAACACAAGAGCTGCATAAAACGATCGACTGCTTTGCTACACGCAGCTTTGGACTATGGGCCGTGTGTTTGAAAGGCCACACACAGCTTATTGGGATCTGTAGCTTTTTGCCTGAAGACAATCCTTGCGAAGCCGAACGCCTGTACGCCATTGCCCCGGCCTATTGGAAGCAAGGTTTGATCACCGAATCAGCCAAGGCAGTATTGTAATATGGATTTGAAAGCCTGGGCTTCTAGCGAATTATTGCCAGTGCGGATGTGCCCAATGTCGGCTCTATTCGGGTGATGGAAAAGATTGGAATGTGTTTTGAGAAACAAGAGCCGGTCGATGGATTGGAACTGGTTTTTATTCGATTGGGCGGGAGGGCTCATGCTACAAAGCCCTAAAGGGCTCATGACAAAACTGCATGCCACGTTGTCAGTGCCTCGGCTCCTCCCCCCTGGATTCCCGTTTCCACGAGAATGCCTGTCCTTTTTGTGTCATACCTGCGCAAGCAGGTATCCAGGCTTACGGAACAAGACGGAGTTTTGTTAGTAGCTCTGAGCCCGCTTGTCGTGCATTCAGCCCGAGTGGTAGAGTCTAGATTCAGTTGCGCACCAGGGAATACTCACATGCTTAAGAGGGTTGAAGCGGTCATCGATAAAAATGGGAATGTTCGACTCCTTGAACCGATCCAACTTCCTACCCCTCGCCGCGCTCTGGTTACGATTCTCGAAGACGCCTCTGAGAAAGGGGAACACGAAACTGCGCTACTCAGTGAGCCTGCTTTGGCAGAGGATTGGAATCGACCTGAGGAGGATGCGGCATGGTCTCACCTTCAGCGGGAGCCGTAGTGGTCATTCCTTCCCTTAATCCTCATAACACAATTGGAGATACTACATGGGTCAAAAACGCTGGTCTCTTTCTGTTCCAATGGATGAAATTAGTCTGACCGAACATATTGAAATCGTCCGTGAGGCCGAGCAGTCGGGTTATACCGATGCGTGGTCGATGGAAGTCGATGGGATTGATTGTTTCGCCCCACTGGCGGCCATTGCCCAGGCGACCAAGCTGCGGGTAGGCACAGCCATAGCCAACGTCTATACACGTGGGCCGGCAACGCTGGCCATGAGTGCCGCCGGACTGGCCGAACTCGCACCCGGCCGCTTCTGTTTGGGCATAGGCGCGGGCTCGGCACCGATTGTTGAATTCTGGAATGGCGGCAAGTTTACCCGGCCTACCACCCGCGTGCGGGAGACGCTGGCGTTTTTACGACTGGCGTTCACGGGCGAACGGGTGACTTTTGAGGGCGAAACTTTTACGGTCAAAGGCTTTCGCCTCAGCCGCGTGCCCAAGCAATCCATTCCGATTCACGTTGGCGCCTTGCGGCCGATGATGCTGCGTATTGCCGGCAAGTATGCGGATGGCGCGATTGTGAACTGGCTCGCGGTGGACGATGTCAAAAAATCGGTCGCCGTCGTGCGTGAAGCCGCCCAAGAGGCCGGCCGCAATCCTGATGATGTTGAAATCACCGCGCGTCTGTTTATCAGCGTTGACCCTCCTGGCCCTGCCGTCGATACCGGCATCCGGCGGCATATCAACACGTATTTAAATGTCCCGGTATACAAAGCCTTCCACGAATGGCTGGGCCGCAGTGCGTCGCTTGGTCCAATGTGGGATGCCTGGGCTAGCGGAGACCGTAAGGCTGCGGTAGCTGCCGTACCGCAAGAGGTCATGAATGATTTGATAGTCCAGGGATCACCCGACGAGATGAAAGCCCAGGTTCAGCGCTATTTAGACGCTGGCGTGGATACCGCCTTTCTTCAAATGCAGTCGTTTGAAACCGACCCCGCGAAGAAACGCGAAAACATTCTGAACGCAGTACGGAATTTAGCGCCACAATCGTAGGGGTGCAATATGCTGCACGCTTATCTGCGCTCGAACGCCGAGAGCAGAAGATAGCCGACGCCCATCCCTAGATTGGCTTTCACAAGCTGGGTGTAGCGCTGGTGGAGCCGGGCGAATTCGTCCCGAAAGATCTGCTTCGTTGTATCAAAATTATCGAAGTCTTGGATCTCAACCGTCCGCAGATATTCCAGCCGGTCACCCACCACGAGCGCATAATAGATCAGGGTGACCACCATGCTGACGACGAGCACGGTTTTCACAAAGCGCAGCATCGACCACCACTCCGAACGCAAGAGAAAATAAATTGCAGACACCGCCATGCAAACGGCAGCAATGAATTCGAGGCTATTTAGCTTCGATAGCACGGCGGCATTCACACTGCCGGCCAGATTGATGGTGGGAATTTCGCGAAAGACGGTTCCTGCCACAGCGAAGCCGAAGCCGACCAGAGCGCCCACCCATACGCCAGCACCGAGGTTCTCTAAAAAAAGAAAGATACTGTCAAAGAAACGTTTCATACGTGCTCATTTCCGTTTGGCTACAATAAGAGGGTACATGGGGCATCAGTCACAACTTAAGGCTTAGTCCGGCTACTCGGTGTTCTATCCCCTCCAAGAGGGGAGGAGCTCGCTGGCGCTTCCAGTCCGTTCCTCCGCAGACAGCTCATTCCTCTTAAGTTGGGAGCAGTACACATGGGGCCGCCCCTACGACATTCCTAATCCGTGCCGCAAGATGCTTTCAAGAGTGGGAGAACGAAACGTATAACCACTAGCCAGCAGTTTGCGTGCTTCGACGCGCGCGCTGGACAGCAGCAGTTCATCCGCCATTTCTCCAAACGCCAAACGCGCGGCAAAAGCAGGCAGGGGAAAAATTGTTGGACGGCCAAGGACTCTGCCCAGGGTCTGAGTGTATTCCCGATTCGTGACCGCCTGCGGGCTCACCACATTGACCGGGCCGCTGAGTGAGTCCGTGACGATGGCATGATGAATCGCACCAACAGCGTCATCCAACCCTATGCAGCTCATATACTGCTTGCCGTCGCCCGCGACGCCACCCAAGCCAAGCTTAAACGAAAGCAGCATCCTTTTGAGCGCTCCGCCTGCCGAGCTGAGCACGACACCGATCCGGAGTAGAACGGTTCGGATGCCCTTCTGGGTGGCAGGCTCGACAGCCGCCTCCCAGTCGCGACACACCTCAGCCAGAAAACCCGTTCCCAGCGCACTGTTTTCAGTCAGCACTTCATCGCCTCGGTTGCCGTAATAGCCTATGGCCGAGGCGCTCACCAGCACCTTGGGCGGCTGAGCACATTTTGCCAAAGCCTCGCTCAATAAACGCGTGCCGTTCGCCCGGCTGTCGTGAATGCGACGTTTCAGCTCGGGCGTCCAGCGACCGGACGCGATATTCTCGCCGGCCAGATGTACTACAGCGTCTAGACCTTCCAGGCCGGCTTGATCAATGCTGCCGCTATCCGGCGCCCAGAACACTTGATCTTCCTGATTCGCAGGGGGCCGGGTCCGTACCAAGCGGGCGACACTATGTCCGCCTGCGCTCAGAAAGGGCAGCAACGCAGATCCAACCAGACCACTTGCTCCACTCACAAGCACTTTCATCGACACACCTCCGGACTCACTATGCGGTCTCGCATAATGAGCCAAAACATCGCCACACGTAACCGCGTGACGATAGGTAAAGAGTCGCTCCAACTTCTTCTTCGCAAAAGCACCTGCCACCACCTGGCCCAGCTGTCCTCCGGGCAGCGCATATTCAATACGGTCTTCTAATATGCAGCTGTCCAGCCCCTGGGGTTCAATGCGGTGGGTGTGGACCCAGCGAGCGAATGGTCCTGACACCTGGACGTCCCGAAATTGGCGACCTTCTCCATAGCCGTAATGTTTGGCTATCCACTGGCACGAAAATGGGCCCAGGCGCATACGCAGGACGATGCGGGCGCCATTTTCGATTCCGCCGCTGCGTTCTAGTATTTCAACCGCCTCCCAGGGTGGCGTCAACCGCTCGAACGCCCCAGGCCGCGCGTGCCGCTGGAAGACAACCGTAGCAGGAGCGGGAATACGGACGCGACGTGAGAAGATCTGGGTTTTCATGAGTCTCTTTCAAAATCCGCGCCCAAGCGAGGCTGTGGTCTGATCCATTTTTCGCTATAGCCAGTCAGCTCAACATAGCCATGCCCGTCAAGCCGTTGTCCGTGCTGGCTGCCCTGGACGCGCACCGCACCTTCCCAATAGCGAATCAGGGTATGCATTTCTTGGTTTGGCATATGGGGTGTAATGGTTAGGTCAATATCTTGGCTCGGAATACGCAGGCGCCACTTGGCAGGATATACGACTCCGGCAGACGAACTTCGCCCGGCACGCGGACTTCGCCAGGTTTCAAGCACCTCGATCTGAACCATGTCGGAAGAAAGCGGCTGCGTTGTTCCGTCAGGCTCGATCAAAGTCCCGCGACTAAACGCGTCCATAACACCCTGGCCATCCTGATCACCTTGCCCGCTCGGCGCTTGGCGCAGCTGGTAGAACATCAACTCTTGTCCTGTCGAGAACTGGAGAGCAAACCAATCCCAGCCAACCAGCGTGTCGTGTAACACACTCGTGCTCCACTCCCGATCCATCCAGCTCAGCCCCTGGACCTGGAACTCTTCGCCCCCGACCCGAATCACACCAGACGTTTGCAGCCGCGTCAGAGAATAATAATAGGAAGCGTTGCCCTCACCCCCACCCTTTTGACTCAGTCCATTATCTCCCTGCAGCACAACGGGTTTGTCCGAGGTCAGCGTGAGATCAAGCCAGACGTCGTCTTGCCCGGCGCGTAAGCGCATCGGCAAGGCAGTAGCGGTTTGGCCTTCGACCGACCAGTCTTCGAGCCAAACGCGAAACGGCGTTGCGGAGGCACCCGCCAGTGCTAGCGCCGCTCGACTCAAGCGCTGAAAGACGTGGAACTGCTGGGGTGCAACATCGCTTAGCGCAAAATGGGCCATATACACCTGGCGCGTGCTCCAGGCTGAAGCGCGTACGACTTCTTTGGGACTTAACGCCGTGCGGAAAAACGTCAACTGAAAACCAAAATGGCGTCCCGCCTGAGTCTCAAGATTGCCGGTATAATACCACCATTCAGTCCGGTACGCGGGATGTTGGCCGTGATCGTCCGGAAAGGTAAACACCCGGGGTCGGTCAGCGCGCGCAAATCCGGTGGTACCGCCGCCCAGGGCTTGGGCCAACGACATGGAGGGCTGTGCCAGAAATTTCTCCTCGGATGAGCTGAAGAGGGTGACGCTTGCACTAACGGCTAGAAGGGTGACCAAGCTGAGACTCAGGAAAATATGCAGCCTGCGTTTTGGGCTTATTGTCATTCGGAGCGATTATACTGTTTCTCCTGAACGAGTGTATATTACCCGGCTTGTCGATCCCGTAGATCCCGCCGACCCCGTAGGTTGGATTAGCGCAGCGTAATCCAACACAGCACGGCTGCGCACGCCCAGCGCAGCGTAATCCGACACCGCACGGCTGCGAGCTATTCTTCCCGCAATGCTAACGCCGGCGACGTTTGGGCCATGCGCAGCGCGGGATACAGTCCGGCCAGTAAGGCAGCCACGACAGCCATGAGCACGGCTTGGACGAGGACGTCGGGCGCAATCTCCATTTGCAGCGTCCAGCCAAAAGAGCGCCGATTGATGACTAAGACTAAAATGAGCGCCAGCCCTATGCCGACCGGAATGGCCAGCAGGCCGGCGACCAGCCCCATCAGGCCAGTTTGGGAGGTCATCAGACCCCAGACCTGACCGGGGGTAAATCCAATCGCACGTAGCACCCCGATTTCGCGCGCGCGCTCAAGCTGCAGCGCCATGAGCGCGCTGAATACACCCACAAAGGCGATCGCCGTTGTCAGAAAATGCAGCACGGTGGTGATGGTAAAGGTCCGATCAAAGATTTCCAGCGAGGCCAGACGCAAAAAGCGATTGGAACGAATCACGACCTCATATTCTGCGCCGGCGATCTTCCGGAGCGATGCAACCAGCTGGGCGACATCCGTGTCGGGTGCGGCATAGATGCCAAGAGAAGATACTCGCGCATCCTGCCACCACTGGTCATACGTGCGCCGACTCATCATCACGATGCCTTGGTCAGAACCATAATCCGTAAATACGCCCACAACACGAAAATCTTGATAGGAATCGTACGCATCGCGGTCTGTGCGCAGCCGTATCATATCGTTCAGCTCCAGCTCATGCCGGTAGGCGTACGGCTCGGAGATAATCACGGAGTCAGAATCTGAATCAGAATCTGGACCAGAATTTTGAAATGCCGGCCAGATCGTTTCGGGTTCTCCTTCGATAAACTGAAACGCCTCATAGCTGCGCGCGCCGAGTTGGATCGCCACCAGCTGGGTCAGGCCGGCGGCCGACTCGACTTGTAGCCCGCGGTAGGTGTTGACTAGCGCAACGCCGGGGGCCGAAGAAAAGCGTTCGACCAACACCGGGTCCAGCGTGGAATCGCTCCGCCGAGAGATCAAACTCGGCGGCGTGATATACACATCGGCATGTAGCGAGGTTTCCAGCCAGCAGACCACCGTCTGGCGAAAACTCTTGACCATAATCCCTACCCCGACCGTGACCGACACGGCGACCATCAGCGCCGCAATCGCCACCGCGGTCCGGCTCAGCGTCGCAACCACACTGCGCGCGCACAAGCGCCCGAGCAAGCCCGCCCACGAACCCAGCACGGGCTGCAGGAGACGCAGACAGCCCAGGGTGATCAACGGCGTCATCAAAACACAGCCCAGCAAAACCGCGAAAAGAGCGCCGAAGCTCAGCCATAAATTCGTGCCGGATATCCACAGGCCGCCCAGCCCGGCCCCCAGAACCAACAGCCCGATGAACGCTGTGCATGGTGCCGTTTGTTGCGCGCGGGTTTCCAGCGCGGAGCGATGCAGGGTCAGACGTGGTGGAGTGGACGTCGCTTCCCAAGCGGGTGCGAGCGCCGCCAGCAGGGTTGCCCCAACACCCAGCAGCAGCCCTTTGCCGAGCACAAATGGTGTCAACGCAAGTTCGCGCACGGTGAGGACAAAATACAGGTCGGTGATCGTCTGCGTCACTAGATGCACCAGACCCCGGCCCAGCACTATGCCCAGCAGGATGCCGGCAACGGTTCCAATAAGACCCAACAGAAACGCTTCGCCTAATACCAACACACATATCTCACGCCGGGTCACACCTTGGATACGCAGCAAGCCAAACAGACTGCGGCGCTGGACCACGGAAAACGTCATGGTGTTGTAAATGAGAAACACACCCACAATCAGGGCCAATAGACTCAGCGCGGTCAGATTCAGATGAAACGCGCGTGTCATCTGGGCAATGGCTTGCGAGCGCCCTTGGGCAGACAGTACGGTCGCCCCAGGCGGCAGCAGGGATCGAATATGCGTCAAAAGGTCAGGTCCAGCCAGGGTTTGTCCCGCCAAATCTTGACCAGCCAGCTCCTGGCCAGCCGCATCGGCAGGCACGAGTACATCGATCCGACTCAGCCAACCAGGCTGGCCCAGCAATTCTTGGGCGGTCGCTATATCCGTAATCAGCAGATGCTCTAAGGCGCTTTGGGCGGCACTATCCTCCGGGTCGAGCAGGCCGACGAGTCTGACCGCATGCCGGCGGCTGCCGATGCGGGCATTCAAGCTATCGCCCACAGAGAGACCCAGCTGCTGGGCAGTCCGTGCGGCAATCAGCCCGGTTGACGGCGTTGTTAGCAAGGACACAAAGGCTGCCCCACTGTCGGCATTCAGGCTGCCCAGATACGGGCGAAACACCGCTTCGGCAAAAGGGTCAATACCGAGCAGATGGAAAATACGGCCGGGGTAGTCGGAGGCAGCCACATCGCTTTCAACCACGGGGGCAATGGCGCGCACTTTTCCTTGAATGCGCAAGGTGCGGTATACGGCCTCAGGCAAGCCGTTCGGTCCACCCACGATTTGATGCGTCGCCCGGCCGACGATACTGTTGGTGGACAGGACAAACGCCCGGCGGGCGCTCTCGTTGGCCAGATCAATCGCCACCACCACCGCAACACCCAAGGCCACCCCCAGCACAGACAAGCCGATCTGCCATGGATGCTGGATCATATAGCGCAGACTCGATCGCCACAGTAATCGGCTCATGTGATGCATGCGTTTCACGCGATTCAGGCTGAACCCTGGGCAGAGCGGGGGTAGTCGCGCTCTGCCAGCTGGCCGTCACGCATGGTCAGCAACCGATCCGCCACGCCAATGACTTCGGTGCTATGCGTGACCATGACCAGCGTCTTGCCGCGCTGGCGCGTCAGGCCATCCAGCAGCTCCAGCACGCTCCGGCCGGTCTCAATATCGAGATTGCCGGTCGGCTCATCGGCCAACAGCAGCAAAGGATCGTGGACCAACGCACGCGCAATGGCCACCCGTTGCTGCTCCCCGCCGGACAGACGATCCGGAAAGCTATGCACCCGGTCTGCCAGCTCAACCGCCTCAAGCAGCTCCAGCGCACGCGCACGTCCAGCCGGTCCGGCGCGCCCGTTGAGTTCGAGCGGCAGGAGCAGATTCTCCTCGACCGTGAGCGTTGGGATCAAATTGAAAAACTGAAACACAAAACCAATATGTTCGCGTCGAAAGAGCGTGCGCTCACGCTCACTCAAGCGGGTCAGGTTCACCTCGCCCTGGTCGGTATACACGATCACCTCTCCCGCAGTTGGCAGATCGATACCACTGATCAGATTGAGCAGGGTCGATTTACCTGAGCCGCTCCGGCCCAACAGGACGGTGAACGTGCCTTGATGAATGTCGAGATCAATATTGTGAAAGACGGGATGGCTGCGGTCGCCCTCGTGATACACCTTGCTGAGGTTGCGGAGTGTCACCAGGCGGGCATCCGCCCTGTCCGGCTGTCGTGTCTGTTTTTCAGTTGACAAGTTTCCCCTACACCACCCAATCGAGCATATTCCAAATCCTGAGAACGCTCACTCTGCATATACTACTTCCCGCATTGATGCACGGGAGTGACCCATTCCTCCTGATCGTCTCCAATGAATGTAGCCTACATGAA
>CAXXHG010000047.1:0-164524 GCA_963666315.2 Binatia bacterium
GCTATATTCACTCTGGACGGAGAAAAAGCAGACTGCTGTTTGTAATAGGTCTCTAGCGAGACAGAATCTTCTGCCTCAAGGGCTAAGCCGGGTACATACGGCAGGACGCCAAGGACAGGCTTGCCTGTCTTTTCCTCTAGCATACGTAATCCAGGTTCAAGAATACTGAGGTCGCCTCGAAACTTATTAATGATAAATCCCTTGATCCGCTCCCGCTCAGAGACCTCAAGCAGCTCCATAGTTCCGACCAAGGCCGCAAATACGCCGCCCCTATCAATGTCTGCGACCAACAGTACCGGTGCGTCTGCCGCCTCTGCCATAGCGAAATTGACCATGTCGCGGTCCTTGAGATTGATCTCTGCGGCTCCTCCAGCACCCTCCAGAATAATCAGGTCATAGTCACGGCTGAGTCGCGTAAAGCTCTCATACACTTTCTCGCGTACATAGGCGCGATCAAAGTCGTAGGCCGAGGAAGTCTTCCACACCTGTCCATGGACAACGATTTGGGAGCTCCGCTCGGTCGTTGGTTTTAACAGCACGGGGTTCATGTCTACGCTCGGCTCAAGGCCGCAAGCCCAGGCTTGTAATGCCTGGGCCCAGCCGATTTCCCCAGTCGGGAAGCAGACATACGCATTATTCGACATATTCTGAGCTTTAAATGGCGCGACTCGAATCCCGGCCCGAGAAAAGAGACGGCACAAGCCCGTAACAATCAGGCTCTTGCCTACATCGGACGCCGTCCCCAGCACCATCAGCGTTTTGGCCATCGTCCCTTATTGCTTATACGGTCCATTCTTGTCCAATGCCTGATGGACGGTGCGGACCAGTGTTTCCGCTGCAAGCGCTTCAGCCGGCATATGTGTTGCCCCCAGCGCCTCAGCAAGTTCCCGGGCCTCACCTTTTGCTATCGAGCTTCCCTGCACGCTTCTCTGCAAATTTTTCTTGTGAAATGCCTGCGGGTGCAGAACCCGCGCGACCGCTTCTACGCCTTTGATAATGTGATGTGACACTGTGCCAATGGCGGAGTACGGAATCACATAAATACGTCCCGTCCGGACAGCGTCAATATCCTGCAGGGCTGGATCGGCGAGGAGCAGTGGCCGGAGGCTCTCATGCTCGGGTGCGTGTGGGTCTCCGCCGACAAGAATGAACTGAGGATTCAGGGCGACGAGTCGCTCTTTTGATAGTTTCTTAGACCGCCACAGACCCATCGTCGCCGCCACATTCGTTCCGCCGGCGTTAGTTATGATTTCATCAATGGTCGTGCCCCGCCCGGCCGTAAATCCTCCGGGTGTGTAATACAGGACAGCCGGGCGAGGCAGTCCGCGTACGTACTCGTGTACCCCAGCAAGGCGACGCTCCATCTGGTTGACGAGAGCGCGTGCGCGGGCGCTTTCCCCGACCGCTCGGCCAACCGCGATAATGTTATGCTGAATCTCTGCAATCGAGTTGCAGGACTGCAGGGGAAAAACCGGGCTGCCACTCGCCTCCAGCAGGCTTTTGACAGAAGCAAGCGTATACGGAGCGACAAGGATGAGGTCGGGTTGATAAGCAATTACCTGTTCCGCATTTGCACGCACCCTGGGGAGAATGCTCCGCGCTTCTACAACGACGTTCGAATGTACGCGATCGTCCGCCCACAGCGTCAGGGCCGCGATACGTTCCGGCGGGACTAAAGCGAGCAGTATTTCATCCGTGGCCAGTGTCACAGACACAATACGGTGGGGCGGAAAGACCTGGAGCGACGTGTCTCCCTGCAGGCTATGCGGAGAATATATCAGCAGCCCAAGGAGCGCCATCACGAACAGGCCCAGAGCCCAGTGTATAATGACCATGACCGTGCTCCTTAAAACCCTGCCCGAAATGCGACCAGAAACGTCGTTCCTGGAGTGGAGAAGCTCAACACTTCCTCTAGGGCTGAAGAGCGGACGGCTGTGACAGGAAGGATGACGGCGGGAATACAAAATCCTCCGCTCCTCCCAAGAAAGAAAGCGCAGGGTTGTAAGAACACCCAGGAACCTTTCTCTCTCTCCACGGAGAGGTCGGTCTACGGTCTGAGGCAGGTTTCCTGGCTTAGAGGGTCAGAGGTGGTGACCTCAACGCCTCTCTTCAGCCTTCCCATACGCAGATGCGAAAAGTGGCCATAAGGAGAGAGGCTTTCTCCTTACAGTGGCGGGACCGCGCCGGATTCACACCGGCTTCCCTATTACCCCCAAATGGGCACCTCAAACTCAAACAGGCCCTGCTCATACAACACCAACACGCGCACTGTCAAGTGTAACCGCCACAACGGGAGAAAACAGGCGTGTCAAAAAGCAGCGTATGGGAAGCGATCAGAATCACGACACTGTCATCGCTCTGGAAAGCATTCTATAGACTATAGCCGCAAAAACCGCTCAGCATTGCCGCTGTAGATCTTCTGCTTCTCTTCTTTGGAGAGCGGCAGGCTTTCTAGAAATTCATTCGTCCATTTCATGAATTCACTCCGCTGCATAAAATAATCCGAGCGGAATCTGGCGATATTTGTCTGAGAAATGATGATCGTCGAAACCCAGGTCAATCCGCCGGGCGAGATACGGTAGGCTGCTGCCCAGGTGGGCCAAAATCAATATGAGATTCGGTAGGCGTCCGAACAGACCGCTGTAGAGCAATTTCATAGTGGATAGAGTTGTGTCGGCCGGGAAGGCTAGCAGCGGTGGGATATCATCGTCTTGATACCCCGGCGGTGGCTTAGGGTGCATGAAGACCGGCACCTTGCGCCGTTCAACCTTTTCCCAAAACGGGAAAAATTCGGCGGTGTGGAGATATTTGTCTCCTACATTCGAAGTTGTCACCCGCTTCTATGGCATGTTCGATGATTCGGCGGCTCATTGTGGCGTTGCTGCAGAGTACGACCCACACGAGGCCGAAAAGGTAATGGAGAAATTTGTTGAGCTGCGGGCATTACTCGGTGCCTCTACGCCGTTGTTCTCTACGCACCCAGATCCTGAAGTACGCCTCACCAATGTCCGTCGCTTGCTGGGAGGCCTTAACAGCCAGGTTAGCGTACCGCGGGCGGTCACCACACACGCGTTCGCTGAATTTAAGGACCTATACCGCTACTAAGAGTATAGCGAATCTCCCGTCTTGGAAACAAAAATTCTTTGTTCCACGGGTTAACATGAATCACCCGGCGCGTTGGTCATGGGAATGCGTTCGGTTACTGTGAAGCGGCCGGGTGCACTTTGCCGCGTTTGGAAATAAGAAAAGGCCCGAACAGATGGCAATAACTATAGCAATTGATTTTTCATAGACCCTCCCGCGTCCTACGCTACTCGCACTTTTCTAATCCCCTCTGAATAAGTCCCGACAGATTTACCCGGGGTCTCCGCCCAGTTGCTGCAACGGTGCCCGCGAGCGCCTCGTAACATGTTGCAGTGTGATTTCCACAGGGTGGAACATGGAGAGGGGTGGCGTGTCCTTCGCGTAGAAGCACTTCATTAACAACAGTTGCGCCGATAATAACATAGGCCAGTGTACGGCCATATCGATCTTTCGCGTTCTCCTCACAGACATCAAGCGCGACCGTTTTCCCTTCAACGAGAGTGGCATTCCTCTCTGTTGCAGCATCGAATCTAGCGTCACCTCTCTCGGGGGTATCAATCCCTATGTATCGCACTCTCTCGCCAGTAGTTAGCTCGACGGTGTCTCCGTCAATAACGCGAGACACAACAGCACACCGATTCGTCTCATAAGAGATTTGCTCGCACCTCGCTGATGGACTTGTGTTTGGCGGCGGCGGGCGTGCTGGTGACACGGGAGGGGGAGAGGCTGACGAGTTATGACAATGATACTGCCCTGTACGCAGCTCCCAACGCGAGCAATTCGTCTGACAGCTATGGCAGCGTGAGGAATCGGTTCGGCCAGGATGAGCTGGCGCGGCAACGGATAGCAGACTCCAGAGAAAGACCGAGCTGACAAATATCATGCTGTATCGCATTACGGTGGTCGTCATGGTGGGCTCCAGACTTGTAGGATGTTGTGCTGCCCGCACACGACGCGGATATTCTCCGCCGGCTCCCCCGCCTGCAAGATGTGATTAATCTGCGCCTCGGGGACCTGTTCGCGCTCCATGTTACCCACCCTACGTTATGCCTCCCCTCCTCGTATTGCCCCTGTTCGCCGAGAAATCCAATCTTTGGTGAGTCAATGCGCAGCTGTTACCAGCGAGTAGAGACTTCTAGGCAAGACACATGCGGGCCCAAGTCAACGAGCAGCTCCATAGGCTCGTCCCCCGGCCTTGGGTTCGGTAGAGCGCTGCCAGGTTGTCCAGTCCCGTTCGTCGGCGATTGTGCCGTTACTCCATCCGTAGCCCTCTGATTGTCTCGAGCAGCTCGTTCGGATCTATCCTGAATAGTTCCCGCGTGCCCTGATTGAAGGTATATCGCTACGGTCAGCCTTATCCCCGTCTTGGCGACACAATCAGACGACCAGCTCTGGTAGCGAGGGTCTGGGTCATCGGTCAAGGTCTGCCACAGCAGCTCAGTCGTCTGCTCGATCACCCGTCCTAGAGCTGGCCATCGACAAAGACCTTCCCTGGACGCAGTGCGACCCGTGCATGCGACACTTGGGGTCCACTTGCCGCCCGCAGCGGTGGCTGTTAAAAAAAGTGTATGCATCCCAATCATAGTGGCTTGTTCGATCGCTGTAGCCTTGGCAGTTGTTCCTTTCCCGGCGCCCGCCTGGCCATGGACTCAAGTAGGCCCGGATATTGACGGTGAAAGTGCCGGCGATTACAGCGGTTTCCCAGTCGCCCTTTCCAGCACCGGGACTCGTGTCGTGATCGGCGCATATGCCAATGACGGAGTCGGGACCGATGCGGGCGGGCCACGTCCGGGTGTATGACGACGTCACGGCAATCCCGACGTTATCGCAATGGGGCATACTCTTGCTGACCTTGTCCTTACTCGCAATCGCGACCTGGCAGCTAGCAGCCCGTGCCGGCGATGGCCACCGGGGTGTCGGGCACGGTCATGGTCTAAGAGATTCCTGCAACTCGGCCTGTCGCTTCCGTTCGACCTCGGCTAGCCGAGCTTTGCGGTCAAACTGCTTACCAACTTCTACCCACACGGCATAATCTGCTTGCCCGCGTGTTATGAGCTTATTTACGCGCTGTATCGCGTCCGCGATGGCGTCTTGTTTTTCGTCCCCGATTGCGGTCCCCAGGTCCGCCACTGCCACGCCGAGCAACTTCCACAGATGACTCGATTCCCCCCGGTCCACACGGGCAACTAGGTCTGCCGCTCGCGCCGCCGTCACCGACAGTTCTTCCGAGAGCGCCACGAGATTGGGGTCTGCCAGCGCCTGCTCGTAACTCGCGATCATACCTGTGGGCAAGTGCTTGGAACATCGACCTGATTTGAAGGTGGGGGCCCCAATTCCGTAGGGGGTTTTCCCGCCGTGAAGGCGACATCTGCCATTCGGCACAGCGGGGCCTTTACAGAACTGCCCCGGTTTTTTCTTAATTAAGCACCACACTGTTGACGTTGCATAGGGGGTCCTCCGTCTTATACGGATAGCTGCCCTTGGGGGTCACTGTATTTCCACACTATATACGGCCAACTTTGCTTCATAAATTATCTTTGACACTCGTGGCGCCGGTGTAGAAAATGTGAACAGAATCCGCAACTCCCTGTAGTTATTAGAGAAAATGATCTATCTCTATACACACCTAAACTATGGGCTGTATAAAAACTCCTCTCAAACTGCACTAAGCTACTGGAATCATTTGAGGAAATTTTTCTACACTTGCCCTTAGTTTTCGCCCGTTTCGGGTGATTGATCCTCTTCAGATATCTGCTGGCAACTCTTCTTGGAGGTTCCCTATGGGTATTTCCCAATAACGGACGCCATGACCATGCATTCTATGGCGACTTGAAACTTTCAACAGTTTCGACCTTCCGGCTAGCGTGCGGATCAAGGCCACGAGTTCGGGTGTTGTGAACTTACGACCAAAGCGTTGCGCCAAAGGATCAGTCAAACTGTCAAGCGTGAAGTATCCATAATGGTCATCGGAATGTGCGCGGCGTGTGGAAATAAAAGAGGCTCGGGTGATAATGGCGCGATCCCGTTGTTCACTATAATCCGCATCTTCACGATCTAACGTTTGTGACTCATTGAAGTGAGCAGTGATGGTGCGTTGCATCATGTTTTTGACAGTAAGTTCGGGTTCATCTTTCCACATGGCGACGTCATGCATGGCTATCATAATTTGTTGCCATCGCCTGCGATTGGCCGGGCTATTCGCGACTCTGACGTTACAGCCAAGTTTATCGGCGACTAGTTCGCAATATTTGCCGAGATTTGAGAGGTGGGCCGCTGTGGTGGCAACATTGAAGGGCACGTCTGAGCGCGGCAGAGGCTCGGGGCGCTGAAAAGCCAGATAGATAATGGGCGGGTCAGCATCAACAATGTAAGCCCCGCGGATCACGTACCCATCCGGCAGCCCTAAGAAAGAAATAATGCGTTCAAAGAAGGCGTAAGCACGTTTGATGGTGAATACTCGGTAACGTGTTGGTCCATATCGCCCTGGCATGGTTGCGGCGGGTCGCGTGGTATTTGACAGAGAACGCGGAGGGATTTCTGCTGCAAGTTCTTCGTATACCGATTGGGCAATGACTTTGCCGTGTACGATCTGTGCTCCCATATTGCAATGGTATCAGTTGACTGAAAAGCGGGGAAGCAGGATCAGACGTTCAGACAAACGTGCGTGTCATTTTTTTGACGGAAAAGGGTCCGGTTTTATCGGTCGGCATTTTTTTCATAATTAATAACTTGATTTTACAGACTCTAAACGAAAACTATAATTCACAAGATATTCTGTAACTGGGCCCTCTAACGACAATGTGGTTTTTCAATATTACAACATACTGCTCAGATAATAAGCAAATAGGGAGGACGTTATGGTAGAGCAGCAGGAAGAAGTTCAAGAGAAAATATCATTGGCGGAAATCATTCCGGTTCAAAACAGTGACCCAGTGGCGGTTCGCATTCAGGCCAGCGGCGACTTTCGTTTGTTGTGGGCGATTTTTAATGATGCGGTAGATTGTTATCTCCGCTATTGGAACCGGCCTTCGGAACAGGCTCAGGCACTCCATCGAGAATCAGTTGAATGGATCGAATCGAGTGAAGAAGAATGGTTGTCTAGCTTCATGAGCATCTGTCGAGCCTTTAATATTGAACCGAGCTATATGCAAAAGGGACTCCGGTTGCGGTTACAAGAAGTGCAAGCCGCAGAACATGCGGCCTCAATGCAACGTGCTGCCTAGCTCAGCCGCGGGTTTCGTGATAGGCGGGGGACGGAAAGAGCGGCGCATGGAGACATTTTTCGAGCGGTTTGTGGATGAGGTGGTCCGCAAGAAGGACGCTGGAGAAATCGACGAGACAAAAGCCCAGCGGTGGATTGCGGATATTCAGCAGCGGTTGGAGGAGTACGCTAGGCACGACCCCAACGCCCCCATCGTACAAATGCCGCTGGAACACTAACGGTTAGCGCCGGCCTGCCTTCCTTATTGGTCTCGCCTTTTGGTCTCGGTATTCTTTCCCCTGTCTTTCTGCTGTGATTGAGATCAACCTTCCCGACCCGGCAGGGGATCCGTGGTCTCCCTTGCCGGGATAGCCCTCTCCCGTATTTCTTTCGTACTTTTCGCAGAGAAGACGGTTGAATTCTGTTGGAACCCGTTGAAGCTTTGGGCCCGCTCGGCTAGTGTGTCAAAAAGTTGACGTGGAGGAGTATCTGAACGCATGACAGAACGCATAGAAAGAAAACCCACTCGTGCGGTGAAGATTGGGAAGATCCAGGTTGGTGCTGGTGCCCCCATCGTCGTCCAGAGCATGTGTGCCACGAAAACGACCGATATTGACGCGACCGTCGCTCAAGTCCATCAGCTTGAGGCAGCGGGAGCGGGCGTTGTCCGTATCGCTGTAGATAACCCCAAAGAGGCAAATGCGCTCAAAGAGATCCGGTCCCAGACCTCGGCAACCTTGTCTGTCGATTTACAGGAAAACTATAAAGTCGCCGGCCAAGTTGCTCCTTATGTTGATAAGATTCGCTATAATCCGGGCCATTTACACCACATCGAAAAAGCCAAGACTATTCCACAGAAAGTGGCCGGGCTTGTCGACATCGCGCGAGAGCACGATGTGGCCATCCGTATCGGCGTGAACTCTGGATCGGTTGCGCCTGCTTTTCTGGAACAATACCCAGGCGATCAGATGGAAGCCTTGGTGCAATCGACGCTCTACCATTGCCGACTCATGGAAGACCTCAACTACGATCGTTTTGTGGTCTCGCTCAAAGATTCGGATCCCGCCAAAGTTGTTGAAGCTAACGCACGTTTTGCGAAAGCGCGGCCGGACGTCCCGTTACATTTGGGTGTAACGGAAGCCGGATTACCCCCGGATGGAGTGATTAAGAGCCGCCTCGCGTTTGAAAAACTGTTGGCAAATGGGGTTGGCGACACCATCCGCGTGTCCCTGACCTTGCCTAACGAGCGTAAGCACGAGGAAGTGACGGCCGGGCTCAAGATTATCGAGGACACCCGGAACGGGCGTTTTATCTCTGTGCCCGATTTTGGCAAAGGGCTGAATATTATTTCTTGCCCAAGCTGTTCACGCGTCGAGAATGAAAAATTTGTTGAACTTGCCCAGCAAGTCAAAGAAATGACGGTCTATGCTAAAGAGCACGCTATCACCATTGCGATTATGGGCTGTCGGGTGAATGGGCCAGGGGAAACCGATGATGCCGATCTCGGCCTGTGGTGTGGGCCAACAACGGTGAACCTGAAGAAGCGGAGCGTCAAGCTCGGCCACTTTGGTTATGACGTTGTCCTTGAGCGTCTGAAAGAAGAGGTCGACCAGCTCATCGCCGAACGTGGGTCTGAGACATCTGCCCAGTAGTGCACGGGCGTCTTTTCTTCGGATCGTCGGATTTTACGGAACCTCTGCTAGAGATTCTTGCCCGTGTGGCGTGGCTTCGACTTTCTGTTCGATCCGTCCAATCGCTTGGTCTATGACCTGGGCTGCTCCAGGATTGGCATCCTTCGCTTGGCGGAGAGTCCGCAGGGCGTCGTCATAACGGCCGACCTGGTCATAGGCGAAGGCTAAATTCGACAGATAGTCGAAGTCACCGTACCGCGCAGCAACCGCTGCTTCAAGCGGCTCCAGCGCCTCTTGAGGGCGTTCAAGCTTGAGGAGAGTCGCCCCCAGGAGTTCTTGCACAAAGGGATTCTTCGGGCGCAGTTGTACGGCAAGGCGCGCCTTGGGCAGGAGGGTCTTGGGCAGAGAAGAATTGAGCAGTTCGTCATAATTCGCATTTAACAGGTCTAAGAATTCGAGGGTTGTGATATCGCGATAATAGGTGATGTCTTTATCCTCAGGCGCGAGACGGGAAGCGCGGTAGACCTCGCTAAGAGCCGCGTAGGAGCGTTCAAGCGGCTCGTCCGTGCCCACAGCTTTAGAGCGCATGAAAAGGGCCCGCGAGAGGGCAATCTGTGGATCAATGCCGTATTGCTCGGCGCGCTGCTCAGGAGAGATCTGCGGCAGGAGTCGGGCCAGGATGAACGGCATCGTGCCGGCAATCCCCAACCGGTTGAGTTCGGCAAATTCAATCGAGCTATGATCGTCGGTGAGCAGCGGATAGTCATCCCCGACAATCGCGTCAAGTTGTGGACCATCAAAGATAATATATTTGAGCAAGTCTTGGCTCTGGGTGAGACCGATTTCCTCCAGGTCTGCGCGGACCTCAGCGTTGACCTCGGCAAGACGCCGGTCTATGGCTGCCGCCGTCAACGGGAGGGGCTGCTTTGCGCCGACTAAGAGCGTGTAGCGGCTGGTAAACATGAGCAGAGTTTCTGGAAACACACTGCGGAAGGTTCGAATAACGGACAGGTAGTCGCTTGGGGCCATATTATGGAGTGGCAGCCATTGGACAAAGACGCCGCTCTTAGTCAGCTTTGCATGCACGAGCTGATAATACTCTTGGGTGTACAGCATCCAGGATTCGGCTGCTGCCGGGTGGGTAGCGTCAGCAGTAATCGCGTCGTAGCGCCGAGGCGACACCTTGAGATAATTCCGTCCGTCATCGGCAATCAAGTGCCAGTTTGTTCGGTCGAGCACATGGTCATTTTCATCAGTAAAAAACCGCATGGTATCGCGCACATCCGGCACGATGTCGACTGCGTCAACGGTCACATCGTGTTTGGTCACGGCTCCTAAAGTGATGCCGGCGCCTACGGCATTGACGAGTACCGTCTTCGGCTTCTCCTGCAGGAGGAGGGGCAGATGTCCTAACAGCTTAAAGGTCGCAACGGCATCGCGGTGTGTCGGCACCTCTTCGATGCAGTTGATAGTGAGTTCTTTTATCTCGCCGAGCTGAAAAACAGCCACCGTGCCAAATGCGCCTTCGCGGTAAAAGAGCAGCTCGCCCTCGACGTTTTCAAATCGGTCATACCATTTCATGAGGGTGAGTTCTTTGGGCAGCAGCAAGGCTGCGACGATGGTCGCGGCTGTCACGAGTACGCCTACGGTGAGTCGGACAGCCCCCGCTGGGCGAGCCCCAGCGGGGCGGACAACGAACAGCAGAACGAGACCCGCACCAAGGGCTGCCAAGGCCAGCACCACCATGCTTGTACTCAGTCCGAGCAGCGGGATCAAGACCAAACCGCCAGTGAGTGCGCCGAGCATACTGCCGAACGCATTGGCGGAGAAAACGAGACCAGCTGCACTCTCAGGTGACTGATTGGTCTGATCGCGCAGCAGGTCAACTAAGAGCGGTGTGGCAAAACCAGCAGCCATGGCTGGAATGAGGGTGACAACGGCTGCCGCGCCTAAACGCACCAGACCCAGGGCGAACCAATGGTTGTTATTGACCTGTTGGCTGAGGTTCAGCGTAATGTCGTGCAGCTGATTAAAAAGGCCCAAGGAAACAAGGATCGCAACTGTGGCGATGGCTTGGGTGACAAGAAAAACCAAAGCCTTGGTAGGTTGCGTTGCGCGCGAAGGACCACAAGCGGCATACAGCCAGGCCCCGAGCGCTAATCCGGCCAGAATGTCAGCCAAAACAATCGAGAAAGAATAGGTATTGTTTGACACCACGCAGATCAGGGTTCGGACCCAGATGATCTGGAGAGCTAAACCGATGAATCCAGTCAGAAAGGGAAAAAAGAGGAAGAGTGGCGACGGTGTGGATGAACCGGACGGCGCCGTCTGTTCTTGTGAGCGTACTTTTCGACGTGGTTGGGTCAAGGCGACCAGACAAATAACCGCATTGATTGCAGCGGCGACGAGTGTGGTGTGATACACGCCATAGGTCCGAATAAAGAACACGCCAGCGAAAAAGGCCCCCAACACAGAACCGGTTGTATTGATTGCATACAGCAGCCCAACCTTACGCCCGGTCGGACCGTCCTGAGCAACGTGACGGGCGAGCGTCGGCAGGGTCAGCCCCATCAAAGTCGCCGGTAATGTAAGGGCAAGAATCGTGAGCACGACCTGCAGTGAAAAACTGCCGCCCGCAGCGACGTACACCACGTCAAGAATTTGCAGTACAAAGGGAAAGATCAGGGCAAAGAGACCAATCAGCCCTTCGGCGATGCCGTAGACCACAAACGGATGGTAGCGAGCAAGACGCCGGCTTTGCCCGACGAGATAGCCCAGCGCCAGGCCCAGCATGAAGGCAGCCGTGACAACGGTAACCGCATAGGTCGAAAGGCCAAAGACCAAGTGCAGCAGGCGCTCCCACACCACCTCGAACAGTAACGCGCTAAAACCGGAGAAAAAGAAGAGCAGCAGAATCATACAACCTCCGGGTGTATTAATACCGAACGGTAAATCCGCGAAATTCCTCGCTCGCGGTCTGCCAATCTGTTTCGACCTGGGTGATAGCGGCGCTTGGCGGACCAGCCTGGCTCCAGCTGAGCAGCCGTTCTAGCTCGCGTCTTTCGCTTTCGGCAACCAACTCGACGCTGCCGTCGGCGCAGTTCCGGACCCAGCCTCGCAGGCCCAATCGACGTGCCTCGTCCTGGGCGGACGCCCGGAAATATACCCCCTGAACTCGACCCTGTACCACCACGTGTAGACGCTCCATGTGTGGTGTTCTTCTACACCAGAACGTCTCTGAACTAAAGGAGATTCCTCTCCACCCAAAGAGGCGACTTACCCGCGAAGAGGTTGCTTACCCTATCTTCCTATTTTCCTATTTTGCATTATGAAAAATGATCCCGAGTGTATAGCGCGATCCCGACGTCAGGGTACTCACCCCATGCCGCATCGTCATACGATAATATCCCCGTGTACCAGCCGCCGGACGATAGCGGGTAGTAAAGATGATGGCTTCGCCTTGCTGTGGTGTGAGGGCAATACCACGCGATTGCGCTCGTGGCCGTTGCTCAACCAGGAGAAATTCGCCGCCCGTGTAATCTTTACCCGGCCGGTTGAGAAAGCAGGCCAGCTGCAGCGGAAAGGCAATGTCTCCGTACAGGTCTTGGTGTAAGCAGTTATACCCGTCCTGTTCATAATGCAGCAGCAGCGGCGTGGGTTTGAGCTGCCCGTGCTGGCGGCAAATGGTCAAGAAGCGAGCAAGCGTTGCCGGAAAATGATCCGACTGCTTTAAGGCGACTGTCCAGCGATTGGCAATTTGAGCCAGAGGCGGGTAGGCGTGGGTCCGGATCTCTTTGACGAGTGGTGGCAACGGGTCGGCAAAATATTGATAATCCCCTACCCCGAACCGATGTCGGGCCATATCAATGTGTGTGCGGAATTGGGTTGCGTCTGTATACAGACGAATGAGCCCGGTGCATTCTTTTGGCGTGAGGATACGTGGGGTTATGGCATATCCGGACTCCCATAAGGATTGCTCAATAGCCTGCCAATTGAGATGGGCCAAACGGTCTTTGATGGTGGTCATTGGGGATGATTTTTCTAGCGTGGCACCCAGTCCGGCATTCCATCCAGGACAATGCCAAACACGGGAATGCCGATCACGTATAAGAGGCCGGCTAAAACAAAGACGCTGAAGATATTGAGTCCAAGGCCTGCCCAGAACATTTGCGGCAGGGTGACATAGCCGCTAGAAAAAATAATCGCGTTCGGTGCGGTAGCCGTGGGCAGCATAAAGGCGAAGGACGCAGCAAAGGTGGCCGGAAGCATGAGCAGCAAGGGGTCAACCTCTAGCCCTACGGCCGTGGCCGCGAGCACCGGCATGACCAACGTTGTGGTTGCCGTGTTGCTGGTAAACTGTGTCAGCCCGACCATTAAAGAACACACGGAAAGGATCGCGACAAAAGGCGAGACATCGCGCAGAAATGACAGTTGCGAGCCTGCCCACTGGGCCAAACCGGAATGACCCACGCCCTCAGCGAGAGCGAGGCTCCCGCCGAGCAAGACCAGAATGCCCCACGGGATCTTGTCGGTATCATCCCACGTCAGTAGGAACTCGCCTTTCTTTTGTCCGGAGGGAATGAGGAAAAGGAGAATGGCCGCCAGTATAGCAACGGTCGAGTCCTGGATATTTGCAGGATCCGGGAACACACTCGCCCAGCCCGGCAGGGCGAGGGGCCCAAAATTAATATCTTTCCGAAAGATCCATAGCAGCGCGGTCGTGAGCGCAAGCAATAACACGCGGCGTTCACCGCTTTGCATCGGGCCCAGTTCCTTGAGCTGCTGTGTTAAGAAGGTTTGGTCGTCTTGCCAGCCGGTCTTTGATATTCGGAAGTATAGGTAGACTAAATAAAACCACGTACAGCCCACCATCAGGACGACAGTCGGCACACCAAACAACATCCAGTGGAAAAAACCGATACTCGGCGCATCGGGAAAGAGCTTCGCGAACGCGCCCATAAACACGACGTTGGGCGGCGTCCCGATAGGGGTGCCGAGCCCGCCTATCGAGGCGCTGTAAGCGAGGCCGAGCATGAGGGCAATGCCAAAGCCCTGGGTGGTGTCATAGCCCTGGGATGCCGCGTGCTCCAGTACAGCCAATGCAATGGGCAGCATGATGATGGTCGAAGCCGTATTCGATACCCACATGGAGAGTAGCGCCGTTGTGATCAGAAAGCCGAGAATAAGCAATTGTGGCGAGCGACCGATTTTGGACAGAATGAGAAGAGCGACCCGCCGGTGGAGCTGCCATTTCTCCATGGCGATGGCAATAAAAAAGGCGCCAAAGAACAAAAAGACAATGTGATCGGCATAGGCGGTTGAGACTTCATGCGCGCTCAAAATATCGAGCACGGGAAACAGCACGAGCGGGATCAGGCCCGTCACTGTGATGTGGGTTGCCTCAGTCATCCACCACACCGCCATGAGTGCCACCACACCCGCCGTATGCCAAGCGTCAAGACTCATGTTGGCCGGTGGCGTCGTCAGCAGGCAGAGCATGAGCACGCCTATGCCGGTAAAGAGACCAATCGCCTGGCGTCTGCTATAGGAAGAAGGCTCAGACTGCGTTGTGTCTGGTTCGTTGGGGTCTGCTGATGTTGTATTGGTCATAGACGTAGCACTACTGACACAGAGGAGGGCATATGAAAATCATACGCTTTGTAGCCACCCCAGATGGCGGGTCACAGTTCGAGGAGATTGATATCCCGATCACGAACGAGCGACAAGATGCTGAGGGCAACACCTTGCTCTTATCGAATACGTATACCTCGCCAGGGGTCTGTTTTGTCGATCTGCCGGAAGGCCTCAACCAGGATTGGCACCAAGCCCCAACCCGTCAAATCGTGCTGGTATTGTCCGGCAGGCTGGAAGTCACCACCACGGACAATCAGGTCCGCCAATGGAGCACGGGTGAAGTCTTTATTGCGTCCGACGTCACCGGCCAAGGCCATAAAACGAGCACCATCGACGGCCCGGCCCGGCTCATGTTTGCGCCCTTGCCGGATAGTTTCGTTATGGAAAATTGGTCTGAATCGTAAAGTGGGTGAAACGGAGTGCCAGCCACCGAGAGCGTAGGGGTGACCGGCCGGCCACCCCGCTAGTGGCCACTCCTGTAGAAGGTTCGATGAGCAGTTCTACGCCTGCGCACTTGGCCGCGAGGAGACATCCTCGTGCCAACGTTTCGTATTCGTGTTGCCTTCAGGAATACCCATCTTGGCAAAGCCGGCAAAATCGACCACACACAGCGCGGTGATATCGGCAATGGTGTAGCGCTCGCCTGCAATGTATTTGGTTTCACCCAGGCGCTGTTCAAGCTGTTTATAGAAGCGTTCGACGCCGGCTTTGCCGGGCGCGGCCAGTTCAGGAATCGCCTGCACATCGGACTGGCCAGGCAAACCTCGGTTTTTGAAAGCATCGAATGAATTGCGGAACATCTCGCCCGTCGGGTTCAAGCCGTCAAACTCCATACGACGTTGCCAGGACTCGATTTGCGCCTTTTCTAACGCATCCGTGCCCAGCAGATTGGGTTCAGGATTGGTCTCTTCGATATAGCGGCAGATGGCAATCGTCTCGTCAATACGAGTGCCATCGTCGAGTTCGAGCGTCGGCAATAAACCGCGTGGATTCACGGCTAAGTATTCCGGCTTGAGATTTTCCCCCTTGATAATATTGACCTCGGTCTTCGGGATGTCGATGCCTTTCTCGGCTAAGAAAACCCGCACCCGGCGCGGATTGGGGGCCATATGGCAATCATACAGTTTCATCTGTCTCTCCTTTCTTTCGCGTGGATCTCATAATGAGTATCGTAAAACAATATCGACCCCTAGCGGAGATGCAAGCCCAGTTTAAGAGGAAAGCCGAGAGAAAAGACCGTGCTCCTTTATGAGGAGCACGATTATGGGGTAAGGTAAGGGAGAACCGAAGCGAGGAGGGAACATATGCGGAACAAGAGAAGTGCATTATTTCTCAGCATCGCCGTTCTGATGATGGGGCTGGCTCCACTTGGACGGGCGGATCTCAATCCCGGCACTACGATTACCAAAGCCAATATGGCCCAAGCCGCAGATCTGCTCACCCCAGCGACACGCTGGATGGTCGAGCGCGGCATGACCATGTGGATAGGCCAGCCACGCCCTTATACCTGGCCCAAGGCCTATAAAGAAGCGACCGAGCGGTATGCAGGCCAGGTCGAGATCTCCGCAGATGGACGCGAGATTTTTAACTATATTGCGGGGGCACCATTTCCCGTCATTGATACAAACGATCCATTGGCCGGATATAAAATCATGTGGAACCATGCCCAGCCGCCGTACAGCATCGATAATATCGGAGCAAGCTATGTGGCGCATTTGTTAAACGAAGACGGGGATGTTGAGCAGTCGTTTGATAATTCGTGGCGTCGAGTCATGTGGAGCGGACGTTTATACGCAGATCCCAAGCCCATCATTCCGCACAATCCCGCTGTGCGACATACCCATCTGTGGGGACCGCTGGTGCTTCCCAACCGCCATAAGGGTCTTGCTGTTCTTGAATTTCGGTATGTTACGGCCAGTGCGGCTGATGACACCTATCTCTATTCGCCTCAGATACGCAAGGTCCGGCGCATCAGTGTTGCCGATCGGAGCGCCAGTATTTGGGGCTCGGATTATGATCTCGACTCGTTTTATGGTTTCAACGCCAAGATCGGCGCTTGGAGTTTCCGCGTCTTAGCCGAAAAGGATATTCTTGGCGTGCTGCATAGTGGACGCTATGGCGACGCTGCCGAGTGGTGCGGTCAACGGGATGTAGGCCAGGGGCTACTTGCGGCGCTGCCGTGTGTGACGTGGGAAAAACGGCGCGTGTGGGTCGTTGAGGCTACCCCCACGAATTATCCTAGACAATACGCGTACTCCAAGCGCATCCTGTATATGGACCAAGAAACCTTTGGTCCGGGGATAGCCGAGATGTACGATACCAACGGTGAGCTACAAAAGGGACTGCTGCACTGTGCCTTTGTGACCACCAAACCGCATGACCGCTATCCTTCAAACCCGCTGAAAGGCGCACGCTATAACTATCAGGAGGAACAGCTCTTTGTCCCTAATTTCGTCATGATTGATTTTCAGAAAATGCTGGCAACCGTAGGGGAAGTGCCCTCGACCGAACAGCGCCCGTCAGAATGGGAAGGCGAGCAGTATTTCAACGAAGCAAAAGTGAAAGGCGCGACGTCCGATTCGCATACGACGAATGCGTTGATGGAAATGGGGAGGTAGGAAGCTGGTGTAAAATCTACTACGCTTGGGATAAGGGCGTTGTTCGGCGACTCAAAATCCTCATGTACCCGTCTGTACACTCCGGTTTCTCGTCCCCTTACGCCTTGTTCTCCCCGCGCTCGCGACAGTTTTCCAACAGCTTCTATGCCTTTGTAGGGGCGGTTCGTGAACTTCGTGAACCGCCCCTACTCCACCTGCGTAATCGCAGTACACAAAAACGAATAAGCAACCACCACAACCATCGCTCCGCTGGCGACGATGCAGGTTGTGAGGGGACCGACAGAGTCGACAAGCACGCCGGACAGGGGGGCGCCCAGCAGGCCGGCGGCCCCCATAAAGCCGATCGTATAGACCGATAACACCCGGGCTCGATTGGCTGCGCTCGCCTGCTCCTGGTAGACCGTTCGGCCGGCATTGATAAAAATGGCCGCACTAATCCCCCAGGCACCCACCGCCAGTAAGGTGCCCCAAAATGGAAGGCCCAAGGACACGGTGCTGAGACAGACCGCACCAAAAAGGAGGGACGTCAGTTGTGCTCTGCCTTTGTGGCGGAGACCCCCTCGCCACAGAATACTGATCGAGCCGAGAATCGTCCCGAGCGGAAAGGCCATGTTCAGCAGCGCCAGTTGACCCACCCCACCTGACCCACCCCACCTGCGTAGACATCACGTACTAACAGGGGCAGGACAACCAGAAACGGACCGATAAAAAACACGCCCACAGCGACCGAGAGCAAGAGCGTAGCAGACAGGGCCGGAGACCGTTTGACCTCCCATACACCCTCGATAATATCGGCCCAACGCAGGCTGCCGTGAGAGGGTGGCTTCGCACTAACCGAGGAGTTTTTGCAGCAGTGGGATGCCGGCCAGTAGGGTCAGCGTATGCAGGCCGAGGGCAGAGACTGTGCCGATCCAGCGCGCCGTGCCTGCCACCAGAGAGCCCAGCACCTGCATCCCCCACTGCGTCATCGTCATCCCGACGACAGAGCGGAGCATATCGGCGCTGGCGACCTGGGAGAGTAAGGCGTCGCGCGCTGGCATGACAAACGCCTGGACAGTCCCCATGCCGATGGCGTAGGCAAGGAGCAGAGGCATGGACAGCTGGTTATTGGCAACCACGAGAACAAGGCTGACCGAAATACCGCTTGCAATCAGGTGTAAAGCCATGAGCATGCGCCGCTGGTCGTAGCGGTCGGCAATGGCCCCGCCGGGCAGGGCGAGCAAAATAGACGGAAGCATCATGGCGCTCTGGGCAATGCCGACCCATTTCGCCTCGGCATTCAGTACACCGACCACGAGCCACGAAAAGAGAACACCCTGCATGCCCATGGCCGTAAACCAACTGCCGGTGCCGGCTAGAAACCAGAAGTAGGCCGATGACGTCTGTGGCGTTTTGCCGGACGTCTGTCCAATGTTGCTGGACGCCGGATCTGTCTGAGACGTTCGCTGCGAGTCAGGGGCCGAGGAGGCTGTGTTGGGTGATGAAGCGTGCGACAATAAGTCCGCCCTTGTTCCGCTGTAGATCTATTGAGGATTCGTTTCGGATGAGCGGAAAAATCGGAGCGGGTAGAATAACGGACCGGGATGTCTAAAGCGAGGGGGAATCGACGTATTTTGCTGAGAAACTATTGCCGAGGAGACTGTCAATCTATGCTTGCCATGTTTGTCCGCATCGTTTTCATGCTGTGTATCATGTTGATTTCATTCCGCGAGGTCATCATCTACGGCGCTCCCCCCCCTCCCCGCTCCCCCCTGCAACGCATTTCTCTACCGCCCGGATTTCAGATTGAGCTCTATACTGCTGGAGTACCGAACGCACGTTCACTCGCCCTGGGGAAAAACGGGACAGTCTTTGTCGGAACCCAGCGAGCGGGCAGGGTCTACGCGGTTATTGATCACGATCACGATCGGCGTGCTGATGAGGTTGTGACCCTGGCTGAAGGATTGCGTATGCCGAATGGAGTGGCCTTCCGTAAGGGCGCGTTGTATGTGGCCGAGGTTAGTCGTGTATTGCGCTTTGACGATATCGAATCTCACCTGAAAGATCCGCCCACGCCGACCGTCGTTACTGACGCGCTCCCCAGCGACAACTGGCATGGCTGGAAGTTCATCCGATTTGGACCTGACGAATTGCTCTACATTCCGGTTGGGGCGCCGTGCAATGTTTGCATCAAGAGTGATGAACGCTATGGGTCAATTTTGCGTATGAAACCGGACGGCGGCGCGTTAGAAGGCTTTGCCCGTGGGGTGCGGAACACGGTGGGATTTGACTGGCATCCGGACACAAAAGAACTCTGGTTCACCGACAATGGCCGGGACTGGCTTGGAGATGATGAACCCCCGGGCGAACTCAACCATGCGCCCCAGTCTGGGCTGCATTTTGGTTTTCCGTACTGTCATGCCGGTCGCATCCCGGATCCCGACTTTGGAACACAACGGAAGTGCGATGAGTTCACCTCGCCGGCACAAGAACTCGGCCCGCACGTCGCGCCCCTGGGCATGCGGTTTTATACCGGGACGATGTTTCCGAAGCCGTATCACAACCAGATTTTTATTGCTGAACATGGCTCATGGAACCGCACCGATCCCATTGGCTATCGGATCATCCTCGTCCGTTTGAAGAACAACAAAGCAACGGGATATGAAGTCTTTGCCGACGGCTGGTTGCAAGATGGCGGCGCGTGGGGCCGGCCTGTGGACGTCCTCGTCATGCCCGACGGTGCCCTGCTCGTATCGGATGATAGAGCCGGCACAATTTACCGGATCAGTTATACCGAAAAATAATGGCAGGCATAAGGACTGGGATGCTGAGCGATGTTGGACAATATAAAAATACGCACGTTAACGCTTGCCGACCAAGATGCAGCTGTTGCAATGATTAACACAGCAGCGCAGTGGTATCAGGAATTTTTACCGGCAGAGGAATATCACGATCCGGAAATGACTCCCGGCGAGTGGCAGACGGAAGCCAAGCGCCTGACCTGGTATGGTGCTTTCCAGGCGGAGGTATCGGCGGAGGCGCCGACGGAGGTACTGCTTGGAGTGATGGGCTTGGAATACGTCAAAGATGTCGTTCTGCTCCGGCATGCGTATATCCTGCCCGAGCAGCAGCGGCGCGGGGTCAGCTCTCGACTGCGTGAACACTTGGAGAACCAAATCCGTGGTGTTGGTCGGATTATTGTTGGCACCTACAGCGGGAACTATAAAGCGCGCGCGGCGCTGCAGGGTGCCGGGTATCGACTTTGCGCGGACTCAGAAGCGGTGCTCAGGGCCTATTATGCTATTCCAAAAGATCGGCTGCAGTCTTCAGTGACATACGAGAAGGTCATTGAGGAACCTTCTCTGCGCCCACGATAGGACGCTAGGCCTAATCAAACACTCGTTTGACTGGGCAGCGAAAGCCGTCGATAACATCCCCGCCGTCGAGCTCGCCCGTGTCCCCAAGGGCCTGCGCGTCATGCAGAGAACGGTACACAAAGATCGTACGGGTTGCGGGCTCGACCACCCATACGAGCCGTGTACCGGCAGAAAAATATTCGGCCACCTTGGTCTGCATCGCTTCAAAACGATCCGCGGGAGCAACGACCTCAACCGCAAGGTCGGGCGCAAAAGGCTAGTAGGTCTTTCGGAATGCCAGCTGGAGGCAGGTGGGCGGCTGCCACAAAAGAGGCATCCGGCGCACGGACCGTATCCGGATCTTTTTGGAGTACGTAGCCAGCCTGTGCTCCGCACACTACGCCAAGATTCTGGGCCTCAACATATTCGTCCAGTAATCGTGATAGGCGGGGGATAAGTTTCCCATGTTCGCCTCCAGCCAAGACCATGCGCGTTAACTCTCCTTTAACCAGCTCACACTTTTCATGTGTACCAGACAGTGCAGATAAATCATCTGCAGTGAGCTGTGCATGCTGTGCCTACGGTGATTGTGGAGCGGAGGATGCCATATATTTCTCAAGAGGAGGGCATACATTTCTCAATAAGCAGGACGCGTATTCTGTGCAGGGCTAGTCCGCCGCTAGCAACGGGGCTGGGGCGGACTGGAGAGTACGGCGTACTCCAGTACGTTCGAGAATAGGCAACACTTTGTCAATGAGGTCTCTCACTTCCTCTTCAACATGTCGAAACGTCAAGCCAACCGCATCAACACCAGCTTCTTGAAACTGAGCCAGATCTTGTGCGACGTGTTCCGGCGTGCCGATGAGTTTACCACTTCCGACGCCGACGACAACATTACGCAGCATCTCTTCGACCGAAAGACCTTGGCCCAGGGTTGAAGCGACGGTGCCGACTGTTTGGCCGGTGAGGGCTTCCAGCCACTCTTTGGCGCTGTCGAGATCGGCGTGCGCCAGAATCTCTTCCACTTCTTTTTGGGCAGCTTCTTCAGTGTCTCGACATAACATAAAGAGATATACAATGACTTTGACCTCACGACCGCGTTGCGCGGCTTGGGCGCGTACATCGGCGATCTCCTGCGCCAACTGGTCCAGAGATTGGGCGCCAGCGAAGTACCAGTCACAATATTTGGCGGCAAAACTCCGTCCCACCGGCGAGCTGCCCGCATTATACAGGAGCGGCGGCTGGGCCGGTTTCGGATGACACGTCCCCTGAGTGATGCAGAAATACTCGCCCGTGTAGTCAAACCAGTCTTCCGTCCAGAATTTCTGCAGCACTTCAACAAATTCGGTTGACTGGACATAACGTTTGTCGTGCTCAAGTAATGGAATGCCGAGCATGACAAAGTCATTTTCCGCCCAACCGCTGACAATATTGAGCGCCCAGCGACCACGGCTGATCTGATCCAGAGTGGCTCCGATACGGGCAACCACACCTGGGTGATAAAACGCGGTATGTACGGTGGAGATGATTGTAAGGTTCTGTGTGGCCATGGCTAAGCCCGCAGCCGTAGTGAAGGAGTCAAGCGAACAGCTCCAGAAACGTGCCGGGCCAAAGCCGCTCCCACCACGTTGGGCCATAAAGAAGACCTCAAGTCCGGCCTGATCGAGCAGTTTGGCAACACGCAGATTGTATTCAAACGTGGGTTCTGTGCGCTGCTCAGCAGAAGAGACCAGCACGAAGGCATTCGTACCAAAGGACGGCGAGCAGCCGATGGTGGGGGCAAAGACCCCGAGTTCGAGGTGTCGGTCGCTCATAGGCTTTCTCTTTCTCTGTGTTCTAGCCCACCGTATTTTCTGTGGTCAATCCTGATCTGGCTGGTCTGGCAAGTTTGGTTGCCTTGGCGTGTTTGGCAAATTTCGTTGGTTTGGCGCTGTACGCGATGGAAACCAGCGCGGTGTGACTGCATGATATGCGCGGTAATCAGCACCAAAACGTTTCTTCAAATCAGGCTCTTCAATATAGAAGACATATACGAGGCTGACCAGCAGGAGAAGCAGGGTATAAGCCAAGACATTCGCGGACTGGAACCACACGGCCTGACCGCATAACACTCCGAGGAGTCCGACAACCATGGGGTGTCGGATATGGGCATACGGGCCGGCGACGACCATGCGCCGGGGCGGGTCAAGCGGGAAGGGCGTGCCGTCGCCACGTCGGACCAGATAATACGCAGCAGAAAAGATCAGAACGCCGCCGCCAAGGCAAAGTGCGATTCCCATCATGGAGAAGATCAGTGCGAAGGGGAGAAGGGCGACTGTCTCAAAGTGGCGCAGCTTCCACGGCAAATAGCCAATGAGGAAGCCCGGAATAAGAAGGGTATAGACTGTGGCGCGGAGTCGGACGGACAGCATGACTAGCGTAATATTTAGAGCGGCGAGCCTGTCCTGGGTGGTTATTCTGAATGACCGCTGGACTCCTCAATAAGTTGCTCTGGCTTTACTCCCCGCGAAACACTGGCTTACGCTTCTCCAACATGGCCCGAACGCCTTCTTGCGCATCCTGGCTCTTACGTGCCTGACGCACCAGGGTTTGTATGTCTTCATGTTCAATTGAGTTGCGCAGCGAGATCATACGCAGAATGCCCTTTTTCATCCCGGCCAGGGAGAGGGGCGCATTCATGGCAATCGTCTGAGCCAGTGTCATGGTTGTAGACTCCAGCTCTTGTGCGGATACGAGCTGATGGACCATGCCGATTTCATACGCGCGCTGAGCACTCACCGGTTGGCCGGTAAAAAGCATTTGCTTCGTAAAGGCCGGGCCAATAATCTCAACCAGTTTTTGTCCCAACCGAAACGGAACCACGAGGCCCAGGCGGGCAAGCGGCATGCCGAACCGAGCGGCTTCAGAAACTACACGCAGGTCACAATGCAGGGCGAGCTCGCAGCCGCCGGCTAAGGCATCGCCTTGCACCATGGCAATGGTCGGATGCCGAGACTCTTCAATTTTTCTCAGCAGTTCGATAATGCCGGTTTCTATATCTCCTTCGCCTTGCTGACGGGCGCTGAGTTCACGCAAATCCAGGCCCGAACAAAAGGCTCTGCCCTCACCCCGGATCACAACCACACGGACATCAGTATTATTTTCCAGTTCGCCGAAATAGTGCTCCAGCCCGTCCAGCACCGCCGTATTCATGGCGTTGCGCTTCTCCGGCCGGTTGAGCGTAATCGTGGCAATACCGTTGTCGATCGAACACAGGATTTCTTCAGCCACAAGAGCCTCCTTTATTGCAATTGCGCTTAGCTAAGCGGTTTCCCTGGGGGAGGTCAAGGTGAAGAGGGTGTGGGTCTCTATAGATTCTTAGCGATGTTATAGTGCGTAGGCTGGGTTAGCAGGGGTCGCGTCTACCGGAGGTGTCGGATTACGCTCCGCTAATCGGACCTACTGAACTCAGCACTTGTCATTCTGAGGAGCATCGCGACGAAGAATCTATCGGTCGGCACTGAGCACCGAGCCGGGGACCTTTCTGTCGAATCCGGTGTGTCCTAGCCTGCATCATAAATCCGGTGGCTGGATTCTCCACTGCGTTCAGAATGACATCAACGAACAGGGGACTCATCTAAGGGCTAGGGTGAGGGTTTCAAGGACCCCTTCGAACCGTTGCGCTACCTCGTTCCATTCGAGAATGCCTTGCTGACCTAGTAGGTTAGCCTCTTGACCATTCCTCTTCTGTCTGTTAGTGAACGTTCACTAACTTATGGACATACTGCAACAGAAACCGCACACCAAGCGACCCGCAATAGTCCAAGCGGCGCTCTCCCTTTTTGCCGAGCGCGGACGCAACGGCACGAGTATGCGGGACATTGCCCGAGCGGCTGGGGTACAGGAAGCTGCCATCTACCGCCATTTTGCCAGTAAGGAAGCGCTGGCCCGAGAAATTTTCCTCAGCGCGTATATCTGGCACTGCACGCGGGTGCAGGGAATTGTGACCGGCGGTGCACCGCTCACCGACACACTCCGCGCCATCGTCCAGCAGGAGTTTGGCATGGCTGAGCGCTACCCTGAGGCCTTTGTGTACGTGTGTGAGAACGAACAAAAGTTTTTCGCTGACTTGCCTGCTGGCGTGTCCACCGTACGGACCCTGTTGACCGAGTTCATCACACACGGGCAGGAGCGGGGAGAGCTGGCGACGGGAGACCCGGAGCTGATTGCCGACATGCTCAGCGGAGCGCTGTGCGAAGTGGCGTTGTCGTGGGTGCGCCGACAGCAGGGTGATCAGTTGCGGTGTCACACCGACCTGGTGGCTCAGAAGTGCTGGAGCATGATGTGCAGATGAGTGGTGTGAACGATGACCACCTGAACGCGTAGACACCGTGCGACACCGATCAGGACCGGTGAGCGAAGGCGCACGAAGCCGCAAAGAGTTTCTGGATATGACAAAACGGAGGAACACCCATGGAAGCACCGCTGTGGTTACTACTCGCCTGGGGCGGGATCGGCTCCATTGATTTTGTTTATAACCATATGTATCGCTACCGCCTCCACGCGCAGGCCACCAGTTTGCAGGAACATAGTGTCCACACCCTGCTGACATTGGCCCTCACCGTAACGGTGGTGATGTTGGTCTTTGTCGAAATGGGGACGCTAGGGTTCACAATCTTTCTCGGCGTACAGGCCTGTGCGGTGATCTTTACCCTGTGGGATGTGTGGATCGAGCCGGCGTCGCGGGCGTCCTTTGGAGGACTGCCTCCAGACGAATGCCTCATACATACGATTGTTTTTATGATCCATGGAGCCTTCTTGTGGGTCGTGATTGCCAATGCCGACCTGTTAGTGCACGGTGCGGGTTTCGGAGTATGGCGGTGGCCTTCCCTGCCCACATTCTTACTGCTTGAGGCGGTGATCTTTGCAGGCGTGGCTGTCGGCGTCCTCGCCTTACACGTCTACCTGCTGGGTGTGAGCTATCGGACGTTCAAAACGGTGCCTGGGGTTGCGAGTGAAGGAACCAGCCGTTCGTAAAGTCAGCTGGCGATTGGAGGAGCAATGGTATTCCGAAGTGTCTTGAGTGTGGTTCTGTTCTTGTCGTGTGGGGTGTCGGTACATGCCGAGCCCGCGCGTACGTGGAGCACTGTTGCCGAGCTCTCCGAGGCAGAGCGTGCCAAGCTCGACCTGCGGACCGACACGCCCCGTGACCCGCAGGTGCCGTACCTGCCGGCCGAAAAATACCCCTTCGCTCCTCCCTATACGGCCGAAGAGCTGGGGTATCGGGGAGTCATGGAGTTTACCCATATGCCGCGCTGGTCCTGTGCCGTCACCGATGCGTTTGGCTCAATTACCAGTGGTGGCTACCTTCAACAGTTCAAGACCCCAGGCGTGATCCTCTATATTCCTGAGGGGGGATTGGCCGGGCAGCTCTATACGACCCCGCCGGGCAAAGAGTATTTTCGCTGGCTCTTTCATTATACCGATCCACCGGAGAGTGCTGGCGATCAGTTCATCTGGACCGGCTACCGGACGGATCAGACGTTCTTGACCCGGCTCGACTCTTTCTTCTATTCGCTCTCGCAGCGGCGGGTCCGCCGCATGCCGCAGCCCCGGCGCGATGACCGGTTTGCGAACACGGTCCAGACAGTAGACGACGTCCTAGGCCGTGAAGCCTGGCAGTTCTCCTGGCGGTTTGTGGGCACCGATGTGCTGTACGAGACCGTACGCTTTCCCAACACCCGCTCGACCGTCACGCTGGCTGGACCTGACGGCACCTTGACGGACAGGCCGGTACAAGATCTCAAGATGCTTGGCGATCAGTATCCCTATTATACCGCCGAAGGCGGGGTCGCCTGTTATGTGGTGGCAGCAACTGCCCGCGAGGAGTGGCTGCCCGACTTGTCCACTCCTCAGACACTCTACTGGCTTGACCGGCACCACTTCTACCCGCTGCGGATCGAGAGTTACGATCGGCCAGGGAAGCTCGTCAAAATTGAGGTCAGGACCGCACGCCTGGTGAGACCGGATCTCAAGGAGCGCGGCTACGCCGCCTTTATCACCATCTACTACGACCTGGCCCTCGACTTCATGACGTACGGTTTTCACGATGGCCATCAGACACGGGAATGGTCCGAACAGGACCGGCAGGTGGTGTTCAACCCGGACTCTATGCGGCGGGGATGGACGCAGCCCCCTGTGGACATAAAGGAAGAAATCCGCACTCCGCAGGAGTTCTACTTACGGCCACAGCTGCACCGGGAGAAGTTTCCCCAGGACCGACAGATAGAAGTGCCTGCCGCCCTGGAAGAACGGATCCGTGCCCAGGACGCAGCCGGACACCTCGTGTTCGAGTAGGTCGTGGAAGCACAGTCGCCGTGAGAGCGCGTGGCGATGCCCGTACCCTGCGGCGGTTTCCAGCACGCAGCCTCTCGCCAGAACGGTCAGACGGTGGGCCAAGTCGGCCGTATACTTGGCGAGAATCAAGGGCCCCAAGTACTTGTCATAGTTCTCAGGAATCGACCCTGTGAAAAGGTGCTGCGTATTCGTCATAGTTCAATTATTCTTCTGTAAGGATTAACTTGTAAAAATGTATTTTGACAGACCGCAGTAAACCAAAACGTACTGCCAATAGTTAGTCATAAAAAACCACCTGGAAGTGAAATCATAAAGATGCGTTTCAGGTCTTATTGCGGTATCCTGCGCACTACGATGTTCCGGACACACCATTGATCAGACTATAAAAGGCGCCTTTTTCCAGGTGTTCGCCCATAGGGAAAAGTCCTGTGGTATAGGGATCGATTTCAAACCCTTTCACGGCTCTTGCTGCGAGATATCGGCGCAGCTGTTCCGCCCGGTCAGTTTGCCCCAGTTCCCTGGCCAGGCAATAGGCCCAGGATGTCGCGATTTCGTTTGTCGAAGATTCCTCCTCAAGCTCAAGTTCGTCGACTTGAACATAGGCGACATCTCCCTCGAATACCACATTTCGCTGCCAACTCTCGAACCATTCGGACACCCGTTCGGGCACGCCCCAATCATCAGGAAAAGCGCCCAGATATCGGTGCCAACCGCGCGGTTTTCAACGTTTGCGACAGCCTTGTTCAGTTGGGTGCCGAAGTAAAACAACGAGCCGGTCTCCTCGTTGCACAGGAGATTATCCTCAAGGGTCGATAACCAATCGGCATTCGCGGCGGAAAATTTGGTTTTGAATAGGCGGTCATGAAGCACATTGTTGATCAGCATGTGTGCATTGCACTGCACCATTGATACGTTGTTGAAGCAGCTCACGCCGCAGCTGGCAGACTCCGACGCCTGTTTCCAGAGATTGCGGGAGAGATCGCTGTAGGTCGTCGCGCTGCCGTCGAGTTCGATGTGGTCGGCCGGCGGCTCTCCAAAGGCATCGATGTAGAAGCCGACAAACGTCGATATACGCCCGGCATATGTCAGGTTTCCCTTCTGAAGTGGCTACTCTTCCTGCCAGTCATGCCAGTACATCCAGCATCGCTGATCAATCAGGCCTCGATAAATTGTATCAAGCTGAGGCCGAAGCTTATCGGCCCGGCTTGGATCTCGTTTGAGCGCCACGAAATGCCCCAGCGCCGAATAAGCAAGGTGATACCGTCTCCCCATGGCCATCGAGTCATCTTTTGGTTGGTAAATTCGGGTCCAGTCGCAATCCGGACCTGAAAAACAAAGTTCGAGTCGTTCCAATGCCGCCGCAGTCGCGTCACTTATAGTCGTTTGTATCGCTTTCAATGATTTTATTTTTTCCATTGTTCCTCCTTATAAATGCATGACTAAACAGTGTACGCGGGAATCCCTCTGGCGGCGTATCTAGTTTGACCGTAAACGTCCGAAACGGATCTTCTTTGCTCCAGCCTATCCACGAAAATCCTACCTCCACTAACAACTGAGGCAGGGGTTTCAGGGCGATGCCTGCATTCACTTGATGGGGAAGTGTCAACGGGATCGTGCCTTTTGTGTTGACACGGTCGATCCCAAGCCCCTCTGGGAATGTCAAGCGGACATCCCCGTCAAAGTTGAATTCGCGAGGTGTTTAGTAGGCCACAGCAAAGGTCAGCCAGTCAGTCAGCGAGCTCGAGGTTAACCTAAGATTTTACCGCATATTTCAAAGCAACAGATCTTTAAGTCCAACAAACCTGGCAAGATTTATTTTGAAGCCAAATGGTTGTCAAAAGATAATAAACCACTGAAAAAAATTATTCAGCACTTTAAAAATAATATCGATGAAATTGTTAGGGGTATAGCAGAGTAGAATGATCGACTTATTTTTCTGCCAGGTTTAGCACGTTTACAGGTGAAGTTACTCCGGTTTTCCAGACGTGTCATGAAGTGTCCGGGCTACACAACAACACGGGCTTGATCCGGCTAGCCCCATTGATGGGGCGCTATCTTGTAGCCTGGCGACTTTATCGCCGGGCGGAGGCCGGCATAGGAGGAAGCCGCCGCCTCCCTGGGAACATTATTCACTGAACTTCCACGTATTCTCCGCCGTGCCGCTGACTTTCCAACGCGGAACAACAATATTGGGCTCGTTGGTCTCTTCAAATTCCACCTTGACCGGCAGCCCTATTGCCACGTCTTCTTCGTCGTCCAGCATGACACCAATGACGCGGACTAGTGACCCGTCGGCCTCGTGACAACCGTCCAGTTCCACTAATCCGACGACATACGGAACAGCCTCGACAAAGGCTCCCATAATGGGTTGGGTGACGACGACATAGCTGTGCAGCACCCCAGTCCCTGCCGTTTCAAACCAGCCCAAATCCATGGAGGTGCATTTGGCGCAAGCGGGGAATGGTGGGAACCATTTGTGACCGCACGCATTGCATTGTTGAACGAGATACTTCTTCTCTTTTGTGCCCATCCACCACTCGGCGCTGTCAAAGTCGGGCACGATGGTGAGTTTGGTGTAATCAATATCGCCTGGCATGTGATGCTCTCCTTTGCTACGCCGAAATCCCGCGCAAAATAGCCGAGCTGGACATGGTTTCTGTACCCCAACCCAGGCAGGCGGCGATGCGCGCCTGCTTCACCTGACGGCAGCCTGCTTCTCGGTCATAGGTGTGCTTGCCTTCCGCCCAGCCGGGACAGGCATCGTCCGCGCGATGGCGAAGCTGCCGGACATTTTCTATGACCATGCTGACGCCGTGCGTGTAGCCTTCAGACAGGTGTCCGCCGGATAGGTTCGAAGGCAGTGCGTTGTCGATCTTGAGGCGTCCGCCTTTCACAAAATCGGCTGCCTCGCCTTTGCCGCAGAAACCATACGCTTCGAGCTGAATGAGCGTGGTAAAAGTGAAGGCGTCGTAGCATGAGATGAAATCGACATCGTTCTGGCTGATGCCGGCCATGCCGAATAAGCGATTGCGACCATAATTGCCTGCCACATAATGAATCTCGGGCCGAGAGTAATTCCAGGCCGGATTGGGGGCTAAGGTGCGACCGGTGCCGCCCATGATAAACACCGGCGGCTGGCGCAGATCGTACGCGCGTTCACGTGAGGTGATAATCATAGCCGCTGAGACATCTGTCTCTAAACAGCAGTCGAGCAGCCGGAACGGTTTCACGATCCAACGCGCCCGTTGGTGGTCTTCGATTGTGATCGGCGCGCATCACGGCTTTGGGATTCAGACTGGCATGATAGCGATGCGCAACCGCGACTTCGGCAAAAGCTTTCGTTGTGGCACCCGTATCGCGCAGATAGCGCATGGCGGAAACGCCGAAGCGCTGGGCCGGAGAGGTCAGCCCCCACTGCATATAGAACTGGTTATCGCCGGATGCACGGGTGGGTGGAACCGGGCCGCTTGGCGCTTGGCCGCCCATGCGGCGACCAGACCGGCCATTCATGGAGCGAAAGAGCACCATCGTCTTGCAGTAGCCGGCTTCGAGTAAGCCTATGGCATTGCCAATCAAGGCTTCGGTGCTCGATCCACCGCCAAAGATATCGACCGCGTAGTTAAGGCGCATGCCCAAAGCGGTCGCCACATGTGTGGACATGGTGGAGTCTCCAGCCTGATAGCTGGTCATGCCATCAACGTCGCGCGATTCGAGACCGGCATCGGCCATGGTCTTTTTGATCGCCTCACACGCCATGGACAGCGTGGTGCGATTTGACGGACGCATATGCGGCGTCTCCCCCACGCCGACAATACAATATTTGTCAGTGAGTGCTCCCATTGGTTCCTCCTTTTTCTTCGTAGGGGCGACCTCGCCCCTACGCCATCTCCCGCCTGACTTCCTGCATCAGTTCGCGATAGCGCCCTTCGTCTTGGCGTTCGGGCGCACCAAAACCAATAATGATCCGGTCTAAGATGCCTTTGTAACGGGCGCTCAATTTCTTGGCGATTTCGTCATACGTGCCGACCACCGCAATCTCGTCTAGCATCTCGTCGGTGATTTCGGCAGCCATACCGTCCCAATCGCCCTTGGCTGCTTTTTCGTTCAGCCGATAGCAGGTGTCTCCCCAGCCGTGGGCGTCCAGCACGCCTTTGTAAGTCCGGGTTGAGGCGTAGAACGAAATCTGTTGACGCACGGGGCCGATGGCTTTTTGCACCTCATCTTGGGTCGCTCCGCAGGCAATGAACGTCCCCGTTTGCAGAGTGAAGTCTGCGCGGTTGCGACCGGCTTTGGCGATACCTTTCTCAATATTCGGGATGACGGTCTCAGCCAGATATTTCGGGGTATGGTAATTATGGACAAAAAACCCATCACACACCTCGCCAGCAAGTTGGCTAATCAACGGATTGAGGCCGGAGATAATGATAGGCACATGCGGGTGTTCGATCGGGCCGGGATTAAAGAACGGTGTCATGAGCGAGAACTGATAGAACTCGCCCTCAAAGTTGAGCGTGGTGCCGTTTTGCCAGCAATCCCAGATCGCGCGTAGGGAAAGGACAACCTCACGCAAGCGTTTGACTGGCGAGACCCACTTGACGCTAAAGCGGCGCTGGTTATGGCCTTTGACCTGCGTGCCTAAACCCAGCATGAAACGTCCGCCCGAGTTGGCCTGCAGGTCCCAACAGATATTGGCCAGGACCATAGGACTGCGTGGAAAGACGATGGCGACGCCGGTACCGAGATGAATACGCTCGGTTTCGCGTGCCGCCACCACCAGTGGGAAAAACGGATCATGACTGGTTTCGGCACTCCACAGCCCATCAATTCCCATGGCTTCCGCATCGCGAGCGACCTTGGCCGCCGCGTCAAAGGTTGATGGCAGAAAAGCGGTATCGATTTTCATGGGTCCCTCCTAATAGGACCTGGGCATGCCCAACACATGCTCGGCGATGAAGTTGAGAACCATATTGTTCGAGATCGGGGCGATGGTGAATAAGCGGCACTCTCGGAACTTACGCTCAACATCGTATTCCGTGGCAAAGCCGTAGCCACCGTAGGTGTCGATGGTCGCGTTAGCGGCAGCCCACGAGGCTTGCGAACACAGCAGCTTGGCCATATTGGCCTCTGCCCCACAGGCTTCCTGTGCATCGAACAAATCAGCTGCGCGAAAACGCATCAAATCAGCCGCTTCAGTCTGGGCGTAGGCGAGCGCGATGGGGAACTGAATCCCTTGGTTTTTGGTGATCGGCCGACCAAAAATCTCTCTCTCGTTGCCGTATTGGACCGCTCTCTTAATAAACCAGCGCGCGTCACCGATGGCTTCGGACGCCACAAGGATACGCTCTGCATTCATGCCGTCGAGAATGTAATAAAAGCCCTTGCCTTCTTCGCCGATCAGGTTTTCTGTCGGGACTTTGAGGTCACGGAAAAAGAGTTGGTTGGTTTCGTGGTTGAGCATGGTGTCGATGGGCCGGACTTCGATCGAGTCGCCTACCTCTCGGAGGTCAACGAGAAAGATGCTCATGCCCAGCGTTTTCTTTTCACTCTGCTCAAATGGCGTGGTCCGAGTCAAGAGCAGCAACATATCGGAGTGCTGTACACGGGACGTGAAGATCTTCCCGCCATTAACAATGTAATAATCGCCTTCTCTGCGGGCCGAGGTGGTAATATGGGTCGTGTCCGAACCCGCGTCCGGCTCGGTCACGCCAAAGGCTTGGAGCCGAAGCCCGCCGCTGGCTATCCTGGGCAGATAGCGCTGTTTTTGCTCGGGGCTGCCATGCCGGAGGAGGGAGCCCATGATGTACATTTGGGCGTGACAGGCTGCGGCATTGCCGCCTGAGCGGTTAATTTCTTCCAGAATGACGCTGGCTTCGGTGATGCTGAGTCCGGAGCCGCCGTACTCGCTGGGAATCAAGGCGGCCAGCCAGCCGGCCTTGGTCAATGCATCCACAAATGTTTCTGGATACTGATGCTCTTTATCCAGATCGCGCCAGTATGCATCCCCATATTGGCTGCAAAATTTTCGAATCTCATTTCGGATTTCGGGACAGCGTTCCTGTGGCATAATTCCTTCTCCTTAAGGGAGTCTCTTGGATTTCCTCTTATCATTACGGCCAGAACAGCCGCCGGGCCTCTTTTTTCAACTCCGGGCGAAAGTCTGGATGAGCAATGGCCGCCAACTCCTCAGCTCGACGCCGTTGGGACTTCCCGAAGAGCTGGGCCACGCCATATTCAGTCACCACATAATCTGTGAACTGACGTGGTGAGGTGACAAAACTGCCTTCCTCCATTAGCGGAACAATGCGCGACACCGTGCCTTTCACTGCGGTGGACGGAAAGACCATAATCGAGCGGCCGTTTTTGGCATACACTGAACCAATGGCATAATCAGGGAAGCCGCCCGAGCCGGTAAACATCTGCGGTCCGAACGAGTCAGCCACAGCCTGACCGGTCAGATCCATGCGCAGGGCGTTATTAATCGCGACCATATTGTCGTGGGCCATAATGGTCTGTAAATGGTTCACATACGCGACGCCGTATAGTTCGAAGTGCGGGTTCTGGTGAACAAAGTCGCGCTCCTCGCGACTAAACGCCACAGCAGTCGCAACGGCTCGGTTTGTATGGAAGGTTTTGTTTTTGCCCGTAAAAATACCGCGTCGGACTCGCTCGACCCCACCACGCGGAATGCGCTCGGTATGCCAGCCGAGGTCATTGCGTTCATCGAATATGCCGGCTTGGACCAGGGCTTCACTCGTACTGCCCGCGCCGACCTCAATCGTGTCTCCATCGCGGATGAGAGGGGCGACATGGGCCGCGATTGTTTTGACGACCTGGCTTAACTCAATATCGGGAAACGGGGGACGAAAGGCTTGTGTGTGTGGCGGCTCAACAAGAAAGTCGATTTCACTCACATGGACAAAATTATCTCCACCCGTGCGAATGAAATCCGGGCTGACTTCAGCGATAACCGTGCATGCCTGCTGTACGAGCTCTTTTTTGTCCCACACGCCACCACCCAGGCTCATAAAGCCATTATGATCGGGTGGTGAAACATCGAGCAGCACGACGTCTGGGGGGATGGCCTGTGTTCGGCCTTCGTCCAGCGTTTTGAACAGCAGTGCGCTGGGGCATATCCGCTGGTCGCTCCGCTGGTCGGTCACCATTTGCCGAATCGGCTTGGGCAAATACGGGCTGGTATACCAGGGTTCAATCTGAAATGCCTCGGCTGCTTCTGGATGATACCAGGCCAGGTCGCCGGCCGGTGCGCCTATGAGGATGGTCACGCCGGAGAGTTCGTTGAGCCGGTTCGCCAGTGCCCCGGCAATCACGGCTGGGTTTGAGTAAACGGGAATGGTAACCCGGTCGCCGGATTTGACGACTTGTACGGCTTCTTCAGCCGAGCGTAAACGAGATGAATATTCTTGTTGACTATCCATATGTGGTCTCTCGACTTATTCTCTGGTGAGGAGGAGATCTGGGGTGATCACTGCCTGGCTGAGCGCCAGGGCATTCACCGTGGCCTTGGAGACGATAACCGCACTAGGATTCTTGTGTACCAAGCTGTCGGCAAGTTCCCGAACGGTGGGCGAGAGCGCTTCTTTTTTCACGATCCGGTTGAGCAGCCCCAGGGGGAGAAGTTCCTCGGCCTTATACCGGCGACAGGTGATAATGATTTCCTTTGCGAGAGATGGGCCGACATGGGTAGTCAATAGAGCGGTTGTGTGCGGACTCAGCGGAACCCCAAGATCGACTTCAGGAAACCAAAATTCCGCACCCTCCACGGCGATCCGGAAATCACAGCCTAAGACGAGCGCCCAGCCCCCACCAACGGCATAACCGTTGACAGCGGCTATGGTGATTGGCTCGAGGTGCACGAGTGTTTGTAAGACGCGTCCAACCAGCCGCCCCCGACGCTTTCTGTAGGTCGCGAAGATTCGCTCGCGTTCTTGAGGATCTGTAATCCCCTTCGTCTGCGACAAATCAGCCCCAGAACAAAAGGTATTCCCCGTGCCGGTCAAGATAAGGACCCGAACATCTGTATCATCCCGGATTTGATACAGCAGTCCTTCTAATTCGAGCAGGATCTCCTCGTTCAGCGGGTTGCGTTTTTCTGGGCGGTTGAAGGTCAGCGTGGCAATGCGTCCGTCTTTTTGCAGCACAAAATGATCTGGCATGGTCTCCCTCCCTCATCTGAACAAAACCTGGACAAAATAAAGCCGGGGAAACAAGTGCCTCATCTAAGCGGATGGTCTTCAGTCTGGCAAGAGAGTAGGGGCAAAGCATTCCTGCGTGGAATGGGCTATGTTTTCTTGTCTGCTGAGAATGCTGCGCCCCTGCTTAGTGGGAATAAAAGGAGGCTGTATGGATCTCGGACTCGCAAACAGAGTGGCCATGGTGAGTGGCGCAAGTCGCGGTATTGGTCGAGCGATTGCCCTAGGGCTTGCCGCTGAAGGATGTCGGCTGAGTCTGTGTGCACGGGGGAAAGAGCAGCTCGACAAAACCGCTCAAGAGGTGGGTGAGCGGGGAAGCGTCGTCCTGGCTACGGCTCTCGACGTAACACAAGAAGCTGAAGCCCGAGCTTGGGTTGAGGAGACGCAGCAACGATTCGGCGGGGTGGATATCCTCATCAACAACGTTGGTGGCTCGCGTCCCGGTGGCAATCTGGACGCTACTCGGGGCGATTGGCAAGCCGGCTTTGCCTTGAATTTCTTTTCTGCCCTTGACCTGTGTCGTCTTGTCGTGCCGACCATGCAGAAAAGACAGAGTGGCTGCGTGATCAATATTACTTCGATTTACGGCCGCGAGTGGGGCGGGCCTATGACCTATAATGCTGCCAAGGCCGCCCTGATTAGTTTGTCAAAAGAAATGGCCCGCGAGCTGGCACCACAAGGCATACGCGTGAACAGTGTGGCGCCGGGGTCAATTCTGTTTCCCGGCGGCTCATGGGAACGGCGGCAAAAAGAAAATCCCGAAGGGATAGCCGCGTTTGTTAAAGCCGAACTTCCAGCCGGACGTTTTGGCACGCCTGAAGAAGTTGCCGATGTGGTCGTCTTTCTGGCCTCGGAGCGGGCAAACTGGGTCTCTGGGGCATGCCTCAACGTTGATGGCTGTCAGTCTCGATCATTGATTTAAATGGATTTAAATTGACTGAAAGGGAGCAGCCGGAGGAATACATGCAAGAACAGTACGAAACCTTAGAACTCCGCCGTGACGGTGGCCTGCTGTGGCTGGTCTTGAACCGGCCCCAAGCGCTGAATGCTATGAACGGCCCGTTGGTTGAAGAGCTGCACGACGTACTGGACGAACTCCACGCTGATCACAGAATCCGGGTTGTCATCTTGCGTGGGGCGGGACGCGCGTTCTGCGCCGGACTCGATCTCAAGCAATCGAGCGTCGGAACTGGAAAAGCTTCCGTAGCCCAAGGTCTACGTGATCAGCGTCGCATCGCTGAGCTGGCGATTAAAATTCACCGTGCGCCGCAGCCCTTTATTGCCGCCGTTCACGGCCCAGCAGCGGGCGGGGGCTTTGCGCTCGCTTTGGCAAGCGATATTCGCATCGTTGGTGAGTCTGCGCGCATGAACGCGGCTTTTATCCGCATTGGTCTCTCAGCCTGTGATGTTGGCGTGAGTTATTTCCTGCCGCGCATTGTCGGCTCTTCTGTTGCGTCTGAATTCTTACTCACCGGAGATTTTATGGACGCCTCGCGTGCGCTGGCAACCGGCCTCGCCTCCCGCGTCGTCCCTGACGCGGAATTAGATCAAACGGCAGAAGCGATGGCACGCAATATCCTGCGCAACTCCCCGCTTGGGGTCCGTCTGACAAAGGAGTGTTTGCGCTACTCGGTCGATGCCCCGACGCTTGAGACCGCCATCGCTATGGAAGATCGAAATCAGATTTTGACGACGCAGACGAACGATGTGAAAGAAGGCATTGCCGCCTTTCTGGAAAAGCGCGATCCGCACTATGAGGATGCGTAGGGCGGACGCCTCCATGGCATGTCCCACAATCGCTGCTATTGTCCTTACGTTGTGACCAAGGCCGGCGGGCCCTACTCATACTCGAATCGATCTATATGATCCCGGCGATCTTGCCGCCGTTGGTGCTGGCCGCGATAGTGTCTGCGCAACTCTTGGGCAAGCGTGCGCGCCTCTTGGGTGGATCGCTTGATCTCATGCAGTTTTGCGAGGTTGTCCGCTTTCGCCTGTTCGCGAGCGGCCTTGAGATTTTGGTGGATGCGTTCCATACGCTCTTTCAATGCGCGCAGCTGTCTCCGCTCGGCCTGATGCTGAAGCAGGAACTCTTCGCGTTTATTTCTCAGCTCTTGCTCCAGATCTTCGATTCTGGTTAAGGTGCTGTCCAAGCGTTGGGCTTGTTCTCTGATAGCAGCCGAGGTGTTTGGATCGTATATCAACCGACGCGCCATTTCCCGTGCCTGCTGCAAACGGCGTTGTCGTTGTCGAGTACGTTTCTCATCCGACCACCATCTGGGGCGATCGCGTCGTGGCCGCGGCCGGTCGTCTCGGATGTCATCGCGTGGAAACGGGCTGGGGCGCTGCCGCGGCGCAGTATACGTTGGGTTAGGCCGCTCCAGGTGTTCTTGCGACCCTTGCTGATTTGGCCGATTTTGGGGTGGAATAAAATTTTGGCCTCTGGCTGAGAAGAATGGGCCGGCGGTCAGGACAGCCAAGATCCCCATGCTGAAAACAATCGAATAGTGCAGATAGTGCGGATAGTGCAGAAAACGCACAAAATAGAGGATCACGTGCTTCTTTATCTCCATAGGTCCTCTTGACTGTTTTCTTCAAAAATCCAGGCATCCTCTTCCAGCCAGTCAGGAAAAGCCTCTTCTGGAACCTCTCCACTCAGCATCCGTGCCCCATCGTCTGGGTCGAGCACGTCGAGTAATGCGTCCATGCTCGCAACTACTTCTTCGGCAGACACCTCAGGTGGGGACTGGAGGGTGGTGAAATAGAACACAAATGAGGCCGCGCAGGTTGCCAGCATACCCACAGACCATCTGGCCCATGTGGCTGAATTGGTCCCCCTGGTCCAGCCTGTGCCGCTTCTCATCCATGTGGTTGCCTTGGCCCATACACTGACGGTGGACGCGCTGAGACGTGGATCTTGGAGGCGCAGCCACAGCCGCGTTTCCATCGCAGCAGTGACGTTCTGCTCGGGCAGCTGCTGGACGCGTTGTCGGTTCTCTTCAAATCGACGCAGTCGCTTCGTACAGGTTGAACAGTGGGCCACATGCCCTTGGATCTCCTGTCGCGCATGCGCTGACAGTATATTATCCAGGTAAGGACTCAGCGATTGTTGACACTGACGACAGGTCATGACTGCATCCTCCCTGGACTTTTGCGTACACTTTCCTGAAGCAGCGCCTTACGCAGCTGCTCGCGTGCGCGTGCGAGGCGCGAGCGAACGGTGCCCAGCGGCACTCGTAATATAGTGGCAATCTTGTCATACGGTAAGTCCTGATATTCACGTAAAACCAAAATCATTCGCCAGTCTGGAGGGAGACTCTCAAGCGCGCAGCGCACGCGTTCGACATCTTCCTTAGCTTCAAGCAAAACCGACGCTTCGGGCTGATCCGACGGAGGATCATACGGCGCGTCATTGTCGGGCTCATCGGAGTAATGAGGCTTGAGGCTATCCAAAGATAACATGCGCCAGCGTCTGCGTCGTCGGAGTTCGTCTAGGGCGAGGTTTGTGGCGATGCGATACAGCCACGAAGCAAAGCCGATCCCCAAGCCTCCGGAACGGGGCTTGTAGCTGTTTATGTTCTCAATTGCTCGCACAAACGTTTCCTGCCAGAGATCTTCAGCAATGCCTCTATCCTGTACCATTCTGTTCATAAGATTCAGTATGACTTTCCCATAGCGCTGCATCAGTAAACCAAAGGCATCCCGTTCACCGGATTTCGCGCGCGTGACAAGCGTGAGATCATCTATTGGTTGATCCGACTGGTTGTGGACCGCTGCCGAAATGGACGGATGCGTTTCCTCTTGCGTCAGGTGCTTGGGCAACGCTGATTGTGTGCTTTTCGGTTCTTCACCCATGCACGTTCCTGCGGATCTAGAAGAAAAAACGTCTTACAACAGGAAAGGTTCCGTATCGGGGCTATTCGGCCGGGACCTATCCGGCAAGGATGTGTGGCAGCTCAACAACACTAGACAAAATATAGTCGGCCTGTTCTTCCTGGAGGACGGTGTTGGTGCTCGTGCCTGTCAGCACGCCCACCGTGCGTACGCCAGCGGCCTTGCCTGCCCGAATATCAATCGGTGAGTCGCCAATATAGATGGTTTCGGACGGATCGAGAGCGAGCTGCTGCAGGCATTTGAGCACCGGTTCCGGGTCGGGTTTGCAGTTCTCCACATCTTCGCGCCCAACAATGCCGCTGAAGAGGTGCCGGACTCCCCAACTATCGAGAAAGGGCAGGGCGCGTCCGGACGAGGTCGCGATGCCGAGCTGAAATCCTTGTTGATGCAGGCTGTGGAGTAATGTGAGACTGCCCGGAATGGCTTGTGTCTCTTCGTGGTAGCGGCGTAACCATTCATCCATGCGGCTATCGACAATCTGTTTGAGTGTTCCGGCAGGGTCGGGATGATCAGGCGGAAAGAGCTTCTCCAGCGGCGACTCATCGCCCGCCCGCATGAAGGCATATACCCGATCTCTGGAAACCGGAGGGAGATCCGCTAGCGTAAGAACTTCCAGTGCGATTTCGTAGAAGAATTCGACTGAGCTGGCGAGCGTTCCGTCGACATCAAAGATAATGCCTTTGACCCCCAAATCACTCATGCAGTGAGTTGACTCCAGACCTGCTGAATTTGGTGTTTCAGGTCTTCTAGCGAGCCGTCATTGTGGATCACGACTGTGGCGTGCTTGAGGCGCTCTTGGTTTGAAAGCTGGTTGGCGATACGGGCTTCGGTATCTTTGGCCGCCATCCCGCGCTGCTCGGCGACACGCTCAATAACAGCGCTTTTGTCAGTCACGACCACCCAGACCTCGTCAGTGAGGGGGAGCCAGTTGGCTTCAATCAGAATGGCCGCCTCGACCACAATCGGCGCGGTGTAGCCTTCGTCGCGCTTGGCTTGGATGCGCTGCTCGATTTCTGTGAACATAATCGGATGGACGATAGTGTTGAGCTGCGTGAGAGCAGCAGCGCTGCTAAAGACAATAGCCCCAAGCTTCTTGCGATCAATGGTTTGGTCTTCAGCCAAGATGTCTTGTCCAAAGGCTGCGCTGACCTGCTGCCAGGCGGCTTTGCCGGGCAGATAGATTTCGTGGCCGACTGTATCTGCATCAATCACAAACGCGCCAAGATCGGCCACGATTTGAGACACAGTGCTTTTACCTGAACCAATGCCGCCGGTGAGTCCAATTGTTCTCATGTGAGTACTGCCTTGTGTTGGGTCTTGCAGGTTGTGTCAGAGATAACCAGCCGCTGCAAGGGGAAAGCTGGGTTCTCTCTTGATAGGGCACATGTTATCACAACGAGCGAACGCTGCAGGGAGGACCCATGCCATACGCTGAAGTGCGCGGAACGAAATTGTATTACGAAGACCTCGGAGAAGGCCCGCCCGTCCTCTTGTTGCCTGGAGCGCTCGGAACCGGTCAATCGGATCTTGGCCCGCAACTGGAAGCGCTGCCGCAACGCGGGGTACGCGTGATTGCTCCCGACCCGCGTGGCTACGGGAACTCACGCCCCCCGGCGCGTGAGTTCCCGATCGACTTTTACCAGCAAGACGCACACGATTTTGCGGCCCTGATGGAGTCGATAGACTGCCCAACCTACGCTGTTGGAGGCTGGAGCGATGGCGCGATTATAAGCATGCTGCTCACCTTGGCCTACCCACAGCAAGTGACCAAGATGGCCATCTGGGGCGGCAATGCGTATATCTCGCAGGAAGATATTGTGGCTTACGAGAAAACGCGCTCCATCTCAGACTGGTCACCTCGTATGGCCGCACCGATGCAGGCTCTCTACGGAGATGATTTCCAAGATCTGTGGTCCGGCTGGTGCGATGCTCAGCAGGCCATCCTCAAAGCGAGTGGAGACTTGTGTCGCGAGCGTGTGTCTGGTATCGCCTGCCCGACTTTTCTTATGCACGGCGGAAAAGATCCGTTGGTCCCCCTCTTTCACGCCCATTTTTTGCAGCAGGAGATCGCCGGCTCACGACTGCACGTCTTTCCGGATGGCAAACATAATATCCATCTCGCCTATGCAGACCAGTTCAACGACATTTTAGTTGAATTCCTGCAGTCATAAGTATTGGACAGGAAGAGGAGCATGATATGCCGAAAGTCGAATTTTTTTACGATTACTCGAGTCCGTGGACGTATCTCGCGTTTGCGAAGATTGATGGTCTGTGCCAAAAATACGGCGCCGAACTGGAATGGCGTCCGTTTCTTGTTGGTGGCGTGTTCAATACCGTCAATCCTTCGGTCTATGAGTTCCGGGAAAAGGGTGTCCCTGCCAAACAGAACTATATGGCTAAAGACATGCGTGACTGGGCTCGCTACTACGGCCTGAGCATCAAAATGCCGCCGTCTGTTTTTCCGGTCAATTCAATCAAGGCCCTGCGTGGGGCTCTCGTCGCGCTCGGACATCCTGGCAAGTTCTTGCCCTATAGTTACCGCGTGTTTGAAACGTATTGGGGCGAGGATCAAGACATTAGCCAAGACGACGTGCTGCAGAAGATCGTAGATCGCGTCGGTCTTGATACCGACGAGTACTTCGACAAGATTAAACGCCAGAACTATAAAGATCAGATTCGCGCCAACACCGATGAGGTCATTAAACGTGGTGGGTTCGGCACGCCGACTATCTTTGTCAATAGCGACTCAATGTTCTTTGGAAATGATCGGCTGGTGTTGGTTGAGGAAGAATTGAAGAGGACTGGTTAGGGGATGGGGGATGGGAGTTAGGGTACAGGGAAGAAGAATGCCATAAGTGGCAAGGCCGCCTGTGGCAACTCTCACCCCCTAACTCCTAATTCTTACCCATCCCAGCCCCATTTTTGCTTATTGGCAGTGATTTCGTCCGAGGTTGGATGTTCTATCTTCTCGAGCTCGGCGACTTCGAAGTTATCCATGTCGTCGACCATCGCGTAGTTGAGTGGTGTATCCTCGGTAAAAACATCCGGCACCGCAACTTCCTCAAAAATAGCCTGCCATGGACATTCTGGTTCACATGCCCCGCAGTCAATACATTCGTCTGGGTGAATATAGAGCTGTTTGGGAAACCGTTCCGCATCTTCGCCCGTATATTTGTAGATACAGTCTACCGGACACACCGCCACACATCCTGTGTCAACACAATCCCGGCACAACCTGGTGATGATGTAGGTCATCGTCGTCCTCCTTGCTTCATATCCAACATGCTCTGTGTACGGAGAAAGACCGGTCAGCTCCGTGAGCCCCCCTGTGCTATCGCATCGCTTCAGGAAGGTCAATTCCGGATGGCAGGAAGAAAACCTGTGGGTTTTCGGCGAGAAGCTGCCTCCCTCAGAGGGAAGCCTGAGGGATCTCTAGGAGCCGTGGCGCTTGCCCACCGAAATCTTGAGCTCGCTAATAATGAGCGGGCCACGGTGGGAAAAGAGAGTGATATCGTCCGGCAGTACAGTATCCTGAAGGTGCAGAATCAGACGCATGCGTTCGGCTTGTTCTCGGCTTATGGAGGTAGTGCGAGAATTGAGACGCGCGGCTAAGCTCGATTGGCTTCGGCCTGCGGGTTGCCTGGTTGCTATGGTTGCTTCGGAAAAAGAGTAGGTCTTTTCCGCCGTCCGAATAGAGATGAGATGCCGGAGCCGCTCATGTTGGCGTGAGTCCGTAAGATCGAAGACCAAGGTGTCTCCTTGCGGACTGATTTGTCGCGCCACAGTCCGCATCAAAGCATGGTCTTGTTCAACTGCGGACAAGTGCTGGTAAGCCAGAATCCAGGCACTCAGGGGGAGGGCGACGACCAGAAAGGTGACAACGGTCCTACGCGAGAACAGCAGTGGAACGGTGAGACGGCTGCCGAAGTCTTGTAGGACAAGGTAAATGCCGATCGGTACGGCCACCGCTGCAACGCCCAGGCCGAAAACAGTTGGACCGCTCAAGCGTCCCTCTATACTCAGAACGATCAACGATAAAACTGAAAAGAGAACAGCCGTAAAGAAAGAAAACGTGAGGCGCTGAGCGAGGTTATCATACAAGACGAGGGATATGCTGATTGCCAGAACGAGTGCAAGGAAAGGGGCCAAAAGGAGACCGTCTCGGTATACGGTCCCAATAGACCACGAAATACTTGTTGCTCCAATTCCTCCCGCCGCCACCCCCCACCCCATCCCGAGGAGTCGAGTTGCGTTGCGCGTAGGCATTTCTTGTTGGCCTTCCTTGTTTCCATCCTAGTCTGGTTTTTACTGCCGACGCAAACATTACCATTTGGGAGTGGATTGCTGAGGAGTACCAAAAAAGACTATTGGAAGGCGCCTGTCTTTGGAAAAGAGGAAACGCATATACGGAAACCTACTCATGGCTTCCACACAAAAATATCCCATTACTGTTTTTCGTCCAGATGAAAGTCCAATTGCTCAAAACAGTGTAAAAACCACTCCCCCTACCGACTATAATCCCCAGCAAAATCAACACAGCTCTTTACGCCAAGTGCTCAAAACAGTTATTTTGAGCACTTCAGAGCTGCACGGGACGTTAGCCTCCCGAGGCTAAGAGCGCCTGGACTTCCTCGTCCGTCGACCGGGTCTCGAATTGAGGGATATCTGGATGCAGGATATCCCACGGATGGGCACTGGACGTCCAGCCCTCCATCACAGGCTCCAGCCCGCTAGGGTCGTCCAGGCTGGCCACACTCAACATCCTGAACTCGGGAACCGCGTCAGCTTTGGCCCCGAGCGGCAACCCACAGTCAGGACAGAAGCTACGGTAGACGGTGTTCCCACTAAAGCCCTTGACGCCATAATACTTCGGCTCGCCTTTGGTAAAAGTCAGCGCTGGAACCGGGACCCACACATTGGTGGCAAAAGCGCTCCCAGAGGCCCGTTGGCAATCCTGACAATGGCATTTCACCATAAACAGAGGCGCCGCTGAACGTTCATAGCGAATCGCCCCACAGCCGCAACCGCCAGTGAATGGAACAGAGATAGCCATTAGCGAATCCTCCTCTTTGTTCTCGCCGTATCACTTTGGGCTGCGCGAAAAAAGAGTTTGGGGTTGCCGTAGTCGGTCGATACATGCTCAAATGAACTCGCGAATCAAATTCCGACGAAGCTATTCCAGATTCTTCGCGAAATCCGGACCACCCTCGGTGGAGAAGACCGCTGTGGTGATGCCTGCATCAATAAGGTCCGCGAGCTTCTCCCGGCATCGTTGCGGACTGCCGGCCAGGGTGAGCCCATCTACCATGGCCGCACTCACCATGTCGGGTCGCACCTCACCGTGCGCGTAGCTCTGGCGAATCACGCTGACGTCCTTGGGAGTGAGGCCGAAGTTTGTGAATATCGGCAGTTCCGGCTGATTCGCAAACGAGCCGAGGACCGTCGTAATCAATGGCTTGATGGATTCGCGAGCCGCCTGGTCATCATCTGCGACCGCCGTGAAAATGAAGGAGCTGTAGTCGAAGTCGGAGAGGTTGCGGCCAGCCCGCTCGCCTCCGATGCGAATGCGCTCAATGGCCCGGCTAACTGCCTCTGCTCCGAAGCCGAAGGGCAGCCATCCATCAGCAACCTCGCCCGTGAGTTCCAGCGTCTTGGGGGAGGTTGCGCCCAGATAGATGGGCACCTCAGCGCGGAGCGGCTCCAAATAGAAGCGCATGCCCGCACCAGCGCGAAAAACACGGCCCTGATATTCCACCTGCTCCTCAATCCACAGCCTGACACTTGCGCCAAGGCCAAGGATGGCGCGCCCACCGGAGAGCTGGTCGAGCGCGGCCAGTTCCATCGCAATGAGCACGGGGTGACGCGTGAAGGGATTAATGACGCCAGTGCCGATTTTGATTGTGCTGGTCGTAGCCGCGATAGCGGCACAGGAGCTGAAGGCTCCCGGAAAGGCATAGTCCTCCGGCACCCCGAAACTGTTGAAGCCCAACTGCTCAAAACAGTACAAAACTCCCCTCCGCCAACGCCCATAATCCACAGTAAACTCAAGACTACTCTTTTCACCTGCATGGGCCGTGCGCACGATGATAGTCGGTCACGAGACAGAGGGCGCGCGCTGCCCGCTCGTGTGTGGGCATGGTAGCGATCCTACGTGCATGAAATTGAGAACGCGCTTCAAGGAGTTCCGCTTCGCGGGCAAAAGGTTGGAGTACAACGAAAAAGGGTTTGGCTGAACGTGCCGCAAAACCACTCAGAGTATCTAACAAAGAGGTGAGTATCTCAGGTCGCGCTTGCCATTGTCCGGCAACCAAACCGGCCCCGGTATCCATAACTATAGCGTCAATATTGGGATCACGATCAAGGATGGACAGGAGTCGAGCCAGGGTGTCTGTCATCTGGCCCATGCCGATGGTATGGCCGGAGTCGAGTGGATTACGAAAACTACCGCCTATCACACTAAAGAACGAAGAGAGTTCTTTGTAGGACGTGTCGCTGAGGAGGGGGACGCGCAGGCCCGCGTGCTCAAACGCATCCGTCATAGTCACCGACGGCCCGCCGGTCATGGCAACCAGGCCGACCCCATCTCCGGTTGTGGGGTTTACAAACTGCAGGAGCTTGATGACGTCGAGCAGTTCATCAAAACTGCCGGCGGGAATCGCGCCGGCCTGACGGACCATAGCGTTCCACACTGCAGCGGGGACTGCCAGCGAGCCCGTGTGGGATGAGATCGCCCGCTGGCCGGCTTCGCTCTGCCCGCCTTTCCAAACCACAACAGGCTTTTTGGGCGTGACCTGTCGCAGCAAAGAGAAAAAACGGCGGCCTGCGCGTATGCCTTCGAGATACATGCCAATGATCCGGGTCTCTTCGTCATGGGCGAGATAATCGAGGTAATCACTCGCGTCGAGGACTGCGGCATTCCCAAAGCTGACAGCTTTACTAATCTTGAGTCCGTGGTTGGGGGCGGCCAGGCTAAAGGTGATGGTATGCGTACCGCTCTGACCAATAAAGCCGACCGTGCCGGGCTCGCCGGCCGGCAAGTCTGGATAATTGCGTAACCCGATCTTGGGATTATAGAGTCCCATACAGTTCGGGCCGATGAGGGCGAGTCCGGCTTCCTGCGCTGTCTGGGTGACCAGCTGTTCCAGGCGTTGCCCCTCTTCATCTTTTACTTCAGAGAAACCGGAGGTAAAGAGCATCACGCCAGAGACCTTTTTGGCTGCACAGTCGGCTACTATCCGAGGCGCAATCTGGCGTGGGACTGCAGTCATGACATAGTCAATGTCTTCCGGGATGGCATCCAAGCTTGGATAATTATCGATCCCTAAAGCCGTGATGCCGGGGATTTCACGCTCATCGATCTGTACCGAATAGACCTTGCCTTGGAAGGTGCTCTGGCTGCGCAGCCACAGGTAATTCATCGCGCGTTTATCGCCAATTACGGCAACCGCTTTGGGGTTAAACGCCCGGTCCAACGAGGCCCGCGTTGTTGCAGAGAGCGGACGAGGAGCAGCCAGCGGCCCTGTAGAACGAATAACGACCCGCGCATCAACGGCGAGGCAGCCGTCGGCATAGGCGAAAATGGGATTAAGGTCGAGTTCCTGAACATCGGGCTGGGCTTCGGCCAAGGCCGAAAGCGCGAGCAGAGTCTGTTCCAAGGCGGTGAGGTCAACGGCGGCTTGGCCACGATGTCCGGTTAACGACGGGAGTCCGGTGACCTCACGAATCATTGTACGGGCATCGTATTGGTTGAGTGGAACTAAACGAAAGGCGACATCCTTGAGAACCTCTACATGTACACCGCCCAAGCCGAACATCACGAGTGGGCCGAACTGTGCATCAGTCGTCAGACCGATGATGACTTCGACCCCAGGCTGGGCCATGGGCTGAACGGATACACCGTCGAGGATCGCGTTGGGTTGCGCTTTTTGCACGCTCTGCGTGATTGCAGCAAATCCGTCGCGGACCACATCCTCTGAAGTCAGATTCAGTTGAACACCGCCCACATCGCTCTTATGCGCAACGTCAGGTGAGCAGACTTTGAGCGCCACAGGGAACCCCACGTCGCGGGCTATCGATATCGCCTCTTCTGCCGTCCGCGCCAACTCCGTGCGCACAACGGATATGCCTGCCGCTTGAACGAGCGCCTTCGCTTCGACTTCGGTGAGCAAGGTGCGACCCCGAGCCTTTGTCTGTTGAATGAGCGCGTATACGTCGGTGTTGGCCATAGTTATCCCTCCTCATACGGTCGAGCCCCTTTTATCCGAGTGTGTGTTGACGAGCAATCTTATAGGTGTGGAGTTGAGATGTTTGGTTGCGCTCAACATGACACCGTGAAACCGTTATTTGGATAGCCTCGTAGAGAGAGAACGGGGCCAGAGTACTCTGTCAGGGGTCACGTGAGAGGTCTGTCATGCTGAGCCGGCGCCCTCCAACTGCGCTCAGGACGAAGAGATTCTTCGTCGCATGGCTCCTCAGAATGGCACGTATCGAAAGTGGCGACGCTATGTTAATTTTTGCTCGACCTGTTTCCGCAAGGCGTCGATTTCGTCACGCAAGGTTTGGAGCTGCGTAGCGAGTGTCCCCTCGACCGCTTCTTGAACAAACTTCTCAATATATTTGCCCTGCATATCGCCTTCGATATTGACCCGATCGCCAGGTTTTCTGCGATGCAGTGTGGTGACTTCGTGGGTGTGGGGAATAATCGCGCAGGTAAATTCCGTGGGCTTGCAGTGAAACACCGTCAAGCTGATACCATCCACTGCCACTGAGCCTTTTTCTACAAGATAGCGGCTTAATTCGGTCGGAATAACAAAGGTATAAAGAAACGAATCGCCTTCCGGCTGGATGGATTGGACCTGGCCGACTCCATCAACATGCCCGAATACCAGATGGCCCGACAGCCGGTCATCAAGACGGAGCGAACGTTCCAGGTTGACGTTATCGCCGATGTGTAAGTCACCCAAATTGGTACGCCGCAGTGACTCAGCTGATACATCAAAGCTCAGTTCACCCTCGCCTGTGCGCGTCACCGTGAGACAGGTGCCGTTGGTGCAGATGCTCTCGCCTATGCTGACTTCTTGGCCCGGAATACTCGCTCGCAGTGTCAGACGTACACCCTCGACGATAGTGTCAATCTTAGTGATCGTCCCTGTGGTTTCGATAACGCCACTAAACATAATGCCTCGGAGGGATTGGGGGCTGGGGGAAAGATTCAGGTAAGAAAAGCTTAACGGCCCCTCCTTTTTATCAGACCCCTAATCCCTATTCCCCAGCCCCTTTTCCTAACCTGCAGCTTGGACGCTAGGTCGTTCTTTGAGCCGGCTGAGCCATGCTTCAAGTTTAGGGTGCGGGATTTCAACCTTCAGCGTGGGAAAGAGTAGAGCCCAGGAAACATACGGAATGTCCGCCATGGTAAACGTTGAGTCGAGCAGATAGTCGTTATTTCCCAGCTCGTTGGCAATGTGATTAAAACAGGCATGCAGGTCTGCCGCTGCAGTGTTGACGACTTCCTGGTCAGCCGTAACGCCTTGCATGGGTTTGAGCAGCAGCTCTCCGACCAGCGTTGTAACTGCGCTTTCATAGGGATTATCGCCGTAATGCATCAGAACCCGTGCACGCGCCCGCTGTCCCGAATCTGCGGGGAGCAGCGCTGGGTCTGGGTAGGCGTCGTTCAAATATTCCATGATGACGGTGGACTCGTAGACTGTTGTTCCGTTGTCTTGCAGTGCTGGAACTTTTCCGTACGGATTGATAGCCAAATACTCCGGCGTTTTCTGCTCGCCCTTGGTGATATCAATACTGATTTTTTCGTACTGGAGGCCTTTCTCTGCGAGCACGATGCGGACCTTGCGTACTCGTGGCGATAGAGGGAAATCATACAGCTTCATCATTCGGTGTCCTCCAATGACGGCCCTTGGTTCGCTTTTTCTTGTTCCTTTTTCTTGAGTTTTTCGAGCAGCTCGCGATCTCGTTTGGCAAAGTATTGATCTTCGTCAGCTTTGCCCTTGTCCCGAATTTTATTGCTGAGGTGGTCCTTATCGTCCATCAGTTTACTCCTGCTACCCTGCTGCTCCTGCTGTTTTTTTGACTTTAGACGGTTCATAAGACGGTTCATAAAATCCTGGGCCTTTTGTTTCAGAAAAATGTGCCACCTGACTGCCCATTTGAAATCTCGACTGAGAATCCCAAAACTCAAAACAACCAGCACAATGCCCGGACCAGGAACGCCAGGCAGGCTGAGAAAGAGGCCGGCAAGGAGGAGTAGGAATCCAGCGCCGATCCGGCATATGCGCCAGAGCTGACCGCGTGCTGTACGCAGCATATTCAGTCAACCTCAGAGTCGGGTCGAGACAGGCTAGAGGTCGTCAAGAATTTTCCCACTGCGTGCTTTATCCACCGTCTCATCAAATTGTGAGCCGAGATCAACACCCATTTCTTTGGCCCGTTTTTTTGCCCACAGGCCAACGTTGCGAGAGTCGCGATAAAATGATTCATCCCGCGGAGCACCGGTGTCAAAGGCATTGAGCCGCGCAGCTTCGCCTTGGTGGTATGCAAAACGCGATAACAGACGGGTCAAGCGACGACGTTTACAGGACTGACACCGGGGAGACGTTTCAACGTCCGCGCGCTTCATAAAGAGCAGACTTTGCTGCCTCCCACACGCTTTACAGTAGTATTCGTAGATCGGCATGGTACACACACGGCACTCATTTTCCCCTATCACACCTTCTCCAGAGGTGCTATAGAGAAAACGTCTCTCACCTTTCTTAAGAAGTGGACGCAGCTGCTGAGGGTCGCGGAGATAGACTATGCGAGTGAGGGAATCCCTGAGCTGGGTCAGGAGAATGCGCTACCTCGACGGCGACCAACAGTTTCCACATTTCCCCTGGATGAATTTGGCTCTGGTTGGGATCAATCTGGGCTGTTTCGCCTATGAACTCAGTCTCGGGCCAGCGCTGCAGCCTTTCCTGACAACCTATGGCTGGATCCCGGAGCAATTTTCTCGCGCCCTCACTCATGGACACATCCCAGTCCTCAGCCCGCTTCTAGTCAGTACCTTCCTGCACGGTGGCTGGCTTCATTTGCTGGGTAATTTGGTGTGTTTGCTCATCCTTGGGGGAGATGTAGAGCAGCGGCTGGGTGCTGTTCGATACCTGGGCTTGTATATATGTGGCAGTCTGGTTGCCTTATTGAGCCAGACGGCTGTCGCTCCGTTCTCACCCATGCCGATGATAGGCTCTAGCGGGGCTATTGCCGCAGTGGCGGGCACCTACTGCATATTCTTTTTTACGCTACAGGACTTTCGAGTTACCCCGCGCCTCTTGTCTGGGCGCATAGAGCGGATCCCTGCCCTGCTTTTCCTGGTTGGGTGGTTTCTCTTTCATCTGCTTGCCGGTGTCTATGCGCATGCCGTTGATATGGCGCCCTCGTCGTTCTTCGCCCGCGTCGCCTGGGGAGCCCATGTAGGCGGTTTCCTGGGTGGCATGCTCTTAGGCCCGCTGCTGTTGGTGCATCAGGCCCGCCGGCGTCGTGGCCCCGTTTTCGGTGACTCACCGCTTGTGTTTGGTCGACCGAAGTTCCTCCTCCGCTAACATGCGGTAGCACGCGGTAACATGCAGTGACATGAAAGAACGCCAGAGTCGATTCTGCGGCTAGGGCGGTGCGTATCGCATGCCCGAATCTGGCGAGGGGAATGAGTTCTTCAGTTCGTCAGTTCAATTGGGCAGACAGCGCCGCAAGGGTACGTCGTGCGGTAAGCGAGCGGGGTTCGACTTCCAGGGCCCGACCAAATTCACGCGCCGCTGTGAGCAGATCCCCTTTTGCAAGAGCAATCCGACCGAGGTTGAGGTGTGGATAGTGACGGCTCTCATAATGCGTTGCCGTGAGGGCACGCTCTAGCCACGGCACGGCGTCGTCAAGCTTCCCCATCCTCATCAGGTAGAGGCCAATATCATTATACGGATTCCCAAATTCAGGATCGATCGCAATAGCATGCCGACACTCTTCAATTGCGTTTTCGTACCGCTGCAGGAAACCATATGTCCAACCCAGGAAGGTATGGGCTTCGGCAGTCGGATGGAGTTGGACCGACTCCTGATAGCAACGCATTGCGTCTCCCAACTCTCCCTGCAGCTGCGCTTGGTGTCCTTTTCGAAAAAGTTCCGAAGCTTTTTTCGTCCGTTCTTTTGTTGTTTCCATACGCTGTACTCCAGTTATCTGGGTTACGGGCAGTTACCTGCGTTACAGAAAAGATGCGTATGATTCTTGAGATGTCAAGTCGAGGTCAAGTCAAAGAAGAAGTTTGTGGCGTTGTTGCATGCAGGTAAAAAGAGAACAGGGTGTAATAGAGTGGATAGTATAAGGAGGCAGCGACGAGCCACGGACGGGGATGAGGGAACTGGGCTAAGAGCACGAGCAGGACAACGCCCCAGCCGGCTCCGAGGGTATTCGTCAGCAGGCGCAGCCGAACCGTGCGGGTTGGGTAAATATAACGAATAGGAATAAACACGAATACCGCAAGAACGCAGATCAGGCTCGCGTTGATCCAGACTGGTGTCCCTCCTGCGTAGAGATAGAAAGCCAAGATATTCCAATATGACGGAAAGCCGGTGAAAAAGAAGTCTGGCGTTTTCGCCTCGGCCTGACAAAAGCCAAAGGCGCTGGCAAAGAGTGGAGCGGCGACAAAAACAAGGGTGCCTGTAGCAGGGAGTAAATCGAACTCATGCAGAAAAACAACCGGGACAATGACATAGGTGAAATAATCAACAATGTCATCGAGCTTTGCTCCGTCGACCCACGGGAGTACCCGTTTGACCTGAACCGCCCTAGCCAGGGTGCCATCCGTGGCATCAATCAGTACGGCCACGAACATCCAGACAAACGCCAGCCACGCATTGCCGACAAAGATGGCCTGGAGGGAAAGAAACCCGGCAATAAGACCGGATGCAGTGTAGGAGTGGACCGCCCAAGCCGCTACACGCATCATCCAATGCTTGCAATGCGAGTGAGCTGTCTCATCCTTCACTTCAGGTGAGGCGCTGTGGGCTGAGGGTGGGCTCATAGAGAATTTGGATGAGATTGCCATCCGGATCCGTACAATACAGGGAGCGGCTGCCATCACGATGCGTTCGCGGCGGTTGCACGACAGGCACACGGCGTGTCTCCAAGGTTGCAGCTGCCTGATCAACATCTTCCGGATGAGGGACAATAAAGCCGAGGTGATCGAGGCGTTGTCCGTGTTGAACGATTGCATCGGCAGCCCGATGCAGCGCCAGATTGTCACAGCCTGAGGACAGATAGGCATTGTCGGGATCCGGCTGCCAGACAATCTGCATGCCAAATAGGCTGGTGTAGAACTCAACCGCAGCACCAACATCGGTCACATTCAAGGCCAGGTGGCGTAAGCCGGAATTCGGAATTGCTGCTTGCGCAAGCATGCTTGCTGTCCTCAAAAACTGTGCAGGCTATTCTGGCAAATTCGATCGGCGTTGGATAGAGCACAACTAGGATTTTTTCAGAAGCAGGTAGAGCTCTCCGCTTTGGGCCATGAGGCCGGCTTCTGGCTGTGGACCACTGCCCCAATAGATATCCGCGCGTCTTGGCCCGGTAATGGCCGCTCCACGATCCTGGAGTGCTACGAACCGAGAGAATGATTGCCAAGAGACCTGCTCGTTGCCGTTGAGTTGTGGCTTTTTGGTCACAATGAAGCCGACGGCGCCAGGCGGATACCAGCCGGGATCCGTCGCGATGGAGCGACCCGGAGTGAGGCGGACGCCTAAACTCCCGAGGGGACCTTCAGAGACAACGCGAAAGAAAATATAGCGTGGATTATGGAAAAGGATCTGATCCCGTTCAGTTGGATGCCTGCGCAAGTAGCGACGAATTGCTTGGGCAGAGGCCTCCCCGGGTCCAAGCTTGCCCTGCTTGACGAGACGCTTACCAATACTGCGATACGGCAAGCCGTTTGAGGCGGCATAGCCGATCCGAAACCAGGTGCCATCGGGCAGACGAATTTTTCCTGAGCCTTGGATATGGAGGAAAAAACGCTCAATCGGACTATCAAGCCAGACGAGCTCTTTATATTGATGGGCCAGAATCCCTTGCCCATCAATCTGGGCACGAGAAAAATAGGGCACGAGTTTCCCATTTGCGACGCGGCCATACACTTTCTCCTCAAATGGGCGAGACGCAAATTGAGCAGCATCAACCTCGACCAGGTCCGTGGGACGACGGTACACGGCATAGCGGTAGCGTGCGGTCCGAATAAAACTGCCGCGCAGCTCAGGCTCATGATAGCCGGTGAAGAGAACCGACGCTGTGGCTCGATACAGATCGAAATCGCGCTGTAGCGTTGCAGTCCAATCGCCGGGCTGATTGAGCAGGGCGAGGAATGCGGTGAGGCTGTCGCGCAGCCCTAGCTATACTAATGCGTTTCCGTCCAAATGCCACAGTCTGAGTCCCCGGCTTATGCTCAAGCGCCGCTATGCTTTGGCACAGAACGGCTTGCAGCGACTGCCGGTCAAGATCATCAACCAAAGGCGGAATCTGATGTGCCGGAACGCGTGTAAGAACGGGCTGGGCGTGACTAGACGGAACAAAAAAGAGAAGAGGGGAAAAGCAAACCAATACAAGCGACAGGGAAAGCGACCGGACAAGCATCCGGGCGAGCGTACGACGCATCATGCTCAGCTGCCCCACATTTCCCACTCTCCACCTCTGCGATATAGGCAAAAGGATACTTTATGTCTGACCGTATTGCTCACGGCGTGTTGTCAGGCCACGTACACTTCTTGGGCAGCACGTAGGCCTGCCCCGGTAGGACATCTATGTCCCTGTTTTTGCAGCACGGCCTCAAGCGCACTCAAGACCAGGAGGACATTCCTCCGGGTGCTGGACTCGCCCATCAGGCCGATACGCCACACTTTTCCTTTGAACGCGCCTAACCCGGCCCCAATCTCAATATTATACACTGCCAAGAGTTGCTGTCGGACCGCGCCGTCGTCTATCCCGTCAGGAATCGTGACGCTATTAAGCATCCACAAGCGACGGCCTTCTTGAGCGGCAAGCTGCATGCCCAGCGCGTCCAACCCGGCAGTTAATGCGAGATGATTACGCTCGTGGCGACGAAAGCGTGCTTCCAGTCCTTCTTCTTGGACAAGGCGCAAGGCTTCTACTAGCGCATAATTCATGGAGATGGGAGCAGCGTGATGATAGACGCGCTCTTCGCCCCAATATTTTTCTAGCAGGGTCAGATCCAGATACCAGCTCTGGACTTTCTGTGTCCGGCTGCGGAGAACGTCTTGCGCGGCGGGGCTAAACGTGATCGGCGACAGTCCCGGTGGACAGCTCAGGCATTTCTGGGTGCCGCTATAACACGCGTCAATTTTCCAATCGTCTACTTTGAGGGGGCAGCCGCCAAGCGACGTGACCGCATCAACCAGTAACAGCGCCCCGGCTTGATGCACAAGCGCAGAAATCTCTGCTAACGGCTGCCACGCCCCTGTTGAGGTCTCGGCATGGACCACGGCAACCAGTTTTGGGTGCGGGCATTGTGTGAGCGCACTGCGCACATCGTCTGGAGTGAAGACCCGGCCCCACGGGGCTTCCATAATGACCGGTTTCCCACCACACCGTTCCACCACATCAACCATACGCGTGCCAAACACACCGTTGACACCAATAATGACTTCATCTCCCGGCTCGACGAGATTGACAAAGCAGGTTTCCATCCCTGCGCTGCCCGTCCCGGATATTGGGAGGGTAAGGGGATTGGTGGTTTGAAACACAGACCGGAGCAAGGTCTTGGTCTCTTCCATGAGCCGAATAAACTCCGGGTCGAGATGGCCAACTAAAGGTGTGGACAGGGCGCGCAGCACCCGAGGATGGATATTGCTCGGGCCGGGGCCAAGCAGGACGCGGGCCGGCAGGGACGGCTCAGTACAGTTTTCCATACCACTCCTCCTCTTTCGCTGTTCCGCACCGGCTACCAAAAAGGAGCCGCCGGCTGCAGAGAAATATACATCACGTTACCATGCCCGGTTAGACTGGAAAAGTGATACTGGAAAAGTCAGGCTGAGCGGTAACGGAGAACCCTAATCTCTGTGTTTTTGTATGGTGGAAAAAGTTTTGCCGCCAGGCAGACAGCGGCGGAGTTTTTTGTTACAACGCTGACACACACGATTGCCTTTGAAGGGCCGCACGTATGGGAGGGGAGAGGGGCGCAATGACCGTGACGATCCGCCGCATGCAAGAGGGCGATATCCCACGGGTTGGAGCAATCATGGTGAACGCCTTCTTGGAGCAATCATGGTGAACGCCTTCAATGATGTCTTCCGCCGGCATGGCTATCCCGAACCATTTCCCTCGCCTGAAGTCGGAACCTCGCTTGCCTGTGGTTATCTGAGTTTGGAGCCTGAGCAGTGTTTCACCGCTAGTCTTAATGGACAGGTTGTGGGGTCAGGCTTCCTCCATCTCCGCAGGGACTCGGGCGGTATTGGTCCCATTACGGTTGATCCCACATGTCAAACGAAAGGTATTGGCCGAGCAATCATGCAGGCCGTGATTGATGCCGGGAGCCAGTGCCGGTCGCTCCGACTCGTGCAAGACGCGTTTAATGTGGTGTCCTTCCCGCTGTACACGAAACTTGGTTTTGTAGTGCGTGGGACTGCGGCTTCCCTGGTTGGGCATGACATCCATGCCGCACGAGCAGCGAGTGTCGAGATCCGAGAGTGGAAGGCGCAGGATATCGGCACGCTGGCTGCGCTCGATACGACACTGACCGGCATCGAGCGTGTACAAGATTTCCGTTATTTCCTCGACCAGCCGCTTCAGCTGATTGGCTTCGTCGCAGGGAAACCGGCAGGCTATCTCTGTTTCCTTCGAACCGGGGCTGGGACGTTTCTCGGACCTGCGGCTGCGACGGAGCAATCGGTCTTACGAGAACTGATTCTCAGAGCCGCCGAGCTTGAGCAAGGCAAGGCTCTGCGGATGCGTTTCCCTACGCGCCATGCGGAACTTTTGCAAGAGTTGCTAGCCCTGGGTTTTCAAGTCGAGAGCCTGCAAACGTATATGGTCCGGGGGCCATGGGAGGTACCGCCCGGGGTCGATCTCTTGGCGCTCTTCCCTGAGGCGCTGTAGCGGGAAAGGAGAAGGGAGTATGCCCACGCTGAACGGAACCGACCTCGGACTCCTGCCCACGATGGGCGTCGGCTCCTACGCTTCCCCGTCTTGGCTGATTGCGATGCGAAGGGCACTCCGAGCCGGGGAGGCCGGACCGGCTGATATGGAAGAAACCATTCAGGACGCGGTGAAAATGGCCGTATGGGATCAAGAAGAAGCCGGCCTGGATGTGCTGACTGACGGTGAAATCCGGCGCCAGCGTTTTCTGTGGAATGTCGTTGAAAAACTCTCGGGTCTCAATATGGTCCGCGCTCCGCGCAAGCTTGGAGTCGTCAGCTATGATAGTGCGCCGCGCTTCGAAACAACACAGCGCGTGGGCGCACCGGATGGATTCGGGCTGGCTGACGAGTTTTCGTATGTCCGAACGTTGACGGATAAGCCGCTCAAAGTGTGTTGCCCCGGTCCGCTTACGATTGCCCTGCCCATTACGCTGAAAGACGGTTACCCGCAGGGTGACTATATGCCCTTGCTATACGATTTAGCGGAGTTGGTAAATACAGAATTGCGGGCTGTTGTGGCAGCGGGCGCAACCTTAATTCAGCTGGACGAACCGTCGGCTGCGGGCCGGGAGCCAACCGTGTCGGTGGAAGAAACGGTGAGGCTCTTTAACAAGACTGTCGAAGGCATTGAGGCCAAAATTGCGCTCCATATTTGTTTTGGGAATAATCAGTGTCGGCCCGCGATGAAGCGGACGTATGCCCCCCTGTTCCCAGGCATTCTGGAGGTCAAGGCGGATCAATTTGTCCTGGAATTTGCCAATCGTGAAATGGCAGAGCTTGCGCTGTGGAACCAATACGGCGATGGGCGTGAGTTGGCGGCTGGGGTGATCGATGTGAAGTCCATGTACCTGGAGACGGCGGAGGATGTAGCCGAGCGCATTCGTCTTGTTCTTGAACATGTCAATCCGGAAAAACTCTATCTGACCTGTGACTGCGGATTCTCTGCGTCGTCCCGGAATTTATCCCGGGCCAAGCTGGGCGCACTTGTGCAAGGCGCCCGGATTGTCCGACGCGAGTTGCAAGAGTTGTGAGAGTTGATATGGAGCGTAAATCGTCTCAACGGTTTGTCCCCTCCCTACCTGCTCCCCCAGCCTGGGATGAGGAATGGCCGGACGATGAGCCTGGGCAAGAGGTGCGAGAGGACGCCCCCGTGCCTACCCCTCAGGTGACGCTGGGCACGTGCGAGATCTGGTGCATCAGTCCGGAAGGCTACGAGTGCCGCCTAGAGATGCCGGTCGATGGGGCGGGTGGCATGGCCGCCGTCTTGGTAGAGTTAGAGGCCATGGGTTTTACTCCACGCCAGCCAAAAGCCAAGTCTGCACCACAACCGCGGCAACAGCCACGGCCACAACAGCAGCCACGGCCACAACAGCAGCACATTCCAGCCCCTCCTCCAACTGAACCCAGCCCGCTGTGGTGCGATGATCACGGCTGCGAGTTCAGGCTCTTTCGCAAAAACGGACGGAGCTGGTGGGCCCACTACGACGAAGCCGGCAGCCGTTGGTGTAACTCTCCGCTTCCTGTGCGGGGAGGGTCTTAGGACTTGCTACTCCTCCTCAAGCAGTCAACTGAGTGGTTGCAGTCTCTCTGGTAGGCTTATCGACAACTATTGCCAGGGAATTGGACCAGTTGGCGCGAAAAGGCAAGCGAGACTCCCCCCCTTAGGTCATGTAGTATCACGTTATATGAGGGTCGTTGCGCCGGCTTTCGCCCCTGCTGCGTCCTGCCGCGACCTCTCCGGCGCCCTGTCCCAAAAGCCCTGCTGTAACTTGATTGGGAAGCAACAAGCGGCTCTAAACTGAGGTGAAAAAGAGCACCCTGGAACTCCAGAAAGAGCGCGAGTCAAACAACCATCAGCTCAAAGAGCTCTAGAAGAGAAGAGTTTGACAATGTCTTGAATTTCTCCTTTCTCTTGCCCGTCTGAATATATGGAAGGTGCCTGCTTCCTTCCCCCTCTGTGGAGGGGTTTTCATCTCACCCCTCCGCCCAGGTGCAAACCGGCGGGCAGGGTGGATCTCCTTTCCTCTGCCCGCCGGAAAATCATTAACTATTATGGGAAAGAAAGACATCGAAAGGTTGACCAATAGAAGCCAGCGCATTGGATTTGCAGGCACGACCTAGAAGAGAAGAGCGAGCCTACTCCACCCGCTCGTCCACAACCAGTAACCGCATCACTTTCGCGCAGTCTCGCGCGGCCTGATACGCCTCTTCCTTCGCTGCCGTATCTGTGGCCGGGTTGGAGGATGGCATAGGAGCAGGTCGCTCCTCCACCTCTTGCACCTCTTGCGTCCCGACAAGAATTCGGGAAAGACAACAGTATGGCAAGCCAAGAGAGGATACTCAAAAGGTGGGTGGGCTATCCGGAGCGCTGGCAACAGTTGTGGGAAACCTGTCAGCACGGCGGAGGGCGGTATAAGCGCGGCCTATTTGTCTTGGACGGGAAGGGCAACAAACAATCGCGACCCAAGACTCAGCAGCAGGGAACTATCGAGCTGCTGAAAAGCGCACCCACAGGCTCTTTGTCGTAACGGGCCATTGTTTGCCGTCAACGTTATAAACGTTCTGCCAATTTTAGCAGCGCTCTGGCCGCAGCTTTGCGCAGGCTGGGGTCAGCGCCGCCAGAAGCTGCTTGCAGCGCTTCGAGGACTGCCGGATCCGAATCTCCGATCTGACCCAGTGTGACTGCAGTCGAACGCCGAACGCCCATATCTGGATCATTTAATAAGAGTCGGAGGATGGTCTCACGGACCGTTATACTCGTGAGTTGGAGCTTGCCGAGGCAAGACAGTCCTCCCAATCGGACCATAGCATCTGCGTCGTTCAGGCTGGCGAGATAGGCTGCCTGCGCCTCGTGACCGGTCTGTCCAAGATCGCGCAGACAGTACAGGGCCATACGACGTTGGACGGCATTGTCAGCGTAGACGAGATGAACCAGTGCCGAGACAACCGCCTGACGATGCTGGTCTGCTAAGTGCAAGAGCGCAGTTGCGGCGGCCCAGCGCAGGTCACTTTCCTGGTGGCCGAGATTTTCAATCAGGATGGGCAGCGGAGCAGGACTGGAGAGTTCAAGCTGTGACAGGGTAAATGCGGCTGTCCAGCGGACACGGGAATCCGGATCAGACAATGTGTGTGTCAGGACTGTAAAGATTTCAGGCTGGTGTGGGGCGAAACGGATCAGTTGGGCCGCCGCAGCACGTTGCACGTTTTTTTGATTGTGACCCAGACACTGCAGAAGACTACGACAGATATCTGGTGCAAGCGGAGTCTGAGGAGTCTTATGGTCGTGTTCTCCGAGCGCGCTGAGCGCTGAGAGACGTATGTGGATATCGTTTGAAAGCAGGTCTGTGGCGATTTGAGACAGGTTCATTGATCCGCTAGGCCCTTCAAAATAACATCCGGCAGTGTCTCCAGCTTCCCGACTCCAAGCAGATAATGCTCCGGCTGAAGAAACGTACGATCAATAACTTTCCAAAGAGATTCTTTCTCAAGCCGACACTTTTGAAGATTGTATTCCAGTGCGCTAATACCTGCCGGGTTGGCAATACAGTCGCCTGAGAACTGGACTTCGCCGATTACGTTTTCTGGAGTGACTGAGAAACGGATTTGCAATTGTCCGAGGGGAGTTGCCGTTGTCGCAACACAAGAGAGATCAGATCGGACTGAGCGTTCTTCCAGCCAGCGGGCCGCCGATTTTTTCTGAGTAAGAGATTCTATGGCTCGCTGCTCAGCTGCGCTGAGGTCCTGATCGTTCAGCTCCAAACTAAACTGGCCGAACTGCTGAGCAAAACCGCTACGGAGTAAATCTATTACTTGCGGTATGGAAGCGGCCTTGCCTCCTGTGTTTTCCAAATTGGCTATTTGGTCTGGCATAAAGAGCTGACATGGCAGCGTCCCGTGCGGATCGACCCGATCGAGCAAGTGGGGCAGCAGGCTCATATCCCGTTGGACAAACAGCCCGCCTTCGAATAACAATGCACCGTTATCCTCGGTCACAAACGAAATCCAGCCAACGGGTAGCCGACGGATAGTGAGAAAATCACGACCGGGATAAAAGACCTCGACGCCGTTTGTTTTGAGGCCGTGTAAGACTCCGCGTACGTAGCGATTGAGAATCTGAAACGGGGCGAGGTGATACGGATCGTCAGAGAATAAAGCTGAACGATGGGGGAGGATCAGAGAGAATTGGACGAATCCGTGACCGCTGGGAAAAACGCGCCCGCCAGTCAGACGGCGAGTCGTGCTGATCGTTGTGTTTTCGGCGAAGGCGTCGATTGCGTGATAGCGGCCAAGCAGAACGACATCGCCTGGATACGTATACAGGCGTAAGATCGGCGTCCGCGTGCTGCCTATCGTTTGGAGAAAATACTGATCGATCGCCACACTCTGGGCCGGAGAAAGATCGAATTGTGTCAAAAAACGGGTCTGCATCAGCACGCAGCATAAGCGAGGGAAAGGAAGCCAGCAAGAGTTCGCTGCAAGGGACAAAGGGTTCCATTGCTTTACCCCTCATCGTTCGGGTAAGATTCGTGACGTGGAAGATCTCTGGGAACGTGCTGAAGAAATTTTAGCCTCCGGCAAACCGTTTGTTTTAGCCACCATTATCCGTACACGTGGATCAGTCCCACGTGAAGTTGGCGCCAAAATGGTCATCCCGCCCGACGGACAGCCGTTTGGAACCATTGGTGGCGGGTGTGGGGAAGGCGAAGTCCTGCGCCGCGCCTATCCAGTTCTCGACCAAAACCTGCCGCCGCGTATTGTCCAGGTTGATCTCACGGGCGATTTCGACCAGGACGAAATCCAGGTCTGTGGTGGTTTGATGGACGTCGCCCTCGATCTGTGGCAGCCGGATGAACATCGCGAACTCGCCCGGACGTTGGCCCAGGCTGCCCATGCTCGTCGTCCGGTGGCTTTGGTGACGGCGCTCAATGCTGTCCGTGATGTACGACCCGGAACAAAAAGCTGTCTGTCTCTCGACCCAAGTGGCGCGTCTCTCTCACCAGATGTCCCAATTGCACAGGAAACAGTCGAAATTTTTTCTGCGTCAGTTTCTGCCGGGAAACCACAACTCTTTGCCGTCGCACCAAACGGTGAAGTATTTGAAGACGCTCTAGCTCGTAAGGAAGACTGGCCGCGCGTTTTTGTGGATGTCCAGGCCGGGCTGCAGACCTTACTCATCGTTGGTGCGGGCCACATTGCTCAGCCGTTATGTGAAATAGGTTCCATGCTGGGCTTTCATACTGTCGTGGTGGACGACCGCTGGGCGTTTGCCAATCGTGAACGCTTTCCCCGCGCGGCAGACATTCGAGTCGGGCCGTATGATGACGTGCTCAACAGCCTCGATATTAACGACCAGACTATGGCCGTTGTTGTGACGCGTGGGCATGTGTGGGATGAAGCCGCGGTCAAGATCGTGCTCAAAAAGAAACCGGCCTATATCGGTATGATCGGGAGTCGGCGCCGGGCAAAGCAGACGCTCGAACGCCTGGTTGAACAGGGCTATAGCCCGGAAGACCTGAGCCGGGTGCATACGCCCTTGGGACTCGATATTGCGGCCGAAACCCCAGCTGAGATTGCGGTTGCGATTGCTGCTGAGATTGTACGCGCGCGTCGCAACGGTCCGGCTGATACGCTCTCGTTGGCAGCCAAGGCTCGTCCCAGCGGGTCGCTCAAGTTCACGGGCTCTCACCGTTCATGATCTCCGGTATTGTCCTGGCGGCTGGTGAGTCGCGGCGTATGGGCTCGCCCAAAGCGCTGCTCGACTACCAGGGACGGACCTTTATTGAGAATATCTGTGATGCATTTGTGACTGCTGGAGTAGACGAATTGATCGTGGTTCTCGGAGCGCATGAACATGAGGAGAAAATCCGCGCCGCCGTGCCGGACCATCGTATGCTCCAGGTTACGCTGAATCCACGCCATCGACTTGGGCAATTATCGTCGCTCATGGCCGGCATTCATGCCCTGTCGTCCGAAAGCGAGGCGGCGGTTGTGAATCTGGTGGACCATCCTCTGGTGAAGGCAGAGACGATACAAGCGCTTATATCGTCATTTCGCGCAGACCCACTGCCCATTATTATCGCGTCGTATCAAGGCCGACGGGGACATCCGGTCCTATTCTCTAGTCTCGTATATGAAGAAATTCTGGCCGTACCGCTGGATCAAGGCGCCAAAGTAGTTGTCAGAAAAGACCCCGATCGCGTCCGTGAAGTCTGCCTCGACGATCCGGGTATCCGAGCTGATATTGATACTCCCCAAGCATACGCCCAGTGGGTGGATGTCACAAAAAAACAGCACGGGAATCACTGAGAATCCTTGTGAGAACCCTTGCACTCCCCGGCGCTTTTATATAAAGATTCAGGAGTCTACGAGAGATAAATAGATTTCCCAATGCGGATTATTAGGAAAAGGAGGAGACCTTGCACGAACTGACGTATGAAGCGCCGACTTCGCTCGATCAGGCCATCAGTCTGTTGGCTGCGGCGGGTGAAAATGGGCGTCTGTTAGCTGGAGGCACGGATCTGATTATCCAGATGCGTGCTGGCGTACGACAACCGGGACAGGTGATAGACGCCAAAAAGATCCCAGAACTCCAAACGCTGTCCTTTGACGCCCAGAATGGACTCCGTCTCGGGGCTGCACTGGCCTGCTGTAAGATCATCGAAGATGCAACCGTGCAGCAGCAATATCCGGGGCTGGTTGAGGCCTCTGGCCTCATTGGTTCCGACCAAATTCTCGCCCGGGCATCGGTTGGCGGAAATGTGTGTAATGGATCGCCCGCAGCGGATACAACCCCGGCGCTGATAGCCCTAAGCGCCGTGTGCCATATAGCCGGACCCAATGGGACCCGTGACGTTCCGGTTGAAGATTTTGTGACCGCTCCCGGCCAAACGGTGCTTGCACCCAATGAACTCCTCGTAGAACTTCGGATTCCCGCGCTGCAAGGAAAGGCGGCTGATTGTTATCAACGTTTTATTCCCCGCAATGAAATGGATATTGCCGTCGTCGGCGTAGGTTCCTGTGTTGCCCTTGATGGAGACATCTGTACGGCCGCGCGCATTGGTCTGGGTGCGGTTGCCGCACGCCCCCTCTTTGCCAAAGAGGTAGGAGATTCCCTGGTGGGCAAGCCGTTGAATGACGAGACTATAGCTGCGGCGGCAAAGCTTGCTCAGCAAGCGGCCTCGCCCATTGACGATATGCGCGGCACGGCGGAGTTTCGGACCCATCTGGTCGGCGTCCTCACCCGGCGCACCCTGAAGGAAGCGGCCGCACGCGCTCGCGCACGGTAGTAGTGCGTACGTGCCCGACGATAGTGCCACGCGCACGATAGCCATATTCTAGTGATGTTTTGGGGAAGGCAGGAAAAGCATGAAGAAAGTACATGTTCAAATAACTTTAAATGGAGAAGAGACCGAGTTTTTGTGTGAACCGCGTCAGAGTTTGCTCGAAGTGTTGCGTGACGTCCTCGGCTATACGGGCACAAAAGAGGGCTGTCTGACGGGCGACTGTGGCGCGTGTAGCGTCATCATGGACGGCCGGCCCATCGACTCGTGTCTCGTACTTGGGATCGAGGCGGAAGGCAAAGAGATTACGACCGTGGAAGGCTTGGCTGACGGAGATACGCTGCATCCGCTGCAAAAGAAGTTTCTTGAGCATGCGGCTCTCCAGTGCGGGATCTGTACGCCTGGCTTTCTGGTCACGTCCAAGGCGCTGCTCGACCGTAATCCCAATCCCACCGAACACGAAATACGTTACGCCCTGGCCGGCAATCTCTGCCGCTGCACAGGCTATGACAAAATTGTGAGAGCGGTCCAGGATGCCGCTTCTCAGATGCAAGGGAGGTAATTATGGCAGCCCGGCAAGAACACAAGTTTAAGGTCATTGGGACGCGTCCGATTCGACATGACGGCGTTGATAAGGTCACGGGTCGCGCGCAGTACGGGGCCGACATCGATCTGGCCGGCCTCCTGCACGGTAAAACTCTGCGCAGCTCACATGCCCACGCCAATATTAAATCAATCGATACCTCAGCCGCAGAGGCGCTGTCTGGAGTGAAGGCGGTCATTACTGCTCAGGATTTTCCGAATATCGAACCGGGCATGGCCCAAATGGGTGAGCTGCCGGTCAACCCGCAACATATGTCTTTGAACTGCATCGCCCGGGACAAGGTCCTGTACGACGGCCATGTTGTGGCTGCGGTTGTGGCGACGAGCCCACATATTGCTGAGGAAGCACTCAAACTGATCAAGGTTGACTATGAGGTGCTGCCTCATGTGCAGAACGTTATGGACGCCATGAATGATGATGCCCCCATCCTCTTACCTGGATTAGGAAAAGGGGACGATGGGGAGCCGAAAGACACCAATGTTGCCAACCATGTGCAGTTCGAACGGGGCGATATTGCTGCCGGGTTTGCGGCGGCTGAGGTCATAGTTGAGCGCGAATTTGATACCTCCATGGTCCACCAGGGCTATATCGAGCCCCATAACTCGGTGGCCCAATACAGTTCGGACGGGCAAAGCACGATTTGGGTGAGCACCCAGGGCGCGTTCACGGCCCGGGATCAAACAGCCATGGTTCTTGACATGCCAGCCAGCAAAATTAAGGTCGTTCCGGCGGAAATCGGTGGTGGTTTTGGCGGCAAGATTCCCATCTACTTTGAACCTATTTCCCTGATACTATCCAAAAAAACAGGCAAGCCGGTCAAGATGGTCATGAGCCGGGCTGAGGTGCTCAAAGCCACCGGGCCGACTCCGGGTTCACATATCAGGGTGAAGATGGGCGCGGATAAGGACGGAAAGATCACGGCTGCCGAAGTCTGGATGGCGTATGAAGCGGGTGGATTCCCTGGCTCCCCGGTTGGCGCGGGATGTATGACGATTATCACCCCGTATGACATTGAGAACCTCAAAATCGATGGCTATGACGTGTTGGTCAACAAGCCCAAAACAGCAGCCTACAGGGCTCCAGGGTCAACAAATGCAGCCATGGGCTCAGAGACCGTTATCGATGAGCTAGCCGAAAAGCTGGGGATAGATCCGCTTGAATTCCGGCGCATCAATGGGGCCAAAGAGGGCACGGCCCAAGCGGCCGGCCCAAAATTTGGACGGATCGGCTATCTCGAAACGGTTGAGGCGGCCAAGACCAGTGACCACTTTAAGTCCGAGTTGCCCCAAGTCGAAGGCCGGCGGGTTGGTCGTGGTGTGGCATCGGGTTTTTGGTTCAACGCAGGTTTTCAGTCCAGCGCGACTGTGGCGATTAATAGTGACGGTACGGCCAATGTGGTAACCGGTTCGATCGATATTGGTGGCACGCGGGCGTCGTGCGCCATGATTGCGGCTGAGGTTTTGGGTCTGACCGCAGAAGAAGTGCACCCCGTTGTGGCGGATACCGAGTCCATTGGTCATACCGATATGACCGGTGGCAGCCGGGTGACCTTTGCCACCGGGACTGCGGTATACGATGCGGCTCAGGATGTGCTCAGTCAGCTGAAAGAGCGTGCTGCGAAATCTTGGAAGGTCGAAACTGATCAAGTCACGTTTCAAGATGGCGTGTTCACCTGTACCACGAACGGCAACGAGTCCATGACCCTCAAAGAACTCTCGGGCAAACTGCCGCGTACGGGTGGGCCGGTCATGGGCCGGGCGTCGGTCAACCCGCGTGGCGTTGGTCCTGCCTTTGCCACCCATGTGGTGGACGTCGCGGTTGATGAAGAGACCGGCAAGGTCGATATTCTTCGCTATACGGCGGTCCAGGATGTCGGTACTGCTATTCATCCGAGTTATGTTGAAGGCCAGATGCAGGGTGGTGTGGCCCAAGGCATCGGCTGGGCGCTCAACGAAGAATACGTCTACGGTGATGACGGCAGGCTGCAGAACGCGGGTTTTCTGGACTATCGGATGCCGACTTGCCTGGACCTGCCCATGATCGAAACCGTGCTGGTCGAGGTTCCTAACCCGGGCCATCCGGTCGGCGTGCGTGGTGTGGGCGAGGTGCCTATCATCCCACCGCCCGCAGCTATCGCCAACGCGATCTACAGCGCGACCGGGGTCCGTATGGCCGATCTGCCGATGTCGCCGCCCCGGCTGTGCAAGGCGATCTTGGAGAAAAACGGATAAACACTCTGTAGGAGCAATGCATGCATTGCTCCTACTCCACACAGTATCCATGACAACTGTCTTTATTCCCTCACTCCTGCGCAAACTGACCGGTGGAAAAGACCGGACAACTGCGCGCGGGGCAACGGTGAGAGAAATTATTGAAGACCTCGAACGCCAGTTCCCTGGGTTTCGTGACCGCGTGATCGAGAACGGTGACCTGACCGGCTCCATTGCTGTATCCGTCAACGGAGAAATTAGTGCCGAAGGGCTACACGAGGCGGTCCCGGATGAAAGCGAAATCCATTTTGTGCCGGCCATCGGGGGCGGATGAATACGACGTAAAGACGACGGTTGAACGGGGAAGGGTAGACAGTGCTCTTCCCCGTTTTTGTGTAGGGGAGGAAGTATGGAGTCGGACCAAAAGCATCAATTCAAAGTGATCGGAACCCGTCCGATTCGGCATGACGGCGTTGATAAAGTTACGGGCAGAGCCAGATATGGCGCAGATATCACGCTCCCCGGTCTGTTGCACGGAAAAGTGTTACGCAGTCCCCACGCGCACGCGCATATCAAATCTATTGATACATCTGCGGCTGAAGCCCTGCCTGGCGTCAAAGTTGTCATTACGGGAGCCGACTTCCCCGATATCGCACCTGGCATGCTGCAAATAGGCGAGAATTTTGTCAATCCGCGCCACTTAGCGTTTAATATCATGGCCCGAGACAAGGTCTTATACGATGGACATGCGGTCGCAGCAGTCGCGGCAACGAACCCGCATATTGCCGAGGAGGCACTGAAGCGCATTGAGGTGGAGTATGAACCACTGCCCTTTGTGCAAAACGTGCTTGAGGCCATGCAGGACGATGCGGTTATCCTGCATGCCGACTTACGGACAGGCGGAATCGATACAGGCAAGGACAAAGAGACTAATGTCGCGCATCACGTCCAGTTTTCTCGGGGTGAGCTCGAAGCCGGCTTTGCTGCAGCTGGGGTCGTAATAGAGCGCACGTTCAATACGACGATGGTTCATCAGGGCTATATCGAGCCGCATAATGCGGTTGCCCAGTACAATCAAGACGGTCGAGCCACGGTCTGGGTCAGTACCCAGGGGCCGTTTGCCGTGCGCGAATTGTGCGCCACGATGCTCCACATGAAGCCGGGCGATATCAAAGTCGAGCCGGCTGAGATTGGCGGTGGCTTTGGTGGCAAGACGACTGTCTATTTAGAACCCTTGGCGCTGCTCATGGCCAAGATAACAGGTCGTCCGGTCAAAATGGTTATGTCCCGAAGTGAAGTCCTGCGCGCCACTGGTCCAACGCCGGGATCGCATATTCGGGTCAAAATCGGGGCGAACACCGCTGGTAAAATCACCGCTGCTGAACTGCAGCTGTCGTTTGAGGCCGGCGCGTTTCCCGGTTCGCCTGTTGCCGCTGGCTGTATGACCGTCCTTGCTCCGTACGACTTAGAAAACTTCCAGGTCGACGGCTATGATGTTGTTCTCAACAAGCCGAAGACGTGTGCCTACCGTGCGCCTGGCGCTACGAATCCGGCTATGGCGGCGGAAACCGTAATTGATGAGATCGCGGAAAAGCTCAATATTGATCCGCTGGAATTTCGGCGTATTAATGGAGCACGAGAAGGAACGTCTCAACCTGCAGGGCCCAAATTCAAACGGATCGGCTATCTCGAAACCATCGACGCAATCGAGAACAGCGCTCACTATCAGTCGCCGGTGCCACGGGCCGAAAACGGGAAACTCCGCGGTCGGGGGGTCGCGTCAGGCTTTTGGTTTAATGCCGCATTTCAGTCCAGTGCGACGGTGAGTATTAACACCGATGGAACGGCCAACGTTGTCACTGGCTCGCCCGATATTGGCGGCAGTCGTGTCTCGTGTGCCATGATTGCGGCGGAGGTATTGGGACTGACGGCAGAAGAAATCCATCCCGTTGTTGCGGATACGGAATCTATCGGTCATACGGATACGACGGGCGGCAGCCGGGTGACATTTGCGACCGGCTGGGCGGTATATCAAGCCGCCCAAGATGCCATCGAGCAACTCAAGCAGCGGGCGGCGACCATGTGGAAGGTCAAACCCGAAGAGGTTGTGTATCAAGATGGGAGGCTGTCGTGTACGAGTAACGGGCATGAATCCATGGGCTTAAAAGAGCTCGCGCCAAAGTTCCCACGAGCCGGAGGGCCCGTCATGGGCCGGGCGTCCGTCCGTCCGCGTGGTGTTGGTCCGGCCTTTGCCGCGCACGTCGTGGATGTGGAAGTCGATCCCGAAACCGGGAAAGTGGACATCCTGCGCTATACCGCGGCGCAAGATGTCGGCAAAGCCGTTCACCCTAGCTATGTCGAAGGCCAGATTCAGGGTGGTGTGGCCCAAGGCGTCGGCTGGGCGCTGAATGAAGAGTATTACTACGCCGAAGACGGCACGCTGCGCAACACGGGTTTTCTGGATTACCGTATGCCGACGTGTCTTGATCTGCCTATGATCGAAACCATCTTGGTTGAAGTCGCTAACCCAGGTCATCCGTTCGGGATTCGTGGTGTAGGCGAAGTACCGATCATCCCACCGCCGGCGGCGATTGCAAACGCGATCTACAGCGCGACCGGGGTACGCATGACCGAACTCCCCATGTCACCCGCCAAAGTGGCCAAAGCGATTCTGGACAAGAATGCGAGGTAGAGAAGATGACCGTAGGGACGAGGTTCCCTCGTACTTGTCCCAATTTGAGTGGAATGAGCTGTCTGAGGAGGAACGGAGTGGCAGCGCCAGCGAGCTTCTCCCCTCTTGGGAGGGGTGCAGCGTAGCGGCGGGGTGGGTTTCGGGCCGGTCCGGGAACCCACCCCGGCCGCCGACCTGTAGTTGGACGGCCACCCCTCCAAGGAGGGGACAGAACGCTGAGTAACCCGACTAAGGCTTAAGTTGTGACTGATGGGTGACCTCGCCCCTACATATGTCTTGATTGAAAAATAATGCCCCGACCCCATTCCCACTTTGTCACCATCAACGATCTACGTCTGCACTACCTCGATTGGGGTACGGCGGGAAAACCCGCATTGATTCTGTGTCACGGTGGCTCGGCCTATGCCCGCTGGTGGGATTTTATTGCTCCCGTCTTTGCCGAGGAATTTCACGTCTTCACTCCGGATTGGCGCGGCCACGGTGAGAGTCAACATGCAAAACCGCCGGCCTATAGCACGCGGCATTACATTGACGATCTGCATCAACTCGTCAGCCATCTTGGTATCGAACATCCCATCCTCCTCGGGCACTCAATGGGCGGGCATAATGCGCTTATTTATGCCACGCAACATGCTGAGGAACTCAGCGCCTTGATCTTGGTTGATATCGAACCAGGCTATCCTGAGGCCGCCGTCACATTGCTGCATCGAATGGGTGAAAAGCCGGCCAAGGTGTTTGACTCTTTTCAGGAGGCCATAGCCCGTTTTCGCGTATTTCCCCGTGCGTCTTTAGTCTCGGTTGATAAGCTGCGCTATCTCGCCTCTTTTGCTTTTAAGGAGCTGCCTGACGGGAAATGGACGTCTAAATTTGATCGGCGCACACTCTTTCGGGAGCCTATAAACGGCTGGCCTTTGTTGGCTCGTATTCGCTGCCCCACACTCATTGTGAAGGCCGCGTACAGCCCGGTACTCACCCCACAAAAACTGGAGCGCATGTGCGCGGGCTTACCCAATAGTCGCTGGGCCGAGGTGCCTGACACATATCATCATGTGATGCTGGATAATCCGGACGGGTTTATCGAGATCGTACAGAGATTTCTGCGCGATCTGCATCATCATGCGTAAGGCATAATGCGCAAGAAAAAAAGCATGCTGCTGCGTACGCAGTGATTTCTCTGTAGAAAAAACGACCCCTCTGACAGATCCACCTGCGCCACTTTTTTGCGGCGGTTCTAGGCCGGCTACTTTTAGCGTAACGGAGGCCCATCTGGATCCGAAGACGGACCACTCGGGCGAGACTCTCACGCTTTTTCTGCGCTCTCTTCGGCTTCCCACTTATCCGCCTGGCCCTTTTCCAATCGGGCGCGCTCAAACCGCTGCCGATGGACTTCCCGCCAGTGAAAGGATTGGGGTGGCTGGAGCTGGCGTTCAAGACTCTGAATCAGTGACTCTTTGCGGTCTGAACGACCAAAGCAGTGCTCGCCCAGCCACATCTCCCAACCGGGCCGCTTTTTCCCGTCAGGGCCGGTAATATTACAGCGGACAAAGTGGGGTTTTTGCGCGACTGTGGGTTTTGGGATAAGCGCATCTTCGGTTTCTTCAGGCGTTTTCTTGAGCTGCTGCATCACACGTCCTCCCCTCACGACTCGTTAATGAGTTCCAGAAATCCCCGCAGCATGCGGTAAGTGAGGCCCCAGATAGTTTTTCCTCCATAGAGCAAGGCTGGGACTTGAATCGTCGATCCGTCCGGAAGATCCCGTTTCACGATCCGTTCAACATCTTCTTGCTGCATAAACGACAGCGGCACCCAAATAATGTCCTGTACCTCAACCGGATCAGGGATAGGTCTTGCTTCCCCAGACACGAGATAGACAAAAGGGGCAACGACCATGCCCGTATTTTTCCCACGAGCCGTGGCTTGCACCTCGGCAAGACGACCGAGGTATTCGGCCTGAGCATTGAGATTGATGCCGACTTCTTCGTGTGTCTCCCGTTCGATTGTGACGAGCAGGTCAGGATCCTCGGGTTCATGCCGGCCGCCCGGAAAGGCCATGTGCCCCGACCACGGGTCTTGTGGATGGTGGGCGCGATGGATGAAGAGAACGTGCAAGTCCTCGGGCTGTGGTTGTAGGAGCAGCGCGACTGCGGCGCGCATGGGTGATTCAATATCAATGGGAGCTGGGCTGTGGTGGGAAAGCCGATCACGGATATGCAGGATTTTATTGTCGATCATAGTACGGGTTAGGTCCTACTATAGCCCAATTCCCGAGGCAGAGGAATCCTGTTTTTCTCATCTTTCCCATCAACGCGGCAGGCTCACGCGGGAAAAAGGGAAGCGCGAAAAATAGCCCGACAGGAGGGTGAACTACACGGAGTGGGAGACTTAGGGAGATGACAGAACGTGGAGTTACAACGTCACTGACGCGAAGTTTCTTCTTGGTTCGCCTCTTTAACGGCGTCGAGAACAGCGTTGGCCTGTTGGACATAGATTTGGACTTCGAGGATCTGATTCAGCAGGCGGCCGATATATGCCCGGGCCTCTTCGGTTTGGGGGCCCAGTCCTTTGACGAGCTGTGTGGCCGAACCAATCCCCTCGGTTGCCTGGGTAACGGCATTTTCTATTTCTCCGAAGGATTCTGAATCAATAATCATTCTGTCCCTCTCCGACCGCCTCCACCTCGCACCTCCCTCAGTCGATCTATATTTCCCGCAATAGTGTATAGAGAGAACTCCCCCTCCGTCAATCCGGCATGCATCCGGTAAGAACAACCCGCCGGCCACATCCGAACAAAGGGGAAAATGTATTCGACCGACATATTTGATTTTGCCCAGTGTCAATATTCTGACCCTAAGGAAAAAAATTCGACTCCTCAAGGAACCCCGATTTTGTCCGGCTTTTTTCTTAAAGGAATGAATTCTCTTATTTCCATTTTTTGAGATAGTCGGTGCAAATTCGGCACGCATATTGCTTCTTCTCCTAATTGATTTCTAAGTGGAGGGATAGCAATGGTTGATCGCTCTCGTACCGGAGCACGGTGTTATACCCTACGACGGATCAATTCGGTGAAAGGGCTCTTACCCCGTGAGACCTATGGAACGTTGCGTTACGAGGAAGAAAACTTAGGCCGCCGCCTCGTGTTCGTAGATTGGGATAACGGCATGAACGTGCCTGTCTTTCCTGATGAAGTGGAAATTCTTGAAACCGAGACTGCCACGACTGCATAAAATGTCTGTGCAGGTCCTTTGGACTATCCTTATTTTTCAAGCACGTGCTTGATGCTGTACAATGCCCCACGGGCTGAGCACGTGCTACTCGGATACACGGACGCTGCACGACAAACCTGGAGGCGAACAATGCAAGTCCCAGACGAACAAGACCGGGTGACCTGTCCAGACAGCCATACAGACAAACCCTGGAGGCCGGAGAAAGTCTTTGAGGCACGTGGGCCAAATGGAAAGAGCCAGCGCCAGGGCATTCTCGGTAAACACCGCCACGGTTTTCTTGGCCAAGAATGTCCTTGGTCCGGTCCATCTGTTCCTGTCACACGTATTGACAAAAAAGAGTCCTAGTCGATTAGGGAGCACATGCCTGGACTGCTTCCAGGACATGTTGTTTCCCCGTAGGCCCTTCACTCACCGGAAAAATAACCGGATGCCCTATGCCTGACTGGCGATAGGCTTCCACACGCTCTCGGCATTCAGCCGGCGTCCCAGCAATACTGAGGGTCTCAATCAGTACATCCGGGACAAGCTGGACAGCCTTTTCTTTATCACCCTGCTTCCAGGCTTCCCGAATCGCACGCGCTTCGTCCGAAAATCCTTGCTCCGCCATTGAGCGATTATAGCGAGGAAAGAATCCGCCGTAGAAAGCGATCAGAGGGCGTATGCGCGCCATTGCTGCCTTACGGTCTTGGGCAATACTCATAGGCAGAAGCAAGACAATGTCGATATCTTCTACACGGCGTCCCGCTCGCTTGGCGCCGATCGCGAGGTTTTCGGCTGCGCGTCTGCCTGCTTCAGGCGCACTCCAGACCAGAATGGTCCCCTGTGCGATCTCACCGCAGGTTTGCAGCATCTGTGGAAAAACGGCCGAAAGATAGATCGGAATCTCTTTGCGGGCAGGTTGAAACCAGAGGTCGAAATGTTCAATCGTCAGGACTTCTCCCTGGTACGATACCTCCCCTTCGCGCAGCAGCGTGCGGATAATTGCAACGGTTTCCCGCATGCGCTGTACGGGCTGACCATAGGGAATGCTATGTTCAGGTTCAACCTGGACTTTGTGGCTCGAGCCTAGACCCAAAATGAAACGCTGCTGAGAATAATAATCAACACACGCGGCTGCCATGGCAATCGTGGGCGCACTGCGCACGAAAATGCTGCTAATACTGGTCCCGAGTAGAATGCGATGTGTTGCCAAAGCGCACGCTGTTAGGATAGAGAATTGATCTCCGCCGTGGCCTTCCGCAAACCAGGCAGATTCATAACCCAGGTCTTCCGCATGTTTGACACAGTCAACAATATCTGTTGGAGACATACCACCAGCCAGAGCGAGACCAATACGAGCCATATTTGTTCTCCTTTATAACGTAGAAATATGAGGCAAGGCATTCTCGACTGGATCTACGCCAGCGTCAAGTCAGCGAGCTAAGAGAGAGGACTGCAGATGTCTGGACTTCCTTCAAGATGGGCAGCAAGATAGGGAACTCTCATATTTCGCTACAAGGAAGAATATGTACCCTGTGGGTCGTTCGTATAAGGAGAGGGAGAAAAGTATTCATGTTTTGCCGCTCTCGTTTAATGGGGCTGAAAGACTATTGTTCATCAATCGCGTATTCCCCTCCTTCCTCTTATTCTTCTTATTCGGTCTCTTCTATACTTTGCCCGTGTCCGTGGCCAGTGCGGACGTGCTGTATAGCCTCGAATTCTCTGGTCAGCCTGATGGACCCGCGGAGGAATGGTTAAAACGTCAGGGTTTTATCTTTCGGTTTGATGCGGATGATTTACAGCCACGGTTCAAGAACAACCGTTTGGTCTTGCAGACTACTCGAAAAATAGGAGGACTGTTCGAGCTGTCGCTCAACTTGTCCAATGCAAAACGGCTCCGCATTCATTGGGGGGTAGACCGTTATCCACGCGGAGCGGATTGGGGGAGCGGAGTCACTGCGGTCCCCATTGCGGTGATGACCTCGTTTGGGACAAAAAAAATAAGCAGCGGGTCATTTATCGTGCCCAACGCCCCGTATTTCGTCGGTCTCTTCTTAGGCGAAAAAGAACAGGCCAGTCAAGTATATACAGGCAATTATTACAAAAAGGGCGGACGCTATTTCTGTACGCCGTGTGGCGTGCCGTTGGGACAGGTAGTTGTGACCGAGTTCGACCTGGATCACGCTTTTCGAACTCAATTTAACCAAGCCGTCGTTCCTCCGATCAGCCGGCTTGGTCTTCAGATGAATACGAAAGGCACGTCCGGCGGAGCAGCCGCTTTTTTGGAGAAGGTCGAATATTTGTCAGACTAGTCGGTGCTGTTGAATATAGGCGTGTATTTTGCGTCTGAGTAAATAGCTTATCCTCCTTACTCTTTCTTCCTCCTGCCGTAAGCGGCGGCAGGGAAAGTGCTCATGAACCCCCTTTATGAGCCTTTCCCGTGCTGTTTCTTCAGATTGCTCAGGCCGGAACCTTGGATCTACGTGGATGAAGAAGATCTGGTCTATGCCGGACCACTCCAATCAAAGGGAATATGCTTGCTGGATTGACCCGCCCAGTCCCACTGAAAGCCGTACGCATCGACCTGATTATCAACCGTTTTTCCCCATGTCGCGACTTGGCCCGGACCAACTTCCGATCCCGGTGGGTTGAGTAACTGGACGCGTTTGCCTTTCGGTGTAGTTGGACCAGACAATGCCTCAGCAAAGGCTGTGACTTTATTTGGAATCTCAACCTTCCAGGAGGCGAGATCGTCTGCAACTTCAAAGTTGATAGGGACAAACTCAATACCCCGTACCTCGCCGATGGATTGAGCGAAAGTCCCCATAAATCCGCCAGCCTGACCCGAAAAGATGAGTTCTAAGGCCTCACGCTGTGCCGTGTCGGCTTGCTCATCGATGAATAGTCCGAGTGAAATACTCGCCTCCCCAGCCCACACGTTGCCGTCGAAGCTGGCGACCGCAACGACACTCAGCCCATCAAGACGCACGGACCCGTAGCTGCCTTCTCGAACGTGATAAGCCAGGACTCCTTCGCAGTGATTGTTTGTTGGCGGTTGGGCAAATTCACACGGACAGGCGATATTGCAGCTGCACACATCAAACCAGTCACCACGTAGAGTCCAATTTTTGATGTCGGCCATATAGCTCTCCTTCCTCCAGATGTAGAGGCGTGATGAGTGCGCATTCTCCAGTGAGCATTCGCCGGAGGCGAATGCTCAGCTAACTCCGCCACGGTTCGACGATAATCTTGGCATGCTGCTCAGGTGAAGCAAGATCTTTAAACGCTTGCGCAATTCCCTCAACACCGATCGTGCCGGTGATGAGGGGATCCGCAATGATTTCACCTTCTGCGATATGGCGCAGCGTTGCCGCGTATTCTTCTCCACTATAGCCCAGGACAAATTGGAGGTTCAGCTCTTTATTGATCCCGAACATCGGCTCAAAGCTGTCTTTCTCCATACATACGCCTACGACAATAATACGGCTACCTTGGGGCGTGGCAGCCATAATCTGATCAATGACGCCCGGTACACCCACACATTCAAAAATGACTGCCGGCCGCAGGGCAGGGCCGCTAGCCCAGGGTGGCTGGGCAGGTGCTTGGCTCGGATCGGCCCAGACCGCCGCTTCCCGCCAGCTGGTATACGGCGACTTTTCTGCTGGATCGATAATAATATCCGCCCCTACTTTCTCGGCAAGCTGACGGCGGCGCGAAGAGAAGTCAGCGGCAACAATCGGATGGATACCTTTCATCCGCAGGGACGAAATAACCGCAAGTCCGACCGGTCCACAGCCGATCACCAGCGGCACATCGTCCTTCTCCCAGCGTACCTTCTCAACGGCATGCAGACCCACGGCCATAGGTTCGGTCAGGGCAGCCTTTTCGGTCGGGAGACCATTCGGCACCTCAATTAAGAGGTTTTCCGTCAACCGCATATATTCGCCGTAGCCACCCGGATGCTCGTTCGAATACCCCACCGTTTTGATGCCGCTTGAGCGCAGGAGGATGGGCATACAGACCGCACGAGTGCCGGTCTTGAGTGTCTTTTGTGTGTCTGGTCCGTAATCGACCACTTCAACGCAAAATTCGTGACCCATCACAATCCCGCGACTCAGGTCCATATCAAAAATACCGCCTGAACGTTCTGAGATTGCAACCAGCTTCTCGGTATGCTTGAGGGCGTGGAGATCTGAGCCGCAAATGCCACAGGCCAGTGTTTTCACTAGCACTTCCCCGGACCCAGGCTCGGGAACGGGAACATCTTCAACCGTGAGTTTATGATCGAACATGACCGCAGCACGCATAGGCTTTCTCCTTTGTGGTGGTGTGTTCGGCGGCCCAACTATAGGCTATGGGCTCTGCTGCTGTCCAGGCACAGGTGGCAAGAACAGAGAGAAAGACCAGATAGCAGGACGCCTGCAGAGGCGTCTCTAGTAAAGATGTCTGACGGCTGCTGAAAGACTGACGGAACTGAAAACCTCATCTTGTTTGACACCTCCCTTCCGGCTGTCATACAGTGCCAGCTGTCAGACAGCTGCCGGACCCTTTCGATAAGGAGGATCTCGATGAAAGTGACGCGCGTGTACACCGGACCGGACAATCAATCGCATTTTGAAGATATCGATATACCGCTCAAAGACGGAGGCATGATTGGTCAGGTGTCTGAACGAGTCCCAGCAACGGGGGTGATCTTTCGCCACACCTCGGGCGACTATGATCTTGATTTTCACAACGCTCCGCGCCGCCAGTATGTGGCTATGCTGGACGGCGAGGTCGAGATTGAAGTCGGCGATGGCACCAAGCGGATTCTCGGAACGGGAGACATCCTGCTTGCAGAAGATACGACCGGCCAGGGCCATATCAGCCGGGCGGTGAAAGGCAAACCGCGCAAGTCGCTTTTTATTACGCTGGACTAGAATGAGGGGTGTCTGTGTATGGGCAGCGCGCTGGACGGCATCCGTGTTCTTGATCTCACCCACAACCAAGCCGGCCCTTCGTGCGCCCAAATCTTGGCCTGGCTTGGTGCCGATGTCATCAAAGTCGAAGAGCCGGGCCGCGGTGATATTGCGCGGGTGAGTCTGAGTGACCGGCCTGGGACTGACAGCCTGTTTTTTCTGTTTTTTAATGCCAATAAACGTAGCCTGACGCTTAATCTCAAACAGCCGCAGGGCAAAGGGGCCTTTCGCAAACTGGTCCAGACAGCGGATGTGGTGTTGGAGAATTTCGGTCCTGGCACCATGAAACGGTTGGGGTTTGGCTACGACACGCTCAAACAGCTCAATCCCCGCATTGTCTACGCTAGTATTAAAGGCTTTGGCTCCTACGGTCCGTATAGTGCGTTCAAGAGCTTTGAGCCGGTCGCCCAAGCAATGGGCGGCTCCATGAGTGTAACCGGCTTTCCCGACAATCCGCCAACAGTAACCTGGTCGTGCGTTGGGGACTCCGGTACGGGTATGCACTGTGTGATCGGTATTTTGGCGGCTCTCATGCAACGCCATACCAGCGGCGAAGGTCAACAGGTCGAAGTGTCGATGCAAGACGCAGTGGTGAATTTAGTGCGCGTCAGCCTGCGCGATCATCAGCGCACCGGTAAGCCGGTTGAACGCAACGGCAATCAGCTTGGCTCATTTGTTCCTGCCAACACCTATCGGTGTCATCCCGGCGGAGCCAACGACTATGTGTTTATTATTGCTCAGCAGCAGATGTGGGAGCCTCTCCTGCGCGCCATAGAGCGCGCAGACCTGATCGGCGATGCTCGCTACCAGAAAGCCGAAGCACGCGTCGAACATGTGGAGGAGGTGAATGCGTTCATCGAAGAGTGGACGGCGAAAAGACCAAAACACGAGGTCATGCAAATCCTGGCGGACGCAGGGGTGCCGTGCGGCGCGTGCCAGGATACGGGCGAGGTGTTGAATGACCCGCATTTACGTGCGCGGGAGATGATACTCGACCTGGACCATCCAACCCGGGGGTCCTACACCATGGCGGGCAACCCCATCAAGCTGTCGGCCTCAAACGTTCCCATCAAGGCCGCGCCGCTGCTCGGCGCGCACAGCGCAGAAATTTTGACGGAGTTAGGATACGGTGAGGCTGCCATCGCCGCTATGCGAGAAGCAGGGCTGATCTAGCGCAGTAAAGGAGAGTCTTATGAATGTCGGTTTACTATTCCCCTTTCGGAATCCGCCCAAATGGCGCAAACCGTTTACACAGTTCTACGCCGAACAGTTGCGCCAGGCGCAGGTGGCTGAGGAACTCGGCTATGACACGATCTGGCTGACCGAGCATCACTTTGCCGAAGATGGCTACTCGCCTTCGCTGCTGCCTATTGCCGGCGCGCTTGCCGCTATGACGACGCGGATACGGATAGGCACGTTCCTCTTGCTCTTACCTCTGCACAATGCCGTGCGCATAGGCGAAGATGCTGCGACTGTAGATGTGTTGACCAACGGTCGCTTTGATCTGGGTCTGGGACAAGGCTATTCCCTCTCAGAGTTTGAGGGCTACGGTATCCCCCGTAAGGAGCGCGCTTCGCTCTTGGAAGAGGGCATTGAGGTGATCAGGGGCATGTGGACCCAAGATCCGTTCTCGCATGAGGGTAAACACTATCAACTGAAAAATATTCGTCTTGAGCCCAAACCAGCTCAGACGCCACATCCGCCGGTGTGGATAGGCGCGAATGCACCCAAGGCCGTCGAGCGGGCGGCTCGACTCGGTTGCCATTTTATGGGAGGAGGGACCTCAGCCGCTCAGGAAGTATATGATTCCGCATTGCGCAGCCATGGTCGTGACCCCAAAGATTTTCATGCCGCGCAATTGCGTTGGGCCTATGTTGCTCCGACCCACGATCAAGCCTGGGACGACGCCCAAGAGCATCTGCACTATATGCTGACCTGGTATGGTCGCTGGCTGGCGGAAGCCCAAGACTTTCCAGGCGCTGAACAGTTCAGTCAGTTACCCCCAGTAGCTGAGCTGCGGAACGATCCGGAACAGTTACTGGCCAGTCCGATGATCGGCACCCCGGAGGAAGTTGGACGTGAGATCGAGCAGTTCACGAAAGACGTACGCACCACGCATCTCGTCCTCGGGATGCATCTGCCCGGCCTCGACCCGGCCAAAAGTCAACGCTCGATGGAACTGTTTGCCAAAGAGGTCATACCAGGGTTGCACTAGTTGCACTAAGTGAAAAAGGCCTGTCATTGAACTGGCGTTGGATTGCTCTGTTCGGCAGAAGGGCAGCATGTGGATCGTGCGAAACCGGCTAAAAGTGTGCGTGTCTGCGCGTTCATACCCTTCGGCTTTACTCAGGACAGGCTTCGACGGGGCTCAGCACGAATAGACCTTGTCCGTCGTCTCTTTGTCCGTTCGCCCTGAGCCTGTCGAAGGGAGAACAATGGCGACACAACGCACAGATTTAAGGTAGACGCGTTACTAGGGTTCGCCTTGAATCGAGCCAGCCGAAGGAGTACAGAGGCTGAGAGGTCTGGCCATGACGTTCGATGAGGTGCTCGGGCGGGTGCAAGACCTGCTGCAACGAGAGAAACGGGTCTCCTACCGGGACTTAAAGCGGCGCTTTGCCCTCGATGACGAATGTCTGGAAGACCTGAAAGAAGAACTCATCGGCGCGAAGCGGCTCGCGGTCGATGAAGACGGCCGCTTTCTGGTCTGGACGGGCGGAGAGGATATTTTTACGGAAGCCTCAGCCTCGACTGCTGTCACTGCGCCCAGTGCTCCGCCTACAGCCACTCCCTCGGACCAATCGGTCCCCGCAGGCGAGCGCCGCCAGCTAACTGTCATGTTCTGTGACCTGGTGGGGTCTAAGGCCTTGTCCGAACAACTCGACCCCGAAGACCACCATGCTGTAGTGCGAGCCTACCAGGATGCCTGCCGTCAAGTCATTGAACGCTATGAGGGGCATATCGCCCAGTATCTCGGGGATGGCATCCTGGTGTACTTCGGCTACCCAGCGGCGCATGAAGACGATGCCATTCGCGGGGTCGAAGTGGGGCTGGACATCCTCGCCGCTTTACCAACGCTTGAGCTGGCTCAACCGATCCAAGCGCGCATTGGTCTCCACACCGGCCCGGTCGTCATTGGCGCGGTGGGCGGCGGCGAGCATACCGAACAACTGGCCTTAGGGAGACGCCGAACATTGCGGCGCGAGTGCAAGGCAAAGCAGACCCCAACACGGTGGCCATCAGTGCCGCCACGCACCGACTCGTCCAAGGTTTCTTCGCGTGCGAGGACTTGGGCACGCAGGAGTTGAAGGGTCTGTCCGCTCCGCTCAGGCTCCATCAAGTTACAGGCGAAGGGGAGGCGCAGAATCGGTTTGATGTGTCGATCCAGCAGGGCCTCACCCTACTCATCGGCAGAGAAGAAGAAGTGGAGCTGCTCTTGCGGAGGTGGGAGCGGGCCAAGGCCGGTGACGGGCAAGTGGTCTTGCTCAGCGCGGAGGCAGGTATTGGCAAGTCGCGGCTGGTGCAGGTGCTGCGCGATCACAGTGACAACGAACCCCATCTGAGAATCCTGTGTCGCTGCTCGCCATTCTATCAGAACAGTGCGCTCTACCCGGTGATCGACCGTTTGCAGCGCGTTTTGCGACTCGGCAAAGACGACACCTCAGCCACAAAACTGGCCAAGCTCACGCAGTGGTTAGAACCTGTAGGGATGAATGACGAAGAGAAGACGGCGCTATTTGCAGCTCTCCAGTCCATCCCGTTGCCCGACGATCATCCCCGGCTGCCCTACAGTTCCCAGAAGCAAAAAGAGAAGACCCTCCAGGTGCTTGTGACGTGGCTCCAGAAAACGGCAGAGCAGCAACCCGTCCGCCTGGAGATCGAAGACTTGCACTGGAGTGATCCTTCGACGTTGGAGTTCCTGGGCGTGCTGATGGACCAGGTGCCCACTCGCGGATGCTCGTCCTGGTCACCTTCCGGCCCGAATTCACGCCGCCGTGGCCGGGCCAGGCGCATATGCTCTCACTCCAGCTCACCCGCCTGGCGCAACACCAGATCACCGCCATGGTCGAGCGGGTAGCGGGCAAAGCGTTGCCCGACGAAGTGGTGCAGCAACTGCTGGCTAATTCGGACGGCGTACCGCTGTACATCGAGGAGATGACCAAGAATCTGTTGGAATCGGGGCTGCTGACTGAGACGGACGAGCAGTATGAGTTAACCGGCCCGCTGCCGGAAATGGCCATCTCGTCGTCCTTACAAGATTCTTTTGCCGCGCGCCTCGACCGCCGCGCGCCGGTCCGAGAGCTCGCCCAAATCGGCGCAGTGTTAGGTCGCGACTTTACCTACGACCTTATCCGCGCCATGTCCCAGATGGCGGACCCGAAGTTACAAGATGGCTTGGGGCAACTGAGTGCAGCGGAAATCCTGTTTCAACGCGGTGTCCCTCCTGACGCCAACTACACCTTCAAGCATGCGTTGTTGCAAGATGCCGCGTATGAGTCATTACTCAAGAGCCAGCCCAAGCAGTTTCATGCCCAGACGGCAAAAGTATTAGAGCAGCAGCTTCCCGAGACAAAAGAGACCCATCCCGAACTGGTGGCCCATCATTACACTGAAGCCAGCCTTGCGGAACAGGCGATTCCGTATTGGCAGCAAGCCGGTGAACGAGCCATGCAGCGGTCCGCGAACCAAGAAGCCATCGGCCACCTGACACAGGGGCTTGCGGTGCTCCAGACCCTGCCGGACACGCCCGAGCGCAGCCAGCGGGAACTCACGCTACAAATCACCCTCGGTGCACCACTGATCGCAACGAAAGGCTATGCCGCTGCGGAGGTCGGCGAAGTTTATCGGCGCGCACGTGAGCTGTGTGGCCAGCTTGGGGACAGTCCCCAGCTCTTCCCGGTGCTCAACGGACTGTGGGCGTTTTATTTTATTGGAGCGCAATTGCAGACGGCGCGGGAGCTAGCGGAACAGCTCCTGAGCCTGGCTTACGATGCACCAGACTCGGCCTTAGTGGAGACCCATTGGGCGCTCGGATGCACGTTGCATGTCCTCGGAGAGCTCCAGTCTTCCCGAACCCATCTGGAGCAGAGCCTCGCCCTGTACGACTTCGAGCAGCACCGCGCCCTGGCTCTTGTGTATGGACATGACCCAGCGATGAGTAGCCTTGCCTTGGGGTCCTTCGGGCTGTGGCTGCTGGGCTATCCGGACCAAGCCGTGCAAAGAAGTGACGAGGCGGTCGCGTTAGCCCGGAAATTGGCACACCCCTATAGCTTGTCGTTTACTTTGCACTGGGCTGCTTTCGACCATCTTGTCCGTGGGGAGGTGCAAGCAACCCAAGAGCGGGTGGAAGAGGTGCTGGCCCTCTCTCGTGAGCAGGAGTTTCCTCTCTTCTTGGCCATGGGGACTTGCTGTTGGGGGTGGGTACTGGCCGCGCGAGGACAGATGGATGCGGGGATGATACAGATCCCCCAGGGTCTATCCGCCCTTCAGGCCACGGGGACAGAACTGTTCCGGCCAGATTATCACAGTTTTCTGGCGGAGGCGCATCAAAAGGCAGGACAGACTGAAGCGGGACTGAGCGCGGCGGCCGAGGCTCTGACAGCAGCAGACAGAACGGGGGAGCGCTGGTACGAGGCAGAGCTGTATCGACTCAAAGGTGAACTGACCCTTAAAAAGTTACAAGTCGAAAGTCACAGGTCGCAGGTCGAAGAGGAAGCCGAAGAATGTTTTCAGCAGGCCATCGAAATTGCTCAAAAGCAAGAAGCGAAGTCCTGGGAACTCCGTGCCACTATGAGCTTGGCACGCCTCTGGCAGCAGCAGGGAAAAAAAGAAGAAGCCAACGACCTTCTTGCCCCAGTCTATGCCTGGTTCACCGAAGGGTTTGACACCAAAGATTTGCTGGAAGCGGAGACGTTACTGAAGGAGTTAGGCTAAAGCGAAGGGTCTCTCTGCCACGTTCGCTGCCTCATCGCCGACGGAGAGATTCTTCGCCGGAGTTTATCCTGAACTGAGTCGAAGGGGCTCAGAATGACAGGCTGATGTAAAACAATTATCAAGGGCTAATCCCGTAGGTCGAGTTAGCGAAGCGTAACCCGACCTCCCACTCAGAGTGAAAAAGCTGACGTAACGCAATTATCAAAGAAGATTTGGTATGAGCAACATGAAGACAAGAATTTTTGGGTGCCTATTTCTGTTGCTTCCACTGGCACACTATGCCTCTGCCACAACAATTCCATGAGCCGCCTTAGCGGTTTTTCTCTTCCCACTCCCTGAATTCGTCGACCACGCCACCTTGCCACATGGATACACCGGCCCGGTAGGCCGCGCGCGCAATCATATGCGCGCCAACCGGAGCGGTGAGAAAGAGAAAGATCAGCACCAGACTTTCTTTAAGACCTGACGACAAACCCAAATAGCGCAGATACAGGAGCGCGGCGAGAACCAGCCCCGCGACGCCAAATGTGGTGCTTTTCGTCGTGGCGTGCATGCGGGCATACACGTCCTTGAGGCGTAATAGTCCGAAAGAACCGGTCAGAAGAAAAAATAAGCCGAGCAGTAATAAGAGACTAACGAGTACGTCGAGTATGTAGGGGACTTCCGTCAATGACTGTTCCTCCGAGTAAGTATTTGGCTGCTGCCACTGTCGCTAAGAACGACAGAATGGCAAGTACGAGGGCCACATCCATATAGAGCGCGCTCTGAGTGTGAATCGAAAAGACGATAATAGCTGCGACCAAATTGGTTGAGATATTATCCAAGGCAACCACCCGGTCGGGTATGGTCGGGCCGCGTAGGACTCGGTACGCACTCAGCAATACCGAGAGCGTAATGCCGCACAAAACAACAAGTGATACAAAGGGAGTAATCATTGGGCAATGCGTTGCAGATAGCGTTCAAAACCGTCTCTGATAAGACGTCGTTCTTCCTCGATATCCTCGACATTAAGGAAGTGAATGAAGAGAAACTTTCGATCCGGTGCGATTTCTACCGACAGCGTGCCCGGGGTGAGGGTGATCATATTCGCCAGCAGGGTAATGAGAAAATCGTCCTTCAACTCAAGGGGATAGGCAATAATACCGGATTGAATCGTAAGCTTCGGGGCCAGGACCTGCTTGACGACTGTTATGTTGGCAATCAGCAATTCTTTGAAAAAGAACGCCGCCAGCTGGAAGCTTAAGCTGACCTGGTGCAGGTAACGACGCTCTTGATGAAAGGAGCGCGGAAAAAAGAGCATGGCTGCGGTCGCGACCAATGAGCCGATCAGGAACTGGCGTAGCGAGACCTCATTCTGCAACAGGCACCACACCAAGGCGAGAACGATATTGAGCAGAAGTCGAGTAGCCATATCTTTCAATAATCCAAGACCGCAGAGATATAGACCTGCGGATCATACACTTGTTGTGCTGCGGCTTCAGTCACGCTGTATAGGATGCCGGGAAACAAGCCAATAGCGACAATAAAAAAGACGAGCAATACTATGCCCGGAAACAAGGGTTGGAGCGCCACCGGGCGGCGCTCGCCCTTTTCTTCACCCCAAAAAATACCGTTCCAAATTTTGAGCATAGAGGCCAATGTCAGCAATCCACCCAGCAGACCAATGCCGACATAGCCGTAGCGGCCGGCCTCCATCCCGGCTTGCAGCACGATAAACTTGCTAAAGAAGCCGGCCAGAGGTGGCAAGCCGGCCAGGCTGAGTGCAGCCAGCAAGAACAACGCACTGAGAGTCCAGGAATGTGCCTGTAGACCGCCGACCTCCTTCAAATGGGTGCTGCCTGTCGCTTCCTGAACCACTCCGGCAATCAGGAATAATGCCGATTTGGCCATGACGTAGGGCACCATATAGAAGAGCGCTCCAGCCAGGGCGTGGGGAGTAAGCAGGCCGATGCCGAGCATGAGATACCCGATCTGACTGATGATGTGGTAGGACAGAATGCGTTTCATATCCATTTGTGACAGGGCACCGAAAACGCCAATGAAAATAGTCAGGCCGGCCAGGACCAGTAAGAGTTCGTGGGTAAAGGAGGGCGCATGGCGAAAGAGCAGGGTGAATGTCCGGAAGATAGCATATACGCCGACCTTGGTCAGAATACCGCCGAAAAACGCGCTCAAGCCTGCCGACGGCTGAAAATACGGACCGGGCAGCCAAAAAAACAGCGGAAAGATGGCGGCTTTGGTACCAAAGACAAACAGAAACACCATGGCCAGGATGGTCAGCATGGGGTCCAATTCGCCTGAAGAATTTTGAATCTTGAACGCTAAATCGGCCATATTGAGGGTGCCCATAGTCCGGTAGAGTAGGGCCAGGCCGATAAGAAAAAATGTCGAGGCAACCAAATTAATGACTAAATATTTAACAGTCTCACGGAGTTGGCCTGGTTCCGAGCCCAGCGCCAATAGGGCAAAGGAGGCAATGAGTAAGATCTCAAAGAACACAAACAGATTGAACAAATCTCCAGTCAGAAACGCACCATTGACACCCATCAGCAGAATAAAAAACAGTGGGTAATAAAAGTGTTCCTGCCGTTCCTTCTCGACCGTGCGTACTGAGAACAGGATGACTGCGACCGCAACCGTCATGGTCAGGGCGACCATGACCATACTGAGGATATCGGCGACCAGGACGATGCCGTACGGTGCTGGCCAATTGCCCATGCGCAAGACCACGATCCCGTGCCGCAGCACATACAGTAGCCCTAAGACCGACAGCACCCATAGACCAGCACTGACGGCAAGGCTCAGCCCGCGCTGCAAGGTGTGCTGCTGACGAAAGGCAGCCAGGAATGCCGCTGTCAGAACGGGACCGATGATGAGGATGACGAAGAGATCCGGCAGCATGGATTACTCTTCCCCTCCAGCTAACTCATCGACACCGTCCGACCCAAACACCTGTCTGGTGCGAAAGGCTAAGACCATGGCAAACGCGGTCATCCCGAAACTGATAACAATCGCAGTTAAAACTAAGGCCTGGGGCAACGGGTCAGCGTATGGCGCGTCTGTCGTCAGCAGCGGCGGTCGGCCGCGCTTGAGGCCGCCTGAAACCATCAAGGCCAGGTTGGCGGCGTGTGAGTAGAGCGATAAGCCTACGATCACACGTAATAAGTGCCGTTGCAGGATTAAATACGTCCCACTTGCGAACAGCACGCCAATAACACCGATGATGACAAATTCCACGCGCTAGTCCTCAGTAATTGTGCGAATAATGCCCAGCGTCGTCCCCAGTACGACGAGATACACGCCGATGTCGAATCCTATGGCGGTGACAATTTCGACCTCGCCTAAAAGCGGGAGTACAAAATGGCCGATTGCGCTGGTCAGAAAAGGGTGGCCGAAGGCCAATGCGCCCAAACCGGTAAAGGCCGCCAGCAGCAGCCCTAAGACGACCATCCGCAACGGATTCCACGGCATTTCATGCACAACGGCTTCAAGGTTAAAGGCCATCATCTGAAACGTGATAGCAGCCGCGGTGAGCACGCCGGCAATAAACCCACCGCCTGGTGCGTTATGGCCGCGCAGCAACAGATAAATAGCGAATACGAGCATGAGGTGCAGAGTCAGCCGCGCAAATGACTGCAGGATGGGGGAAGGAAACGAGACAAGAATCGCACCAAAGGGCCGCGCACCTTTTTCTCCGAGTCGCACCATGGCAAAGACGGCAAAGACAGCCACGCTGAAGACGGTAATCTCGCCCATGGTGTCAAAGCCACGAAAATCGACCAAGATGACATTCACCACATTCTGTCCGCCTGCCAGCGCATAGCTATTCGAGAGGTAGTAGGGCGCAATGAGCGAGGGTAGGGATGGACCCATATTGGCGGCACACAGCAGGAGGACAACCAGCAGGCCGGTCCCGACACTGATCCCAATATTCAACACCCGCGTGCCTAGTGGGGTTGGTCGCGGGTCGATCACAGAAAAATAGCGCAGCACTAGGAGAAAGAGCACTAAGCTAACTGCTTCGACCAAGATTTGGGTCAGCGCCACGTCTGGTGCGCTAAACAACACAAAGAAAATGGACATAAGAGCGCCGACTAGGCTGAGCGAGAGGACCAGGACAATGCGCGAATAGACGGTACAGCTCATAATCCCGGCGAAAGCCATGAGTGCGGCAAGGCCGATCTCATAGTATTCGGGCGGAACTATGTCCAGTCGAAGTGCGGCAATATCGGTGAAATCGATGCCGTCGAAGAAGTGCCACAGTGGAACACTCAGCCCCATGATGAGTGCAATCAGGAGGTAGCGTGTATAGTCGGTGACGAGGCCGGTCATGTAGTGCGCGCGCGTCCACTTAAACACATAGCTCAACATATCCAGGCCGTCGTTATACAGACGATTGAAAGAATAAACCGCCTGACGGTCTCGAGCTGCAGAAAGAAAACGCTGCCGCAACAAAAAAGCCCCGGCGCCAATGCCGACCGTAAGCGCACTCAGGCCCAGCGCCGGGGTCAGGCCATGCCACACGGCCAAGTGGAGATGCGGGGGAGCGCCGTGAATGATGGTGAAGGCTGGCGTAATCAGGGCTTGTGCCAAACCGGGTATAAGCCCAAACAAAACGGCAATCCCGCTGAGGATAAAGATCGGCAAGAGCAAACCCAACGGGGTTGCTCCGGTGTGGCGCTGAGCGTGTTGCTGAGACGCAGCGCCAGACTGGCCGAAGAAGGTGCCGTGAAAGAAAAGAAAGGAATACAAAAAGGTGAGGCAACTCGCCGCGACCGCCAGGACGGTCAACACTGTTCCCGCTTCAAGGACGCCCTCATAGAATAATTCCTTGCTGATAAAGCCTCCCAGGGGTGGCAGGCCGGCCATGGACACCGCTGCCAATGTTGCGGCGCCGGCCACCAAGGGCATATGCATCCGGAGGCCGCCGAGCTGACGCAGGTCTCGTGTCCCGGTTTCGTGCTCGACTGTCCCCGCTGTCAAAAACAGGGCGCCTTTAAAAGCGGCATGGTTCACAATGTTGAGTACCGCCGCCAGCAGGGCAATCTCAGTCTGCAGACCGAGCAGCAGCACGATCAGTCCCAATTGACTGACGGTTGAATAGGCAAGCAGAGCCTTGAGATCGACCTGTTTGCAGGCCAAAACTCCTCCCCAGGCAAGAGTCACTGCTCCTACACTGATGACGGTGGCAGACCAGACCGGATCGTTCGCAAAAAGCGGGGTGAGTCGGGCAATGAGATACAGGCCGGCTTTGACCATAGTAGCCGCATGCAGATACGCGCTGACTGGAGTCGGGGCTTCCATGGCGGAGGGCAGCCAAATATGGAAGGGAAACTGAGCTGATTTGGTGAACGCGCCGACCAGAAAACACAGTCCGGCTGCAGTGGAAATCGGAGCTGAATCAGCCAGTAAGACGGACAGCTCAAGGGTCCCGTGTTCGGCATATACGAGGAAAACACCGAACATCATCACCAGGCCGCCACTCACCGTGATCCCGAAAGCCTTACTCGCCCCCTCGCAGGCGGCAGCTCGTTGAGAGCGAAAACCGATCAGCAGAAAAGAAGAGATGCTGGTTAATTCCCAGAAGACGATGAGGAGAATGAGGTTGTCGGCCAGAACAATGCCCATCATAGCGGCGTTGAACAAGAGCAAGAGCCTGTACAAGCGCGGCAGGGTGGGATCATCGTGCATATAGGCCGCAGCATAGGCGAATACGAGTACGCCTATGCCCGAAATCAAGCCGGCAAACAGCCAACTCAGACCATCCAAGGCCAGGCTCAGATTGAGTCCTAAGCCGGGTAGCCAAGGCCACGAGAGCAGCAGTCGATTGCCCTCTTGGACCGTCGTCCAAAGAGCTACGACAATGAGCAGTTGGAGTATCGGGACGAGCGTATAGACCGGAGCGATACGCTGACGTAGACGTGCCGGCAATGAAACGAGCGAGCCTAATAAGGGGAAGAGAATAAGGCTGACGAGTAGAAACCCAGACACTACACCCACACCTTCATAAGTACGGATTGCAAAACGGACTTAGCAAGGGCATACGAGGCTCTTCACCTCGCGTAAACTGGAGGGCGAACATAGCTTGCCTCCTCTTGCGTGTCTAACCCGTCTGCACTAACCAAGCTGTTTGTCATGGGTATCCCATAGTTCATGGATTTTCACTCCTTATCGATTACATTGACAGCTCAAACTTTCACGCTGGTACCACAACCTTGGGCCGATTCTCTGCAGTAAACAGGAGGTATTGAAATGACCGATCGAACACGCATCGCCAGCTACGGCGAAAACGAGAGCGTCCTCGTCGACGAAGTGAACGGAAGCAATGGGCTTTTCGTCGTGACGATGAACAATCCACACGAGTTCAACGTACTCACCAGTGGGTTTATGCGTGCGATTGCTGAAGCCTTTGACGAAATCACTGCCTTGCGCAATTCTGATCCTAATAACGATAAAGTACGCGCTGTGATATTGCGTGCCGAGGGCCGTGCGTTCACCGTTGGTCTCGATATCGGTAAGCTCGATGAGTATCTGGAAGCGGGCATCACTCCCGCCGGCGATCCGTTTCGGGCGATGTGGGAGTGCCCCTTTCCGATCATTGGTGCGATCAACGGCCCGGCGGTGACGGGTGGTTTCGAAATCGCATTATGTTGCGATGTCCTTCTTGCCTCAGAACGTGCGGTCTTTATGGACAATCACGCCAAATACGGCGTACACCCTGGACGTCGCATTTCGCAGCGACTTACCCAGGTCTGCGGTATGAACAACGCCAAGCTTGCAACAATGGCGGCATATCCGATCGACGCCCAGCTCGCTTTCAACTGGGGGCTGGTGCAACGTGTATTCGCAACCAACGAAGAACTTGATCGCGAGAGCCTGAATATCGCGCGTCTCATGTCACACAACCACCCGGTGATGGTGAAACGCTATAAGGACTTGCTCGAACGCGGGGCGCTCGACAGCTACCGGACCGGCTTGGCATTGGAAGAAAGTTCAGAGCAGACCTACTACGGCGACCTCACCGACATGGCGGCGACACTCAAGGACGGAGCGAAAAAATTTCAGGCCATGGTTCGTTGGGTCGCTGAGCGCGATTAGTGGAATCTGACGTCGAATGGATTGGGTTCTGACTGTCATTTATTGAACACTGAGCATCCACTGCACTGACTTTTTGATAATTTCTGGAAATTGTTTCTTATCAATCTTTCCCCATCTACCATGTCCAGGAAAACCCATTCTACATCTTGAAAACTTCCATCTTTTGAACGGATTCTATTTGTCTTTCCCATGAATACCAACACGCATTCCTAAATGAACCAAATCGATTGAGATTTGAAACCCAGGCAAAGTGATCTCCTGTAAACAAATACTTTGCGTCCCAGAGTAATACGAAATGTCCAAGCGTATGCCCTGGTGTGAAATGGATTTCACCCAATTCAATCCGATGAGCCTCCTCGCCTTTAAGAATCACCTCTGCATCTTTCTGAACATCCGAGTCTCGTTCATGAATAATTCTCTTTGCACCGAAGTGTTGGGCATACGGCTGGGCATCGCAAGCATCATCCCTATGCGTCAAAAAAATATATTGAATCCCTCCCATCTCCTCAAAACTTTTGACCAGTGCCGAGACAAAGCGTGGAGAATCAATTAACCAATTTCCTGAATGAGATTGGATGAAGTAGCTATGAGCGCCATAGGAATTTCGGTGATTAAAACCATTGATGTACACATTTTTTGCCATCAGCATGGGAAAGGAATTTCTCGCCGAGGTTAAGTCTTTTTTTCTCCCATGCCAATTGAAGCCGTAGGACAAGCCAGCAGCGCTTGTTTTGCAGCGAACTCATCTTTTGCATTTTGAGGCTGTTTCTTGACAAAGGCATGAGTCCCGCTGTCTCCAAAGATCTCAGGAGCATAATGTCGACTCACTCCGCAATTAATGCAGGAGGTATCCACAAAAAAAATTCCTTCCACATTTTCTGATAGAGCTTTCTTGAGATTTGCCATTTCTACCTCGGCGGAGTCTTTTTTTAATTTTGCTACCGTCTATGGTTTTCAGCTATGTCACAGAATTCTCATCATACTGCTAATCCATCTAAAAAGGGACATTGGACTAGGCGTAATCATTTCTCTCTTCCGGCGCCTCGGTAAGATATTCGACCAGCTCCCACTCAAAGCCGGCTGCATCATAATAATAGACGCGTTTGCGATGGGGGTGCGGTTCGACAGGAATACCTTTCTGATATCCTTTCTGTTCTAATCGCTCCGTGACCAGGTCAAAATCTTCAACCACCCAAGCCAGATGGGTTACGCCGTAGTCTTTGTACGGGCGATGGTCTGATTGCGCGTTTGCGCCCAGGTGAGGCTCCTGCAGGGCGATATAAAACTGATCTGAACCAATATGGGCCCAGCGGTAACTGCCCGGCGGCGTTTCGTCATGCCGCACCCTAAAAGTCGGCTCGACCGTTGTGAGAAAAGCAATCGCTGCTATAGTTTGCCCATGGCATCGAATACTAACGAGCACATTCTCTTTCGCTTGAAGACCTGCGGACCGCAGACAGCAGAAGCGCTGGCCCAGCATCTCGAAATGACTCAGGTGGGAGCCCGTCAGCATTTGAATAAGCTGGCTGAACGCGCCTTAGTGACCTACCAGGACGCACGCGAGAACGTTGGCGGGCCAAAGCGCTATTGGTCGATTTCAGAGCACGGTCAGAAGCGCTTTCCTGACACGCATGCCCAACTCACGCTAGAATTGATTCACTCAATTCGATCGGTGTTTGACGAGGAGGGTCTTGAGCGATGCGGCGGGGGGCGGGAACTACCAGAATCTCATCAATGAGGCCCTCGTGGATCGTATCAAACAGAAATCGGTGCTTGACGCGGTAAGGAAAGTCGTTCGGGTGGAATTACATCAGAGTGTGTAGGGGCGAGGTGTCCTCGCCCAGGTGTATGCAATACTCGTATTACCTGGCATTCTCCGCCTCCCGCACCAGCCGAAACAATTTATCCGGTGTGATCGGAATTTCGTTGATCTCAATTCCCAAGTGAGACAGCGCATCGGAGACGGCATTGGCGATTGCCGCAGGTGCGCCGATGGTGCCGCCTTCGCCCATGCCGCGAAAGCCGCCGAGCGTTGTGGGCGACGGCGTTTCAATATGATGCACTTCTATGGGCAGGAGTTCTGAGGCGGTTGGGACGAGGTAGTCTACCAGTGAGCCGGTCAGGAGTTGGCCTTGTTCGTCGTAGACGACTTCTTCGTACAGCGCCGCGCCGATGCCTTGGGCTACGCCGCCGCGGACCTGGCCGTCAACAATCAGCGGATTAATAATCCGTCCGCAGTCTTCGACAACGATGTAACGCTGGATTTTTACCGCATAGGTCTCTTTATCCACCTCGACGACGGTAACATGTGTGGCGCTGGATGCCGTCCCGAAAAATGGATCGTAGAACCGCGTGACCTCTAGCCCGGGCTCCATATCTTCAGGCAGACGTCGGAGACCGGCGTAGGCCGTCTTAGCCACCTCACGAAAGGGAAGAGTGCGCTCCGGCTTGTCACACACGAAGACCAGACTGTCTTGCATATCGAGATCGGCCGGGTTGCTTTCCATCATATGGCCGGCGATTTTGAGCGCTTTCTCCTTGAGCGCCTGGCCCGCGCGTATAGCCGCTCCACCGGCCAACACCGCACTCCGGCTGGCATACGTTCCTGTGCCGTGGGGGGCGAGAGCCGTGTCCCCACAGATGACGCGCACGTCGTCCAAAGAAACGCCCAGCGCATCCGCGACAACCTGTGCCAAGGCGGTTTCATGCCCCTGGCCTTGGGGAGCAACGCTGAACGCTGCAGTCACGGTTCCTGACGGATCGACGCGAAGGAAAGCCGCCTCAGTGCCGGTAGAGATGGGCATGCCGGGTGAGACGGGAATGGCTGAACCCACACCGGTAAGTTCAATATAGGTCGCAAATCCTATCCCGACCCAGCGACCCTCCGCTCGCGCTTGAATGCGCCATTGTTTCGTCGTGTAATAATCCAATACTTCCCGCGCTTTTTGCATGCACTCGGTCAGGCTGGCCTGATCCCACACCAGGCCGGACGGTGTTTTGTACGGGAATTCGTCGGCTTGGATATAATTCTTGAGCCGCAACTCGGCAGCGTCCATATTGAGTTTCCGGGCCGCCCGGTCCATGAGTCCTTCCAGCACGAATGTCGTGATCGGACGCCCCACGCCACGGTACGGCCCCATGGGTGCTTTACACGTCGCGACTCCTCGATTGCGTCCTCGGTAGTGTGGCATGCGGTACGGGCCCGACAGAAAGCTAATGGTCTGAATGGGCTCAACCGTCGCCGTCCAGGGATAAATTGAGTAAGCGCCGATATCTGTTGTGACGTCTGCTCTGAGTCCGACAATTGTCCCGTCAGCCTGCAGGCCGAGTTCGGCATCAACGACCTCATCCCACGCCTGGGTCGTGGTCATGAGATCTTCGCGTCGGTCGCTGATCCATTTTATTGGCCGTTCAAGCCGTCTTGTGACCGCACACAGGGTGATCTCTTCAGGATAGAGGGATGATTTTGCTCCAAAGCCGCCACCCACGTCGGCGGCCACAACACGAATACAATGCTCGGGCATATCCAACAGGTCGGCCAAGGCATCTCGGAGCAAGCCTGGACATTGGGTAGCAGAGCGCAGCGTCAGCTCACTCGTGCCGGTATTGTAGTCGGCTAAGCAGCCCCGATTTTCCATACACACTGCGGCGTGCCGACGGAAGCGAAAGCGCGCGCGGACACGCACCGCCGCCGCCTCTACCGCTGCATCCACATCGCCTCGGGCAAATTCGCGAGACAAGAGGACGTTGCTGCCTGCGTCTTCATGCAAAACTGGTGCTTCGGGCCGGCTTGCTTCCTCCGCATCAGCGACTGCGGGGAGAGGATCATACTCAACAACGATATGCTCTAGCGCATCTTCAGCCAGGTAGCGGCTCTCGGCCACGACGACTGCTACGGCCTCGCCGACGTGTCTCACCTTATCAATGGCCAGCGGCGGAAAACCGGTCTCTTTATATTCGCGCATCTTTGACGCCGCGCGAACCGGCTTGACCCAGCGCGCAAGTTCTTTGCCAGTGACCACGGCCACCACGCCCTCCAACGTTTGGGCTGCAGCTGGATCGAGCTGTGTGATACGTGCATGGGCACACGGGCTACGGAGAAAGGCCGCGTGGAGCATGCCCGGCGGATGATGATCGTCCACATACGCGCCCTGACCGGTCAGGAGGCGCCGGTCCTCCCTGCGTTTGACGCGCGCACCGACTATCTTTGGCGTAAACTCTTCCACCCTACTTCCTCAGTCCCAGAAATCCGCCCCGTACCAATAAATCCCCTCTCGGGAGGGGTGGCGCGCCCGACCGGAGGTCGGCGGCCGGGGTGGGTTTCTTATCTTGACCCATGCTCACCGACCATCCCCACGAGCCCTGAGTTTCTCCGCCGCCGCCTGAATAGCCTGGACTATCCCCTGATAGCCGGTACAGCGACACAGAACCGCGGATACGCCTGCGCGAATTTCTTCCTCGCTTGGTGTCGGGTTTGTTTGGAGTAGATCGTAGGCTGCCATCAGCATCCCTGGCGTGCAAAAGCCACACTGGAGTCCGTGGTGTTCCCAAAAGGCTGCTTGGAGTGGATGGAGCTTGCCATCTTCAGCAAGCCCCTCAACCGTCATCAACTCAGCCCCATTCGCCTGGACCGCCAGCATTAAGCACGAGCGAGCGGATTCACCGTTGACGAGAATAGTACACGCTCCGCAGATGCCATGTTCACAGCCCACGTGTGAGCCAGTCAGACCCAGATCTTCACGCAGAAAATCAACCAGCAGTTTGCGCGGTTCAACCTGTCCGCTGTGCACCGTACCGTTGATCGTAAGCGTGATCTGTCTTCTCTCGCTCATGTCTTTCGCTCCCGTCCGCGTTCAATAGCCCGCTTAATCGCGCGGCGAGTCAGCACTTGGGTTAAATGCCGCCGAAAGTCGGCTGACGCATGGATATCGCTATCAGGTTCGACGAGTTCGGCTGCTTTGGTTGAGGTGCTCTGAATAGCCTGGTCAGTGATTCCCTCTTGCATAAGAATGTCTTCTGCTGCGCGTAACCGGATCGGTGTTGGGCCGACTCCAGCAGCAGCCAAACGCGCTGTCCGACACTGTTCGCCATCCGTATCAATTACTGCCGCAACTCCGACAACAGCGAAGTCCCCATGCCGCCGGGCAAACTCTTCAAACGCCCAGCCGCTGGTTGGAGGGGAAGGGGAAAAGCGGACTTCAGTTAAGACTTCGTTCGGTGCGAGTGCAGTGGTGAGATAGCTCACAAAAAACTCTTCAGCGGATAAAATTCTCGTACCGCTTGGTCCCTGAATGACCAATTCAGCGTCTAAGGCCACTGCCACTGTTGGATACTCTGCTGCAGGATCAGCATGGGCCAGACTCCCGCCTATGGTGCCGCGCGTACGGATGGGGAGATGACCGACGAGTGTTGTTGCCTCATACAGGAGCGGAAGCTGGCTGTGAATCAGTTCTGAAAACTCAATCGTTCTCTGCCGGGTTAACGCGCCGATACGGATCTGTCCGTCTTTTTGCTGAATATATGAAAGGGCCGCCACGCGGTTGACATCGATCAGAGCAGCCGGATAAGTCAGGCGGAAGTTCAACAGCGGCATAAGGCTCTGCCCGCCCGCCAGCACCTTGGCCTCGTCTCCATAGCGTTGGAGCAGATCCAGCGTCTCTTCGATGCTGGTTGGAGCGTGGTAGTCAAAAGGCGGCGGCTTCATCTCTCTGGCTTGTATCCGGCCCGCTGAAGGTGGTAAAGGGTGCGCAGAGATTGAAAAAACGATGACACGCAAAATAGGGCACATTGTAACCTTTTTAACCTAACTGATGCATTCCATCCGATCGTATATCGCGACGGGGAGCCGCTCTCGTTAGATGACTTTCGATGATATCGACATGGTTATCGCGATAGACGAAACAGGGTCATTCAGTGCTAGGTCAGCGGAGCTAAATTTCTTCATCGCGGTCCACCTTCGCCAAATAAAGACGCTCTACAAACTCAAACAGAGACAGTTTACTGAGTGGGAAAGGCCGCTCCCAAGAACTCTCAAGAATTCCAAAGAGGAGATTAAGAGCTCTCTGCTCTCGGATAAACAGCTAACTGAGTTTGCCCGCAACGTTATCTGCGCACCTTATTTCGTCTGAATTACTCCCTTTACTGTGCGTCCTTTGGACAACTCAGAGTCTGTGGTTGAAAAACACCGCCAGGTAGCTCTTATGGGAATTCGTGAAGGTGCAAAAGAATATACACGCATGGGGAAACATAATCCGGCACAGCTTTACGAGGAGTTTGGGAATTGGCTGAAGAAGCTGAGCTAGCCACAATATCTTAAGATCCGAATCCTCGGTGAATGTATGGCTGCGGCCATGGTGAATACGGTCGGTCACGCAGTTACAGGGAAATACGATGAAGAACTACCAAGAATGAGGTTTCTCATCGATCGAGACTTTATTAAAGAGCCACGGCCTAACATCTTTTGGCATGAGCTTTTACGAAATTAGTTGTATGAAGCTAGCAAAAAGAATCCGTTACCTCTTCTCGGCAAGTGGAAAAGAAAGGTCACCCGTTTCTTGAGAAGTAAAGACGAAACGGTCGATTAAACTTGGCCGAGTTATTCTGGAAGCAACGTGCGTTCGTATTGTCTCACGAGCATTTTGAAATTCGGATTGCAGATGCCGTCAATACGATAGTGTCTCGCCACTTCAATAAACGAAAATGCCGAAATGCTTACGCGCTCGTTCGGCAAAGTTTTCTTTACGATGGGAAAATCACTCAGCTCGTACTCGATGACTTTGACTTGGAGGTATGGCGCTACGATCCGGACGACAATCCATGGAGGACATGGTCTAACAACGACGAGCAAACCGCCCCCCATAGCATCTACAAATGAAGGAGGCGTTCAAATATGGCTAAGAAACTGACTGGACGTGCGCTGTCTCAATTCGAGGCCAAGCGGGATGTGTGGCAAGAGGTTCTGGACGGCGTGCGGGAGATCAAGGCGGGCGGTGGCAAGCGGGTTGTAGCCGAGCCACGCTCCCCCATTGTGCGTGCGCGTTTGAATCCTGGTCTGACCCACGCGCAGCCCAGTAGGTCAGATTAGCGAAGCGTAATCCGACACTCCTTACTGAGGGCGAGTTTGAATTCAGTCGTCATGCTTTAAAGCGCGTCGTGGAACGAAACATCAGCGACCAAGAGATTCGGCAAGCCGGGGCACAAGCAACCATTATTGAAGATTACCCCGATGACAAATATTCTCCGAGTTGTCTGCTGTTAGGATTTACGCAAACAGGACGCCCCGTGCACATGCAGGTTTCGTTTGCAGCCCCGTAGGTCGGGTTAGCGGAGCGTAACCCGACGTTTCCTGTAGACGTATCTCATGCAATATCGACGAGCTTTTGTCCCAGGCGGAAGCTACTTCTTCACCGTAGTGACTGCACAAAGACGGAAGTTGTTCGTCGATGAGGGGACCGTTGAAGTGTTGCGCAAGGCATTTCGACAAGTCAACGAGAAACGGCCCTTTACCGTCGCCGCTATGGTGTCTTACCCGACCATCTCCACTGCATCTGGACCTTACCGACGCTGATAAGGACTATCCAACCCGGTGGCGATTGATCAAAACCTGGGTGACCAAAAATTACAATCCTCGCCGTAAACATCCCCTAGTCCTGACCGCATACCATCAGGGTGAGCAAGCATTGTGGCAGTCTCGGTATTGGGAACACCTCATGCGGGATGAGACAGACTACCGGCAGCATGTGGAGTACATTCATTACAATCCAGCGAGACATGGATATGTCTGACAACTTGGTGCCTGGCCGCATTCGGGTTTTCGGCGATATGTAAAGGAGGGCGTCTATACGAGAGATTGGGGAAACACGGAGCCTGTGGTGGGCGAGGGTATTGGACACGAATAGGAGGAGGTCGGATTACGCTACGCTAATCCGACCTACGGGGCTGTCCGTATTTTGGCCGCAAACATATTTCTCTGGCTTGTATCCGGCCCGGTGAAGGTGGTAAAGGGTGCGCTATATGGATACTGAGATAACGTTCTGAAAAGAGAGTGACACTCCGTGACAAAATATCGTGTGGCTGCAGATATTGGTGGGACATTCACCGACTTTGTCGTTGAACAGGAGTCTAGTCACGTCTTTACCGGCAAAGTCCTAACAACCCCGGATAATCCTGCCCGCGGCGTGCTGAACGGACTCAGGGAACTCATTCCCGTCCCAAAAGACATCGACTTTCTCGTCCACGGCACGACGGTTGGACTGAACGCCTTTCTCGAACGCAAAGGCGAGCGCGTTTTGCTCATTATGACCGCCGGACTGCGGGACGCCTACTCCATTGCCCGGGGTGACCGCAAAGAATTGTACGCCCTACACTACCGCAAACCCCAGCGCCTCGTCCCTCGGCGCGACGTCCACGGCGTCCGCGAACGCATCAAATGGGATGGCACAGTGCTCGATCTCCTGCACGAAGAGGATTTTGCAGCCATCATCCAAAAAGTGCACGACGAGGGTATCAAGGCAGTCGCCGTCTGCTTTATTCACGCCTATGCCTTTCCAGACCACGAGCTGCAGGCACGGGAGATATTGTCGGCAGCGCTGCCGGGTGTATCGATCAGTCTCTCGCATGACATTGCGCGTGAATGGCGCGAATACGAACGGGCCTCTTCGGCGGTGCTGAACGCCTATATTGCGCCACTTGTAGAGGGGTATCTGACGAGCTTCGAGCAGGAAGTGCGTACTCTGGGGGTTGAGACGACCTTGCACGTGATGCAGTCCAGCGGCGGTGTGATGACACTCGATGCCGCCCGTAAGTTGCCGATCTCTACGCTCTTGTCCGGCCCTGTGGGCGGAACCATAGGTGGGATTGCCCTCTCTCAGGCCATGCAGCGTCCCAATCTGCTGTGTGTGGATATGGGCGGCACGTCGTTTGATCTGAGTTTGGTCGTAAATGGCAAGCCCGAAATCACTACGGAGACCGAGCTGGAAGGTTTGCCGTTACTGATGTCTATTGTGAATATTCATACCATAGGCGCGGGGGGCGGATCGCTGGCGTGGGAAGAAGCCGGCGCAATCCGGGTTGGCCCGCAGAGTGCGGGCGCCGTGCCCGGCCCTGCCAGTTATGGTCGAGGTGGCAGCCAGCCCACTGTTACTGATGCCAACTTGTTCCTCAAACGACTCGGCGCACAGTCGTTGTTGAGTGGGCGCATGACGCTGGATGAAGACGCGGCAGCCCAAGCTATTCACCACCTAGCCCAACAGGTTGGGCAGGCTGGACTGGACGACGTGGCCTTTGCCGAAGGTATACTGGCCATCACCAACGCCAAGATGGCGGATGCGATGCGGACTATTACGGTGGAGCAGGGCATAGACCCACGCGCCTATTCTCTGGTGGCGTTTGGTGGGGCTGGGCCCATGCATGCGACCTGGTTAGCCAGCGAACTGGATATTCGTGAGGTGATTATCCCGCGCTTCCCAGGGACCTTCTCTGCGTGGGGGATGCTGCAAACCGATGTGCGCCACGACTTGACCCATACCTTCTACCGTCCCACACAAGAGGTGACAGCGAAAGATGTTGCGCAGGTCTACCAACAACTCCAACAAGACGGAACGGCTGCGCTCCAAGCCGAGCGTATCGCCCCGGAAGAGATGTATTTCGTGCGCTCAGCCGATATGCGCTATATCGGCCAGGAATATGCGGTGAACGTCGATATTGACGCGACGATAGACATCACCACGATTGAGGCGAGTTTTCACACTAGCCACCAGACCCGCTACGGCCACGCGACACCGGACGCACCGATCGAGTTCGTCAATCTTCGCTTGGCAGCCAAGGGGCGGCTGCAGCGCAAGACCGCCCGCTTTGCTATGCCGGACGACGGGCAAGATTCTGTGCAAGATCCCCTAATAGGCAGTCGAGATGCCATTTTTGACGGGACCGCCCACCCGACGCCGGTCTTACGTCGAGACTGGATACACGCTGGGGCCGAGTACTCCGGGCCGCTCGTTATTGAAGAGGATAGCGCCACCACGGTTGTGCCGCCCGGCTATCATGTCCGGCTGGATGAGCAGGGAAACATCATCATCACTATCGAGTAAACGCCATGCAAAACAATCAAACTATGCGGGATCCATTGCAACAGGCGGATCCCATTACTACCGAGATCATCCGCAATATGTTTGTTTCGATTGCGAATGATATGAATGCGGCCCTGATTCGGAGTGCCTACACTCCGGTTATCTATGAGGGCAAAGACTGCTCTGTGGCGCTCCTGGATGAAAACGGTCAGGTGTTAGGCCAGTCGCTTGGCTTACCCCTCTTTCTGGGCAATCTGGAAGTCTGCGTCCAGCTGACGGCTGAGCAATTCGGCTGGGACGTGTTTCAGCCGGGAGATATATTCTATCTCAACGACTCGTATATGACCGGGACGCACCTGAACGACGCCACGATCTTCGCGCCTATTTTCTGGAACGGGAAACGCGTCGGGTTTACGGCAACACGCGCGCACTGGCTGGACGTCGGCGCCAAAGATCCCGGCTCGCCCATGGACTCCCACGAGATTTATCAGGAAGGCATGCGCTGGGGGCCAACAAAAATCTATGACGGGGGCAGGCCCCGCGACGACATTATTGATTTCCTGCGACGCAACAGTCGTTTTGGCTACGGGCTGGTCGGCGATATGAACGCGCAGGTCGCCGCGTGTCGAACTGGCGAGAGTCGGCTGCATGCGCTGCTGGACCGCTTTGGCTACGACACTGCGCTTGCCGCCCGGGATGAGATCTTTCGTCAATCAGAACAGTTGGAATGTGAGGCCGTGGCCGCCATCCCCGACGGCTCGTACACGGCCGAAGGATATTTGGATAATGACGGGTTGGGCAGTGAGCCGGTCCGCGTTCAAGTGCGCATCGATGTGTCCGGCGACCGCATGATGGTTGATCTGGCAGGCTCAGACAAACAAACCCGGGGCCCGGTGAACTGTGGGTTTGTGCAAACCATCTCGGCCGTCCGGGTGGCCTTCAAGCTATTGGTCAGTCCGACTCGTCCGGTTGACGGCGGGACCTTTAAGACGCTCTCGGTCACCGCGCCCGAGGGCACGCTCTTCCGGGCTCAGGAGCCGGCGGCGTGTGCCTGGTATTTTTCTTCGTTGGGCTTGCTGATTGATCTGATCCCCAAAGCGCTGGCTTCGGCCATACCGGAGAAAGTTGCCGGGGCGCACTATGGCGACTCCATGGTCATTGCGCTGGCTGGAACAGATCCGCGCAAAGGCGATATCCCGTATTTCGCTATTGAACCAACGACGGGCGGCTGGGGCGCGTTTAATACTGGTGACGGCCAGGATGCGCTGATTAACAACGTCAATGGCGCGTTCAAAGATTTGCCCATTGAGGTGTATGAAAATAAATATCCAGTCACGCTCACCAAATACGGCTTTCGTCCGGATACGGGCGGTCCGGGCCGTTTTCGTGGCGGGACCGGCGTCTACCGCGAGTATCACACCGAAGCGGCCTCCATCCTGTATCTCTGGTTTGAGCGTTCAGTGACACCCGCCTGGGGATTGTTTGGCGGCAGAGACGCTGCTCCACCAGCTGTGGTCGTGAATCCTGGTTGTAAGACTGAACGCCATATGCTCAAGGCGAACGCGCTGCCACTTGAGGCAGGAGACGTGGTCAGAACCCAGACCGGTGGCGGAGGGGGCTTCGGCCCGGCTTGGGAACGCGATCCGATGCGGGTGCGTGAGGATGTCCTTGACGGGTATGTCACCCGCCAAGGTGCTGCGTACGATTACGGGGTGGTATTAAGAGACGATTTAAGCCTGGACGAGGCAGCGACAGCGAAACACCGCGCGGCATTGCAGCAAGAGACCGTCGATTGAGAGAATTTTTGTGGAATGTCGAGTAGGCTGCGGCGCGTGCTGCATCGCCCCGTCGATTTCATCACCCCTCCCTGGGATGCCGACCGGCAAGCCTGCCGGAGTACGCTGTCTCCATCTCAGCCCTGAAAATCGGTGTCTACTGTTTGGCCGACCTGAACGTCTGGCGGTATGCCGCGACCTGCAACCCAGTGCAGACATGTGTGGGCAGAGTAACGAATACGCACTCGCCTATTTGACACGACTGGAAAAACTCACGACGCCGTCACGAGAATTTCAGAAAGGAGACGTATAAGCATGACTAACCAAGAAGAGGCAATCAGACAATTCTACGCGAGCTATCTCGATACTTTTCATACCGGTAAGGCCAAGGCGGTGGTGCCTTTTTACCATGCCCCATGTCTTTTCATCACGGACCAGGGTGTCACATTGCTTTCCAATGAAATAGAGATTGAGAACCTGTTTGCGCAAGTTATGGAAGGACTCAAGGGCCGGAATTACAGTCACACTGAAGTCACCGATGTTCAGATCAAAGAACTCAGCGCAGAAATGGCTTTATTCAGCGGCCTTGCCGTCCGCTACACCAAAACGGGTGAAGAACTCGAACGCTTAAGCGCAACATATACGACGCGCAAGTCCAACAATGCGTGGCAATTCGTCACTGTTGTGGCTCATAGCCCGGAGACGCTGGTGCGGTTTGCGTGAGTGGATATAGATCCGTTCAAAGAGAGATTTCCGGATTTTAAGATCCGGATTTTAAGATATGGACGGGGGGATGTATAATATAAGTCCCGTAGGTCGGATTAGCGGAGCGTAATCCGACACCTCCTATGGACTCACGACATGCAATATCGACGAGCTTTTGTCCCAGGGGGAAGCTACTTCTTCACCGTAGTAACCGCACGCAGACAGAAGCTGTTCGTCGATGAGAGGGCCGTTGAGGTATTGCGCACCCGACCTCTTGTCAGTCAAGCACTGGCCTCGCGAGTGACAACCAAAGGCTATTTATACTACCCAGCCGGCGCGTACGTTGGAGCGCAAGGCTATCTGACCGAAGTCTACAGCCAAGAACGGGCCGGGTTTCAGATTGAGTTTTCGAGCGGGCCTCATTCGGATCCGTCTGATTGGCGTCTGTCCTTTTCTTTGCTACCGTCTTTCATGTTGTTGGACACAGAGACACAAAAGGGAGGGACTATGTATTCGATCTGTAAACTTGATTCCATCGAAAAATACATTCACCCAGCAGTCGTTCATCAGACCTTGGTGAAGGAGCAGTCTAAAAATGTCGAGATTTGGATGCAGACCTCAAAGCCGAGCAAACCCACGCCCACGCATTGTCATTCGGGCGAGGAAATTCTTATTGTGTTAAAAGGCACGGGGTGGTGTCAGGTTGACGGCAAACAGGTCGATTTTGGACCGAATAGTGTGCTGACCGTGGGCCCGCCTATACGCAGCATAAAGTCTGCACTACAGGAGAAGAGGATCTGCTGGTAATTGCAGTTCTGGAGACGCCGGTGGAGATTTTCAATAAAGCGGCGAGCCGATACAGTTGCCGTGGGCGCATGGGAAAATGAGCGGGATGCTGGAGCCGACTTCGGCTCAGGCAGGCTGATATTCACTCAGCAGGTCGTGTGATCACGCCAAGGCATCCAAGAGGGCTTTGGCTTCTTGAAGATCGGCTACGTCAAAGCCTTCCGTATACGATGCATAGATTTTAGAGAGGAGTTGATACGCGGCTTGTGCTGCGCTTGCAACGGTTTTCCCAGTAGTTTCTACGACTGTCTGTTCGCCTGCTGACTTTTGATTGTGTCTTTATCTCAGCTTCCCCACTCCCGTCCGTTCACCTTTCTCTGCTACGCTAGTATAAGAACAGTTCAAGGGAGGATGGTATGCGAAAATTCTTTGGACGGATGCTGATGCTCATTGGCGCGTGGGTCGTCGTTATGGCCGTTGTCGGCACGATCTCCGCGCTGATGAGTCAAGAGAGTATCCCTGACAAAGTTGTTGTCGAGATCGACTTTGAACGCGAATTTGCCGAGTATATCCCGGACGACCCACTGGCCAGTATCCTGATGGAACAAACCGCCTCGGTGCGGGATCTGGTTGAGGCACTCCAACAGGCGACGGACGACGACCGCGTGGTGGCTCTGGTTGCTCGGGCGGGCAATCCGCGCATGGGGTTGGCTGAGATCCAAGAGGTCCGGGATGCGGTGCTTGCCTTTCGTGAAAGTGGTAAGCCGGCCATTGCGTATGCCGAGACCTTTGGTGAGTTTGGGCCAGGAAACGGTACCTATTATTTGGCTTCAGCCTTTGATGAGATCTATCTCCAACCCTCGGGTGATATCGGCCTGACCGGGCTGATGGCGGAATCTTCGTTTGTGAGCGGGACGTTTGAGAAGCTGGGGATTACGCCACGCATGGATCACCGCTACGAGTACAAAAATGCGCTGAATATGTTTACCGAGAAAAAATACACTCCGCCGCATCGTGAGGCCATCCTGCGCATTATCGAATCGCAGTTTGGACAAATCGTTCAGGGTATTGCTGACGGGCGCGGACTTGAGGTCGGGCACGTTCGCGCGCTTATTGATCGTGGGCCTTTTCTGGGACCACAGGCGCTGGCAGAGAAACTCGTTGACGGGCTCATGTACCGAGATGAAGTCTATGCCCGGGTCGAAGACACGGTTGGTGATGATGCTGAGCAACTCGGCCTGCTGACTTATCTGCGGCGCATGGGGCGACCGCATACTGAAGGCGATGCGATTGCTCTTATTTACGGCGTGGGCGGGGTCCAGCGCGGCAAAAGCGAATATAGTGCCGCCTTTAGCGGCCCCACCATGGGCGCGGATTCTGTTTCCGCAGCGTTCCGCGCGGCTGTTCAAGATGAAGCGGTCAAGGCGATTCTCTTTCGGGTGGATAGTCCGGGCGGCTCATACGTGGCCTCAGACACGATTTGGCGCGAGACCATTCGGGCCAAAGAGGCCGGGAAACCCGTCATTGTGTCTATGGGCAATGTGGCAGGCTCGGGCGGCTACTTCGTGGCTATGGCTGCGGACAAGATTGTGGCCCACCCCGGAACGATTACTGGCTCCATCGGCGTGCTTGGCGGAAAAATGCTGACCGCTGAGCTTGCGGAGAAAATTGGCTTGACGTCGGATGAGGTCCATACTAGCACCAATGCCAACATGTGGTCGAGTTCGCTGGATTATACTCCGGAACAATGGCAGCGGATCACCGCGTGGCTAGATCGCGTATATGAAGATTTTACCGGCAAGGTTGCTGAGGGACGCGGTCTCAGTCAGGAACAGGTTCATGCCGTGGCGAGAGGACGGATTTGGACCGGTGAGGATGCCAAAGACATCGGGCTGGTTGATGAACTCGGCGGATTCCCCATGGCGTTGCAATTGGCCAAGGACGCGGCTGGGATTGCTGAAGATGCCGATGTCCATCTCAAACTCTTTCCTGCCTCAAAGACTCTGTTTGAGACTGTCCTGACAAGTCTGCAAGGCGGCGATGACGCGACGGCTCGGACAACCGCGACGGGAGTTGCCCTGCGTCAGGCCGTACGGGCGCTCCAACCTCTGGCGCAAATGGGACAACGCCTGGGATTATGGTCTGAGCTTGGGGTGCTCACCATGCCGGAGTGGGAGATGGTGCGCTAGGGAGAATCGGTTTACCAATCCTCTAAATCCGGATCCATATCTCCGGTCGTTGGACCGTGGAGGCGGACGACTCTGTGCTCAGGATCATTGCCGAGTGGGCTGACTGTCACTTCCGTAATGGGCAGATCCGCCCCAGTCTCCGCGACAAGATAGACCTCTATATCTCCCTGTTGATCGTAGATCTCTTGGAGATTCTGCAGCAGCTGGGAAAGGGCTATGGATGTGAGCTGAGGCATTCTTGTATCTTTCTTGCTTGACCGACGAGCAGGCGAGAATAGATCTGAAGAGCGGGTGCGCTCCGTGTTAGAGTGCCGCAGCCTCGGAAGACTCAGCAGGCGCCGCGTGTGTCGAAACCGGCGTCAGATTCATCAGGTTATCCGATACCGGACACCGGGATTCGATAGTTGTCAGCCAACGATCAAGCGTAGCCCGGTCAACATCGGCATCGACGTTGAGTGTGACCTCAATGCTTTTATAACCCGCCCGATCATCCGTCGGTTGGCCGAGTAATTTTGCCGGATTGAGTGGACCCGCTGCGTCGATCTTGAGGGACCGGATGGTGAAGCCCATTTCCTTTGCAATAATATGGCCCATTACGTTGAGACAACCGGCGAGCCCGGCAAGGATATATTCAACGGGATTCGGACCTTCATCATCTCCACCCAGACTAGGGGGTTCATCAACAATCAGCTCGAAGTCTCTCACCTGCACGGCAAGACGGGTCGGTGATTCAGACTGTCCTGAGACTGTGAATAGCGCATCCGACATAGGCGTCCTCCCTGTATTGGCGCATACCCTGCCAATACCGTACAGGCCGCGGCATGAGCTTAGCAAGAGGTGGGGCTGGCGTTGATATTTTCCTGAGAGGCAGTCAGAAACTACATTTCCCCTGGGGGGCTCATAGCGACACAATCGGCATAATCGACACAAGGGGATCCTCTCAGCAAAGCTTGTACAAAGAGGGGAGACTATTGACATTTATTCAACCATATGGTTGAATTTTGAACTAAGACTTTGAACTAAGACTTTGAACTAAGACTTTGAACTAAGACAAAGTAAGGAGGTCCAGTATGGAAAGCCATGCCGTTGTATCGAGAGAAGAGTGGGGTGCTGCGCGTAAGGAATTTCTTGTCAAGGAAAAAGAATTTACCCGATCACGTGATCAATTAAGCCAGCAGCGGCGTGCGCTGCCATGGGTCAAGGTTGAGCAGGTCTACGCATTTGATGGAACGAATGGCCCGGAGTCCCTGGCCGATCTCTTTGAGGAGAAAAGCCAGCTGCTCCTATATCACTTCATGTTTGGCCCGGACTGGGAAGAGGGCTGTAAGAGCTGCTCGTTCTGGGCGGACAACTATAACGGTGTGAGCATCCATCTCGCGCATCGTGACGTCTCGCTGGTTACTATTGCCAGAGCCCCGCTAGACAAGCTGACAGCCTATAAAAAACGTATGGGCTGGGACTTTAAATGGGTGTCGTCATTCGGCAACGATTTTAATCGGGATTATCATATTTCCTTCACTCCCGAGGAGATGGAGAAAGGAGATATATACTACAACTATCGGATAGGCAAGTTTCCGAGTGAAGACGCCCCTGGTATCAGCGTTTTTTATAAAGATGAGAAAGGCAATATTTTTCACACCTACTCGTGCTACTCACGTGGTTTGGACATGCTGAATGGGGCCTATCATTATCTGGATCTGGTGCCGAAGGGGCGTGATGAAGCGGGCTTAAGCTATTCCATGGAATGGCTGTATCGGCACGATCAGTACGCGGACTAGTATTGGTTGGCCGAAGTTTCTCTCCGGTTCCGCTTGCTGTCATTCCTGCGCAGGCAGGAACCCATCCACCGGCGCTGGACTGGATTCCCAATCAAGTCGGGAATGACAGGGGAAGGTGGGAACGGCTGGCTGAGGGAGCTGTCTTTCGCATAACAGGCGAAGAACTTCCGCCGCAGTGTACTCGGACTAGGACCGGCCTCGCTCTGGGAGCAGCCTCTGGAGAGGGCGTCGTCCGCGGGAGCAGCCGGCTTGCCGAGTACTAATGCGGATTAAGACGACGTTGGCGCCACCTGGCATTTTGTATTTTCCGTCCGTATGTTAGCGAACTGTTCGAAGAAACAGGAGGAAAATACTATGTCCCAGCCAGATAGACCGTTCGCCGTCTCGCATGCCTTAGGTGTCTTGCGCGCGGCGTTTGTCGCTTTGACCGTGACTCTGTGGGCCGTAGGGCCGAGCCTCGCGTCCGATGTCGCCGACATGCATGTCGGCGACGTGCTGCACGACACGGCTGCCATCCAAAAATTCACCATCTGTTATGCACACGGAACGGACGCCATCGGCAGGGGCGATCTCGAAGCCGGGCAGGCGCTGTATCAGGCCTGCTTTACGAAAGACGCCACCATTGCGGCCGTCTTCCCTGACGGTCGGGGTGAGAAGAGAACCAGCCCAGAAGCGTGGGCGAACTTTGTGTTATCCGTGTTCAAAAATGCGGGATATACTGTTACGCAGCATCTTTTGGGTACGATAGATATTGAGGTCGCAGGTGAGACGGCAACCATGAATACCTATCTGCATGCGACCCATGTGCTCCCGAACGGCAGCATCGATGTTGCGAACGGGACATATGTGGATGAGGTTGTGAAGACACCGGACGGCTGGCGCATCCGCAGCCGCACGCTCACACTTATTACTTTTTTGAATCTTGCTCCGCCGAAACAATCAGATTCGACTGCAAGCGCCCAGCGAGCAAGGGCGGATAATCACCGGCCGCCCGAGAGCCAAAGAGATAAGATTTTCTTATCCTCGTTTCCATGTACTACCGCGCCTGCTCTTAAATTGTGTGTTACTCTGCCACCGTCCCCCTTCGACGGAGCTGAGCATGAACGAGCGGGCATGCCCTATTTTAAGCTGGACGTGCCAATGCGCTCCGCGCTGTTGACAAACGCCGGGCGGAAGTGTCACATATTTTGCTATCATCAACAAAATCATTCGCTAGACGTTTGCTTCGGATAAGGAGGGGGAATGCAGTACGATCTGATCATTAAAAACGGAACGGTCATTGACGGCTCTGGGTTGCCGCGTTTTCGGGCCGATGTGGGTGTGGTGGATGGCAAGATTGCCTCGATTGGCAGGATTCGTGCGGGGGCAAAAGAAACGATCGATGCTGAGGGCCATGTTGTCACCCCGGGGTTTATTGACGGCCACACGCATATGGATGCCCAAGTCTCTTGGGACCCGTTGGGGACCTGCTCCTGTTGGCATGGCATTACCAGCGTGGTGATGGGTAACTGCGGCTTTTCGCTCGCGCCATGTAAAGAGAGCGAAAAGGACATGGTCATGCGCAATCTGGAGCGAGCCGAAGATATTGCGCCTGAGGCGATGAATGCCGGCATCAAGTGGACCTGGGAGACCTTCCCCGAATATTTGGATGCTGTTGAGCGGCTGCCTAAAGGCATCAATTACTCTGCCTATGTGGGTCACTCTGCGCTGCGCACCTATGTGATGGGTGAGCGGGCGTTTACGGATACGGCGACCGAAGATGATATAGACCGCATGCAGCATGTGGTGCGTGAAGCGATCCAGGCCGGCGCCATGGGCTTTACGACCTCACGCACGCGCAATCATCAGACACCTCAGAGACAACCCGTTGCCAGTCGCCTGGCGACCTGGGACGAAGTGCGGCAACTTGTCGGCACCATGGGTGAGATGGGCGCAGGCATCTTTGAGATTGCCGGCGAAGACACCGGCCGTGATCCCCAGCGCGTCCGCGAATATATGGACCGTTTGAAAGCGCTTGCCGTTGATACCGGCGTGCCCGTGACTTACGGCATGTTCAGCATGCGGCGCGCGCCAGACTGCTGGCAGCCGTATTTAGACCTGGCTGACGAGACGGCTGCGGCGGGCGGTCGGATGTTCCTCCAGGTGCATAGTCGTGCACTCAACCTGCTGCTGTCTTTTGAAACAGCGACCCCGTTCGACAGGCTGCCGGTGTGGCGCGATCTGAAAAAGCTGTCGCTGGCAGAAAAGGAAGCCGCACTGCGGAACCCGGAAATGCGCCGCGCATTGGTCGAGGCGGCTCACCAACAAGCCGACGACGGAAACCGCGGAACGGGCCCTGAAGCCCGTTCCGCTGATTTCAAATGGTTGTTTCTGTTGGACCAGCCTAACCCGCCGCACCGCTCGATTGAGGACATTGCCGCCGAGCGCAACCAAGACCCGGTGGAGACCTTTATTGATCTAGCACTGGAGAAAAACCTCAAGCAATTTTTCCTCCAACCGCTGGCCAATGAGAACCAGGATCATGTGTTGCAGATGGTCAAGCATCCGCGCTCGGTCGTCACGTTCTCCGACTCTGGAGCCCACGTGTCTCAGATCATGGACTCGTCTCTGCAAAGTCATCTGCTGAGCTATTGGGTGCGTGATAAGCAAGAAATCACACTCGAAGACGCGGTCCAGCAGCTGACCTTTGTGCCGGCCTCACATTGGGGCCTGAACGAGCGCGGGTTGCTGCGCCCAGGGATGGCTGCAGACATCGTGGTCTTCGACCCCGAGACGGTTGGTCCGATGATGCCCGAACTCACGTATGACCTGCCGGCCGGTGCGCGGCGGCTCAAGCAAAAAGCGTCCGGCTTCTTGGCCTCTGTGGTGAATGGGGAAGTTGTGCTGCGTGAAAACGAGCATACCGGCGCCCTGCCTGGGCAGTTGTTGCGTGGTCCGTTGGCCCACCGATAAGAACCTGTCTATTGGGTCAGATATGGGAATCTCCCGTATCTGACCTGTCTTCCCGTCGTCCCATCTTTTGATCCCCGTCGGCAATTCCCACCGCCGTATCAAACGCGTCCGACTAAAACGGAAAGACCCTTGCTTGTGTCCCTTGTCAGCAGGAAAGGAAACAGAGTAAAGGAGAGAAGGTTTTAGTCCACGAAACCATATAGGAAATCCAGTGACAGGAGGGAGTATGGCCCAAACGACACTTTTTAAAAATGCACGCCTCATCGATGGCCTGGCCGATCACCCCGCGAAGGAGTTTCCCTCCTAGTCGATGGTGAACGGATTACACAGGTTGAAGACGGCGATCTGCCTACACCGGCAGGTGCGCAAGTCGTCGATCTCGGGGGAAAGACGGTGCTACCGGGTTTGATCGACACCCATGTGCATGCCACCTTTATGGACAGCGAATGTCTGCCGCTGTTTCTGGCCGCTGGTGTGACCAGCGCGCGCGATGTGGGCGGCAAGTTAGAGAAGGTCAAACAGCTCAAAGCTGAGCTGAACAGTGGCCAGAAGCTGGGCCCTCGGCTGTGGATCCTTGGTCCGTTGCTTGATGGCTCAGAGAGCAGCTTCGACTACAGTGGCCCTTTGGGCGAGATGCTCGACAGCGTGCCTTCCCCTGAAGCCGTACCCCAAAAGATTGGCGATCTACTCAAGGAAGGCGTAGACGGGATCAAGTTATACTTCACTATGCCGCCAGAAACGGCCAAGGCCATTATCCGCTTTGTGGACAAACGTGTGCTCGTCACCGGCCACCTGGGCTATACTCATTCACTTGATGTGATTAACGCTGGAATCGACGGTCTGGAGCATATATGGATCTCTCCGTATAATGAATTTTGCGCGCTGGAGCGGCAATTTGGTTCTGGGGCTTCCATGATGAATCCTCATTTCTGGACCCAGATCACCCAAGGCTGGGAAGACGCGGACCTCGAAGGAGAAGGTGCTAAGACGTGGTTTGGCGCCATGGTCGAGAAACAAGTCAATCTGGGCACCACCCTGGATCTGCTGTGGCTGGCGAAATTTGGAGTCGAAGCCGCTCTGGAAGACCCCGACCGCCAGTATATTCCGCCGATGGCCTTAGCCCGGCAGAGGGCGATGATTGCGCATATGGGCGAGCGGCCGGACTGGGATATATACCCTGGCTTTTTCGATCCGGCCCAAGGCGTACGGGCGCTCGAAAAACATCAAGAATCGACCCGCATTTTACATGAAGCCGGTGGTTTGGTCGTGGGCGGGACGGACTGTGGTGGGCTGTCCTATCCGCCGCCTGGATTTGCCCTTCTGCATGAGATTGAGCTGCTGGCTGAAGCGATTGGTGCGATGGCTGCGTTCAAGGCGGTCACCTCTGTTGCCGCGCGCTACCTGCGACAGCAAGATGATATCGGGAGTATTGCGCCCGGCCGGTATGCGGACTTTTTGGTTGTTGATGGGGACCCGCTGCGTGACGTGCGTGAAATTCGTAATCTCACGACTGTCTACCGGGGTGGGGTAGCACATGAGCCCCACACGCTCTTGGCTCAAGTACCCAAGTCCGACCTTGTACCGTCCCATTGAGAAGGAGTCTTGTAAGAGTCGAGGGAGAGTCTCAGCCACGGCCTATCGGGACAGAGGCGGGCATCTCGCGCATCTGCCCCTGCGTAGGCAGCCAGCGTAGGCAGGCGCCCCAGCGTATACCGGGGGCTGTCCTTACAAGTTATTCTACAAGCGCCGGTTGCCCCTGAGTAGCGTAAATTTGGGGGTCCAAGCCGACTTTTTCCCCGGCGATCTGCCCTGCCACATAGCCGTTAGAGTCGACTTTGAGAGAGCGTGTCGTCCCCGCCTGTTTACGGATAGAGGTCCCTTGGTCAGCAAGGAAGGTGTACACCTCGTCACGGTAGGTTTCCCGCACGGCGGGCAGAGTGGTCTCGTGTTGCGCTGGTTGCCTGGCAGTAATGAGTTCCTGAATCTTGTCGTTAATGGACTGGGCACAGCCATACGCAAAGGAATCCAAGTATCGCCGTCCTTTGCCGTAGTGAGCCTTGCGCAAGCGCTGGACCGTCTCAATGAGATATGCCAGCATCTCTTTGGCCACTATCACATTGTGTGACCGGCCGATGATAAACGATCGGCCCACAGACAGCGTGGAACAACAAAAATAGAGCTTACACGTGCCAAACCACAAAAGACGTTCCCACGGTAACAGTCGGCCCGTTTTCCAGCCTTCGACGCGCATTGCCTGGTCGGACTCTACATTTTGCGCCTCTACCTCGGTTAAGGAGAGGTTGTAGTCAGCTAAGAGCTGATGCACCTTAGCCGCAGCCAGGGCGGCCTCGTGCTCGGTTGCAGCCTCGTCGCGGCTGAGGGTCAATAATTTTTGGATCTTAGGAATAATGGGAATAACAGGAATTTGGTCCATAGGCAGATTTCTTGCTCCCACTCTATGTGACTCTCTGCGAACTGACTAGCCCTATCGTATTTTCCTCTCTCTTATGTGATTTCAGACACCCAGCTCACCTATCCCCCAGCGAATGCCGCGCCTCAGCAGCTCGTAATAGACGGGCACATCCCACGAGCAGCGCTCTACGGAACACACGGGCATGAACGGCTGCATGTCGTATTTGCCGCGACAGTGTCCGAGCGTCAGATACAGGACCTCGCCCGCAGCATAGGGGTGCAGATAGAGCTGTGGCCGGGGTGCATCCTGCCCTAAGTCTTCCCCCAAGTCCTCGCGCACATAGCCCTCGGATTTGGCTGTATAGCGCGACTCCAGCAGGGTATGGATTTTGCCGTAAAATTCGCAGTAATAAGGCTCATCAATAACGTCGAACGGCTCGACGCCCTGCACCAAGGGATGGGCTGGATCAGAGACCGTAACGTGTATGGGTTGAATTGGCGGGTGGGACACAAAGTGATTGCCTAGCATGTCCGAGAATGCCGGTGCTTTCTTGGGCGTATCGACCTTGCCTGGAATAACAATGCCGTCGGTCTCCAGACTTTCTCCGACAAACTCCAACAACGCGCTCGTTCCGTGTAGGGCAAACCAGCGCTTGCCGCTGGTGAGGAACTGTTTGAGCCCCTCCTGTTGATCGGGAGTTGGGCACACATCGCAGGTGTAGGTGATGAGGAGCTTGGACTGGTTGATGGCTTCAATAGCCTGGTAGTCTTCTGCCACGCGGACAACAACATCCTCGTGTTCGGCCAAGAGCTTGAGCAATTCGAGCCGTACAAAATTGGTGTCGTGATATTTGGCGTTGCAAATCAGATACACGTCAATCCGATTATTTTCGCGAGTATTTTCGCCATTATGCTCTGCCATGGTTTCTCCCCCTTATGTGGCTAGTGCAGCCTCAGTCTCATTATCCAGTCCGCAGCACAGAAAGATATACCTATTGCCTGCCCCATTGCCTGCATACAGGAAATGGACAGCTCTCATACGTCTTTGCAGCACGGCGTAGGAGTGCTATGCCGTAATCATCAAAAAGCATTCTCCATACAAGGAGGGGAAACATGGAAAACGGACACACGATTTGTTTAGGAACCGTTGGCGCGGGGGTATGGTATAGCTCTGACAGTGGCGAACGCTGGCGACGAAGTCGGATGAATCTGCCGTTTGATGCTGAGCCTGGGGAAGTCCAGATTCGTTCGCTGGTTGTCTCTCCGCATGACGCCAACGTCGTGTATGCGGGCTCTGAGGTGGGGCTGTATCGGAGCAAGGACAAAGGCGCGATCTGGGACCTGATAGAATCTCCCGCAGACGGGAAACAAATTTGGTCGCTTGCCGTTCATCCGGATGATCCAGACATAATTCTTGTCGGAACCAAACCGCCGTGCGTATTGCGTACCAAGGACGGCGGCAAGAACTGGCAAGAATTGCCTATCAATGCTGCTGAGCGCTGCCTTGCCGGAGCGCCCAAGGTCACCAATATCCTTTTTGATCCACGCGACTCCGGCACGATCTGGGTGAGCGTTGAGATCGACGGTATCCATCGGAGTACAGATGGCGGTGATAGCTGGCAGCGTCTTCCCGCGCTGGGCGAAAACGAGCTGAACCAGGATATCCACGGTCTGACGATCAGCCCTGATCCGCACAGAAAAATCATAGCTACCACCCCGGACGGCATTTGGACCAGCACGGACGAAGGGCAGAGCTGGTCGCTGCACGGTTTCCCGCGTTTCTTCGAGCGGGGCATCTCGTATTGTCGTGGTGTAGCGCTGAAAGCCGATGATTCGGACGTCATGTTTGTGGGCAACGGCGATTTTATCCCGGGCAAGGTCGGTGCTATCCAGCGTTCGACTGATGGCGGGCAAACGTGGCAGGCCGCTCCTTTACCCGTCGTCCCCAATTCCACCATTTATTGGTTTGCCACGAATCCGGCGGATCCTGATTTTATTGTGGCCAACAGCCTGCATGGTTATGTCTACACCAGTTATGACGCTGGCGTATCGTGGAATAAATCAGAACGGGAGTTTGGTGAGGTGCGAGCCTTAGCTTGGACGCCGAATTAAGCTCTCGCCCGCCACAAAAAGTCTACCAAAATCCCTTCTCTCCAGGTAGGAGAGGGGCAGGGTGGGGGGATAGCAGTTGTATAGGATGCAGCCCATGCACCGTGCTCTCTTAGAAAATCTCTTCTAGGGAGGGGTGGCGCGTAGCGCCGGGGTGGGTTGCCCTTCCTTTTCCGAAGGTGAAGGAGACTAAGAAAGGAAAAACCCATGGCCAGAATTCCATACGTCGAAAAAGACACGGCAACCGCAGAGGCAAAAGAGTTGTACGATAGTTTTGCCCAGCAGTTTAACCTAGACGATGTGCCCAATGTCGTGAAGGCATTGTCAAATAACCCCAAGCTGGCCAAGCGAATTTTTCCACTCGCCGATTACTTTATGCATCAATCCGCCCTGGATCCCCGGTTGCGCGAGTTAGCCGTGCTCATTCTCATGAAGCGACTCAACTGCAATTACGGTTTCGTGCGGCACATCTCAATCGCTGAAGGCACGGGGATTTCCCGCGAACAGATCGACACCATTGGTTCGTATCAAACGAGCTCGCTGTTTAATGATGACGACAAGTTAATCCTGCGCTACGCTGACGACCTGACCCAGAAGGGCACGGTCGATGACGAGCTATTTCAACAGGTCCAAGACTGCATAGGACAGCAGCATATTCTCGATCTCACCGCAGCCACCTCATTCTGGAATATGATGGCCCGCAACCTCAACGCCTTACGGGTTGATTTAGAAGACTGGTAAGCTTTGCTCAGAGCCTGTAGGGAGATGAGGTGAGGGTCGTAATGCCGCGAAAAGGGGATCGTTAGAGTTTGAGTTGTTTCCTGTCACCACAGGAACCACGGATACGCCCCTGCTGCTTTTCAAGAAGGCACTTCTCCGACATCTTCATGACTGTTCTTCCGTTCGCCTCGATCCGTCTGACGAGTGAGACTTGGGCGCGCTTCTCTATCTGAGAGACCGAGACCTCGTCTTGCACTATAACCCGGTACTCCTGCTCACAGGCCAGCCTTTGAAAACCTATTCTGGCGCCGTTATTTACCGCTCCAAGTTCGACTAAAGTCGCCACGTTTTGACATGGATTTTGGTAGGCTAGGCGGACTTTTCTGACCCAATCTTTGGCCTCTTCAATCGTCACGGTGCTGCTTGCCTCATCCTGGGCCTTCCCTCTGGCTTGCTCAAAGAATACTGCAGCCTCACGGTATCGAGTTCTTGCAGTTGTATACTGCCGACTATCACGCAGTTGGTTCGCATTTGCTTGGGCCGATATTCCATCCTGAAATAGTGCTGAAGCATATTGGCGGGCACTAGCTTTTTCGGCTTCTTGTTTCCGTGCCTCTGCCGTGTCCTGGGCGCCTTGCATCGTCGTTTGGTTTCTCTTACCCGCTTGTTGTTTTGCCCTTGTAGCTGCATCGTTAAAGAAACGGGTTGCTTGGGCATAGTGTTGTCGTGCTTCCAGATATCGTTGCTCTTGGCTAGATCCGTCGGCTTGGGTCAGGGCATACTGCGCCTTTTGGAGGAGGTCTCGAGCATCGTTTTTTGCACCAGCCTTTTCAGCTTTTACACGGGCTTGGGCGGCTTGATTTTGTATTGTGTCAACCAGCTTGAGCTGCTGGGTGCGTGCTTGATCTAGCGCTTGTGAAAAGAGATCTTGGGCACTCCGATATTGCTCGGTGGCCAGTGCGTACTGTTTGTTGGTACCCAGCCGATTCGCCTCTCGGAGCGCATCCATACCCTGACTCCAGGAGCGTTCTGCATATTGGGGTGCCTCAATCTGTTTGGCTTGCTGCTGAATGTCGCTCACGAAGGCTGCAAGTTCTATGGCCGTGTTGTTCTCTTGCGTTGCTGTAGCGAGCTTCTGCTCGGTTCGCTTCCGCGCCTCTTCTTCAGCCTTGCCCTGCGCCACCGCCGCTGCCCTAGCCTCTGCCGCTGCTTCGCGTCTAGCTTCCTCTTCTGTTACCAGTTGGACCTGTTCCTCGACTTTCCGCTGGGCCGCTACGTCCTCGATTCGCTTTTGCGCTTCTTCTCCTTCGCGCTGGGCTTCCTCCGTTTTCCGTTGTTCGGCCTGTTGGCGGGCGCCCTCGGTTTGTTGGGCGAGTGTTTTGCTTTGGTCGACCAACGGGGTGGGGACGGGCGGTGGAGGCCGCTTTGCGACCACTTGCACTGGTTCGTCTGGAATCGGGCCGGTTTCTGTATCGGGCGGCTCAAGAAATCGAACCAGAATTGTGGCAGCAATAAGAATACTAGCGGCAGCGGCAAGACGGGGGGCATACTGCTTGAACAGAGCGCCTCTACGGGCCTGCTCGGCAATGCTCAGGGCATCTTTATATGCCCGGATGGCCGCTGAGTACTGGGCGGTTGCTCGGGAATAGTCCGCGTCAGCCAAGAGCGGTGCGGCTTGCTGGGAGGCTTGCTCACCGTCAGTATAGCGCGCTTGGGCGCTCGGCCACTGAGCGAGGCCAAATGCCTCCGCCTTTGCCCTGGCTTGCTCTGTCGTAGCCTGGGTCTGGACGGCAGCCCGACGGGCGGCCTCGCGCTCGGCCTGCGTTACCGCTTTGACATACAGCTCCGCTGCCTGTGCAAATTGTTCCTTGGCCTCGGTGTATGCTTGTGTGTCAAACTCGGCCTGCGCGCTGCTCAGCGCTCTTGTCGCCTCGCGCCACGCCGTCTCCGCCAGCCCCTGAGCTTGGGCGTCGCGTGCTGTCTGTTGGCCGGCTAGCGCTGAGGCCTGAGCCTGGAGGGCAGCCTGACGGGCGGCCTCGCGCTCGGCCTGTGTTACCGCTTCGGCATACAGCTCCGTTGCCTGTGTAAATAGATGCGCCGCCGTGGCGTAGGCTGCAGAAGCAGGGGTCGCCTGCGCTGCCTGGAAAGTCTCTGATGCTTGGGTAAGACTATCCTCCGCAGCCGTCCAGGCGGTCGGAACAAGTGCCTCAGCGTCACACGCTTGCGCCTTTACCCTGGCTTTCTCTGCCGCCGTCTGGGCTTGTTCCGTCGCTTGGCGGGCGGCCTCGAGCTCTGCCTGTGTAGCCGCTTTGGCATACAGCTCCGCTGCCTGCGTCAATAGATGCGCCGCCGTGGTGTAGGCTGCAGAAGCAGGGGTTGCCTGCGCTGCCTGGAAAGTCTCCGTTGCTTGGGTAAGACTATCCTCCGCGGCCGTCCAGGCCGTCGGAACAAATGCCTCAGCGTCACACGCTTGCGCCTTTGCCCTGGCTTTCTCTGCCGCTGTCTGGGCTTGTTCCGCCGCCCGGCGGGCTGTTTCCTGTTCCGCCGTCGTCTGGGCCGCCTCGTACTGAGTGGTCGCTGCCGCGAACTGCCCCTGGGCGGTCGTATACCTGGCCGCGTCGTCTTCCTCCCCTGCACGCGTAAACGTTGTCGTCGCTGCTCCCAACGCAGCCTCTGCTGCCGTCCAGTCTTCTCTCGCCAGGGGCTCCGCTTGGGCGGCCTGGGCCTGGGCTCGGGCGTGTGCGGCCGTTTCCAGCGCCGCTGCCGCTAGGTCTTGAGCCGCCTGCACGCAGGCGAGGGTCTCCGCAGCCGCAAAGCATTCCGCGGCCGCCTGAAACTGTGTCGCGGCTTCGGTATAATCGTGGGCTTCCCATGCCGCCTGCGCCCGCCCAAGCACGGCTTCTGCTTGCTCCCACTCCGTGGGTGCAAGACCCGCCGCCTGCGCGCCCGCCGCTTGTCCCTTTGCCCTGTCAGCCTCGCCCTGTGCTGCCTGCGCTGCCGCTCCCTGCGTCCCGCGTGTGGCGATGCTCAGCGCCTCTTCATACGCCTGGGTTGCCGCTGCGTACAACGGGCTGGCCTGACGATACTCCGTCCTGTCCCAGTGGTCGGCTGCTTGGCCGTAGGCCGCGTCGCCAGCCGTCACGCGGGCTTGGGCTTGTGGCCAGGAACGGATATCCGTGGCCTCAGTTCGTTCCTTCGCGCTCTTGGTGGCTTGCTTCGCAGGCTCCGCCTCTCGGCGGGCTGCTTCCTGGTCAGCGGCTATCCGGGCCGCCTCGTAGAGAGTGGTTGCCGTCTCAAACTGGGCGATTGCGGTCGTACACCCCGCTGCGTCGTGTTCCTCCTCCGCGCGCTCAAATGTGGCGCTGGCTTCTCCCCACGTCGCTTCCGCGTCGTCCCAGTCGCTCGGTGCTAAGGTGGCTGCGTGCGCCGCTTCGGCTCCCTCACGGGCAGCCAGCGTCACACGTTGGGCCGTCTCGGCGCTGCGCCGTGCCGCCTCCCCCTCCGCGCTTGCCTGCGCCTCCCCATAGAGTGCGGTCGCCGCCTGAAACTGCGTCTCCGCTAGCGTATAGTCGTGGGCCTTCCATGCCGTCTGCGCTTGCCCAAACTCTCCTCCCGCGGCTATCCACTCCGCCTGCGCCAAGGCTACCGCCTGCGCCGCCGCTGCCTGGCCCCTCGCCCGATTAGCCTCGCCCTGTGCTGCCTGCGCTGCCGCTCCCTGCGTCCCGCGTGTGGCGATGCTCAGCGCCTCTTCATACGCCTGGGTTGCCGCTGCGTACAACGGGCTGGCCTGAAGATACTCCGCCCTGTCCCAGTGGCCGACGGCTTGCCGGTAGACCTCGTCCGCGGCCGTCACGCGGGCTTGGGCTTGTGGCCAGGAGCGGATATCCGTGGTCTCAGTTTGTCCCTTTGCGCTCTGGGCGACTTGCTTCGCTGTCTCCGCCTCCCGGCGGGCGGTCTCTTGGTCAGCCGCCGTCCGGGCCATCTCGTAGTGAGTGGTTGCCGTCTCAAACTGGGCGATTGCGGTCGTACACCCCGCTGCGTCGTGTTCCTCCTCCGCGCGCTCAAATGTGGCGCTGGCTTCTCCCCACGTCGCTTCCGCGTCGTCCCAGTCGCTCGGTGCTAAGGTGGCTGCGTGCGCCGCTTCGGCCTGCGTGTGCGCGTGTTGGGCTGCTCCCTGTGCCGCCTGCGCCGCTTTATGAGCCGCCTGCAGCCGCGCGGCCTCCGCTGCCGTCGCGAAGAATTCTGCTGCCGCCTGAAACTGCGCCTCCGCTGCGGTATACGTGGCGGCAGCCGGGGTCTCCTCTGCCTCTTGGAAGACGGCCTCGGCTGACTCTGCCTGCGTGACGGCCTGCTGCCACGCAGGAGCAACGAGTCTTTCCGCGCTGGCCGCCTGTGCCTGCGCGTGGGCGGCGGCGACGGCGTTACGGGCAGTCGCCGCCGCACTGGCCGCCGCTCTGACGGCCCGTTTCGCTTTCCGCCGCTTATCTTCTTCTAGTGCTTGTTCCTGAAGGGCCCCAAACTCCTGGTTAGCTTGCGTGTAACAGGGGAGCGCGGCAGTCCAGTCTTGGGCTTCTGCGTGCGCGAGGCCCGTACTGAGCCGTTGCGCCACTTCTGCGAACTCCTGAGCAGAAAATATCTTTGCGCCAGCTAACTCTGCCCCTTCTTGAGCGCGCTGCGCGTCTTCGCACGCGACTTGGGCTTTTTCCTTATTGGCTAGAGAGAGCAGTAGCTCAAAAGCGGAAATAACGGTAGTGTACGCACTCAGCGCTGTTTCATAGTCTTCCTGGTCGAAGGCCTCTTCTGCACGCCGCCACTGCTCTTCCGTAGCGGTTGACTCGTTTGGAACGAGGTCCTGGGCTCCCTCCCCTATGACTCGGTCCCGTAGCTGCTGGGCCGCTTCCTGGGGCACCAGATCTAAGGCTTCCCTGAAAGAGGCCGCCGCTTTCTCATAGCCTAATCCGTCCTGCGCCTGCGTTTGGTGGGCTACCCCGTCGCGGTAGGCCTTTGCAGCACGTGGCCAGTTTTGCACACCCCGTTTATCCGCTTCTTGTCGAAGCCGTTCGGCCTGCTCGGGGGCGGCCGCAGCCCAGGCCGCTTGGGCTGCCTCTCCAAAAAGTTGCCGGGCTTCTTCGTAAGCCGTTACGGCCTTCGTATAGGAGCGCGCCGCGATCAGCTGCCCGCCCTCTGCTTCCCGCTCTCCTGCCCGATTCCAGAGGTCGGCTGCCCAGTGTCCCGCCTCTTTTTCTTCCGCCTGCTGTTTGGCATTCCCTAGCTCCGCTCGGACTGCCAGGGCCTGCTCGAATGCCGGCAACACCTCCCGGCACTGATCAATCGCTTGCAGCAGGGCCTGCATGTCTGGATAGCGATCATCGGGACGCCAGGTGATCGCTTGTCTCAGCAGATCCTCGAATTCGGGTAAGCCTCCAATGTCGAGAGTCCGAATGGCCTCGCGGTTTGGGTACGGATGCACCCGCTCGCCCGTATAGAGCTCGGCCATCACCAAGCCGAGGGAATAAATATCGCTCCGGTGGTCAAGATTTTTCAGACCATTGAATTGCTCTGGAGAGGCATACGCTCCCGTGAACACCATAGTCCCGGTATGGCCGGTGTCACCTTCTTGGACCTTCTTGGCAATGCCCAGGTCCATGACTACCACCCGCTCCGTGTCGTCCTCGATCATAATATTGGGCGGTTTGATATCCCGATGGACCAGCTGCTGGCCGTGCATATACGACAGTGCGTCGGCGACCTGATCCGCAATATCGAGCACACGGCGAAGGGGGAGTCCTGCAGCGGAAGCCAACGGTTGGGTTGTCTCGGTGAACTTGACCGTTTCGTCGAGTTGGTTGAGTACTTCCCGCAGCGTTTGGCCTCGGATGTACTCCATCAGGATGTAATTGCAATCCTTCTCCTCGTCGTACTCCGCATCGAAGACTTGGACGATGTGATCGTGCTTGCCGAGCTGCGCCATCCTTTGCGCTTCATTCTGGAAGCGCTCAACCATGGCTCCATCTGCCGCAAATTGAGGCGAGAGAATCTTTAAAGCGCGATGCACATTCAGTCTGCGCTGGAGCACTTCGTACACCTCTCCCATGCCGCCGACGCCGACCAGCTTGAGGACGGTGTAGCGACCATCGATGATGTCGTCCTGGGAAAGGGTTTGTTTCGCCTCAGACATTATACGTCAGACGTGAGGAGCTACAGCATCCCTGTGCTTTTCGTGCATGCTTAGAGGGCGTCCAAAAAGTCCATTCCGGGCGTCGCCCGGCTGCAATCAGCGTGTCCAGCGTTGCCCTGCATCTCCATATCCCAGTGGATATGGCTGCTTCGAGCGCCTCGGTCACACCGTTTTCGCGCGGGCTTTGGCCGCAGAGACACTTATTAGACATCCTCTTAGCGCGCGGCGGTCTCCTCGTAGGCCAGGACAATCACCGTGCTATTATCTGGACCGCCCCGTTCGTTGGCTAAATCCACCAGACCATCACACGCGGTTTGTAAATCCTGCCCTTCTGCTGTCACTATCTCTAGGAGTTCCTGATCGTTTATTACCCCGTGGACACCATCACTGCACAGAACAAATAGATCTCCAACTTGTGGTGTTTCCATACGGATATCGGGGCGCACCATGGCACTCGTCCCTACGGCTTGGGTGAGCATATGTCTGGAGGGGTGTGTGCGCATCTCCTCCTGCTCTATTTCGCCCTGCCGAAAGAGCTGTTGGACGATGGAATGATCTTCGGTGAGCTGATCAAGTTGGCCGTCTCGAACACGGTAGACGCGCGAGTCTCCCACGTGGCTGATACACACGACTTTTTCCTGTAGGTCAAATAGGATGGCCGCGATCGTCGTGCCCATGCCCTCCAAGGCTGCGTCTTGCTTGCTCCGTTCGAACACGTCGTTGTTGGCTTGATGAACGGCCATTTCGAGCCGGCGTCCGCCAGTAGAATAGTGTCCACTAGAGTCTGCCATGGGGGTCAGGTCCTCTGCTTGAGTATTTCCGAGAGAGCGTCGCATGGTCTCTACCGCCAAAGCGCTGGCAACGGCTCCACCCTGGTGCCCACCCATGCCGTCAGCGACTATGTAAAAGGCCAGCTCCGAACAACAGCCAAAGGAGTCCTCGTTCTTTTTACGGACCTTTCCTATATCGCTCCGGACTGCAGATTGAATGATCATGAGACACTCTCCTATCTGGACGAGAGCAACGTTGCAGGTAACCACAATACTGATTTTCTTTATCTATGTCGCCTACTTAGTGGCTGTCAAGCTTCTTATTGTTTATCTGAGGGCTCCACGCAGCGTGAGGTCTTGCAGCGGGCTGAAATAGGCGTCGTCGCTCCGATCACGTGGAACCGGCATATGCACCCAGTCAACGCGTCTGCCCGTCTCAGCAACTGCAGCATTCGCCATGCGCACGCTGAGCCCGAGATCCTGTGGCTGTTTCATATGCTGATGGCCCAGGTCTGCATAACAAAAATGGTAGCCTAACAAGACCTCGTCCGGAATCTGAGCGGAGAGACGCTGGATCTCGGTCACATAGCGCTGCCACGCATCTCCTGGCGGAGCCCAAGGGAAAATGCCCTCAATCTCTAAGACCTCCCAGCAGACGTCCCACTGCAGCGCCAGATCCTCAGCCGGAATCTGCTCGACTATTTTCTCGACCTCGTGCAGCATGGCTGCCTCATACGGCGGGATTATGCGCGCCAGGTTGCCCGGCTGCTGAAAGAACCAGCCTGAACCGCCCAGAGGAGTGGGTAGGCTGACTTGAAACCGAACGGACTGGGGAATGACCCCTTGGTCACGCAGACGACAGAATGTGCGGTACGAATCGACAGCCGCACTCGCATATTTGAGATCCGAAAATTGGATCTCCTGCGTCCACTCTTTTATTGTGAAGCGCCACGCATCCTCCAGGTCGCCCGGCATCCAGGGTTCTGGTCCCCGTTGGAGTTGATGCAGGTTGACGAGTTGTGCGTGCTCATGAAATATCCGATACGCCTGGAAGATGACCCAGATGGTGCGGTCGCCGACTTCCCCATCAGGCAGACAGGTGACATGCGCACCCAGCTCTCGGGCACACGTGCTGAAGACCTCTGCGGCGGTATCCAGCGGGACACTGCCAACCAGCAGAACTGAACCGGTCAAGTCTGACATGATTTCAACTTCACACTCTTACGATGGTGCAATCAAAAATGATGCGAGGTAGCGCTCAAGCAAGGCGTATTCGTCGATGTTGCACCGAAAACCGATATATCCATCCGGGCGCACCAAGACAAACTCGCCGTTGGCCGACACGTTCAGAGTGTGTGCGACCTTGCCCTCCGGATCTGCTATCGGCAGCAAGGCGGGCCACGGATGGGGCACGGTGGGTGCGATCAACTCGAATTTTACGCAGGCAGCGTAGCCTGCTTGAATCGCACTCAGGGCGGCGGCGGCGTCAGCTAATTGCTCATCTTGTGCCTGTCCCAACACGCTCAGGAGGGTAAAGCGGGTGTGGCTAAACAGTTGGTGCAAGCGCAGATGCTCGGAAATGGCCACATCGGGGGCGCGGTCACCGATAGCCGGATCCCAGTGGGTTGCAGTGCCTGCCGGCAACTCGATAAGTCCGCGGTAGTTATAGCTGAGTCCGGATATGCGGGCCACGGCATTGTCCTGCCAATTCTCGCTCTGGGTAAGCGCCATGCGGTCTGCCAAGCCCTGGCCGTGGGCGAGAATAATTTCATGCACGGCTGAGCTGCCTTCGATCACTTGATCGGTCACGGGCTCGCGTTCGCGCTCATAGGTGTCGAGTAACGCAGGCTTTGCATACCCTTGAATCACCAAAGCGATTTTCCATGCCAGGTTGTAGGCATCTTGGATGCACACATTCCAGCCTTGGCCGCCGGCGACCGAGTGCACGTGCGCCGATTCCCCACACAGAAAGACATGGCCTTTGCGGTAGGCGTCGGCTTTGCGGATCCAGATCTCCCAGGTTGTTTTCCATTCCGGCTCGCCGATTTTTACGGCAGGCAGATGGTCTGCGACTATCGGGCCGACGTGATCTTCTTGCGCAAATTCTCCGCTATCCCCCTGGCTGCTGACCAGCACGCGATGATTGGGGCCGGCCAGCTTGCCGATCATGAGGAAGGTATCTTTGGCGATATAGTAATGCAGCATATGATCCGAGCCCTCGAAATTCTCAAGCTCGGCGTCAACCATCTGCATGACCAGGCCCTCATATTCCGAGCCCTCATACTTGAATCCCAGGCATTCGCGAGTGGGACTATGCAGGCCGTCACACGCGATCACCCAATCCGGCTTGATGATCTCTTCGCTCTCGCTGTCCCCCGTCTTGTGCGTCTCGTGATTGACGCTCACCGTCACCGTGCCGTCGGCGCTCTCCTCGATATTGGTGAGTTCCGTACTCCACTCGATGGGCAAACCCAGATCGTGTTCCAGATGATCGCGTAAAACCTTTTCGGTCTCATTTTGATTAAACATGCACACGAACGGATAGCGCGTAGGCAAGCGCGTGTAGTCCAAGCCGGCTTTCATATCGCTGCCCTTGAAATTAAAGACATACCCGTCGTTTCTGACACCGCCATGTAAAAAGCGCCCGACTATGCCGATGTCTTCGAGCATCTCCAGCGTTCGGGCATGTACGGTAATCGCGCGCGAGGTGTCGGACGGGCCGGGCCGTCTCTCGATAATGCGGCACTAAATGCCGCGCCGGCGTAGCTCGATGGCAGTCCCGAAACCCGTGGGTCCTGCCCCCACGACGAGAACTTGTGGATGGTTATCGTTCATATTTATACCTGTTATATCGCAATCAGAGATTCCGGACATGCGGCAGCACGTGCTTGGCGAAACGTTCGAGTGACCGCAAAATCTTGTCCTGCCTCATGCCCCCGAAGTTCACTTCAAGCAGCATATAGGTGAGGCCCAAGCCGTCCTTGATGTTCTTGATGCGTTGCACGCAGCGCTCGGGGCTGCCAAAGATCAGTCCATCGCCTTTGTCCATAATGTCATAGCTGAGCTGGGCGAAGATGTCGCCGAGTCCTTTGCCATATGCCTTATACTGTGCGGACTGCCACGGTTTATCCAGACCGGCGAAGAACTTGAGATAGCGATCTAATTCTGTTTCGGCTTCACGCCGCGCCTGGCCGTCGTCTTCGGCTATATACATGTGGTAGGCGCCCTGTACTTCTCGTTGGGCCGGATCGTATCCGTTGTCGACTAAGGTTTGCCGATATAAATCGACCCGCTCGCGCAGCGGTCCAAAGGTCGGATAAGCGAACGGCACGAGCATGATGTTATAGCCGCGCTCTCCAGTCCACATGAACGACTCGGGTGACGCCACGGCAGCGGCCCAGATGGGTGGGTGGGGTTGCTGCACCGGCGTGGGCAGGGTTTTGACCGGCTCGATGTTGAAATGGGTGCCGGCATACTCGACCTCGCCCTGGGTCCAGGCTTGGAGAATGATATCCAGGGCTTCATGGTAGCGGCCTTGGCTGTGGTCGGGGTTGACCCCGAACAGGTCGTACTCGTGGCGCAGAATACCCCGGCCGATACCGAAATCGAGCCGTCCGCCGCTGAGAACATCCAGCATCGCATATTCCTCGGCCGTCTTGATCGGATGCGTCAGGGGTAACAGCGTCACCCCAGTCCCAAAGCGTATGCGCTTAGTGCGCTGTGCGGCTGCGGCGGCAAAGATAGGCGGTGAGGGAAACGCATAGCCGCCGACGTAGTGCTCGGCAAACCAAACGCCATCGATGCCGATTTCTTCACACAGATCGATTTGCTCTAATATCTCACCGTAGTAATGGCTGGACGATTTGTGGCGTTCTTCGTAGTAGTCGGGAATATACAAAACACCGAATTTCATTGTGTCTTCCTTGTGATGCGCCTACGTTTACAGATTTTTACGGACCTTGCGGCCGCCGGCCATGAAAGGCGTTGTCCAGCAGCGTTCGGATCGACTCCTGGTTGAACGGACGTGGATTATAGTATGGGTTTTGGGTGGCGAGCTGCGCGGCGCGATCCAAATCCGCCTCTTGCAAACCCAGGTCTTTGAGCGCGACTGGAATCTGCAACGTCACGGCCAGGTCGTAGAGTCCTTGCGCGGCGTCTTCCGTGCCCAGCGCGCGGGCTACGCGCGCGTGCGCGTCCGCTGCGGCCGGAAAATTAAACGCTGCGGCATGGGGCAGAACTATCGTATGGGTTTCTGCATGGGGCAGATTAAACGTCCCGCCTAACGTGTGACACAGCTTGTGGTGCAGGGCCATGCCCACTGATCCCAAGGTCACTCCGGCCAGCCAGGCTCCGTACAGGGCCTGCGCTCGGACGTCAATATCTTGGGACGCCTCCCTAAGCTGAGGCAGGCTGTTGGCCAAGGCGCGAATGCTTTCTTCCGCCATAAGCGACGCAATCGGATTGGCATCTTCGGCGTATAGTCCCTCAACACTATGCGCGATAGCATTCATGCCGCTCGTCCCCGACAGCTGAGTGGGTAAGCTGAGGGTCAGCGTTGGGTCGTAAATAACAGTCCGAGGCCGGATGCGCTCATTTCTTCCCGTTTGTTTGACACCCTCGGCCGTCAGTCCCCAGATCGGCGTCATCTCAGAGCCGGCATACGTAGTCGGAATGGCAATAAAAGGAAAGTCGAGTTTCAGGGCGATGGCTTTGCCCAAACCGGTTGTTGATCCTCCGCCTATGGCGACACCGCCATCGATGTCCGCGTCTTTGACCACCTGTATGGCTGCGCTTTGGGTGGCAACCGGCACGTGCATGACCGCCTGGTCAAAGATGGTCACGGCCCGTGAACCTATGAGGGTGGCAACCCGCTGTCCCTGATCCTGCTGTTCCGGCGTGGACAGGATGACCACCCGGGATAAGCCGAGTCGGTCCAGCTCATCAGGCAGTTGGTCGAGACTGCCCGCGCCAAAGACTACGCGGCTGGTCAGCATCTCACACGTGAATTTCATGACGGTCTCTCCTCGCTGATGCGGATCTGATCCGGATCATGCCGTTGTGTTGGCTGACTGGGACCAGATCGAGGGAGGCAGCTCTGCACGGTCCGTCGATGCAATAACCATCGTCATACTGGAACAGGGCGGTATGGTTGGCACACATAATCAGGCTGTGATTTGAGGTCACAAAACGATCCTGCTGTACGTTGATGGGAATAGAAAAATGCGGACAGCGATTGGGATAGCCCCAGACCTCTGCTCCGCGCCGCACCACAAACATCCGAAACGCGTGGTAGCCGCTACCAAAGACAAACTCCTTACCCTGTCCATCGGGGATATCGTGCAGCTGACACAGAGGGGTGCCCAGGGCGGGGGCATTACGCTGTGTTTGCCATTCCATAATGACAGCTCAATTACAGATCGATGGGATACGGCGAGAGTTCGCCGCTGTCATATCGGTCGGGCAGGCCGGGTGTCGCGTTTTCCCAGACCAGCAACATGGCGCGCTTGGGCGAAAAGCCCTGGTGCCGGATATCGGCCGGCATAGAGGCCACATCGCCTGGGTTCATGATGACTCTGGCCCGCGGCCGGCCTGTTTCCTTGTCGCCGACCTGCCAGGTGATCTGGTCACTGAGTTGGATAAACCACTCAACCCGGTCGTTGCCGTGAATAATGGGCAGCATATGTTCCTCGGTTGTCGGGCAGAACAGGCTGTTGCGACACACCGAGGTAACGGACGGATTCCACGTCACGTCGGAGCGAGACAAATATTTAAACAGGTTAATGGCGTGGACCTCGTTCTCAAAGCCGGGCTCGGCCTGAACCTCCGGCTCGTCTTGGTCGACATCGGGAAACGCCCGATTGATGGGATAGCCGTTGTCGTCTGAGCGTAGCGCGGCATCATTGGGCAGCCCCGGCATGCGCCGGCACGTTTCCCGGTTGCGCTCAATCGCCGCGATATTGTCGCCGTTCTTTTTTCCAAAAACCGTTGTGCCGGTCTCTGCGGGAGCCGCAAACGGATCAAAACCGGCGTTGGTCCAATCGGTCAGCACGGCTTTGAATGTTGCCAGGATATGCGGCGTCCCAAATGTTTCCACATAGTCGAGAACCGAGTCGTGATACCCGTCGTTATAGCGTCCGGCATACAGCTCCACGCTGCCGTATCGATTCCGCGTCCCCAGCACCGCATCGAAATTGACCCAGCCGTAAAAGAAACCCCACGACACGTCGCGCATAAGCGCTTTGAGAAAGGCATCCACCGGCATGGTGTGGGAGAGTTTCGCCTCTCTGGCCGGCCAACTAACGGTGACAAAATATTCATCCCGCGAAAAAGAAAATGCGCCCAGTTCAAAACTTTTATAACCCGTGTGCGGATGGGGGGCGGATGCCCGTATGGTACTCATGTTATGTCTCCTTCTTTGCTGTAGAGAAAATATTCCTACGACTCACAGATGTCTGCCCACTTCTCGACGGTGAGTGGGCCTTTGAGCGTTTGCAAGAGAATGACGCCTGGTTGTTCTGCAATGAATTGATACGCCGCGCCCGCGGGCAGCAGGGCTTGATGACCGCGGCGCAGCTTCATGCGTCCCATCTTGCGCCCCACGGGTGTCCCCGGGACTCGCACTGAGCCGTGCGCATCATCAGACACAATCGAGGCGGGGTCATCAAGCTTGACCAAATGTATTTCCAGCTGGCCATCCATGACAACGGCAAACTCATCGTGGGCGGCGCTAAACCAGTCCGAGCGGCCCTCGGTGCGCAGGACCTCGATAACGTATTCGAGGTTTTTCGCGACCGCAATTTTTTCATACGGCCGCGCATCAGAAGCCACCTCAAAGATATTGGAGAAGGCATAGTGTTGGGCCTGGTCATTAATGATTTCCAGCCTGCCTTTCTCGTAGTGTTCAAGTGAACCAAACACGGTGGTGTACTCAGACATGATGATCCCTCCCTAGGCTGACAACGATCACACGTCCCACTCCGCATACAGCGAACCCGGGCCGCGAAAAGAAACGTTGGGCACATAGTGCAATGTCTGTCCGGGCACCAAGCGCAGACTCGGTAGTCGGGTACTCAATTCTTCAAGGACAAGGCGGACTTCGAGTCGTGCCAGGGGTGCGCCTAAACACAGGTGCGCGCCATGTCCAAACGCCAGGTGGTCTTTGGCGTTTGCGCGCCGAATATCAAAACGGTCAGGTTCAGGAAAGATTTCCGGATCACGGTTGGCCGAGCCGAGCAGGAGCAGCAATTTCGCCTGGGCCGGAACCGGGACGCCTCCAATCTCGACGGCCTGGGTGGTTTGTCTCCGCCAGGTGATGACAGACGAATCGATTCGCAGCACTTCTTCGATGGCATTCGGAATACGTGCCGCGTCGTCACAAATCTCCTCCCAGGCGTGGCGATGCGAGAGGAGTTGGTAGAACGTATTTCCCAGCAGATTGGTTGTGGTTTCATGTCCGGCTAAGAGCAGACCAAAGATGATCGTGGCCACCTCTTGCGCATTGAGCGCCGGCATGCCTCCATCCCGTGCCTGGATCAGATCACTCGTAAAATCGTCGCGCGGCTCGTGGCTGCGTTGTCTGACTAATTCTTCGGCGTAACGCCAAAAGGTCGCCAAGCCGTGGGCTAAGCTGGACTGCTCTGCATCTGTCGGACGCCCAAACATAAACAGGAGTCGGCTCTGTGAGCCGGCTTTGACCCGGGCAACATCTTCATCCGGTACCCCCAGGACGCGGAAGATGACGCGCGCGGGCAGCTCCCAGGCAAAGTCGCGCACCAGGTCGGCCCGCCCGCTGGACAGCCGCTGGGTGATAAACTGCACAGTCAGGTCGCGCACAAACGGTTCCATCGCCGCCACTCGGCGCGGCGTAAACGCGATATTGGCTAACCGCCGCGCGCGGGTATGCGCCGGTGGATCGGTGTTCGTCAACGTGGGAACCGGTCGGAAGCCGCCCGCGGACAGTTGCCGCGTAGCAGCCGGACAGACCGGTCGAATCGGGTCCAAGGCGTTGACAGCAGAAAACAGTTTGGGGCTCTGGAAGATGCGCCGGATATCGCTATGGCGCGTGACCAGCCAATAGCCCAGATCAGCGCTATACAAGACGGCTGCGGCCGTCCGCGCTGCGCTGAAGTAAGGATATGGGTCGGCAAGATAGGCGTCGCTAAATGGGTCAAAGGCTCGAAGCTGCTGCTGGAGGTCGGCGGGACGGTCTCTTTCCTGGCACGTGCCTGCGTGCTGAGTAGTGTGAGTCATGCGACCTCCTCATTGCTGCATTCCGTCAGTATGTCATACAGCGATGTGCGTACGGCTCTCGAAACGATCGTCACAAGTTGCCGTTCGCTCAGATCTCCCGGCTCGACTTGCCTGGATACAAACACCCCATCCAGCAGCATCATCACCAGATAGGCCAGCTGGCGTGCGTTGGCTCGGCGGCGCGTACTATCTTCGAGAGGAATACATTGTTCAAGTCGACGGACCAATGTGTCCCGCGCCTGCTTACGAGCCCGCTGAGCAGCGGCAAGGATCTCCGGGTCTCCGTCCCGACGCTCCAAGGAGAGCACTAGCAGCAAGCGCAAAAACTCCGGCCGCGCGCTGATACTAGCGGTCCAGCGCTGCAGGGCCCTTTCCATGTGGGCTGGGCTGTCCGTTGGCGCTGGCTCTGATTCAGTCGCAAACCAGCGCTCGGCCGCGCGCTCCATGACTGCGGCCAGCAAACCTTCTTTGCTGCCAAAGGCCCAGTAGATCGACGCCGGCTGGACGCCGGCCACCGTGCTGATCTTGGCAATGCTGGTGGCTGAATAGCCGTTGCTGGCAATGAGATCTAAGGCTGCGTCGAGTATGCGCTGGCGTGTCTCCGCGCCCTCGCGATACCGTCCCACCTTTTTTGTTGCACACTGCACGCCGACCGCCTTTAAGGCTGGTGGATTAGATTTAAGCCAATCTATGGCTCATTACTAGAACGATCATTCTAGTTTTGTCAAGGGAAATCTTCTTATTACGATAAGGGTGAGCGAGAATGGGCGTGTGTGGATAGCCCCGTTCGTGCTGAGGAAAATCCCGTAGGTCGGATTAGCGGAGCGTAATCCGACACCACAAGGCTGAACTAACCCGAGACCTCAATACTGCTCCTAATAGCTTGTGACTACTGCTCTTTCTCGGCCCGTCGTTTTTGGATGGGGTTGCAAAAAAGCAGGATATTTTGAGATGTATTCTATCTCTCGTCGACTATTGGCAAGCGGTTCGGACAGGCAGGACAGGAGAGGAGCATCGCGATCCAAGGTGAAGTAATTGGGTCCGCCAAAGGGATCCTGGAGCGGAATGTATTTGACGATTAGGGTTACGCGCTGAGCCGCAATGCCGTTCGTATTCATAGCTGCGGAACATATAGAAGTCGGTGGCGTCGACCTTAGGATGCACGGCCACGAACGGCGCCTCACGGTGGCTAGAGGCCCAGACTGACGTTGCGCCTGCAAGAACGATGCCCATGCTGTAGACTAGTCGCCAAGCGGCTCGCAGATACATATTCCCCCTTCTTTCGCCGTGTCCGGTCTGGAGGCCGGCTTGTGCCTGGACGTCCCTATTGCCCCAGGATTTTCACTCATGACAATCGCGTGTTGGATCAAGACTCCTACAGCGAATAAAACCGAAGCGATGATAGAGTAACTCCCGACTAGAAATCTAGGTTGGGGATCTGTTACATCCGTTAGGAATAAGGAGGTCTGTTTTATGCCAGGCCCGTTTTCTGGAGACTCCAGAGCTCCTGTTCCGAACGAAACACCAGCATGAAATAGAAAAATTCTCATACAAGAAAGGACTAGACCCCTATGCTGAGCGAGCAAATAGGACCGATTGTCGATGCCGATGGGCATGTTTTAGAGCCCTTGGATACGTGGCAGAAATATATTGACCCACAATATCGGGACCGGGCCGTACGCTTGGAACACGACGACAATGGCTGGGAGTTGTTGCTGATAGACAATAAGCCGTGTGAAGTCGTCCGCGGTACGCTGGGCGCTATCGGTGGCGTGGGCGCTGATGCCGAAGAGCTTGCCGCGTTCTTTACGCCGGGCAAGCGGACGTATGCCGACGGTGCTCCCCTGGGGAGTTACGATCCTACGGCGCGCATTCAAGTGATGGATGAGGAGCAGATCGATATTGCGCTGCTCTACCCGACTATAGGGATTTTCTGGGAAGGCTGGGTGCATGAGGCCAAGCTGGCCTCGGCCTATACCAGGGCGTATAACCGCTGGATTATCGACTTCTGCAGCGACCATCCCAAGCGCCTGTTTCCGGTCGCTCATGTTTCCTTGCTCGATCCGGAAGGGGCGGTCGCAGAGGTTCAATGGGCCAAAGAGCAGGGCTGTGTGGGCGTGTATCTCTCTCCGGATATGCCGGCGCGGGGCGGCAAGCATTTTGACGATCCGGCTTTTGTGCGTTTTTGGGAGACGGTGCAAGACTTAAAAATGCCGATCGGCCTTCATGTCGTCGTACGCGATCAACCTTCGTTTCAAGAGTGGATCGGACCCGGTGCCGAATTCGGGTTGTTCAGTTTCGCCTTTCTGGCCATTGATGTCATGGCCGCGTTTACGCAGATGATGTCGCTCGGCATGTTTGAAAAGTATCCGCGTCTGCAATGCACCATCCTGGAAACCGGGGCGAACTGGATCTCCGCCTGGCTTGACCGACTCGATCACAAGTATCGCCCCATGGCCAGCCGGACCAGCCTGAAGATGCTCCCGAGTGAGTATTTCTACCGGCAATGCCTGGTGTCAGTGGACCCGGACGAGACTCTGACTGCCCAGGTCATCGAACATATTGGAGCCGACTATTTTCTGTGGGCGTCGGACTATCCGCATATTGATGCGGACTTTGGCGTGGTGAGAGAACTCAAGGAACGCATTGCGCCCTTGCCCCAGGCAGACCAATACAAAGTACTGGGTGAGAACGCCATTCGCTTCTATGGTCTGGACGTCTAGTGCCTAAGCAGAGGAAAATAATGCGTGAACACAATACAAAAGACGGTCAAGAGGAAGCGCTAGACTTCGCCCAAGCCATTACCACCGCGAACATCCCGACGCTGCTGATGGTCTTGGTGCAGTTCACTGGTGAGCTGCATTGGTTGGCAGAGCCCTACCGTTGCTCTCGTGCCCGAGGCCTGGGTGATAATGACACGGGCGGGCTTTCTGCCGAGCTCCAACAGGAGATTCGTCAGGCCGCGCTCGGGGCGATCTTGGCCTGGCGGGCGGGTAAGCCGGTGGCCATTCCTGAGCCCTCTTCGGAACTGCGGCTCAAGATGCTGAGTTGGGCGATGGCCGAGAAAGTCCCAGCCGAATATGATCCGATCATCGCAGCAGAACTGGCTGCTTCATCCGACAACGGCGACAATGGCACCCACAAGCTGCCCGTCCCTGACGGATTCGAAATCCTCATTATCGGGGCTGGTGTCTCCGGCATGTGTACGGCGATCAACCTCCAGCGGGCGGGGATTCCTTTCACCATATTAGAAAAAAGCGCCGGCTTGGGCGGGACGTGGCGCGACAACCATTATCCTGGGGCGGGTGTGGATACCCCCAACCATTTGTACTCGTTTTCCTTTGCGCCCTACGATTGGTCGATGTATTTTGCCTTGCGGGACGAACTCAAAGCCTATCTGGAGCACGTGGCCGATCAGTTCAAGCTGAGACCCCATATCCGCTTCGAGACTGAAGTCGAGTCTGCGGACTATAATAACGAGACCCAGCAGTGGATGGTCGCGGTGAAGCAGGCCGATGGCTCGTCTCAGACCCTGCGATCCAACGTCCTCATCAGTGCGGTGGGCATTTTTAATCCGATGAAACTGCCCAATATCAAAGGGCTGGATCGTTTCGCTGGTCCATCCTTCCATACCGCCGAGTGGCCCGCTGACCTCGACCTCAGCGGCAAACGGGTGGTGATGATCGGCAACGGTGCAAGTGCTCTGCAGGTTGGTCCCGAGATCCAGCATAGAGTGGCGTCGCTCACCATCTTCCAGAAATCGGCGCAGTGGATAGCCCCGAATGAGAAGTTCCGCAAGCCGATCCCGGACCCGATGCGTTTCATGCTGCGCGAGGTGCCCTTGTACCGGATCTGGTACCGTCTGCGCTTGGGCTGGACGTTTGGCGACCGGGTCCACGCGACCTTACAGAAGGACCCGAACTGGCAGTATGCCGACCGGTCGCTCAACAAGGTCAACGATTCGCATCGCGGCTATTTCACTCACTATATTGTCTCAGAGATCGACGACAAAACCGAGCTGCTGGATCAAGTTGTGCCGACCTATCCGCCGTTCGGCAAACGCATGCTGATGGATAACGGCTGGTACCGCATGCTGCACAACGAAAAGGTGGAGCTCGTCTCGAACCCCATTGTTGAGATCGGCTCTGATCGGGTTATCACCGAAGACGGCACTGAGTATGAAGTCGACGTACTAATCATTGCCACGGGTTTCGATGTCCTCCGATTCCTCACCTCCTTTGAAGCCCGCGGGCGCTCGGGTCGCAGTCTGCGCGAAGTCTGGGATGATGATAACGCGCGCGCCTATCTCGGTCTCACCGTACCTGATTTCCCCAATTTCTTTTGTTTGTACGGCCCCAACCTGCAGCCCGGCCACGGGGGAAGTTTTATGTTCATCGCTGAGATGCAGGTACGCTATATCATGGACATGTTGAAGAAGATGTTGGTCCAGGAGCTCGGCTCGGTCGAATGTCGCCAGGACGTGCACGACGCCTACAACGAGCGTATTGACCAAGCGCATGAAAAGATGGTCTGGACGCACCCCGGGATGGAGACCTATTACCGGAATGCACGGGGGCGGGTGGTTGTGAACTCTCCGTATCGCAATGCCACATACTACGACATGACGCACACGGCAAACTTAGCCGACTTTCTTGTCGAGCCGCGTCATTCACAACCAGCACAACCATAAGGAGGTGTATTGTATGCTAGTCCCGTTTTCTGGTGGCTGCGCCTGTGGCGCGATTCGTTATACCTGTGCGGCTGAACCCAGTTATATGGGCAACTGTCATTGTCGCGATTGTCAACGTGCAACGGGCAGTGCCTATTTTGCGGCGGTATTGGTGAAAGAGACGGACTTCTCGCTCACCAGCGGCGAGCCTACTTGGTATGAAAAACCGGCTGATAGAGGCCATCCCATGCGCCGCGCGTTCTGCCCCAGCTGTGGCTCACCGGTCTTGTTAATTAACGGCGCGCGCACGGAATTTATCGTATTGTATGCGGGTAGTTTAGACGATCCAAGCTGGTATCAGCCTGACCGGGATATTTATGTCGCCAGTGCGCAGCCGTGGGATATCATGCACCCAGATATCCCCAAAGTGGACGGGATGCCGGAGCTGTAGAAATTTACGTACAGGAATTTGACAATCCGTCGCAAACGGATGGAAAACCTGTTCCCGCACGTCTACCGGAGTGCTAGCTTGTCCAGCATGGCTATATTCCACACGATTGGACGGGTCGCACGAGAGGCCGGAGTGCCGGCCTCTACGGTCCGTTATTATGAGCACATAGGGCTTCTCCACGCCGACGGACGGACGGGTGGCAATTATCGTTTTTATAGCGCGACTGCCTTGGAACGGCTGCGTTTTATCCGCGCGGCGCAGGCAAGCGGCTTTACCCTTGATGATGTGACCGTGTTGCTCAACCTACGTGACGGCGAAAGCGCGCCGTGCCAAGAAGTACAGTCGCTCATTGAAGACCGCCTGAGCGACACCGCCCAACGCCTCAAAGACCTCCAGCACGTACAACGGGTGCTCAAGTCTTCACTCAAATTATGTCGGGAAGTCGAGGCTTCCGACCACTGTCACGTCATAGACGACCTGACTGAGGTTTCTTCGGTCTCCGCATCTCCCGCCTAAAAATTTGTTAGAAGCTGGTGGAAAATTGTCGCGAGCGCAGGGAGAACGAGGCGTGAGGGGACGAGAAACCGGAGGGTACAGACCGGTACAGGAGGATTTCGAGTCACCGCACAACGCCAATATCTCAAGCGTAGTAGATTTTCAACAGCTTCTCTACTTGACCTTACGCCTAGGTGCGAGGTGTAGACTTCTCTTTATACCGAAACGAAAGGAGGCTGAGGGTGCGCATTCAGGTGCTTTATTTCGAGGGGTGTCCGAACCATGCGCCGACCGTAGCGCTGGCGCGGGATGTCATTGCCGACCTTGGACTCGAAGCCGAGATTGAGGAAATCGAGGTCACGCAGCCCGATGACGCCGAACGTCTCCGGTTTTTCGGCTCGCCTACGGTTCAGGTCAACGGAGTTGACATCGACGCCAGCGCGGCCTCACGCTCGGACTACGGCATCAGCTGTCGCATGTATAACGGCTCGGGTATCCCGCCCCGCGACTGGCTTGTGACTGTTTGCCAAAAGCAGGGTAGCCGCTAACAGGAGCAGCACAGCCATAAACAGGAGCTTGTATGACCATGATTCCCCAAGGCGGCCCGATCCATCGATTCATTTTGCAGACCTTTGCAACAACGGGCCAGGCGCCGACCCTCGAAGCTATTCAGGCCCGGTTTGATTTAGCCAGCATAGACGAAGCTGACGCACGCCTCAGAGACCTCGAAGAACGGGGCTGTATTCACCGCACAGCGGGTGACTGCCTGGTGACGCATGCCTATCCGTTTTCCAATGAGCCCACACCGCACCGCGTCTCCTTGGCCGATGGCCCACAGGTGTATGCTATGTGTGCAATCGATGCCCTAGGCATGCCGTTTATGCTCAAACGAGATGCGCAGATTCATTCCCTCTGCACCCAGTGTCAGGGCGAGGTGACGGTCCACATTCAGCATGAGCAGGTCATACAGCACAGCCCCGTAGGTCTGGTGGTCTGGTTTCCGACCGTGCAAGGCTCGTGTGTGGCCGCAACGGATTTATGTCCCTCGGTTAATTTTTTTTGCTCGGCCACACACCTCGACCAATGGTGTGCCGCCCATCGTCAGAACCAGGGCGAGCAAATGAGCTTGGAGCTGGCAGTCGCCGGCGGACGCAACACTTTTGAGCCGCTGCTGCACGACGCGGCATGAACGGATACGAACTATGGTACGTGGAGAAAAACTGCCCATGCAGAAAGGATTTCTGAGCACGCTCGGCTCGCTCATCCCGTCTTTTTTGGTGAGTACCTGCTGTCTTGGTCCCACTCTGTATGTGTTGTTCGGGGTGAGTGTGGGCGGGCTGAGTGTGTTTGCTCCGCTCGAACCCTACCGACCGGTGTTCATGCTCGGAGCCGTGGTGTTACTGGGTTATGCGTTTTATCATCTCTACGTGCGGCTGCCGACATTTGAATGTGTCGAGGACGGTCGCTCCCCACTCAAAACACAGCGTTTTTTGTTTTGGATGGCGAGCGTGTTGTTTATGCTTGCGGCCTTATACCCGGTGGTGCTACCACATTTCTTGTGATGACGAGTCAAGTTTCAAGTCAAGTTTCAAATTGGGTATAACTTTAACCAACGGGAGGAAGAGAACGTGAAGAAATATATTGTAGCCGTCGCCGGCGTGTGTGCCTTGCTGCTGAGTGCGCCGAGCTGGGCAGGTGATCGAACCGTTGACCTCAAAGTTGGTGGTATGACGTGCGCGATGTGTGCCCCAGCCGCGGAGAAAGCCTTGAAAAAGGTGGACGGGGTCAAGTCGTGTGAGATACAGGGCGGTCAGGCCAGCGTGGTCGTGGCAGAGAACGTCAGAGACACGGACTTAGTACTAGCCATTGAGGGCGCGGGTTTCACCGCAACCGTGGTGAGCACCGCAACCGTGGTTAATTAAAACTAAGGGCGATGCTCAGCGTCGAGCTGGTATATGATGCGCGCTGCCCACGGGTCGAGGACGCGCGTCGGAACGTACAGCGTGCGCTGAAAAACCTTGAGCTGCCTGCAACCTGGACGGAATGGGAGCGGTCCTCGCCGTTCGCCTCCTGGGCGGCTCAGTTTAGCTCGCCGACCATCCTGGTCAATCGCGACCCCGTGCCCGGCACAGGGGTGGCGAATTCCAGCTTGAGCTCTCCAGTCGAATTGGAACAGACAGCCGTACCTTCGGTCAAGACGATTGAAGTGGCGCTTGCCCGGGCTCTCGCCCGCTCTCGTGCCGGAGCGCACTCCGGGATGGCCAAGGGAAAAGGCATAAGCCCTATTGTGATCGTCCTGGTGCCGCTGTCTTGCTGCCTGCCGCTTGTGCTCGCCTCGCTCTCCTCTCTCAGCCTGGGGGGTCTGCTTTCCCTGGACTCTGCGTTTTCTCTGGTCGCTTGTTTCCTTGCAGTCGTGCTTATCGGCCTCGGCCTTTTTGGCCGAAGAACGAGAAGGTATGGACCATTCGCAGCTGCGCTCGTGGCGGCTGCGGCTATCATGCTGGATACCTTTGCACTGTCGTACAGCCCAGTGACGTATGGGGGAGTCGCCGTGCTGCTGGGTGCTTCGGTGTGGGGTCTCGTCTCCTCGCGCGTCTCATTTTAAGAGGTGATAACGTCCTATGAACGAAACCGCTGCGCGGTAGTTTGCTTGTCCCAGCCTTTCTCTTCAGTCCTCTTTCTTCCACAGGCAGAGTTACTCGTCTGGAGGGGTGACTTTCACCCCTGTCATCGAGGTAGGCTTAATCCGCCAAGCAACCATCTTCCCGGCGGCGAACAACTTCTCGACATTGGCTATGAGCCGGACAGGTGCGTCAGCAAAACGACCGTTCACTAGGTCGCCTATTTTCTCTGTAACGGTGTTGTCTTCCGATAACCTCAAAGCGACCAACTCCTGTGACGCTCGACCACACGAAGTGGCCGGTTGTTGCGGAGGTGTCCACTTGAAAGGACACACGCGGGTTGGCCTGGGCCATTCTGGTTTTCCGCCCTCGGGAGGTCAAGCCGCAGAGACTTCCGTCAAACCAGACGTAGCTTAACGGAATAAGATAGGGTTGGTCGCCCACCGCAAAGCCAACATAAACCGTACACTGCTCAGTCAGCACGCGCTCGATTTCCTCCTGGCCTATTGCCTGGAGGTCTTCCCGCTCTACCTCTTGGCGGTCTGTGTCTTCTTGAGACATGAAGCCTTCATTTCCGATTAGCCGTACCCAATTGCCCACTATGGCTCTTTTGAGCGATCGGCGTAAAGCGTCGACTTGATTTTACTGTGGATTTTGTTCTGAGGCAGGGGACGGTTTTAGACTGTTTTGAGCAGTTGGGTGCGAGACGGAATAACCCTTGTGTCTTATGACGTGAACAGTAAATGGTTTTTTGGCAGAGAAAAAGTTGATAAGGGTCAGAGGAAAGGAGGGTGATCTATGGGAGCACTGACCCCGCCGATTTTCTTATTGAAGTCTTAGATCGAACTCACGTGAGATGACAACACGTGTTGCCCGTATAGTGCTGGGCTTCAATCTATTGCGATAAGAAGGACAGGAGAAATTCAGTATGCAATTCGGTGTCTTTTATCAGCTCCCGTGTGCGGCCGGACAGTCCGTTCCGCGCCGTTACCAGGATACGCTGGAGCAGATCGTTTTAGCTGACAAGCTGGGCTTTGATTCCGCCTGGCTGGCTGAGGCGCACTTTGATCCAGGCTTTTCAACCATGCCGGCGCCCTTGGTGGTTGCCGCCGCCCTATCCGGCCGGACCCAACGCATCCGGCTCGGCATAGGCGTGAGCCAACTGCCGTTGCACAATCCTGTCAGCGTGGCCGAAGAAGCCGCGACCGTGGATATTGTGAGCGGTGGACGCTTGGACCTGGGTATTGGCCGCGGGACCTGGGATCATAATTTCAAAGGCTTCGGCATTCCGTGGGAGGAGCGCACGACCCGACTCGAAGAAGCTGTCGATATTCTTGAGCAAGCCTGGGCGGACAAACCCCTCTCGTACCATGGTCGGCACTACCAGTTCGATTCGATTAATATTGTTCCCAAGCCGCTCCAGCGGCCCGGCCCGCCGCTACATATTGCGGCCAATAGTCCAAGCACCGCCGAGTTTGCCGGTCAGCGCGGTCTACGGCTGCTCATGGCGGCGCCCATTCATCCGTGGCCGGATAATTTTCTGACCCATCTCGCGCTATACCGTGATTCGGCAGCTCAGCATGCTTCGAAGAATGTGTATGTATCAGCCGTTTTCTTTGCCTTTACCGCTCTTGATCGGGTTGCCGTGCATATGCAGATGGCTGACAGCTTTGCCCGTCATCCCATTGGCCAGCGCACTTCGTATGAGACGGCGGAAGAGACCATGGCCATCTTTGGCAATCCGCAGGAATGCATAGACCGGATTGCAGAGATACAGCAGCGGGCGCAGCTGGATTGCCTCATTTGTTCGTTCAATCCCGGCGGAACCGTCCCACACGAACAAGTGAAGGTCGCGATACAACGCTTTGCGGAAGAGGTGCTACCCAGCGTGCGGTAATGCATTGTCGGCTTACGCTAGGCTAAGCCGACCTACGACTCTCCCGGATTTTGCACCTACCCTACCACTGTCGGCAATTTACGGGAATCCCGGCCAGCAGCACTGGCATAGTGTGAAGACAGACTCAGCTAAAGTTGCTGTCGGCTTTGCCCGGAGTGGGCCTTGACTCCGCACCCTTCAAAAGCGGACGATGAATAAACGCATTTGGCGTTGAGAACGATACCATCTGTCTATGGAAGGGAACGCCTAAAGGTTTCATGCTGACAACGACACAACCTATGTTCCGTACTGTCTGCACCTGCTTGCTCCTCCTTCTGCATCTATTTGCGGGAGCGGGGATGGCCCAGGGGGCAGTCATCTGCGTTGCGCGGGATGGTCACTTTGCCATAGAGAACGCCCACCCGAATACGGGCTGTGTAACAGTCCAAAAGGACTCCCGTCCTGCACCGCTTGCCTCTGCGCTTGAAAATCCTGCCCGCCGACCTTGTCGGGATACCCCGATTCTTGGAGTTGGCTCACACTTCACTATTCCCTCGAATGTAGAACTGGACTCCCTAGCTTTCCAACTGCTTACCATTTCCTGTGCGCCTATCGTGACGGGCCGCTGTCCGCGTCTTGTCCGTTCGCCCGCCACTCGCCTTGGGCTACGCTCCCTCCACGACTCATTGCGTAGCGTTATTCTCCTCGTCTAAAGATCTGTCGTCTTATTGCAGCTTGCTGCTGAGGTTGCGCTGAGAGCGGTTGCGTAGGATATTCGTGCGCCCGCGCGACTATCATTTTCTGTGCCTAGACCCTGCCTGGATGATCGACTGGATGACGGATATGTTACACATTCTCACCGACCTCACTCGACGTTCCACCCGCTATGGCAATATCGGGCTCGGCCTGTGTTTACTGCTTGGGCTTCCGAGTTGCAGCCTGATGCCCGTTGCAGACAGTACCCTTGAGCCGCGCCGCTTAGGCCGCGAACTTCAGACCTATCACATACCTGCCGAATTTTCCGAATCTGGTCCAGACGAACACGCCGCCCTCACGTTTACCCAACCCACTGGCCTACTCACGGTGCCGACTGCCCTGGCCGCCGCCTTACTCAACAGCCCTACCCTGGCCGCGTTTTCCTGGGAGGTGCGTACGCGTGAAGCCCGCGCGCTTCAAGCCGGCCTGCGTCCGAATCCTGAAGTCGGTTTTGAAGTCGAAGAATTTGGTGGGAGCGGGGGCCGCACCGCGTTTGATAGCTCAGAAACTACTTTTCTGCTCGGCCAACTGTTGGAGCTCGGCGGCAAGCGGGCCAAACGCCAGCGGCTGGCGACGTTGGAACGGGATTTAGCCGCCTGGGATTACGAGACCCGCCGGCTGGACGTGCTCACCACCGTTGCCAAAGTCTTTGTCGTAACACTCACCGCCCAGGAGCGGGTCAGCCTGGAAGAAGAACACGTACAACTGGCGCAAGAAGTCCTTCAAACCGTAGCCCGGCAAGTCAAAGCCGGGGCCGTGTCACCAGTAGAAGAAATCCGTGCCCAGGTGGCGTTAGCGAGCAGTCGAGTTGAACTCTCGCAACGAAAACGGGAACAGACGGCCGCCCAGCTCCAGCTTGCCGCGACCTGGGGCAGCACGGCGGTCACCTTCTCTGCCGTCAGCGGTGACTTGGAGACCGTCGTCCCGCCCCCATCCGCTAACGACCTGCTGCCACATCTCATCCACAATCCTGACATTGCTCGTTGGAGCGTTGAAAAAGAACAGCGCCACGCCGCTCTTGAACTGGAACAGGCACGCCAGATCCCAAACGTCGAGGTCGGCGCGGGCGTGCGCTATTTCAACGCGGACACCAGCGCCGCCTTAGTCTTTGAGACCCGCATGCCGCTCATGCTGTTTAACCGGAATCAAGGCGGCATTCAGGAAGCTCACGCCCGCTTAGCGAAGGCCGAGGCTGAACAGCGGGCGGCACAAGTACAGACCCGGGCCACATTGGCCGCTGCGCATCAGGCCCTCGTATCTGCCTTTGAGCAGGTCAGCGCGCTACGAGACAGCATTATCCCCCAAGCCCAATCCGCTTTTGTAGGGGTCAGCCTAGCCTACCAGCGCGGACGCTTGCGCTACTTGGACGTATTAGACGCTCGGCGCACGTTGTTTACACTGCGCGGCCAGTATGTTGAGGCATTGGCCAGCTACCATACCGCAGTGGCAGACGTGGAACGCCTCATTGCTGAGCCGCTGGCTGCACTCGACCATACCGACGGGACACACTGACATGAAAATAGACATGAGAAATCGCCAATTCATTCATGTGCTCAGCACTCTCTTGCTGGCACTCCTGTTTGCCTGTCAGGGAGTAGAAGGCGAAGCGCCACGCAGCCAAGAAGAACAGACAGAAGAGCAGGAGCGCGGATATGAAGTAGGCCAAGCAAGCCAAAAGGAGAGTGTCCAAATCTCCCCGGAAGAACTCACCGAGTTCGGTATCGAGCTGGCCGTAGCTGGACCTGGAACAATCACACACGTGGTGGAGCTCCCAGGTGAAGTCCAGCCGAATGAGGACCGCTTAGCCCATATTGTCCCGCGCTTTCCCGGCATTGTGACCGCGGTACACAAACAGACCGGCGACATCGTTCGTGCCGGCGAGGTCCTGGCGATTGTCGAGAGCAGTGTCAGCCTGGCGCCGTATGAACTCAAAACGCTCACGACTGGCACAGTCATCGAAAAGCATATCACCCGCGGGGAAGCCGTGACCCGAGAAAGTCAAGCGTTTGTGATTGCCAACCTGAAGAGCGTGTGGGTCAATCTGAGTGTGTATCAGCGAGACTTATCGGCGGTACGCGTAGGCCAGTCCGTCACAATCTCTGCCGGCCACGGTCTGCCCGAAGCCACAGGAAAAATCTCTTATGTGACTCCGACAGTCGATGAGGAAACGCGTACGGCGACCGCGCGCGTAGTCCTACCCAATACAAAGAAGCGCTGGCGGCCGGGCATGTTTGTCACCGGTCGGGTCATCGTCAAGCGCACGGACGTGCCGCTCGCGGTTCCCCTAGCGGCTCTGCAGACGCTGGCTGAGCAGACGGTGGTGTTTGTCGAAACGGACGCGAGTTTTCAACCCCGGTCGGTGACGACGGGAGACGCCGATGACAGCCAGGTCGAAATCCGTGCGGGTCTCGCGCCAGGTGAGCGTTACGTCAGCCGTGGAGGCTTTACGCTCAAAGCGGAACTGTCCCGTGAGCAGTTTGGGGAAGGCTACGGCCATTAAGAGCGCGCAGTCATGGACCGGATCATTCAGCTCAGCCTCTCAAACCGCTCGCTCATAGCCGTCCTCGGAGTCTTGTTGACGGTGGCCGGCTATCGCAGCTATGTGCAACTTCCGGTTGATGCCTTTCCGGATGTCTCGCCTAATCTGGTGCAGGTGTTTACCGAGACTGAGGGCCTTGCGCCCGAGGACGTGGAGCAGTACGTCACCTACCCCATTGAAGCCGTCATGACCGGACTGCCCAACCTGGAGCGAATTCGCTCCGTATCAAATTTTGGGCTCTCAGTCGTCAATATCTATTTTGAAGACGGAACAGATATCTATTTTGCCCGCCAAGTGGTGAGTGAACGGCTGCAAGAAGTACGCGAACAGATTCCCCCCGGCTTCGGTGACCCACGGCTAGGCCCGATTTCCACCGGTATGGGATTGGTCTTGTTTTACTACTTAGCAGACGAGACCGGTCGGTATTCTCTGCAAGAGCTGCGCAGCATGCAGGATTGGCTGGTCAAGTTTCATCTGCAAACGGTACCCGGGGTGACTGAAGTGCTCGGCATTGGTGGTTATGAAAAACAATTTCAGGTCGCCGTACACCCGGAACTCTTACTGCGCGCCGGGGTCACTATCAGCGGGGTGATTACCAGTATCCAAGAGAATAACCTCAACGTCGGGGCGCAATTCATCGAGAAGAACGCCGAAGAGTTTGTGGTCCGTTCGGTCGGGCTGGTCGCAAACATTTCCGATCTTGAGAATATCGTCATCAAGGCCAAGGACGGCACCCCCGTCTTTCTGCGCGAACTCGCAGACATCGCGGTCGGCGGCGCGATTCGACGCGGGGTGCAAACCCGGAACGGTCTCGAAGAAGTCGTCGCCGGGATGGTGGTCAAGGTCTTTGGAGCCAATTCGTCGACGGTCATCGAACAGGTCGAAGCCAAGATGGCCGAGATTAACCGGATTCTACCGAGTGGAGTCAAACTTGTTCCCTATTACGAACAAAAGACCCTCGTAGCGGCGTGTGTGGCCACGGTCACGAATGCGTTGATGCAAGGCATAGGCTTAGTCGTGCTGGTGCTGATGGTCTTCATGGGCGGGGTGCGGGCCAGTCTGGTCGTCGCGCTGGCTATTCCGTTCTCGGTCTTCTTTGCCACGCTGTGGATGGGCTATTTCGGTATTTCAGCCAATCTCATGTCACTGGGTGGGCTGGCCATCGCGATCGGCATGCTGGTCGATGGCACGATAGTCATGGTGGAAAACGTGGACCGGATGCTGCGCGGGGCCGACCCGGATGAAGCCCGCAGTCAGGTGGTCGCCCGGGCGTGTACGGAAGTCGCCCGGCCGATTGTCTTTGCTATCACGATTATTGTGATTGTCTTTCTGCCCCTCTTTCTGCTGCAAGGGGTGGAGGGCAAAACATTTCGGCCGCTGGCCTACACCGTGGCACTCGCCATGGGCGGCTCGCTCGTCTTTGCGATCTTTCTGGCTCCGGTCCTGGCCGTCACCGTCATGCGCCGGCCACAGCGCGTCCGTGCAGACCCTGTCTCATCAGAAGGACTGATCGTGCGGAGCCTCATCCGTCTCTACCGGCCTGTGGTGGTGCTGTTTGTTCGGTGGCGCGTGATGGCAGTCCTCAGCGCGCTTCTTTTGGTCGTACTTGGCGGCACGGTTTTTTCCTATCTGGGCTCAGAGTTCACCCCGCGTCTGCAGGAAGGCACTATCGTGCTGCGGCTCACTATGGCCGCCTCGATTTCGCTCCAAGAGAGTCAACGCGTCACGATGATAGTCGAGCGGCGGCTCATGCAGATTCCGGAAATCGCTGGGGTAGTGACGCGCATAGGCCGGGGTGAAATCGGCGCGCATACCGACCCGATTAATAATGCCGAGATGTATATTCTCTTGCAGCCTCAAGAAGAATGGCGCACGGCGCAAAACCAAGAGCAGCTCGAAGGCGTCATCCGTACTGCGTTGGGCCGCATTCCTGGCGTGCTGACGAATTTTACCCAGCCCATCGCCATGACCATAGACGAACTCTTAGAAGGCGTACGGGCGGAGCTGGCGATTAAACTCTTTGGCGATGATCTCGGGGTTCTACTCGAAAAGGGTAATGAGATTGCCGCCGTGACGCAGCGTATCCGAGGCGCAACAGACGTGCAGGTAGACCAAGTCTCAGGTACACCCCAGCTCGTCATCCGCGTCAATCGGCAAGCGGTGGCTCGGTATGGGATGAATGTCGCGGACGTGCAACACACCATTAGTGCCGCAGTCGGCGGTGAAGTCGCGGGGCAGATTTTCGAGGGTATCCGCCGCTTTCCGATCCTAGTGCGGTTTGCTCCGGAATATCGGAGCACGCCCCGCGCAATCGGCAATATTCTCATTCCTGGTCCTCACCACGTGCGCGTGCCGCTGTCCGAGCTGGCGACGATTAAAGAAGTGGTCGGCCCGCGCCAAATCACGCGCGAAAATAATCAGCGCTTCCTGACCATTCAGTGCAATGTGGTCGGGCGCGATATCGGGTCGTTTGTCCAGGAAGCCCGAGCGGCCATTGACTCGCAGGTGGCCCTCCCACCGGGCTATCTCGTCACTTGGGGCGGGCAGTTTCGCTTGCAAGAGGAAGCCAATAGACGCCTGGCTATCGTGATTCCCATTACTTTGATTATTGTTTTTTTGCTGCTGTTCTCCAGCTTCCAGTCGCTCAGCAATGCGCTGCTCATTCTGCTGAACATTCCGCTTGCCCTTGTCGGCGGCGGGGTCGCATTATGGCTGACGGACCAGAACCTGTCCGTGCCAGCCTCGGTCGGCTTTATTGCACTGTTCGGCATTGCCTTAGAGAACGGCATGGTGTTAGTGACCTATCTCAATCAACTGATGCGTGCAGGGATCCCAGCCGATGAGGCCGCCGTACGGGGCGCGTGTTTACGCTTCCGGCCGGTACTGATGACTGCCGTCACGACCGCCTTGGGACTGATACCCTTGCTCATCTCGCACAGCACGGGCAGTGAGGTGCAGCGCCCGCTGGCAACGGTGGTGGTCGGCGGACTGGTTTCTTCGACGGCGTTAACCCTCCTGATCCTGCCGGCCTTATATGCCTGGATTGAGAACCGACGGACAGTCCCCGCCTAGGAGATGGAGAGTCTCCCCGAATGCCATCCATCCAGCAGGCGGGCAGGCGAGGGGGCCAGAAGCAGAGACTCTTCCATCTGCTGAGAGATGCATGATATGCTGCATACATTTCTCATGCTGAAAACGCCCTCTCCCATACTACGCACGACCATGCTGGCTGTGCTCCTGCCAGTCTTGTTGCTGTTGCCGACCTTCCACACGCACCCTGACCATCGGCATACACACGGACACGCTAGCACGCACGGCCACTCGGCTGTCATTCATGCCGATTTCTTCGCCATCTCAGTCCACAACGCGCATGATGCGCATGACCAGGGTCACGGCGTCCCAACTGAAAACTCCTCGCAAACTGATTTTCGCATAAGCCTGTTCACCCTGCTCCCGCGAAGTCTTGTGCTGCTCACTCCCGCGCCCGAATGCGCGTCACTTGCTTTCCTCACCACATTTCTTGTCATCATTCCGCTCTCGGTCATCCAGTCGCGGCTGCACTCGTCTAACCATCCACCGCCTGTTCAATCCGTCTCTTTCCCGGCCATTTCTCCCCGTTCCCCGCCCCACCTCGTGTAGTTCTCAACGGCTTTTCATTTTTTTCCTTCAATAACGAGACGGTTTCCGCACGGCGTTCTTTCCCTGTGTGTCCAGGAAGCCGTGTATCTATTGCGGAGGACCGCGCCCATGTTGCGGAATTACTGTGTGGGCCTCGGTGCGCTGATGTTACTGGCAAGCTGCCAGCTGGGCGATACAGGTCTGCCCCAAGACCAGAAAGACCTTGCCCCTGAGCCTCTCAGCATCACCAAGTGGACCACTAAGACCGAACTCTTTGTAGAATTTGCGCCGCTCATAGTTGGCAAAGCAACGCCTTTTGCGGCGCATCTGACCGACTTGCATACATTTCAGGCTGTCTCTCAGGATGTAGTCATCACGACACTGCAGGGCCAAAACGGCCAAATCATAACCGTGCGCTCGGAATCGACAACGCCAGGCATCTACCGTCCCGTCCTCACCCCCAAAGAACCCGGCACCTATCGCCTTCTTTTTACGCGGTCTCATCCCGGCAGTCAGACCATGCTGGATACGATTGACGCGGGGGAAGTGGAAGTTCTGACAGTTGTGGCAACAGACAAAGACCTCCCGAGTCCAGAAAAAGAGCCAGAGGGAGACGGTATTATCTTTCTCAAGGAGCAGCAGTGGCAGATGGCATTTGCCACACAAGAGGTCAGTGCTCGGGAACTGGAGACCACCCTGCACCTCCACGCAGAAGTCAAACCCGTAGCCGGTGGAGAGGTCCACGTCACCGCGCCCTTCAGCGGGCGCACCTTGGCCGTCGAGAACGGTGTCCCCACGCCGGGCCAACGTGTTGAGCAGGGCGAGCCACTCGCGCTGCTGCTCCCCCTGCCAACCAAGAGTCGGGCTGAGCTCGCGTATGACGTGCATGCGACTACGGCTGAACTTGCGGCCGCTCAGCACGAATTGGCGCGGGTGCAGGACCTGTATGCGAACCGTATTGTTCCGAAACGCCGCTTCGAGCAGGCGCAAAAAAACGTGGCGGTGTTCACGGCGCGCTTGTCGGCCTCCCGCTCTGAGCTGTCTCTGCTGAATGTAAACCCAGCAGACGCCACGAAAATCCGAAAACGCAGCCCTGAGCACTTTCTTCTGCGGGCTCCGATGACCGGTACGGTGGTTACGGTCAACCTCACACCGGGCGCACTCATTGAGGCGGGTTATGACCTGTTCACCATTATGAACCTGGAGCAGGTCTGGATTGAAGGCCGAGTGTTTGAGGCCGACATCTCCAAAGTGCGACACGTTGAGCAGGCCCGATTTAGTGCTCCTGCCCTCAGCATGCCGCTGCTCCTCTCTCAACCGGATGCGCGGCTGGTCACCATCGGCAGTGTCCTGGACCACCGGACTCGTTCTGTCCCACTTATCCTCGCGGTCAACAATGCGCACAGACGGCTAAAAATCGGCATGCACGGCGAGCTGAGCGTGCCGACCGGAGAAGTCGTGCACGCTATTGCCATCCCAGCAAATGCCATCGTGTACGACAAAGGGATTCCGCTTGCTTTTGTCCAAGTAAGCGGAGAGACGTTTGCGCGGCGAGAACTGGAACTTGGCGTACGAAATAACGACTTCGTGCAGGTGCGGGCAGGCCTCGTCGCGGGCGAACGGGCGGTGACACAAGGCGCGTATCGGGTGCACTTGGCATCCCTCTCAAGCACGCTGCCTGAACATGGGCATGCGCATTAGCGAGGGAGTACGTGTATGAATCGTCTGATTAGCTGGTCGTTAGCCAATCGCGCCATTGTCCTGGCGCTCGCGCTTGCAGTCTTACTCGGCGGGACGGTTGTTGCCGTCCGCATGCCGGTCGATGTCTTTCCAGACCTGACCGCTCCCACAGTAACGGTCATTACTGAAGCCCACGGGATGGCACCGGAAGAAGTTGAGACCTTGGTCACTTTTCCCCTGGAAGCGGCGGTGAATGGGGCTCCCGGCGTGCGGCGCGTCCGCTCGTCTTCTGCCACCGGTATTTCTGTGGTGTGGGTCGAGTTTGCCTGGGGCACAGATGTGTATCAGGCCCGGCAAGTGGTGAATGAAAAACTGCAACTTGCTCGTGCCGTTCTCCCGCCAGAAGTCGCATCGCCCGTTCTTGCTCCCATCTCCTCCATTATGGGCGAAATCATGCTGATTAGCCTCACCAGTGAGACCCACTCACCGCTAGAACTCCGCTCTACAGCGGATTGGGTTATCCGCCGGCGTCTGCTGTCCGTCCCGGGCGTATCCCAAGTCATCCCCATCGGGGGAGGCGTCAAACAGTATCAGGTCCTCCTGTCTCCAGAGCGGATGGCTGCGTATGGCGTGAGCCTCACCGAAGTCACCGAAGCGGTCCACACCACGAATCAGAACACCTCAGCCGGCTTCTACGTTGAGGGTAGCCAAGAATACCTCATTCATGGCGTTAGCCGTGTCCGTCAGCCAGCGGAGATAGCGCAAACCGTAGTCGCCCTGCACGACGAGCAGTTCGTGTTTGTGCATCAGGTCGCCGATGTGCAAACCGGTCCTGCGCCCACACGAGGCGCAGGCGCAGCCCAAGGCAAGCCCGCCGTGATTCTCAGTCTTCAGAAACAGCCGGGCGCAAACACGTTGACGTTGACCCACGCACTGGACCAGACGCTTGCGGCCATTCAACGCACCCTGCCAGCAGGAATGACCATCAATGCCCATATCTTCCGCCAGGCCGATTTTATCGCAGTGGCCATTGAAAACGTGGTCGATGCCCTGCGAGAGGGGGGGCTGGTGGTGGTGGGCATTCTACTCCTGTTCCTCATGAATATTCGCGCCACACTGATTACGCTGGTGGCTATTCCGCTCTCCTTGCTCGTCGCCGTGCTCTCTTTGCAACTCTTGGGCGGCACGATGAACACCATGACCCTGGGCGGCATGGCCATTGCCATTGGCGCATTGGTCGATGACGCCATTATTGATGTCGAAAACGTCTTGCGGCGACTCAGGGAGGATGCGGCGTTACCGCAGGCAGAGCGCGCCAATCCGATCACGGTGACGCTTAAGGCCTCACTGGAGATTCGTCCGTCTATCACGTTCGCAACCTTTATCATTGCGCTCGTCTTTATCCCGCTCTTCTTTCTCAGCGGTGTCGAAGGACGATTACTCATGCCCTTGGGCCTAGCCTATATTGTGGCGCTTTTTGCCTCGCTCGTGGTTGCTATCTCGGTCACCCCCGTGCTGTGCTCGTTGGTGCTTCCTCACTCAAAGGGAGTCGGAGTGAGCACAGACAATCCGCTGGTCCGTCACTTACAGCACGCCTACCACAAGACGCTCGGATACGTGCTTCCCCGCCCTGGTCTCGTTATCACCACGTCTGCTGTGCTGTTTGCGGGAACGCTGGCTCTCATCCCGCTGCTCGGTCGGTCGTTTCTTCCCGAGTTTAATGAAGGTACGCTCACGATTAATACTGTCACTCTGCCAGGGACCGCCCTCGCTGAGTCTGACCGGCTGGGTCAGATGGTCGAAAACATTCTCCTGTCGTTTCCCGAGGTGAAAACGACGGCTCGGAGGACCGGGCGGGCGGAGCTGGACGAGCACACCCAGGGGGTTGAAGCCTCAGAAATCGATGTCGGACTTCAGATGCAAGAGCGTTCGAAAGCGGAGTTCCTCGACGCCCTACGCCGAGCGCTCACCATTGTGCCAGGGATGAACATCACTATTGGGCAACCGATATCCCACCGCATTGACCACATGTTGTCTGGCACGCGGGCCAATATCGCGGTGAAAATCTTTGGTGATGATTTACAGCGCCTACGCCGTCTGGGCCTTGCCGTTCGGGATGCGATGGCGCAAGTTCCCGGCGTCGTGGACCTGGCCGTTGAGCAACAAACCGACCTGCCGATTCTCCACCTGCAACTCAACCGGGAACAGATTGCCCGGGTAGGGCTCACGGTGGGGAACGTAGCGGAGGCGTTAGAGACGGCGTTCTGGGGGAAGACCGTCTCGCGCGTATTGGAAGGCCAGCGGAGTTTTGACCTGGTCGTCCGCTACGAAGATGCGACCCGGCGCGACCTGACCGCGATTCGCTCCACGCTGATTGATACGCCGCGCGGGGGAAAGGTCCCGCTGGGTCTGCTGGCCACCGTGAGCCGTGCCCTCGGCCCAAACAACATCGGACGCGAAAATGTGCAGCGCCGCATTGTGGTGAGTTGCAATGTGGCCGGACGCGCCCTCCAGGACGTCGTGCACGAGATGCAGCAACAGGTGACAACACGCGTGTCCCTGCCCCAAGGGTACTACATCGTCTACGGCGGTCAGTTTGAAAGCGCCCAGGAGGCGTCGCGCACTATCGGCGTGTTAAGTTTTTTCGTGCTGGGGGCCATTATTCTCCTACTCACCACGGCACTGCGGTCTTTGCGCGACGCCCTTATTATCCTGGTTAATCTCCCCTTGGCGCTAATTGGCGGAGTCATTGGGGTGTTTGTGTCTGGCGGGATACTGAGTGTCGCTTCGCTGGTGGGACTGATCACGCTCTTTGGCATCGCCACCAGAAACGGCATCATGCTGGTCACGCATATTCGTCATCTAATGGAGGAAGAAGGGGAGCGGTTCCGAGCAGCAGTGGAAAGAGGCGCGTTGGAGCGCCTCTCGCCCATTCTCATGACCGCGCTCTCATCAGGGCTTGCGCTCCTGCCGCTTGTGTTTCGGGCCGGCCACCCGGGGAGCGAGATACTCACGCCGATGGCTATCGTCATTTTGTGTGGCCTGGTGACTTCAACCGTACTGAACATAGTTGTTGTTCCCGCCTTATACCTGAAGTTTGGTCGGTCATTGACTGAGCAGGGAGGAGAGCGATGATGCGGAAACGCTCTGTATGGTTTCCGACCGTGTGGGTGTTCCTTCTGGTCGGGCAGCTTGGGCAAATTGGGGAGGCGAGGGCGGAGGATGCGACCTCCGCCTTTCACGTAGATTTGCCGACCGCTGTGACGCGGGCCTTGCAGGAGAATCCCGATGTGCAGGCGAAGCGCCACGCACTCGGGCTGGCAAAGGGTCGTGTCCAGTACGCCGAGTTGTTGTTTCAAACAAATCCCCTTATCAGCATTGAGGCCGATTACCGTAACCGGCGGTTTCGTGAATCGACCGGAAGGTCAACCACTGATGCCACAGTCCTGCTCTTGCAAGAAGTCGAAATTGCCGGGCAGCGCGGACACCGACGGCGAGCAGCCGCCACACATCTGGCATATGCCGAGCGGGTAATTGTGAATGCGGAACGACTACTCCAACTGGCAGTCATGCGCGCTTTTTACGAGCTGCTGGCGGCGCAGGAGCGCATCCAAGCGCAACAGCACATCGTGCAGACTCGCGAAGCACTGCTGCGAGCGGGCCATGAACGCTTTGCGGGGGAAGATATTTCCGTGCTGGAGTTCGACACCTTGCAACTCGATACAGACCAGGCACACACCCGTCTGCTCACCAGAAAACAGGAACGCGTGCTTGCGGAAAAACAGCTGCTGTTACTCCTTGGCCCCGGTGTAGGGAAACCGCTCGTTGCGGTCGGTGACCTCTTCAAGGTCTCTGCGCACTACTCCCTACCAGAACCCCTTCGGCTACGAGAGGAACTCACGGCCTGCGCCCTGGAGCATCGGCCCGACTACCAAGCCGCGCGTCTGAAAGTGGCAACCCGGGAAGCAGAACTCCGCCTCGCGCAGGCGAACAGAATACCGAATATTTCCCTTGGTCCGATGTATAAGCTCGACGATGAAGACCAGGTGGTAGGGGGAGCGCTCACAATTCCGCTGCCCCTCTTTAACCGCAATACGCACGAAATAACGGCCGCGACGGCAAATGTGGAGATTGCGCGCCGAGAGCTGCAAGCCCGAGCTCTCGCCGTACGGCACGAGGTTGTTGCCGCCTCTGAACGCCTTCGGCTCGCACTGCAGCAACGCGCTGTGTACGGAAAAAACTACCGTGATAAACTCGCGCAGAGTGAGAACTTCACGCAGCAAGCCTACGAGGCAGGAGAGGTGAGTATTTTTGAGTTTAGTGTGGCACTAGAACGGCTCACTCAGGCCCGTTCGCGGGGCCTGGACGCAGCCCTCAGTGCGCTCCAAGCCGGTGCAGAGTTAGCCGCACAGCTGGCCTTCCGCTGCCTCGATACAGTCCACAAATGAGAAATGTAAGATACATACGACACACACCCTTGATCCTATCTGCCCTATTCATCTGGGCGGGGCATGGTATAGAGGGGCAGTGTGACTCGCCCGACAAATAACGCAGAGCCGGACTGCTCCGTCGTGGCCCGAACAGGAAGCAGGCTGTGGAACCACTCTCGATCCTGATCATTGGGTTTCTTCTTGGCGTAAAACACGCCTTTGATGCGGACTACCTCGTGGCAGTCTCTACGCTGCTGACGCACAACCGATCCGCGTGGCATACCGTACGGCTCGGGCTGTGGTGGGGCGTCGGGCACACCCTGACCTTAGTGCTTGTCGGGCTTACTGTCCTGACTCTCAAGCTGGATATTCCGCCTGCAGTCAGCTCGTCGATGGAATGCCTGGCCGGTGCCATGTTGATGGTATTAGGGCTGACCACCTTGTTCGACTGTTGGCGCCGCCGCTTGCACGTCCACCGCCACGTTCACGCTGAGACTATGCACCTCCATTTTCATACCCATGCGACACATGCCGGACATCAGCACGGGCATCGTGTCCCGACCGGTTGCAAGCCCATCGTGCTAGGCATGGTGCATGGCCTCGCCGGGAGTGCGGCTCTTATGCTGCTGGTTGTCGCAAGCAGCCCGTCTATCATGACCGGACTGGTGTATGTGCTTACTTTTGGGTGTGGTTCCATACTCGGTATGGGAGCCGTCAGTGTACTGATGAGTGCCTTCTTCTCACTCGCAGCACCCAGGACCCAAGGGCTCAATCCGTCTGTCCACGTTGCCGTAGGCGGTGCGAGTCTGGCGATGGGGCTCTGGATTATTTTCGAAGTCGGTTTTGTAAACGGCTTATTTCTGACGTAACGAGTCCGCAGGCGGCTTGCTCCTATCCTGTATAGGCCGCCCTTCTTTCGTCTTTCGAGTATCTGTCTTACGCTGCCGATGATGTGCGATGATGGCTGTTGCCGTATGCCCGGCTGTCCGGCAAGCTGAGAGCAGACAATGACAAAGAGAGTCTTGATTTCTAGTGTTGTGTGGTTCCTGCTGTGCTGGCCGCCGGGAGTGGCTCGTCCGTTCCGGCCACAGCCACACGTTTTCCCTGAGGGTTCCTCGGAAGAGGTGGCGTTCGAAGGGACGCTGATTTGTTACCGCTGCGATATCCCCTCCGAGCGTCGCCGGCTGGGCAAGTGCGAGAGAGACGCCCACCTCTCGCTGCTCAAACTCGCTGATGGGCATACGTATCGACTCTACGGCAGCACCCACTCTATTTCGGCCAAGCTCTCCTCCGAAAAGTTTCACGGCAAGAAGGTCCACCTTGAGGGAGTCTACGACTCAACCACAAATTGGCTCCACGTCCATAGGGCAAACCTCACCGGGGATGACAGTCCGTCGCGCGGTTTTACTGGCAAAGAGTGACCTATACAGCAGTCACGTGTACGGACAGGCTCACCTATCTCGCACTTCTCTCGGCTATAATACAGCCAAATGCGCCGCTAACTCTCCAGGCGCGGAGAAAAAGGGCGAGTGGCTGGTGTCCAGCGTAATCACTTGCTGACACGGCTGGGCCGTATACAGCTGCTTCTGCATCCATGGTGTCAGCGCCCGGTCTTGCAGACATTCGATGTAGACCCGAGGGACCCGCCCAAAGTTGGCGGCACTCGTCTGGACGGGTGTCTCAAGTGGAACCAGCGGCAGCGGGACCAGCAACGCCTTGGCCAGGGCCACATCCGCATCAGAACAATCGCCGTAGAAGACCTCGCGCAGCGTCTCCGCGCGAAAAGCCCCAGAGGTTTTGTCGTCCGACACCACAAAATTGGGGAAGACGAGCGATTCGGTGTCTTGCTGCAAACCTTCCAGCATGCTCTCGCCATTCAGCGGCAGCTCCGCCGTCAGATAGACCAAGACTTTCACCTTGTCCGGGCGGTCTTCGGCCACCTGGGCGATAATGCCGCCGCCCGTACTATGGCCGACCAGCACCACGGGCTCCGGCTGCGCATCGACCACGTGGCAGACGCTGTCCACATACGCCGCGAAGGTGACAGCAGACAGCGGCGTCTTATCCTGGCCATGACCCGGCAAGTCCGGCGCCACGACCGTATGCCCCTGCTGCTCCAGTAAGGCCACGACCTTGTACCAACACCAGCCGCCATGGATCAGGACAAATGTACTCACGCCTCTCCTCCTTACTCGTTCACGGCTGTAGCACTTTGGAGTACGGAAAAGAAGCGTTCATGCACTGTCATCACATGACAGCTGTCGGTTTGCGCCCAAGGACATTCAGGGCGTAAGAAAGATCCATAAACAGCTTGACGCGGCCATTCGTCTGTACGACAAGCTCGTGCTCGTAGCGGAGGGACTGGGGGTGAGGCTGAAGGGAGTTGGTCAAGGCAAAGGAAAACTGGAAACGCTTAATCTGCATCTCTCAGACTTTTTAAAACGTCGAGAAAAGCCCGTGGTGTGACGACTCGAATATCTTCATATTCCTTCAGATCCAGGAGATTCCTATCGCCACTCACAACAAACTCAGCCTTTCCGTCTAAGGCTGCTGCGATATACGTATCATCATCTGGATCAGCTCTGACGACACGATGTCGGATCGCCCCCTCTACTGGGATAGCGATCAATCCAATCGCGGCGACCCACGCCTCAAGTTCGTGGTGTGATGCGGAAATGTACTTCTGGACGGCGGATACGCTAAACTCCGCCGCAGCTCCTCAAGAATTGAATCCGACACCACGAGTTCAAACGCTTGCTCTTCAATACACAAACGCAGGAGCCGCCCCGGCGGTCCATTCGGCCGTATGACCGCACTCACGAAAACGTTGGCATCAAGGACAGCGCGGAGCACGGCTTACTTACGGCGAGGCTTGCGTGCTTTGTGCTTTGCCTCATCAGCAATGCGGTCAGCCTCACGTTGAGACAACAGCCCCGGCTGCAGATCAAGCGTTTGCAGTAACTGCCGACGAGCCGCTTGCTGCATCTGCTCTAATTTCTCAATCGGAACCAGTGCGGCGAGGGGCTTTCCCTTGCGCTCTATAATGAATTGATCTTGCCGCAGAGCAACACGGTTGAGCAAGTCACCAAGTTTTCGCCGTACTTCCAGAGTTGATACCCGCTCCATCATAACTTCCTTCAAATCCCTCAACTATGATACTTCGTATAGTTCTATAATCAATCACACCCACAAGCCAAGTAGCCATGTAACCTGGATGGAACGGAGTGGAATCCCGGGAATCCGGGCGCACGCCTCAGGGTGCAGCAGCGTGGGCAAGCCGACGACAAGTCCTAGAAACGCCTACTGCGGGAAGGATTCGGCACGTGAGATCCGAGAATACTTCATCCCCGACTTCTCAGATTGGAAAAATCACGACGCGTATCAGGAAGGCTTTCAGCGCTTGCTCCGAGACCTCAAAGCAGGCGACAAGAAGGGCAAATAGCCCTCCAATCCACCTCTCAACGCCTGCCCTAGAGTAGTTCTCTCATAGCCCCAGTTACTCCGCCTGCTCGTCCACAATCACTAACCGCATCGCCTCCGCGCTCGCTCGTACGGCCACGAACCTCACCGGGGCGACCCTCACTAAGGCAAACCGCTTTAGAGCCGACCTCACCAGCGCGGTCTTGGCTAGAGCCAACCTCAGCTTGGCGGACCTCAGCGGCGTGAGTTTCACGGACGCAAGAATAGACGACATACTCCGGGCATACTTAGAAGGAAAAACTTTCGATTACATCGTAATTCTCTTAGACGACAAATTCGATGAGAGGGTTAGCCTTTCTCCACTCGGCATTGATACTAATGCGCTTGTCCGCGTGCGGCATAAATTCGGGAGAAGTTTACATATTGTTAAGAACACATGGCCCATCCACAGTGATAAGTCCTCGAAAGAGGTAAGCGAGGAGATTTTCCCCTCAGCTTCTGATGGGTTCAACATTCGTCATGTGGTCCTTCGCATTGATGCGTGGTGGGGTTTCGCTCAAGGCGAAATTTGGGAATGGCTCGACCACCTGAGAGGCTAACAATGGCAGACCATGCTGGGCCGCCTCCGGAGGAGGGCAGGTTTCCTCCTAGGGAGAGCCCGTCAGAGACGATTCTTGCGCGGGTGGTAGGAAACCTGGAGTCGCAGATAAGTCACCTCCGTGAAGACGTTGGAGACCTAGAGAAAAATACCCTCAGCCGCGAAGTATTCGAAGAACGTTACAACGGATTAGCAACAAAAGTCGAGGAGACAAGTTCAATGAGGATCACCCGGCGAGACGTGAAGGCCGTTTGTGGGACACTCGTAGCAGTCGCGGCACTCGCTGACATCCTGACATACTTCAACGCGTTCGGCGACGCTGTGACAACTCATGTATCTACAGAAGAGCGCCCTCCAGATGAAAATGTAACGCATAAGGCAGCTACCGTCACGGACACAATGTCGCCAGGACAGCGGAAGCCGACTACCAAGATACATACATCGAGCGCGGCAACAAAAGCCAACGAAAAGCAGGACGAATAACCCTTCCAATTCCCCCAAATCCCGGCCCAAAATCTCGACTTTCAAACAGCAGCCTACTCGGTATAAAAATTTCTCGGCAAAAGTCTACACCTTTTTTCGGCATTCTATTCATCTGCAGCAACAGTTTCCCCCTCCCCCTCCAACGTGCGGCTTTTCCAGACGGCGAAAATCGCGGGATAGACCGTCAGTTCCAGCAAAAACGACGTGATGAGCCCGCCGACCATCGGCGCGGCAATTCGGCGCATCACATCCGCACCCGTGCCGGCACTCCACATAATAGGCAGTAGTCCGATAAACGTAGTGAGCACAGTCATAAGTTTAGGCCGAATACGCTGAGCCGCCCCCTCAACAATCGCCTCTTCCAGCTCTGCTGCTGTGCGGAGTCGTCCCTCTTCCTCGCGCTTTCTGTAGGCTAGCGTGAGATATAGCAGCATCACCACCCCGGTCTCGGCATCGAGCCCGGCCAGCGCAATCATGCCCACCCAGACGGCAACACTGAGGTTATAATCCAGCAGAAACAAGAGCCACACCGCCCCGATGAGAGAAAACGGCACGGCCAGCAACACGATACTGGTTTCAGTGACCGAGCGGGTATTTAGGTAGAGCAGCAAGAACACGACAACGAGCGTGATGGGCACGATGATCTGGAGCCGTGCTTTCGCCCGCTCAAAATAAGTAAACTGGCCTGCCCACTCGATCCGGTATCCAGGGGGGAGAGTGACCCGCTCGGCAACGACTTGCCGCGCGTCAGCCATGTAATCGGCAATGCCTCGGTCTGTGACGTCCACGAACACAAAGCCGACCAGTTGACCGTCTTCACTGCGCACCATGGGTGGCCCAGTCGTCAGCTCTATCTTCGCTACTTGGCTGATAGGAATCTGCGCACCCATCGGGGTTGGAATCAGCACGCGCTTGAGCGCTTCGAGGTCTTCGCGAAACTCGCGTGCATAGCGCACGTTAATGGGATAGCGCTCGCGGCCCTCAAAGACTTCGGCAATGTTAGTCCCGCCGATAGCCGACGTCATCACGTCTTCAATATCCGCTACGGCCAGACCATGCCGGGCTGCCTCGGCACGCTGCACATGAAAGTCAATGAAGTAGCCGCCCGTGACCCGCTCAGCAAAGGCACTCCGAGTATACGGCTGGGTGCGAATATCTTCCTGAAGCGCGCGCTCAATGCCGACCGCGACTTCTTCAATGGTCGTGAGGTCAGGCCCAAAGACCTTAATCCCGAGCGCACTGCGAATCCCGGTGGCGAGCATCTCGGTGCGCGTCTGGACCGGCATCCACCAGATGTTGGGCATGCCGGGGTAGCGCAGGGCTTGATCCATCTCGGCGATGAGGCCTTCCCAGGTGAGCCCGGGCCGCCACTCTGATTCAGGCTTGAGCACCACCACGGTTTCTACCATCGACAGCGGCGCGGGGTCAGTCGCCGTGCGTGCCCGCCCGATTTTCCCGAACACGGACTGCACTTCAGGGAATTTCTTGAGTTCGCGGTCCATAGACTGCAGCACGGCTGACGCTTCGGTAATCGACATGCCGGGCGGTGCGGTGGGCATATATAAGATAGTCCCTTCGTTGAGCGGCGGCATAAACTCATTCCCCAGCCGGAAAAAGACGGGAATAGTCGCGCCCAACATGAGCACGGCAATAGCGATGACAATAAAGCGCCGGCGCACGACCCAGCGCACCACGGGCGTATAGCCGGCGATGAGCCAGCGGTTGAGTGGGTTGGCGTCTTCGCGCCGGATGCGCCCACGGATGAAGAGCACGGCCAGGGCCGGCGTGAGCGTTATCGCCAGCAGCGCGGCAAATCCTATCGCATACGTTTTGGTAAAAGCCAGCGGCTTAAACAGCCGGCCTTCTGCGCCTTCCAGCGTAAAAATGGGCAGAAAAGAGACCGTGATAACGAGCAGTGAAAAAAAGAGGCTCGGCCCGACCTCCTGCATGGCCCGAATGACCACGGCGGTGCGTTCCTCCGCACGTCCGCCGTCTTCCCACATTTCGAGTTTGTGGTGGACGTTCTCAATAATGATAATAGCCGCATCCACCATCGCCCCGACGGCCACCGCAATCCCACCCAAGGACATAATATTGGCGGTAAGCCGCTGGCCCAGCATTGGGATAAAGGCCAGCAGCACGGCACACGTAAGGGTAATGACAGGCACCAGGGCCGAGCGGGCATGCAACAGAAAAACAGCGATGATCAGACTCACCACCAGCATCTCTTCGATGAGCGTACGCCGCAGCGTATCGATGGCGCGCAGGATGAGTTCAGAGCGGTCATACGTGATAACCAGCTCAACGCCCTCGGGTAGAGAATCTGTGACCTCGGCCAGCCGTTTCTTGATGTTGTCGATAACGGTCAGTGCATTCTCACCGTAGCGCATGACCACGATGCCGCCGACCGTCTCGCCTTCGCCGTTGAGTTCGGCTAGACCCCGGCGCTGGGCCGGCCCAAGCTGGACGGTGGCCACATCGCGCACCAGGATGGGCACGCCCTTGGCGTTCACCCTGAGCGGAATGATTTCCAGGTCCTGAGTGGTCTGAATATAGCCCCGACCGCGGATGAAATGTTCATGCCCGGCGATTTCGAGGACGCGGCCACCCACATCGTTATTGGAGCGACGGATGGCGCGTAGCACGTCACTCACCGGAATGCCGAAGGCGAGTAGCTTATTGGGGTCAAGGTTGACCTGGTATTGTTTGACAAAGCCGCCGACGGCGGCTACTTCGGCCACGCCCTTAACGCTCTCCAGCCAGTAGCGGACGGTCCAGTCTTGTAGGCTCCGCAGCTCAGCCAAGTCGTGTCTGCCACTCTTGTCCACCAAGGCATACTCAAACACCCAGCCCACGCCGGTTGCATCTGGGCCGAGCATGGGCGTGACGCCGGCCGGTAGCTTGCCTTGCCCTCTGTTCAGATATTCCAGCACCCGCGAGCGGGCCCAATAGATATCCGTGCCGTCTTCGAAAATAACGTAGACGAACGACAGGCCCATGAAGGACTGGCCGCGCACGAATTTGACACGTGGGGCAGCTAGGAGCGTGGTCGAGAGCGGATACGTGATTTGATCCTCAACCAGGTCGGGGCTTCTGCCCGGCCACTCGGTCAAGAGTATGACTTGAGTGTCCGACAGGTCAGGCACGGCATCCAGCGGGATGTGACGCACGCAGTAATAGCCCCACAGCGCCAGCGCGGCCACCGTGAAAATCGTCAGAAACGGATTGCGCGCTGAGGTGGCGATAACGCGTTGAATGAAACCCGGCTGTGCTGAGGCGGCGTTTACCATTTATCCACCCCCGCCTTGAGCTTGCTCTCAGCTGCAATGAGGAAATTGCCCGAGGTGACTACGCGGTCGCCTGCTTGCAGCCCATCGAGGACCACATATCCATCAGGTCCAGCAGGTCCAGCAAACTCAGCTTGCACCTTCCTCCCGAGCGTTATTTTTTGCGGCTGCAAGCGACCATCACCACGGTCCAGAAAAACCAGATTCGTCTTGCCAGCCATAATGACCGCTTCCTCGGGTACGATGAGTTGCTCACCAAAGGGAATCTGGCACTCGACATTGACATACATGTTCGGCTTGAGCGCGCCGTTGGGATTGGGCACGTTAATACGCACGCGGCCGGTGCGCGTGGTGGCATCCAGGTAGGGATAGATGTAAGCAACCTGTCCCCTAAATGTTTTGCCGGGCAGGTAGGAAAGCGTCAGCGCCACAGGTTGTCCAACCTGCACCAGCGGTACGTCAGTCTCGTACAGGTCTGCTTCGACCCAAACGTGGCTGAGGTCGGCGATTCGGTAGAGGCGCATGCCGGGCTCGACTGCGCTGCCGGCCACGACCTGCTTCTCAATCACCGTTCCCGTCACCGGGGACAGAATCGGGACGTATTCAGCCGGTTTTCGCGTTTGTGCGAGATGGGAGATTTGCTCTGCCGTCAGATCCCAGAGACGCAGACGGCGGCGCGTAGTTTCCAGCAACGTACGCTTGCGGCCGTTGCTTGCACCTGCTCGCCGCAAACTCTCCAGAAACTCTTCTTGCGCGGAGAGTAATGCAGGGCTGTAAATGGTGAAGAGCGGCTTACCCTTTGTGACGCTGATGCCGGTGTAATTGGCAAAGACCTTGCCCAGCCAGCCCCGATATTTGAGACTGATGTCGGTCAGGCGGGTTTCATCGTAGGCCACGCGTCCAACGGCGCGGATTGCTACGACCACCTCCTTGCGGACCACCGAGCCGGTTTTGACACCAATGAGCTGCCGTCGGGCAGCGTCAAGGATGACGGTCCCGGCTGGGTCTTGGTCCCCTGTTGCAAGCCTCATGATCGTAGCGGCATCGGTACGTCGGACAGGCAGGCCGGTCACAAAGTTGAACTGCATTGCGGCCTGGCGTCCGTCTGGAGCACGAACACCGAGGCTAAGCGGCCACGACCCAGCCATAGGCAGGTCAAACTCTACGCGGTAGTGGCCCTTGCCCACAACCATCACTTGACCCTGGCCGCGCATCTCGGGCATGGCGCCCATGGCCGGCATGTTGGCGGTGGCGTCAATTGTTAAACCTTCGACTAGTGCGCCGTTTGTGTCCAGGATGAAAAGAGAGAGGGTATTCTTTCCCACCCGTGGCGGGTCGGGTTGGAAGGTTGCCGCTATCTGAAACGGACCGACCGTGGCGGTGGCGTTCTCCGCGGCGATTTCAGTCTGAACCGCGGACCACGATCCAAACAGTCCAAACAAATTTGTACGCCAGAGCCACGCCCCGCCGAACACAAGCAGGATGACGCTACCGAGGCTCACAGCACGTCTGTGTTTCTTTTTCATGGCAGTACCTCCAGATGTTCCAGCCGAAGTCCCACGGCTCTTTCAAGCGCGGCGCGTCCTTTATGATAATTAGCCAGCGCCTGGTGGTAGTTGAGGGTTGCGAGCGTCAGAGATTTCTCTGCGGTGAGCAGGGTCAGGAAATCCGTGATGCCCGTCTCATAATCCGAACGCGCAGCGGCAAGATTTTCTTCTGCGGCTGGGACTAGCGTAGCGACGTACAGCTGTACGACGTGCGCGTTCTCCAACACGTTCTGCGTGGCAAGACTGACTGCGAACGCCACCTGAGCACGGTGTTCTTCGAGGCGGGCTTGGGCCTGCTGCTGTTTCGCCTGCGCTTCACGTAGCGCAGCGTCTCTGCGTTCCGACTGGAGCGGGAAGTTGAGACTCACACCGACAACGGGCCGGAGTTCGTCGGCCTGCCAGAGGCTGTTATACCCAGCCGAGATGGTCGCCTGCGGGAAATAAGCAAGCCGGGCGAGATGCACGTCAGCACGACGCGCCGCGACCTGGAGCGCAAGGGCGCGCAAGGCCGGCTGGTCTTGAATGGCCGCAGCTTGCAGCGCCTCGATACGAGGCAGGGCGCGCACGCTGGGAAGCGTTTGTGGGGGCGGTGGGAGAGCGGTTTCCGGCGGCAGGTGTAACAACGTATTGAGCCGAGCAGCGGTCACAACTTGGGCGTGGTCTAAAACAATCCCGCGATGGACTATATGCTGATGCTCGACTTCGGCCTGCAGCGCGTCCTGTTTGGAGACCAGCCCGGCACCATAACGTGTTTCTGTCGTGCGCTGAAACTCCAGGAGCAAGTCTTGATTGACCCGGTTGATGTCGAGCGCGCGCTGAAAAAAATAGTACTCGTAAAAGGCGTGCTCGGTCGCTTCGATGAGCTGTAGGCGGGTCGCATTCACGTCCTCGCCAGCGGCTTGGGCCTGGCTGCGTGCAGCCTCTCCTCTGAGACGCAGTGTTCCCGGCCACGGGAAACGTTGTGAGAGCTCAAACCGTTGTCCAAAGTCTAGGTCGCTTGCCCCAATCGTTGCCGGGGCGAGACCATACGAAAACGTGGCGTCATCCAGCGCGCTGACTTGCAGCGGGCGCTCCAGCGCCGCTTGCCACGTACGCTGCATTGCGGTCAAACTCGGGTTACGCTGCAGCACAGCTTGGCGCAGCGCTACGAGGTTAAGCTCAGCCTGCCCTTCGAGTGGATGCGTCGTATGCGCCGAAGACGGCCGAATGTCTGGAGTATCTGGAGTGTCTATTGACGGCGGACGAAGGAGTCTGCGTGCATACGGTA